>NZ_JBIVXP010000008.1:435781-448786 GCF_044769305.1 Streptomyces sp. NPDC090499
TGGCGGGCGTCGGCAACATCTTCCTCGGCGACGACGCCTTCGGCCCCGAGGTGGTCCGCGCCCTGGAGCAGCGTCCCCTGCCGCCCGAGGCGCGGGTCCGGGACTTCGGCATCCGGGGCATGGACCTCGCCTACACCCTGCTCGACGGCTGGCCGGTGGTCGTCCTGGTGGACGCGGCCGCCCGCGGGGAACGCCCCGGCACCCTGTCCCTCGTCGAGCCCGAGCTCCCCGACCGCCGATCGGCCGCCCCGCCCGAGGCACACGCCATGGACCCGGCGAAGGTCCTGGCCCTCGCCGCCCACCTCGGCGAGGAGCCGCTGCCCCGCGTCCTCGTGCTCGCCTGTGAGCCCGGAGAGCTGCCGCGCGGCGACGAGGACATCGCCCCAGGGCTGAGCGCCCCCGTCCGGGACGCGGTCGAACGGGCCGTCGCCGCCCTGCACGCCCTGGTCCCGGCACTGCTCGCCGATCCCCTGGCCACGCCCGCGTTGGACCGCCCGGAGGAATCCGCGGCCCCCGCCGCGGCCGGTCGCCCGCCGACAGCCGCCGGCGGCGCGGAGGATCGCTGAGCGGACGCGCCCCGTCGGGGGCGCGGGGCTGAGCCGATGTGCGGCTGCCGCCGTGTGGGCGCGACCGGCCCCCACCGGCCCGTGGCAGACGAACGCCATCCACCTGAGCGGAGTCCCCATGTGTCAGTCGGAGCAGGTCACCCGGGCCGTCCTGGCCAGGAACGACGGCCTGGCCGCCAGCCTGCGCGGCGACCTCGCCGCGCGCGGCGTCGGCGTGGTGAACTTGCTCTCCAGCCCCGGCAGCGGCAAGACCGAACTGCTCGGCCGGGTGCTGGCCCGGGCGGGGGAGCGGGGCGTCCCCGTCGCCGCCTTCACCGCCGATCTCGCCACCGAGAACGACGCGAAGCGCCTGGCCCGTTCCGGAGCGCCGGTGAAGCAGCTGCTCACCGACGGGCTGTGCCACCTGGAGGCCCGGCAGGTCCGCGGCCACCTGGAGGGCTGGCTGCCGCCGGACACCGCGCTGCTGTTCGTGGAGAACGTCGGCAACCTGGTCTGCCCGGCCTCCTACGACCTCGGCGAGCACCTGCGGATCGTGCTGATGGCGGTCACCGAGGGCGAGGACAAACCCGCGAAGTACCCCACCGCCTTCGGCTCCGCGCACCTGGTCGTGCTCACCAAGACCGACCTCGCCGGACCGGCCGGCTTCGACGAGGCCGCCTTCGCCGAGCACGTGCGGCGGGTCAACCCCGGGGTGGAGATCGTGCGCTCCTGCGCCCGCACCGGCGAGGGCGTCGACACCGTCCTCGACCGGGTGCTCGCCGTACGGGACGGCGCCCCGGCGCACCGCCCGCCGCTCGCCCCGCACCCGCACGGCCACGTCCACGCCCCGACCGCCTCGTGACGGCGCCCACCACGACGACGGCCGTCCGTCGGCGCGTCACGGTGCGCGGGACCGTGCAGGGCGTGGGCTTCCGCCCCTACGTCCACCGGCTGGCCGCCGACCTGGCGCTCACCGGGTTCGTCGGCAACACGGCGAGCGGCGTGCTCATCGAGGTCGAGGGAACGACGGCCGGCGTCGAACGGTTCTGCGCGCGGCTCGCCGGTGAGCCGCCGCCGCTGGCCACCGTGACCGCCGTGGCGGTCCAGGAGCTACCGGCCACCGGGGCCGAGGCCGGCTTCACCATCCGCGCCACCGAGCAGTCCGCCCCCGGCCGCACCCTCCTGCCGCCCGACACCGCGACCTGCGCCGACTGCCTGCGCGAACTGGCCGATCCGGCCGACCGCCGGCACCGCCACCCCTTCATCACCTGCACCCACTGCGGCCCCCGTTTCACCATCGCCACCGGCATGCCGTACGACCGCGCGGTCACCACCATGTCCGGCTTCCCCCTGTGCCCCGCCTGCACCCGGGAGTACGACGCCCCGGCCGACCGCCGCTTCCACGCCCAGCCGGTGGCCTGCCCGGAGTGCGGTCCCCGGCTGCGGCTGGTGCCCGCCGCCGGCAGCGGGGTGAGAGCCGCTCGCGACGGTGACGCCCTCTCACGGGCGCGAGAACTGCTCGCCGCCGGGCGGATCGTCGCCGTGAAGGGCATCGGCGGTTACCACCTGGCCTGCGACGCCTCCGCCGCCCGGGCCGTGGACACCCTGCGCACCCGCAAGGCGCGCGGCGACAAGCCGTTCGCGGTGATGTGCGCCGACCTCGCGGAGGCCGAGCGCATCGCCGAGGTCGGGACGGCCGAGCGGGCCGCGCTCACCGGTCCCCGCCGTCCCATCGTCCTGCTCCGCCCCCGCCCCGCCACCCGGCTGGCTCCCGGCGTCTGCCCCGGCAGCCCGCACCTCGGCGTCATGCTGCCCTACACACCCGTCCACACCCTCCTCTTCGGCCTCCCCTGCGACCCGCCCGGCCCCCGCGTCCTGGTCATGACCAGCGGCAACCGCTCGGGCGAGCCCATCGTCACGGACGACGACGAGGCGCTGACCCGGCTGTTCGGCCTGGCCGACGCCTGGCTCGCCCACGACCGCCCCATCGCCTCGCCCTGCGACGACTCCCTGCTGCGGGTCCGCGCCGACGGCACCGAACAGGTCCTGCGCCGCTCCCGCGGCTACGCGCCGCGCCCGCTGCGCCTGCCGGTCCCGGTACGGCCCGCGCTCGCGGTCGGCGGCGACCTCAAGAACGCGCTGTGCGTCGGCGAGGGCGACCTTGCCTGGTTCGGGCCGCACATCGGCGACATGGGCGACCTGGCCACCCTGGAGGCGGCCGTCCGGGCGGAACGGCACATGCGCCGGCTGACCGGGATCCACCCCGAGACCGTCGCCGCCGACCGCCACCCCGGGTACCACTCGTCCGCCTGGGCCCGCCGCCGCGCCACCCGACTCGCGCTCGGCAGACCGGTGTTCGTCCAGCACCACCACGCCCACATCGCCGCCGCGATGGCCGAGGCAGGGCTCGACGGCACCACACCGGTCATCGGCGTCGCCTTCGACGGCACCGGCTACGGCGACGACGGCACCGTCTGGGGCGGCGAGGTGCTCCTCGCCGACTACACCGGCTACCGGCGCCTCGCCCACCTCGCCCCGGCACCGCTGCCCGGCGGGGACGCGGGCGTCGCCAATCCGTGCCGGACCGCACTGGCCCGGCTGTGGGCGGCCGGTCTGCCCCGGGACGCCGACCTGCCCAGCGTCGCCGCCTGCTCCCGCGAGGAACTCCGCCTGCTGGAACGGCAGTTGCCGAGCCAGGTCGGCTGCGTGGCCACCTCCAGCATGGGGCGCCTCTTCGACGCCGTGTCCTCCCTCGCAGGCGTGTGCCACCGCGCCGGGTACGAGGCCCAGGCCGCCCTGGAGCTGGAGGCGCAGGCCTGCGCGGCCTGGGGCGCGGAGACCGTCGCGTACCCCTTCGGCGACCGTTTCGACCCGGCCCCCGCCCTGCGCGCGATCATCGCCGATCTGCGGCGCGGCACCCCGGTGCCGGCGATCGCGGCCCGCTTCCACCGCGGGGTCGCCCGGGCCGTCCTGGACCTGTGCGGCGGAGCGCGCCGGGCCACCGGAGTGACCGCCGTCGCCCTCACCGGAGGCGTGTTCGCCAACGCGCTCCTCGAAGACGCGACCACGGACCTGCTGCACGGCGCCGGATTCACGGTCCTGCGGCACGGCGAAGTCCCGCCGAACGACGGCGGACTGGCGCTCGGGCAACTGGTGGTCGCGGCCCACGGACAGCGACCCGACGACGACCGACCCAAGGCAGTCAGCGACGAGACGGAGTGACCCATGTGTTTGGCAGTGCCCGGCAGAGTCGTGAGCATCGACGACACCTCCGATCCGCTCACCGGCCTGATCGACTTCGGTGGGGTGCAGAAGCAGGCGTGTCTGGAGTACGTCTCGGACGTCAAGGTCGGCGAGTACGTCATCGTCCATGTGGGCTTCGCCCTGCAGCGCCTCGACGAGGAGTCGGCCCTGGCCTCCCTCAAGCTCTTCGAGGAACTGGGGCTCCTGGAGGAGGAGTTCGGCGACGCCTGGCAGCAGGCGGCCCGGCAGGCCGCTCCGGAGGCCGCGGGGGGCGAGGCCCGGTGAAGTACCTCGACGAGTTCAACGACCCCAAGCTGGCCCGCCGGCTGCTGGACGAGATCCGGGCCACCGTCACCCGGCCCTGGGCCCTGATGGAGGTCTGCGGCGGCCAGACGCACTCCATCATCCGGCACGGCATCGACCAACTCCTCCCGGATGAGGTCGAGTTGATCCACGGGCCGGGCTGCCCGGTCTGCGTGACCCCGCTGGAGTGCATCGACAAGGCGCTGGAGATCGCCGCCCGTCCCGACGTGGTCTTCTGCTCGTTCGGCGACATGCTCCGCGTCCCCGGCACCGACCGGGACCTGTTCCGGGTCAAGGGCGGGGGCGGAGACGTCCGCGTGGTCTACTCGCCGCTCGACGCGCTCCAGCTGGCCCGCCGCCACCCGGACAAGCAGGTGGTGTTCTTCGCCATCGGCTTCGAGACCACCGCCCCCGCGAACGCCATGGCCGTCCACCAGGCCAAGCGCCTCGGCCTGACCAACTTCACCCTCCTGGTCTCCCACGTCCGGGTCCCCCCGGCCATCGAGGCCATCATGACCGCCCCCGCCTGCCGGGTGCAGGGCTTCCTCGCCGCCGGGCACGTGTGCAGCGTGATGGGCATGGCCGAGTACCCCGAACTCGCCGAACGGCACCGGGTCCCCGTCGTCGTCACCGGCTTCGAACCGCTCGACATCCTGGAGGGCATCCGCCGCACGGTGGGCCAGCTGGAGCGCGGCGAGCACCGGGTGGACAACGCCTACGCCCGGGCCGTGCGCGCCGACGGCAACCCGGCCGCCATCCGCATGATCGAGGAGGTCTTCGAGGTCACCGACCGGAACTGGCGCGGCATCGGCCGCATCCCCGGCAGCGGCTGGCGGCTGAGCGAGGCCTACCGGGACTTCGACGCCGAGCACCGCTTCGACGTCACCGGCATCCGCACCGAGGAACCCGCCGAGTGCCGCGCAGGCGAGGTCCTCCAAGGGCTCATCAAACCCACCGACTGCGCGGCCTTCGGTACCACCTGCACCCCGCGCACCCCGCTCGGCGCCACCATGGTCTCCAGCGAGGGCGCCTGCGCCGCCTACTACCTCTACCGCCGGATGTCCGAACCGGCGCTCCCGCGCGAGGAGATGAACCCCGTTGGCTGAGCAGACCGTCGTCGACCCCGCGAACTGGAGCTGCCCGGCGCCGATCCGCGACCAGCCGGTCGTGGTCATGGGCCACGGCGGAGGCGGCGCCCTCTCCGCCGAACTGATCGAGCAGATCTTCGCCCCCGCCTACGGCAACGCCCTCCTTGCCGGGATGACCGACTCCGCCGTCCTCCACCTCGGCGGCGCCCGCCTCGCACTCTCCACCGACTCCTACGTCGTACGGCCGCTGTTCTTCCCCGGCGGCTGCCTCGGCGACCTCGCCGTCAACGGCACCGTCAACGACCTGGCGATGAGCGGCGCCCGGCCCGCCTACCTCTCCGCCGCCTTCGTCCTGGAGGAGGGCGTCGAGCTGGCCGTCGTCGAACGCATCGCGCAGGCCATGGGCGCGGCGGCCGAGACGGCCGGTGTCACGATCGCCACCGGCGACACCAAGGTCGTCGAGAGCGGCCACGGGGACGGGGTGTACGTCACCACCGCCGGCGTCGGCCTCGTCCCCGAGCGCGTCGACATCCGGCCGCAGCGGGCCCGGCCCGGGGACGCCGTCATCGTCAGCGGACCGATCGGCCTGCACGGCGTGGCCGTGCTCAGCGTGCGCGAGGGGCTGGAGTTCGGCGTCGAGATCGCGAGCGACACCGCACCGCTGGCCGACCTGGTCGCGACCATGCTGGACGTCACCCCCGACGTCCACGTCCTGCGCGACCCGACCCGCGGCGGCCTGGCCGCCTCCCTGAACGAGATCGCCCGCGCCTCGGGAACGGGCGTACGGCTCGCCGAGCGCGCCCTGCCGGTACCGGACGCGGTCGCGAACGCCTGCGGATTCCTCGGCCTGGACCCGCTCTACGTCGCCAACGAGGGCAGGCTCGTCGCCTTCGTCCCGCCCACGGACGCCGACGCGGTGCTGGAGGCGATGCGTGCCCACCCGCAGGGGGCCGGTGCCACCCGGATCGGGGAGTGCGTGACCGAACACCCCGGCATGGTGGTGGTGGCGACCGGACTCGGCGGCACCCGGGTCGTCGACCTCCCGCTCGGGGAGCAGCTGCCGCGCATCTGCTGACGGCAGCTCTCGCTCGGCGACAGGGCGTGACTCCGCCGGTGCCCGGACCGTCCCGGCCACCGGCGGGGTCATTCGACCGCGGTGATCTCCAGCTCCCGGCCGCTGCGCAGCTCGGTGGAGGGCCGGTCGCAGCGCGGGCACCAGAAGAACGGCGGCATGCCCACCGCGAACTCCTCGGCGCACGGCCCGCACCAGGCCTGTGCGGTCACCTGCTCGACGACGAGCCGGGCGGCGGCGAGGACGGTGCCCTCACGTGCCACCTCGAAGGCGAAGTCCAGGGCGTCGGGGACGACCCCGGACAGTTCGCCGACCCGGACGGTCACCGCGGAGACGGTGTCCGCGCCGTCCGCCCGGGCCCACTCGTCGGCCTGCTCCACGATCGCCGCCGCGATCGACAGTTCGTGCACGACCGGCTCACGGATACCGGTGACCGGCGCGCAGTCCGCCGGCGATCCGCCAGATCCTCATCTCGCGCATCATGCTGGGGATCTCGGTGACGAACAGCGCCAGCAGCAGCGCGCCCACCACGGCGACCTCGGCGGTCAGCACGCGCTGGGCCGCCGTTCCGGTTCTCTTGCGTTGCATCTTCACAGCGGGCACTCCCTGTTCGGTGTCACGCGGGCGGGATGTTCGGCATGACGTCCAGCAGGACGTCGTGCCGCTTCCAGTGGATGTTGGTCGAGCGCCGCGCGTCGGCGGTGCCGTCCGGGTGGTGTCCCGTCTGCTTCGTGTACGGACCTCTGTTCCCCTGGTGCATGCCGGGCACGTGGGACGGCGTGTCGGGCCTCGCCTGGGCGCGGCCGACTCTGATGCTGCCCATGGGGTTCTCCTTCCTGAGCCTTCCTGTGCTGCCGTTCCTCGAGGCCGTTCGGCTCAGGGCCGCTCGGTGAGCTCCTCGAAGAAACGCTCCACGGCCGGCCACATCCGGCCGCCGCCGGACAGACCGCGCCACTCCCGGCGGACGACGGCGAGCATGCGGAAGCAGTCGTCGACCGGGACGATCCAGTGGTGGTCGAGGCCGTGCACCGTGTTGACCAGCAGCGCCTCGACGTCGGGGGTCATGCCGGCCAGCGGCGGGCAGCCGGCGACCGCCCGCTGCCAGGCCGCCGCGTCCACCTCCCAGCGCATGGCCCCCGCCGGGCTCGGGCCCTCCGCGGTGACCGTGCCGTCGGCGCGCGGCACGAAGAAGACCAGGCCGACCGGGACCCCGAGGGCCGCGGTGTCGACCTTCGCGAGGCGGACCCGGCGGGTCGGGATCAACCGGAAGTGGCCGTCGCCCGCGCCGGTGCGCTGCCGCGTGTCGGCGAACAGCACCGAGCAGGCGCGGCAGGCACAGCGGACCTCGGCCTGCCCGGTGTCGTACAGATGCGCATGGTCCTCGGACAGCGGCTCGGCGCACAGCTCGCACACCTCCGCCCCGGCCGCCGGCTGCCGGTCGGCCGAGGAGCGGATGAGACGGGCCAGGGCTCCGCCGGGCGGTGTCCGGGTGGTCACCGGGCCTCCTGTGGCCGGCGCAGGGAGTTCAGGGGGACGAAGGCGGGCGCCGGGGCCTCGGGCACCGGCTGCACGTCGGCCAGCTCGGGAGCGGCGGCGAGCACCGCCTCGCGGACGGCGTCGGTCACCTCCGTGGTACCTCCGCCGCACCCCGAACCGCAACCGCCGCCCTTGGCCAGCCGCACCCGGCCGACCTCGCCCTCCACCCCGGCCCACTCGACGTCACCGCCGCGTTCCCGGACGGCGGGGCGCAGCCGCTCGACCGCGCGGGCGGCCCGGCGCTCGGGCGGGTCGGGGTGGATGTCGTGCAGGACCATGAGGTGGTCGAGCAGCTCGTCGTCGGCGAGCCGCTCGGCCAGCGGCGGGTCCGCGAGGTCGAGGACGCGGGCGAGCGCCTCGCCGTAGACCTCGGTCAGCAGCCGTACCGCCTCGACGGCCGAGCCGCCGGTCGGCCCCGGGGCGGACTCCAGGCTCTCCAGCAGCCCGTCGAGCCGGGCCAGCCGGGACTCGACCGCCGGGCCGTCGAGCCGCGCGTCAGCCATGGTTCGCCCCGTACACCGGCGAGTGCGTGACGCTCAGCGTCTTGCCCTTGCCCGTGTACATGTGGACACCGCACGGCAGGCAGGGGTCGAAGCTGCGGACCGTGCGCATGATGTCGACGCCCTTGAAGTCGTCCGGGCCGTTCTCCTCGAAGATCGGCTGGCCCATGACGGCGTCCTCGTACGGGCCCGGGGTGCCGAACTTGTCACGCGGGCTGGCGTTCCACGGGGTCGGCGGGTACGGGTGGTAGTTGGCGATCTTCTTGTCCTTGATCACCAGGTGGTGCGAGAGGACCCCGCGGACGGCCTCGTGGAAGCCGCAGCCGATCGCCTCGTCCGGCACCTCGAAGTCCTCGAACACCTTGGTGTCGCCGGACCGCACCAGACCCATCGCCTCGTCCAGGAACTGCAGGGCCATGGCCGCCGCGTAGGCGACGAAGTACGGCCGGGCGCGGTCCCGTTCGAGGGTGTTGGACCACTTCGGGATCTTCCACTCCAGCGTGGTCTCCGGCAGCGTCGGCCCCTTGGGCAGCGAGATCCGCACGCTGCTGCCGGTGGCCTTGATGTACGGCGTGTCGACGATGCCGCTGAGCGCGGTGGACCAGAGCCGGGCCAGCGGGCCGCCGCCGGTGTCGAGAGCCAGGTGGTCGCCGGTGCGCTGGTCGTACCAGCGGGGGCTCATCACCCAGCTGTAGTTGCCCTCGAAGTCCCGCTTCTGCGGCACCGGGAGGGTGGTCTGGTTCCACGGGTGGCGCATGTCGACGGGGTTGCCGAGCGGGTCGTGGGTGACGAACGGGTCCTCGTTGACCCAGTCCTCGTAGAACGAGGAGCCCAGCATGATCCGCAGGCCCAGGTTGATGTCGACCAGGTTGTTGGTGACCAGCTCGCCGTCGACCACGATGCCCGGGGTGACGTACATCGCCTTGCCCCAGCGGTTCATGTTCTCGTACTTGTAGTCGACGACCTTCGGGTCCTGCCATGCGCCCCAGCAGCCAAGGAGGATGCGGCGCTTGCCGACCTCCTCGTAACCGGGCAGCGCCTCGTAGAAGAAGTCGAAGACGTCGTCGTTCATGGCGACGGCCTTCTTCACGAAGTCGATGACGTGCATCAGCCGGCTGAGGTAGTCGGTGAACGCGGTCGGTGACGGCATGGTGCCGACACCGCCCGGATAGAGGGTGGAGGGGTGCACGTGGCGGCCCTCCATCAGGCAGAACATCTCCCGGGTGGTCCGGGAGACCTTCAGCGCCTCCTTGTAGACCTCGCCCTCGAAGGGGTTGAAGGCCTTCATGATGTCCGCGATGGTCCGGTAGCCGTGGATGTCACCGCGCGGCGCGTTCGTCTTCTGCGCGCGGGCCAGGACGGTCGGGTTGGTGGCCTTGACCATCTGCTCGCAGAAGTCCACGAAGACCAGGTTGTCCTGGAAGATCGTGTGGTCGAACATGTACTCGGCCGCTTCGCCGAGGTTGACGATGTGCTCGGCCAGCGGCGGCGGCTTCACGCCGTACGCCATCTGCTGGGCGTAGTCGGAGCACGTCGTGTGGTTGTCGCCGCAGATGCCGCAGATGCGGGAGGTGATGAACCCGGCGTCGCGCGGGTCCTTCCCCTTCATGAAGACGGAGTAGCCGCGGAAGAGGGAGGAGGTGCTGTGGCACTCCACCACCTCCCGGTTGGCGAAGTCGATCTTCGTGTAGATGCCCAGGTTTCCGATGATCCGGGTGATCGGATCCCAGGACATGTCCACGATCTGCGCGGGCTTGCGCCCCTTTTGCCGGGCCTCGGTTGTCATCGGCGTTCGCTGACCTTTGCTGTGGGGGGACTGGGGTGGTGCTGGCCGTGGCGCGTCAGGGGCGCCAGCGCGGGGCGTAACCGCTGGTGAGCTTGCGCTTGTTGTGGCGCCACTTGGGTTCGTGGTTGACCAGCTCGTTGGTGAAGCCGCGCAGCCTGCGGATGACCGCCCCGTACGGCTTGATCGCTAGCGAGGAGAGGGTGCCGCCGGGCGGCTCGTCCATGAACGGCATGAACGCGTCCGGGAAGCCCGGCATGGTGCAGCCGATGCAGATACCGCCGACGTTCGGACAGCCGCCGATGCCGGCCATCCAGCCCCGCTTGGGCACGTTGCAGTTCACCACCGGACCCCAGCAGCCCGTCTTGACCAGGCACTTGGGCGAGTTGTAGTCCGCCGCGAAGGTCGCCTGCTCGTAGTAGGCGGCGCGGTCGCAGCCCTCGTGGACGGTGCGGCCGAACAGCCACTGCGGGCGCAGCATGTGGTCCAGCGGCGGCGGGGGAGCGGTGCCGGCCGCGTGGTAGAGCACCCAGATCAGGGTCTCCATGAAGTTCTCCGGCTGCACCGGGCAGCCCGGGATGTTCACCACCGGCAGCCCGCCCTGGGACTTGAACTCCCAGCCCAGGTAGTCCGCGAGGCCCATGGCGCCGGTCGGGTTGCCGGCCATGGCGTGGATGCCGCCGAAGGTGGCGCAGGTGCCGACGGCGACCACCGCCCAGGCCCGGGGCGCCAGTTCGTCGATCCAGTCGTTGAGGGTCTGCGGCTGGCCGGTCTCCGGGTCGTTGCCGAAGGACGTCCAGTAGCCGTCGCCCTCGATGATGTTCTGGTTCGGGATCGAGCCCTCGATGACGAGGATGAACGGCTCCAGCTCGCCCCGTGCCGCCGCCCGGTAGGGCGCCAGGAAGTCCTCGCCGCCCAGGCTCGGCGAGAGCACCTTGTTGACCAGGTTGACCTTGGGCATCCCCGGGATCAGGCCCAGGACCAGGTCCTCGATGGAGGGCTGGTCGGCGGCGGTCACGGAGACGGTGTCGCCGTCGCAGCTCATGCCCTCGGAGATCCAGAGGATGGTGATCTCGTCGAAGCCCTGGTGCTCGCCGTCGGCCCGGGCGGGTTCGCCGCCGACGGCCGTGGTGCCGTTCTTGCTGCTGCTCATCTGCTAGGCCTCCGATGGTGTGGGCCCGGGGACGGCTCGGCAGCCGTCGCTGGATCCGGGACGTCGGTGCCCCCGAGCGGCTCGACTTCGTCGGGCCGGAAGTAGTGGTAACGGCCGTACCAGCCGTGCAGTTCGGCCGCCGGGTCGTCGTCCACGGTGACGGCGAGACGGCTGCTGCCGTCCACGTCGTGGAAGACGGCGGCCACGGTCGCGGTCCGGCCGACCAGGAACATGTCCTGGGCGTCGGCGCCCCTGCCGCGCGGGCGCAGCCGCACCGGGCTGCCGCCGCCGACCCGCACACCGTCGACCAGGAGCGTGTCGGTGGCCGGGGACAGCCCGTCGTCGCCGCCCTCCTGCCACCAGGCGGGACGCGCGGTGGGCTCCTTGCCGACGGGGCCTTCGCTGTCGGCGGTTGCCTCGACGGGGCCTTCGCAGGCGATGGTCTCGCCGACCGGGTTGAGCGAACGGATGGCGCCGTGCAGGCGCTCGAAGACCTCCGGCGGCATGGTGTCGACCCGGTCGAGGATGTCGGCGGCCCGCGGGTCGGTGGCCCGGGCCTCCCGCTTCTCCTCGTCCGTCAGCAGCATGGTGCGCAGGGTGAGGATCTCGTCGATCTCACCGGCGTCGTGCAGGTCGCTGGGGCTCTCCGGTGCCACCTGGGGATGGTCGGGGAGGATGATCGGGGAGGAGAGCAGCAGGGCGGAGACCGAGCCGTCGTCGGGGGCGGTGGCGGGGGGCGCGCCGCCGAGCACCGGGAAGGTGAAGTCGTTGCGGCAGCTCCGGGCGGCGTCCTGGAGGGCCCGGCCCGGGTCGATCAGGGAGACGAACTCCGCGCCCTCGACGCCGAGGAGGGTGTGGGTGGCGATCAGCGCGTGCCGCAGGGCCCGGTCGCGCGGGGCGTGCGGGTCTCCGAGGTGCCCTTCGTTCGTGGTGCGTACCCGGAGCCGGAGGAGGTCTCCGCCGAGCCGCTCGGCCACGAGGACGGTACTCGCCCGCACCTCCGCCCGGCGCCGGACGATCCGCCCGGCGCCCGAGGGCAGCTCCTCGGTGTCGGCACCGGCCGGTGAGCCCACCGGAAACCCGTGTTCGTCACCGTCCAGCGCGACCGTGAACTCGGCCTCGCGGGCCACCGCCTCCTCGAAGGTCAGCTGCACGGTCCCGTCGGCGCAGTGCAGCGACTCGACGGGCCGCCCGTCGGCGTCCTCGACCTGCTTGTGCTGCAGCTGCAGATACCGCACCCGCAGCCGCAGGACCGCGTCCGGCCTGCGCACCCGCAGCAGGCACTCCGTCTGCTGGTACCAGGAGTCCGCCGAACCCGACACCCCCGGCCTGACCGGACCGTCGGCCTCCGCCCAATCGCGGGGGAAGAGGACCCCGAACTGCCAGCGGGCACGGTTCTTCGGTGAGGACCGCCGATAGGGGTAGAGGAGATAGCCCTCGTAGAGCACGGCGTCGGCGACTGCACTCATCGCTTCGAAGGTCGGCGCGGGACGGCCGGAGCCGTCCGCCAGGGCAGTGCGGGGCGCTCTGCCGTCGACCAGTCCCTCGGCCATGCAGCCTCCTCGGATCCGTGCGCGCGCCCATACCTTCCACCACGGTCACACCGGTCACGCCCGCTCGCCTCTTCTGGCCGAGCGGGGTTGGGCCGGACGGGTGGGAGGCCCGGGCGTGCGCCGGGCCGACGGGGCCTAGAAGGCTGATGAAGATCTTGGGGTTCTGGTCCTGCCGCGTGAGCGGCAGGACCAGACTCGTCTTGTGGCGATGGGTGAGTGGGTCGGCGAG
>NZ_JBIVXP010000009.1:0-224233 GCF_044769305.1 Streptomyces sp. NPDC090499
GCACACGGCAGGGCAGACAAGAAGCACCTCGGCGCACGCCACGACATTTACCACGCCCCCGGCGCGCACCGAAGGTGCGCTGGGTCGCTGACCTGCGGAGACGTAGGGGGGTGACTCTCCCCGGCACGCCACGCTGCCCGTACAGGTGCTGATAACCGCTGGGTGTACGGGTCTGGGGATCTGAGATGTAACGCCTACAGGGGTCCCTGAAACGGCCCCTGACGGCCTCTGGCGGCCCCTGAGGGACTCCTCGCGGTGCGCCTACGCGATGGATCGCGCCGACGGAACGATCAAGCCGCACGCACAAGATCCAATCCGTCAACAAGAAGTCGCTGATCAGCGCACATGTAACCGTAACGTTGTCAATAAGGGCCCCGGGGCCCTGCTGCGTTCCCTGGAGGAGCTATGCACAACATCCCGCCACCCCCTTGTAAGCGACCCGGCTGCAACTTCCCGCGTGCGGTAACCCTCGGCCAGGACGGCCGGTATCGACGTCGGCAGCACTGTTCGACGGAATGCCGGGTGTGGCTGGCCCGTGCCAAGCGGGCCGACGACGAGGCGGACGGGAGCGCAGCCGAGGAACTGCTTCTCCTGTACGCGCGCCTCAACGCCCGACGGTCGCCGTCGAGCACGGTGGAGGAGGTGTTCAGCACCCCGGCACCGAAGCGCTGAGCGCCACATGCCCCGTAGACCAACCATCAGCCCCGACGCGTCGGGGCTCTCATATTTCCAGGGAGATAAATATGACCACTGAAGAGGCCGTTTGCTTCCGCCCCGGATGTCGTTTCTCGCCAAAGCTGCGAATGACGACATCCGGCACTCTAGAAATCGATTCATGGTGCAGCGAAGTGTGCCGAGAACACGCCGGCATGTCGGCCGCAATCGCCCGTTGTGAAGCGACGCCCGACGTCGAACGCCAGGCGCGCCGACTCTATCTCATAGGCCAACTCCTCGACCTCCGTGACAACGCCGACGATGTGGTGTTCTCCGTGACCGTTGTGGAGACGTGATGGCTGGAGATCTCGATATTGTGGGCAGTGCCGGGGTAAACGCCTACGACGTCACGTTCTCCGCGTCGACAACACCCGTTGTGACCCCACCAACGCAGGAAACGGGGGCGTTTGATGAGCGACCTTGACATAGTCGGTGGGGCAGCGGTCGACGTTGTCCCCATCGTCCCCAACTTCCACACGAAGCTGAAGGCACTCGTCCTCCCCATTGCCGACCGGGTGGGGGAGGACGCCGGCCGACGCATGGGCGAGGCGATCTCCAAGAACATCGTCATCGCCATCCCAGACGCCGTAACCCAAGGTGGGGCGCGTGCCCGGGTCCTTGCGACCCGTGAGGGTGGGAAGATCGGTGGTGCCTTCGGGCGCTCGATAAAGGCGAAGTTGGAGGAGGCATTCCGAAGCCTCCCGCGGGCTGACGTCAGGCTCGGCGAAACCGGAATCAACGCAGACATCGACCGTTTGCGTGCCCGGATCCAGACGTTGAGCGGCAAAACGATCGGCCTCGATATTGACGCCGGCGCAGCGCTCGCGGAAATCACGGACATCAATGCGCGGCTGGAGCGTTTGGGAGCGCAACACCCGAGCGTTCAGGTGAGAACGGACACCGCAGCAGCGCGCGCAGCGTTGGCGGAAGTGCAACGCCAGATAAACGACGTTGACCGGGACGACGTCAATATCAAGGTACGCGCCGATACTTCCAGCGCGATAAGCGAACTCAAGTTCCTCGGTATCGCCCTTGCTGCCGTCGCGGCGCTCCCCGTAGTTCCCGTCGCTGCTGCCGGTATCGGCTCCATTGCCGCTACAGCACTTGCAGCCGGCGCAGGAGTCGGAGCACTCGCCCTCGTAGCCGTCCCCGCGATCAAGTCCGTGACAAGCGCAATGCAGGCTCGTACGGCCGCGGAGAACGAGTCGAGCCGTGCGACGGACAACGGCGCCGCGTCAAATGTGCGAGCCGCGCAGAACGCGCTACAGATGGCGTCTGCGGAAGCCTCCCTGACGAGCGCGCACCGTCAGGCCGCAAGCGCCGTGGCGCAGGCCAACGCGCAGGTTGCCACGGCGGAGCGCTCCCTTGCCGACGCGCAGAAGTCGGCACGTCAGGCAGAGGAAGACCTGACGCAGGCCCGCAAGGACGCCACGGCGCAGCTCAAAGCGCAGAATGACGAACTCCTCGACGGCATCCTGAGTCAGCGTGACGCGGAGCTCCGGGTCAAGGAAGCCAAGGCCGATCTAGACAAGACGCTTGCCGACCCGACAGCCGACGACCTCCAGCGTCAGCGCGCGCAGCTCACGTACGACCAGGCCGCGCAGGCTCTGAAGGAGCAGCAGGAGAAGAACGCTGACCTGAAGAAGTCGACGGAGGCAGCGTCGAAGGCCGGCGTCGAGGGCTCCGATCAGGTCAAGGCCGCGAAGGATCGTGTGGCGGAGGCCAACGCCAAAGTCGAGGATCAGGAGCGCGCCCTTGCCGACGCCCGCACGAAGGTGCGCGAGGCGGAAGTGAGCGGGGCGGAGCAGTCGCCTCCGCGGAACGCGCGCTTCAGGCCGCACAGCTCTCGTCGGTCGACGCCACGTCGAAGACGACGACGGCCGCGGATACGTACCGCGAGGCACTCGCCAAGCTCACCCCGGAACAGCGTGACTTGTACGACTCCATTGCCGGGTCTCACGGGTTGAAGAGCGCATTCACCGACTGGTCGACGTCGCTTCAGCCGGAGGTGCTTCCGCTATTCACTCGCGGAGTGAACGCAGCGAAGAACGCGCTGCCCGGTCTGACGCCGCTTGTACACGGCGCTGCCGACGCCGTGGGCGTTCTGTGGAACAAGGCCAGTCGTGAGCTGAAAACGCCGTTCTGGCGTGGCTTCAAGCGCGATCTCGACGGAGCCGTCAAGCCTGCAATCATCGGTCTCGGTACGGCTTTCGGGAATGTTTTCAAGGGTATCGCCGGCGTCCTCGACGGTTTCCTTCCCCACACTGACAAGATCTCCGATCGGCTCATCAAAACGACGGGCCGATTCTCGAAGTGGGGGCAGAACCTCAAAGCCAACCCGGAGTTCGAGAAGTTCCTGAAGTTCTCTTCCGACCGTGGCGCAGTTCTGGCCGACGTGTTCGGCAAGGTGGCCACGGCATTTCTCAACGTCGGCGAGAGCCTCACCCCAATCAGTGGACCTCTTCTGAAGGTGCTGGGCGGGGTGGCGGAGGCTATCGGCATCATCGCCGGCAATGCGCCATGGCTGCTCCAGGGCATATACGCAGCGATCGTCGCGACGAAGCTGTGGACGCTTTCTATGATCGCGTTCAACTTCGTGGTCGCTGCAAACCCGCTCGTGCTGATCGGTATCGCAATCGTCGCGGTCGTTGCCGCCGTGGTCTACGCATACAAGAAGTTCTCGTGGTTCCGCGACGGAGTGCAGGCAGCTTGGGCCGGCATCAAAACGGCGACGGTATGGCTCTGGGACAACTACCTGAAGCCGTCGTTCACTCAGCTGTGGCAGATCCTGGAATGGGTCGGCAAGAAGGTGGTGTGGCTCAACGACCACGCCTTCGCCCCGGTCGTCAGCGCAATCGGTGTTGCCGTGAAGTGGCTCTATCTGCATGGAGTAAAGCCGCACCTTGACGACCTCTGGAACGCAATTGCCTGGGTCGGAAAGAAGGCTAAGTGGCTGTGGGACAGTGCATTCTCTCCGGCCATCGACGACATTGCCGACGGTGCGTCGTGGTTGTACTCGAAGGGCGTGAAGCCTGCTTTCGACAACCTCAAGACCGCCATCGGCCTCGTCGGCGAAGCCTTCGGTGACGCGAAGGACGCGATCAAGAAGCATTGGGACGGGATCGCCTCCATCACGGCCAGACCCGTGAACTTCGTGATCTCCGCCGTGTACACCCACGGCATCAAGGCCGTGTGGGACTCGGTGGCGAAGTACGTGGGGCTGAAGTCCCTCCCGAAGGCTCCGAAGCTCCTCGACGAGACGCCGAAGTTCGCGCAGGGCGGGCGGACGAGCGGAGGGACTCCGGGCGTCGACAGCATCCCGATTCTGGCGATGGCCGACGAGTTCATCATCAAGCGCAGCAGTGCCCGGAAGATCGGGTTCGACAAGCTCGCGTACATGAACCGGACCGGAGAGCTCCCGCGGTTCGCTGACGGAGGCATCGTCGGTGCACTCGGCGGAGCCTTCGACTGGGCCAAGGGCGCCGTGTCGAAGGGAATCGACTGGGCTAAGACAGCCGCGGATCTCCTCGCGCACCCCTCGAAGGTGTGGGGCCGGCTCGTCAAGCCCGTGCTCGACTCTGTGTCCAAGGGCGTCGGCAGCACCCCCATGGGCGACGCTCTCGCCAAGCTCCCGGTGCGCATGGTCGACGGCCTGAAGGACGCCATCGTCGACGCCGTGAGCGGCGGGGGTTCGGCCGACGTCAGCGGTCTCGGTGACCTGGGCGCGCACGGCGCCTCCGCCCGCCAGGCGCAGAGCATCGCTCGCGCCATGCTGCCGGCGTTCGGGTGGGATCCGGCAACGCAGATGCCGCCGCTCATCAAGCTCTGGAACGGTGAGTCAGGGTGGCGCTGGAACGCCCTGAACGCATCCTCCGGGGCTTACGGGATCCCCCAGGCCCTCCCGGCGGGGAAGATGGCCAGTGCGGGCTCAGACTGGCGTACGAACGCCGCGACACAGATCAAGTGGGGTCTCGGCTACATCAAGGGCCGTGCCGACTACGGGTCTCCCGCGGCAGCATGGTCGAAGTGGCTCAGTCGTTCCCCGCACTGGTACGACCAGGGCGGCTACCTTCCCACGGGTCTGTCTCTTGTGGCCAATGGAACGGGCTCCCCTGAACCGGTGTTCACCGGCTCCCAGTGGTCCGACATCAGGGCGGCGAAGTCGACGGGCTCGACGACGGTTCAGGCGGACGTGCGGGTCTTCGTGGGTGACCGGGAGATCACGGACATCGTCCGGACCGAGATCACCACGTATGACGCGCAGTCCGCTGCCGCACTCAACAACGGTCGGAAGATCTGACGCACACCACACGCACACACCGGGCCGGTTCCGCCATGGGACCGGCCTTTCTCATGCCCGCGGATCCGTCATGGGTCCGCGGGCTCACTGACTTTAGGAGGAGCAAGAGATGGACTGCACGAAGACGATCAAGGCTCAGAGCGACAACGGGTGCCTTCACTGCGGAGCCCCGCTGACGCAGGCGGAGGGAGCGGGGCGGGTGCGCCGGTACTGCACAGCCGACCACGGCCGGCTGTGGCGACGTCGGATGCGGCACGCGGGTTGGCTGTAGGCACCCTTGACGCTGCCTCCCCGTGGGCGTGATGGTCGTAGAACATTGCGCAATCCGCGTGACAACGGAGGTCATCATGACGCTACGGTGCTTCGGTAAGGACCCTGAGACCAACGGCGACAACTGCCCCACGGTGTGGCTCGACGAGGGGAAGCAAGAGCTCGTCGTTCAGGGCTGGAAGGCTGATGAGGCACTTCGGGCAGAATGCCTTGTCGCGGGACCGATTCCCGAGACGGAGGCAGTCGTCAGGCTGCCTCTCCGTATGGCGCAGCAGATCAGGGAGGCGCTCGATGCCGCAGAACGTTCCCCCGTTCGCTGAGCTCCTCGCAGGGTGTCGCGCCTCCGCCGTCCACCTGGAGACCCGAGACGTCTACGGGGTCGTCGAGGAGGACGAGGATTTCGCGGCGTGGCGTGCGGGGCACCGATACGTCCTCGACGACCGGTCGACGTGGTGGAACTCCTTCCATGACGTCGTGTCGGACGCTGTGGGGCGCGGGGTTGTCGTACGCCGTGCGCGTGTCGTGTCGGAGCCGGTGAGCGAGTACATCCGGTACGAGCACTCATGCACGCCGCAGAACCTTGCGGCGGGCGAAGACGTCCGGTGGCTGCCGCGACGCCTGGCATGCGACTTGCTCCTACCCGGGGCCGACCTCTGGATCTTCGACGGCCGGCTGATCCGGTATGGCCTGTTCGCCGGCGATGGCGCGTTCGTTGGTCACGTCCTGGAGGACGCGCCCGACGTCGTAAAGCGCCACGCTGAAGCGTTCGAGACAGTGTGGGACCGGGCCATCCCTCACACGGACTTCAGGATCTGAGCGCCACCCGACCATGCAGTCTCCCTACCCGTCTGCCGCCCTCGACGAGGCGCGCCGTGCCATCGCGGAGAAGCTCCGTGAGATCCGGCGTGACGCTGGTCTGACGGGTAGGGAGGTTGCCGTCCTGGCGGGGTGGCAACCCTCGAAGGTTTCGCGGCTACAGAGTGCGACAACGCCCCCGTCGGACGACGACATCAGGGCGTGGTGCGCCGCCTGCGGAGCCGATGACAGGATCCCGGATCTCCTCGCGGCCAACCGCACGGCCGACTCGATGTACGTCGAGTGGAAGCGCGTCCAGCGGAGCGGCCTGCGTCGGCTCCAGGAGTCCCGGATCCCGCTGTACGAGCAGACGCGCACGTTCCGCGTCTACAGCTCCAGCGTCATCCCTGGCTTCGTCCAGACCTACGAGTACGCCGCCGCACTCCTCGGGAACATCGCGCGCGTCCACGGGACGCCGGAGGACGTCGACGAGGCTGCCGCCGCACGGGTCGACCGGTCCCACATCATCCGCGACGGACACAAGCGGTTCGCGCTCTTGCTGGAGGAGTCCGTACTCCGCCACGTCATCGGGGACTCCGTGGTCATGGCGGGGCAGTTGGGCTATCTCCTCTCCGTCATGGCTTTGCCGGCCGTCTCCATCGGCATCATTCCCGCGGGACGGGAGCGGCCCATGTGGACGCTGGAGACGTTCACGCTGTTCGACGACGAGCGCGTATCGGTCGAACTCCTGACGGCCGGAATCACCGTCACCGCCCCCGGAGAAGTCGCGATGTACGCACGCGCCTTCGAGGAGATGACGGCGCTCGCGGTTTATGGGGCTGCCGCCCGAGGGCTCATCTCGACCGCGATTGACTCGCTCGACTGAAGTTGCATAGAACTCCGTAGAACTCTGTGGAATCGCGCCCCCTTGCGCGCCTACCGTCGAACTAACGAAGTCCGGTGACGGAGGTGCAGGCGTGGCGATGGAAACGGTGTTGAGAAGCACCCCGATTCAGCTATCAGACCCGACGGTGTACCGACCTCCGGAACCGGATCAAGGATGCGAGCGGTGCGCCTGGATTCAGGAACGCATCGACATCGTCAGTAACCCGCACTCGGAGTCCTACGACCCGTCGAAGGCGGCCGATCTTCGCGTTGCCATGGCACGTCACAAGACGGGCAGGGGGACGGCGTGCTGATACGAACTGACGCGTTTCCGGTCGTCGGATCACAGAAGGAACTGACCGACCTCAAGCCGCGCAGGTGGGGCGACTGCGTGAGCTGCGTGGAGCTGAAACAGGAGCCCGGGGGAGAGGCCGAGAACCCCGTGGACTACGTCGCGTGGGCGAAGGAGCACCAGCGGCTGTACCCGACGCACACGCGGTTCCGCTTCAACACCGCCACCAACTTCCAGATCCTCCCGGCACGGGTGGAGCCCATCCCGCCCATCCCGTAGACCCGTGGCCGGCGCCTGTGCGTCGACCACGGAGGGCGCGGCGGGGGTCGGTGGGTCAATGAGGTTGGCAGTCACTGACCCCCGCTAGCGTCCGACCCTTGTCCGCGGTGCGCCGAGATCTACAAAAAGCCGCGGACGAGGTGCCGCGCAGTTGCTTGGTCATCGCACCTGCGCGACGTCCGGAGAGCCCTCCCCGCGTCGTCCCCCGTCGAGGCGGGGAGGGTGCCCGCAGATCTTCTCGTCCTCCCGTGTCGCCCGACGCCCCAGGGAGGACGAGGCGCCACCCGTCGTGAGGAGTCCACCCCCAGTGGACTGCCCGGGGTGGTAAGGCCCCGCTGTTCCTTGTCTGGAGGCAGGAACGGCGGGGCTTCTTTCGTTTCCGCAGCTCAGCGGCTCAGGTATGCTCTATTGCGGGGTGTCCATGCAGCTAGGGTGAACTCGTACTGCATGGCGTGCACGGAGCTGGTCCCTCCTCAGGCCGGGTAGTCGGTCACGTGCTCGTGCCACTCGGTGGTCGTGCCGTCCTCGGCGGCCTCCACGACCGCGAGATGCGTCATGAAGGTGCGCGGCCCGGCGCCGTGCCAGTGCCATTCGCCCGGCTCGATCCACACCGTGTCGCCCGCGCGGATCGCCTCCGGCTCGCCGCCCCTGCGCTGCACCAGCCCCTCGCCCTCCAGCACGTGCAGCACCTGGCCGTGCGGATGCCGGTGCCAGGCGGTGTGGGCGCCGGGCGCGAAGTGGACGCTGAACAGGCGCAGCCGGGACGGGGCGGCGGCCGCCGCGATCTCGTCCAGCCACACCGTGCCGGTGAAGTTCTCAGCCGGACCCCGTCGGGTGTCCGGGCGTTCTCTGGTGATGTGCACGTACGTCAACTCCTCAGCAGGGACAGCAGTCCGCCCACCCCGGCGTCGAAAGCGGCGGGGGAACCGGACGCCCGGGCGAGCACATAGCCGCCCTGTACGGTCGCGAGCACGGTCGCGGCGATCTCCTCACCGTCCACCCGGGGTCCGAACTGCCCTTGTTCCCTGCCCTCTTCGACGATCCCGGCGATCAGCTCCCGGATCCGGTCGAGCGTCTCGTCGACCGGCGCGCGCAGTTCGTCGCGCGCGATGATGTCCGGGTCCATGGTCAGCCGGCCGATCGGGCAGCCGCGCAGCACGTCGCGCTCGCGCCGCAGATACGCCTCGATCCGCTCGTACGGGGTGCCCGGTCCGGTGAGCACGGCCTCGGCGGTGGCCAGCAGTTCCTGGGCGGTCCGCCGGATCGCGGCCAGCGCCAGGTCCGGCTTGCCCTTGAAGTGGTGGTACATGCTGCCCTGGCCGGCGCCCGCACGCTCCAGGATCGCCTTGGGACTCGTGCCGACGTAGCCGCGCTCCCACAGCAGCTCGCGGGTGGACTCGATCAACCGCTCCGACGTGCTCACACGAGGACTGTACATACTAGTAGTTACAGAATGCCAGTCCTTTCGGGAGCAGGCGTCGCGCCGCCGCGTACTCCCCGGGAGGTATGGGCGGTGCCGTCGGCCGCACGACGACGCGGCCCCCTCCCGGCGGCCAGTCTCGGTACATCACACCGAAACCCTGGGGAGTTGACCGACATGGAGACCCTGGCGAACTGGAACGGCGGGCCCGGCCCGTGGATCCTGTTCTTCCCGCTGATCTGGGCGGCCGTCGCGATCGGCGTCGGCACGTTCCTGCGCCGCGCCGGGTGGCGTGGCCGCGGCGGACCCTGGCGCCCGATGGACGCCGGCCGTCCGGCGGGCGACTCGCCGCTCGCGGTCCTCGGCCGCCGCTTCGCCACCGGCGAGATCGACGAGGACGAGTACTGGCGCCGGCTGTCCGTCCTGGAGGAGCAGTTCGGCCGCGTCGGCAAGGGTGGCGCGGTATGACGAAGCGGTAATGCCGGGGTGAGACTCGGCGAGGAGACTCACCGCCCGCTCAACTGGCGACAGCCGAGCGGGCGGGAGCGTGTGCGGCGCCGGGGACCGCGGCGGTCGCGTGGGCGTGCGCGGGGGCCGGGGTGCCGGCCGGCGCGGGCTCGGCGGCGGGTGCGGCGGCGGTCGCGGGTTCCGGCTCGACGATCCGCCGGGGTGCCGGTTCGGCGGCGCGGCGCTGCGGGCGGGCGGCCGTCTTCGGGGTGGCCGTCGGTGCCGGCAGGGTGAACCACACGACCTTGCCGTCGTCGTGCGGCCGTACCCCCCAGCTCTCGCTGACCGCGGCCACCATCGCAAGGCCTCGGCCGCAGGTGGCCATCGGCGCGATCTCCGTGCCGTCCTCGACCACCGGGAGGCGTGGATCGTGGTCGCGGACCGACACCGTGAGGCGGTCGAGCTGGAGCTCGATCTCCACGGTGCAGTTCTTGTCGGTCCGGGCGTGCCGGTGGACGTTGGTGAGCAACTCCGTCACACCGAGCGCTGCCCGGTCGATCAACGGGTCGAGATGCCAGTAGCGCAACTGCGCAGATACGATTCTGCGGACCTGGCCGATCCGCGACGGCAAGGCTTGGAGCTCCACCGAGCAGTGTCTGCTTGGGTGTTTGATCACGACTGCGACTCCCCGACGTGAGGTCCGGAAGAACACGGAGAACGGATCCAGCAGGGCGCCGCCGTCCATGGGGCCGCCTGCTGTCGTGGCCGGCGGGCTGGTTCGCAGCGTTGTCGCCGGTAAACCCAGAGTGACGTGAGACAAGCGTGACCCAGTGTGTACGGTCCCGCAACTCGCCGTGGTCCGGCGGTCACGCCCCGCAGGTCCGCAGGGTTCAGCGGTCCCGCCCCGCGGCCCGTCGTACCGCCTCGATGAAGCGGCGCGCCGCGGGCGGACCGGGCTCGCCCGGCGCCGGGTCGTGGTCACCCAGGGTGAGTGAGTAGCGCTGGCCGTTGAGGTCGGCCAGGGCCCGGTCCTCCGACGCGAACCACGGCTTCGAGGCCCGTACCGCCTGGACGGGTGCGCTGTCGATCTCGCTGCCGTAGCTCGTGAGCAACTGCAGCCTGCCGTCCCTTATCCGGACCTGCCCGGCCCGGGTGAGCGAACGCAGCCGCTTGTCGATCCGCACGCCCGTCGCCGTGAACTCCGGCTCCGCCATCCTGCCCCGCCCCTTTTCGAGTACGTCGGCCGCCGTCCGGAAGCTTGTGGCCCCGGCCCGGCGCGCTCCGGCTCGTGTCGTGGTCCAGTGTGCGCCCCCGTTCGGGACGTTCGTCCCGTCCGGTGGCAGTCTGCCCGCCCCCGGCGTGGAGCACCAGTGCGCACGGGCCGCCGGGCGGGGAGCGCTCGGAGCACTCGCCGCCGTGCGCCCCCGAAGGGTTCGCGCCACTGCCCGGCGCTGTTCCCCAGGGGTGCCTTTGAGGCGCTCAAAGATGCGTTTATGCAGGTGAGGAGCGTGCGGAAGGTGTCTATGATCGGTGCGTCGGCCGCGTTCGGCCGCGTTCGGGCGCTGTCGGCGCGAAGCGTGAGGAGTCCTGTCGTGAGCACCACCCCGCAGATCCGGACCAGCGCCACCCTCGACGTCGACCGCAGTGACGCCGTCTACCGCGACTGGCTCAAAGAGGCCGTTCGCAAGGTCCAGGCGGACGCGAACCGCTCGGCGGACACGCACCTGCTGCGCTTCCCGCTGCCCGAGGCCTGGGGCATCGACCTCTACCTCAAGGACGAGTCGACGCACCCGACAGGAAGCCTCAAGCACCGGCTGGCCCGCTCGCTCTTCCTCTACGGCCTGTGCAATGGCTGGATCCGGCCGGACCGGCCGGTGATCGAGGCGTCCAGCGGCTCGACGGCCGTCTCCGAGGCGTACTTCGCCAAGCTCATCGGCGTGCCCTTCATCGCCGTCATGCCGCGCACCACCAGCGCCGAGAAGTGCCGGCTCATCGAATTCCACGCCGGGCAGTGCCACTTCGTGGACGACTCCCGGAAGATGTACGAGGAGTCCGCGCGCCTCGCGGTGGAGACCGGCGGCCACTACATGGACCAGTTCACCTACGCCGAACGGGCCACGGACTGGCGCGGCAACAACAACATCGCCGAATCCATCTTCCGGCAGCTGGAGTTGGAGCGGTTCCCGGAGCCGGCCTGGATCGTCGCCACGGCGGGGACCGGTGGCACCTCCGCGACGCTCGCGCGCTATGTCCACTACACCCAGCGCGATACCCGGATCTGTGTCGCCGACCCCGAGAACTCCTGCTTCTTCGAGGGCTGGACCACCGGCGATCCGGGCGTCACCTGCGACTGCGGGTCCCGCATCGAGGGCATCGGGCGGCCGCGGATGGAACCGAGCTTCGTACCGGGAGCCGTCGACCGCATGATGAAGGTGCCGGACGCGGCGAGCGTGGCGGCGGTGCGGGCGCTGGAGCGCGCGATCGGGCGGAAGGCCGGCGGATCGACCGGGACCGGGCTGTGGAGTGCGCTGAAGATCGTCGCCGAGATGGTGGCCGAGGGACGGCAGGGGAGCGTGGTGACCCTGCTGTGCGACCCGGGGGACCGGTACCTCGACAAGTACTACTCGGACACCTGGCTCGCCCAGCAGGGCCTGGACATCGCGCCGTACACGGCGGCGATCGAGTCGCTGCTGGAGACGGGGGTCTGGCCCGGCTGAGGCACTACCGTGACAGACGCCGGTCCAGTTCGACGACCGCGCCCCGGAAGGCCCGGCCGAGCCCGGCGCGTGCCGCCCTGACCACGAGACGGAACGGTGCCGTGCCGTCCACGGCGAAGGTCCACTGCACGCGGGTGCCGCCGCCGGACGGGACGAGCCGCCACTCCTCCGCGATGGCGTGCGCGCCGGGCGCGTTGGTCAGGTCCACCCGGTAGGCGTACACCTCGGCCTCCTTGGCCGCGATGATCGTCTCCCGGAACCGCCCGCCGCCCTTGAGCCGGATGTCGCGCCCGGCACCGTCGTCGACCGACTCGGCGCGGGTCACCGCGTCGAACCACTCCGCCCAGCCCGGTACGTCGTCGTTGAGCGCGTGGAAGACCCGCTCGGGCGGTGCGGACATCTCCTGCGCGAAGACCAGGCGTACGGGCGCGGTCTCGACGAAGTCGAGCCCCACGGGGCGCAGACGGCGTGCCATGGACGAGAACCCCCTTGGCCGGAACGGCGGTTGACCGGCTCCGCCAATCTAACTGGCGGCCCGTCAGATGTCTGCACCGCCGACGCGATCAGGCCTCCGTCTCGCCCGCCACCACCAGCCGGCGCAGATGCTCCGCAATCTCCGCACGCGCGTCCGAGGGCAGTCCCGCGTCCGTGACCAGGGTGTCGACCTGCTCCAGCTTGGCGAACGAACTCAGGCCCACCGTGCCCCACTTGGTGTGGTCGGCGACCACCACGACCCGCCGGGCCGACTGCACCAGACGGCGGTTGGTCTCCGCCTCCGCGAGGTTCGGTGTGGAGAGACCGGCCTCGGTCGATATGCCGTGCACGCCGAGGAAGAGCAGGTCGAAGTGGAGCGCCGCGATCGCCTGGTCGGCCACCGGCCCCACGAGGGAGTCGGACGGGGTACGCACCCCGCCGGTCAGGACCACCGTCGCCGCACCCTGGCGCTGCCCGGCGACGCGCTGGGCCGCGTGGAAGACATCCGCGACCCGCACCGAGTTCGTCACCACGGTCAGGTCGGGCACCTCCAGGAGGTGGTGCGCCAGCGCGTACGTCGTCGTACCGCCGGACAGGGCGATCGCCGTACCCGGCACCACCAGTTCGGCGGCGGTCCTGGCGATGTCCTCCTTGGCGGTCAGCTCCAGCCCCGACTTGGCCTCGAAGCCCGGCTCGTGCGTGCTCGCCTCGACCACCGGCACCGCACCGCCGTGCACCTTCTCCAGCACACCCTGCCGGGCCAGCGCGTCCAGGTCCCGGCGCACCGTCATGTCCGACACACCGAGCTTGCGGGTCAGTTCGTTGACCCGAACGCCGCCCCGGCGCCGGACCTCGTCCAGGATCAGGGCGCGGCGCTGCTCCGCGAGGAGGTTCTGGTTCTCACTCACGTACGCTCCGGTCCTCTCGCCTCAAGCCGTCCGACACGCCCCGCGTACCAGCTCCGACCAGGACATTCCGTCCGGCTCCGGTGCGCGGGCGCCCCATCCTTTCACGGCACCGTGCAGGTTGCGCCACTCCCTGTGTCGGCGCACACATGTCATTCGGTCACCACCTGTTGCACTGGGCGTCACACACAACGGGGAGATTCCGTGACGAGTGGTGTGCGTCACACCGGAATCGGCGATCCTGAGACCCGCACGGACACAGACCATCGGCGCGGCACGGGGGAAGTGCGAGAAGAGTGGAACGCGCGCAGGAAATCGCCGCCGGCGGCGACCCCGCCGAGCGGCCCACGACCGCGAAGCCCGGCCCGGCCCACCGGCCCGCCGCACCGGAGATCGACCTGGAGCTCCTGGTCCACGGAGTCGGCGGCACCACGCCCGGGAAGATGCTCGACGACCCGCGCACGGTGCGGATCACCGGCGACGACACCGCCGCCGTCTTCCGGCGCGCCGAGGACGTCGACGCCGAGTCCCGGCCCGGCGACTACCGCGGCCGCACGGTCCCCGAGGCGTACGTCTGGTGCAACCTCACCTCGGGCAACGCCTCCCGCGCACTGTGGCTGCTGCTTCTGCCGTTCATGGTGGTCAACCTCGCGCACTGGATGCGCCCCGCCGCCGAGGACCGGCCGCGCACCGTGCGCTGCTACGGCCTGGTGGTCCGGCTCGCCGGGCTCACCCTGACCGTGCTGCTGGTCGCCGCCGCCTGCGAGGTCGCCCTGGACCTCGCCGCCTGGCAGTGCGCGGGCGTCACGGCCTGCGCCCGCCGGCACACCTGGCTCGGTTTCCTGTCACCGGCCGGCGCCGGCAGCGGCTGGTGGAGCGCCCCCGGACGCCGGCTCGCCCTGGCCGCCCTGGTCCCCACCGCCCTGACCGGCCTGCTCTGGTACCTCTCGCACCGCACCTGGAGCGCCTACGAGTCCACCCGGCCGCCGGCCAACGACCCCGAGCCCGGCCACACCTCGCTCGGCAGCCCCGGCTTCTGGTACGGGCGCCGGCTGGTCGCCCGGCTGCGCGCCGCGCACACCGCGGCCGGCCTGCTCACCGTCGCCGCCGCGGTCCTCGCACCGACGGCCGCCTTCGACCGCAGGCCGGGCGGGGCCGCCGTACTGGACACCACCGGACGGCTGCTGACCGGTGCGCTGCTCGCCGGTGCCCTCGCCGTGGTGTGGGTGGTCTGCCGCCGGGGCCGCAGCGAGAACCTCCTCGACCAGGAGCTCGACCGGCACCTCGTACGACGCCTGCCGCTCGGCGCGCTCGCCCTGCTGGTGCTCGCGGCGCTGTACGCCTGCTGGTCCCGGCCGGGCTGGCACTCCGCGGGGCGGCTCGCCGGGGACACCGCCTTCGGCGGTCTGGCCCTCGCCCAGGGCGCGCTGGTGATCGTCCTCGCGGCCGTCGCCCACGACCTGCACCGCCGGCTGCCCGATCCGCGCGCCGCGATGCGCGGCCTCGGCGGGCCCGCGGTCGCGCTGCTCGCCTGCGCGCTCGGCGGGGTGATCTCGGGCGGGGTCGCCCAGCGGGTCTCCGACTGGCTGGACGGCACCGGCACCTCCATCGCCGGGCCTCCGGTCCTGCTGACCTGGCAGGCCTCGGTGATCCCGCCGGTGCTCGTGGTGCTGCTCGCCGCGGTCGCCTGGCTCTCCTGGCGCACCTCGCGGCTCGGCCGTACGGAACGCGCCGCCGCCGGCCCCGGCCACCACGGGGAGCCGGAGGACACGGCCCGCAGCCGCCGTATCGCCAGGGTGCGGGCCGTGGCCGCGCTCACCGACCGGACGCCGTTCGTGGTCACCGTGCTGTGCGCCGCCACCCTGGTACTGGGCGCCGGGGCGCTGGCGGGCGCGCTGGCCACCGGAAAGACCCCGGAAGCGGCGGCCGACCGGACGTACGCCCTGGTGCACGGCGCGGCCCAGACCTCGCAGGCGCTCGGCTCCTGGCTGGTCGGGCTCGGCTTCATACTCTTCGTCACCTGGGGCCGGCGCGCCTACAAGGACGCCTCCGCGCGGCGCACCATCGGCATCCTCTGGGACGTCGGCACCTTCTGGCCGCGCGCCGCCCACCCCTTCGCCCCGCCCTGCTACGCCGAGCGCGCCGTCCCCGACCTGACCTGGCGGATGGCCACCTGGACCCGCCGCACCGGCGGCCGGCTGGTCATCTCCGGCCACTCACAGGGCAGCGTCCTCGCCGCCGCGGCCGCCTGGCAGCTGACCCCGTCGGTCCGCAGCCGGGTCGCCCTGCTGACCTACGGCTCGCCGCTGGAGCGGCTCTACGGCCGCTGGTTCCCCGCCCACTTCGGCCCCGCCGAACTCGGCTCCCTGCACCGCGAGGTCGCCTGCTGGCGCAACCTCTACCGCCTCACCGACCCGATCGGCGGCCCCGTGCGGATCCCCGACGGCGACGGCCCCGAGGTCGACCGCGCGCCCCTGAAGGACCCGCTCGCCCACGGCCGCACCCTCGGCCACCCGCTCCCGGCGCCGATCCTGGGCCACTCCGACTACCAGGCGGACCCGGCCTTCGCCGAGGAACGGCAGCGGCTGCTGGCCCGGCTGCGCCCGGAACTGCCCGGACAGCGGCCGCAACCGGGCGGCTGATCAGCCCAGTTCGGGGAGGTCCTCCGGGTACAGCAGGGTGAGGTCGTCGGTGGTCGGGTCGGCGAGCTGGGCGACCCGGCTCGCGTGCCGCTCCACCATGGCCTCGAAGGTCTGCCGGGCGGTACGGCCGTTGCCGAACGCGGGGCCCTTCGGCAGCACCGTGAAGTACTGCAGCAGCGCGTCGGAGGCACCCGGCGCCAGCCGGTACTCGTGCTCGTCGGCCTGCTGCTCCACGATCCGCAGCAGTTCCTCCGGGCCGTAGTCGCTGAAGGTGATGGTCCGGGAGAAACGCGACGCCACACCGGGGTTGACCGAAAGGAAGCGCTCCATCTCCTCGGTGTAGCCCGCGACGATCACCACCACGGCGTCCCGCTGGTCCTCCATCAGCTTCACCAGCGTGTCGATGGCCTCCTTGCCGAAGTCCCGCCCGGCGTCCTCCGGAGACAGCGCGTACGCCTCGTCGATGAACAGCACCCCGCCGTGCGCCCGCTGGAACGCCTCCTGGGTGCGGATCGCCGTGGAACCGATGTGCTCGCCGACCAGGTCGACCCGGGACACCTCGACCAGATGGCCCTTCTCCAGCACCCCGAGGGAGGCGAGGATCTCGCCGTAGAGCCTGGCGACGGTCGTCTTGCCGGTGCCGGGGGAGCCCGTGAACACCAGGTGCCGCTTCACCGAGGCGGCCTTCAGCCCCGCCTGCTGGCGGCGCCGACCCACCTCGATCATGTCGGTCAGCGCACGGACCTCGCGCTTGACGCTGTCCAGGCCCACCAGCGCGTCGAGTTCACCGAGCACGGCCTTCGAGGTCCGGGCCGGCTCCTCGGGCGCCGCCGGGGCCAGAAGCGGCTCCTGCTCGGTGCTGCGCTGGCCGGGGATCGCGCCCAGCAGACCGGCGGACTGCTGCGAGGTCTGTACGACCGTCTCGCGCGCCGCGGGCGGGCGCAGGCTGCCGCTCTCGTCGCTGGTGCAGTCCTCCACCACCGGGCCGGTGCCCGACCCCGCGTCCGGACCGCCGTCCGCGAACTCGTAGCCCCCGCGCGCGCACCGCTCCGTGCGGCACTTGCGCAGCGTCGTACGGCAGCCGTCGATCACGTGGAAGCCGTAGCCGCCGCTGCCGGTGACCCGGCAGTTCTGGAAGGTGCCGCGGCCGCCCGCCGACACGTAGAACCCCGCCTCTGCCGGGGAGTCGACCGTGCAGCGCTCGATGGTGGGGTCGGCGCCCTTGGTGACGATCACGCCCGTCTGGGTGCCGTCCACCGTGCAGTTGCTGAGGGTGCCGCCGCTGCCGTGGTCGCGGAACCAGGCGCCGGTGGCCGCGTCCCGGATCCGGCAGTCGTCGAGCTGCGCGGTGGCGCCGTCGCTCACCGACACCGCCGTGTTGCGCACCTGGGAGAGGTCGCTGTCGACGACGTCCGCGCGGGAGCCGCGGTCCAGCACGAACAGCGCGTCCGGCACGTCGTGCACCCGGCAGGAGTCCAGGACCACGGTGGCGCCGTCGCTGACCCACACCGCCGGATAGTCGCCCGTGCTGTCGAAGATCTCGCACTGGTTCGCGTCCACGCGGGTGCCCGGGTCCCACACCGACAGCCCGTTGCGCCCGAACTGACGCACGGTCGTCCGGGTCAGTGTCAGCACCGACCGCGAACGCAGGTCGACCGCGTTCTCCGGGATGTCGTGGATACGGCAGTCGGCGAGGGTGAGCACCGCGTCGGTGTCGAGGGTGACCCCGTCGGCGGTGGTGCGGTGCACATCGCAGTCGGTGAGGTGCGCCGTCGCCCGCGCGGTGACCTGCACACCGGAGCCGCGCACCTCGTAGATCTCGCAACCCACCGCTTCCAGCGCGGAGTTCTCCCCGGTCGCCGTCATGCCCGTGCCCGAGGCGTGGTGCACCCGGCAGCGCTCCAGGCGGGGGCGGCCGCCGCCGCGCACCGCCACGCCCGCCTGGCCGGCCGCCACCACCTCGCACTCCTCGAACACCCCGCCGCCGCCGTCGAGTACGGCGATGCCGATGCCCGCCGGGTTGTCCACGGTGCAGCGCCGCACGGTTGGCCGGGCTCCGCCGCGCACCTCGATCCCGGCGGCGGACCGGGTGACGATCCGCACGTCCAGCAGCTCGGGGGTGCCCTCCTCGACCAGCAGCGCGGGGGCGGCGGCGTCCTGCCCCTCGACATGCAGGTCCTGTACGACCGCCGAGGCGCGCACGGTCAGCGGGACCCCGTCCGCGGGGGCGATGCGCACCGAGCCCGGCGAGCCTTCGGGCCCGCGCAGCGTCACCGCGCGCTGGACGACGAGGTTCTCCCGGTAGGTGCCGGGCGCGACCGTGAGGACGTCGCCGTCGGCGGCGGCCTCCAGGGCGGCGGCGAGCGAGGCGTACTCACCTGTGCGGCGCCGCCACCTCGATGTGCCGGTGTGCGTCACCTGGACCGTGCCCTGTGCCATGGCGTTGCCGTGCCCCCACCTCGTCGTACAGATCGCTCGCTCGCCTTGCGGGCGGCACCGCGGACGGTGCCCGGCCGCTGCGGTTCGCTCGCGCGCGGGTCGATGTCGAATGCCCTTCGGCCGGTCCACCGTAGCGTGCGCCGGGGTGGTGGGTTGACCAGAGACGGAAAGGCCGTCAGCTGCCCGTCCCGGCCTTGCCCCAGTCCGGGCCCGCCCGGTCCCAGGCCTGGTCCCACCGTGCGTACCTGCGCCGGACCATACGCCAGACGATCATCCGTCTGACGCCGTCGACCAGCCCCGCCGTCAGCAGGGCCGCGCCGAACCCGGCCAGCACGGCGTGCGTCGTCGCCGTCGCGGCGTCCAGCGGGCGGGCGGTGATGACCCCCTGCCGGTCGGTCCAGACGTCGAAGCGGTCGCCCTTGTGCGGGGATTTGAGGGTGGTCAGGACCGGGCCGTGCTGCCGGGTGCCGTCCGGTGCGGTCCAGTCGGCGAGGACGCGGCTGCGGGGGTCGTGGACGCTGGTGGCGTCGGGGTCGGGTTCCACCGGGGCGCCGCCCAGCTTGCGTACCACCGTGGCCGGGACGAGATGCCGGTCGTGCTGCTGCTCCCGGACCGACCGCTGGAGGCTGTCCTCGGCGGCTGCCCCGACGAACGAGCCGAGCACCGGCGCGGCCACCACGATCAGCACCAGTGCCGCCAGGGCCACCCATGCCTCGGCCAGGTCGGTCGCGCGGCGCAGCGGATTGCGCCGCCAGCGCCACAGCCCGCGGATCGCTCGCACCGACCACCACCCCCTTCCCGCTCCGTGATAACCCCCGCCCGGTCCGTTCACCCGGGCCCCTGGCCGAAGAGAGAGCGAAATCACCCCCGGCAGGGACTCTCATGAACTTCTCACGACCCCAACGACCGGGCCGCGGGCCCGGGTTCCCGCACGGGGGTGGAGATCACCCGGAGGACCGGACCCGGACGGCGCTCGGTCCGGGACGGACGGACGGCCGGTGCGCGGGCGGCGTGCGGCGGGCGGGCGGCGCGGGCCGGGGACGTGCGCCCGCCGGACCGCTCGGCTGCGGGACCGCTCGGTCGCGGGACCGCTCGGTCGCGGGACCGCTCGGCCGCGGGACCGCCGGGCCACCGGCACCGCTCGGGCAGCAGCGGAGGCTCAGCCGAGGATCCGGACCGGGTCACCCACCCGGATCGTGCCGGGGGAGCGTGGTACCAGGTTCTGGCCGAAGACCAGCCGGCTGCCGAACCGGCGGTGCCGCGCCAGGGTCCGCAGCGGCTCCCGGCCGCGCTCGGCGGTGACCTGGTCGGTGGTGGTCACGACGCACCGCCCGCACATCTTGGCGACCCGGAACTCGACCTCGCCGATGGCGATGCGTTCCCAGTCGTCCTCCGCCCAGGCCGGGGTGGACCGCACGACCACGTTCGGCCGGAACCGGTTCATGGGCAGCGGACCCTCGTCGGGGTGCCCGCCCCGCGCGATCAGGGAGTTGAGGGCGTCCAGCGAGGACTGCGTGGTGACGAGCAGGGGATAGCCGTCCGCGAAGCTCACGGTCTCGCCCGGCAGCGCGTGGTCCGGGTCGATCGGGCGGCGGCTCGCGGGGTCGTCCATGTGGGCGAGGCGGACGTCGGCCTCCAGATATGCGCCGCACCACGTGTGGGCTGCCTCCGCCGCGAGGACCGCCTCCACCTTGGTGCCGAAGATGTCCACCGGTACGGTGCTCCCCGGATCGGGGACCGGCACCGTCAGGGGTGGGAGTCCGGGCGCGGACAGGCGTACGCCGCCGCCGGGCAGCGGCTCGGCAGCGGCGAGCGCGAGGCGCGGCTGCACGCGCTGGGTGACGACCTTTCCCCCGTCGTCGATCAGAACCCAGCGTCGGTCACCGGCCAGCCCCCAGGGCTCCACGACGGCCTCCCGGGGCGAGAAGCCCCGGAGCGACTTGACCGGGTGAACGTGGATCGACTGCAGTTCGGCCATCCCCATGACGCCATCGTGCCAGGTGGCACCGACATCGGGGGCTGCCGGTCAGTAGCCGCGGTACTGCTGCTGTTGCTGGTTGTTGTACGGGTCCTGGTACGGAGCCGCCTGCGCGGGGCGCGGAGCCGCTGGGCGCATCGCCTCGTAACCCGTGCCGCCCATCATCGGACGGGGCGGCTGCGGCTGCTGCGCGGGGTAGCCGCGCGGTCCCGTCGCCTGCTGGGGGATGTACGCCGTGGGCGCCTGCTGCAGCGGAGCGGGCTGCTGCATCTGCTGCGGGTAGCCGTAGCCCGGGGCCGGCTGGGAGGGACCGGCCGGGAGGGCGGGCAGTGCCGACGGCAGCGCGGGCAGGTTGCTGAAGCTGCTGGGCGCGTCGTAGGCGGGAGGAACCCGGATCGGGGCGATCTGAGGGGTGCCCCGTTCGGCCACGAGCGAGTCGTAGATCGGAGTGTCCGGGAAGGAGGCGGAGTAGTAGCCGCCGCCATAGGTGGAGCGGGGGGAGGTCATGGCACATAAGTTAAGCCCACGATGTGCTGGTTGGGGAGACCGATAAGAGGGTTGTTTTCCGTGTCGGCAGTGACGCTGGATCCCCAATCCGAGCGAACTCGGCAAAAAAGGACGGCAATCAACGTTTGGATCGCGTAAAGGCCGAGTTCCGAGCCGGTTACCGGCAGTTGGCCAGGGATCTTCCTGTGCCGCTCATGGGAGATCCCTGTCCCCGGGAATAGGTTGTGAGGGTAGGGATGACCTGGGGCGGCCGGGGTGTGTCCGGCGTGCCGACACATGATGGGGGCGGACATGTCAATGCCGAAAGGATCGAATACGCCGGTGCCGACCACGGCGCTGCGTGTCGAATTGGGCTGGCGCTCCGGCCCGGGTGCCCCCGACGCGGACGCCTCGGCGCTGCTGCTGGTCGCCGGGAAAGTGCGCTCCGACGGTGACTTCGTCTTCTACAACCAGCCCGTGCACGCCTCGGGCGCGGTCCGGCACGAGGGCAAGCGGCGCTCCGGCGACCTGGTCACCGACACTCTTTTCGTCGACCTCGCGCGGGTGGAGGCGCCGATCGAGCGGATCGTCCTCGCGGCCTCGGCCGACGGCGGAACGTTCGGGCAGGTCCAGGACCTCTACGTCGAGGTCCGGAACGCCGCCGACGGAGGCGTGGCCGCCCGGTTCGACAGCACGGGCGCCACGGTGGAAACCGCCTTCGTGCTCGGTGAGCTGTACCGCCGCCAGGGCGGCTGGAAGTTCCGCGCGGTGGGGCAGGGGTACGGCAGCGGGCTGGAAGGGCTCGCCACCGACTTCGGGATCACGGTGGACGAACCACAGCACCCGGCACAGCCGCCCATGCCGCAGGGAGCCCCGCCGTCCTCGTATCCGCTCGCCCCGTCAGTCCCTGCGCCGGCCCCGGCCCCTGCTCCGTCCCCGGTTCCAGCCCCTGCTCCGGTCGCCCCGCCGACCGCACCGGTGCGGCTGTCCAAGGTGACGCTCACCAAGGCGGCCCCCTCCGTCTCGCTGGCCAAACAGGGCGGCACCTCGGGCGCGCTGCGGGTCAACCTCAACTGGCAGATCCGTAAACAGCTCCCGGGCTGGGGCGGCCGGCACGGCGGGGCGGGCGACCTCGACCTCGACCTGTGCGCCCTGTACGAGCTCGCCGACGGCCGCAAGGGCGTCGTCCAGGCGCTGGGCAACGCCTTCGGCTCCGTGAACCGGCCCCCGTACATCCACCTCGACGGGGACGACCGCACCGGCGCCGTGTCCAGCGGCGAGAACCTCACCGTCAACCTCGATCACAAACAGGACTTCCGCCGCATCCTGGTCTTCGTCACGATCTACCAGGGCGCCACGTCCTTCGCCGACCTGCACGCCACGGTCACCCTCCAGCCCCAGCACGGCGCCCCGGTCGACTTCTCCCTGGACGAGTGCACGGTGCCCTCGACCGTGTGCGCGCTGGCGCTGCTCACCAACACCGGCGGCGACATCGTCGTACAGCGCGAGGCCCGCTACCTGGTCCCGGAGCGCGGGGTGAGCCCGCAGCGGACCGTCGACCGCGCCTACGGCTGGGGCATGAACTGGACGCCCGGCCGCAAGTGACCGGCGCGGCCGGTCAGCCCTCGTCGGTGACGGCGTCGGGGCGCGCGTACGTGCGGCCCTTCCAGGCCGCCCCGCGCCCCCGGTAGTGCTGCACCGCCGAGTCGACCGTCATGAGGAGGTAGAGGAACGCGGTGAACGGCAGCAGCGGGGCGAGCCACGGCGGCTGCCGGTAGTAGCGGAGCATCGGCAGGTACGTCGCGGCCATCACCAGCCAGGCCGCGGCGCCGGCGAGCAACGTAGGCGTGCTGCCGGTGACCGCCCCCGCCAGTACCGCCGCCGGCGGCACCAGGTAGACCAGCGCGAGACCGGCGACCGTACCGAGGAGCAGCAGCGGGTTGTGCCGCAGCTGCGCGTACGCGCTGCGGGAGACCATCCGCCACAGGTCGTGCAGGCGCGGATAGGGGCGCACGCTGTCCACCCGGTCGGCGAGCCCCAGCCAGACGTGCCCTCCGGTGCCCTTCACCGCGCGGGCGAGCGCCACGTCGTCGATCACGGCGTGCCGGATGGCGTCCGGGATGCGCGCCCGCTCCGCCGTGTCGGCACGCAGCAGGACGCAGCCGCCCGCCGCGGCCGCCGTGCGCGACCCCTTCCGGCCGATCCGGCGGAACGGGTAGAGCTGCGCGAAGAAGTAGACGAAGGCGGGCACCACGAGCCGTTCCCACACACTCGCCACCCGCAGCCGGGCCATCTGCGAGACGACGGCGAAGCCGCCGGTGCGGGCGGCCGCCACCAGCAGCCGCAGGCTGTCCTGCTCGTGCGCGATGTCGGCGTCCGTCAGCAGCAGGTACTCGGGGCCACGCGCGCGTGCCAGCGCGATGCCGTGCCGTACCGCCCACAGCTTGCCGGTCCAGCCCGTCGGCGGCTCACCCGGTGAGGTCACGGTCAGCGGCAGCCCACCGTGGCGCGCGGCCAGCTCCCGGGCCAGCTCACCGGTGCCGTCCGTACTGCCGTCGTCGACCAGGAACACCTCCGCCCGCCCCGGATAGTCCTGCGCCAGCAACGACGGCAGACTCAGGGGCAGTACGGCGGCCTCGTCCCGGGCCGGGACGACCACGCACACGTCCGGCCACTCGGCGGGCTCCCGCCGGGGCGGCAGCCGGACGTCGGTGCGCCAGAAGAAGCCCTGGCAGAGCAGCAGCCACAGCCAGGCGGCGAGGGACACGGCGGCGGTCCACGTGAAGACGCTCACGCGCGCAGTCTGCCCCATCGGGCCTGCTCCCAACGGCCCATCGTCTATCGTGGCCGGGTGAAGATCGCGCTCATCGACTCCGGAATCGGCCTGCTGGCGGCCACCGCAGCGGTACGGCGGCTGCGCCCCGACGCCGATCTCGTCCTCTCCTTCGACCCCGAGGGCATGCCCTGGGGGCCGCGCACCCCCGAAGGTGTCACCGAGCGCGCCCTGGCCGTCGCCGAGGCCGCCGCCGCCCGCAGGCCCGACGCGCTGATCATCGGCTGCAACACCGCGACCGTGCACTCCCTGCCCGCGCTGCGCGCGCGTCTGGAACCCGGCATCCCGGTCATCGGCACGGTCCCGGCGATCAAGCCGGCCGCCGCCGGCGGTGGTCACGTCGCGATCTGGGCGACCCCCGCGACCACGGGCAGCGCGTACCAGCGGGGCCTGATCGAGGACTTCGCCGGTGGCGTACCGGTCACGGAGGTGCCCTGCTGGGGACTGGCCGAGGCCGTCGAGCACGCCGACCAGGCCGCCATCGACGCCGCGGTGACCGCGGCGGCCCGGCTCACCCCCGGTGACGTGACGACCGTCGTCCTGGGCTGCACCCATTACGAACTCCTGGCGGAACGTATCCGCGCCGCCGTCCAGCGCCCCGGCGCCGCCCCCCTCGTCCTGCACGGCTCCGCCGGGGCCGTGGCCGCCCAGGCGCTGCGCCGGATCGGTGCGCAGCCCGCCCCCGACGCACCGGCCACCGGCACGGTGACGGTGCTGCTCAACGGCCGGGAGGGCGACCTGCCCGAGGCCGCGCTCGGCTATGCCGAGGCCCGCCTGCTGCGCACCGCCAGTCCTGCCGCGTCCCAGTGAACCGTCCGGGGCCGGCCGTACCCCCGATGTGAGCAGTCACCCTCCGCAACGCGGTACCCGCGCAGCGAAACCTGAGTAATCTCGTAGACATGAGGGACCACCCCCGCGACCACTCCCCGGACGAGGACGCCCCGCATCCGGATGTCTGGACCGGGCGCGCCACGAACCGGGTCCAGTGGCTGCTGGCGCTGGTCGGCGCGGCCTGCATGGCGCTCGGTATCGAACTGGCCGTGGACTCCGCCTGGAACTCGGGCGTCACCGCGCTCGTGATGGCCGTCGTGGGCTGTATCGCCGCCGGACTGCTGGTCCTCTTCGGCACCCTCGCCTTCGTCCACGTCGACCTGAGGCTCGACAGGGAGTGTCTCGAAGTCCGCTGCGGTCATATAGGAGTACCGCGCCGTCGCATTCCACTCTCCCATGTGGCCGGCGCCGACTTCTCCCCGCAGATCAACCCGCGCCACTGGGGCGGCTGGGGCTACCGCTGGCGCCCCGAGAAGGGCACGGCCGTGGTCGTCCGCCGTGGCGAGGGCATCGTGCTGCGTCTGTGGGACGGCCACACCTTCACGATCACCGTGGACAACGCCGAGTCCGCGGTGCGTGTCATCAGGGAGCGGCTGCGGACGATCACCCCGGGCACGGCGCACTGAGGCAGCAGGCCGTCCACAGGGCCGGACCACATGTGGCTGGGCCATGTGTGGTTGGACCATGTGTGGCGTGGCCGCATGCGGCTGGGTCGCACACCCCTACGGTCGCACCTGGTGCCGGGCGACACCGCAGGCCGGCGCAGTCGCACGGCTCCTCCCCGGTCGCACGGCTCACCCGCACGGTCGTACGGCTCACCCGCACGGTCGTACGGCTCACCCGCGCAGTCGTACGGCTCAACTTCCCTGCGCACCCGCCACCCAGGGCCGTGCCGTCGCCAGACCCGCCAGCAGGCCCGCGCCCACCGACACCGTGGTGAAGCTCAGCGCGTTGCCGACCGCGGCGATCACGGCCAGCGCGGTGAGTGCCGCGCCCGCCGTGAGGGCGACCGGGGTCGAGCGGGGGGACCGCCACAGGGCGTAGAGGATCCAGCAGAACGCGGTGGCCAGCAGCAGGACGCCGACCAGGCCCTGCTCGGCGGCCAACTGCAGCGGCGCGGAGTGCGGCTTGCCGTCCGGCGGCAGGGACCCGCCCGCGGTGCCGCTCAGCTCACCGAAACGCCCGGGGCCGACGCCCATGGCGCTGTTCCGGTGCGCGAGCCCCAGGGCGTCCCGCCAGAGCTGCACGCGGTGCTCCGTGAGCGGACCCTCCAGAGCGGAGGCGAGGCCCGTCGGCAGGACGTCCGCGGCGAGCGCCCAGACCATGCCCGTCACCAGCGCGGCCGCCAGTGCCAGCCCGGCGACGGCCGGACCCCGTCGCCGCATCCGGCCGGCGGCGAGGGAGCACAGCAGGACGACGGCACTGGCCGCGCAGCCGGCCGCCGAGCCCACGGCCGCCCCGGTCACCGCGATCCCGGCGGCCAGCGCCCGCAGCCCGAACCGCAGGGCCGGAACCGGCGTCGCCCACGCGGCGCAGCACGCGCCGCCGGACGCGAGTGCCAGCAGCGCCGCGACGGCGCCGGCCTGGCCGAGCGGGGCCGTGAGCTGGGGCCCCTGCGCCATCCGGGGCATCGCCACCGCGAACGCCAGCCCGGCCAGCGCGCCCGCACCCGGCGCGGCCACCGGCAGCAGCGCCCCGGACATCCGGCCCGCGGCATAACCGGCGGCCACCGCGAGCACCGCCAGCAGTACGCCCTCGGGCCGTCCGTCCCGGCCGGCCGCCGAGATCAGCGGCCATGCGGCGCACGCCCCGAGCACCACGACGCCCACCGCGTCAGAAACGTTTCGTCTGTCGTTGTCCGCATCCATGCCGACAGCGGACGTCGTCCCGGTCGACCCCACCGTCGCCCCCCCCCGTACCCCGGTCCCCCGACCTGCGGCGGGCCCCGCCGCCCGCCTCGGCACACCGTAACCGGTGATGCCCGCTTTGTGGATGACTTGCGCGGGAACGGTGTGATTCCTGCCCGCCAGGACCGTGCTGTCGACCGCAAGGTCAACCGCCGTACACTCCCGGAGTGACCGTCACCGCAACTTCCGTGGACCAGTCGGACCAGCTCACGCCGCGTCCCGCGCCCCGCGCCCGCGCGCTCCGGCTGCTCCGCCGCCTGGCCCCGGCCGCCGCCTCCGCGCTCAGCGGAGTGCTGCTGTACGTCAGCTTCCCGCCGCGCACCCTGTGGTGGCTGGCCCTGCCCGCGTTCGCCGGATTCGCGTGGGTGCTGCGCGGCCGCTCCTGGAAGGCGGCTCTCGGCCTCGGCTATGTCTTCGGGCTCGGCTTCCTGCTGCCCCTGCTGGTGTGGACCGGTGTCGAGGTCGGCCCCGGGCCGTGGCTCGCGCTGGTGGCCATCGAGGCGATCTTCATCGCGCTGGTGGGGGTGGGGGTGGCCGCGGTCTCCAAGCTGCCGGCCTGGCCCGTGTGGGCGGCCGCCATATGGATCGCGGGCGAGGCGGCACGCGCGCGTGTCCCCTTCCGCGGCTTCCCCTGGGGCAAGATCGCCTTCGGTCAGGCGGACGGGGTCTTCCTGCCGCTGGCCGCGGTGGGAGGCACCCCGGTGCTGGGTTTCGCGGTCGTCCTGTGCGGGTTCGGTCTGTACGAGGCGGGGCGGCTGGCCGTCGAGGGCCGGCGCACCCGTGAGGTCCGGCGCGGGGCGGCGGCCGTGGCCCTGCTGAGCGTGGCCGTGCCCGTGGTGGGCGCGGTCGCGGCGCGGGGCCTGGTGAGCGACAAGGCCGAGGACGGTTCGGTCACCGTTGCCGTCATCCAGGGCAACGTGCCGCGGGCCGGCCTGGACTTCGCGTCGCAGCGGCAGGCCGTGCTGGACTACCACGTGAAGGAGACGCTCAAGCTGGCCGCCGACGTCAAGGCTGGCAAGGCCGCCAAGCCGGACTTCGTGCTGTGGCCGGAGAACTCCTCCGACGTCGACCCGTTCTCCGACGCCGACGCGGCCGCCGTGATCGACGGGGCCGCCAAGGCGATGGGCGTGCCCATCTCGGTCGGCGGGGTCGTCGAGCGGGGCGGCAAACTGCTCAACGAGCAGATCCTGTGGGACCCGGTCAAGGGCCCGACCTCGACGTACGACAAGCGGCAGATCCAGCCCTTCGGCGAGTACCTCCCGCTGCGCGGACTGGTCGGCGCGATCAACAAGGACTGGACCAGCATGGTCCGCCAGGACTTCAGCCGGGGCACCAAGCCCGGTGTGTTCGACATCGACGGCACCAAGGTCGGCCTCGCCACCTGCTACGAGGCCGCCTTCGACTGGGACGTGCGGGACACCGTCACGCACGGCGCGGAGATGATCTCCGTGCCCAGCAACAACGCCACCTTCGACCGCAGCGAGATGACCTACCAGCAGCTCGCCATGTCCCGGATCCGCGCGGTCGAGCACAGCCGGACCGTCACCGTGCCGGTGACCAGCGGCGTCAGCGCGGTCATCATGCCGGACGGGAAGATCACCCAGAAGACCGGCATGTTCGTGCCCGCCTACCTGGTGCAGAAGGTGCCGCTGCGCACCTCCGAGACGCCCGCGACCAGGCTGGGCATCCTCCCCGAGATCGCGTTGGTGCTGGTCGCGGCGGGCGGAGTCGGCTGGGCGATCGGGGCCGGGATGCGCGGCCGGCGCGCCGGTGACGCGTAGCCGTACACCCGCTGTACGCCCCGTGGCTTCGGCCGGGTGCGCGGAACCGGGCCGTTAGGGTCGGCTCATGGCTACTCCTGACTTCATCCGCACGATCCGGGCCGCCGCCGGGCAGCAGCTCCTCTGGCTGCCCGGGATCACCGCCATCGTCTTCGACGACGCGGGCAGAGTGCTGCTCGGCCGCCGTACCGACACCCGCAAGTGGTCGGTCATCGGCGGTATTCCGGAGCCGGGGGAGCAGCCTGCGGCCTGTGCCGTGCGGGAGGTCTTCGAGGAGACGGCGGTGCGCTGTGTCGCCGAGCGGGTGGTCCTCGTCCAGGCGCTGAACCCCGTCACCTACCCGAACGGCGACGTCTGCCAGTACATGGACATCACCTTCCGCTGCCGGGCCGTCGGCGGCGAGGTGCGCGTGAACGACGACGAGTCGCTGGAGGTGGCCTGGTTCGACGTGGACGCCCTGCCGGAGCTGAACGAGTTCGGGGTGTTCCGGATCAAGCAGGCCATGTCGGATGCACCGACATGGTTCGACGCTACGGCTTTCAGCTGAAGTATGTGTGTTGACGCCATGTGGGAGCGGGGGGCCGCCACCTAGGGTCGACCCATGAGTTCGCCCACCCCCCGCTCCACCGCCGTCCCCGGCCCCGTACCCGTCCCGGACCTGCGCGGTCGCACCGCTCTCGTCACGGGTGCCGCCGGGGGCATCGGCCGCGCCTGCGCCCTGCGTCTCGCGGCCGCCGGCGCCCGGGTCAGAGCCGTCGACCGGGACGAGCCGGGACTGGCCGCGCTGGCGGACTCGGCCGGGCGCGACCTGGACCCGGCGGGCGGCGGGGCCGTCGAACCGTACGTCCTCGACCTCACCGACCTGGATGCGGCCGAACGCGCGGCGGCCGGCACCGACGTCCTCGTCAACAACGCGGGCATCCAGCTGGTCCGCCCCATCGAGGAGTTCCCGCCGGACGTCTTCCACACCGTACTGACCGTGATGCTGGAGGCGCCGTTCCGGCTCATCAGGGGCGCGCTGCCGCACATGTACGGGCAGGGCTGGGGGCGGATCGTGAACGTGTCCTCCGTCCACGGGCTGCGCGCCTCCCCCTACAAGTCCGCCTATGTGGCCGCCAAACACGGTCTGGAGGGTCTGTCGAAGACGGCCGCCCTGGAGGGCGGGCCCCATGGGGTGACCTCCAACTGTGTGAACCCGGGCTATGTGCGCACCCCGCTGGTCGAGAAGCAGCTCGCCGACCAGGCACGGGCGCACGGCATCCCCGAGGAGCGGGTGCTGTCCGAGGTCCTCCTGACCGACAGCGCCGTCAAGCGGCTCGCCGAACCGGAGGAGGTCGCCGAGGCCGTGGCCTATCTCTGCGGCCCCCAGGCATCCTTCGTCACCGGCACCTCGCTGGTGCTCGACGGCGGCTGGACGGCCCACTGAGGGAGCGGAACGCATCGGCCGGGCGAGTTTTCCACAGGCCCGACGGCCCGGAGCGACGATGCGGAATCCTGGGAGCATGTCTCGCGATCACGTGCAGTCCGCCCGGCGGCCGGCCCCGGCCCCGGCCCAGGCGGCCGGTGTCCTCGACCCGGGCGGCGAAGCGCCCCGGGATGCCGAACCGGCGTACCTCGAACTACTGGCCAGGGGCGCCTCGGCGGAGGCGTACGAGCAGCCGGTGCTGCTCGCCCGCGCCGAGAACCGGCCGCCGGAGCGGATCGCCGCCCTGGAGCGGGCCAAGCTCCTCGCGCTGCGGGTGCGCACCGAGCTGGAGGGCAGACGCCGACGCGAGGCCGAGCTGTCCGCCCTGTTCGAGACCGCGCACGACCTGGCGGGACTGCGGGACGTGGACGCCGTGCTCCAGGCCATCGTCCAGCGCGCCCGCGCCCTGCTCGGCACCGACGTCGCCTACCTGAGCCTGAACGACCCGGCCCGCGGCGACACCTACATGCGGGTGACCGAGGGCTCGGTCGCCGCCCGCTTCCAGCAGCTGCGGCTGGGCCTGGGGGAGGGGCTCGGCGGACTCGTCGCACAGACCGCGCGGCCGTACGTCACCGACGACTACTTCAAGGACGACCGCTTCCAGCACACGCTCCCCATCGACGCCGGAGTGCGCGACGAGGGGCTGGTCGCCATCCTCGGCGTACCGCTCATGCTCGGGCCGCAGGTCATCGGGGTGCTGTTCGCGGCGGACCGGCGGGCCCGCGTCTTCGAACGGGAGCAGATCGCGCTGCTCGGCTCCTTCGCCGCGCTCGCCGCGGCCGCCATCGACACGGCGAACCTGCTCACCGAGACCCGGTCGGCCATGGCCGGACTGGAACGGGCCAACGAGATCATCAAGGACCACAGCGCGGTCATCGAGCGTGCCTCGGACATCCACGACCGGCTCGCCGAACTCGTGCTGCGCGGCGGCCAGGTCCAGGACCTGGCCGCCGCCGTCTCCCAGGTCCTCGGCGGCACGGTCGAGTTCACCGGCACCGCCGACCCCCGGTCGCTGGAGACGTCGCGCACGGAGGGGCACGCGGTACGGCACGGCGGCGACTGGATCGCCGCAGTCGCCGCGGGCGGTGAACTCCTCGGCGCGCTGGTGCTGCGCGGCCGTCCCGGCCTCGACCCCGTCGACCAGCGCACCCTGGAGCGCGCCGCGATGGTCACCTCACTGCTCCTGCTGGCCCGCCGCTCCGCCGCCGAGGCCGAACAGCGGGTGCGCGGCGAGCTGCTTGACGACCTCCTCGACGCCCGCGACCGCGAACCGCGCCAACTGCGGGACCGCGCAGCCCGGTTGCACGCCGACCTCGACGCCACCCACGTCGTGCTCGCCGCCCGCCCGGAAAGCCCGGTGGCGGACGCCGAGGAGGCGGCGGCCGCGCGCCGCCGGCTGTGGTCGGCCGCCTCCCACCTCGCCGGCACCCGGCACGGCCTGGCCGCCGCCCGCGACGGCGGCACCGTCCTGCTGCTGCCCCTCGACCCCGGCGACACCGCCGCCGACGTGGCCCGCCGCACCGCCCGGCACCTCGGCACCGCCGTCCGCCGGCCGGTGACCGTCGGCGCCTCCGCCCCCGTCACCGACCTCGCCACCCGCCCCGACACCGTGGCCGCCGCCTACGCCGAGGGCCGCCGCTGCCTGGACGCGCTGAACCTCCTCGGCCGGGGCGGCGACGGCGCCGCCGCCGAGGACTTCGGCTTCCTCGGCCTGCTGCTCGCCGGGGAACGGGACGTCGCCGCTTTCGTCACCCGCACCATCGGCCCGGTCGTCGCCTACGACAGGCGGCGCGGCACGGAACTGCTGCGCACCCTCGACGCCTACTTCGCCTGCGGGATGAGCCCGGCCCGCACGAAGGACGAGCTCCACGTCCACGTGAACACGGTGGCCCAGCGGCTGGAGCGGGTGGCCCGCCTCCTCGGCGACGACTGGCAGAGTCCGGCCCGCGCCCTGGAGATCCAGCTCGCGCTCCGGCTGCACCGGCTGGGGGCACCGCCGGAGCGCGGCTGACCGCGGTGCGTCAGGAGTTCCGGCTGAACGCCGAGTCGAAGGAGCCGGCGGCCGGTTCGATCCGGGTGAGCTCCCGGACCCGGGCCAGCGCGTCGGGCGCGCCGGCGAGCCGGTCCATGCCGGCGTCCTCCCACTCCACGGAGATCGGTCCCGGGTATCCGATCGAGTTGAGCATCCGGAAGCAGGCCTCCCAGGGCACGTCACCGTGGCCGGTGGAGACGAAGTCCCAGCCGCGCCGCGGGTCGCCCCAGGGCAGCTGGGAGCCCAGGCGGCCGTTGCGGCCGTCCAGTCGGCGTACCGCGTCCTTGCAGTCGACGTGGTAGATCCGCTCCCGGAAGTCGTACAGGAAGCCGACCGGGTCCAGATCCTGCCAGACGAAGTGCGAGGGGTCGAAGTTCAGGCCGAACGCCGGGCGGTGGCCGATGGCCTCCAGGGTGCGCACGGTGGTCCAGTAGTCGTAGGCGATCTCCGAGGGGTGCACCTCGTGCGCGAAGCGGACCCCCTCGGCGTCGAAGACGTCCAGGATCGGGTTCCAGCGCTCGGCGAAGTCGGTGTAGCCGCGCTCGATCATCTCCGCGGGGACGGGCGGGAACATGGCGACGGTGTGCCAGATCGAGGAACCGGTGAAGCCGACCACGGTCTTCACGCCGAAGGCGGCCGCGGCCCGCGCGGTGTCCTTGATCTCCGCGGCGGCCCGCCGGCGTACTCCCTCCGCCTCGCCGTCGCCCCAGATCCGGTCCGGCAGGATCGCCTGATGGCGCTCGTCGATGGGGTGGTCGCAGACGGCCTGCCCGGTGAGGTGGCAGGAGACGGTCCAGACCTGCAGGCCGTACTTGTCCAGCAGGGCGCGCAGCCCCGGCAGGTAGCCGGCCTCTCGCAGCGCGCGGTCGACCTCGAAGTGACCGCCCCAGGTGGCGAGTTCGAGACCGTCGTAGCCCCAGTCGGCGGCCAGCCGGCAGATCTCCTCCAGCGGCAGGTCGGCGAACTGGCCGGTGAACAGGGTGACGGGTCGTGGCATGGTGGCTCCTGTTCCGCAGTGGTCGGGTGGTGGTGTGCCTCAGTCGGTCACGGCCGTCCAGACGCTGGCGGTGCGGGCGCTGGCGGCGACGGCGTCCAGGACGCGCTGGACGCGCAGGCCCTCGGCGAACGACGGGGTCGGGTCGGCCCCGGCCGCGATCGCCTCCACCAGGTCCTTGACCTGGTGCGTGAAGGTGTGTTCATAGCCGAGCACGTGGCCGGCCGGCCACCAGGCGGCGGCGTACGGATGCTCGGGCTCGGTGGCCAGGACGCGGCGGAAGCCCGCCGTGCGGCTGCTCTCGGTGCGGTCGTGGAAGCCGAGTTCGTTGAGCGATTCGAGGTCGAACACGAGCGCCCCGAGCTCGCCGTCCACCTCGATCCGCAGGGCGTTCTTGCGGCCGGTGGCGAAGCGGGTGGCCTCGAAGACGCCGAGCGCGCCGCCGCCGAAGCGGGCGGTGAAGGCGGCGGCGTCGTCGACGGTGACCGGCCGGCGGCCACCCGCCGGGTCCGGGCGTTCGGCGACGAAGGTCTCCAGCACCGCGCTCACGCCCGTGATCGGCTCACCGGTGAGGAACTGGGCCAGGTCGACGGCGTGCGCGCCCAGGTCGCCCAGCGAGCCGCTGCCCGCCCGCTCGGCGCGCAACCGCCAGGTCAGCGGCGCCTCGGGGTCCACCAGCCAGTCCTGGAGGTACTGCGCGCGCACATGCCGGATCCGGCCCAGCCGGCCCTCGGCCACGAGCTGCCGGGCCAGCGAGATCGCCGGAACGCGGCGGTAGTTGAAGCCGACCGCCGCCCGCGCCCCGTGCGCGGCGCGGGCCTGCCGTGCCGCCGCGGTCATCGCCTCCGCCTCGGCGAGTGTGTTCGCCAGCGGCTTCTCGCACAGGACGTGCTTCCCGGCGGCCAGCGCGGCCAGGGCGATCTCGGCGTGGCTGTCGCCGGGGGTGCAGATGTCGATCAGGTCGATGTCGTCCCGCGCGACCAGCCGTTTCCAGTCCGTCTCGGTGCCCGCCCAGCCCTGGCGGTCGGCGGCGGCCCGCAACTCCGCGGGGGAGCGCCCGCACACGGCGGTCAGCTCGGGCCGCAGCGGCAGCTCGAAGAAGCACGGCGCGGTACGCCAGGCATGGGCGTGCGCGGCACCCATGAAGGCGTAGCCGACCATCCCGACCCGCAGTGTCCCGGCCATGCGGTCAGGCCTCCTCGGGCCGGGCGCCCGCGGGGACGGCCGCCGGGCGCTCGCAGTCGCTGGTGATCCGTACCGCGTGGCCGCTCTGGCCGGCGGCGAGGAGCGACTCCATCACGTCCAGGACGTGCTGGGCGAGTTGCCCGGACGCGCGGTGCGGGGTGCCTGCGGACAGGGCGCGGGCCAGGTCGGAGACGCCGTAGCCGCGGGAGGCGCCGGTGTATCCGCCGCGGACGGGAAGGTCCTCCCAGCCGTCGCCCTCGGCGCGGAAGAGCCGTACCTGGCCGTCGAAGCCGTTGGGATCGGGCACGGACAGCGAGCCCGCGGTGCCGTAGACCTCGATCCGGGGCAGCTGGGCGGCCCACACCTCGAAGCTCATCACCAGCGTGGACAGCGTGCCGTTCGCGTGCTCCAGCACGCCGGTGACATGGGTGGCAACCTCGACGGGGAAGTCCGTTCCGGCGCGCGGGCCGCTGCCGATGGTCCGGGTGGAGCGGACGGTGGAGGAGAAGCCGGTGACCCGGCGTACCGGGCCGAGGAGGGTGACCAGGGCGGTGAGGTAGTAGGGGCCCATGTCGAGCAGCGGGCCGCCGCCCGGCCGGTAGTAGAACTCCGGCGCCGGGTGCCAGCGTTCGTGGCCGGGCGTGGTCATGAACGCGGTGGCCGCGACCGGCGCGCCGATGTCCCCGGCGTCCAGGGCGGCCCGGGCGGTCTGGACGCCCGTGCCGAGGACGGTGTCCGGGGCGCAGCCGACCCGCACCCCCGCCCGTTCGGCCGCGTCCAGCACGGCGCGTGCCTCGGCCGTGGTGGCGGCCAGCGGCTTCTCCCCGTAGACGTGCTTGCCGGCGGCGATCGCCGCGTGGGCGACCTCGGCATGGGCGGCCGGGACGGTGAGGTTGAGGACCAGGTCGACGTCGTCGGCCGCGCAGAGCTCGGGCAGTGCCAGCGCCCGGGCGCCGGGGACGTCGGCCGCGGCCGCCTTGGCGCGCTCCAGGTCGAGGTCGGCGACGGCGGTGAGCCGCAGGTTCTCCAGCCGGGGAAAGGTCCTGAGGTACGCGCCGCTGATCTGGCCGGCGCCCACCAGACCGATCCGCAGCGGGTTGTCACGGTTGTTCAGCGGGTCGCCCATCGCATGCCCCTCTTCAGCATGGTGTCGACCTCGGGAACGTCGAGGTCGGCGAGGTTGTGTCCGATCGTGATGACGAAGACCCGGCCCGCGCCCCAGCGGCGGGTCCAGACGACCGGGACCACGGTTGCGTCGAGTTCGGGGTGGTCCGGGTCCGGCTCGTACACGGAGTCGGCGAGGACCTCCGCGGCCGGGTCCATGTGGAGGTAGTACTGCTCGGTGGTGACGGTGAACGGCTCGATCCCGGCCAGGACCGGGTGCCCGGCGTGCTCCGGCCGCGGCCGGACCTCGTACGTGCTGAACCGGCGCGGATGGTGGACGAACTGGCCGCCCGTCATGAGCTGGTACCGGGTGTCCGAGCGGAAGGCGTCCACGATGCCGCCGTGCCATCCGGCAAGCCCGGTGCCCGCCCGGACGGCGGCCGCGAGGCCGGCCGACTGCTCGCCGGTGATCGAGCCCATCGTCCAGCACTGCACGATCAGATCGGTGCCGGCCAGCAGCCCGGCGTCGAGGTAGCTGTCCAGGGTGTCGGAGACGGTGACGGCGTATCCGTCCTCCTTGAGTGCGGCGGCACAGCGGTCGCCGGCCGGGACCGGCACATGGCCGTCCCAGCCGCCGCGTACCACCAGGGCGTGTTTGGGTGTCGTCCCGGGTTGCTCGGTCATGGCGTGCTGGTCCCTTCTGAGTCGGGCAGTTGCCGCCACCGCTCCTCGGCCGTGAAGCCGAGCAACTCGCGACTGCGGCTCAGGGAGTAGGGGGTGCCGAAGCCCTCGGGGACCTCGGTCACGGGGGTGTCGGGGTGGTAGCGGTGCAGGAGGTCGCGGGTGGGCCGGAGCGAGGTGGTGTCGGGGGCGGTGACGTTGACGAGGTGGTGGCCGGCCGGGGCGCGGTCGAGGGCGGCGAGGACCGCCCGGGCCGCGTCCGCCGTGTGCAGCCAGGCCCACAGACCGAGGCGGTCGTGGCCGGGATCCCGGTGCACCCGGTCGAGGTGCCGACGCAGCCGTGCACCGCTGCCGATGAACGGGAAACGCAGGCTGAGCACGCTCATCCCGTCGCCCGCGTACTTCCGGGCCGTCGTCTCGGCGATCAACTCGCCGATACGCTTGGAGAGTCCGTAGACGTCCTCGGCGAGACAGGGGTGCTCCTCGGTGACCGGGATCGCGGCGGGCGACCGGTCCGTCCGGGACCAGGCGAGGCCCAGCGCGGAGAGGCTGGAGACGTACACCAGCCGGCGCACTCCCGCCCGGGCCGCCGCGTCGAGCACCCGCCAGGTGCCCTCCACGTTGATGGTGAACACCTCGTCCGGGGTGCCCATGGTGGGCGCGGGCAGGGCCGCGGCGTGCACCACCGCGTCCACGCCGTCGACCAGCGGCCCGATCGACGCGGGCTCGCGCAGATCACCCAGCAGGGTCTCGTCGGCCACGAGCCCGTCCGGCCGGACGCGGTCGTGTGCGCGCACCTGCGCGCCGCTGTCGGCGAGTTGCCGGACGACTTCACGCCCGAGCATCCCTGCCGCACCGGTGACCAGGACTTTCACGTCGGATGTGCCCTTTCCGATGGCAGGCGAGCGTGACGCCGGACGATCGAGACCTTAGGAACCGGCCAATTAGCATGTCAATACTCGTGAATGAGCTGTCATGAACGGCTACTAGTCGGTCGGGGCGCGAGATTGACATGCTAAATTGGCGCGCACCGAGATCCCCACCGAGATCCCAGCCAGCCTCAGGAGGCCGATCGTGGACGGCGGCAGACCCGGAGGCGGCGCGGCCGACGACACACCTCGCCCCCCGCTCTACGCGCAGGTCAAGCGCACGCTCCTGGAGGCCATCGCCTCCGGTGAGTACTCGCCGGGCGTGCCCTTCGTGACCCAGCGGGAGATCTGCGAGCGGTTCGGTGTCAGCCATGCCACCGCGGTGCGCGCGCTGAACGAACTCGCCGCCGAGGGCTGGGTGGTGCGCCGTCGCGGTCTCGGCACCTTCGTCGCCGAGCAGCCCGGCCGGGGAGTGCGCCGCGGCGGCGGGAGCGCCGACCGCGCCATCGCCTGCATCCTGCAGTTCCAGGGCCCGCACGTCTCCCAGCTCCTGGCCGGCGTCGAGGCAGCCTGTGCCGAACTCGGCTACCGGCTCTACCTGCGGCACTGCGAGGGTGACCCGGAGCGCGAGAGCCGCGCCCTCCTGGACGCCGTCCGGGACGGGGTGAGCGGCATCGTCGTCTACCCTGCGGAGGGCACGGGCGGCCACGAGGGCTGGACGGAGGTCGAGCGCGCCGGCGTGCCGCTGGTGATGGCGGACCGCTACCGTCCCGACCTGGCCCACGACGCCGTCGTCGCCGACAACACGGCCGTCGGACGGGAGCTGACGAAGGCTCTGATCGCCGCCGGGCACCGCACCATCGCCACCCTGTGGGACGAGACCGACACCAGCAGCGTCCGCGACCGGCTCGCCGGCCATGTCGGGGCGCTGCGGCAGGCCGGGCTGCCGATCCGGCCCGACCTCACGGTGCTGCGCCGCTACCGCGACCTCCCGCCCGATCAGCGCCGCGCCCGGCTGGCCGCGCTGCTCGGCGGGGACAGCCCGCCGGACGTCCTGCTCTGCTCCAACGGCTATGTGCTGGCCGCCGCCGCGCACGACCTGGCCGCGCTCGGCTACGAGGTCCCGGAAGACGTCGAGCTGGCCGGCATGGACGACGCGGGCCCCTTCGACGTACTCCCGCTCACCGTGGCCGCGGTCTCGCTGCCCTCCCGGGAGATCGGCGACACCGCGATGCGCCTGCTGCACCGCCGGGTCACCGAGCGGGCGGCCGGCCGGTCGACGGCCCCCGCCCCAGAGGTGACGGTGCTCCCGGTCACCGTGACCACCCGCCCCCCGACCGCCGCCCACCTGCGGATCGTCGGTGGCACCGCCCTCACGTAGCCGTCCGCCGGATCCCGCTCCGCCGGATGAATCCCACTGCCCGACGGAAGGACGAGAGTGCCCAGCATCCCGCCGCACTCCGGCATGTCCGAACGCACCGACGCCGACCGCCCCCTCGACCCCGAGCGCCCCCTCGGTCCCGACCGCCCCCTCGACCCCGGCCGTTCCTTCGATCCCGACCGAGGCTGCGACCCCGACCGCCTCCTCGGCCCGGACGGCGGACTGCCCGAGGCCCGGCCGCCCTGGACCCACCGCGACGGCCTGCGGATCACCCGGGTCCGTGCCGTCGTAACCGCCCCCGAGGGCACCCCGCTGATCGTCGTCCGCGTCGACACCAGCGACGACGGCCTGTACGGACTGGGGTGCGCCACCTTCACCCAGCGCTACGCCGCCGTGGCCGCCGCCGTGGACGAGCACGTCGGGCCGCTCGCCGTGGGCCGCCACCCGGCCGACATCGAGGACATCACGCGGCTCGTCCACTACTCCTCGTACTGGCGCAACGGCCCGGTCCTCAACAACGCGCTGTCGGGGCTCGACCAGGCCCTGTGGGACATCGCGGGCAAGCGCGCCGGGCTGCCCGTGCACGAACTCCTCGGCGGACGCTGCCGGGCCGCCGTCGAGGTCTACTCGCACGCGGCCGGCCCCACCATAGGGGAGACCCTCGACCGCGCCGAGCAGCTGATCGAGGCCGGCTACCGCAACGTCCGGCTGCAGACCGGCCAGCCCGGCCTCGGCGCGTACGGCGCCCCCGGCACCGGCGGCGGCTACCCGCGCTCACCGCACCCCGACGGCTGGGACCCCGAGCGCTACCTGCGCTCCACCCCGGCCCTGTTCGCCGCCGCCCGCGGCCGGCTGGGCGACGGCGTCAACCTCATGCACGACGTGCACAGCCGGCTGACGCCCAAGCAGGCCGTGGTGCTGGCGCGGGCGCTGGAACCGTACGGGCTGTCCTTCCTGGAGGACGTCGTCGCCCCCGAGTTCTACGACCACCTGCCCGCGGTCCGCGCCGCCTCCCCGGTACCCGTCGCGGTCGGCGAACAGCTCGGCTCGGTGCCGGACGCGGTCCGGCTGGTCCGGGACGGCGCAGTGGACCTGCTGCGGCTGCACACCTCCTCGGTGGGCGGGCTGACTCCGACCCGTAAGCTCGTCGCCCTCTGCGAACTCCTGGGCGTGCGCACGGCCTTCCACTCCCCGGGCGACATCTCGCCGGTCGGGGTGGCGGCCAACCTGGCGGTCGACATCTCCTCGCCGGCCTTCGGCTTCCAGGAGTCGCACGAGTACAACGAGGCCACCCACGAGGTCTTCCCGGGCACGCCGGTGGTGGCCGACGGCCATCTGCGCCCCTCCGAGGAGCCCGGCTGGGGCATCACCCTCGACGAGAAGGCCGCCGGGCGGTTCCCTCCGGTGAAGTTCCTCCACGAGCGCTGGTCCGCCCAGGTGCGGCGGCCGGACGGGGCGCTGGAAGCCCCGTAGCCCGCAACCGCGACGCAAGAGCCCCAGCAACGGAAACGGAAGAGGGGGGCCGCCGGAACCGGCGGCCCCCCTCGCCATGCCGCCCGCGTCTTCCTACTCCTCCGCGGCGACCGCGGCCGTCGCCGTCGTGCCGACGCCCGCCGAGCCGGTCGCCGCGCCGCCCGCCACGCCCTCCACCAGATGGCGCTGGAGCAGGGCGAAGACGACCAGGATCGGGGCCGCCACGATCACGGTGGCCGCCGCGATGAGCGGCCACTGCGAGGTGTGCTCACCGAAGAACCCGTACAGCCCGCGGGTCACCGGCCACAGTCCCGGATCGTTCAGCATGATCAGCGGCAGGATCAGGTTGTTCCAGGACGCCACGAAGCCGAAGACCCCGAAGGTCGCCAGGGCCGGTTTCATCTGCGGCATGACGATCTGGAAGATGAACCGGACATACCCGCAGCCGTCCAGCGCCGCCGCCTCGTCCAGCTCCCGCGGGATGGACTTGATGTAGCCCACGAAGAAGAAGAATCCGGCGCCGGCGAGCGAGGTGAGGACCAGGAACCCCAGCCGGCTGTCGTACAGCCCGAGCGCCTTGGCCTCCACGAACAGCGGGATCAGGCCGACGGGCAGGAAGCCGGAGAAGACGAAGAAGCCGTACAGCGCGTTGGAGCGCCGGAACCAGCCGCGCGAGATCGGGAAGGCCAGGAACACCCCCAGGACCAGGGTGATGACGTCCGGGACCACCGCGTAGACCAGCGAGTTGACCATCTCGGTGCCGAAGTTGCCCTGCGTCCACGCGTCGCTGAAGTTGCTCAGCGTCCAGGTGTCCGGCATCCCCGTCGGGTCCTTCAGGAACGACTGGTACGGCTTGAACGCCTGCAGCAGCAGATAGACCAGCGGCAGGGCGAACAACCCGGCGGAGACCACGAAGCAGAACAGCTGCGTCCCGGTCAGTCGCAGTCCGCGCAGGGCCAGGCGGCGACGGTCGGACGGGGCGGGCCTGGCGGGCGCCGGGGGATCGGAGCGCCGTTGGAGGCGCGCGGTCAGCAGGCTCACAGCGACACCTCCCGCCTGCGCAGTCCCCACAGCAGGCCGCCGCCGACGACCAGGGTGAAGGCGAACTGGAGCATGGCCAGCATCGAGCCGCGGCCGAGGTCGGAGTTCTGCCCGAAGGCCGTGTCGAACATGTACATCCCCAGGGTCCTGGTGCCGTAGTTGCCGTCGGTGAGCACCAGGACCAGCGCGTACTCGCCGATGCTGCCCATGGCGGTGAGGAAGACGTTCACGGTGGTCGCCGGGGCCAGCATCGGCCAGGTGATCTTCCAGAACGTCTTCCACCGCCCGGCTCCGTCCAGCGAAGCCGCCTCGTAGAGCTCGGGCGGGATACGGCGCAGCCCGGCGATGTAGACGAGCATGGTGTAGCCGGAGAACATCCAGACGTTGATCAGCACGATCAGCCAGATCGCCCAGTCGGGGTTGCCGAGGAAGGCGTTGGCGCCGCCGAACAGCGAGTGGTACGCCTTCTCCGTCGGACCGTTGTTGGGATCCAGCAGCAGCGAGAAGAGCACCGCCACGATGGTCACGGAGAAGATCTGCGGCATGAAGATCAGGGCCCGGTACAGGCCGTAGCCCGTCCGCCGGCGCTGGAGCACCAGTGCCAGTCCCAGGCCGACCACGATCTGAAGGATCGTTACTCCGGCGACGTACTTCACGGTCACCACGAGGCTGTCCGACAGGTCGGGCCAGGAACCGGTGAACTCGTTGCGGTAGTTGCACAGGCCGCAGAAGTTGATGGGGGTGCCGGGCAGCCCCGAGTACTGGGTGAGCGAGTAGTAGACGGTGGCCAGCGACGGGTACAGGCCGAACACCAGCCAGCCGAGGGTGGGCACCGAGATGGACAGCCAGGGGATCCAGCGCCTGGTCCGCCGGGTGCCGAAGGGGCAGGTGGACACGGTGCGCTCCTAGTGCTTGACGCTGGCGGAGTACGCCTTGGCCGACTCGGAGAGCGCCGTGGTCATGGACTTGTTCCCGAAGGGCTGCACGTCCTGGAGCTTCGGCCCGCCCGCGTAGGTCGAGGACCCGGTGGTCGGAATCCACGGCTGGGTGGAGTTCGGGTAGCCCTTCGCGGCGTTGGCGGTCAGCCAGTCGGTCCAGGACAGCGACGGGGTCGGCACGTCGGGCTCGGTGGAGATCGAGCCGGTGGCCTTCACCCAGGCCGCGTAGTTGGTCTGCTGGGTGAAGAAGTCCAGGTACTCCAGGGCCAGCTTCTTGTGCTTCGCCCACACCGGCACGGACCACGACAGGTCGGGGGCGAGCGCCGGCCGGTTCCAGGCGGCGTTGTCGGTACCGGGGACGGCGAAGAAGCCGAAGTCCAGGTCCGGGTTGGCCTGCGCGATGGTGTTGCCGTCGTAGGAGCCGTCCACGAAGAAGGGGTAGTCGTCGGTGTTGGACGCCCACACCCCCGGCGCGGTCTGCGCGGGCACGCCCGCCGCGTTGGGCTCGATGTACGACATGATCTCCTCGTAGCGCCGGGCGGCGTCCTGGTACAGCGGGTCGTCCCAGTTGGCCTTTCCGTCCCAGAAGTCCTGGGCGCGCTGCTGGTAGACGGACTGCGCTTCGGTGGCCGGCTTGTCCTGCATCATCAGCTGGTTGATGATCCCGGCCCAGATGATGTTCTGGTAGCCGTCCTTGCCGGCCACGTAGACGGGGCTCAGGCCCTTGGACTTCAGCAGCTTGAGGTCGGAGACGAACTCGCCGTACGTGGTCGGCACCTGGAGGCCGTACTTGTCGAGCAGGTCCTTCTTGTACCAGAGGCCGGTGTTGTTGACGTACTCGGCGGTCATCACGCCGTAGACGCCGTCCTTGTAGCCCATCGCGTACTTCTGCGCGGTGAGGTCGAAGCGCTTCATGAACGGCTGCTTGCTCAGGTCCATGAACTGGTTGTTGGCGATCAGCGCGGCGGTGCCGTTGACCTTGATGTCCGTCTGCTCCGGCGGGAACGCCGCCGGGGTGGGCGGGAACTGGGCCAGGACGTCGACGTTCTTCGAGGCCAGCAGCGAGTTCTGCAGCGTCGGCCAGGCGTTGGCGGCGGTCGGTGCGGTCTGCAGCTTGACCTTGACGCCCGGGTGCGCCTTCTCGAAGGCGGCGTTGATCTTCTCGGTCTGCGCCACCGCGGCGGCGTTGGTCCACTCGGCGACGACCAGGGTGTTCTCGGACGAGCCGCCGCTGTCGCTGCTGCACGCGGAGAGCCCGGCGGCGGCCAGCGCACCGGCGGCGGCAGCGGTCAGGACGCGGGGCCAGGGGGTGGTGAGGTAACGGCTTCTGTCGGCCATGTCGCTCCTCGGTAGGAGGTACGGGAAACGGCCGACGGGAGTCCCGGAGATTGATCCGAAGCATGTGGCTGAGCGCGCGGTGCGTCAAGGCGATGCGCAGGGAGAATTCTGACGGATGACAAGAGATTTCTCTTACAAAAGACTGGTGGAAACATCGGTATTCGCGCATCGGTGGTGACATATGCGCAGGTGAATGCCGCTGAATTGAAATCTTGGGCAGGTTCTTCGGCCGAGCTGTTGTCTTGGTAACACTCATGGTTTTCCATAATGCTGCCGCGCCGACGGGAGGCCCTGGAGAAGCACCGCCGGTCCGTATCCCCGCTCAACTCACCCGGAAGGGTTCAGCCGATGCTGCGCACGTCGAAGTCCGCGAGACGCAGAACGGTTCCACTCCTCGCCGCCGCGGCGGCGGTCGTCGCCACCGCCGGCCCGGTCGTACCGGCCGGTGCGGCGACCCCGGCCGCGGCCACCACCGCGCGGAGCGGGCCGTCCACCCTGTGGGCGACCCAGCTGCAGTTCGACGACCACGGCACCCCCTGGTCCACGGCCCAGTTCGAGGCCGTCAAGGCCAAGGGGATGAACAGCGTCGAGATCAACATGCCCTGGAACCAGATCGAACCCGCCGAGGGCACCTTCGACTTCACCGAGCTCGACACCGAACTCGCCAACGCCGAGGCCGCCGGCATCCGCATCGTGCCGATCTTCTGGCAGGCCGGCTGGGGCGGCAGTCCCGCCTCGTGGATCACCAGCAGGGAGGTCACCGGCAGCGGTGGCACCGGCATCGCCCCCGCCTGGTGGGACACCGGCGAACAGCAGGCCTACTTCGACTACGTCACCACCACCGTCGAGCACCTCACCGGCACCCCCGGCTACGGCGGCTCGATCCTCGACTACGGCCGCCTGGACGCCCAGTGGAGCAACGACGGCAACGGCGGCTGGGCACCGGCCGACATCGCGTACTTCCACGACCACTGGCTGCCGCACACCTACGGCACCGTCGCCCGCTTCAACGCGGCCAACGGCACCGCCTACGGCTCCTTCGCCGAGGTGCCCGCGGCCACCCCCGGTCAGCCGCTGGCCGGCGTGTACCAGAACTTCCGGCAGTGGAGCGTCCAGGACACCTACGACCGGCTGACCGCCGCCGTCCGCAAGGTCTCCCGCGGCCCGCTCTACTACTACTTCGGCGGGCACATCTCGAACGCCCCGGACATCGGCAACCTGCCCGACGTCTTCTTCCGACTGGCCCGGAAGTACGGCCTCACGGTCATCGAGGACGCCGCCCAGTCACCCGGCCTCACCCTCACCTTCGGCAGCCTGGCCCGCGGCTACCACGTCCGGCTCGCCCAGGAGTGGACGGCGCCCACCGAGGCCGAGATGCCGGCCCAGGCCGTCCAGTGGATCTCCAACTACGGCATGGGCTTCCCCTACGGCGGCGGCGAGGACTTCTTCATCCACGACGGCACCTCCAAGGACGTCATCGCCTACCCGATCTACACCGGCGCGCTGCCCACCCTGCAGGGCCTGTCCGGCACCTACCCGCAAGCCCCGGTCGCGGTCTACTTCGACTACTCCAAGGCCTGGGGGAACGCCGGCGGCGGCAGTCTCAACGCCGTCGAGAACCAGCTCACCGCCCTGTGGTCGCGCCACCAGAGCGGGTTCACCGTGGTCACCAGCGACGAGGTGAAGAACCACGCGGCGCACCTGTCCACGTTCCGCGCGGTGCTGCCGCTGAACGGCACCGACGCCAACGTGACGGCCTATCAGAAGGCCGGTGGGACCGTGCTGAGCAGTGGCGACCAGCTCGCCCGGTACGCTCCGGCGTACGCCGAGCTGAGCAGCGCGCACGCCCTGCAGGTGGTGCCCACCACCACCGCCGCCGACCACCGCAGCTCCCAGCTGGTACTGGCCGAGATCAGCCCCTACTTCTCGTACGACGGCGCCGTCGTCCTGCGGCCCGCCGGGCTGAATCTGAAGGCCGGCCGCTACCACGCGGTGGACGCGGCGACCGGCAGGGCACTGCCGCAGGTGGCGCAGAGCGACGGCGGCGCATGCGTCCCGCTCGGCCTGGGCACGGCCTCGCTCACCGAATGGAAACTGGTCCCCGGCCCGGCACCGGCCGGCACCCCCGTACCCGGCTCCTGCTCCACCACCTCCGGCGGCGCCACGACCGTGGGCGCCACCGCGGGCAGCAACGACGGGTCGTCGGGCGCCGTCTTCCAGAACGTCGGCGCCACCGGCCAGGGCGCGGACGGCAACCTGGACACCGTCACCCTCGGCGGACAGAGCGCCTACGAGACCTGGGCCACCGACCGCACCGGAGTCGGCAGCGCCAACGCCTACCTCCAGCTCGACCCGGGCAGCGCGGTGGCCCGCGCGGCCACCCTCACCGTCCAGGTCACCTACTGGTCCGAGGCCGGGCAGGGCTTCACCGTCCAGTACGACACCCCGGCCGACGCCTACCACAACGGGCCGACGGTCACCGGCGACGGAACCGGCAGCTGGCAGACCGCCACGCTCACCCTCACCGGCGCGCAGTTCGACGAGGCCCAGAACCTCCAGGCCGACCTCCGGCTCGCGGCCACCGACCCGGCGAGGCCGCTGTACATCCACAGCGTCTCGCTCACCACTGCCGGGAACTGAGGCCGGCCCACCGGCCTGCCTCCCCGAAGGAGAACCACCGTGCACGACGCCACCGGCCCCTCTCCGGAAATCCCCGGCGCATGGGCGCTGACCAGCGATTCCATCCACGGATACGATGCCTCCCTCCGGACCGGCCCGGAGCATCCGGAATCACCGGAATCACCGGAATCACCAGAGAGGCCGGAAAGGCCGGAAAGGCCACAAGGAAGGGGGGCCGTCACGGTGCGACCCAGCCCGCTGCCGGTCCCCGGCAGGCTCCGTGTCCCGGTCCCGCTCGGCATACCCCGCCGCACCCGGGGCGGCGCCGGTGCCTGACGCGCCATCCCGGCCACCGGCGGAAGCCGAACTCGACGTCCTCCGCCGGTGGGCGGCCGGCCCCGGGCCACGTGCCCTGCGCGCCTCGATCGTCCTGCAGGCCGCCCTCGGCCGGCACAACTCCGAGATCGCCCGCAGCCTCGGCGTCTCCCGGCAGACCGTGGCCACCTGGCGGCAGCGCTACGCCGCCGAGGGGACCGCCGGGCTCGCGGGCCGCCCGCAGTCGGGCCGCCCCGGGGTCGTCGACGAGGGCGACGTGGTCACCGAGACCCTGCTGGCCCCACCGGACCGGCGCTCCTCCCGCAGCGTGGGACGGCTGCTCGGCTGCTCGCACACCGCGGTCGCCGCCGCCCGCCGCCGCTGGCACCTGGGCCAGGCGGACCGGGCCCCGCTGCCCCCGCTGACCCCCGCCCTCGCCGACGGCGAGGTGTGGGTGGCCGGCGTCCACCACGACACCGGCCGCACCCTGGTACTGCTCGCCCTGCGCCAGCCCGTCCCCGGCCGTCCCGCCGCCGGCCCCGTGGTCAGGCCCCCCACCGACGCGCTGGCAGCCGTGACCGCGGCGTTCACCCACGCCCTGGACCCGCACGACCACGCAGCTCCCGACGACTCCCGCGGTCCGGCCCCCGCCGCTGCGGCCGGTCCCTCCCGCCCGCAGGGCCGCCCGGCCGCCGAACCCGACCAGGCGGTGAGCGTCTTCCTCGCCGCCGCCCGCCGCTCCCACCCCCGCGCCGACCTCCACCTGGTCGTCCTGCGCGGCCCGGCCGCGGCCGGGCTCGACGAGCTCTGCCGGCGGGCCCGGGTGACCCTCCACCAGCCACCCGAGCGGACGGGCCCGGTCTCCTTCCTGCGCGCCGTACTCGCCCTGGACGCCTCCCGGCACCCTTCCTCCTCGGCCCGTGTCCTGCTGGACCTGGCGGCGGACCTGGACGGCCCCGCACCGGTGCGCTGGATCCGCGAGCCGCTGCCGGCCGCGCCCGGGGAGAGCCCGCCCGGTGCGGCCGGGCCGCTGCGCGCGGCCGCACCGGCCGGCAGCGGTGGCGCCAACCAGATCGACCTCGGCTCGTTCAACGAGTGCGTGGTGATCGAGACGGTGCGGCTGGCCGGGTCGATCACCCGCGGCGAGATAGCCGACCGCACCCGGCTGACCCAGCAGTCCGTCTCGCGCATCGCCCGCTCGCTGCTGGACCGCGGCCTGCTCGTCGAGGAACGCCGGCAGCACTCGACCGTCGGCAAGCCGCGCGGCCTGGTCCGGCTGCGCGACGACGCCGCGCACGCCCTCGGCATCCACATCGACCCCGAGGTGCTCACCGCGGTCCTCGTCGACCTCTCCGGCCGCATCGTGGCCCGCCGGGTCGAGAAGATCACCCCCGAACCGCGCCCCGGTGCGGTCGTCGCGCAGATCGCCGCCCTCGGCGAGGCCGTCCTCGCCAACACCGGGCAGGCGGTGCGCGAGAACAGCTTCCTCGGGCTCGGGGTGGTGGTGCCCGGCCCGGTCGACACCGTCTCCGGAACGGTCCTGGACCCGCCGCTGATGGGCGTCCTCAAGGACGTCCCGCTGCGCAGCCTCCTCGAACAGCGCTTCTCCTGCCCGATCCTGGTGGAGAAGGACTCCACCGCGGCCGCCGTCGGCGAGCGCTGGATCGGCCGCGAGAGCCGCGCCCGCGACTTCGTCTACCTCTATCTCGGCACGGGTGTGGGCGCGGGCCTGATCCTCAACGGCGACATCTACCGCGGACTCACCGCCAACGCGGGGGAGTTCGGGCAGCTGTGCGCGGTCACGCTGGGCCGCGTCGAGCCCTCGGGCCGGCCCGAGGTGCTGCCCGAGTGCAACCCGGCACGCCATGTGCTCACCCGCGCCGACGGTCCTCGCGCGGGCGCGGCCGGCCAGGTGCCGAAGGACCCGCCGACGGTCCGCGAGGCGGCCCGGGCGATCGGCAGGGGCGCCCTGGCCCTGATCGACCTGCTCGACGTCGGCCTCGTCGTGGTCGGCGGACCGTTCTGCACCGGCCCCGCGGCCGACATCTACCTCACCGAGATCGAACGGGCCGTCAACGACTTCCCGACCGCCCGCCGGCTGCGCCGGGTCCATGTCGAACGTTCCGTGAGCATCCACGAGGCGGCCGCCGTCGGCGCCGCCTCGACGCTCTTCCACGCCGCCTTCACCCCGCGGCTGCGCCGGCACCCGTGAACCCCGCGGGCGCCGGCGCCGGCCTCGGGCGGCTCAGCCCACGGCCACCGCGAAGACGTGCAGGGACACCTGGTTCACGGCGACCGGCGCGCCCATGTCCGGCAGGGTGAGATACGCCGGGGTCTTCCCGGCCGCCAGCGCCACCGTCTGCGCGTAGACGCTCACCCGCTGGTCCTTCCTGCCGTCCGCCGTGTCGAGGTACGGGGTGGAGGCGAGGATGTCGCCGCCCGGCGGGGCGGTGTTGGACCACCAGTCGGGGAAGGTCAGCGAGAACGCCTGGGTACTGCCGTCGGTGTAGGTGACCAGCCCGGATCCGGATCCGTCGCCGTACGCGCTGGTGCCGAGCAGCCCCAGCTTCGTGGCCCCGGCCGGGACCCCGGTGAGCGGGACGGTCTGGCCGAGCGCGGCGATGTTGTCGTAGGCGCCGGTGCCGGTGGTGGGCCAGTCGTAGCTGAGCCCGCCGTGGCTCACCGCGCTCCCGGAGGCGACGCCCGCCGCGGCGAGGGCCTGCTGGGAGAGGCCGATGTGCTCGCCGTCGATGTCGGCGCCGCCCGGGTCGGCGTCGTCGGCGACCCCGGTGTTGTTCCGGGCCGCGGCGAAGTCGGCGTACGGCACCAGCACCCTGGTCGCCGCCTGGTCGTCGCTGCGGGCGCCCTGATAGGTGGCGGAGGCGGAGACGGCGTAGTTCCCCGGTGCCGGGGTGCCTCCGTCGGGCGCCAGCTTCCAGGTGGTGACGGCCTTGGCGCCCGGTGCCAGTGAGCCGAAGACGGCCGGGGTGACGGCGTCGGCACGCCAGCCGGCGGGCGCGGTCAGGGCGACCTGGACGTCGTTCAGCGTGCCGGGGCCGGTGTTGGTGTAGGTGGTGGTCAGGGTGGCCGTCGTACCGGAGGAGAGGACACCGCCGCCGCTGATGCCGAGCGGGTGGCCGACGCGGATCACCGCGCCGCCGGTCACGCCGCCGACGGTGGCCCTGATCGTCGCCACGCCGTTGCCGACCGCGGTGACGACACCCTTGGCCGAGACGGTCGCGACCGAGGCGTCGCTGCTCGAGTACCGGACCCGGGTCCTGGTCAGATCCACGAACGACCCGTCGGTGTCGACGGCTTCGACCACATGGTCCGCCGTGACCGACATGGTGCGGCCGGGCTGCTGTGCGGGGTCGGTGTCGTCCTCGATCCACCGGTTGGTGCCGGTCAGGTCGATGGTGTCGCCGGCCTGGTGGACCACCGCCTCGGGCTGCACGGTGACGTACTGCACGTGCGGGGTGAGACGACCGTGCACCCGCACGTTCGCCGCTCCGGCGACGGTCGCCGAGTCCGGGCCGACCTGCAAGCGGTAGGTTCCGGCGTACACCACGGACCTGGCGGCCTTGCTGTCCCGGAAGGCCAGGTCGGGGATGTTCACCTTCAGGGTGATGTGCTGCTTCTGCCCGGGCTGCAGGACCCGCGTCTTCTGGAAGCCCGCCAGGCGCTCCTTGGGGAGTTCGGCTCCCGGCACGGTGAAGGGGGTCGCCGCGTAGAGCTGGGCGACGGTCGCGCCCGCGGTGCTGCCGGTGTTGGTGACGTCGAAGGAGACCTTCACACTGCCGTCGGCGCTCACGGACGTCCGGTCGACCCGGGTGTGCGAGTAGCGGAAGGAGGTGTAGCTCAGCCCGTAGCCGAAGGGATAACTGGGCGTGCCCGTGAAGTACTGGTAGGTGCGGCCCAGTCCGCCGGTGGCGCCCGCCGTCAGGCCGTAGTCGGACATCGCCGGGAGCTGCGAGTCGTCCTTGTACCAGGTGAAGTCCAGGTGCCCGCTCGGGTTCTGCCGCCCGAACAGCACGTCGGCCAGTGCGGTGCCCTGGGACTGCCCGTTGTACCCGGCGAAGACGATCGCCGGGACCTTGTCCTTCAGCCCCTCGACGTCGACGGGGCCGGCCGACTGGATGTCCAGCACCGTACGCGGGTTGCCCAGTGCGGCGACCTGGTCCACCAGGTCGGCGTAGTTGCCGGGCAGTGCGAGGGTGGTGCGGTCCTTGGCCTCGGTGGCCACGCTGGTGTCCGTGCCGACCGCGACCACGACCAGGTCCGCGTCCTCGACGTCCGCCCGGGTCCGGGCGGAGAGCTGGGCGGGGCCGGTGGCGGTGGTGGAGGTGCCGGCCGCGTCGAAGACCACCTGGGCGTCCGGGTGCGCGGCCTTCACCGCGGCGGTGATGCCGTCGGCGGCGTCCGTCTGGTGGGTGGGTTCGCCGGAGTAGCCGCCCAGGGTGGTCCTCCCGGCCTGGTCGCCGAGGACGACCACCTTGTCCAGCGCGGCGGCGTCGGCGGGCAGCAGCGGCTGGCCCGTCGCCGCCAGTGCGTCGTTCTTGAGCAGGACGACAGCGTTGTCAGCGACCTTGGTGGCGAGGGCCTGGTGGTCGGCGGACTCGATGACACTCCTGGTGATCTTCGTGTACGGGTTGCCCGCGGCCGGGTCGAACTCGCCGGTCTCCATCCGCACGGTGAACAGGTGGACCAGCGAGGTGTCCACCACTCCTTCGCTGAGGATGCCGGCCTGGATGGCCTGCTCCACGTTCTGCGGGGTGGCCTCGGCGCCGGTGCAGTTGACGTCCGTCCCCGCGCGCAGCGCGTACGCCTGACCGCCGGCCGCGCCGGAGATCCTCCTTCCGTCGGCGGTGCTGGTCCAGGTGGCGTCGGTGTCCTTGCCGTCCGTGGTCCAGCCGGGCGGGGCCCAGTCGTGGCCGCCGGGGAAGGAGCGGTAGGTGGTGCTGACGGCGCCGCAGTCCGAGGTGATGTAGCCCTGGAAGCCGTAGGTGCGCCGGGCGATCTGGTCGGTGGTGTACGTGTTCGCCACCGAGGGTGTGCCGTTGACGGCGTTGTAGGAGGTCATGAGGCCGGAGACATGGGCCTTCTCGATGAGGCTCCTGAACTGGGCCGTGTAGTAGTCGTAGAGATCGGTGTCGTTCACCTGCGAGCTGATGCCGGTGCGGTCCTTCTCCACGTTGTTGAGCGCGTAGTGCTTCGCGGTGGCGGCCACCTTCAGGTACTTCGTCTGCCTGCTGCCGTCCGGGTTCTGGCCCTGGTAGCCGTTCACGAACGCCCCGGCCATCTGCGAGACCAGGTACGGATCCTCGCCGAAGGCCTCGTCGGTACGGCCCCAGCGCGGATCGCGGTCCATGTTCACGTTGGGCGCCCAGTACGTCAGCGAACCGTAGTTGTCCGCCGAGTTGCCGAGGTTGTTCTGGCCCGTGCCCCACAGCGACTTGTCCAGGAAGCCGCGTGCCTCGTCCGAGACCGCCTGCGTCTCCTGGTACATGAGCTGCCTGTCCCAGGTCATCGCGGCGGCGAAGTTCGTGGGGAAGCTGGTGGCGTGCACTCCACCGCTCGCTGAGCCCGAGCGGTTGTCCGCGCCGAGGGTGTTGATGCCGTGCTGGCCCTCGCTCCAGTACGTGTACTGCTGCACGCCGAGCCGGGGGACCGCGGGTGCGTTGTTGGTGTGCAGCTGCTGGACCTTCTCGTCCAGCGTCATCCGGGAGACCAGGTCGGCCGCCCGCTCCTGGAAGGAGTACGAGGTGTCGAGATAGATCGGCACGGTACTGCTCGCCGTGGCCCTCGCCGGCACCGCCGAGGCGGTGGGGGCGGCGAGGGCCGTGCTGAGCAGGCCCAGGGAGCAGAGGACCGCGACGGCGGTGGACCGTAAACAGGTGGATCTCGAGCTCATGTTGCCTCCTCGGGCGGAATGCTGGAGGGCAACGCCGCAGACATGGATCGGCGGCGTCGGATGAGCGGGCCGCGCCAGGGCGTGGAATGGTGGCCGGAGTGGTCGGTCCGGCGATGAACTTCCTTGTGGAACAGGCGAGTTGTGCGGACGGGCGCGGCAACCTGTTCTATGTTTTGGTACGAACCAAAACATAGACTGGTGCGTGTCCCTGTCAAGTCCGCGCGTATGCCCCGAGCCACTCGGACCCCTCGGAGCCCCAGGAGGACACCCTTGCTCTCCGCGCGTTCAGCCGGCGTCCCGACGCGCGCCGGGCACACCGACATCAGGCGCAACAACCAGGAGCTGGTGCTGCGCCACCTGTGGGCGGTCGGCTCCGCTTCGCGCGCCGGGATCGCCGCCAGCGCCGGGCTGACCAGGGCCACGGTCTCCCGCCTGGTCGGCTCGCTGATCGAGCTGGGCCTGGTGGAGGAGGCCGGGGTCGCGACCGGCGGCGGGCAGGGCAGGCCGGGCACCGGACTGCGGCTGGCCGGACGGCACGTGCTGGCGGTCGGCGCCGAGGTCAACGTCGACTACCTGGCCCTGCTGGTGGTCGACCTGGCGAACCGTCAGGTGCACCACTGGCAGCGCCCCTTCGACGCCCACCGCGCCGGTGCGGAGGCGAGCCTCGCCGCCCTCGCCCAGGCGTGCGCCGGCTGGCTCGACTCGCTCCCGGCGCGTCCGGCCGCCGAACGCGGCCCGTTCGTCGCGGGCCTCGGTGTGGCCGTCCCCGGTCTGGTGGACGAGCGCCGCGGGGTGGTGGGCCGCGCCCCCAACCTCGGCTGGCACGACGTGCCGGTGGCCGAACTGCTGACCGCCGAGCTCGGCGACCGGGTCGGCCCGGTGACGGTCGGCAACGAGGCGAACCGGGCCGCCCTGGCCGAGTACCGGGTGGGCAGCCACGCCGGCACCGAGCACCTGGTGTACGTCACCGGCGACGTGGGCATCGGCGGCGGCCTGATCGTGCAGGGCCGGCCGCTGCTGGGCGCCCGGGGGTACGGCGGCGAGGTGGGCCACATGCTGCTGGACCCGGCCGGACCGCTCTGCGGCTGCGGGCGGCGCGGCTGCTGGGAGGCGTTCGTGGGGCTGGAGGCACTGCTCGCCGAGGTCGCCGAGCCGTCCGCCGGGCCCGGCGCGGGGGAGTCCTCCGAGGAACGCATCGCCCGCGTGGTCCGGCGCGCCGAGCGCGGCGACGAGACGGTGCTCGGCGCACTGGCCCGGCTCGCGGAGCACGTCGGGACCGGCTGCGCCAACATCGCGGCCCTGTTCGACCCCGACGTGATCGTCCTCGGCGGCTACTTCACCGCGGTGGCCCGCTGGATCATGGCCCCCGCCCGCACCGCGCTCGCCGCCCGGCTGCTCGCGCCCCCGACCCCGGGAACGGGCGAGCTCGCCGTCTCCGACCTGGGTTTCGCCGCCGCGGCACGAGGCGCCGCCACGCACATCGTCGACCGTGTGATCAGCGATCCCCACGTCCTGCTCGGCACCCCCGGGCGCTGACCCGCAAGCCCCGTGTCTTGCCCGCCCGGGGTGTCGGGGGCACGCTGGTGACATGAGCGTTCACGAGCCCACGCTCATCATGTCGGTGCAGCGTGCCTTCCGGCTGCTGGAGGCGGTGAGCGCGCACGAGAACGGCGCGCCCGCGAAGCAGCTGGCCCGGGAGACGGGCCTGCCGCTGGCCACCGCCTACCACCTGCTGCGCACGATGGTCCACGACGGGTACCTGCGCAAGCTCGCCGACGGCGGCTTCGTCCTCGGCGACAAGCTGGGCACGCTCCAGACCACGGGACAGAGCCAGGCGCTGCTCAGCCGGGTCCGGCCGACGCTGGCCGCGCTCCGTGACGAACTGGGCACCGCCACCTACCTCACGTTCTACGAGGGGGGCGAGATCAGCGTCGCCGAGATCGTCGACGGCCCCCGCACACCCCGCGTCGACCTCTGGGTGGGGTTCGAGGACGCCGGGCACGCCACCGCGCTGGGCAAGTCCGTGCTGCGCGAACTGGACGTGGAGGCCCGCCGCGAGTACCTCTCCCGGCACGACCTCGCCGACCTGACGCCACGGACCATCACCACCCTCCCCGAGCTGATCCGCAACCTCGACGCCTCTCCCATGGCCCCGGCCGTCACGGACCTGGAGGAGTACGCGCTGGGCACGGTGTGCGTCGCCGTGCCGATCTACCGCGGCGACGTCCTCGGCTCGCTCGGCGTCTCCCTCCCGGCGGAACGGCTCTCCCGCCTCCCGGAGGTCCGGGCCCGGCTGCTCCCGACCGCGGACCGCGTCACGCGGGGCCTCTCGCTCACTATCTGAAATCCCACTCCTTGTGGCTGGCCGACCAAACCTCTTTCCTGGATGAAACGGACAAGTCGGGCTCGGAGCCCCACTGGGTGAGGATTGCGGACACAGACATGAGGCAGGCGCGAGACCATGGTGGCAACCACTGGCCATTGCGGCCGCTCAGGAAACCGGGATCCGGTCCTGGGACGCCGGGGCCCAGGCGGGCCGTCTCCCAGCTGGCCGCCGGAATGCCGGTGGCACCGGTTCTGATCGTCTCGGGCATCGCGCTCGTCGACGTCATCGGCGGGCCGGGGATGTTCTGGCTGCCGCTGCTGGCTGCCGGACCGGCGCTGGCGGCCAGCACCAACGGACCCCGGGGCGTCCTGTGCGTGGGGTTCCTCGCCGTGGCGCTGGGCGCCACCCTGGGGGCCCGGGAGGCGGGTCCGGGGCGCGAGCCGGCGGCCGTGCTCTCGGCGCTCGTGGCCGTCACCCTGGCGAGCGCCCTGGCCAGCGCGCTGCGCGGCCGCAGGGAACGGGTGCTCGCCGCCGTCCGCTCGGTCGCGGAGGCCGCCCAGCACGCGGTTCTCAAGCCCATCCCGGAGACCGTCGGCCCGTTCCGGGTGGCGGTCCGCTACAGCGCGGCGGCGGCGGAGGCCCGGATAGGCGGCGACCTGTACGCCCTGGTGCCCACCCCGCACGGCATCCGGCTGATCGTCGGCGACGTACGTGGCAAGGGCCTCCCGGCCGTGGAGATCGCCGCCCTGGTCCTCGGCGTCTTCCGCGAGGCCGCCTACGACGAGCCCGATCTCCTCGCCGTCGTCGCGAGGATCGAGCGGAGCCTGGCGCGCAACCTCGGCCCCGACGACTTCGTCACCGCGATCGTCGTGGGACACCCGTGCGCCGGGCAGCTCGAAGTGGTCAACTGCGGGCACGCGTCTCCCCTGCTGATCACCGCTTCGGGGAGCGTCACCGCGGTCGAGGCCACCCGCCCGGCCCCGCCGCTCGGCCTGCGCGTCCTCGTCGACGAGCCGCCCTGCCTGGAGATCCTGCCCTTCGCCGAAGGCGACCAGCTGCTGCTGTACACCGACGGGGTCATCGAGGCCCGCGACCGCGCCCGCGAGTTCTACCCGCTGGCCGAGCGGGTGGCCCGCCATGCGTCCGGCGACCCGGAGCACATCCTCTCCGCGGTCCATGACGAACTGCTGGCGCACGTGGGCGGGCGGTTGCACGACGACGCGGCGCTGCTCCTGCTGCGCATGCAGGACACGGCGGAACCGGTTCCGCCCGCGTCCCAGGAAGAGGGAACGGCCGTCCGGGAACCGGAGGGCCGTGGTGGCCACGAGTCCGTCCCGGTGGTGTCGCGCACCCGGCCCGTCGCCTTCAACGCGGACGGCGGAAGGCGGTTCGCCGGCGTGTTCTCGCCGGGCGCGGGCCGCTGAGCGCTCCGCCGGAAGTTCCGTTACGTGCCGTTACGGCGCCGTCGTGACTGGTCGCGCGTCTTCTCCCGCAGCCTTCGGCCGGTACCCCCGACGCCCCTTCGGGACGCCGCCGAACCGGAGCGGTTCTCACACCGCCACGAGGTCGGCCCAGCGGGTGACCGCGCCCGGGTGCGTGTGGATGCCGTACCGGGTCGCCAGGGCGTGGACGATCTCCTCGCCCCGGCCGTGCTCGTCCGGGTCTATCCCCGCGGGCGGCTCTCCCGCCGAACGCGCGGGACCGGAGTCGGTGACCTCGATGCGCAGCGTGCCGAGACCGGCGTCGCGTGTCCAGGACAGCCGCAGCACCGCCGGGGGCAGTGCGTGGACCATCGCGTTGGTCAGCAGTTCCGACACCACCAGCAGCGCGTCCTCGATGACGTCCGGGGACACCTTCCAGGCGGCCAGAACCGCGCCGGCCCGTCGACGCACGTCCGGCACGGCACCGGCGACGGGCGGCATCGGGAAGACGTATTCGCTTGCCCCCCGCACCCGCGTGTTGAGCTGTACCGCCATCTCGTGTCTCCAGAGGTCAGTGCCACCGGCCCCGCGTCACGCACCTCGGTGCGTTGCCAGGCCTCTCAGCACGCTAAGGAGCCGCGCCGGGTCGGTCAATGAACGTGGGTCGGCATTACCGAACGACACCGCCCGCTCCCGTGCCACGGCGGCCCTGCGTACGCACGGCAGACGGTCCGAGACGGTAATAAGCTCGCCTCATGACCGGTCCGGTCCAGTCGATCGAACGGGCGGCCGCGATCCTGCGCCTGCTCGCCGGCGGGCCCCGCCGACTCGGGCTCGGAGAGGTGGCGGCCTCCCTCGGGCTGGCCAAGGGCACCGCCCACGGGATTCTGCGCACGCTCCAGCACGTGGACTTCGTGGAGCAGGACGCGACGACGGGCAAGTACCAGCTCGGGGCCGCCCTGCTGCACCTCGGCACGAGCTATCTCGACGTCAACGAGCTGCGGTCCCGGTCCATCAACTGGGCCGACGCCCTCGCCGCCCGCAGCGGTGAGGCGGTGCGCCTGGGCACCCCCCTGGAGGGCATGGTCCTGGTCGTCCACCACGTGTTCCGGCCGGACGACACCCTCCAGACCCTGGACGTGGGCGCGCTGCTGCCCCTGCACGCCTCCTCGCTCGGCAAGGTACTGCTGGCCTACGGCACCGCGACCGTCGGCTCCGCCGTGGAGTCGGGGCTGGACGCGTACACCCGGCACACCCTGGTCACCCAGGAGCAGCTCACCCGGGCGCTCGCCGAGGTCCGGGAGACGGGCTGGGCCGCCGAGGTACAGGAGATGAGCATGGGCGAGGCGGGACTCGCCGTGCCGATCCGGGGGCACGGCGGCCTCGTCGTGGGCGCGATCGGGCTGTCCGGCCCCGTCGAGCGGATCTGCGACAGCCAGGGCCACCCCCGCCCCAGCCTGATCACGCTGATCCGGGAGGCCGCGAGAGCCATCTCCCGGGACCTGGGAGCCGCCCGCTGGTAAGCCCCCTCCGCGCCCCGCGCCCATTCCGCGACCCATCGGAAGGCGGACCCGATCATGGTGGAACGTTATGTGATGTCCATCGATCAGGGCACCAATTCCACGCGGTGCATCCTGTTCGACCGGGGCGGGCGGCTGGTGTCGGTCGCGCAGCGGGAGCACCAGCAGCACTTCCCCCGGCCCGGCTGGGTCGAGCACGACGCCGTCGAGATCTGGCACAACCTGAGACGGGTGATGACCGAGGTCCTCACCGGCGCCGGTACGGCCGTCGACCCGAGCCAGGTCGCCGCCATCGGCCTGGCCAACCAGCGCGAGACGACCGTGCTCTGGGACCGGCGCACCGGCACCCCGCTGGGCCGGGCGCTCGTCTGGCAGGACACCCGCACCGCGCCACTGGTCGAGGAACTCAGGATCCGGCCCGGAGAGGAGTTCTTCCTCGACCGGTGCGGCCTGCCGCCCTCCACCTACTTCTCGGCGCTGCGCATCCGCTGGCTGTTCGACCACGTCAAGGGCCTGGAACAGCGTGCGAAGGACGGCGAGGTGCTGTTCGGCACCATGGAGAGCTGGCTGATCTGGAACCTCACCGGCGGTGCCGACGGCGGTCTGCACATCACCGACGCGACCAACGCCAGCCGCACCATGCTGATGAACATCCGCACGCTCGCCTGGGACGAGGAGCTCCTGGCGTTCTTCGGCGTCCCCCGCCCGATGCTGCCCGAGATCCGGTCCTCCGCGGAGACCTACGGCGAGGCCTGCGCGCAGCTCCCCGGCGTTCCCATCACGGCCGCGCTCGGCGACCAGCAGGCTGCGCTCTTCGGCCAGACCTGCTTCTCCCCGGGCGAGGCCAAGTGCACCTACGGAACGGGCAGCTTTCTGCTGCTCAACACCGGTACCGACGTCGTGCGGTCCCGGCACGGACTGCTCACGACGGTCGCCTACAAGATCGGGGACCGGCAGCCCGTCTACGCCCTGGAGGGGTCGATCGCCGTCACCGGCGCACTGGTCCAGTGGTTCCGGGACCGGCTGGGGCTGATCAACAGCGCGCCGGAGATCGAGACCCTCGCCCGGACCGTCGAGGACAACGGCGGCTGCTACATCGTCCCCGCCTTCTCCGGTCTCTTCGCGCCCCGCTGGCGCAGCGACGCGCGCGGCGTCATCGTCGGCCTCACCTCCTACATCACCAGCGGGCACCTGGCGCGGGCCGTCCTGGAGGCCACCGGCTGGCAGACGCGTGAGGTCGTCGACGCCATGAACGCCGACTCCTCGGTGGCCCTGAAGGAGCTGAAGGTGGACGGGGGCATGACGGCGGACAACCTGCTCATGCAGTTCGTCGCCGACGTGCTCGACGTGCCCGTCGTACGGCCCATGGTCTCCGAGACGGTCTCCCTGGGCGCGGGTTACGCCGCCGGGCTCGCCGCGGGCTACTGGCCGGACCTCGAGGTCCTGCGCCGCAACTGGCACCCGGCCGCCCGGTGGCTGCCGGGAATGGACCCCGGCCACCGGGCGGCGGAGTACGACAACTGGCAGCGGGCCGTCGAACGGTCGCTGGGCTGGATCAGATCGCCCGGGTCCCGCTGAGCGTTCTCCTTTCCGGGATCTGTTTTCCGGCCCCCGGTTTCCGCGCCTTCTTTCCGGGTCCTTTCCGCTTCCCTTCGGTCTTGTGTTGGCGTGCTGGAAGCCGGTCGGTACGGCCCCTAACGTTCTTTCACGGGCGCTTTCGTGCAGGCGAGGCAAGCGAAGAGCGAAGGGGGAACATGTCCGTTTTTCCGTCCAGTGAAATGGCCGTGAAGGTCTTCGGCAGTCTGTTCACCGTATTGCTGGAGGACGACGATTTCGTGGCGCGGGCCCGGCGGGAGGGACTGTCCGTCCGGCTCGTCCACACGAAGCCCGACTGCGAGATCTTCGTGTCACCGCAGAACGGCGTCCGCGTCGGTGAGGAGCAGGCGGGGCCCGCTGCGATCACCCTCCGGATGTCCTGCGACACGGCGCACGCGCTGTGGATGGGGCGGCTCCTGGTGCCCGTCGCCATCGCCACGGGCCGGCTCCGGATCCGCGGCAGGGTCGCCAAGGTACTGGAACTGGTGCCCATGCTGCGGCCCGCGTTCGACCGGTACCCCGACATCGCGGCCGCCGCCGGTATCGGCGCGTGAACCGACGCGCGGCGACCCGTCCCGAACACCGAACCGACGCACAAGGAGTGACACCGCACGTGAACACCGCTCTCTCCGAATCCGTGTCCGAGACGGCGCTGAACTTCGACGTGCTGCCGAACGACGTCGAACAGTTCCGGGAGGCCGTAAGGGAATTCGCCCGGAACGTCGTCCAGCCCCGTGTACAGGAACTCGACCAGAAACCGGCGGCGCATTTCGACTGGGACGTCGTCGGCCACGGCCACCGGATCGGCCTCACCCGCGCGGCGGTCCCGAAGGAGTACGGCGGCCTGGGGGTGGGGATGCTGGGCGTCGCCACCGCGCTGGAGGAGGTGGCCGCGGTCTGCCCCGGCACGGCACTGGTCTTCGGCGCCACCCTGCTCGGCCAGGCGCCGGTCCTGCTCTCCGGCGACCCGCGGCTGCAGGCCCGCTTCCTGCCGCTGTTCTCGGGCGACGAACCGGTCCTCGCCTGCAACGCGGTCACCGAGGAGGACGCCGGCTGCGACCTCATCATCCCCTCCCAGGCCGGACACGCGCGCAACGTGACGACCGCACGCCGGGACGGCGACCACTACGTGCTGACTGGCCGCAAGCGGTTCATCACCAACGCGAAGGTCGCCGCGTTCGCCTCCGTGTTCGCCAACATGGCGGGCAGTCCGGGCGCGACCGGGCTCACCTCCTTCATCGTCCCCCTCGACCTGCCCGGAGTGGTCCGCGGACCCGTGGCGGACAAGATGGGATACCGCGCCTGCCTCGGCAGCGAGCTGGAGTTCCACGAGGTCCGGGTGCCCGCCGAGTACATGATCGGCGCGGAGGGCGAGGGCATGGCGATCAACATGGCGCAGAGCAACATGGCGCGCGCCGCGGTGGCCGGCATCTCCACGGGCGTGGCCCGCAGCGCCCTGGAACAGGCGATCGCCTGGTGCGGCGAGCGCGTCCAGGGCGGGCGCCCCCTCAAGGACCAGCAGTTCACGGCGGCGAAGCTGGCCGGTATGGCGGCCAGGGTCGACGCCGCCCGCATGCTGTACCTGCGGGCGGCGGACAAGGTCGACAACGAACTGCCGCCGCCGGTCTACGAACCGGCCGCGGCCAAGCTGTTCGCGGACCGGACCGCGATCGACGTGGCGGAGACCGCCCTGTCCCTGCTCGGCGCACGCGGCTACCTGCGCTCCTACGGCCTGGAGAAGACGATGCGGGACGCGCTCGGCACCCGGATCTACGAGGGCACCCCCGAGGTCCTGGCCCTCGCCGTCACCGAGAGCCTCTACGCCGAGAAGGACGAGTGGTGAGCGCCGCCGGCCGGGCCGCCGGCCCCGGCTTACGCGACGCCCCGGCACCGGAGCCCGCCGCCACCCGGGACGATCCCCGCGCCCGCCGCTACGCCCGGGACATCATCAGCCTCCACGACCGGCTCAGCTACCGCCGGCTGCCCCTGGAGATGCGGGGCGCCCCGCTCTCCCTCGTCGAGGATCCCGACGGGGCACTGGTCACCGTCACCGGCCGCGACAGCCAGTTCCCGGCCCGCTACCTCAAGGGGATGCTGGGGTTCCGCCTCGCCCAGTACCTCCGGCTGAACTGGATCTCCGAGGCCGCGGTCCACCGCACCGCGGCCTTCCACGAACCGCTGCCGCACTCGCCCGTGGAGAACATCCACACGGTCACGCTGTGCGCGCGCTCCGGGAAGATCCGCGGCTACGTGGGACTGGCCTGCTCGGCGGACCCCGAGAGCCTGCCCCTGGACTCCGCGTGCCGCACCCCGTTCCCGACCGAGGCCGCGCACCGCATCGACCTGCTCGGGAGGTACGCACGGCCCGGCCTGGGCACACACCAGGCCTTCGAGTTCAAGAGGTTCCTGCGGGACCAGACGATGCCACGGGACGAGCAGCACACCCGCGTCCCCTGGCACCTCATGCTGGGCATCGGCGAGGCGCTGCTCGCACTGGGCGACGGCGTGCGCGTCGTACTCGGCGACGCCAAGGAGCACGTCGCCCTGCGCCATCTGCGGCTGGTCGGCTTCGACCTGCACGTCGTCGAGGGCACCTCGCCCTCCCTCTGCCCGTCGGATCCCATGGCGCCGATCTACCGGCAGACGGTCGTGGCCAAGCCGTTCGCGGCCCCGGTGCCCACCGACATCGCCTGGTACCGGGACGTGGTCCGCTCCTACCTCGACGGGACGAGCGACCTGGCCTCGTGGCAGGCCGTGATCACCACCCTGGCCGCACGCAGGACGCGTACGGGACACCGTCCCGATCCCGCACGAGGAGGGGCTCACAGGTGACGAACGGCGACAGGGAACCGATGCCCGAGACGGCCGGAGGGCCCGCGGCGAAGGCCCGGTTCTACACGGAACTGACCGCCCGGAACGCCGGTGTGGTGCCCGAAGCCGACCAGTGGGCGCTGCGTACGGCCACCGTCCTGGTGGCGGGCTGCGGATCGATCGGCGGCGCCGCCGTCGAACCACTCACCCGGCTCGGGCTGCAGAAGTTCGTCCTCGCCGACCCGGGGACCTACGAACTCAACAACCTCAACCGGCAGTCGGCGACCGTCGCCGACCTCGACCGGAACAAGGCCGCGCTGGCCGGGGACCGGGTACGGGCGATCAACCCGCACGCCTCGGTCGAGGTGTTCACCGAAGGAGTCACCGGGCAGACCGTCGAGAAACTGACGGCCGCCTGCCAGGTGATCATCGACGGGGTGGACGTGACGACCCCCGAAGGGTGGCGGGCCAAACTCCTGCTGCACCGCCACGCCGTGCAGCGGCGACTGCCCCTGATCACCGGCTGGGACATGGCCGGCACCCAGTACGTCCGCTGCTACGACTACCGGCACGTCCGCGAACCGTTCGCGGGCGCCGTCGGCCCGCACGACGCCGACCGCTACGACATGTGGGACCTGCTGCGCCGGGCCGTGCCGCTGCGGCACGTGCCGACCGACATGCTGGCCGAGATCCGGGCCAACCACGCCCGGAGCGACTACAGCTTTCCGCAGGTCGCCTACACGGCCATGGCGTTCGGCGTGATCAGCTCCCACATGGTGGTGCGGCTGCTGACCGGGCAGCGGGTGCGGCCCGAGGTCCGTCTCGACGTGCACCAGAAGGCCAGGCCGCTCGCGGAGCGGTGGCGCAGCCGGGCGCGGTGGCCGGTGGAACTGGGGGCACTGCTGCCGGAGTTGCTGCGGCTGGCCCGACGGTCCGGCGCGGACCGGGCGCCGCTGGCCGCGGTGGACCGCGACGCTTCCTGACCCCGGCCCGAAGTACCAACCCCAGGCCGCGCGTTCACCGGTGACGCACCGGGTGCGAACGCGCGGCCTCCTGACGCAGACCGGGCGAGGCCGTGCCGCCGGCGCCCGCGCAGCCATTGCGACCACGGAGGTGGACATGAGTGTTCGGCAACAGAACGTGCTGTGGACGTTCTTCTGCTGTGGCCTGGGCGTGGCCATGGTGTCGCTCGACAACCTCGTCGTCATCACGGCCCTGCCGTCGATCCGCGAGGACCTCGGCGGGAGCATCCAGCAACTGGAGTGGACCGTCAACGCCTACACGCTCACCTACTCGGTGCTCATGCTGACCGGCGCGGCACTCGGGGACCGGTTCGGCCGGCGGCGGATGTTCGGCATCGGGCTGGGCGTCTTCGTCGTCGCGTCGGCCGGGGCGGCGCTGGCCCCCGGCATCGGCGCCCTGATCGCCGCCCGCGCCGTACAGGGCCTGGGCGCCGCGCTGTTGATGCCGCTGAACCTGACGATCCTCACGGAGGCGGCGCCCGAGCGGCGGCGCGGTGCCCTGCTGGGCGCGATGAGCGCCGTGGAGGGCGTCGCGATCGCCATGGGCCCGCTCCTCGGCGGCGCGGTGGTGGAACACCTGAGCTGGCAGTGGATCTTCTGGATCAACGTGCCGATCGGCGCGCTGGTGCTGCCCGTCGCCCGGTGGAAGCTCACCGAGAGCCACGGCCCCAGCCCGCGCCTGGACCTGGTGGGCACGGTCCTGGCCAGTGCCGGGCTCTTCGGCATCGTCTTCGGCATCATCAACGGTCACGCCGACCACTGGACCAGCGCGCGCGTCCTGCTCTCGCTGGCCGGCGGCGCGGCCGTCCTGATCGCCTTCGTCCGCTGGGAACTGCGGGTCGAACACCCCGTGTTCCCGATGAAGCTGTTCCGCCACCGGACCTTCAGCGCCATGAACGCCGCCGGGCTGCTGATGTTCGCCGGCATGTTCGGCTCGGTCTTCCTGCTCACCCAGTTCCTCCAGGGACCGCGCGGCTACACACCCCTGGAGGCGGGCCTGCGGATCCTGCCGTGGACCGCGGTGCCCATCTTCGTGGCGCCGCTGGTCGGCCTGGTCTCCGATCGCGTCGGCGGCCGGACCATCGTCGCGCTCGGCCTGGCCCTGCAGGCCCTCGGACTGGGCTGGATCGCCGCCCGGGTCTCGCCCGGGGTCCCCTATCCGTCGCTGGTTCCCGCCCTGGTCCTGTGCGGCCTCGGCATGACCTGCTACTTCACCCCCACCGCGCACATGGTGATGAGCGCGGTCGACGCCGGGGAGCGCGGCATGGCCTCCGGGTCGATCAGCGCGCTGCGTGAGCTGGGCGGTGTGCTCGGCATCGCCGTCCTCGCCTCGGTCTTCTCCGCGCACGGGGACCTCACCACCGCGGACCGGTTCACCGACGGCATGGTCCCGGCGGTGTGGACCGGCGTCGCCCTGATCGCCTGCGGAGCGCTGGCGGTCCTGCTGGTACCGCGGCGTCCCCGCAACGTCCGCCCCGCCGACCCCGAACCGGCGGTGCCGGGGTGCGTGGGCGACCTGGTGTGACGGCATGCCCGCCAACGGCATGTCCGGTCGGCGGGGACGGGAGGGGACAGTGACGAGCTCACCGATCCGGGTCCTGCTGGCGGACGAACGGTCCATAGCCCGCACCGGAATCCGGTCCGTCCTCGACGAGGACGTCGGTATCGAGGTGGTCGGCGAGGTGTCCGACGTCGCGGGTGCGGTGGCGAAGGCCCGTGAACTCCGACCGCGTCTGCTGCTCGCCGGCGCTCTCCCGGGCCCCGCCGGCGCCGTGGAACTGGTCGACGGGCTGGCCGCGTGCTGCGGCGGCGAAGGGCCCGGCGTGCTGCTCATGGCCCACGAGGGCGGCCCGGGTGCGGGGACCGCCCTCCGGGCCGGAGTGCAGGGAGTCGTGCTGCACCGGGTCACCCCGGATCAGTTGCTGTCCGCGATCCACGTCGTGGCGGCCGGCTACCGGATCTTCCTCGGGGAGCGGGGTCCCTCGGGGGGCGGCGACGGCCGGTTTCCCGAGACCGTGGATTTCCCCGGTGTTCCGGCCGCCGGGGCGGCGGGATTGCAGTTGCTGACCCGGCGGGAGCGGGAGGTGTTCCGGCTGCTCGCCCAGGGACTGAGCAATACGGAGATCTCCGCGGTGCTGGTGCTGAGCGAGAACACCGTGAAATCCCATGTGCAACGGCTGCTGGAAAAGCTGAACCTGCGCAACCGGGTACATGCGGTCATCCACGCCTATCGGACGGGCCTGGTGGCGCCGTCCTGCCCGGAGCCCGTCCGCCCGCGGACCGGTTCCCGCGCTCCGCGGGCGCTCCAGTGAGCCTGCGGTGCTCCGCGCGAGCCCTGTTGAGCGCATGGCGCTCAACAGGGCTCGTTTCGTTGGCTGTTGTGAAGATCAGTCGGTCGATTCGAGGAGATATCCGCGTCCGTTGGCGGTCCGGACACGCAGCCCGAGGGCGACCACCTTGCGCCGGATTCTCATGATGTGCAGGTCCAGGGCGTTCTGGCTGGCCGTGCCGCGCCGGTCGCGGAGCAGGGCGATCAGTTCGTGCCGGGCCACGAGGGTGCCGTATCGCTCGACCAGTGGTTGCAGCAGGTTCATCTGGGTCGGTGACACGGGCACCATCCGGGTGCCGTACCGGAGCAGCCCGTCCTGGTCGAGGACGGGGACCCGGTGGCTGCCGGCCCTGGCCCGGAGCGCCGCGACCCGGGCGGCGAAGTCGGCCCTGCTGACCGGCGCCCGGATCCAGTCCTCCCGCGAGTCGCTCGGAACCGGAGGCGTCGCGCCGTTCTCCACCACGAGGAGGCGGAGGATTCCGCGGCGCCGCAGCTGTTCCAGTTCGTGCACCTCGACCGGCCAGCGCAGGACACGGACGTCCTGGGTGGCCGAGAATAACTGCCCCTCACCGTATTGAGGCACGAATAGAGTTCTCCTTTCGCGTGGGCGGAATAATGCAAGGTCCTGTTGGTTTCGTTCCCCCTGCGGCATTACTACCTCACTATGCAGGGTGTTCAAGCGTCGCTGCAACAAGTGCAATAGAGAGGCGCCGTCGGGTTATCTGCATAAAATAGGACAGGTTGCGGACTGTTAATAGTTCTAATGGTCCTTTGTGCGGTCTCCCCGACCTGCCGCGATCTCGTGAAAAGGAGTGAGGCGCAGGGTCGTTCCGGGCGAGTAGATTTCTCCGGGCAGGCGTGCCGAAGAGAAGGCCGATGTCCGAAGAATTCAGGAAGGCATGGAAAGGGCTGAAGAAATTCTCACCTCCGGGGAATTGTTCATCGCCATCATGGCGCTGGTGACGGCCGGGCTCCCCCCGGCGTCCGGGGAGACGCCCGGGAACATCCCGCCGACGACGCAAGGCGACAGACCGGATCATCGCGCGGAAGGAACCCGCCATGCTGCCCGCGACCACTGAGACGAACCGGCCCCACGCCGGCCGGCGTACACCCCCGCGTGCCGAGGTGCTCGTGACGGGCCTCGGCGCGACCACCCCGCTCGGCGGAGACGCGCCGTCCAGCTGGGCGGCGCTGCTGTCCGGCCGGTCCGGCGTGACCCGGCTGGACACCCCCTGGGCCGAGCAGCTGCCCGTCCGCATCGCAGGGGGCATGTGCGAGGACCCCGCCTTCCGGCTGGACCGGGTCCGGCGGCGCCGCCTCGACCGCAGTCAGGCGGCCGCGGTCGTGGCGGCCGGGGAGGCGTGGACGGACGCCGGCGCGCCGGAGGTCGACGCCGAGCGGCTCGCGGTGGTCGTGGGGACCGGCATCGGCGGCGGGCTCACCCTCCTCGAACAGGACGACCGGCTGGAGCAACGGGGCCCACGCGCCATCTCACCGCACACGGTGCCCATGCTGATGCCCAACGGCAGCGCCGCGGCGGTCGGCCTGCTGCTGGGGGCCCGGGCGGGCACGCACGCTCCGACCAGCGCCTGTGCGTCCGGCGCGGAGGCGCTGGCGGTCGGCATGCTGCTGATCCGGTCCGGCCGGGCGGACGTGGTGGTCGCGGGCGGCACGGACGCCTGCCTGCACCCGCTGGCGCTCGGCGCGTTCGCCCGGATGCGCGCCCTGTCCCTGCGCAACGACGCCCCGGACCTGGCGTCCCGGCCCTTCGACCGGGACCGCGACGGGTTCGTCATGTCCGAGGGCGCGGGCATGGTCGTACTGGAGCGCGCCGACTTCGCGCGGGCGCGCGGCGCGCACGTGCACGCGACCCTGTCGGGCGCGGGGGTCACGTCCGACGCGTACGACGTGACGCTCCCCGCCGCGGAGGGCCAGGTGCGGGCCATCGGGGCGGCGCTGCGGGACGCGGATCTCGGCGGAGCCGACATCGGCCATGTGAACGCGCACGCCACCGGTACGCCCCTGGGCGACGCCACCGAGGCCCGCGCCGTACAGGAGGCCGTGGGTCCGCATCCGGCGGTCACCGCCTGCAAGTCCGCCACCGGCCACCTCCTGGGCGCCTCCGGTGCGGTCGAGGCCGTCTTCACCGTCCTCACCCTGGTGCACGGCCTGATCCCGCCGGTCCGCAACCTGGACGAGGCGTCGGACGGGATCGAGCTGGACCTGGTGTCCGGCGGCCCGCGACGGGCATCCGTCCGGGCGGCCCTGTCCACGTCCTTCGGATTCGGCGGACACAACGTGGTTCTCGCCTTCACCGGGTAGCGGCCGGCGGAACCGGTCCGGGGCCGCCGTCACCGGCTGCGGGCCCGGTCCCGGCAGGACGTCAGGAGGCCTGCCACGGCCGCCGGACGGGTGAGCTGGGGACAGTGCCCCGCGGCCTCGATCACCGTGACCGGCGTGTCCACGGGCTCGGTGAGCGGATCCGCCGACCCGACGACGATGTCCACGGGCAGCCGCAACTCCCGTAGTGCACGGCGGAGTTCGGCGCGCTGCCGGTGGGCGTCGCGCAGGGCGGCGACCACCCGGCGGGACGTCCCGGCACGCCGCAGGTCCAGCGCGAGCGCGTCGAGGCCCGGTTCCTCGGACAGGCCGAGTGAACGAGCCAGGCGGGAGGCGGGAGCCGTGCGCAGCAGCGGTACGGCCAGGGGCGAACGCAGCACCGCGGCGGACGGCCGCTGGAGGAAGGCCGGGGCGACCAGCACGAGCGCCGCGAGCCGCTCGGGCCGGGCCGCGGCGTAGCGCAGGGCGGGGCCGCAGGCGAGCGAGTGCGCCACCAGCACCGGCCGGGTCCGCACCGGGCGCAGCAGGTCCGCGAGCCAGTCGTCGAGCGTTCCCGCGCCCGCGCCCGACCTGCCGAAGCCGGGCAGGTCGGGAGCGAGGGCGGGCGCGTCCAGGCGGTCCGCCGTTTCCGCCCAGGCGTCGGCGCTCAGCAGGAGTCCGTGCAGCAGCACGTATCCGGGGCGCCGCCGTTCCCCGGTCACCCAGGTGCGGGTGCCCGCCACACCGTGGAAGCCGCAGGGGCGGCGGGACGGGCCGGAGCGGCCGAAGCGGGTGGCGACCAGGTCGTCGGCCCACCGGCGCAGCGCCGGCCGCACGGGCGCCATGGACAGTCCGTGTGCCGCGGACAGGGCGCGGGCGGACGCCGTGTCGTAGCGGTCGGTCGACAGGAACGACAGGGTCTCGGGATCCGCCCGGGTGATCGCACGGGGCAGCCTGCGCAGCACGCCCACCGGGATCGAGCGGCCGGGAGCGCGCACCCCCATGTGCTCGGCCAGCAGGCCGACCAGTGCGGGCAGTTCGGGAGTGGAGTCGTCCAGCACCCAGTAGGTGCGGCCCGCGCTCCCGGGGTCCTGCGGAAGGGCGGCCAGGAACCGGACGAAGTGGTCCAGGGTCACGACCGGGAGGAAGACGCCGGGACCGCCGGGCAGGGCCCGCAGCCGGCCCTGCCAGAGCCCGGAGACCACCTCGGCCAGGCCGAGGTACTGGCCCGGCCCGATCACCGTACTGGGATTGGCGACGCTCAGCGGCACCCCCAGCTCGCCGGCGCGGGCCCGCACCGCGGCGTCGCCCTCCTGCTTCGACGCCTCGTAGGCGCCCAGCCGGCGGTAGTCCGGCGGCCGGCCGTCCGCGGCGGCCATGCGGTAGCCGCTGATGTGCACCACCCGGCGCAGCTCGGGCAGGCCCGCCGCCCAGGCGACCACCTGCACGGCCCCCGTCACGTTGACCGCTCGGGCCTGCGCCGCCGTGATGCCGAACGCGAAGCGCGCGGCGGTGTTGTAGACGTCGCGGACCCCGGACAGCCCGTCCGCCGGCAGCCCCAGACCGGGAACGGTGAGGTCGGCCCGGACCACCGTCAGAGCGGCACGGTCCACGCCCTGCCCGTCGAGCCACGACGTCAGCCCGTCACCGGAGCCGCGCACGGCGGCCGCCACCCGGTGGCCCCGGCGCAGGAGTTCCGCCACCAGGGAGCGGCCGATGAAGCCCCCGGCGCCGAAGACGATCGAGTCGATCGAGTCCGAGAGCATGCTGTCTCCTTGCCCGGTCCGTGACGCCGTGTCAGCGCTCGCGGAACCGCACCGGGGCCCTTCCGCGGAGCGGCTCCCACCGTACCGAAACGCCGGGGGCGAAGCGGACGAACCATGCCCGCACCGCACGATCGGGACGATGTGCCCAGACGTGCCCGGACGTGCAGACCGTCCTGGCCGTACGTGTGTTCAGGCGGCGGGTCCGGTCCGCGCCGCGGCGGCCGCCCGTGCGGCGATCACGGCGCGTCCGCGGTCGGACTCCGGGAACCGGGCGAGCATCGCACGCAGTTCGTCCGCGTCGACGTCCGCGCCGAAGGGCTCGGTGCCCGGCTCCAGCCGGACCCCCTCGGCGAGCGGGCCCGCCACCACGGGGTCGAAACCGAGCGCGTCGACGAGGGAGGCGACCGTGGCGAGGCCGTCCGGATCGTCGCCGGCGATCGCGATCGCCTTGCGGCCCGGGGTTCCCGCGGGCCGCGCGTCGTCCTCGAGGTCGTGGTAGCCCATGTGGTTGAACGCCTTGATCACCCGCGAATCCGGCAGGTACGCCTGCACGGTCTGGCTGGAGGAGGTCAGCGGGTCGGTGAGGTCCGCGCGGACGCCGTCCACCTCCCACCAGTAGTTCATCGCGTCGACGACGACCTTGCCGCGCAGTTCTCCGACGGGAATGCCGCGGTACTTGCCGAGCGGCAGGGCCAGGACGGCCACGTCCGCCTCCGCGGCGGCCTGCGCGGCGCCGACCGGTACGGCACCGGGGGTGAGCACCTCGACGGTGAGGGCGATCGCGGCGGGGGCGCCGGATCCGGCGATCAGCACGCGGTAGCCGGCCGCCAGCGCCAGCCGTGCCAGTACGGTGCCGACCTTGCCGGCCCCCAGGATGCCGACCGTACGCACGCCGGCGGCCTTCGGCTCTGCTCCGTTCACGGCGTCAGCCGGCGAGAAGGCCGCGGACCATGGGGATCACCTTCGTGCCGTACAGCTCGACGGCGCGCAGGCGGGCGCTGACCGGTTGCGCCCCACTGGTGTAGATCAGGTCGAACCGGCCCACGCCGAGCGCCTTGACCGCACCGGCCATCTTGCGCGCGACCGTCTCCGGGGAGCCGATGTACAGGGAGCCGTGCTCGATCTCGGCCTCGTACTCCTCCCTGCGGATCGGCGGCCAGCCCCGCAGCGCGCCGATGCGGTCACGGATGACCCGGTAGGACGGCCAGTGCTGCTCCCGGGCCGCCTCGTCGGTGTCGGCGACGAACCCCGGCGAGTGCATCCCGACCGGGTGCGCGGTGGTACCGAACTGGTCGGCGGCGCGCCGGTACAGGTCGATGTACGGTGCGAAGCGCTCCGGGGAGCCGCCGATGATGGCGATCATGAGCGGGAATCCGTAGCGGGCGGTGCGGATGACCGACTGCGGGGTGCCCCCGACCCCGACCCAGGTGCTCAAGTGGCCCGACTCGGTCTTGGGGAAGACGTCGGCGGCTTCGAGGGGCGCCCGCTTGGTGCCGCTCCAGGTGACGGGCTTCTCCTCCAGGAGCTTGGCGAACAGCTCGATCTTCTCCTCGAACAGCACGTCGTAGTCGCTCAGGTCGTATCCGAAGAGGGGGAACGACTCGGTGAAGGAGCCGCGTCCCAGGATGACCTCGGCCCGGCCGTCGGAGAGCGCGTCCACGGTGGCGAAGCGCTGGAAGACGCGGACCGGGTCGTCCGAGCTCAGCACGGTCACGCCGGAGGCCAGCCGGATCCGCCGGGTGCGCGTGGCGATGCCGGCGAGGACGGTCTCCGGGGACGAGACCGCGTACTCGGGGCGGTGGTGTTCGCCGAGCGCTATGACGTCCACGCCGGTCTCCTCCGCGAGTACGGCCTCGTCGACGACCTGCCGGATGGCCCGTGCGTAGGACACCGGGGCTCCCGAGTCGTCCTGCGGCACGTCGCCGAAGGTGTCGAGACCGAAGACGAGGTCGGACACGGGGACTGGGTCGGACATGACGGGACTCCTTCGATTAGTTGACGCATCAATCATCGCTCGCATATGATTGACATGTCAACAAGAGGAGTGGCGGCACGATGACAGCGCGACGGAAGGAACTCCCCACCGCCGAGGAGCTGCGGGTCTGGCGGGACTTCATCGAGACGACGGAGGCGCTGCGCTCCGCGCTCGCGTCCCGGCTGCAGCGCGAGAGCTCCCTGTCGCCGGGCGACTACGCCGTGCTGCTCGCCCTGCGCGAGGCGGACGGGCGGCGGCTGCGCTCCTCCGACCTCGCGGACCGTGTCGGCTGGGAGCGCAGCCGCCTCTCGCACCAGATCGGCCGCATGGAGCGGCGCGGACTGATCCGGCGCGAGGAGTGCGTCACCGACAGCCGGGGCGCCGAGGTGGTGCTCACGCCCCAGGGCGCGGAGGCGTTCCGCAACGCGTCCCTGCCCCATCTGCGTGCCGTGCGCGAGCTGTTCGTGGCCGCCCTCACGCCGGACCAGCTCGCCGCGGCGGAAGAGATCAGCGCGGCGCTGCGGAACCACCTGACCGCGACCGACACCTGAGGCCCGGTACGGTTCGGCAACGCCCCGAGGGGGAGCTCTGGGGATACCTTTGGCCACCCCCGGCCAAGGCCGGCGGAGGAACCGCGCGACCGGCCACGACTGCGCCGCAGCCGATCGAAGGCATGTCGCGGCACGTCCGGCGGAGCGCTCAGGCGGCGTCCGTGCCCAGCTCGGCCGCCCGGCGCACGAACGTCTCGTGCAGGTCCCGCGCGGCCTGCGGCACCGACTCGGCCCGCCGCCGCTGGAGCATCAGCACCACCTCGGTGGCGTCCCCGGCCAGCGGCCGGCACACGATCGTCCCGTCGCGCTCCAGCGGGTCCCCGACCACACTGAAGTCCGGCAGCACCGTCGCGCCCAGCCCCTCCGCGACCGTCAGCTTGCCCGTCTCGGCCCCGTCCGTCGAGTACGAGAAGACGGGGGTGCGGTCCGCCGGCAGCCGGTGCACATAGCGGTGCATCACGTACCCGGTGCGCATGGCGATCAACGGCACCGTGAGCAGGTCGTCGGCCGACACCTCGGCCCGGCCGGCCAGCGGACTGTCCGGCCGTACGCACACCACCGGCCGCCCGCGCAGCAGTTCGGTGGCCTCGAAACCCGCGGGCGCGTCGTCGCCGTCGAGATGGTTCACCAGCCCCAGGTCGAAACCGCCCTCGGCGAGCCCCCGGTGGATCTCCGTCTGCTGGGTGCCCACCACCTCGACCTGGGTGACCGGATGGGTGGCCCGGAAGTCCCGCAGCACCGGGACGAGCAGCGGCACGGTCGCCGCGTTGACCGTACCCACGCGCACCATCCGGCTGATCCGGTGCTGCTCACCCGCCGCCACCCGCAGCCGGTCCACCGCCTCCAGCACCTGGACGATGTGCGGCATCAGCTCCTGCCCCGCCGCGCTCATCGTCGCCCCGGTCCGCTTGCGCTCCAGCAGGTCGATGCCCAGCTCCCGCTCCAGGTTCCGCACGGTCTCGCTCAACGCGGGCTGCGACAGGCGCAGTTCGTCGGCCGCCCGGCGCAGTGAAACGAGCCGGGTCACGGCCGCTATGTATTCCGGCTGTTCGGTCCGCACCCCGGCGGAATGCGCCGCAGCCGGGGGCGTGTTCAAGGGTTTCCCTGTCACACGTTCGTGAAATTCAATGGTCCGCGATACGAGACCGGTCGGGTTTTCCTTGACGGCCCTCGGCACGGACTGCGACCATCGACGGCATGAAGATGCGACTGGACCTCACGCGGCGACGCCACGTCGACCTCGCGCGCGTCTCCAGCGCCTCCTGTTGCGCCGCGGCCTGATCACCCCACCAAGATCCGCCGCGTTGTCTCCCTCTTCTTCCGCCTGAATTCTCCCCCGAATTCTCCCGCCTGAATTCAACGTGCCCACCCGCGCGCCGCGCGGTCGGCGCTGAATTCCGGCGTGCCCGAAAACTCGCAACAGGAGTTCCGCATGCCCGCCGCGCCCGTGAAATTCGCCTACTGGGTCCCCAACGTCAGCGGTGGACTCGTCACCAGCAAGATCGAGCAGCGCACCGACTGGGGATACGACTACAACCGCGAACTCGCCGTCCTCGCCGAGAACAACGGCTTCGAGTACGCCCTCAGCCAGGTCCGCTACATGGCCGGCTACGGCGCCGAGTTCCAGCACGAGTCGACCAGCTTCAGCCTCGCCGTGCCGCTCGCCACCGAGCGCCTGAAGGTCATCGCCGCCGTCCACCCCGGTCTGTGGCACCCCGGTGTCCTCGCCAAGCTGGGCGCCACCGCCGACCACCTCTCGAACGGCCGGTTCGCCGTGAACGTGGTCTCCGGCTGGTTCAAGGGGGAGTTCACCGCGCTAGGCGAGCCCTGGCTGGAGCACGACGAACTCCCCCAGTTCTCGGCTTCGCTCGAACCGGGGGGACCCCCATCCGCCGCGCCGAGGAGTTCATCCGCGTGCTGCGCCGGATCTGGACCGAGGACCACACCGAACTCGCCGGTGACTTCTACCGGTTGCGGGACTTCTCCCTCAAGCCCAAGCCGCTCAACACCCCCGAGCGCCCGCACCCCGAGATCTTCCAGGGCGGCAACTCCACCGCCGCCCGCGCCATGGCGGGCCGCGTCTACGACTGGTACTTCTCCAACGGCAAGGACTTCGACGGCGTCGTCGAGCAACTGAACGACGTCCGCAAGTCCGCCGCCGAAGCGGGGCGTACGGCACCGAAGTTCGTCCTCAACGGCTTCCTCGTCGCCCGCGACACCGAGACCGAGGCCCGCGACACCCTCCGCGAGATCATCGCCAAGGCCGACAGCGAGGCCGTCGAGGGCTTCGGCGCCGCAGTCAGGCAGGCCGGGCAGTCCGCCGCCGACGGCAAGGGCATGTGGCAGGACTCCACCTTCGAGGACCTCGTCCAGTACAACGACGGCTTCCGCACCGGCCTCATCGGCACCCCCGAACAGGTCGCCGAACGCATCGTCGCCTACAGGAAGCTCGGCGTCGACCTCCTCCTGCTCGGCTTCCTGCACTACCACGAGGAGGTCGAGTACTTCGGCAGGCGTGTGCTGCCCCTGGTCCGCGAACCGGGGGCCCAGCTCCCGGCCACCGAGCCCGGGTCCGCCCGGGCGCATGCCTGACCCTCCCCCTCGGCGAGGCGTTCCGCGCCGCCCCGGCCACCAGAAAGAGGCAGCTCCATGGCCACCGTCCTGTCCGTCTCCGGCAGTCCCTCCGCCTCCTCCCGCACCGGCCGCCTGCTGCGCCACCTGGACCAGCGGCTGACCGCCCAGGGCCACGAGGTCGTCCCGCTCGACGTGCGCACCGTCCCCGCCGAGGCCCTGCTCGGCGCCGACTTCCGGCACCCGGCGATCGTCGAGGCGACCGAGCTGTTCGCCCGCGCCGACGGGGTCGTGGTCGGCACCCCGGTCTACAAGGCCTCGTACTCCGGCGTCCTCAAGGCGCTGCTCGACCTGCTCCCGCAGTACGCGCTCACCGGCAAGACCGTGCTGCCGCTGGCCACCGGCGGTTCCGTCGCGCACGTCCTCGCCATCGACTACGCGCTGCGCCCGGTCCTCAACTCCATGGGCGCCGCGCACATAGTCCAGGGCTGGTTCACCCTCGACAAGGACATCACCGTGGGGGAGGACGGCACCCTGGCCCTCGCACCGGCCGCCGCCGAGGCCCTCGTCCCGGTCGTCGACCGGTTCTCGGCCGCGCTCCTCGGCCGCACGCCCGTCCTGGCCGCGGCGAGCTGACCCGATGACCGCCCACGTCATCGCCGACGCCGCCGAGGCCCTCGCCGTGGCGACGGCCCTGGCCGAGGAGTTCCGGGCCGGGGCCGCCGAACGGGACGCCGAACGCCGCCTGCCCCGGGCCGAGCTGGACCGGCTGTCGGCCTCGGGCCTGCTCGGCGTCACCGTGCCCGCCGAGCACGGTGGCGCCGACGTCGGCGCCCTGACCCTCGCGGAGATCTTCCGGCTCCTCGGCTCGGCCGACGGCAGCCTCGCGCAGATCCCGCAGAGCCACTTCGTGTACGTCAACGTGATCCGCCGTCAGGGCACCGAGGAACAGCGGAAGTTCTTCTTCGCGGAGCTGCTCGCCGGCAGCCGCTTCGGCAACGCCCAGTCCGAGGCGGGGACGAAACACGTCCAGGACATCCGCACCCGCCTGGCACGCCAGGGCGACGGCAGCTGTCGGCTGACGGGAGTCAAGCACTACTCCACCGGCGCGCTCTTCGCCGACTGGATCCCGGTCCTGGCCCGTACCGAGGACGACAACCTGCACGTGGCGTACGTCCCCAGGGACGCGCCCGGCCTCACCGTCGTCGACGACTGGGACGGCATGGGGCAGCGCACCACCGCCAGCGGCACCGTCCGGCTGGACGGTGTGGCGGTGCCCGCCGACCGCGTGCTGCCGCACCACCTGACCTTCCAGGGACCTCAACTCCACGGTGCGGTCGCCCAGTTGCTGCACGCCGCCATCGACGTGGGGATCGCCGGGGGTGCGCTGGCCGAGGCGGCGGAGTTCGTGCGGACCAGCAGCCGGCCCTGGTTCGAGAGCGGGGTGGAGTCCGCCGCTGAGGACCCGCTTCTGATCCAGCGGTTCGGTGAACTCGCCGTGCAGGTACGGGCGTCCGAGGCCCTGCTGCGGGAGGCCGCCCGCGCGGTCGACGCGGCCGGCGCCGGCCTCACCGACGCGTCGGCCGCCGAGGCGTCCGTCGCCGTGGCCGCCGCGAAGGTACAGGCGGCCGGGGCGGCCGTGACCGTCGCCGGGGCGCTCTTCGAGGTGTCCGGGACCCGCTCCGCCCTCAACTCCCTCAATCTGCACCGGCATTGGCGGGACGCCCGGACCCACACCCTGCACGATCCGACCCGCTGGAAGATCCAGCACATCGGCCGCTACGTCCTCAACGGCACCCTGCCGCCCCGCCACGGCCTGCTGTGACCCCTCGCCCCTTTCGATCGGAGACCCCCGTGTCCCTCACCTTCCACTGGTTCCTGCCCACCAACGGGGACAGCCGGCACGTCGTCGGCGGCGGTCACGGCACCCCGGCGACGGCCTCGGGACGGGACCGGCCGCCGACGGTCGCCTATCTGAGCCAGATCGCCAGGGCCGCGGAGGACCTCGGCTTCGTGGGTGCGCTCACCCCGACCGGTGCCTGGTGCGAGGACGCGTGGCTGACCACGGCGATGGTCAGCCAGCACACCGAGCGGCTGAAGTTCCTGGTGGCCTTCCGGCCGGGGTTCGTCTCGCCGACGCTCGCCGCGCAGATGGCGTCCACCTTCCAGCGGCAGACCGGCGGGCGGCTGCTGCTCAACGTGGTGACCGGGGGAGAGAGCCACGAGCAGCGGGCCTACGGGGACTTCCTCGACAAGGACGCCCGCTACCGCCGTACCGGTGAGTTCCTGGAGGTCGTACGGGGTTTGTGGGAGGGCAAGGCGGTCGATCTGGACGGGGAGCACCTGCGGGTCGAGGACGCCAGGCTGGCCCGGGTGCCGGAGCCGGTGCCCGAGGTGTACTTCGGGGGGTCCTCGCCGGTCGCGGGTGAGGTCGCGGGCCCGCTTCGTCGACGTGTACCTGACCTGGGGGGAGCCGCCGGCCCAGGTCGCCGGGAAGATCGCCTGGATCCGGGGGCTCGCGGCGGAGCAGGGGCGCACCCTGCGGTTCGGGATCCGGCTGCACGTCATCACCCGGGACACCTCCGAGCAGGCGTGGGCCGAGGCCGGCCGGCTGCTGGACGGGTTCGACCCGGAAACCGTGTGGTCGGTGCAGTCGGGACTCGCCCGCAGCGAGTCCGAGGGGCAGCAGCGGATGCTGGCGCTGCACGGCGGCCGCCGGGACGCGCTGGAGATCCACCCCAACCTCTGGGCGGGCATCGGCCTGGTCCGGGGCGGTGCCGGGACCGCGCTGGTCGGCTCCCACGACGAGGTCGCCGAGCGGATCAAGGAGTACGCGGCGCTGGGCATCGAGGAGTTCGTGCTGTCCGGGTATCCGCATCTGGAGGAGGCGTACTGGTTCGGGGAGGGGGTTCTGCCCCGGCTGGCCGCGCAGGGCGTGTGGCGGCACCCGGCCGGGAGGAGCGAAGCGCCGTCGGCGCAGGTGCCGTTCGCCTCCTGAGGGCCGCACCGGCCCGGTCGCCCGAAGGGAGCAGCAGAACTTGCGTCACTCGTCCGGCGGGCCTGGCGTGCGGTCGGTCGGCGCAGCCGGGAGCCTAGGATCCATCACCGGACGTATGGGGCATCTGCGGCCTTGTCGGCATGGGCGGGTCCACCTCACGACCGAAGGAGACGGGATGTCGCACCGCGCCGGAGGGACCCGCTGGAGACGCTTCGCGATGGTTCTGGTGCCCGGCGTCGCCGCCTGCTCGGCCGTCGGTGTCGCCATGGGACAGGGAGTGCTCGCCGCCTCGTTCTTCATCTCCGGCCAGAAGTTCCAGCTCTCCGCCGACACGCTGACCGCCCGTGGGTTCAGCCTCTACGGCATGATCGACGTGACGAGGAAACACGAACTCGTCCCCGTCGTGGTCACCGGCTTCCGGCATGCCACGATCAGCACGCTGTGCCAGTCCGTCGTCGTCGACGTACCGGTGCTGGGCACGCAGACCCTGCGGCTCACCGGCGGTTCCGGCCGGCCGGTCGAGACCTCGAACTTCTTCATCGACGCGACGACCGAGTCGGTCGCCGAGGCGAACTTCACCGGTCTCGACATCGGCGTCGCCCAAGGAGCCCTCACCAAGGGCCCGGTCAGGTCCGGAGACCGGAACTCGCAGTTCTTCGATCCCGACGGCGTCGGCCAGCAGGCGTCGTCGACCACCCTGAACGACGTGCGGGTGACCGCCGTCGCGGTCTCCGCGGGCACGTTCAGCGTCCCGGGCCTGCGCGTGCGGCTCCAGCAGGGCGACCATGCCTGCTTCTGACCCCGGCGGCCGCAGACCCGGAACCCGACTCCTCCGCCCGGGACCAGCACCCCATCCACCAGGACAGGACGCGTGATCACCAACCCATTCCGAAACGGGCGTGAACTGCTCGCCAGGGCGTCGGAGTTCCGGCCGTGGTTCCGCACCTGGCGTGGCGGACGTCCCTTCTGGGCCGGGCTGTTCACCTTCGCCGCCGGTCTGCCCATCCTCTACTGGCCGTACGCGAACCTGAACCTGGGCGGGATCCCGCTCGCCCTGTCGACCACCTCCGGCGCCGGCTCCCTGCTGATCGGAACGCTGCTCCTGGCCCTGGGCGTCGCGCTCTGCTGCCGCCCCCATCTCCGGGTGTTCGCCGGGATCGCCACCCTCCTGCTCGCCGTCGTCTCCTTCCCCGTCGCGAACTTCGGCGGCCTCTTCCTCGGCGTCGCCCTCGGCCTGGTCGGCGGCTCCCTGGCCTGTGCCTGGCTGCCGCCCCCGGCCGACGAACCGCACACGGCACCGGACGACCGGCCCGCGCCGACGGCCGCGCCGACCGTGACGGGGGAGGGGCGCAGTGGCACCTGACCCGCACCCCCGCCCGGTAGGCCGCGTGCTCGGTCGTACGGCGCGGCCCCTGGCGGCTGCGCTGGCCGTGGTCGCCGTCGCCGTGCTCCCGCGCCTCGACGTGCCGCACGTGCCCGGCGGCGCTCTCGGCGCACGGGCCGGTGCGCCGCCTCCGGTCCGTTCCGCGAAGGGCCCCTGCGTGCTCCGCGCCGACCGGCTCGTACTCCGCGGCGCCCGGTTCCGCGGGGTGGTCTCGCTGCGCACCGGGACCGGCAGCGTCCGGGCCCTGAAGTTCACCGTACGGTCGATGGACGCGCTCAACCTCGATCTGACCGCGGGCCGGGGCCGCGCGGCGATGCGCCTGCGGGCGAGACCGGCGACCACCTCCACGCTCAAGGGGCCGGGCACCGGCGGGGTGACGACCTTCTACGTCCGCAGACTGACCGGCAGGGTCACGGGCCTCGGCGGCAGCCCGCTCCCGGCGGACCGCACCGTCTCCGTCACCCCCGACGCCGTACCCCGCTGGCTGTCGCATCCGGCCACCCGCACCCGCACCATCACGCTCGCCGCGGCGACCGCCTCCCAGCTCACCCAGTTCGGCGGCCGGCTGTCCATCAGGGGCCCGCAGCTGCGCACGACGGCGCGCGTCCCGCGCGACACGTGACGCCGGTCGGGGGCCGGTCGGGTTCAGGTGTCCCGGCCGGCCCCCGTCGGCCGGCCTCCGGACCCCCTCACGGCCGAGTCACTGGCCGACGACGCCCTGCCCGAGGCGGGGCCCCGCCACGCCGCACTCGACATGCCGTTCCGTTCGCCGTTCTGGCCGGCCAGATCTCCGCGGCCCACGGGGCCCAGTACTCCAGCTGTAGACCCTGATCATGGAGGTGAAGGTCGCCCGTCGGTAGCCTGCGCGTGTGGCTGAGACCTGGGACGAAGCGCAGTTGACCGCGGGCGGCTTCGAGCGTGTGATCGTCGAGTTGGAGTGGTACGACGGTCCGCGCGTCGGCCTCGTTGACATCGACGGGAAGCCGCACTACTTCGATGGCTACGGCCAGTACTCCGGCGACGAGGCTGACGAGTACCGCGTCTGGCCCGCGAGCCCGGACGCAGTGGAGTTGGAACGCGAGCAATGGGCCATCTACGTCGACTGGAACAAGCGCCAGAGCGCTGGTGCTGCCTATCTGAGCCAGGGTGGGATCAACGCGCGCTACGACGAACTGGACGCGCTGCTGGCGCAGTACCGCCAGGCGCCGGACGATGCGCGTCGGCTTGTGGGTGAGCTGCGGTACACCGGCGCTGGCCACCAGGTGGAAGGGACGGGGTTCTGGTTCCGGTGGCGTCCGGGCGGGTGAGGCCGCCGTTGATCATCAGGTGTTGTGTGGACAACCGATGAGCACGCGGCGACCTCGGGCCCCAGCGTGGTGCCGGCCCGCCGGCAGGAGGCATTCGAGGCGCTGATGAGCCGGATCGCGTCCCGGTTCGCCCGAGTTGAACCCCGCCGCCGAATAGGGCTGTTGGTCACCGGCCTCCTGTCGGACCTGCCGCGGAAGAACTGCTGGACCCTGGCCGAGCACGCGGGTGACGCCACTCCGCACTGCACGCAACACCTGCTCCACCGCGCGAAATGGGACGCTGACCGGGTCCGAGACGACATACCCGCCTACGTGGTCCAGCACCTGCACGACGACGCAGTACTCGTGGTGGACGAGACAGGGGGCCTGGGAAAGGGCACGTCGACCGTCGGCGTCCAGCGCCAGTACACCGGCACGGCCGGCCGCGTCGAGAACGCCCAGGTCGGCGTCTGCCTCGTCTACTCCGCCGCCCGTGGACACGCCGCCATCGACCGAGCCCTGTACATACCCCGCTCATGGACCGACGACCCGGACCGCTGCCGGAGTGCGGGCATCCCCGACGGCCTGGCATTCGCGACCAAGCCCCAATCCGCGGCGCAAATGGTCGAGCGAGCCCTGGACGCGGGAACACCCGCGCGCCGGGTCACAGGAGATGAAGTCCACGGCGACACCCCACACCTACGGGCCGCTCTGGAACAGCGTCGGACCGGCCACGTCCTGGCCGTCTCCAGCACCCACGTCGTCACGCAGGCGGGGAGGTTCCAGGCAAGGGCTCTGGCCGCGCGCGTCCCGAAGAGAGCCTGGCAGCGACTGTCGGCCGGAGCGGGCGCGAAGGGCGAGCGGTACTACGACTGGGCACAGGTCGACATCCAGGGCACCTCTGGTCAGCCTGACCTGTGGTCCCTGATGGTCCGCCGCAACCGGCGGACCGGCGAACTCGCCTTCCACCGCTGCTTCTCGCCCCACCCGGTGCCCATGTCCGAACTGGTGCGGGTGGCCGGACGACGCTGGACGGTCGAAGAGACGTTCCAGGCCAGCACGGGCCTGACCTGCCTGGACGAGCACCAGTTCCGCCGCTGGACCTCCTGGCACCGCTGGGTCACCCTTGCGATGCTCGCCCACGCCTTCCCTGCCGTCACCGCAGCCACCGAGCGCCACGACCGGCCCGCGCGCGACGACCTGATCCCCCTGACCGGCAACGAAATCCACCACCTGTTCGCAGCCCTCATCGGCCCCGTCCACGGCCTCGCACACCGACTGCGCTGGTCACACTGGCGCCGACGCCACCAGGCCCGGACACGCCAGTGCCACTACTGGCGGCAAGCCGCACTCCAACCATGAAGTTCATGATCTTGCTGGTAGTAGGGCAGTCGTACGTTGAGATCTTCGGCTCTGTGACTTCCCGTGCCGGACGGCCCGGCAGCAGATCTGCGGGGGCGCTACTGGGTGCTCGGAACGCGCAGGCCATCGAGAATGACGACCAGCGGCCGGTCGTCGGCAGCGTAGCGGCAGGCTTGAGAGGCGCCGGCGAGCAGCGCGATGACCTCGCTGACTCCGATGTCCATGCGTACCGCCGCTGCCCGCTGCGCCTGTTGCAGTAGAGCGGCCACGGCTTCGGTCAGCTCCTCGGCGACCGGCGCGACGGCCTCGTCCGGATGAATGCCCAATGCGGCCAGTGCGTCCACGAGTTCGAGTTTGGTGGCCGAGCCGCGGACGACGGTGGTGAAGAAGTCGAAGAAGGCCGCCCCTGCATCCGGCGATGCGGCGTGTTCGCGGGCGTCGGCGGCGACCCGTGCGAGGCGCTCCACGACAAGTGCCTGCAGCAACGCCTCCTTGCTCGGGAAATGCCGGAAGACGGTACCGACACCGACCCCGGCCGCGCGGGCGACCTCCTCGGTCGAGGCGGCCGTACCTCGATCGGCGAAGACTCGCTCTGCCGCGGCCAGCACCCGTGCGCGGTTGCGCTGCGCGTCGGCGCGCTGGGGCCGGATGGTGGTCATCGGCCACTCCTTGCAACCGGAGTGGTCAGTCCGTATTCTCTAATCGGAGTCACGAGTCCGATTCTAGGTCAACAGATTCCACGGCAACGGGATGGAGACTGGCATGTGGCAGGCGGTACTGCTTGCTTTCCTGGCCGGCATACTGGGCGCCAACGCGTATCCTCACTTCGCCAAGGGCATCGCGGCCGAACGGTTCCCGACCGTGTTCGGCTCCTCCCCGGTGGTCAATGTGCTCGCCGGCTGGTCGGGCCTGGCGCTTGCCGGGCTGAGTCTTTGGGGCGCGCATCCAGGCCGGCATCCCGGCTGGGCGCTGCTCGGCATGGCCATCGGTGCGCTGCCGATGGGTCTGTTCCACGCCACCGGCCATACGATTGGCGCTCGCGACTGAACTCACCCCACCCACCAGGTCGGAACGAACTCTTCGACGAAACCGCTGCCGGGTAAGCGATCGGGCGGCGTGTCGCGGCCGGGCACGGCGCGGGCACCGGGTCGGCGACAGTCGGGCCGACTTCTCCCACAAGCACCGCCGACACGGTGTGAACGTGCAGGTGGTGACCGACCCGGCCGGCCAGCTCCTGCGGATCTTGCCGACGATGCCCGGCCGCACGCACGATCTCACTGCAGCCCGCGCCCACCGGATCATCCGGATCTGCGAACGCCAGGGCATCCCCATCCTCGCCGACCGCGCCTGCACGGGAGCCGGCCCGTGGGTGACAACAGCCCTCAGACGCCCGCCGGGCCGCGAGCTCACGCCGACCCAGCAAACCGTCAACCGTGCGCTGTCCGCGGCTCGGGCACCGGTCGAGCGCGGCGTCGCACGCTTGAAGTCCTGGCACGTCTTCCGTGGATCCCGGTGCAGCCCGAATCGAATGACGTCAATCGCCGCGGCCGTCCTCACCCTGGAGCGACAACGCTGAAAGAGCTCACTGTCTTGTGGAACCGGCGCGGATGCACGCCTGTGAACGGGGATATCCAGGACGGCTCAGACGCCGTGATCACACCTGCCATGCCGTGATCGTCTCACCGCGGTGGCGGACCTGGACCAGGACTTGATCACGAGGGTGGCAGCGGGAAAAGTGGACGGTATGACGGACTCGGCAGACCTGGCGCTGGCGCTGCGCCTGGCCGATCAGGCGGACGAGATCGCCCGGCGCTACTTCCGTGCACCCGACCTGGGCGCCGAGCGCAAGGGCGACGGAAGTCCGGTCAGCGAGGCCGATCGGGAGATCGAACGTGTTCTGCGCGCGTCGATCCGCGCCGAACATCCCGGCGACGCTTTCGTCGGTGAGGAGTTCGGCGCCCAGGGGCACAGCCGCCGCCGATGGATCATCGATGCCATTGACGGGACGGCGAGCTTCATCGTGGGCGATCCGGAATGGAGCACCCTCATCGCCCTCGAAGATCACGGTGACGTGACGCTCGGTATGGTCTCCGCCCCGGCACTCGGGCGCCGCTGGTGGGCAACGCCAGGCACTGGGGCCTGGATGGGGCCATGCCCTTCCGGTCCGTCAGCCCCTCCGACCCGTCTGACCCTCACGCCACAAGGAAACGCCCAGGATGCCGCCATCGGCATCTGGCCTCCACCGTCCCGCCTGAGCGCAACCGAACGCGACGCCGCCGCAAGGCTGGCGGCAGGCACTGCGACTGTGCTCCCCGTGCTCGACTGGTCGACGGCAGACCACACCACGCCGCCACCGAGTAAACCGTCCACCGGCTCCGGCACTTGTCACGGAGCCCTCCTGGTCGCGACAGGAAAACTCGATGCCTTCCTCCTGCTGGGTGCCGGCCCTTGGGACATCGCCGCAGTGATCCCCATCGTCGAGGAGGCCGGCGGTACCTTCAGCGACCTCTCAGGCCAACGGCGAACCGACACAGGCGCTGCCCTGTTCGCCAGACCCGACATCCACCAGCAGCTCCTGAACATGGCCAAAGCCCCCAACTGAACTGCGGGATGGCGGTACCTCACCGCAGCGGCCCAGGAAGGGCTCTGCTGAAGGCCGAAGAGGACGACAACGCCGAGCGCCGCAAGGTCCGTGCCCGGGTGGAACACGTCAGCGGCCGGATGAAGAACTACAAGATCCTCCGCGACTGCCGCCAGCGGGGCAACGGTCTCCATCACGCGGTCCGGGCCGTCGCCCACATGCAAACCTCGCCCTCACGCCATGAGCAGACCACCCCGCTCACGGGCTCTGAGCTGCCCGAACACAGGCTTGTGCAACACCCCTTAGGGCGCGTCAATCTGTGGGATTCGCCTTCCTGGTGGGGTCTGGACCGGTAGACCTTCTTGCGTGACGCGAGTGCAACTGACGGACGAGAAATGGGAGTTCATCGAGCCGTACCTGCCGATCGCCGAGTACGGCCCGTATCCCGGGCGGCTGTGACAGCGGTTCGAGGGCGTGATCTGGCGGTTCAGGACCGGCGGGCAGTGGCGGGAGATGCCGCAGGAGTTCGGTGCCCGGTCGACCGTCCACAACCGCTTCCGGCAGCGGCGTGACGCCGGTGTCTTCGAGGCCCTGCTGGAGGGCCTGATCGCGGAAGCCGCGAAGCGGGGTGAGATCGATCTGTCTCTGGTCAGCATCGACTCCACCACCGCGCGCGCTCACCACGACGCAGCCGGGATGCACCTGGGCGAGGACGTCCTCACCGACCGCAAGTGCCGTCCTCGCACCCGGCCGGACCCGGTCGCCGCCGACAAGGCCTACTCCTCCTACGGCAACCGGGCCCACCTGCGCCAACGCGGCATCAAGGCAGTGATCCCGGAGAAGAAGGACCAGGCCTCCAACAGGAAGAAGAAGGACTCTGGGGGCGGTCGGCCCGTCAGCCATGACACCGGCCTCTACAACGAGGGGAACACCGTCGAGCGCCTGATCAACAAGCCCAAGGCCTGGCGAGCCATCGCCACCCGATACGACAAGACCCCGGACAGCCACCTCGCCGGACTGCACCTACACGCCCCGACGATCTGGATCAAAGACCTCACCCGGACCGCCAAATGATCACGACTCGATACGCGCCCTGGTCCGGCGGCGTCCGGCGACGGCGGACGCACGTGCTCCGGTGCGCTGCAACCTTTTCGGACTCCTGTCACGCTGCCTGCAGCACGGCGTGGGCGATGCCCGTGAGGTTGCCCTGTGCGACCAGGATCTCCCGGCGGTCCGATCCGTCGAGGCCGGCCGTGTAGACGGATCCGCCCAGGTCGGTGACGTACATGCGGCCACCGTCCGGGTCGAGGGCGATGCCGATGCCCTCCATGAGGTGGGTCACGAGGATCTCGGACGTCCACCGGCCGTCCGGTGGGTCCAGCGGGGCCCGGCTGACGCTGTTGCCCCGCGGCGGGTCCCCGCGGTCCGTCCAGTACAACGCTCTTGCCTTGAGGTCGAGTTCGAGGTCGATCGGTTCCGGCAGTCCCTCGAAGAGCACCTCGACGTCGCCCCGCCGGTCCGGTGTCTGCCCGGCGGGCAGGGCGATGCCGGCCCGCAGGATCCTGCCGAGTCCCGCGTCGCTCGGACCCTTCTGGGACCAGTACAGGTGTCCGCCGACGGGATCGACGGCGACACCGACGCACCATCTGGTCTCGTCCCGGCCGTCGTCCCCGCCCTCGCCGGTCTGCACGAGCGTCTCGACATGGGAGCCGTCGAGGTCGCAGCGCATCACGCGCATGCCCTCGCGGTCACCCCAGTACAGCTTCCGGTCGGCAGTTTCGAGATGGAGCTGCTTCGGCGTGTGCGTGGTGCCCTCGGGGACGATCGTCGTCCGGTCGCCGCCGGCCAGGTCCACGCGTTCGACGGAGCCGTCGTTCTCCGTCGGGACGCCCATGTTCGTCCAGTAGACGTGCCCGGCGCCGACGTCGACGGCGACGCCGTCGGGGATCCGGCACCCGGTGACCAGGACCGTCTTGTCCGAGCCGTCGGGGTGCACCGAGAACAGGCGGCCACCGCCGCTCGCCTCCAGCACGAACAGTCGCTCTCGGCCTCCCATCACGGTCCCTCCTTCGCGTCCGGCCCGGCCCCGGCGGCCGGCCCGGACGGGTCGTGCTGCGCGCGCACGGCCAGCAGGGCCGCGAGCATGGCGTCACGGCGGGCGGACAGTTCGTCGATCGAGCGGCCGTCCGCCTCCTTCAGGACACCGTTCACGATCGTGTCCCGGAGCTCGGGCGTGAACTCGGGGGTGTGCAACTGGTCCCAGGACGCGACCATGCGCGGCATCAGGGTGTCCATGAAGTGCTGGATGCCGCCTTCGCCGCCGCCGAGATGCCACAGCAGGGACGGGCCCATGACACCCCAGCGCAGCCCCGGCCCCCAGGACACCGCGTCGTCGGCGTCGGCCACGTCGAGCACGCCCTCCTGGATCAGGTACGCCACCTCGCGGTACAGCGCGGCCTGGATGCGGTTGGCGACGTGCCCCGGGAGCTCCTTCTTCAGGTGGATCGGCTTCTTGCCGATCGCGGCGTAGAACGACATGGTGTCCCGGACCGTCTCCGGGGCGGTCCTCGTGCCGCCGACGACCTCCACCAGGGGGACGACATGCGGCGGGTTGAAGGGGTGGCCGATGACCGTCCGCTCCGGACGCCGGCAGCCGGCCTGGATGGCGCTCATCGTGATGCCCGACGAACTCGACGCGATGATCGAGTCCGGTGGTGCGGCGTCGTCGATGTCGGCGAACAGCCCGACCTTGAGCTCCGGCCGTTCGGGCGCGTTCTCCTGGACGAAGTCGGCGTCCGCGACGGCCTGCCGCAGGTCCGGGGTGAAACCGAGGCGGTCGGGTGAGGCCCCGGGGGCCAGCCCGATCGCGGCGGCCGCGTCCCAGGCGCCTGCCACGTAGGACCGCAGGGCCGTTTCCGCGGTGGGCGCGGGGTCGGTCGCCGTGACGTCGAAGCCACGGACGAGATAGTGCGTCGCCCAACTGGCACCGATGGTGCCGGTCCCGACGATCGCCACGCGGTGGACGGGCCTGTGCGATGTCATGGCTGATCACTGCTCCCGGTCGTTGGCCACGGGTGGGCGGAGGTGCCGTGCGGCGGCCACGGGACCACCCTCGGACCGGGGACGGGCCGGCGCATCGGGCTGCGCGCCCAGGAATCGGGCGGGTTCTTGGTCCCGCGGTACAGGGCCCCAGGCGCCACTCAGGACCGCCGGCCGGGGCGGCGGTCCCCGGCACCACTCGGGACCACCGGCCGTGACGAATTGGTATAAGAGCACCAAATCGGTCGGCGATCTGGTGTCCTGCGCCCAGTGGCTGTGTCCCCGCCGCCTCCTAGCGTCGTTCGCACCGACCCCATCGGGAGTCCCGACCGGAAGGAACGGCAGATGAAGACGGCACACGGCGCGGCAGCGGATCAGGGCCACGCTCCCGCGAACCCCGACGGGAACTCGTCCGGGGTGGAGCCGCCCGTGCTGGGCGGCCCGGAGTTCTCCGACTACTTCCTGCTGGACAACCTGCTCACCGACGAACAGCGGGCCCTCAAGCAGAAGGTCCGGGCGTTCATGGACCAGGAGGTCATCCCGGTCATCAATCCGTACTGGGAGCGGGCCGAGTTCCCCTTCGAGCTGGTGCCCAAGCTGGCGCGACTGGACATCGCGGGCTTCCAGATCGCCGGGAACGGCTGCCCGGGGATGAGCAACGTGACGGCCGGCCTCGTGATCCTCGAACTGGCCCGCGGCGACCTGAGCATCTCGACCATGATGGGGGTCCACTCGGCCCTCGCCATGACGTCGATCGCGCTGCTGGGCTCCGAAGAGCAGAAGCAGCGCTTCCTGCCGGCGATGGCGCGGATGGAGAAGCTCGGCGCCTTCGGCCTGACCGAGCCCACGCACGGCTCCGACGTGGTCAAGCTGGAGACGACCGCGCACCGCGACGGCGACTCGTACGTCATCAACGGCCACAAGCGGTGGATCGGCAACGCGACCTTCGCCGACTACTCGGTCATCTGGGCCCGGGGCGACGACGGGCACGTCGGCGGCTACGTGGTCGAGAAGGGCACGCCCGGGTTCGACGCCCAGGTCATCAAGGGCAAGACGGCACTGCGCTGCGTGCAGAACGCGCAGATATCCCTCACCGACGTCCGGGTGCCGGCCGCGAACCGGCTGGCCAACGTCAACACCTTCCGCGACACCGAGAAGGTCCTGCTGGCCTCCCGCTTCTGTGTCGCCTGGGAGTCGATCGGGGCGGCCGTCGCGGGCTACGAGACGGCCCTGGCCTACGCGAAGCAGCGCAGGCAGTTCGGGATGCCGCTGGCCGCCTTCCAGCTCATCCAGTACCGGCTCTCGCGGATGCTCGCGGACATCACCGACATGCTGTGCATGCAGTACCGGCTGAGCCAGCTCCTGGACGAGGGCGAGTACTCGATGCCCAGGGTCGCGCTGGCCAAGATGCACTACACCGAACGGGCCCGCGCCATCCTCGCCGACGCCCGGGACATGCTCGGCGGCAACGGGATCCTGCTCGACTACCACGTGGCCCGGCACCTGTGCGACATCGAGGCGATCGACACCTACGAGGGCACCGACACCGTGCAGGCGCTGATCGTCGGCCGCGACATCACCGGCTACAACGCCTTCGTGCCCGTCGCGCCGAGCCACCACTGACCCGGCGCGTGCCGCGGCGAGGACGAACCAGGTACAGAGCGAGGACAGGGAGCCGTCATGAGCACCACGCCCCTCCTGGAGGGACTGCACGTCGTCGATCTCGCGAGCTTCATCGCCGGGCCCGCCGCGGCCACCATCCTCGGCGACTTCGGCGCCGACGTCGTCAAGGTCGAGCCCCCGGGCGCCGGCGACGCCTACCGTTCGCTCAGCCGGATGCCACCGAACCCCCGCGTCGAGGGGGTCAACTACCCCTGGCAGCTGGACAACCGCAACAAGCGCAGCATCGCGCTCGACCTGAAGGCACCCGGCGCCCGGGCCGTGGTCGAACGGCTCGTCGCCTGGGCGGACGTCCTGGTGACCAACTTCCCGCCGCACACCCGCGCGAAGCTCGGCCTTGACTACGACGACCTCGCCCCCCTCAACGCCCGGCTGGTCTACGCCGACGTCACCGGCTTCGGCGAGGAGGGCCCGGACGCGCACCTGCCCGGGTTCGACGTGACCGCGTTCTGGGCCCGCAGCGGTCTCATGGACATCACCCGCCAGCACGACGCACCCCCGGCGATGAACGCGTTCGGATCAGGCGACCACCCCACGGCGATCAGCCTGTTCGCCGGGATCATGACCGCCCTGTACCGGCGGGAGCGGACCGGCGAGGGCGCCCGCGTCACCGCGTCGCTGGTCGCCGAGGGCGCCTGGGCGGCCGGCATGTGGCTGCAGGCCGTACTGGTCGGCGGGAAGGCCCCCCGCCCGATCGACAGGTCCGACCCGCCGAACGCGCTCGCCAACGCCTACCGCACCGCGGACGACCGCTGGCTGCTGCTGGCCTTCGCCAACGAGGACAAGCAGGTCCCCCTCTTCCTCCAGGCGATCGGCCACCCCGAGGCCGCCGAGAACCCGCACTACGCCGACTCGCAGAGCCGCCGCGCCCACGCCGCCGAGGTCGCCGGCGTGCTGGACAGGACGTTCGCGGCCCGGCCGCTGGCCGAGTGGCGGCAGGTGCTCGACGCCGCGGGTCTCACCTACGGGGTCGCGCAGACGATCGAGGAGTTCGCCCACGACCCCCAGCTCGTGGCCAACGGGATCCTGGTGCCGATCGACGACGGCAGCGCGGAGCCGCATCTGACGGTCGACAGCCCCGTGCGACTGGACCAGGAGCCCAAGGTCCGCCCGCGCCCGGCCCCCGACCTGGGCGAACACACCGAGTCCGTGCTGCACGACCTCGGCTACGGCGACGCGGGGATCGAGGAACTGCGCAGGTCCCGGGCAGTCGCCTGAAGCCGTACGAGTTGCAGACCGCGTGGCAGACCGGATGGAGGACCAGGGGCAGACCGGATCGAGGACCGGGGGAAAGAAGGGAAACACGTCATGACCACGGGCACGAACGCACGGACCGTACGCACCGAGGAGATCGACGGCATCTTCGTGATCACGATCGACCGGCCCGAGGCCCGCAACGCCGTCGACGGCGCCACCGCACGCGCCCTCGCCGCGGCCCTCGACGAGTTGGAGGCCCGCGACGACCTCAGGGTCGGCATCCTCACCGGAGCCGGCGGCGTCTTCAGCGCGGGCATGGATCTCAAGGCCTTCGCCGCCGGCGACAAGCCCATCGTGAGCGGACGGGGTTTCGCGGGGATCACCCGCGCCCGGATCAACACCCCGCTCATCGCCGCCGTCGAGGGCTACGCGCTGGGCGGCGGCACCGAGATGGCGCTCGCCTGCGACATGATCGTGGCCGCCCGGAACGCGACCTTCGGCCAGACCGAGGTCCGCTTCGGCATCGTGCCGCCCGAGGGCGGCATGGTGCGCCTGCCCGAGCGCATCCCGCACAACATCGCGCTCGAACTCCTGCTCACGGGCGAGACCCTGCCGGCCGAGCGTGCCGAGCGCTTCGGCCTCGTCAACGAACTCACCGAACCGGGCCGGGCGTTGCAGCGGGCCCTCGAACTGGCCAGCAGTATCGCGCTCAACGCGCCGCTGGCGGTGGCGGCCGTGAAACGTGTCGTCAACGAGCGGCGCGCCTTCAGCGACGAGGACGCCTTCACCGAGCAGGATCGCATCGCCGATCCGGTGCTGGCCTCCCACGACGCCCAGGAGGGGGCGCACGCCTTCGCGGAGCGGCGGCAGCCCCACTGGGAAGGCCGCTGACAGGAGCCGCGACCCTCAGCCGGTACGCGTGCGCAGCAGCGTGGAGCCGAGGTACCGGACGGCACGCAGCGCGATCTCCAGATCGGTGTGCTCCTTCTGGACCGGGTGCCCCATGATCTCCTCGGCCTTGCGGATGCGGTACTGCACGGTGTTCTTGTGCAGGATCTGGGCGCTCGCCGTCGCGGTGTAGCTGCAGCCGTTGTCCAGGAATATCTGGGCGGTCTCCCGCAGCCGTGCGCTGTTCTCGTCGTCGACCGCGAGCGGACCGAGGACGCCCCACACCCAGGAGCGGATGTCGTCGACGTTCGTGGCCATCAGGGCGATGGGTGCCACGGTGGCGAACTGTGTGAACCGGGGGACCGGATCGGCCACCGCCGCGAGTTCCTGCGCGCGCAGTGCCTGCCGGTGGGTGGCGCGGAACCCCTCGACGCCGCTTCCGACACACCCCGCGCACAGGTGGACGGAGGGATCGCCGTGCTCCAGCACGGCCGACACGCTCTTCCAGGAGACGTCGGTGTCCGGACCCAGCGGCAGCCAGGACCAGGACACGATCGCGTCCCGGGGGACGAACAGCGGCCGGGCCGTGCAGCCGAGCCGGTGGGCGATCTCGTCGACGGCCCGGTGCAGCCGGGAGAGCCCCTCACCCCCGTCGGTGGGCGTGGGCAGCCAGCCCACCAGCCCGAGATGATGCTGCCGGAGCCGGTAACCGAGCGCCGGTTCGACCCGGTCGAGGTCGATGTCGCCCGCGGCGAGGATGTCACGCACCCGGGCGGCGCGCGCCGCGGTCTGGCTCAGCAGCCAGTTGTCGCGTTCGTGCTGGTAGACAGCGATGACATGCTCGGTGACCCGGTCGATGTAGCCGAAGCTCGTCTGCAGCATGCGCCGGTTGGTCGCGACGGCCAGGTCCTCGGCGGCGTTCTGCCGGTTGAGTTCGTCCAGACACCATTGCAGGAAACGCCAGTGACCGATCCGGTAGGCCCGGATCAGGGCGCTGAGCGGAATTCCCCGCTGCGCGAGTCTTCTGGCGTATTCGAGGGCGGCTGCGGGCCCCTCGACCTTCTCCAGGGGAATGTCGTTCTCGAAGACGTGCAGCAATGTGCCGGCGTTCTCCGTGATACTCGCCCGCAGGATCTTGACTATGGTCGCGTCGCCCCTGAGCTCCGGAATCTCGGCAATGACGTAGTCCCCGATGTCGCGGCCGACCTCCGGAAGATGTGACCCTACGTTCTCCGCGACCACGGACAGTTGTTTCGCGGCCTCTGGATGCTCCGCAGCCATGCCTCAAAGCTAGCCGCAGAATGGTCCGACGGCACCAATTCGGGCTCCGGGGTCGTATCGCGAGCCCAGTGATTTCCGTGCGTTCCGAGCTTAGCCTCGGCTCGTTCGAGCCCTCGGGAAATGCCCGGAAGCGCTCGTCGAGAAGGATGCGACATGAACCTCGCCCACCACGTGCCCGACGGCGCCGGGACGCATCCGGACCGCCCCGCGCTCCGCCTGGGGGACACCGTCGTCTCCTGTCGCGCGCTCGACCGGGACAGCGCCCGGACGGCCGGACTGCTCCGGGACCGTGGCGTGCGGCCCGGCGACCGGGTCGCGCTCATGCTGCCCAACGTTCCCGAGTTCGCCGTCGTGTACTACGGCGTGCTCCGGGCCGGCGGCGTCGTCGTGCCGATGAACCCCCTGCTCAAGTCCCGTGAGATTCGGTACTACCTCGGCGACTCCGGGGCCCGGACCCTGTTCGCCTGGCACGACTTCGCCGACGAGGCGATCACCGGTGCGCGGCAGGCGGACGCGGAGGCGGTCGTCGTCGGTCCCGGCGCCCTCGACGAACTGCTGGAAGGCGTCCGGCCCCGCGCCGGGTTGACGGACCGTCAGGACGACGACACCGCGGTGATCCTCTACACCTCGGGGACGACCGGCCGGCCGAAGGGCGCCGAACTGACCCACGCGAACCTGGACCGCAACTGCGCCGTCGCGGCCGGCGGGCTGTTCCGGCTCACCCCCGACGACGTGATCTTCGGCGGACTGCCCCTGTTCCACGCCTTCGGGCAGACCTGCACCCTCAACGCCGCCGTGGCCTCCGGCGCGTGCCTCACCCTGCTCCCGCGCTTCGACGCCGCGCAGGCCCTCGAAATCCTCGACGCACACGGGGTGACCGTCTTCGCCGGGGTACCGACGGTGTACAGCAGGCTCGTACGGCAGCCCGGCAAGGAGGGCTACGACACCTCCCGGCTGCGCGTGTGCCTCGCGGGCGGCGCCGAGCTGCCCCTCCAGGTGCTGTACGACTTCCAGGCCGCGTTCGGCTGCGTCGTCCTCGAAGGCTACGGACTCTCGGAGACCTCGCCCGTCGTCTCGGTCAACACCGAGCAGGCCGGACCCAGGCCCGGCTCGGTCGGCACCCCGATCCCGGGGGTGCGGGTGCGGGTGGTCGACAACGGCAGGGAGGTGCCGCGGGGGGAGACGGGGGAGATAGCGGTCCGCGGGCACAACGTCATGAAGGGGTACTGGCAGCGCCCCGAGGAGACGGCTGCCACGATCCGGGACGGCTGGCTGTACACCGGGGACCTCGGCCGGGTGGACCGGGACGGGTACCTCTGGATCGTCGGCCGGAAGAAGGACGTGATCATCAGGGGCGGCTACAACGTGTACCCCCGGGAGGTCGAGGACGTGCTCTACGAGCACCCGGCCGTCGCCGACGCCGCGGTCGTCGGCATTCCCGACCCGGACCTGGGCGAGGAGGTCGGAGCGGCGGTCGTGCTCCGGGCGGGCGCCCGCGCGACGGCCGAGGAACTGCGCGCGTACGTCAAGGCCCAGGTCGCCGCCTACAAGTACCCGCGGAAGGTGTGGATCGCGGACGCCCTGCCCAAGGGACCCACCGGCAAGATCGTCAAGAGGGAGATCGTGCCGCCGGCCGGGCGATGAGACGCGGGGGACCTGGCGCCCGATCCGGGTGCGCGGCTGCCGGTTCGCGGTGTCTCGGCCGGGCAGGTCATGGCGGCCCCCCGGCCCCCCGGCGCCCAGTCGGCATGACGTGAAGGCTCAAGTGGGCTGATACGCTCCCGGAGTGACCACCCCCGACCGGCCGCGGCAGGACGACGAGCACGCCGACCTGTGGCTCACGCCCGCCGAGCTGGCCTCGTGGATGTCGGTGGTACGGCTCATCACCCGGCTGCCCTGGGCCCTCGACGCCCAGTTGCAGCGGGACGCCGACCTCAGCATGGTCGAGTACATGGCCATGGCGATGCTCTCCGAGGCTCCCGACCGGACCCTGCGGATGAGCACCCTGGCCGAGGTCGTCAACTCCTCGCTGTCCCGCCTGTCGCACCTCGTGAAGCGGCTGGAGAAGCGCGGCTACGTCCGGCGCGAACCGGACCCCGAGGACGGGCGTTTCGCCAACGCGGTCCTCCTCCCCGACGGCATGGCCAAGCTGGAGTCGGCCGCCCCCGGCCACGCGGCGAACGTCCGCCGCCTCGTCGTCGACAACCTCAGTGCCGAGCGCCTTCGCCGGCTCGGCCAGGACGCCGAGCGCATCCTCCAGCGCGTCGACTCGCCCGTGCGCTGAGTGCCGGTGCCGAGCCCGTCCGCCGGGCACGGCGCGAGGACCTGAGGGCCGCAGTCCGCCCGGCGCGGCGACGGGGCCTACTGCTCGCCGGACGGCCCGTCGACGACTCGCACGTCGCGCCCGCCGCCGGCATCTCCGCCGAGGTCGTCTCGGAACTCCGCAAGGCCGGGCTGCCCGTCACCACCGCCTGGCTGCCGCTGCGCGCCGCCTGCTTCTGGACCGTGATCACGGTCCCGTCCGACTGGCGCGACCTGCTGCCCGGCATGGACACCGCGCGCTTCGTGCACCGCATCGGCGAGGTGCTCAACGGCACCCGGGTCGGCCGGCTCTCCCCGGTCGTCCACGTCCTCGACGACGACATCGACCCGGCGAACGACTCGGACCTGCTGTGGGCACTGGCCACCCGGGTCCACCCGTCGCTGCGGCAGGAGCAGTGGCACGGGCCGATCATGCCCTGGTACCCGTGCTTCACCGAGGAGGAACTGCACAACGGCTGGGGAGCCGTCGTCGTCCATGACGCGCTGCTCCCGGCGCCGGGCCACGGACGCGCCCCGCAGGCGACCTTCGAGGGCGTCTTCCCGGCCGGCCTGCGCGCCAGGGTCCTCGCCGCCGAGGCCGGGACGCCGGAGGCGGAGGCCGCCTCCGGCGCCTGACGGGTCACAGCACCGCGAGCCGTTCCATCGCCTGGAGCGGCCGCGGATGGACGAGGCGCAGCCGGTGCACCCGGCCGGCCTCGTCCAGCGTCATGAGCCAGGCCACGGCGGGCGGGCAGTGCCCGGGGGCGTCGGCCGGGTTGACGATGTCCATCTCCCAGACGGCCAGCGACCGCCCGGCGACCGCATGGACGAGCCGCTGCCGTACCCCGGCCGCGATGTCGCCGTCCATGGCGCGCACCAGCAGGTCCCCGCCCCCCACCCGGTCGCCGCCCCTGAGCAGCGCGACCTCCGGCGACCAGCGTTCCGTGAGCAGCGCTGCGAAGTGCCCGCTCTCGGCGGCGGCGAGGGTCTCCCGGGCCTGGGTACGGCTGTCCCGGGTGCGCCGCCCGGTGTCGCCGTGCGCGGCGTCCGCCGTACCGGCCAGGGCCGCCGCGAGCTTGGCCCGGCCCTGGCTGAGCCGGCTGCGGACGGTGCCGACGGGGATCCCGCAGACGTCGGCTATCCGCTCGTACGAGGTGACGCTCGTGGTGAAGTGGCGCAGCACCAACGGCAGCCGCAGCGCAGGGGAGAGTTCCTCCAGCGCCTCCCAGACCCAGTCCCGCAGCGCGCTCCGTTCCAGCCACTGCTCCGGACCGGCCTCCGTGGACGGCAGGTGCAGGCCCTCGTCCACCGGCCGGACCGGGACCGCGTCCCGCAGCAGGGAGCGGGCGGCGTTGCGCACGATCATCCGCAGCCACGGGCCCACCGCCCCCGGGTCGCGGACGTCGCCGATCCGGCGCAGCGCGGTCAGGGCCGCGTCCTGCATGACGTCCTCGGTGTCCGGGCCCGGCCCGAGCAGGCTGAGCGCCACCGCGCGCATACCCGCGCGGTGGCGTTCGAGCAGCAGCCCGAGCGCGGCGACCTCGCCGGCCTGCGCGGCCCGGGTGAGCACCGCGTCCTCGACGCGCACGGCTTCGGCCGTCCTCCGGCTCGTCATCTCGGCCTCTCTGCTCTCACGGGCCCCGGGCGGTCCTAGTCCCGGCCGTCGCCGAGTTCCGGCAGCCAGCTGCCGTGGAAGCCCGCCGGGACAGCGTAGGGGAGTTCCACCACCGCCTGCTCGGAGAGGTCCGTGGCGTCGAGGACGAGCAGTTCCCCGGCCTTGCCGTCGTCGTCGGAGACGAGCGAGAGCAGCCAGCCCTCGTCCTCGCTCCGGCCGTCCGCCGCCGGGACGAACACCGCCTCGCCCGCGTAGCGGGCACCGGGCGTCGCATGGACCCGGGTGGTCCCGCCCGTGAGGTCGTGCTTGGCGATGCCGTCTCCCGCTACGGTGTACAGGTAGCGGTTCTCGCGCCCCGTCAGGGTCTCGTTGTGGGTGGGGAACTCGGCGTCCCGGTCGTCCAGTTGGCGCTCGGTGGCCCGCCCGGTGACCGGGTCCAGGGTCCAGCGGTACAGCACCGCGGGCGTCTGGACGAGGCCCGGCTCCGGCACCACGGCCATGCCGGTGGGCCCGCCGATGTCGCCCCAGGCGTGCTCGAACCTGTCGTGGTCGTAGCGCACCGCGTCGAGCACGATCCGCCCCTCGACGTCCTCGTAGGCGTTGCCGACGTGGAAGACGTAGCAGGGGTCGACGTCGAACCAGCGCACCGCGGTGCTGCCGGGGGTGCGGGACATGATGCCGAGCCGGGCGCCGTAGCCGTCGTCCCACTGGTAGGGCATGCCGCCCCGGCCGGCGAGTTCGGGCCGGAAGACGACGGGCAGGTCCATCCAGACGATGTGGTGCTCGGTGATGGCGAAGTCGTGCATCATCGTCGGGCCCGGCACCTCGACGGGGCGGCTGTCGACCAGCTCCCCGTCCGCGGTGACCCGGTGGTAGGTGAGGTACGGCGGGGCGAACCCGGTGCCGAACAGGTGGAGTTCGCCGGTGACCGGGTCCTCCTTGGGGTGCGCGGTCATCGCGGTGGTCAGCCTGCCGCCGAAGTCGTACGGGCCGACGGTCTCCAGGGCCGGGGTGACCCAGTACGGGAAGCCGACCTCGCACAGCGCCAGCACCGTGTCCGCGTGCCGGATGACATGGGTGTTGCCGGGTGTCGCGGTCAGGTCGAAGGTGCCGTCCGCGCGGACGAAGGGGTGGCCCTCCCGCTCCCTGGTGCGGATCCACCGGTTGCGGTACCACTCGGCGCGGCCGTCGCGCAGCCGGACGCCGTGCAGCATGCCGGGGCCGGTGAACCAGTGCCCGTCGTCCTCGCCGGGCAGCGGGTTGGGGCCGTTGCGCAGGTAGCGGCCGTCCAGTTCGGGCGGAAGGGTGCCGCGCACGGTGAGGTCGAAGGCGTTGTGCTCCTCGGGGACCGGCGCGAAGCGGCCCCGGAGATAGAGGGCGAGGGGGGTCTCTTCGGTCATGGTGCTTTCCTTGTCCGGGCCGGCGGGGCGGCGCCGGCCGCGTGCTGGGTCGGGTCCGGGGCGGCCGCGGGTCACTCGGGTACGGACAGCAGCCCCTGCGACTCCAGCAGGCGCCGCTGCGCCCGCTCGGGGTAGACCTTGGTGAAGACGATCGGGGCGGCGAGGCCGAGGACGTGGGCGGTGATGCCGACCCATGCCGGGGCGTCCACCGCGCCGCCGACGGCGAGGACGACGGCGATGAAGGTGAAGCCGGCTCCCCAGGCGCTGGTGATGCGGTTGTTGACCTGGAGGAACTCCGGCATGTCCCAGTACTCGCGCGGGGTCTGGCGCTTGGCGATGCCGAGGGTGAAGGGGCGGCGGATCGCCATGGATCCCCAGGCGGTGGCGGCCAGCCAGGCGAACGAGAGGACGTCGCTGTGGTCCTTCAGCGCCGAGTCGGGGTCCGCCAGGGAGACGGCGCCGATCACCACGAAGTACAGGATGGTGCTGACCTCCAGGATCAGCGCGTCGAGGTCGACGCCCCGCCGCACGTCCTGGAGCAGGAGCAGCACGCCCGAGACGACGCCGCCCAGCGCACCCCACCGCCAGTCGACGAAGCCCGAGACGACACCGGCGACGATCCAGGGGACGAAGCCGCGCAGGTAAGCCACAAAACCCATTGAGTGATCCTTGCTGGATGAAGACCAAGATGAACGGAACGGCCGTGGAGGGGGGTTGCTCCACGGCCGTTCGTGAACCGACGCGAACTAGATGCGCGACAAACGCCAAAGTTCGACCGCCGGATTGTGACCCTCGTCACGACGGCCGACCGCCATGCCGACCGGCCGACGCGTGCGGCGGCAGGGCGGGACACCCGGCACGGGCCGTAGGCAACTCACCCTGGTTCTGGGGCTGTTGTGCTCGGCGGTACTAGCGTCGCAGCGTGGCCGGAGTTCCGTCCGGGGTGAACGCGTGGTGGAAGGTGAAGGCGTGCGGTGCGGAGCCGTGGTCGTGGAGATGCTCCAGCCTGGAGACGCCGTCCTGCCAGGTGGGTGTCACGCCGTCGGAGACCCACCAGAACACGTGGCTCGGGTGCCCGGTCCTCTCGAACCAGTCGTGCCGCCGGTTCAGTGCCGCACGGTGCGGGCCGGCGTAGACGGCGTCGAAGGCGGGGCGCAGGCCGGTCCAGAGCGAGAGGGTCGCGGCGAGGGCGGTGGTTTCCACCGTACGGCCCTTGTCGTACCAGGCCGGTACGGCGAACTCTCCCCACGCACCCCAGTCCGCGCCGAAGAGCATGCCCCGCTCGCCGTCCGCCGCTTCGGCACGGGCGAGGTGTCCGGGGTGCCTGCTGATCTTCCGGTAGACGGCCTCACCGTGTTCGTAGAACTCGCGCGTGAGGGGTCCGGGGTCGGCGAGGGGTGACTTCAGGACACCGAACGTGTACAGCGCAAGACGAGGCACGCGTCTCTCCCTGGTCGGGGGGCCCGGTACGGACCCGGATGCCGCGGACCGGGTGAAGGTAGCTGCCTCTGCGGACCATGTCGAAGTTGCGTTTTCCCTGCCCGCGTGGCTTCCCGCGCCGGTCGGCGGCCGGTGCCACGGGTCGTCGTCGGCATCGGCCGCCGCGGGCGGGTCAGCCCTCGATCCAGCCGTGGTTCTTCGCGAACTGGGCGAGCGCGCCCCGGACCCGCACGATCTCCTCGGCGGTGAGCGTGGGCGCCGACGCCAGCAGCGTCTCGGTGACCTCGCGGGTGAACTCGTCCGCGCTGAGCAGATCGCACAGCGAGTCGTCGTCGGGACCGAGCGTGCGGACGTCGGCGCCGCGGGCGAGGCGGACACCGGACGCCTTCGGGCCGCGCTCGCCGGCCTCGATCTCGAACTCCACCGCCACACCCGGGCGGACGTACGCCTCCGACATCTGCATGTCGTTCACGTGCAGGAAGACGTCCTCGCCGCCGCCGTCCGGAGCGATGAACCCGTACCCGCGCGAGCTGTCGAAGCGCACCACACGACCACTGACCATGAGAAACCCCCAACCAAACCGGGCCACCTGCCCGGACACCTGGGGCCGATGTTAGTCAAGTCCGGCCCGGCCGGTCGACCTGGTCCACCCGGCGTGGCCGCGGAGGGCGGAACTCGGTGCGCCGATAAAGAAGTTGATATGGAAAGCTGTCGCCAGCCGTCGGCGAGCCAAGGGGGGCCGGGACGGTCGTTGAGAGGAGCACACACGTGACGCAGGACGGCATCGGGTCCGTGGAGATCGACACCAGCAAGCCGCATCCCGCGCGGATCTACGACTACCTGCTGGGCGGCAAGGACAACTACGAGGTGGACCGCAAGGCCGGTGACCAGCTCGCCTCCGTCGCGCCCGAGGTGTGGATGGCCGTCCGGGCCAACCGCGGCTTCCTGCAGCGCGCGGTCCGGCACGTCATCGACAGCGGCGTCCGCCAGATCCTGGACATCGGCACCGGACTGCCCACCTCGCCGAACGTGCACGAGGTGGCCCAGGCGCTGGCGCCGGACGTCCGGGTCGCCTACGTCGACAACGACCCGATCGTGAAGGCCCACGGCGACGCGCTGCTCAGCCGGGCCGGCACCACCAGCATCGTCCTCGCCGACCTGCGCGACCCGCAGGCCGTCGTCGAGCACCCCGAGGTCCGCCGGGTCATCGACTTCGGCGAGCCCGTCGCCCTGTTCCTCGTCGCCATCCTCCACTTCGTCCGCGACGAGGAGGAGCCCGAGCGGATCGTGGCCACCCTGCGCGACGCGCTCCCGGCCGGCAGCTTCCTGGTCCTCTCGCACGCCACCGACGACTTCGCCGAGCGCAGCGAGGCCCAGGCCGTCTACAACAACGCGACCGCCTCCATGAACCTGCGCCCCCGGGCCCGGATCGAGCGCTTCTTCGACGGGTTCGAGCTGGTCGAACCCGGCGTCACCCAGGTCCCGTTCTGGCGCCCGGACACCACCCCGCCGGCCGGCTCGGAGGAGATCGGCTTCTACGGCGGAGTGGCCCTCAAGAAGGCCTGAGCCGGCGTCAGGGCACTCCGAGCTCGAACAGGGCGTAGCCCGCGTACGAGCCGGAGGCCAGCGCCGCGATGCCCAGCACCAGGCACAGGCAGGGCAGGCTGACGCGGCGCAGTGCGACCGCCAACGGGACGAACAGGGGGAAGGCGGGCAGCAGATAGCGCGAGACGTTCGCGAAGTACTGCTGGCTGCCCAGCACCAGGGCGAGGGTGAGCACCGTGTGGACGACCAGCACCACCGGTGGCCGCAGCCGGAACAGCAGCGGCAGCAGGGCCAGGTCCAGCAGGACCACCCCGACCCCGATGACGTCGGCGAAGGGGAGCGCGAAGAGATAGCCGAAGTGGCCCACGGGGACGGAGGTCAGGACGTCCAGGGTCTGGCTGCCGTAGTCGAACTCGTGCCCCCACGCGCCCGACTGGAGCGCGAAGTAGCCGCCGTAGTCGCCCATCCGGTGGCCCACCCAGCCCAGATAGCCGAGCAGACCCAGCGGGGCCACGAGCATCGCGGTCAGCGGCCGGGCGACGCCGTCCTCGCGGCGGCGCAGGGCGAGGACCGCGGCCAGGGCGAGCGCGGCGACCAGGGCGGCGGCGGTGGGCCGGTTGAGGCCGGCCGCGAAGGTCAGCACCCCGGCCGTGAGCCAGCGCCGGGTCAGCACGGCGTACAGGGCCCAGGCGGCCAGGGCCACGTACAGCGAGTCCGAGTAGACCGCCCACTCCACGCCGGAGCCCGGCCACACCGCCCACAGCCCGGCCGCCGCCAGCCCGGCCCGCCGGCCGCCGAACCGGGTGGCGACGGCGAAGATCCCCAGCGCCGCGGCGAACGACGCCACCACCGACACCAGCAGCCCGGCACCGAACGGACCGAGACCGGTCACCTCCATCGCCACCCGCATCAGCGCCGGGTAGAGCGGGAAGAACGCGGCCGAGTTGCCCTGGAGGGTGATCAGCCCGGTGGCGCCGGGGACCGGGACCAGCGCGGGACGGTACCCGTGCAGGGCGATCTGCTGGTACCACCAGCCGTCCCAGGTGCCCAGCACGTCCCAGGTGTGCGCACCGCCGCCGAACCGCGGGTGCTTCTTGCGGAAGTCGCCCGCCGAGTCCAGCAGATACATGAACGAGACGAAGCCGACGAGCTTGAGGACGCCGTACATCGCGAGGACCGGGCCGTAGCGGCGGGCGGTGTCGCGCAGGCGCCGTCCGGGGCCCGGCGCGGCGGCCCCGGGGTCGGCGGGCGGGAGCGGGGCCGTGCTTCTCAGGGGCGTGGTCATGAGGCCGCGGACTCCGTCCGGCGCCGCCGACCGCCGCAGGCCGACCGGGCGGCGGCGCCGGACAGGGCGAGCGACAGGTGGGCGGCGGCCAGTACGGCGAGCTCCGTGCGGAGCCCGGCGCCGGAGAGCGCGTGCCGCAGGACGGCGAGCGAGCCGGCGGTGACGGCCAGCCGCGCGGCCAGCGCGGGCGGCGGCAGCGGGGGCCGGCCGAGGACCGGCCGGGCGAGGGCCCAACAGACCAGCAGGGACAGTGCGTTGGTCACCTGCGCGGCGGCGGTCGGCCGCAGGGCCGCGTACAGGAGTAGATGGGCGAGGGCCATGACGGTGGCGGCGACCGCGTACGGCCGTGACGGCCGCACTGACGGCAGCGCGCCCCGGGCCAGCGCCAGGCCGACCCGCGCGATGCCGCGCAGATCGGCGAGGGCCGTGGGCAGCAGCTCGACCCGGCTGTCCGGGTCGTCCACCCAGTCGACCGGCACCTCGTGGATCCGCAGCCCGGCCCGCTCCGCGATCACCAGCAGCTCGGTGTCGAAGAACCATCCGGGGTCCCGCACCAGCGGCAGCAGCCGGGCCGCGGCGTCCCGCCGTACCGCCTTGAACCCGCACTGCGCGTCCGAGAACCCCACCGACAGGGTGCAGCGCAGCAGGATGTTGTAGCAGCGGGAGACGGCCTCCCGCTTCGGGCCGCGCACCACCCGGGCGCCGGGCGCCAGCCGGGTACCGATGGCCAGGTCGGAGTGGCCCGAGAGCAGCGGGGCGACGAGCGGCAGCAGCGCCGTGAGCCCGGTCGACAGGTCCACGTCGAGGTAGCCGACGACCGGCGCGGACGACGCCGACCAGGCGGCCCGCAGTGCGCGGCCGCGGCCCTTCTCGGCCAGCCGTATCCACTCCACCTCGGGCAGTTCGGCAGCGAGCCGGGCCGCGATCAGCGGGGTGGCGTCGGTGCTGGCGTTGTCGGCGACGGTGATCCGGAAGGGGTAGGGGAACGTCTCCCGCAGGTGGGCGTGGAGCCGGCGCACGCTCGGCTCCAGGTCCGTCTCCTCGTTGAACACCGGTACGGCCAGGTCGAGGACCGGCTCGGTGCGGTGCGCCGGAGGCGACGGCGACGGTACCGGCAAGGTGACTGGCAGGTGATTCATGGCGTTTTTTCGCATTCGTACTCGATTTCGGGGCGTGCCGAGGACACACCCGGTGGGGGAGGGAGGCGGCTGACCGGTCTCGGCCTACGAGCCGTTCGACGGGGAGGGGCTGTGGGTCACGGGTACCGGCGGCGGGGACGTGGTGGCGGTGGAACCACCGGACGAACTGTCCGTGGCGCTCCGGGTCGTGCCCGCGTCCGGGGTGGAGGTCGCCGTCGAGGACGAGGTGGGGGTCGACGAGGGGGTGCCCCCGCTCGTCGGCGACGGGGTGTCCGCGGGCGCGGTCGTGGTGTCGGGTGGCGGTGCCGAGGACGTGGCGCCGGAGGCCGACGAACTGGGCGACGGACTCGGTGCCGGTGTCGGTGACGGACCGGTGGCGGGGCTGGTCGCGGGCCAGGGGTGCGGTGCGCTCGGTTCGTCACGGACGTCGGAGTGGGGCCACAGGAACAGGCACAGGCCGAACCCGGCGGCCGTGAGGACGGCGCCCGCCGCCCGCTGGGCCGCCCGGACCCGCCGCCGCGCCTGCACACCGGCCCGCAGCCGCTCCCGGTGCCGGGGCTCGAACGCCGCCGGCTCCCGCTCGTCGTGCATCAACTGCGTCAACTGCCGCTCGAAGTGATCCATGGCCTCTCCCTCACCCCACCGGCTCGATCGCGTCCGCCAGCAGCTCCCGCAGCCGGGCCACCCCGCGCGCCGCGTGCGACCGGGCGGTGCCCACCGGGCAGCCCAGCACCTCGGCGACCTGCCGGTCGGGCAGATCCTGGTAGTAGCGCAGGACGACCGCGGCCCGCTGGCGCGGCGTCAGCAGCGCCAGCGCGGCCTCCAGCCGGGAACGCTCGGCGACGACCGCCGACATGTCACCGGCCGCCGCGACCTCGGGCAGCTCCTCGACGGGGCGCTCGCCCCACCACCGGCGCCGCGCCGAGCGGGCCGCGGCGCGCGCCAGGACCTTCCGGACGTACGCCTCCGGCGCCTCGTCGGCGACCTTCGGCCAGACGAACCACAGCCGGACCAAGGACTCCTGCAACAGATCCTCGGCCCGATGCCGATCGCCACCGGTGAGCAGACGGGCCAGGTGGCACAGCCCCGACCAGCGGGCCGCCACGAACTCGTCGTACTCACCGGCCCGAGCCTGCTCCATTCCCACGGTCCCCGCTCTCGCCGACTGCCTACACCTGGGAAAAGGCCCTGGGGGCTGCGGAACGCTGCACCCGGCCGGGGTGATCCGCGTCACGTGCGGTCCGGGTCCGAAAACGCCTGGCCGATCGGGGCGGGGCCGTCGTATGCTCCCCGCGATGACCACTCACTCTGCTGTCAGATTGGGGGTCCCGTCCACGTCAGGTGAGTGCTGATGGCCACTCACCTCACGGACGGGGACACCCGCCTCTCCCTGTGGCGGCGCGTGCGCGAGTTCGCCGTGCCGCCCGCCATGATCGAGACCGCGACCGCCCGCCGCACCGCCGGGGACTGGGCGGGGGCCTGCGCGGCCGCCGGTTTCGACGTCGACCTCGACCTGCGCGAACTGGCCCGCTCGCGGGGCCGGGACGTCCGGGAACGGATCCGTGCCGACCTGCGTCGGCTGGCGCCCGACCTGCTGCGCTGGCACCTGCCGAGGATCGCGCCCGACGGGCTGCTGCGGCCGGGCCTGACGATGCCGCTCGCCCGCTACGACACCGGGGCGGGCTCCCTGTGCCTCGTGGTCCGGACACCGCCCGCCTGGGCGGACGCCGGACAGCGGATCGGCCTCGCGCTGTGGGACGGCACACCGGCCGGGCACGCCGCCCGGCGCCATCCGCATCCGCACCCCAGCCGGCGGTTCCGCTTCGACCTGCACCGCCATCTGTGGGACGCGGATGCCGCCGGCGAGCTGCGCACCCGGTCGGGCGCCGACCGGCAGGCGAGCGGCGAACGGTGCACGTTCTCCAGCCAACTCCCTTTCTTCGAACAGTCGTTGTGCGCCACGGACCGGTGGGCGGACGAGGCGCGGATCGTGCTGGGCGCCGCAGGACGGGACAGCGGCACCGTCGTCGTACGCCTGGGCGGCCGGCAACGGTTCGCCGTGCACCTCGCGGCCGACGGGACCGTGACCGCCGGCCCGGACACCGACGCCCGGACCGCCGGCCACGGCGCGCACCCCGTCCTGCCCGACGCGGCGACCTGGATCCTCCCCGACCTGGAACTGCTGCGCGCCGGGCTGGTCGACGCCGGCCGGCTGCATCCGCTGGTCGCCGCGGCGCTCGCCCCCGGGCACCCGCCGGCCGTCCGGGATCCCTACGCCGACCCGGCCCGGCAGCCGGGCCTCGTGGAGTGCCGGGGCGCCCGGCACCGGATCGGCCTGGTCGACGGCGTGCTGTCCCCGCTGGACCACTCCCCGGACGAACTGCGGCGCGAGGAACTCCTGGTGGCGCTCGGCGGGCCACCACTGCCCTGCCTGCGCGTCATCGACGAGGCGCACCGCCGCCCCGACTGCCTCACCGGCGTCCGCGAACGCCTCGACCACGGGGACACCGCAGGCGCGCTGGCCGTCGTCGAAGGACTGCTGGGGCCCGAAGCCGTGCTGCGCGACGGGCCGTTGAAGGACGAACTGGAGGCGGCCGCGCAACGCCGGATCGCGTACGGCCTCTTCCGGGCGGGCCTCACCGGGTCCCGCACCGGGCCCGTCCGCGGGCGCCGCCGCCGGTCCGGCCGCGACCCGCGCCTGGGCCCACGCCCCGCCAACCGGCGCTGACACCCACCCACTTGCCTTCTCACAACCCCCAGGTGATTCCTCGTGACCACACATGCCCCCGACCAACTCGCCGTCGCGGACGCCCTGTCGGCGCTGCTCGGCGACTCCACCACCGAACCCCGACCCGACCTGCAGCTGGAGGCGCTCACCCTGGCCGTCGCCGCCGACCTGCCCGTCCTGCTGTGGGGCGAGCCCGGGATCGGCAAGACCGCCGCCCTCCACCGGCTGGCCGAGGCGCTCGACCTGCCGCTGACCACGGTGATCGCCAGCGTCCACGAGCCGTCCGACTTCTCCGGTCTGCCCGTCGTGGGCGACGACCCCGCCGTCCAGGGCGTCCCGATGGCCCCGCCGGACTGGGCGGTACGGCTGGTGCGGGCCGGCCGGGGCCTGCTGTTCCTCGACGAACTGTCCACCGCGCCCCCCGCCGTGCAGGCCGCCCTGCTCCGGCTGGTCCTGGAGCGCCGCGTGGGCGCGCTCCGGCTCCCGCCCGGCGTACGGATCGTCGCCGCCGCCAACCCGCGGTCCTCGGCCGCCGACGGCTGGGAGCTGAGCCCGCCGCTGGCCAACCGGTTCGTGCACCTCCAGTGGGCCCACGACCACGAGGTCGTCGTCCGCGGCCTCGGCGGCACCTGGCCCCGGGCCACCCTGCCCCGGCTCGACCCGGAACGGCTGCCCGCCGCCGTGGACTTCGCGCGCCGCGCGGTGTGCGGCCTGCTCGCCACCCGCCCCACGCTCGTCCACCGGCTGCCGAACGGCGAGATGCGGCGGGGCGGCGCCTGGCCGTCACCCCGCAGCTGGGACATGACCCTGCGCCTGGTCGCCTTCGCACACGCCGCCGGCTCCTCCCGGGACGTGCTCTCCCTCCTGGTCAGGGGAACGGTCGGGGACGGTCCTGGGCTCGAACTGCTGGCGAGCGTCGACCGGATGGAACTCCCGGACCCCGAGACGCTGCTTGCCGACCCGGCCGCGGCCGACCTGCCCGAGCGCGGTGACCTGCGCCAGGCCGTGCTCGACGGCGTGGTCGCCGCGGTCCGCGAACGGCCGGACCGGGCCCGCTGGGACGCGGCCTGGGCGCTGCTGGTGCGGGCCCTGGACACCGGAGCCCCCGACCTCGTCGTCGTCCCCGCCACCACGCTGGCCTCGCTGCGCCGTGACGACTGGGACGTCCCGGCGGCCATCGAACGGCTCGCGGGCGCCGTGTCCGTGTCCAGGCGCGCCGACCGCGCCGCCGACCGCGTCGCGGCCAAGGTGCGCCGATGAACGCCGAGCCGGTCATCGACGCGGCCGGGGCACTGGACCTGGACAAGCTCTACGCCGCCCGGCTCCAGGCCGCCCGAGCCCGGCCCTACCTCGCCACGGCCCTGTTCGCCCTGCACGTCGTGGCGGACCGGCAGGTGCCCACCATGGCCGTCGACAAGCACTGGCGGTGCTACGTCTCGCCCGCCTTCGTGGACCGGATGCCGGAGGAGGACCTGGCCGGGGTGTGGGTGCACGAGGTGTCGCACCTGCTCCGCGACCACCACGCGCGCAGCGACCGGGTCGCGAGGGAACGCGGGCTGACCGGGGCCGGTGAGCGGCTGCGGATGAACATCGCGGCGGACCTGGAGATCAACGACGACGCGTACGGCGACGGGCTGGCGCAGCCCCGCGGCGCCGTCCGGCCGTACATGCTGCGCCTGGACGAAGGCCAGTTGATGGAGGACTACCTGCGGCAGTTCCGGCTCGGGCCGCTGACGCAGGACCTCACCTGGCTGGACTGCGGCAGCGGGGCCGACGGCCGGGACCGGGAGTGGGACCTGGGGCCGGACGGCGCGCACGGCCTGAGCGAGCAGGAGCGGGACGGCGTCCGGTTCCGGGTGGCGCAGGCCATCACCGGCCGCCCCGGCAGCACCCCGGACGGCTGGCGGCGCTGGGCCGAGGACGCCTTCCATCCGCCGCAGCCCTGGCGCGAGCTGCTGGGCGCGGCGGTCCGCTCGGCGGCCTCCGCCGCGGGCGCCGGCGACGACTACAGCTACGGCCGCCCGTCGCGCCGCTCGGCCGGGCTGCCCGGCGTCGTCCTCCCGAGCCTGCGCCGCCGCCCGCCCCGGGTCTCGGTCGTCATCGACACCTCCGGCTCGGTCAGCGACGCCGAACTGGGCAGTGCCCTGCTGGAGGTGGCCGCGATCGCCCGCGCCGTCGGCGGCCGCCGGGACCTGGTCTCCGTGCTGTCCTGCGACGCGGCCGCCCGGACCGTGCAGCCGCTGTGCCGGGCGGAGGGCATCGCGCTCGTCGGCGGCGGCGGTACCGACCTGCGCGCGGGCTTCACCCGGGCGCTGCGGGCGCGGCCGGCCCCCGACGTCGTGGTGGCCCTCACCGACGGGCAGACACCCTGGCCGCAGACCCCGCCGCCCTGCCGGACGGTGGTGGGCCTGTTCCCCCGGCAGCACGGCGGCACGGGGTGGCGGGAGGACGACTCCGACTACGTACCGGAGGCACCGCCCGCCTGGGCGCGGGTCGTCGAGATCGGGTGAGTGCTCGGTCGGAAGGGCCGCGGTGTGCCGTCAGCCGTCAGCCGTCAGCCGGGGATACCCCCAGCGCTCTTCGGGGCGCTGCCTCAGCCGGTTCGTGCCGCGGACAGGTAGTTGTATGCGGAGGCGCGGGAGATGCCGAGGCGTCCGGCGATCTGCTGGACCGCGCCGCGCACCGCGAAGACGCCCTGCCGGTCGAGGTCCCGGAACAGCTCCAGCCGTTCCTCGCGGGTGAGTTGGGGCCACGGCTCGGGCCTGCGGAGCCTGCGGGTGTCGACGATCGAGTCCAGGACGGCGGTGATGTCGTCGCCGAACGTGGTGGTCGGCGGTGCCCCCGGATCGGCGTCGACCCCGGCGAGGCCGCCGACCAGCGCGTGCACCTGGTGCACGGCCGTGACGTCCAGGTTCACGCACAGCGCCCCGAACGCCGTACCGCCCGAGTCGCGCAGCACCATCGTGGACGACTTGACCAGCTTCCCGTCCCGGGTGCGGGTCAGGTAGTTCAGCTCGTCGCGTGCCTCGTCGCCGGCCGCCAGCAGTTTCATGCCGATCTCGCTCATCGCCCCGCCGACACCGCGGCCGGTGACCGAACCGGCGAGGGCCACGACGGAGCGTTCCGGGCGGCGGAAGTCGTGGACGACGACCTCGCAGAAGGCGCCGAAGGTCGCCACGATCCCGTCGACGACCGGGGACAGCGCCGCGATGATCGCGTCCTGTTCGGCCCGCGCCGCGTCCGCGCCGCTCGCCGCTGCCGGTCCGTCTGTCATGGGTGCCCCCGCCGGGATCAGGTCTGGACTTCCAGTCCAGATGATAGACAATAATTCCAGACCGTCGACGCTCATCCGGCGTCCGGCGGCGCCCGGAACGGAGGACGAACATGCCCGACACCCCGCCCGTCACCCTTCAGGACGTGCACGACGCGGCGGCACGGATCAAGGGAGTGGCCCACCGCACCCCCGTGCTGCGCTCGCGCACCCTGGACGAGCTGGTCGGCGCCGAGGTCTTCCTGAAGTGCGAGAACCTCCAGCGCATCGGCGCGTTCAAGTTCCGGGGCGCCTACAACGCCGCGTCCCGGCTGTCGCCCGCGCAGCTCGCCCAGGGCGTCGCCGCGTACTCCTCCGGCAATCACGCCCAGGCCGTCGCCCTCGCCGCCCGCGAACTCGGCACCACCGCCGTCATCGTGATGCCCGAGGACACCCCGCGCGCCAAGCTGGAGGCGACCGCCGGATACGGCGCGGAGATCGTGACGTACGACCGCTACACAGGCGACCGGGTCGCGATCGGCGAGGCCCTCGCCATCGAACGCGGGCTCGCGCTCATCCCGCCGTACGAGCACCCGCACGTCATCGCGGGGCAGGGCACGGCCGCTCTCGAACTCATCGAGGAGGTGGGGGAGTTGGACGCCCTGGTGGTGCCCGTCGGGGGCGGCGGGCTGATCGCGGGCAGTGCCACCGCGGCCAAGGGGCTGCTGCCCGGGATCCGGGTCGTCGGGGTCGAGCCCGAGGCCGGCGACGACACCCGGCGGTCCCTGGCGGCCGGGCACCGGGTGTCGATCCCGGTACCCCGCACCATCGCCGACGGCCAGGCGGCCGACATCCCCGGCGAGCTGACCTTCTCCGTCAACCGGCGTCTGGTGGACGACATCTCGCTGGTCTCCGACGACCAGATCCGGGATGCGATGCGGTTCGCCTTCGAACGGCTGAAGACCGTTCTGGAGCCGAGCGGCGCCAGCGGCCTGGCCGCGCTGCTCGCCCACCGGGTCGCGCCGCTGCCGCGCCGGATCGGGGTCGTGCTGTCCGGGGGCAACGTCGGCGCGGATCGGTTCGCGGAGATCGTCGTCGGCTGAGCGGGAAAGAGGGGGCGGAGGCACCCCGACGGGCGCCTCCGCCTGGAGCGGTTGGTGCCGTACGTCACGAACACCGTGCTCAGGGCGGCGAGGGTGCGCACACCGGCCTGCGGCGGGGAGCGCGGCGGCACGATCCGGAGGTACCGGGCGAGCAGGAACAGCGAGCCGAAGGACGGGAATCAGGAGTCGGCGTGTTCCTGCTCGGCGAGCCGGCGCCGGGCGTCCGTCCAGTCGATGGGCAGTTCGGCGGCCGGGACCTGCCAGAACGTGAAGACCGAGCCCTTCGTCGTGGGGCGCAGGCCGGTCATCACCGACTTGTGCGGTTCGGTGCGCGCGTACCGGTACAGGGCGTCCTTGTCCTCCCAGGCGGACAGCGTCCAGAAGGTGCGCTTCAGGGGCTCGGCGATCAGCGAGGCGCCGTACGCGCCGGGCGCCCCGGTGACCTGCTTCCACGCGGCCAGCGACCTGGCGAAGAAGCGGGGCACGTCCTTGAGGGATCGGACCTCCAGGCGGGACGCCATGACGAACGCCTCGGCCTCGGGTGCGGGGGTGTTGACGGTGGTCCAGCGCAGCGTGGGCATGGCGCGGCCTTCTCCCGTGGAAGAGAATTGGATACCTCTGCTATCCATGCTAGACAGTGGAGGTATCCAATTTCCAGTGCCGAGGTGTCGTCCGGTGGGAGGGAGCCGATACCGACGCGAGAGCGGAGCCGAACCCGATGCGCATGTCCGAGCTGAGCCGCCGCAGCGGCGCCTCCGTCACGACGATCAAGTACTACCTCCGCGAGGGGCTGCTCCCGACGGGCCGTCAGACTTCCGCGACCCAGGCCGAGTACGACGAGCAGCACCTGCGACGGCTTCGGCTGATCCGTGCCCTGACCGGCGTGCGCGGCCTCTCGGTCAGCGCCACCCGCGAGGTCCTGGACGCGCTCGGCGAGCACGACGGCGACACCCACCGGCTCCTCGGCCTCGCCCTGGGCGCGATCCGGCTGCCCGCCGACACGGCCGGGACCGCCCCCGAGACCGCCGAAGTGGACGCACTGGTCAAGGAGCTGGGCTGGCAGGTGCACCAGGACGCACCCGCCCGCACCACCCTCGCCGAGACCGTCACCGCGCTCCGCTCGCTCGGCGTCCCGCTGGACTGGCACACCCTCCTGCCCTACGCCCGCCTCGCCGAACGCACCGCGGCCCTCGACCTCGACCAACTGGAGGGCATCGACGACCCGTTGGAGGCCGCCGAACGCGCCCTGCTGCTGACCGTCCTTCTGGAGCCCGCGCTGATGGCGCTGCGGCGCATGGCCCAGGAGAACGAGTCGGCACACCGGCACGCGGGCTAGCCGGTTGCTGCGGGCCGGTCCGGAACTCAGCAGTCGCGGAACTCCGGCGACTGGTTGAGGATCTGTGCGCGCGTCGAGGTGAAGCGGGTGTGCGTCTCACCACCCCGCGCCTCCGGCGGGAACACCGCCACCCGGTGGCAGTTCTGGAAGGCGAGGGCAACCCCGAAGTGCCGTTCCAGGCTGCCCCGGATCGCGTCGGAGGACAGCGCCCGCAGCAACTGCCCGCGCTCCTTCTCCGAGGGTGGCGGGGTCTGGTTGTCGGCGAACTCAGCGGTACCGCAGCGCAGTTCGGCGGCGAGGCGGGCGACGAGGTCGTACGCGTACGGCAGCGAGGCGCGGACGGTTTCCACGAAGTCCTCCTCCCGCACCGCGCCGTTCTCGGCTTCGGCGAGCAGCTGCGGGGAGACGTCGAGCGACATGTGACGGTGTCCTGTTCTTCTCGAAGCGGTTACGGAAAAGGGGTGTTCGACAGCGGGGCGGGCCCGCAGGGGGATCGGGGGCTCTCAGGCGAAGGCGGGCAGTGCCGCCGGCCCGTGCCGGAAGTCCGGGTCGACCTGGGCGGCCAGGTCCTGGCCGGTCGCCGCGTCGGCCCAGGCCGCGGCATTGCGCAGATGGAACTCCACGGCGTGCCGCTGGAAGGCCTCCCAGTCCTTGCCCCGCGCGTCCACCGCGGCCCGCAGCCGCTCCAGGGCCCGGGAGTTGTGCCGCTCCAGCGCACCGCCGCCGCGCCCCTGTTCCTGGGCGCGGACGTACGGGGAGAGCTCGCAGTGGGCCAGCAGGTCGTCGCCCACCCGCTCGCGCAGGAAGGCGAGGTCGTCCGCGCCGGTCACCTTGTTGCCGACCACGGCGACCGGGACCCCGAACTCGGCGGCGTGGTCCCGGTACTGGTGGTAGACGGACAGGCTCTTGCGGGTCGGCTCGACCACCAGGAAGGTCATGTCGAAACGGGTGAACAGGCCGGAGGCGAAGGCGTCCGCGCCCGCCGTCATGTCGACGACCACGTACTCGCCGGGACCGTCCACCAGATGGTTGAGGTAGAGCTCCACCGCACCGAGCTTGGAGTGGTAGCAGGACACTCCGAGGTCGCTCTCGGCGAAGGCCCCGGTGACCATCAGCGGTACCCCGCCGACCTCCTGGACGTGCCGGGAGTGCACCTCGTCGTCGCCCAGCAGTCGCAGCAGCCGCGAGCCGTGTCCCGGCGGGGTCGTCTTGACCATGGCTTCCCGGGACGCGATCCGGGGGTTGGTGCCGCGCAGGTAGTCCTTGATCTCACCGGTCCGCGCGCTCAGCGGGGGCGCCGCGAAGAGCGCGTCCTCGTCGAGGCCGAGGGCGTGGGCCAGGTGCTGGTTGATGTCACCGTCGATCGCGACGACCGGCGCGCCGGACCGTGCCAGGTGACGGGTGAAGAGGGCCGACAGCGTGGTCTTGCCGCTGCCGCCCTTGCCGACGAAAGCCACACGCATCGCTAGCCCTCGCCCCTCTTGTTGAAAATGGATTTCATGAGCACAGATTGGAGGGGTCCGGCCGCGGTGTCAAATCGAGGTGGCCCAACCGGGTTGCGGACCCACGCCGTTGACGGAACCGCAGGTCCGGACGGTGCTTGCCCCTGTCGCCGGGCCGACCTGGCCTCCGGCCGGCACGCCCGGAGGGGCGGGCGGACGATGCACCGCTTCCGGCGTGCCGATCGCCGCCCCGCCGGCCGCCCTGGCGTTCGGCACCCTCGCCCTGCGCCGCACCCCGGTCCGGTCCGGTCGAACCCGTCCGCGAGCGCCTCCTAGTCCCGGCGCGACACCTCCACGTTCTCCAGGATGCCGAGGGCGTCCGGGACCAGGACGGCGGCCGAGTAGTAGGCGGTGACCAGGTAGGAGGCGACCGCCTGTTCGTTGACGCCCATGAAGCGGACGGTCAGGCCCGGCTCCTTCTCGTCCGGCAGGCCGGTCTGCAGGAGGCCGATCACGCCCTGGTCCTGCTCCCCGGCGCGCAGCGCGATCACGGCGGACGTACGGGCCCCGGTGACCGGGATCTTGCCGCACGGGAGCAGCGGGACGCCCCGCCACGCGGGGAGGTGGTGGCCGTCGACCTCGACGCCGCCGAAGTACAGGCCGCGCTTGTTGCACTCCCGGCCGAACGCGGCGATCGTCCGGGGATGGGCGAACAGGTGCGTGGTGTCGCGCCGCATGGCGAGGAGCTCGTCCAGGTCGTCGGGGGTCGGCGGGCCCGAACGGGTGGAGATCCGCTGGCCGTGGTCGGCGTTGTGCAGCAGGCCGAAGTCCCGGTTGTTGACCAGTTCGTGCTCCTGCCGCTCCCGCAACACCTCCACGACGAGCCTCAGCTGATGCTCGGTCTGGTCCATCGGTCGGCTGTAGAGGTCGGCCACCCGGGTGTGCACGCGCAACACGGTCTGGGCGACGCTCAGTTCGTACTCGCGGGGCGCCGGCTCGTAGTCCACGAAGGTGTGCGGGACGTCCGGCTCGCCGGTATGGCCCGCGCTGAGTGCGATCTCCGCCTCGCCGAAGGTGTTCGTCTCCCGGTGCCCGTCCAGCCCGGCCAGTTCCACGTGCGCCCGCAGGGCGGCGTGCCGGTCCGCCACCTCCCGGTACGCCGCGTGCGGCAGCGCCAGCACGGTGGTGGCCGTCGCCGCGCGGGCCGTGAACTCCCAGGCGCCGTCGAGTCCGGCGAGCACCCGGCCGCCGAAGGTGTCACCGTCCGCGAGGAGGCCGACGACCGCCTCGTCGCCGTAGGGCCCCTCCCCGACCTGCTCCACCTTGCCGTGCGCGACCAGGTAGACATGGTCGGCCGGGCGCCCCGCCGCCACGATCACCTGCCCCGCCGCGTACTCCCGCTGCTCGAACCGCGCCGCCAGCGCCCCCAGCGCGGTGCCGTCCGCGAAGCCGCGCAGCAACGGCAGCTCGGCCAGTTCGGCGGGGATCACCGCCACCTGCGCGCCGGTCTGCACGAAGCTCACCCGGCCGTCGCCGACCCGGTACGAGAGTCTGCGGTTGACGCGGTAGGTGCCGCCGGGCACGTCCACCCACGGCAGCGTCCGGGTCAGCCACCGTGAGCTGATCTCCTGCATCTGCGGGGCGGACTTGGTCGTCGTGGTGAGGTTCCGTGCCGCGGCGGTGCCGAGGCTCTGCTGCTCCCGCTCCTCGGCGTCCGCCGCGGGCGTCGTACCGGTCTCGACCGACATCGCATACCTTCTCTCGCGTCGCAGAGGTGACGCCATGCGCACGGACCGTCACCTTCCGCGGCTACCCCTACCCCCCGGCCCGCGCCACGAGTGATGCCGGGGGACGGAGCGCGAGGCACGTGCCAACGGGAACTGCCACCACACCACCCCGCACACCACCCGCACTCCGCACGGACACCCCCGGCCGCCGGTCTCCCGGGGCGGGAAGAAAAGCCCTCGTGGTCGCGGGCGCATGCCCCGGCCCCGACCGGGTACGCGAGCCGTGGCCGCCCGGCGCCCTGCCGGACCAGCGGCCCATACCACACCGCTACCTGGGGATCTGTGATGGAGACACCCGCACACGACGACTTCCCGACGCCGGCCCAGCGGGCGCTCGACACGCTGGCCGTGAACGCCGAGGACACCACCGCCCTGGACACGCTCGCACACAGCGACGTGCTGGTCCCGGTGCCGGACGACGCCGCGGAGGCGGCCGACCCCGCGATGATCGCCCTGCCCGTCCTGGAACGCCCCGACGGCGACCCCGTCGTCCCCGTGTTCACCTCCGAGGGGGAGCTGACCGGCCTGCTGCCGACGGTCTCCCGCTACCGCGTGGTGCCGCTCGGCGCGCTCGCCTCGCAGTGGCCCGAGGACAACCTCTCGCTCGCCATAGACGGCAGCTCCGCCCACGCCCTGACCCTCACCTCCGAGGGCGTGCGCACCCTGCTGGCCCGGCCGGCGGGCTGAACGGAGCCCTCCGGTCACCGGGAGGCCGCCGTGCGCGCCAGAATGGCGCCATGGAATGGATCTCCGGGGTGGCCGGAGGACTGGTGCTGATCCTGGTCCTGCGCAGCATCCTGCGCACGCTCGTGGTCCCCCGGGGCCTGTACTCCGTCCTGGTGTACCGGCTGTGGTGGGGCCTGCGCCGCGTCCTCTGCCTCACCGCGCACCGCGGCGGCTACCGGGCCATCGACCGCGCCCAGACCTGGCTCGCCCCGCTCATGCTGGTCGGCATGCTCGCCGCCTGGCTCGGCGGGGCGTTCCTCGGCTTCGGGATGCTGCTGTACGCGTTCTCCCCGCTGTCCTGGAGCACCGCGTTCCGGGAGGCGGGCTCCAGCCTGTTCACCCTCGGATTCGCCAGCGGCGCCCGGCTGCGGCTGTCCGCGCTGGACTTCGCCGCCGCCGCCACCGGCCCGGTCGTCATCGCGCTGCAGATCGCCTACCTGCCCACGCTGTACGCCGCCTACAACCGCCGCGAACTGGAGGTCACCCTCCTCCAGTCCCGGGCCGGCGAGCCCGCCTGGGGACCGGAGATCCTCGCCCGGCAGTGGCTGGTCGACACCGAGACCGCGCTGCCCGAGCTGTACCGCTCCTGGGAGCGGCTGGCCGCGGACATGGGGGAGAGCCACGCCACCTACCCGGTGCTGCTGGCGTTCCGCTCGCCGCGCCCCTACCGCAGCTGGCTGGTCGGCCTGATCGCCGTCATGGACGCGGCGGCCATGCAGCTCGCGCTCGCCCCGCGCTCCGCCCCGCCGGAGGCCCGGCTGATGCTGCGCGCCGGGTTCACCGCGCTGCGCGACATCGCCGCCTCCGTGCGGGCGAGCTTCGACACCGACCCGGACCCGGACGCCCCCATCGAGCTGACCTACGGCGAGTTCGAGCAGGCCGTGACCATGCTGGAGACGACCGGTTTCCGGGCCGAACGCGGAACCGCGGAGGCCTGGCCGCACTTCCACGGCTGGCGGGTCAACTACGAGGCGGTCGCCTACGAGCTGTGCCGCCGCTGCGACGCCGTACCCGCGCTGTGGACCGGTGGCCGCGACTTCGCGTCGGAGCCGATCCCGCCGTTCCGCCCGGTGGACCGGCGGCCGCCCGAAGGACGGCCGGAAGTTCCCCCCGTGCGCGGGTAACGCGGCGCATCCTGAGGGAAGATCCCAGCAGGGGCCGGGGAGACCGAGAGGGGCGGATCGTCGTGAGGGTCGTCCTGCTGGGCACCGCCGCCGGGGGCGGGTTCCCGCAGTGGAACTGCGCCTGCGCGCTGTGCGCCGCCGCCCGGGACGGCAAGCTGCCCTCCCGCACCCAGGAGTGCGTCGCGCTGACCGGCAACGGCCGGGACTGGTGGCTGCTCAACGCCTCCCCGGACATCCGCGCCCAGCTGACCGCCACGGCCGCGCTGTGGCCGGGACCGGGCCCCCGGGACACCCCGGTGCGCGGCGTGCTGCTCACCGACGCGGAGGCCGACCACGTCACCGGCCTGACCGTGCTGCGCGGCGCGCCGGACCTCAAGGTGTACGCGGCCCCGCCGGTACGGACGGTACTGACCCCGGCCCGCAGCGCCCTGGACCGCTACGCGCCCTGGGAGTGGGCCGACAGCCTCGCCGACGGCGGCTTCGTGCTGGCCGGCGGCCTGGTGGTCACCGCCCACCCGGTCGGCGCCAAGGTCCCGGCCTACGTCCCGGCCCCGCTCGCCGAGGCCGACGGCCGCTGGGTCACGGCGTACCGCGTGGAGGACCTGTCGACCGGGGGAGTGCTGCTCTACGCCCCGTGCGTCGGCGCCTGGAGCGACGTCCTGGACGACCTGTGCGCGGACGCCGACTGCGTGCTGCTGGACGGCACCTTCTTCACCGCCCGCGAGATGGGCACCACGGTCCGCTCGGGTCCCCGGCAGGCGGCGATGGGCCATCTCCCGGTCTCCGGTGCCCACGGCAGCCTCGCCGCCCTGGCCCGCCACCCCCGCACCCGCCGGATCTACACCCACCTCAACAACACCAACCCGCTGCTCGACCCGTCCTCCAGGGCCCGCGCCCAGGTGGCCGCGGAGGGCGTCGAGGTCCTCCCGGACGGCATCGAGTTCGCGCTCTGAGCGGGCGGGCAGCGCCCCTTCGGGGGGCGCCGCGGACCGACCGGCCCACCGCGGCGGTCTCGGCGGAGCGCCCCGCGTCGCGCGGGGCGACGTAATGCGCTCTGCCGGGTGTGCGGGCCGCCGCCAGGCTGTGGCCTGCCGCCGCGGGCAAAGGCGTGCTGGGAAAGCCGCTTCCATCTCCGAGATGGTGACCGCGAGGTCTGAGCCGGTTCGAGTCCGGTAGCCCGCGGCGGCTCGCCTACGTACCGCTCGGGCCCTCCGCCCCTTCGAGCATCCGCCCCAGCACCGCCCGCTGCAGCGGCCGTACCTCGGTGTGCAGGGCGCGGCCCTTCGCGGTGAGCGCGACCCAGACGCCGCGCCGGTCCTCGACGCAGACCGAACGCTCCACCAGGCCGTCCTTCTCCAGCCGTCCGATCAGCCGGGAGAGTGCGCTCTGGCTCAGGTGAACCCGGCCCACCAGGTTCTGCACCCGGCAGTGGTCACCCTCGGCCGGCGTCTCGGCGGCGAGCAGGTCGAGCACCTCGAAGTCGCTCGCGCCCAGCCCGTGCGGATGCAGTACCCGGTCGATCTCGCACATGGTGCGCGCGTGCACCGACAGGATGTCCCGCCACTGTTCCTCGAGCCGGGCCTCGGCCGTCTTCACTGCCATACCCGCACCGTAACACCGATCAAGCCGATTGTTGAGTGCGCAACTAGTGCGGGTGCAAGCAGTCGACGGCTCAGGCAACCGGGTCCTGGAGCAGCCCCACCATGTTGCCGTCGGCGTCCTTCACCGAGGCGACCAGCCGCCCGTTGCCGACGTCCCGCGCGTCCTGGACCAGCTCGGCACCCGCGGCCAGCAGTGCCGCGAGCCGTTCCCGCAGATCGGTGACGTGCCAGAACGGCGTCGGCCCGGTCAGGCCCTGCGCGTGCCCGTTCGGGTCGAGGCCGACGTCCTGCCCGGCGGCCTTGAACCCGATGTAGTACGGCTCGTCGGCATACGGCTCGACGCCCAGCAGCGCGCCGAACAGTGCCTTGGCCCGCGCCGCGTCCTTGACGGGGTAGATGATCGTCTGCACGCCTTCGCTCATGGCGCTCTCACTCCTTGCGACAGGGGAACCGGCGCTTTTCGGCCGGTGATCCCACGCTAGGACGCAGGAGCCCACCCCGGCTTCTCCGATCCTGACCGCTTGCGGCTCTCGCCGAAAGCGCCGTCGTGGCCGGTCGCGCCGTTCCTCCCCCGGCGCCCCTTCGGGGGCGCCGCGGACGACCGACGGCACGGTGCGGCTCTGCCGGCGGAGCGGTCACGTCGACTCGCGTCGCACCAGCTCCGTCGGCAGGATCACCGCCGCCGGGTCCTCGCCGCCTATCTGGGCGAGCAGCACCCGGACCATCTCGTTGCTGATCCGGTCCCAGGGCTGCCGGATGGTGGTGAGCCGCGGGGTCGCCGCGGTGGCCGCCGGGGAGTCGTCGAACCCGCCGACAGCGATGTCATCCGGCACCTGCCGGCCGGCCCGCTGCAGCACCGCCAGCACGCCCTGCGCCATCAGGTCGGAGGCCACGAACACGGCGTCCAGGTCCGGCGCCTGCGCGAGCAGCCGCTCTGCCCCCGCCTCACCGCTCGCCCTGCTGTAGTCCCCGGACACGACGAGCGCCTCGTCGATCGCGATGCCCGCCTCGGCGAGGACCTCCTGGTACCCGGCGAGCCGCTCCACCCCGCCCGGGGTGTCCAGCGGTCCGGTGATCATGCCGATCCGGCGGCGCCCCACGTCCAGCAGGTGCCGGACCATGTCCCGGGCGCCGTCGCGGTCGTCGGCGGCCACGTAGCTCACCTTCGAGCCGAGCCCGATCGGCTTGCCGCAGGCCACCAGCGGCACGCCCGCCTCGCGCAGTTCCTCGGCGACCGGGTCACCGGAGTGACTCGACACCAGCAGCACCCCGTCGACGTGTCCCGCGGTGATGTACCGGGTGATCCGCCGCCGCTCGTCCTTCGTGCCCGCCAGCATCAGCAGCACCGGGATGTCGTGGCCGGCCAGCGCCTGGGTGCAACCGCTCAGCAGGACGTTGAAGTTGGGGTCCTCGAAGAACCGCTCCTGCGGCTCGGTCAGCAGGAAGCCGACCGAGTCCGAACGCCCGGTGATCAGCGAGCGGGCGTGCCGGTTCACGACGTATCCCGTCCTGCGGATGGCGTCGTTGACCGCCTCCGCGGCGGCGGGGCTGACGTAGTGCCCGCCGTTGAGCACCCGCGAGACGGTGCCCCGTGAGACACCGGCCTCGCGTGCCACGTCATGGATCGTCGGCGGTTTGCGCCGGCCCCCCGTACCACTGCTCATGGTCATGACTTTACGGCTCCGGACAGCAGGTCAAGGCTCCAGAAGCGCTGGACGACCAGGAAGAGCGCGATCAGCGGCAGCACGGCCAGGAACGCGCCGGTGATCACCAGGGTGTACAGGGCCGGCGTGTTGGCACCCTGTTCGAGGAGCGTGTACAGACCCAGCGTGAGCGGGAACCGCTCGTCGTCGCTGAGCATGATGTACGGCAGCAGGAAGTTGTTCCAGACGGCCACGAACTGGAACAGGAACACCGTGACCATGCCCGGGACCATCATCGGCAGCGCGATCCGGGTGAAGATCCGCCACTCGCTCGCCCCGTCCATCCGCCCGGCCTCCACCACGTCGGAGGGCACGGCCGCGGCCGCGTAGATCCGCGAGAGGTAGACGCCGTACGGGGAGAGGATCTGCGGCAGCAGCACGGACAGGTAGGAGTCCGTGAGGTTCGCCTTGGCGAGCAGCAGGTACTGCGGGATGGCGAGGATGACCGGGGGCATCAGCACGCCGGCGAGCAGCACGTTGAAGACCGTCTCGCGGCCGCGGAAGCGGTAGGTGGCGAGCGCGTAGCCGCTGAACGCGGACACGGCCGTCGAGAGCAGGGCGCCCAGACCGGCGTAGAGGGCGGAGTTGCCCATCCAGTGCCAGTAGATGCCCTCGCGGTACGCGTTGAGGTCCCTGAGGTTGTCCAGGAAACCGGTGCCGGGCAGGAAGGTGAACGTGGAGAACAGCTCGCTGCCGGACTTGGTGGAGGCGATCACCACCCAGGCCACCGGCAGCAGCGTGTAGATCGCGCCCAGGAGCAGGACGGCCGTGGGGACCAGGGCCATGCGGCGGCGCAGCGGCGGCCCCTGGGCGGTGCCGGGCGTCGTGCCGGCGGCGGGGGCGGCCTTGCGGACGGCAAGGGAACTCATGCCGGTGCCTCCTGCTTGTTGCGGCGGTTCGCGGCCCGCAGGAAGCCGAAGGACAGCACCAGCGTGGCGAGGGCGATGAGCGTCGCCTCGGCCGCCGCCGAGTAGATGTCCCCCTTGCGGAAGGCGTCCTCGTACACCTTCATCAGCGGGCTCCAGGTCGTGTTGACCGAGTTGGTGAGGGGCTTGAGGGTGGTCGGCTCGTTGAAGACCTGGAGCGTCGCGATGATCGAGAAGAAGAAGGTCAGCACCAGCGAGGGCGCCACCATCGGGATCTTGATCCGCAGGGCGGTCTGCAGCGGCGTGGCGCCGTCCAGCTTCGCCGCCTCGTGGACCTCGGCCGGGATGGCCCGGAGCGAGGTGTAGATGACGATCATGTTGAAGCCGGTGCCGCCCCAGACCGCGATGTTGGACAGGGCCAGGTACAGCGGCCCGCCGTCCAGCAGGTTCGGCTGCGGCAGGTGCAGCTTGTCGAGCACGTAGTAGAAGGGGCTGACGTCCGGCAGGTACAGGAAGCCCCACAGCAGCGCGGCGACCACGCCGGGGATGGCGTACGGCAGGAAGATCGCGAGCCGGGTGAACGGGGCGAGCCGGACCCGCTCGGAGTCGAGCATCAGGGCGAACAGGAGGGCGAGGCCCAGCATCACCGGGACGACGATGCAGCCGTAGCCGAGGACGCGCAGCGCACCGTCGTAGAACTCGTTGTCGGTGAGGGCGTCCCGGTAGTTCTCCAGGCCGGCCCAGACCTCGCTGCGGGCGCCGGCGCCCAGGCCGAGCCCGGTGACGTGCACCTTGCGGAAGCTGAGCCAGACCGCGTACCCGATGGGCAGCGCGAAGAACAGCGCGAAGAGGAGCGTGGCGGGAAGGAGGAAGGCGTACGGGGCCCCCTTGACCCCGTACGACCTCCGGCTGGTGGGGCTGGTCACTGAGAGACCTCGAAGCCCTGCTTCTTCATGTCGGCGACCGTGTCGTCCTGCATCTTCTGCAGGGCGGCGGTGAAGTCCGACTTGTTCTTCGCGGCGGCGCCGAACGCGTCGTTGAAGGACGTGTAGGCGACGTTCACGTTCGGGCCCCAGGCGGAGGGTGCCGTGGTCTTCGCGATCTCGGCGGCCTTGGTGTAGAAGTCCGGCTGGTTCGAGAAGTAGTCCGGCGGGGTGGCGAAGGCGCCGCTGGTCTGGGCGTTCGTGGCGGCCGGGTAGATGCCGCTCTCCTTGGCCAGCGCGTTGAGCGCCTCGCCGTCGGTGTTCAGCCAGGCCGCGAACTTGGCGGCGGCCGCCTGGTGCTTGGAGTCGGTGGTGACGGCGGTGGAGGAGCCGCCCCAGCTGCCGGTCACGTTCCCGGACGCGGACCACTGGGGGAGCGGGGCCATCGCCCACTTGCCCTTGGTGTCGGGCGCGGCCGTGGTCAGCGTGCCCGGCGCCCACACCGCGGAGACCCAGGCGATCTGCTTGCCGGTGTCCAGCGCCTTGTTCCAGGCCGGCGTGTACATCGGCTGGTTGTCGATGACACCCTCCTTGACCAGGCCGCCCCAGAACGAGGCGACCTTCTGGGTGGCCGCGTCGTCGATGGCGACCTTCCACTTGTCGCCGGAGGTGGTCCACCACTTGGCGCCGGCCTGCTGGGCGAGGCCCGCGAAGAGGCCGGAGTCGTTGGCGGAGAACGTGGTCAGGTCGAGGCCGGGTGCCTTCTTCTTCAGCTGACGGGCGTCCTGGGCGAACTCGTCCCAGGTGGTGGGCACCTTGAGGCCGTACTTCTTGAAGAGGTCCGCGCGGTAGTAGAACATCATCGGGCCGATGTCCTGCGGCACCGCGTACACCGCGTCCGTGCCCAGCGTGACCTGCTGCCAGACCCCGTCGGCGAACCCGGACTTGGCGTCGCCGACGCTCTTCGATATGTCGGCGACCGCGTCGTTGCTGACCAGCGTCGGCAGCGCCTGGTACTCGGCCTGCACCAGGTCGGGCCCGTTCTTCGCCTTGTGCGCGGTGAGGATCTTGGTGACCAGCGTGTCGCCGGACGCCTGCTTCTTCACCGTGACGGTGATCTGCTCCTTCTTGCCCTCGCCCTTGTTCCACAGGTCCACGACCTTGTCCATACCGGGCGCCCAGGCCCAGTACGTCAGCGAGACCGGACCGGAGTCGGCCTTGCTGTCGTCGGACGAGCCGCAGGCGGCGAGGGCGGTGGCGCCGAGCGAAACGGCGACGGCGGTTGTCACGAGGCGGCGGCGCTTCGTGTGCGGCATGGATCTCTCCCCTGACCTGGGCCCCCGCCCTCGCGGGGACCTGCCATGCAGATGTGTGAGCGTTCTCAGACCCGGATCATCGTCCGTGCCGAGTCCGTGTCATGCTCTGTGAGCGTTCACAGTAGAGAAACATCCCGGACACTTGTCAATGGTTGTTGCTGTGCGGTTATGTTGGGCCGACGCCACGATCGATGTGTGTGAACGTTCCCAAATGATCGATTAAACGGGAGAGATCCATGCCGGACACCACCCCCAGGGGCCTGACCAGGCTCGCCTTCGGCGGGGACTACAACCCCGAGCAGTGGCCGGAAAGCGTCTGGCACGAGGACGTCCGGCTGATGCGCGAGGCCGGGGTCACGATGGTGAGCGTCGGGATCTTCTCCTGGGCCCTGCTGGAGCCCGCGCCGGGGGAGTACGACTTCGGCTGGCTCGACCGGGTCCTCGACCTGCTCCACGAGAACGGCATCCGCGTCGACCTGGGCACCCCCACCGTCGCACCGCCCGCCTGGTTCTACCGCGCCCACCCCGAGGCCCTTCCCGTCACCGCGGAGGGCGTGCGCCACGAGTTCGGCTCCCGAGGCGCCATCTGCCACTCCAACGCCGACTACCGCGCGGCGGCGGCGAACATCACCACGCGCCTCGCGGAGCGCTACGGCGAGCACCCGGCCCTCGCGCTGTGGCACGTCCACAACGAGTACGGCGTCCCCGTCTCGGCCTGCTACTGCGACTCCTGCGCCGTCCACTTCCGCCGCTGGCTCGGCGGCGCCCACGGCACCGTCGAGGCCGTCAACGAGGCCTGGGGCACGGCCTTCTGGGGCCAGCACTACACCGACCTGGCGCAGATCAACCCGCCGCGCGCCACCCCGACCGTCGGCAACCCGGGCCAGGCCCTGGACTACCGGCGGTTCACCGACGCCACCATCCGCGAGAACTTCCGCGCCGAGCGGGACATCCTGCACCGCATCTCGCCCGGCGTCCCGGTGACCACCAACTTCATGACCGCCCTCAGCCAGTGCGACTCCATCGACTACTGGGCCTGGGGACGCGAGGTCGACCTGGTCACCAACGACCACTACCTGATCACCGACGGCCGCCGTACCCACGTCAACCTGGCGATGGCCGCCGACCTCACCCGCTCGGTCGCCGGTGGCGCTCCCTGGCTGCTCCTGGAACACTCCACCTCGGGTGTCAACTGGCAGCCGCGTAATCCGGCCAAGGCGCCCGGCCAGATGGCCCGCAACTCCCTCGCACACGTGGCCCGCGGCTCCGAGGGCGCCATGTTCTTCCAGTGGCGGCAGTCCCGGCGCGGCGCCGAGAAGTTCCACTCCGCGATGCTCCCGCACGGCGGCACCGGGACCCGCGTCTGGCGCGAGGTCGTCGAACTCGGCGCCTCCCTCGACTCGTTGAGCCAGATCCGGGGCACCCGCACCCGGGCCGACGTCGCCGTCCTGTGGGACTGGCAGTCCTGGTGGGCGCAGAACCTCCAGTGGCGCCCCAGCGAGGACCACGACCCGCGCGAACGCGCCGACGCCTTCTACGAGGCCCTCTACGACCGCCACCTCACCGTCGACTTCGCCCACCCCGAAAGCGACTTGTCGGCCTATCCCCTTGTCGTCGTACCGGCCCTGTACCTGATGACCGAGGCGGCCGGGAACAACCTCCGCGAGTACGTCGAGAACGGCGGCACGCTCGTCGTCTCGTACTTCTCCGGGATCGTCGACGAGCACGACGCGGTGCACGAGGGCGCCTACCCGGGCCCCCTGCGCGAGACCCTCGGCCTCACGATCGAGGAGTTCTCCCCCCTCCTGGAGGACCAGCGGGTGCGGCTGACCGGCCCGGACGGCTCCGAGCTGACCGGCGACGTGTGGACCGAGTTCGTCGTCCCGGGCGCCGCCGAGACCGTCTGGACGTACGCCGACGGCCTCACCGCCGGCCGGCCTGCCGTCACCCGTCACCAGCTGGGGGAGGGCACCGCCTGGTACGTGTCGACGCGCCTGGACGCGCACGGCCTCGACGCCCTGCTCGGCTGGGCCGCCGAGGACGCCCGGATCGCACCCCGCGCCGAACTGCCCCGCGACGTCGAGGTGGTCCGCCGCACCGGCGAGTCCGGGAGCTTTCTCTTCGCGGTCAACCACACCGCCACCGACGCCAAGGTGCCCCTGGAGGCGCACGGCACCGAACTGCTGACGGGCGAACGCGCCGCGGGCCGGCTCGCGGTCCCCGCGGGCACCGTCCGGGTCGTACGACTCGACGGCTGAACCGGGGCGCGGGTCCAGGGGCCGCCGCGCCCGCGCCCACCGAGACTCCCCTCCGTCCGCGAGTGCCACGAGAGCCGCGGGCGGAGGGGCACTCCTCCGGCCGCCGGAGTCCGGCCGTACCGGAGTCCGGCCGGACCGGAGGACATCCCCACCGCCAGTCACGTCGAAGGGACGACGGACGATGATGTTCCATCCCAGACGCACGCTCAGAGCCCTGCTGCTGCCGCTCCTGGCCGGGCTCGCCCTCACCGCCCTCCCCGCGCAGACCGCCCAGGCGGCGAGCACGCTCACCAACGGCGGCTTCGAATCGGACGGTGCGGGCGTGGCCACGCCCACCGGCTGGTCGGAGTACGGCGACACGGGCGCCTCGTACACCGAGTCCGGCGGCCACGGCGGCAGTTACCGCCTGAGCCACTACTCGGCCTCCGCCTACAAGGTGGAGACCTACCAGTACCTGTCGGGTCTGACCAACGGGAACTACACGCTCACCGCCTGGGTCCGCTCCAGCGGCGGGCAGAACTCCGCCTACATATCGCTGAAGAACTGCGGGAGTTCGGAGCAGCGGACCGACCTGCCGGTCTCCACCAGCAGCTGGGTGCGGATCGTCACCTCGGTCGCGGTCACCGGCAACCAGTGCACGATCAGCGTCTACTCGGACGCCAACGCGGGAAACTGGATCAACGTCGACGACCTGACCTTCGCCTCCGGGTCGACAGGCCTGTCGGTCAAGGGTGCTGACATCTCGTCACTGGCCAAGAGCGAGGCCAAGGGCGGCGTCTACAAGACCAGTTCCGGTACCACCGGGGACGCGGTCACCATCCTCAAGAACGCCGGGATGAACTACGCGCGACTGAAGGTCTGGGTCAACCCGGCCGACGGCTACAACGACAAGGCCCATGTGCTGGCCATGGCCAAGCGGATCAAGGCCGCCGGCATGAAGCTGCTGGTCGACTTCCACTACTCGGACACCTGGGCCGACCCGGGCAAGCAGACCAAGCCCGCCGCCTGGGCCAACGACTCCTACAGCCGGCTGAAGACCGACGTGTACAACCACACGTACGACGTCCTGGGCGCGCTGAAGGCCCAGGGCACCACCGCCGACATGGTCCAGATCGGCAACGAGATCAACGGCGGCATGCTCTGGTCCGAGGGCTCCACCGACAACTGGTCCCAGCTCGCCGGCCTGATCAACTCCGGCTACAGCGCGGCGAAGGCCGTCTCCTCCACCACCCAGGTCGCCCTGCACCTGGCCAACGCGGGCGACGACGCCACGGTCCGCTGGTGGTTCGACAACGCCAGGACCTACGGCATCAACTACGACGTGATCGGGCTGTCGTACTACGGCTACTGGCACGGCTCCCTGGCCGCCGCCCAGACCACCCTGGACGACGTGGCCTCCCGCTACTCCAAGCCTGTCTTCGTCGCCGAGACCGCCTACCCGTTCACCCTCGCCCAGGACGACTCGCTGGAGAACCAGATCGACACCAGCAGCGAACTGGTCACCGGCTACCCGGCCACCGCGGCCGGCCAGCTGGCCTGGATGAACGCGGTCGCGAGCATCGTCGAGGCGGTCCCGAACGGCCGCGGCCTCGGCGTCTTCTACTGGGAGGCGACCTGGACCGCCGTCACCGGCAACGGCTGGGACCCGACCGACGCCACGTCCGGCAACGGCTGGGAGAACCAGGCCCTGTTCGGCTACGACGACAAGGCGCTGTCCTCCATGGCGTGGTTCAGCCACCGCTGAACCACCACTGACGGGGGCCCGGCCGTAAGGGGACGGCCGGGCCCCTCCGCCTTGTCCGGTCCGGGGCGGGGCAAGCCCACGACCGGCCGAACTCGTACGGCCGTTCGATCTCGGACATCGCGCTCCGACTCCCGCACGTGGGGGCTTCGGCTGCGCGACAGTGGGAACAGACACTGCGAGGAGGCAGGGGACGGAGGCCGGTGGGATGCTGAGGAACGCCACGAGCGCAAGCCGCCTGGAGATTCTGGACTGGCTCAAGGATCCGGCGGCCCACTTCCCGCCCCAGCGCCACGCCGACCTCGCCGAGGACGGCGTCACCGTCCGGGCCGTCGCCGCCAAGCTCGGGGTCTCCCGCAAGGTCGCCGGCACCCATCTGGGCCTGCTGGCCGGTCTCGGCCTGCTCCGCACCAAGCGCATCCGGCACCGGGTCTACTACCGGCGCGACGAGATCCGGATCGCCGAAGTGGCCCGGATGTTCGAGAAGGGCTGGTGAGAGCGGTTACTCCTGCCACCATGGGTCTCATGGACCGACCCACGCGCCTCGTCCCCCTCCACTACGTCGCCGTCGGCGGCCGGGGCCCGGAGGACGTGGTGACGGATGCCGACGGCCGGGTTCTGACGGGCGTCGAGGACGGCCGCATCCTGAGCCTGGACGGACTCGGCGACCCGGACACCGCCCGGGTCCGGACGCTGGCCAGGACCGGCGGCCGCCCGCTCGGGCTCGACCTCCTCCCCGACGGCGACCTGCTGGTCTGCGACGCGGAGCGCGGCCTGCTGCGCGTCGGGCTCGCCGACGGCACCGTCCGCGTCCTCGCCGACACGGTCGAGGGGGAGCCGCTGCGCTTCGCGAGCAACGTGGTCGCCCTGCCCGACGGCACCGTGTACTTCACCGCCTCCAGTCGCCGCTTCCCCCTCGGCCAGTGGATCGGCGACATCGTCGAGCACAGCGGCACCGGCCGCCTGCTGCGCCTCGCACCCGGGGCGCGCACGGCCGAAGTGGCCTGGGAGGGCTTCCAGTTCGCCAACGGGCTGACCGTGAGCGGCGACGGCACCTTCCTGATCGTCGCCGAGACCGGCGGCTACCGCCTCACCCGCTACTGGCTCACCGGCCCGCGCACCGGCCGTGCCGAGTTCTTCGCCGAGCTGCCCGGCATGCCCGACAACATCTGGCGTGACGGCGACCTCGTCTGGGTCGCCCTGGCCGGCCCGCGCAACCCCCCGCTCGACGTCTTCCACCACAGCCCCCTCGCCGTCCGCCGTGCGGCCGCCCGTGCCGCCGTGCACGCCCCCTACCGCCCGGTGGGCACCATCGCCGTCCTCGCCCTCGACGACCACGGCCGGGTCGTCCACCACCTCGCCCGCCGCAATTCCGGCTTCCGGATGGTCACCAGCGTCTGCCGGACCGGCCGCCACCTCGTCCTCGGCAGCGTCTGGGAGCCCGGTGTCGCGGTCTGCGCGGCCCCCACCGCGAAGTGACCGCCGGGTACGCCCGGCGGTACCCTGAGGCACCCGTCAGGGGCGGTGCCGAACAGGAGACGTACGACCATGACAGCCCCGGAGGCCGAGAGCCTCCGAGTCCAGCCGAGCCCCGAGTGGCGTGCCCAGGCCCCGGTCGTCGCGGTGGTCGCCGCCGGCGGCGCGCTCGGCGCCGTGGCCCGCTACGGCCTCGCCCTGGCCCTGCCCACGGCCGCCGGGGGATTCCCCTGGGCGACCTTCTGGACGAACGTCATCGGCTGCGCGGTGATCGGTGCCTTCCTCGTGCTGGTCACCGAGGGACTCCCCGCGCACCGTCTCGTCCGCCCCTTCTTCGGCACCGGCGTCCTCGGCGGCTTCACCACCTTCTCCACGTACGCCGTCGACATCCAGAAACTGGTCGACCACGGTCACCCCGCCACCGGCCTCGGCTACCTCGCCGCGACCCTGTGCGCGGCCCTCGCGGCGGTGTGGTGTGCGGCCACCGTGACCCGCCGTGTCCTCACCAGGAGGCAGAGATGACGAGACTGACCGGCCGCGCCCTGCGCCTGACCGTCTACATCGGCGAGGACGACATCTGGCACCACAAGCCCCTCTACACGGAGATCGTGCACCGCGCCCACGCGGCCGGGCTCGCGGGTGCCAGCGTCTTCCGGGGGATCGAGGGCTTCGGCGCCTGGTCCCGCATCCACACCTCCCGGCTGCTGTCGCTGAGCGAGGACCTGCCGGTGGCGGTCGTCGCCGTGGACACGGAGGAGCGGATCCGGGCGTTCCTGCCGCAGCTCGACGAACTGGTGACCGAGGGGCTCGTGACCCTGGACGACTGCGAGGTCATCCGGTATGCCGGGCGGTCCGAAGAACGCGGCGAACCGGACGTGAAGGGTAAGAACTCGTTGTGAACTGGCTGTTGGTGGTCCTCGGCGCCATGGTCGGTGCTCCACTCCGTTACCTCACCGACCGCGCCGTCCAGGCCCGGCACGACTCCGTCTTCCCCTGGGGCACCTTCGTGGTGAACGTCACCGGCTGCCTGATTCTGGGCCTGCTGACCGGCGCGGCCACGGCGGGCGCCGCGAGTCCGCACCTCCAGCTGCTGGTGGGCACCGGGCTGTGCGGGGCGCTGACGACGTACTCGACGTTCTCCTACGAGACCCTCCGGCTGACCGAGACCGGCGCCGGGCTCTACGCTGCCGCCAACGTCGTCGCGAGCCTCGTGGCGGGGCTCGGGGCGGCCTTCGCCGGGGTGGCGATCGCCCGAGCCGTCTGGGCCTAGGACTTGCTTCTCACCCGCCCCTGTAAGACTGTCTACAGCACTGTCGACCAAACTCTGCAGAACTGGATCCCATGAGCGCCATCTCTGTCGGCCAGGCCGCCATCCTCGGGGTAGTCGAGGGGGTGACCGAGTTCCTCCCGGTGTCCTCCACCGGCCACCTCAAGATCACCGAGGGGCTCATGAACATCCCCGTCGACGACCAGTCCGTCGTCGGGTTCTCCGCCGTCATCCAGGTCGGCGCCATCGCCGCCGTACTGGTGTACTTCTTCAAGGACATCAAGCGGATCGTCTCCGCCTGGGGCCGGGGGCTGGCCAACAAGAACGAGCGCTACCACCACGACTACAAGTTCGCCTGGTGGGTCATCTACGCGACCATCCCGATCGTGCTGGTGGGTCTCGCCGCCAAGCCGCTGATCGACGGCCCGCTCGCCTCCCTCTGGGTGGTGGCCGGCTCGCTGATCGTGGGCTCCGGTGTGATGTGGTGCGCGGACCAGATGGGCCGCCACAAGCGCGGTGAGGACGACACCTCCTTCAAGGACGCGATGCTGGTCGGCTGCTCGCAGATCCTCGCCCTGCTCTTCCCCGGCTTCTCCCGCTCCGGTGCCACCATGTCCACCGCGCTCATCCTGGACCTGGACCGGGTCGCCGCCACCCGCCTCTCCTTCTTCCTCGGCATCCCGGCCCTGACCGGCGCCGGCCTCTACGAGCTCAAGGACGCCCTCGGCGCGGGCGTGGGCGCCGCCCCGCTGGCGGTCGGCACGATCGTCTCCTTCGTGGTCGCCTACGCCTCCATCGCCTGGCTCCTGAAGTTCGTCGCCAAGCACTCCTTCAACGCCTTCGTGATCTACCGGATCGTGATCGGCCTGGCGGTCTTCGGCCTCCTCGCCACGGGCACCATCAACGCCTGACCGGCCGCCGTCCCACGCCTCACCGCTCCGCCACGGGGTGCGACGCCTGCATTCAGGCGTCGCACCCCGTGAATGTTTCCTTTCGCGACACCTTGACAGCCTCGGCCCGCAACCCGGAACATCTCACCCGTGAACCTGTCAGACAGCCCGACAGCCGGACAGCCCCCGCGCCGCGTGAGCGCCATGGAGGCGGTGCTGGCGCACCTGCGCGGCGCCATCGAGCGCGGCGAGTACGCCGTGGGCGACAAGCTCCCCTCCGAGGCGGAGCTCTGCCGCACCCTGGAGATCAGCAGGCCCGTCCTGCGCGAGGCCCTGCGGGCCCTGCAGACCATGGGCCTGACCGTCTCCAAGACCGGCAAGGGCACCTTCGTGGTCGCCAGCGCCGTCGAGGACCCCACCTTCGGCGACTACGCGGCCAGCGACCTGCTGGAGGTCCGCCGGCACATCGAGATCCCGGTCGCCGGCTACGCGGCGCTGCGCCGCACCCCGGAGAACCTGGACCACCTGGCCCACCTCCTCGACCGCATGGAGCGGGAGACGGACACCACCGCATGGGTCGCGATGGACACCCTCTTCCACCTCGCCGTGGCCGAGGCCGCCCAGAACCCGGTGTTCCGCCGGGTCATCGAGGAGATCCGGGACGCACTGGCGCGTCAGTCGGCCTTCCTCAACGAGCTGGGCGGCCGCCGGGAGCAGTCCAACCGGGAGCACCGGGCCATCGTCGAGGCCCTGGTCGACGGTTCCGAACCCGACGCGGTGGACGCCATGAGCCACCACCTCGACCGCGTCGAGACCACCCTCACCCACATCGTGCGCCCCGCGCGCACGGACCAGCACCAGGAAGGCGGAACCGAGGCGTGAGCGAACAGCACCTCAAAGACGAGACGCGCCCCTCGTCCCGTCACGTCGACGCCGGGGACCACGGCTACAGCAAGTCGCTGAAGCACCGGCACGTCAACATGATCGCCATCGGCGGCGCCATCGGCACCGGCCTCTTCCTCGGCGCCGGCGGCCGCCTCGCCGACGCCGGCCCCTCCCTCTTCGTCGCCTACGCGGTCTGCGGCATTTTCGCGTTCCTCGTCGTGCGCGCCCTCGGCGAACTCGTCCTGTACCGCCCGTCCTCCGGTGCCTTCGTCTCCTACGCCCGGGAGTTCCTGGGCGAGAAGGGCGCCTACACCGCGGGCTGGATGTACTTCCTGAACTGGGCGACCACCGGCATCGCCGACATCACCGCGGTCGCCACCTACACCCACTACTGGGGCATGTTCTCCGACATCCCGCAGTGGGTGATCGCGCTCATAGCCCTGGCGGTCGTCCTGACCGTGAACCTGATCTCGGTCAAGGTATTCGGCGAACTGGAGTTCTGGTTCGCGATCGTCAAGGTCAGCGCCCTGGTGATCTTCATGGTCATCGGCATCTTCCTGCTGGTCACCCAGCACCCCGTCGACGGCGCGACCCCCGGCCCGTCCCTGATCACCGACAACGGCGGCGTCTTCCCGAACGGCCTGCTGCCGATGCTGCTGATCATCCAGGGCGTGGTCTTCGCCTACGCCTCGGTCGAGCTGGTCGGTGTCGCCGCGGGCGAGACCGAGAACCCCGAGAAGATCATGCCGAAGGCGATCAACTCGATCATGTGGCGCGTGGGCATCTTCTACGTCGGCTCCGTCGTCCTCCTCTCGATGCTGCTGCCCTGGAACAGGTACACGGCCGGACAGAGCCCCTTCGTCACCGTGCTCTCCCACATCGGCGTCCCGGCCGCCGGCGGCGTGATGAACCTCGTCGTCCTCACCGCGGCGATGTCCTCGCTCAACTCCGGCCTCTACTCCACCGGCCGCATCCTGCGCTCCATGGCCGTCAACGGCTCCGCCCCGAAGTTCACCGCGAGGATGAGCCGCAGCCAGGTCCCGTACGGCGGCATCCTGCTCACCAGCGGTATCTGTGTCCTCGGCGTCGGCCTCAACTTCGTGGTCCCCGCCGACGCGTTCGAGATCGTCCTGAACTTCGCGGCGATCGGCATCCTCGCCACCTGGGGCATGATCATGCTCTGTCACCTGCTGTTCTGGCGGAAGACCCGGAACGGCGAACTCACCCGCCCCGGCTACCGACTGCCGGGCTCCCCCTGGACCGAGATCGTGACGCTGGCGTTCCTCGCCTCCGTCCTGGTCCTCATGTACGCCGACGGCGGCGCCGGACGCACCACCGTGCTGTGCCTGCCGCTGATCGTCGCCGCGCTGGTCGCCGGCTGGTACGCCATCCGCGGCCGCCTCGCGCGCCCGTCCACCGGAACCGACGCGTGACCCGCGAACCGGTCCGTCCCACCTCACCCGAGACCAGGCAGTGATGTACAGCAGTTCCCCCGCGGCCGCACCCGTCGTCCGTGAACCCCTCCACGCCCCCGTCGCCCACCTCATCCGCGGCGGGGTCGTCGAGGGCATCCACTACGGCTCCGTCGTCGTCCTCGGCGCCGACGGGCAGGTCCAGTTCCAGCTCGGCGACATCGAGGCCGCGTGCTACCCGCGCTCGGCTCTCAAACCCGTCCAGGCCGTCGCCATGCTCAGGGCCGGCCTGCCCCTCGACGGCGACCTGCTCTCGCTGGCCGCCGCCAGCCACTCCGGCGAGGAGCGGCACCTCGCCGGGACCCGGCGCATCCTCGACCTCGCCGGACTGACCGAGGCCGACCTGCGCAACGTGCCCGACATGCCGTACGGCTCCGCCGTGCGGGACGAGTGGATCCGGGCCGGCCGGCAGCCGTCGCGTCTCGCCCAGAACTGCTCCGGCAAGCATGCGGCGATGCTGTGGACGGCGAAGCTCAACGGCTGGTCGCTGGAGGACTACCTCGATCCGGCGCACCCGCTGCAGCAGGCGATCGCCGAGATCGTCGAGGACCTGACCGGGCAGCGGGTCGCGGCGACGACCGTGGACGGTTGCGGGGCGCCGCTGTTCTCCGTGTCCCTGCACGGGCTGGCGCGCGCGGTGTCGCGGATCGTCACCGCCGCGCCGGGCACGCCCGAGGCCCGGGTCGCCGACGCGATGCGGGAGCACGCCGAGATGGCGTCCGGCGCGGGGCGTGACGTGGCCGCGCTGATGGCGGCCGTGCCGGGGCTGCTGGCCAAGGACGGCTTCGAGGGCGTCGAGGTGGCTGCGCTGCCGGACGGCCGGGCTGTCGCCGTGAAGATCTCCGACGGTGCGGACCGGGCGCGGGTTCCGGTGGCCGCGGCGGCGTTGGCGCGGGCCGGGGTCGATCCGTCACTGCTCACCGAGTTCGCCGGAGAGGCGCTGCTCGGTGGGGGGCGGGAGGTCGGGCGTGTGCGGCCCGTCCGCTCGCTGGAGCCGGTTTCGGTTTCGGCCTGCGCCTAGTCGTCTGCGTGGACCTGTCGTTCGGCGACTGCGGGCCGGTTGTGGCCGGTCGCGCCCGCGCGGCGGAGCCGCATGTCAACAACGCCCCGCGCCCCTTTCGGGGCGCTTCACCCTCACTCTTTTGAAACAGGACCCATGACTGTTCGTAGCGAACACGATCTGCTCGGCGACCGGGACGTGCCCGTCGATGCGTACTGGGGTGTGCACACTCTGCGCGCGGTCGAGAACTTCCCGATCACCGGTACGCCGATCTCCGCCTACCCGCATCTGATCGACGCCCTCGCCGCCGTCAAGGAGGCCGCCGCGCTCGCCAACGAGGAACTGGGGCTGCTGGCGCCGGAGAAGGCCGCTGCCATCGTGGCCGCCTGCCGGGAGATACGGGCCGGGAAGCTGCACGACCAGTTCGTGGTCGACGTCATCCAGGGCGGTGCCGGGACGTCGACGAACATGAACGCCAACGAGGTCGTGGCGAACCGGGCGCTGGAGTTGATGGGGCACGAGAAGGGGGAGTACCGGTACCTGCATCCCAACGAGGACGTCAACCTGGGGCAGTCGACCAACGACGTCTACCCGACCGCCGTCAAGGTCGCGACCGTGTTCGCGGTGCGCGGGCTGCTCAGGGCGATGGCGGTGCTGCAGGACTCCTTCGGGCGCAAGGCCGTCGAGTTCCGTGACGTGCTCAAGATGGGCCGTACGCAGCTGCAGGACGCGGTGCCCATGACGCTCGGGCAGGAGTTCTCGACCTTCGCCGTGATGCTGGACGAGGACCGCAGCCGGCTCGCCGAGGCCGTCGAGCTGATCCACGAGATCAACCTGGGGGCGACGGCCATCGGGACCGGGCTCAACGCGCCCGCCGGATACGCCGAGTCGGCCCGCCGGCACCTCGCCGGGATCACCGGGCTGCCCCTGGTCACCGCCGCCAACCTGGTGGAGGCGACCCAGGACTGCGGGGCGTTCGTCCAGATGTCCGGCGTGCTCAAGCGGATCGCGGTCAAGCTCTCCAAGAGCTGCAACGACCTGCGGCTGCTGTCGTCCGGGCCGCGGGCCGGGCTCGGCGAGATCAACCTGCCGCCCGTGCAGGCCGGTTCGTCGATCATGCCGGGCAAGGTCAACCCGGTGATCCCCGAGGTCGTCAACCAGGTCGCCTTCGAGGTCATCGGCAACGACGTCGCCATCACCATGGCCGCCGAGGCCGGGCAGCTCCAGCTGAACGCCTTCGAGCCGATCATCCTGCACTCCCTGTCGGAGAGCATCACCCACCTGCGCAACGCCTGCCTCACCCTGGCGGAGCGGTGCGTCGACGGCATCACCGCCAACACCGAGGTCCTGCGCGCCACCGTCGAGAACTCCATCGGCCTGGTCACCGCCCTCAACCCGCACATCGGCTACACGGCGGCCACCGACATCGCCAAGGAGGCCCTCGCCACCGGCCGGGGCGTGGCCGAACTGGTCCTGGAGAAGGGCCTGTTGCCCGCCGAGCAGCTCGCCGACCTGCTGCGTCCCGAGGTCGTCGCCGGCAGCGGCGCACCCCTCGCCTGACCTGCGGCTGCGCGCCAGGACCGGTCCGGAGGCACAATAGTGATCATGACAATGACGTCGTCCCAAGCCTTCCTGCCGGTCCTGGAGCGCATCGCCGAGGAGATGGAGCGGACACCCGGCCGCGGCCGCCCCGCCGACTACATCCCGGCGCTCGCCGCCTGCGACCCCCGCAGCTTCGGCATGGCCGTGGCCGAACTGGACGGCACGGTCTACGGCGTCGGCGACTGGCGGCAGCCGTTCTCCACGCAGTCCATCACCAAGGTCTTCACCCTCGCCCTCGACCTCGCCCGCGAGGGCGACGAACTCTGGGAACACGTCGGCCGCGAACCCTCCGGCAACCCGTTCAACTCCCTGGTCCAGCTGGAGTACGAGAACGGCATCCCGCGCAACCCGTTCGTCAACGCGGGCGCGCTCGTCGTCACCGACCGCCTGCAGACCCGTACCGCGGACGCGGCCGGCGAGCTCCTGGCCTTCCTGCGCGCCGAGAGCGGCAACCCGTCCCTGGACTTCGACAAGGAAGTGGCCGCCTCCGAGTCCCAGCACGGCGACCGCAACGCCGCGCTGGCGCACTTCATGGCCTCCTACGGCAACATCGACAACGACGTCCCGGTCCTCCTCGACCAGTACTTCCGCCAGTGCTCCGTCGCCGCCTCCTGCGCCGACCTGGCCCTCGCCACCACGTTCCTGGCCCGCCACGGCATCCGGGCCGACGGCACCCGCCTGCTGACCAGAAGCCAGGCGAAACAGGTCAACGCCGTCATGCTGACCTGCGGGACCTACGACGCGGCGGGCGAGTTCGCCTACCGGGTCGGCCTGCCGGGGAAGAGCGGAGTCGGCGGTGGCATCATCGCCGTGGTACCCGGGCGTTGCGCGCTCTGCGTGTGGAGCCCGGGTCTGGACGAACGGGGCAACTCGGTGGCGGGAGTCGCGGCGCTGGACCGCTTCACGACCCTGACGGGCCTGTCAGTGTTCTAGAAGCGGGACCGCAACACCCCTGAAAGGGACGCGGGGCTGTATCGATGTGCGGCTACCGCCGCGGGGGCGCGACCAGCCCCCACCGGACCCGCACCCACCCCCCAACCCACTGGCCGGTCACAGCCAGGTCTCTCGCAGGAAAACACCCCGTCGTTTCCTGGCCACCCGCAATTGACACGCTGACCCAGTGTTGGCCATGGCTTTCCCCGTCGATCTACGCCGCTGCCAGGTTCTGGGCCTGGCCGGCACCGCCTTCCTAGCCCTGGGAGGTGAGACAGCCGGCGCCCTGCCCGTGGAGGACCTGCTCGCACCCAGCTCCGCGCAGGCGGCGTTCGGCCTGGTCGGCGTCTACTTCGGCGTCGTGCTGCTGATAGCGGCATGGCTGCTGCTGGGCCGCCTCGTGCGCGGTTCCGAACCGCCCACCCCGCGACAGCTGCTGCTGGTCCTCGCCGTCTGGGCGGCCCCGCTGCTGCTGGCGCCCCCGCTGTTCAGCCGGGACGTATACAGCTACCTCGCGCAGGGCGCGATGGTCGACGCGCACATGGACGTCTACACGTCGGGGCCCGCCCAGCTCGGCGGCCCGCTGGCCGACGAGGTCGCCCCGGTGTGGCAGAACACCGCCGCGCCCTACGGCCCCGCCTTCATGGGCGTGGCCTCGCTGCTGTCCGGGCTGACCCGCGGTGAACTCCCGGCCGGGCTCTTCGGGATGCGGCTGGTCGCCCTGCTCGGCGTCGGCCTGATGGCGGCCGCGCTGCCCCGGCTCGCCCGGCACAGCGGCGCCGACCCGGCCGCCGCGCTCTGGCTCGGCGCCCTCAACCCGCTGGTGCTGCTGCACCTGGTCGCCGGCGCCCACAACGACGCCATCATGCTCGGCCTGCTCGGCCTCGGCCTGGTCGCGGCGCTGGGCCGCTGGCCGGTCCTGGGAGCCGTACTGGTCACGCTCGCCGCGCTGGTCAAGGCGCCCGCCGCCCTCGGGTTGCTCGCGGTGATCGTCGTACAGGCCCGCAAGGGCCGCAGTCCCGTGCGGGCCACCCTGACGACGGCGCTCGCGTCCGGGGCGACGACGGTGGTGGCGACCGCCGTCGCCGGGACCGGGTACGGGTGGATAAGGGCGCTCGACACCCCCGTCTCCCCGCACAACTGGGCGCTCAGCAGCCTGCTCGGCCGCGCCACGGGCCGGATCCTCGAACACTTCGGCAGCGATCTGGCGCCGTTCGCCGTCCCGGCCTGGCACCTGCTCGGGCTCGCGCTCACCGCGGTCACCGTGCTGCTGATATGGGTCCGGCTGCGGCCCCGCCCGGTCTACGCCCTCGGCCTGAGCCTGGCCGCCGTCGCCGCCTTCGGGCCGGCGATCCGCCCCTGGTACGCCATCTGGGGCCTGTTCCTGATAGCGGCCGCGGCGCCCAGCACCTCGGTACGGCACCGGGTGGCCGCCGTCACCGGCGTGCTCGCCCTCGCCGTGCTGCCCAGCGGCGGCCCCGCCGACATCGGCCAGCTGGTCCTCGCCGTCTCCGGCGGGGTGCTCGGCGTGGTCGTGCTCTGGCAGGCCCACCAGGCCGCGCAGGCCCCGGCCGTGGGGCGTACCGCATGAGGCGCCCGACGAGACCGCGCACCGGCCGGGGGCGGCTGCTGCTCGTCCTGCTCCTCGTCGCCGCCGTGACCGTGTTCACGGCCACCGTGCCGCTGCTGCGCGACTGGTTCGACCTGCGCGTGTACTACGGCACCGTGCACACCTGGGTGCACCACGGCGGGCGGATCTACGACTACCGGGTGCCCGGCACGGAGTACGGCTTCACGTACCCGCCGTTCGCCGCCGTCGGCATGCTGCCCATGGCCCTGGTGGGGCTGCACCTGGCCATCGCGGCCTCGCTGCTGCTGAACCTGGCCGCGCTGGCGTTCGTGCTGCGCATCCTGGCCGGGCCCGGCTGGCGGCGCTGGGGCTGGTACCGGTGGGCGCTCGCGCTGTGCGGGCTGGCGCTGTTCGAGCCGTTGCGGGACACCTTCAGCTTCGGCCAGGTGAACGTGATACTGCTCGCCCTGGTGCTCGCCGACTGCTGTCTGCTGCGCAGCGGGCGGGGCCGCTGGGCCGGGATCGGGATCGGGCTCGCCGCCGCGATCAAACTCACTCCGGCCCTGTTCATCCTCATGCTGCTGATCGGCCGCAAGTGGCGGGCGGCCGGTGTCGCCACGGCCGTGGCGCTCGCCGCGACCGGGCTCGCGGCCTGGGCCGACCCGAGGGCGTCCCGCTTCTACTGGACCCAGGCGCTCTGGGACACCAGCAGGGTCGGCCGGCTCGACTACGTCTCGAACCAGTCGCTGCAGGGCGTGCTGGCCCGGCTCGGCCATCCGGACAAGCCGCTGTGGGCGATCGTGGTGCTGCTCACGCTGGCCGTGTGGGCGTGGCGGACCCGCAAGGCCGTCGCGGCCGGCGACTGGACGGCCGCCTTCGCGCTCACCGGCCTCGCCGCCTGCCTGGTCAGCCCGATCACCTGGGTGCACCACCTGGTGTGGGTGCTGCCGTCGTTCGTGCTGCTGGCGCGCGCCGGGCACCCGCGGATCGCGGGCGCCCTCTACGCGGTGATGTGCACCAGCGTGGTGTGGCTGTGGTTCGACGACGCGTCCGGCATCGACGGGTTCCTCGGCAGCAACATCTACACCTGGATCACGCTGGGCCTGCTGCTCGGCCTGCCGGTCGGTCAGTCCCGGCCGGCGCGTTCGCCCCTGAGCCGCACCGCCAGGGTGACGGCGCCCGCGCCGAGCACCGCGAACCCGGCGACGACGGCGGTCTCCCACCAGTCGGAGTCGTCCCCGGGCGCCGTGGCCACCGCCATCGGTACGGTGCTCGGGCCCGGCCGGGGCCGCGGCCTGGCCCGCAGACCGTCCAGCGAGCCCACCGGGTCGACCCGTCCGGCCGCCTCGAAACCCCAGTCGAGCAGCTGACGGGCCTCGTCGTACACGCCGCCGTCCTGAGGGTTCATCACCGTCACCAGGAGGGTGCGCCCGTCCCGCCGGGCGGCGGCGACGAGGGTGTTGCCGGCGTTGGTGGTGTAGCCGTTCTTGACCCCGATCAGGCCGGGGTACCGCCCCACACCGTCCGCGCCGGTCAGCAGCCGGTTGGTGTTCTCGATGCCGAACGACCAGCCGGCGCCGTCGGGGAAGCGGGCCTCCGCGGTGGAGCAGTAGCGCGCGAAGTCGGGGTTGTGCAGCCCCTCCCGGCCGAACACCGCGAGGTCGAAGGCGGAGGAGACCTGTCCCGGTGCGTCGTAGCCGTCGGGGGACCTGACCTGGGTGTCGAGGGCGCCCAGGGTGCGGGCGTTGGCCTGCATCCGGGCGGTGGTGCGCTGCCAGCCGCCGTCGAGTGCGGCCAGCACGTGCACGGCGTCGTTTCCGGAGCTGAGGAAGACCCCGCGCCACAGGTCGGACACCTGGTAGGTGTGGCCCGCCTCGACGCCGACCACGCTGCTGTCCTCGGGGACGTCCGCCAGTTCCCGGGACGTCACGCGGTGCGGGAGGTCGGCGGGCAGGACGGGCAGCACGGTGAGCGCGAACAGGGTCTTGAGGGTGCTGGCCGGTGGCAGCTGGCGGTGTGCGTGGCTGGCCGCGAGCACCTGGCCGGTGTCCGCGTCGGCGACCAGCCAGGAGAGCGCGGAGAGGTCCGGGAGGGCCGGGGCCCCGGGGTGCGGGCGCACCTGCGTGCCGGAGCGGTAGAGCAGCGACGGTCCGGGCACCACCGCCCTCGGGGGCGGGGCCGGGTCGAGCGCCGCGGTGCCGGCGGCGGCCGTGCCGGGTGCCAGCGCCAGCAGGCCCGCCAGGCAGACGGAACAGGTGGTCACCGCCGCTCGCCGCGGGAATCGGTCAGGGAATCCGATCGTCATATGATCAACGTAGGAATGGGGGTGGTGTCCGGCGCGCTGCCAGGGCCGGTCGGGGGCCGTGAGCAACCCGGATGCCGCACGCCCGGTCCCGTCGTGCGCCTCCTGGCGGGGGCGCCCGGGTGTCAGCCCGCCGGCAGGGTCGGCTGCACGCGCCGCAGGAAGGCCGCGTTGTCCGGGGTCTCCCGCAGCCGCTCCAGGAGCGTCTCCAGGCCGCCCGGGGTGCCCTCCCGGCTCTGCAGGGCCCGGCGCAGTCCGCGGACCGCGGTCAACTCGGCCGGGGTGAGCAGGAGTTCCTCGCGGCGGGTGCCGGAGGGGGCGATGTCCAGGGCCGGGAAGACCCGCCGGGCGGCCAGTTCGCGGTCCAGGCGCAGCTCCATGTTGCCGGTGCTCTTCAGCTCCTCGAAGAAGTAGCCGTCGGCTCGGGAGCCGGTGTCCACCAGGACGGTGGCGAGGATGGTGAGCGAGCCGCCCTCCTCGGCCGTGCGGGCGGCGCCGAAGAACCGCTTCGGGCCGAGCAGCGCTCCGGCGTCGACACCGCCGCTGAGGGTGCGGCCGTTGGAGGCGGCCGCGTTGTTGTGGGCCCGGCACAGCCGGGTCAGGGAGTCAAGGAGGATGACGACGTCCTTGCCCTCTTCGACGAGCCGCTTGGCGCGCTCGACGACGAGTTCGGCGAGGGCGATGTGCTCCTTGGCGGGCCGGTCGAAGGTGGAGGCGTACACCTCGCCGCGCACCGAGCGCCGCATGTCGGTGACTTCCTCCGGGCGCTCGTCGAGCAGCAGCACCATCAGGTGGCACTCCGGGTGGTTGCCGGCGACGGCGGCCGCGAACTGCTGGAGCAGCACGGTCTTGCCGGTCTTCGGCGGGGCCACGATCAGCCCGCGCTGCCCCTTGCCGACCGGCGCGAACAGGTCGGTGACGCGTCCGGCGAGCCCGGCGGCGGGGTGTTCGAGGCGGATCCGCTCGTGCGGGTGGAGCGGGGTGAGGTCGCGGAAGTGGCGGCGGCCGCGCAGTTCCTCGGGCGTACGGCCGTTGACGCGCGTGATCCCGGTCAGTGTGCGCCGGTCGCCGCGGACGCCCTCGACGAGGTCGCCCTTGCGCAGGCCGTGACGGCGGATCAGTGCCGGGGAGACCTGCGGGTCGGTGGGGGAGGGCAGGCAGCTCGGGGCCCGCAGTTGCCCCTTCCCGCCCGCGTCGATGTCGAGGACACCGGTGACGGGCCGGGTGGCCGGCCCGTCCTGCTGCTGTACGGGGGGTTCGAGTGTGGTGGTCATGAGAGGTGGTCCTTTCGCGGACTGAAGACAGGGGTGAAGAGGGGGAGTGGGCCGCGAGCGGGAGGGCTGTGTGCAGGCCTCCGTGCGGCGGGGAACGACACCTCGGAAACGGCGGAGAAGCCCTGGTCACGAGGTGGTGCTGAGAAGCCGGCGGGCCGGTCGGGAAGCGACGGGCGATGCGGCTGGAGGGGTGGAACCGGCACTCGGCGCCCGACGGAGGGGCGCTCACACGTGCTGCTCGCACTATACCCGGGGTTCCGGCATCGTCAACATGGCACCGGGCGCCGATATTCCTGCCGCCTGCCGCCTGCCGCCTGCCGCCTGCCGCCTGCCGCCTGCCGCCTGCCGCCTGCCGCCTGCCGCCTGCCGTCTGTCGCTCGGTGCTCGGTGCTCGGTGCTCGGTGCTCGGTGCTCGGTGCTCGGCGCCGGGCTGGCCGGGAAAAGCTTCTTCCCGCAGGCTCGCGGGCGCCTACGATCGGCGGTGTCCGTGTCGTGCCGCTGTCAGGAGCCCTTGGTGGAGACCCCGTCCCTGCCGTATCGCCCGGACCCCGCCGGCGGCTGCCCGCACGCCGACAACGCCCGGCTGCTGGCGCGCGGTGCCGTCGCCCCGGTCGTGCTGCCCGGCGGCGTCGAGGGCATGGCCGTGCTCGGGCACGAGGCGCTCAGGGAGTTCCTCCAGCATCCCGAAGTCGCCAAGGACGCCCGGCACTTCACGCGGCTGCAGGAGGGCCGCATCCCGGCGGGCTGGCCGCTGCTGACCTTCGCCACGGTGCGGGGCATGACCACCGCCGACGGCGCCGACCACCGCAGGCTGCGCGGACTCGTCAGCCAGGCCTTCACCCCACGCCGGGTCGAGGAACTCCGCCCCTGGATCGAGGAGTTGACCGGCAGCCTCCTCGACGACCTGGAGCGGGCCGCGGCCGACGGCGACGGCGTCGCCGATCTGCGCCGGCACTTCGCGCTGCCGCTGCCTATGGGCGTGATCGGCGAACTCCTCGGTGTGGAGCTGGAGTTCCGCGACAGGCTGCACCACCTGACCAACCAGGTGGTGGCCACCGACATCGGACCGGCCGAGGCCGTCGCCGCCAACCGGGAACTGGTCGGCGTCCTCGCCGCCGTCGCCGCCGCCCGCGCCGAACACCCCGGCGCCGACCTCACCAGCGCCCTGATCGCCGCCCGCGACGAGGACGGCGACCGGCTCGGCCAGGAGGAGCTGATCGGCACCCTGGTCCTGATGATCATCGCCGGGCACGAGACCACCCTCAACCTGATCACCAACGCGGTGCGTGCCCTGTGCGGCCACCGGGACCAGCTCGAACTCGTCCGCAAGGGCGAGGCGAGCTGGGCGGACGTGGTGGAGGAGACGCTGCGCTGGGACGCGCCGGTGAGTTACTTCCCGTTCCGCTACCCGGTGCGGGACCTCACCGTCGACGGGACGGTGATCCCCGCGGGCACGCCGGTGCTGGCCGGCTACTCCGCCGCCGGACGGGACCCGGCCGCGCACGGCCCGGACGCCGACCGGTTCGACGTCACCCGGCCCAGCCGCCCCGACGCCGTCCGTCACCTCTCCCTCGGCCACGGCGCCCACTACTGCCTGGGCGCCCCGCTGGCCCGCCTGGAGGCCACGGTCGCCCTGCAGCGGCTCTTCGACCGCTTCCCGGCCCTGGACCTCGCCGTCCCCGAGGACCGCCTCGCCCGGCAGGCCAGCTTCGTCGGCAACAGCGTGCGCGCCCTCCCGGTACGGCCGCGCCCCCGGTCCGGCGGCTGAGGCGCATACCAGCCATACGAACCCCCGATGGCGTTTCGCTGACGCATTTCTTGTTCTCGTCATAGGCCCTACCTACGCTGCCACCACCGCACTTCGGCGGCATGGACAAGGGACTTCGCAATCATGGGTCGACTGGCCGGGAAAATCGCTTTCATCAGTGGAACGGGGGCTGGAATCGGCCGGGCCGCGGCACAGGTGTTCGCGGCGGAGGGCGCCACCGTATTCGGCTGCGACATCGACGAGAAGAGCGCCGCGGAAACCGTGGAACTCGTCGAGAAGACCGGTGGTGTCATGCGTTCCCTGGCACCGGTCGACCTTTCCACCGAGGCCGGCGCGCGGGAGTGGATCGAGGCCGGTATCGCGGAATTCGGCGGGATCGACATCCTCTACAACAACGCCTCGGCGCTGCGGAACGGCCCCTTCGAGACGCTGCCCGCCGAGGACTGGTACTTCACCCTCAGGAACGAGCTGGACATCCCCTACTTCTGCACGCAGGCGGCCTGGCCGCACCTCGTCGCCCGCGGCGGCGGGGCCGTCCTGAACGTCGCCTCGGTGGCCGCGGTGCGCGGCGCGCCGTTCATGCCGATGGTGCCGCACGGCGCCGCCAAGGGCGGGGTCCTCGCGATGAGCAAGCACCTGTGCGCGGCCGGCGCCCCGCACCGCATCCGCGTCAACACCATCGCCCCCGGCATGACCCGCACGGCGGCCACCGCACCCTTCCTCGACGACCCGAACGGCCCGAAGGCACAGCTGGAGGCGCGGATCCCGGTCGGCCGGGTCGGACAGCCCGAGGACATCGCCCGCGCGGCGGCCTTCCTCTGCTCCGACGAGGCGGCCTTCGTCAACGGCGCCAACCTCATGGTCGACGGCGGCGACAGCGCGATGGCGGGCTGAGGCGCGCATGCACGCACGACTCGACCACGTGGGCGTCAACGTACGCGACCTGCCCGCCCAGCTCGCCTGGTACAAAACGGCCTTCGGCCTGAAGACCGTCTTCGAGTTCCGGCTCGACGGCCCCGGTCTGACCGGTGTCGTCCTGGAACACCCGCACGGCTGGCGGCTCGAACTGCTCGCCAGGCCCGGATCCGCGCCCGGCCTCAGGGCGCCGGACCCGATGACCGCCGTCCTCACCGAGGGGTACGGGCACTTCGCGGTCACCACCCCCGAACTCGACCCCGTGTACGCCGCGTTGACGGCCCACGGGGCGGGCGAGGTCCTCGCCCCCGGCCCGTCCCCCGAACCCGGGGTGCGGATGGCCTGGGTCAAGGACCCCGAGGGAAATCTCATCGAACTCATAGAACGCGGCGAACTCGGCGAGGACGGCGAACTCGCCGAAGCCGAAGAGCGCGGCACCACCGTTAACCCGTGAGATGGAGCAGGGAATGACCAACGCTGTGAAGAAACTGGACGTGGGCACGCTCATAGCCTGTTGTCTGGCAGTTGCCGCCGCGCAGCTGTGCATTACCGTCCCCTCGCCCATCAACGGGGAAATCCAGAGCGCATTCGGCGCCTCGGGATCACAGGTCGCCTGGGTCACCTCCGCATTCATTCTGCCCACCGCGATCCTGGAACTGAATTTCGGTGTGGTGGGCGACCTGTTCGGCCGTAAGCGGCTGCTGGTCCTCGGCGGATTCGTGCTGGCGGTCGGTGAACTCCTCAACGCCACCTCCCAGAACATCACCATGCTCTGGATCGGCCAGGCCCTCGCCGGCATCGGCGCCGCCGCGCTCTTCCCCAGCTCCCTCGCCGTGATCGCGGCCGCGACCCCCGGGGAGAAGGACCGCGCCAAGGCGGTCTCCACCTGGGCGCTGAGCATCTCCCTCGCCTCCGCCGTGGGCCCGCTCTCCTCCGGCATCCTGGCCACGGTCGCCGACTTCCGCTGGGCGTTCGTGCCGCCGGTCGTCCTCGGCGTCGTCGTCGGCATCGCCTGCTGGGCCCTGGTCACCGACTCCAAGGCACCCGAGGGCCGCGCCCTGGACTGGCCCGGCCAGATCAGCATCGCCGTCGGCCTCACCGCCCTGCTGTGGGGCATCATCGAGGGCGGCGACCGCGGCTGGAGCAGCCCGTCCATCGTCTTCGCGCTGGTCCTCGCCGCCGTGGCCCTGGTCGGCTTCGTGATGGCGGAGCGGCGCGCCACCTCCCCGATGTTCAACCTGGAACTGCTGAGGATCCCGTCGTTCGCGGCGGCCGCGGTGGTCGCGCTGACCGGCATGTTCGGCTTCATCGGCACCGCCTACTGCGTCTCCATCCGGCTCGGCGCGGTGATGCACCTCAGCGCCCTGCGGGCCGGCATGCCGTTCGTCGTCCTCCAGCTGATCCCGCTGCTCCTCGCACCGGTGCTCAGCAAGATGCTCACCCGCGTCGAGCCGCGCTGGCTGCTGATGGGCGGCCTGCTGCCGATGGCCGCCGGCCAGTTCTGGATCGCCGCACTGCCCATCACCACCACCTCCCTCGCGGCCTTCATCGGCCCGGTGCTGCTGCTCGGCATCGGCTTCATCTGCGTGGTCTCCTCGCTGACCTCGGCCGCCGTGAACGCCGTACCGATCGAGATGACCGGCATGGCGAGCGGCGCGACCAGCCTGGTCCGCGAGTTCGGCCAGGGCCTCGGCCCGGCCGTGATCAGCACCATCGCGATGAGCGCGGCCTCCTCCGCACTGGTCGGCAAGCTGTCCGGCGCCGACGCCGGCATGGAGGCCGCGGCCGGACCGCTCGCGGTCGTCAACGCGGGCAGCGACAGCGCCCGGGCCGCCGCGCAGGACGCCCTCGCGCACGGCATGGCCCTCGGCGTGGTGATCTGCGGCTGCGCCTCGCTGCTCGGCGCGCTGGTCACCCTGCTGCTGGTCCGCAAGAACACCGCGCGGGCGGCGGCCCAGCTGCCGGTGCAGCCGGCATCCGCCTGACCGCCGACGAACCGAGAAGGCCGGGGCCGCGGCCCCGGCCTTCTCGCCTTGCCCGACCAACTCGCCTACAGCCAAGGGTTATTGGCCGGTAACGGATGTCCCCGGACCATAACGATCCCGGTCCTGACGGGGACTTGACGTCCGGTTATGCCGTATCTTCACGACATGTCCACGCCACCGCAGCAGCCGCCGTCCTCCCCGCAGCAGCCGCCGTCGCCGTCGGCCCCGCAGCAGTCCTCGCCGCCCCCGCAGCAGCCGGACCGGCCCCCGGCGGCACCGCCGCAGCCCCAGCAGCCCCAGCCGACCGCGTACCCGTACCCGAACCCGCAGTCGCCGCCCCCGCAGAACCCCTACGCGCAGCCCACCGTCGTCGGCCAGGCCGTCCCGCCGCCGCAGGCCAACCCCTATGCCGTGCAGCCCGGTTACGGCTACCCGCCGCCGGCCGCAGCGCCGGCGGCCGGCGGCAACGCGGCGGGGAGAGCCGTGCTGTGGGCCGTCGTGGGAGCGGTCGTCGCCTCCGCGGGCTGGGCGGCCGGACTCTTCCTGACCGGGGGCTTCGGGCACGGCGCGGACCTGCGCGGCTACCGGGCGCCCGCGAACCTCTGCTCCAGCGCGGACTACTCGTCGTTCAAGGACGAGTACCCCGTGGACGACTCGTCCCCGACGAAGAACGTGATGAAGGACCCCGCGCTGGACCAGAGTTACTGCAGCCTCAGCCTCAAGAAGACCAGCACCAGCTACGGGGACGCCTACCTCTCCCTGGAGGTCGACCTGCACAAGAAGACCGACCCCGCACCGGAGTTCACGGCCACCTGGAAGAACTACGGCGACAGCCACAGCGACTACGACGTGACGCCGGTCCAGGGCATCGGCGACGAGGCCTACCTGGTCACCCAGGACACCAGCAACGGCTCCACCACCAGCGGCTCGCGGTACGCCACGCTCGCGGTACGGGACGGCTGGATGACGTTCACCATGTACTACAGCGCGTACTTCTCCACGTACGACAGCGACACCGACCCGCCGACCCTCGACGACGTGACCGGCTGGCTGAAGACCGACACCAAGTCCACGCTGGAGCAGCTCAAGGACTGAGGCTCAGGCCCGGTCGAGGGCGTCGGTGATCGCCTTGACCGGGCCGTGCGACGCATAGCCGCCGTCGACGGTGATCTCCGCGCCGTTGACGTACGAGGCCTCGTCGGAGAGGAGATAGACGACCAGCGGCGCCACCTCGTCGACCGTGCCCGGACGGCCCTGGGGCGTCATGGCGAGGTGGGCGGCGACGAACACCGGGTTGGCGGTGGCCATCAGCGGGGTCTCGATGAACCCGGGGTGGACGATGTTCGTCCGGATGCCGCGCGGGGCCAGCTCCAGCGCCGCCACCCGGGACAGGCCGCGCAGCGCCCACTTGCTGGTCGTGTACGCCACCGCGTGGTGCGCGGTGAGCCCGGCGACCGAACCGACGTTCACGATCGAGGAACCGGCCGGCATCAGCGGGGCGAGGGCCTGGATGCCGAGCAGGGCGCCGGTCGTGTTCACGGCGAAGGCCCGGTTCCAGTCGGCGAGTTCGACGTGCCCGAGCCGGGCCCGCATCGGGATGCCCGCGTTGTTCACGAGGCCGTGCACGGTGTCCAGGGAGGCCGCCAGGGCCGCCCAGTCGTCCGGCGAGGTCACGTCCAGGTGGACGTACCGGACGTCGAGGCCGTCGGCGCGCAGGGCCGCGGCCAGCTTCCCACCGGCCTCGTCGAGCACGTCGGTCGCGACCACCGTCGCGCCCTCCCGGGCGGCCGCGGCCGCCTCCGCGGCCCCCTGGCCCTGTGCGGCTCCGGTGACGACGACGGTACGGCCCGCCAGGCGCGTGCGGCTCACGGCTTCCACGGTGATTCCTCCCAGGGGGCGTGCGGAGATGTCCTCCCGTCCACGCTAGGAAGCCGCGGACAGCTCCGGAAACGCGCTCTCGGGATGGGTGGCATCCGCCTCGGCGATCACCGGCGGCGCCTCCTCGCCCAGCGCCGCCCCCACCCGGCGGACCGTGTCCCGCAGCCACCGGTGCGCCGGATCGGCGTGCCGGTTGTGGTGCCAGTACATGGCCTCCACCAGCGGCACGTCCGGGAACGGCGCCGGGACGACCGCACAGCGCGCGAAGCCCTCGTAGCGGCGGGCCAGCCGCTCCGGGACCATCGCCACCAGGTCCGTACCGCTCACCAGGAACGGCAGCACGCTGAAACCGGGCGTGGAGACCTGCACCTTCGGGGTGATCCCGAGGGTCTCCAGCTGCCGCTCGGCGGGCGTGTGGCTCTTGCCGATGGCGCAGGACGCGTGCGGCATCTGCGCGAGGTCGCGGAGGGTGAGCCGGCCGTCCACCAGGCGCGGGTTGCCCGGGTCGACGATGCACACGAACCGGTCGTGCATCACGGCCTCGCTGACCCCGGGCAGCTGGTAGCCGAGCGGCACGATCATCAGGTCGTGGCAGCGCAGGTGCGTCTCCGTCTCCAGCTGCCCGTCGACGATCGGGTGGAAGTCGATCCGCACGCCCGGCGCCTCGGCCGCGATGACCCGCAGCAGCGGCTCCACGAACACCGTCATCACGTAGTCCGACATGACCACGGAGAACCGCTGGCGGCTGCGGGCCGGGTCGAAGTGCCGGGTCAGCGACAGCGCCTCCTCGGCCTTCTGCAGCGAGCCCTGCACGACCGGCAGCAGCCGCTCCGCGAGCGGCGTCAGCTCGTACTCGCGGCCCACCCGGATCAGCAGCTCGTCGTTGAAGTGCCGGCGCAGCCGGGCCAGCGAGCCGCTCATCGCGGACTGGCTGGTGGACAGCCGTACCCCGGCGTGGGTGACGTTCTTCTCCTCCAGGAGCGCTTCCAGTGCCACCAGAAGATTGAGATCGATCGCTCCGAGACCCACGAGTGTCCCCTTCCGGCCGGCCACGTCCTTGAAGCTTCGGTGAAACGCGAGGTTAACCAGCTCACGGCCGTCGAGGAAGGGGGTCGGGGCGACTGACAGGAAGATGCGATGCCAGCCATCCCGGCACCGGATACCCGCAGGTGGGGAGCCTGCGCGCACCACAGGCCCCCCACAGCTTCGGGTGCTAGGGCCGCGGCGTGCGGCCCCTCTTGCGGGCCCGCGGAAGGTACGCGTCCGCCCGTCCGGCCACGATCCGGTTGGACACCGTGCCCAGTCCCTCGACGGTCAGCGTCACCTCGTCGCCGGGTTTCAGCGGGGGCGGGGTGCGTTCCCCGACCCGCCCCCAGAACTCCGCCAGCGCGCCCCAGCCGCAGGTGCCCGAGCCGAGGATGTCACCGGGGCGCACCCAGGCGTCCCGGCTGGCGTAGGCGATCATCTCCTCGAAGGTCCAGGAGACGTTGGCGAGGGTGTCCCGGCCGATCAGCTCACCGTTCAGGGCGACCGTCATCTCCAGGTCCAGGAAGCCGTCCGGATCCCGCCGGTCCTCGACCTCGTCGGCGGTGACCAGGTAGGGGCCGAGGGTGTTGGCGAAGTCCTTGCCCTTGGAGAAGCCCAGGCCGAGGTTCTTCTCCGGCTTCTGCAGGTCACGGGCCGACCAGTCGTTGAAGACCAGGTAGCCGATGATGTGGTCGCGCGCCTGCCCGGGGGTGAGGTCCCGGCCGCTGCTGCCGATGACCGCGCCGACCTCCAGCTCGAAGTCCAGCACCGAGCAGCCCGCCGGAACCGGCACGTCGTCGTGGGCGCCGTAGGCCGCGTGCGGATTGGTGAAGTAGAAGTTCGGCGCCCGGTACCACTCCTCCGGGACGTGCTCCAGCCCGTCCAGCGACTTCGACACGCCCTCGATGTGCGCCTCGAACCCGACGAAGTCCCGGATGGACGGCGGCTTCAGCGGCGGCAGCAACCGCACCTGATCCACCGTCAGCTCACCCGGCCCGTCCAGGGCTTCGATGCCGGCCGCATACAGCACCCCTGCCTCGACCAGCGTCAGCACGCTCACGCCGTCGGGCAGCGGGTGGATCACCCCGTCCCGCACCACCCCGGCGCGCTCCTCGCCCTCGTGCTCGTATGTCGCGAAACGCATCGCTGCTCAACTCTCCCAGTGGTTGGTGTTGGTGACGGTCCCGGCGCTCAGATGGCCGGCGAACACGCCCTTGGGGTCCCGGGCGGCCCGGATCCCGTTCAGCCGCCGCCACTGCTCGTCCCCCATGAACCGCAGCTGCCGTACCGTGAAGTCGGAGTCGCCGAGGTACTGGCCCGCGGTCACCGGCTGCATCGCCGCCATCGCCTCGTCCAGCCAGCCGCGCAGCTCCGCGTCCCGCCCGGGGTCGTCGTACACGACATAGCTCGCGCAGTAGATCTCCGACTGCAGCGAGAAGGCCATGTCCGGGAGTTGCCGCAGCGGCGCCATGGAGAACCAGATGGTGAAGGTCTGCCGGGTCGGGTGTTCGGTGAACACCTTGCGGATCGCCGGGACGACCTCCTCGGCGGGGCCGGTCAGCCAGGCGTTGTCCACGAAGTAGCGGTGGCCCTCGGGGTTGGCCGTGCGCTGGCCGGTCAACTGCTCGGCGAGGGTGGTGGGTTGTGCCTCGATGCGGAGCAGGGCCCGGTCCGCGTACGGACTGGCGTGCAGGGGCGCGAGCGCCTCGGCGGCCTCCTGAGGGCTGTCCGTCATCGAGACGCCCGTGACCAGCAGCACCGGTCCGTCCAGGTCGGGCGGGGTCTGGGTGAGGGCGACGATCTCGACCAGGTCGGAGACGGTGTGGTGGGTGTCGTGCAGCCAGATCATGACCTCGTCGAAGAGATCCAGAGGGTAGGCGTGCACGGTGTGCGCGAGATGCCGCGGAAGGGGCCGGGTGCGCAGGTGGAAGCGGGTGACGACGCCGAAGAAACCGGGGCCCGCCCCGCGCGCCGCCCAGAACAGGTCGCTGTGCTCGCTCTCGTCGGCCCGGACCAGCTCGCCGTCGGCCGTGACGACGTCGATCGCCACGACGTTCTCGGCCGCCCAGCCCCAGCCGCGCGCGTTCCAGCCCTGCCCGCCCTGCAGCAGGAAGCCGCCGATGCCGACGGACGGACAGTGCCCGCCGTTGAAGAACCGCCCGAACTCACCGAGATACGGGTTGAGTTCGTCGCCGCCCTTGACGCTGGGGGTGGCCGTCACGATCCCGGTCGTCTCGTCGTACGCCATCTCGCGGAAGCCGCCGAGGTCGATCAGCAGCGCGTCCCGGCGTACCGACCAGGCGGCCCAGCTGTGCCCGCCGGAGCGGACCGCGACCTGCCAGCCGCGCTCCAGGGCGAGCCGTACGCCCTCGACGACATCCTGCTCGGAGACCGCCCTGAGGACGGCGGCGGGGACGCGGTCGGCCGGGCGGCGGGCGTTGAAGACCCTGCCGAAGACGGCCTCCTCGAAGTCCTCGTCACCGGGGAGGTGGAGGGTGCCGGAGAATCGGTTCGTGTTCACGCGCGGCTCACTTGACTGCGATGGGGTTGACAGGGAAACCGGCCGCGCCGGTCACCGGCAAGGGTGCCGCGACCAGCAGGAACTCGTAGACACCGTCGGCCGCGCAGTCCGCCGAGAGGGTCTCCAGGTCCCACATCTCGCCCAGTGGCAGGCCCATGTGGGGGACGGCGACACGGTGCAGTGGCGACGACACCGGCCCGGTGAACCCGGACGGCCGTACTTCGAGGCCGCACGTGTCGGTGGCGACGGCCGCGATCTCCGTCCGGTGCAGCCAGCCGAGGGTGGTGAAGGACAGACCGGGCGCGTCCCCGGCCGCGTACCGGTCCCACGTGCCCTGCCGCCGCACCCGGCCCAGCTGTCCGGTGCGGACGAGAACGAGGTCGCCCCGGCGCACACTGGAGGTGGCACCCTGGGCCTCGACGGTCTCCCGCAGGTGCTCCTCCAGGACGGGGAAGCCGTCGGGGAGTTCACCCCGCGGGTCGCCGACCGCCCGGCCGACGTCGAGCAGCACCCCGCGGCCGGTGCAGGCGCCGCGCAGGCCCTGCCCGGTGTCGTCGCCCCGGCCCAGCCCCTGCCACCGTGTGACGACCTGGGCGCCGGCCCGGTCGGTCCCCTGGGCCAGCGAGAACGCGCGGCCGCGCCGGACCAGACTCGCGGCGTGCGCGCGGATCGCGTCGTCCACGAAGTTGAGCGTGCCCAGCGCGTCGTCCTCGCCCCAGCGCCCCCGGTTGCGGTAGGCGGCACCAGCCTTGGCCAGCTCTTCCTCGACGGGCCCCAGGATCATCGGACGTGTCCTTTCAGCAGCAGGTCCAGCGCGTTGCCCCCGGCGATCGCGTCCCGCTCGGCCGGACCGAGCCCGGCGGCGTCCAGGCGGGCCACCGGGTCGGTCACGCCCATGTCGAAGGGGTGGTCGGTGCCGAGCACCACCCGGTCCGCGCCCACCTCCTCGACCAGATGGCGCAGCGCGCGAGGCGTGTAGACGAGGGCGTCGAACCACATCCGCCGCAGATAGGCGCTGGGCGGCTCGGCGCAGCCGCGTGCGTCCGGCCGTACCCGCCAGGCGTGGTCGGAGCGGCCGACGTACGTCGGCAGGTAGCCGCCGCCGTGCGCGGCCACCAGCTTCAGGTGCGGGAAGCGGTCCAGGACCCCGGTGAAGATCAGGTGGGAGAGCGCGACCGTGGTCTCGGTGGGCTGGCCGACCGTGTTGCCGAGGTAGTTCGAGGCGAGCCGTTCGCCGAGCGAGCAGCCCCAGGGATGGACGAAGACGACCGCGCCCACCTCCTCGGCCTTCAGCCAGACGTCGTCGTGCGCGGGGTCGGCCAGCTCGCGGCCCTCGACGGTGGTGGAGACGCTGACGCCGTACAGGCCGAGCTCGGTGACCGCCTCGTCCAGCAAGGCGACCGCGAGGTCCGGGTGCTGCAGCGGGACCGTACCGAGGCCGTACAGCCGGCCGGGCGCGGCGGCGCAGTGCGCGGCCACCGCCTCGTTGACGGTACGGGCCAGCTGCACCGCGAGGCCGGGGCCGGCCCAGTAGTGGTGCATGGGCATCGGGCCGACCACCTGAAGGTCGACGCCCATCGCGTCGAGGTCGCTGAGCCGGGTCTCGACGTCCGTCAACCTACCGGCGAGACGCTGCAGTTGGGCCCGGTTGGCGGCCAGTGACTCGGGGGAGTGGGCGCGCTGCTCGGCGGCCAGCCCGGCCGCGAAGCCTTCGGTGCCGGCCACCAGGGCGTCGGCTTCGGGGACCGCGAGATGGCCGTGGAAGTCGACGACGGGCGTGCTCATGCGGCCACCGTCAGGGAGGCGAGGGTCTCCGACATGATCCGGGCCGGGTCGGCGCCCGGGGTGTCCGGGTGGATCTCCCACTCGGCGAGCCGGAGGGAGTTGTCCAGCACCATGCGGACGCGCGGCAGCCGCCGGGCCATGAACCGTTCGAGAGCCCTGTCCACCGGCTCGTCCGCGGTGACCAGCTCGGCCAGCAGCACGGCGTCCTCCATGCACATCGCGGCGCCCTGCGCGATCAGCGGGGGGCAGGCGTGCGCCGCGTCGCCGATCACCATGGCCCGGCCCCGGTGCCAGTCCTCGTCGACCAGCACCGCCTCGATCCAGCGGTAGTCCACCGCCGTGTCGTCCGGAAGCGCGGCGAGGATCCTCCCCCAGGTGCCGCCGTACCCGGCGCCGCGCTCGCGCAGCAGGCCCAGTGGGGCACGTGGGCCGACCAGGGAGGCGTGCAGGTTCTCGTCGAGGAGGTAGGCGTAGCACTGGTCGGCGGAGATCGGACTGTAACCGGCCTTGTAGCGCGGACCGCCGTAGTACACCTCGGCACAGTCCATCTCGGCGGGACGCCGGGCCACCACCCGGAAGATCGACATACCCACGGGGCTCGGCTTCGCGGAGATACCGATGAGCGTGCGCATGGCCGAGTTGATGCCGTCCGCACCGACCACCAGGTCGTAGCGGCCGGTGGAGCCGTCGGTGAAGGCCACGTCCACGGGGCCGCCGGACTGGTCGAGGCCGCGCACGCTCAGGCCCAGGCGGACCGTGACGCCGTGCGCGTACACCGCGTCGCACAGCGCGTTCTGCAGGTCCGAGCGGAGCGCGCCCGCGGTGGACGGCAGGTCGGCGCCGCCGGTGTGCGGGGTCTCCAGCTCGGTGATCAGACCGCCGTCCGCCCGGCGCAGCCGCATCAGGTCGAACGGCACCGCACGCGCCAGCACCCGGTCCAGCACGCCGACCGAACGCAGCGCCTTGAGCGCGTTGCCCTGGATGGTGATGCCGTGGCCCACCCCGAACCACTGGGGCGAGACCTCGACGAGCTCCACCTCGACCCCGCGCTGGGCGAGGGCGAGACACAGCACGCTTCCGGTGATGCCGCCGCCGACGACGAGCACCTTGTTCACGGGCATGGGCGATCCTTGCGAAAGTAGAAAGACAGACGGTGGGGGTCAGCAGCTGTCAGCCGGTGAAGCGGGGGCCCAGCTCGCGGTAGTGCTCGACGGCCGGCGGCGCGGCGAGGAACGGGCCGACCAGGGCCCGCCAGCGCCCGAACCGCTCCGACTCCCGGAAGCCGGCCGTGTGCGCCTCGACCGACTCCCAGCCGACCAGCAGCAGGAACGTCCGCGACCGCTCCTCGCCGCGCAGCAGTTCGGCCCAGCGGAACCCGTCCGCCTCGGCGAGCACCTCGCGGGCCCTGCCGAAGACCTCTTCGAACTCCGCTTCCCGGCCTTCCTCGACGGTCAGCTCGGCGTGCTCGACTACCACGGTGTGCTCCTCGGTTCGGGGTGGCATCGAGCCTGATCGGCGGTAGGTGCAGGGTCAACGGATCGAGGCATCGGCAAGGGGGACGTCATCCATCCCCGACGGCGATGGCGGCCCCACGCAGCGCGGCCGCCCATCGACGCAGGCCGCAGCCGCACAACGGGGGAGGCGGGGCACCGGTGCGCCGGCGATGGCAGGCATCGCGAACGGCCATTTCCGCCGACCGGACGCGATGCCTAGCGTCGAGGGCGAGCCCCCACCCGTACGAGGAGAGCCGCCCGTGCCCGAACCTTCCCCCTCCCACGCCGGACCCTTCGCGCTCGGCACCTTCAGCGACGGCCGAGCCGCCTTCCCCGGCCTGGTCGCCGGCACCCGGGTCCGCGACCTCTCCGGCCCGGTGGCGTCGGTACGCGCGCTGGTCGAGGACTGGGACACCTGGCTGCCCCGGCTGCACGAGCTGGCCGCCGCCACCGACGGCGACTGGCACGACCTGGCGGACCTGCGGGTCCGGACGCCGCTGGAACCCGGCCAGATCCTGCAGAGCGGCGCCAACTACCGCAAGCACGTGGTCGATCTGGTCGCCGCCGAGAAGGAGAGCGTGCACGGCGCCACCCCGCAGGAGGCCCGCGCCGACGCGGAGAAGATGATGGACGAGCGGAGCCGGAGCGGCGTCCCGTACATCTTCCTCGGCTCACCGCGCGCGCTGTGCGGTCCGTACGACGACGTCGTGCTTCCCGCCCTCGGCGAACAGCACGACTGGGAGCTCGAACTCGCCCTGGTCATCGGGAAGCCGGGCAGGAACATCCCGGCCGCGGAGGCCATGTCGTACGTCGCCGGCTACACGATCAGCAACGACCTCACCACCCGTGACCGGCTCTACCGGCCCGACCTGAAGGCCATCGGCACCGACTGGTTCACCGCCAAGAACGCCGACACCTTCCTGCCGACCGGACCCTTCCTGGTCCCCGCCGACTTCGTCGGCGACCCGGGCGACCTGCGGATCACACTCCGGCACAACGGGGTGGTCCGGCAGGACGAGTCGACCAAGGACATGATCTTCGACATTCCCCGGCTGATCGCCTACGCCTCCACGACCACCACCCTGCGCCCCGGCGACCTCATGCTCACCGGCTCCCCGGCCGGCAACGGCGCGCACTGGGGGGTCTTCCTCGGGCCCGGCGACGTGATCGACGCGGAGATCACCGGCCTCGGCCACCAGCGCAACACCGTCAGGAGCCACGCATGAGCTTCCAGCCCATCACCCACCTGCGCCATGTCGACCTGGCCGTACCGGACTTCGCCGGCCAGCGCGCCTTCTACGGCACCACCTGGGGCCTGACCGAGGTCGCGAACGACGGCGGCATCGCGTTCTTCGCCGCCGAGGGCAGTCCCGAGCAGTACATCGTCCGCATCCGCGAGGACGAGCGGAAGCGGATGGACCTCGTCGCCTTCGGCGCGGTGTCACCGGCGGCCGTCGACGAACTCGCCGTGCGACTGGGACGGGCCGGGGTGCAGATCGTCCACGAGCCCCGGACACTGGACACCCCTGGCGGCGGCTACGGGCTGCGCTTCTTCGACCCGGACGGGCGAGTCGTCGAGGTCTCCGCGGACGTGGCGACCCGCACCCATCGCAGGATCGAGGAGCGGGAGGCCGTCCCGGTGCGGCTCTCGCACTGTGTGGTCAACTCCCAGGACCCGGCAGGACTGCGGGACTTCTACATCCGGCACCTGGGCTTCCGGCTCACCGACACCCTGTACTCCACGCACATGGGTGACCTCATGTACTTCCTGCGGTGCAGCCCGCTGCACCACTCCTTCGCCATCGCGCGCGGCCCCCATGTGTCGCTGCACCACGCCTCGTTCGAGATGCGGGGGGTGGAGGAGTACATGCGCGGCACCGGGCGTGCCCTGCGTGCCGGGACCCGGCTCACCTGGGGCCCGGGACGGCACCTGGCGGGCGACAACACCTTCTCCTACTTCCACGACCCGCACGGCAACACCGTCGAGTACACGACCGAGCTCGCCGTCCTCGAAGAGGACCTGTGGCACCCCGGCCGGCACGACGTGGACGACCCGGTCACCCAGGACCAGTGGGGCACCGCCGACCCGATGAGCGAGTCGGTCGCCAAGGAGCAGTTCAACGACCCCGACGTGCTCTTCGAAGCGCCCCCGGTGTAACCCCGATCCTTGCGAGAAAGGCCGCAGCTGTGGCAGAGATCCTGAAGCACGCCATACCCGGGTCCGAGGTGGCCGCCTCCCTCGACCAGGTGCGCGAGACCGTCTCCGGTGTCATCGCGGACATCCGCGAGCGCGGTGACGCAGCCGTCCGTGCGTACTCGGAGAAGTTCGACAAGTGGAGCCCCGACTCCTTCCGGCTGAGCACGGAGGAGGTCGAGAAGATCGTCGCCTCGGTGCCCCGGCAGGTCATCGACGACATCACCTTCGTACAGGAGCAGGTCCGTACCTTCGCCCGCCACCAGCTGGACTCCCTGGGCGAGTTCGAGGTGGAGACGCTGCCGGGCGTGAAGCTCGGCCAGAAGCACATCCCCGTGCAGGCGGCCGGTGCCTACATCCCCGGCGGCCGCTACCCGCTCACCGCCTCCGCCCACATGACCGTCGTCACCGCCAAGGTGGCCGGCGTGCCGCGGGTGGTCGCCTGCACCCCTCCCACCCGTCGCCCGACCGCCGCCCCTCAAGGACGCGCTACGCGCGGCTGGTTGGATTCCGGCGAGATACCCGCCGCCACCGTCGCCGCCATGCACCTCGCGGGCGCCGACGAGATCTGGCTGCTCGGCGGTGTCCAGGCGGTCGCCGCGATGGCCGTGGGCACCGGCACCATGGAGCCCGTCAACCTGATCGCAGGTCCCGGCAACGCCTACGTCGCCGAGGCCAAGCGCCAGCTGTTCGGCGAGATCGGCATCGACCTGTTCGCCGGACCGACCGAGATCCTGGTTCTCGCCGACGACCGGGCCGACCCGTTCGTCTGCGCGGTCGACCTGCTCTCCCAGGCCGAGCACGGCCCGGACTCCCCGGCGGTCCTGATCACCACCTCCCGCGAGGTCGCCGAGCAGACCATCGCCGAGGTCGAGCGGATCCTGCCCGGCATGCCCACCCGCGACTACGCCGAACCCGCCTGGCGCAACCACGGCCAGGTGCACGTCGTCGGCTCGATCGACGAACTGTACGAACTCGCCGACGCGTTCGCCTTCGAACACGTCGAGGTGCTGACCGCCGAGCCGCGCCTCGCGCTGGAGCGGATGACCCAGTACGGCGCCCTGTTCCTCGGCGAGGGCACCTGTGTGTCGTTCGGCGACAAGGTCATCGGCACGAACCATGTGCTGCCCACCCGTGGTGCCGCCCGCTACACCGGCGGCCTGTGGGTGGGGAAGTACCTCAAGACGGTCACCTACCAGGAGGTCACCGACACCGCCTCGCAGGCCCTGCTCGGGCGGCTGTGCGGGCGTGCCTCCCGGGTCGAGCTCTTCGAGGGCCACGCCCGCTCGGGCGACGTACGGGCCGCGAAGGCCGCCGGCGACGCGCTGCCGTGGAACGAGGCGTGAGCCTGGACGGCCGCACGGCCCTGGTCACCGGCGGCGGAGGACCGCTCGGCCGGGCCTTCGCGCGGGCGCTCGCCGACGCCGGTGCCCGGGTGGTCCTGGCCGGCCGGAACGAGCAGGCCCTCGCGGAGGCGGCGGCCCAGGTCGGCGCATCGGCCCGCACGGCCGTGTGCGACGTCTCCGACCCCGGCTCCGTGCACGCGCTGGCCGCCGGACTCGCCGACGAGGACGTGTCGTTGCTCGTCAACAACGCCGGCGTCGCGGGACCGGTGCGGCCGCTCGTCGACATCGAACCCGACGAGTGGGACGACGTGTTCGCCGCCAACGTACGCGGCGTCTACCTCATGTGCCGGGCGTTCCTGCCACCCATGCTCGCCGCCGGCCGGGGCGACATCGTCAACGTCGCCTCGGTCAGCGGCAAACGCCCGCTGCTCAACCGGACGCCGTACACCGCCTCCAAGATGGCGCTGATCGGCCTCACCCGGACGCTGGCGGGCGAGGTGGGCCCGCACGGCGTCGCGGTCAACTCCCTCTCCCCGGGCCCGGTCCGGGGACCCCGCATGGACCGCAACTTCCGGCTCACCGCCGAACTCACCGGCTGCACCGTCCAGGAGGCGGAACGGGACTTCGCCTCCCGGGCGGCGCTCGGCCGGCTGGTGGAGGAGGACGAGGTCGCGCGGGCGCTCGTCGCCATGCTGGCGATGCCCGGACTGTGCGGGGCGGACATCGACCTGTCGGCGGGGATGATCGCCCCGGCCTAGGCGGACGGAGCACCAGGCGAGGCGGACGGCGCGCGGGCCGTCCGCCTCGTCGGCGTGCGCACCCGCCGCCGGGGACTGTGGCCACTCTGTGTGAGCGCCATGAAGTGGGCCGCACGATCCGAGGCATCGGGTTCCGGGATGCGTGTGTGCAAGGCCTGTCCCGCGTTTACCGAGGCTGATTCACTCCCACCTGCGCACCTCCGGTGCCTTCGTCGCCCTGGTTCCGACCGGCGACTCGTGACTCTGCGCGACGGCGCACTCCACCCGTGGAAAGGCCTGCAATGACGCTGACATCCCGACGCTCGTTCCTGATCGCCGGTTCCGCCGCGACCGCGGCCGTGCTCGTTCCGGTCGCCTCCGCCACCGCCGCCCCGAAGGCGCCGGGCAGGACGATCTCCGTCGCCGCGGGGGAGACCTACGAGCTCGCCGCGACCACCCAGGTGAGCCAGTTGACGATCGGGGACGGCGGGAAGATCGTCGCCCCGGACGGGTACGACATCAGCCTCACCGTCGACGGCGTGGAGACCGGCCAGCTGCTCACCGCGACCGGCGCCACCGGCACCCTCGTCCAGGCCGGCACCTACCGCGGTGACGTCGTCCTCACGGTCGCCGAGTCCAACGACGTCACCTACCAGACGCTGACCTTCCCGTTCCGGCAGGCCCTGTACGTCGGTTCGGACGGGGTCGACTCCGCGAGGTCCGTGCTCTCCGCCGTACGCGGCGGCAAGATCACCGACACGGCCGCGCGCAACGTGTCGATCGCCTCCACCGGCGAGTGCTTCAACGGCGTGTACGTCGAGAGCGGCAGCTACACCCTGCAGAGCCCGACCATCACCTTCGACGGCAACGGCCGCTCGGACTTCGCCGGGTACGGCGCGGCCGTGGTCGGCGACGGGTCCGCGACCAAGCTCGTCGTGGACGGCGCCCGGATCAGCAACAAGGGCGTGGTCCGCACCACCGTCATCGCCAACGGCGGCGCCAACGTCCTCGTCAAGGACTCCTTCCTGCGCGCCCGCAACGGCGTCCTGCCCACCGACTACCAGGCCACCGTCGAGACCCCGTACATGGAGTCGGTGCCCTGGATGCTCGGCCTGGACGGCAACGTCCGCGCCACCAACCTGATCGGCGCGGGCAGCGTCGCCACCTACCTCAACTCGACCGTGTTCTCCGAGACCTGGGGCGCCCTGTCGGTCGAGGGCGGCAGCGGCCTGAAGCTGACCGCGATCAACAGCCACGTCGGCAACACCGGCGACTACGGCTACGGCACCTACGCCATCGGCGACGCCACCGTCCGCGTCCTCGGCTCCCGCTTCGACGTCGGCTCCTACGCGACGATCATCGCCGGGCCGGCCGCCGTCGTGCACTACGGCGACAGCACCCGCGACGCCGTCGCCGCCCTCAACACCGAACTGGAACTCGGCCTGTCCAACAGTGAGTTGCGGAGCATCCCGGAGCGCAGCACGGTGGTGAACTCCGGCCACTTCGGCTACATGTTCTTCGGTGCCGGCCAACTCACCCTGGACGGCGGCACCGTCGTCAACTCCGAGCGGGCCACCTTCCTCAACAAGGGCCAGCAGACGACGATCTCGGTGGACGGCTCGCAGGGCGCCCGGCTCAACCCGCGCGACGGGATCATCCTGCAGATGATCGAGCTGGACGACCCGGGCCCGGTCCCCGTCAACGGCAAGATGATGAACATCGGCGTCTACACCGAGCCCACCACCGACCCGGTGAAGGACTCCACGTTCGACGTCACCGCCGTCCACGCCACCGACGGTGCCGCCACCTTCAGCTCCATCAAGGTGAAGGGCGACTTCTACAACGGCATGCGGGGCGGCAAGAACATGGTCCTCACCTTCGAGGGCTCCAGCGTCGAGGGCGTCATCTCGGCGACCAAGGCCAAGCACCGGGTCTCCTCGATCGACTCGTCCACCTTCTACGAGCTGGGCATCGTCACCAACACCGTGCAGGCCGCCGTCAACAACGGCGTGGTCGTCGAGCTGAACAGCGGCTCGGCCTGGACGGTCACCGGGACGTCGTACCTGACCAGCCTCACCCTCGCGGCCGACGCCGCCGTGCGGGCGCCGCGCGGCAGGTCCGTGAAGCTGACGGTCGACGGCACCGAGACGGCGATCACCGCGGGCTCCGCCTACACGGGTGCCCTCACGCTGACGGTGGCGTGACACCGGACGGTGCAGGCGTGGGCCGGCAGGGCCACACCCGCACCGTCCGCTCCCGTAAGCTGGCCGGATGTTCAGCCCCGAAGGCCCGAGCCTCCGAGAACTCACCGTCCAGGCGCTGTCCTCGGTCGAGCGCGGCTACGACCTGCTGGCCCCGAAGTTCGACCACACCCCGTTCCGGACGCCCGACTCGGTCCTCGACGCGGTCGCGAAGGCGCTCACCCCGCTCGGCCCCTTCGAGAACGGCCTCGACCTGTGCTGCGGCACGGGAGCCGGTACCGCTGTGCTGGCCCAGGTGTGCCGGCACAGCGTCACCGGGGTCGACTTCAGCGCCGGCATGCTGGAGACCGCCCGCCGGCAGCCCCCGCCCGAGGGCCCGGACGTCACCTATGTGCGCGGCGACGCCCGAGCCCTGCCGTTCGGGCCCGCCTTCGACCTGGTCGTCAGCTTCGGGGCGTTCGGCCACTTCCTGCCCCGGGAGCTGCCCGGCCTCTTCGACCAGGTCCACGCGGTGCTGCGACCGGGCGGCACCTTCGCCTTCCCGGTGCTCGCGCCGCCGCGGCCCAGCAGCCTCGGATTCTGGATGCTGCTGGGCTTCGACGCCGTGATGCGGGTCCGCAACGCCGTGTGGCGGCCCCCGTTCGTCATGTACTACCGGGCCTTCCGGCTCGGCGCCGTGCTGGCGGAGCTGGCGCGGGCGGGGTTCGCCGTGGAACTGTCCGCACTGCCCGAGTTCGGTGAGCGCGGCGACGGCAGCCCGCGCGCCCGGCTGGTCGTGGCCCGGCGCGGTCAGCCCGCGGCGGGCACCGTGAACTCGTAGACCAGCGCGTCCTGCTGGGCGTCCACCACCAGGTCGGTGATCTCCAGCGGGCGGGCGTACTGGTCGTGCACCCGGCGGGTCACCCGCACCGAGGACGCGTCCGCGACCTGCGTGATGGAGTCCCGGTGGTGCAGGGTGAGGCCTGCCTGGCGCATCCAGTCGTAGGCCCGGCGCAGCTGCGCGGCGGCACAGCCGTCGGCCCGGTCCCGGTAGCGGCCCAGTTCCTCGACCTCGGTCAGGGCCACCACCGAGAACGAGGTCACGGCGGTGCGCAGGGCGTGACCGTCGGGGGAGGCTGACTCGTAGCGGTGCACCAGGGTCGGCCGGTGCGGGGCCAGCCCCAGCGCCGCCGCGTGCTCGGGCGGCGGCTCCTCCCAGGCCACGGTGGCCCGGTCGACCGCACCGTGCTCCGTGGGCCCGGCGCCCACCGGGAAGGCCAGGGAGACCGGGCTCTCCACCGGACGGCCGTGCAGCGTGGCGTGGCTGCCCCGCCGGTCGGTGGCCACCAGCCCGCTGTGCCGCAGCACCTCCAGCGCCTGCCGGACGGTCTCCCGGCTGACCCCGAAGTGCCGTGCCAACTGCCGTTCCGCCGGCAGCCGTTCCCCGGGCGGCAGGGTGCCGTCGCGCAGTTCGCCGAGTAGTTGTGTCGCGATCCGCCAGTACAGGGGCTGTCCTTCGCTCTCGGAGTGGTCGTGGGGGGTGGTGCGGGCCATGCCGCGCCTCCTGAGGGTGACAGGGCTTGGTCACCGGGGCCCGGCGGCGAGCAGGCTGGGGCTCGCCGCCGGGCCGTGATGACAAGACGTAGCCGTGCGGGTTCGTACCGCGACCACATCTAGCATTGGTCTAAACCATCAGGGAAGAGCGGCCGACGGGTTCGGCCGAAACCGTGCGGGCCTCACAGACTCGCGTAAACGGCGTTGACCAGGGCCGTCTTCCTGGGGTCGTCCGCGATCCGCGGGCCCATGCGGTTCATGACATAGCCGAGGGAGACCCCCGCTTCCGGGTCGGCCAACCCGCAGGAGCCGCCGAAGCCGTCGTGCCCGAAGGCCCGCGGGTTCGGCCCGTACGAGCCGTTCGCCCCGCTCAGCCAGAGTCCAAGACCGATCTCGGTCTCGTGCTCGAAACCCGCCCCCAGCACCAGGTCACGGCAGCTGCCCTGGCCCTCCCGCACCCGCTCGGCCGCCTCCGGCGACAGCACGCGCAGGCCGCCGTACTCGCCCCGGCCCGCGAACACCCCGTACAGCGCCGCGACCGCCCGTGCCGTGCCGTGCCCGTTGGCCGCCGGGATCTCCGCCGCCCGCCACCCGGGGGTGTTCGCCGCGCTCGCGCCCACCCCCGGGTTGGCCAGGGCGGCGACCGCGGCGGGCGCCAGCTGGCTGAAGATCGCGGCCTGTTCGCTGTCCGACACCACCCGGGGATGGACCAGCTCGGCCGCCCGGTCCGCCTCCTTCTCCGGCAGTCCGACGGTGAAGTCGATCCCCAGCGGCCCGGTGACCTCGCGCTCCAGGAACGCCCCCGGCAGCAGCCCCGACAGCCGCCGCACCACCTCGCCGACCAGGAAACCGAAGGTCAGCGCGTGGTACCCGGAGCTGGTTCCCGGCTCCCACCACGGTTCCGTCGCCGCCAGCCGCGCGGTCGTCAGCTCCCAGTCGTACAGGTCCTGGAGCGAGTGCGGCTCGCGCAGCCCGGACAGCCCGGCCCGGTGCGAGAGCAGGTGGCGGACCAGGACCCCGGCCTTCCCGGCCGCCGCGAACCCGGGCCAGTACTCCGCCACCGGCGCGTCGAGGTCGAGCAGCCCCCGGTCGGCCAGGATGTGCGCGCACAGGGCCACCGGGCCCTTGGTGGTGGACCAGACGTTGACCACGGTGTCCCGCTGCCACGGCCGGCTGTGCGCCGGATCGGCCCAGCCGCCCCACAGGTCCACCACCGTCTCGCCGCCGACCGTCACCGCGACGGCGGCGCCCAGTTCCTCCCGGTCCCGGAAGTTCTCCTCGAACGCCTCCCGCACCGCCGCGAAACGCGGATCGCAGTGGCCGTGGACCTGCATCTGGACCCGGGGCTGTGACTGCGGCTGTGGCTCGTGCTGGGACATGCGGCCTCCGTCGTACGCCGGAAAACCCGGACCGCGACGCTGCGGCCCGGCACCCCGAACGTACCGACTGGTCGGACTGGAGGAAAGGTCAGAGCAGGAAGAGCCGCCCGGCCGGCTCCTGGTGCCCGTCCGCGGTGTGCCAGTAGTCCCGGGACTCCACCGCGAGCCCGCGCCCGTCGAAGCGCACGAACACGCACCCCGCCAGCGTGACCGCCGCACCCTCCTCCTCGGACCGCACCCGGAACTCCGCCGCCGCCACCCCGTCCGGGCCCACCAGCGGCGCCGAGAACCTGACCTCCGTCACCCGCTCCGCCTCGAACGACCAGCGCAGATAGGCGGCGAGTTCGTCCCGCCCCCGGTGCGGGGCGCGGAACGGCATCGAGCGGTGCACACAGTCCTCGGCGTACAGGGCGAGCAGCGCGTCCACGTCGTGCGCGGCCCAGCCCCGCTCCCAGACCCGGACGAACCGCTCCGCGGCCTCCCGCGTGTCCAACTCCGCCTCCCGCTCAGACGTACGAGCGCAGCCAGCGCGCCTTGGCCGCCTCGTGGTACGGGCCGCCGCCCTCGTGGTCGTTGAAGTCGTACACCTCGATGGCCTTGTCCTCGTGCGCCCAGGAGTTGAAGGCCGCGAAGACCGTGGAGGGCGGACAGGTCTGGTCCTCCAGGGCCGCCGAGAACAGTGCCGGAGCCCGGCCGCGCGCCGCGAAGTGCACCCCGTCGAAGTAGGAGAGGGTGCGCTGCACGTCCGCCGAACGGCCGCGGTGCGTCTTCAGGAACAGGGCGATCTCCCGGTAGGGGTGACGGTCGGTCAGCGTGGTCGCGCGCGGGAAGTCGCACAGGAAGGGCACGTCCGGTGCGACCGCCACCAGGTCCGGCACCAGACCGCCGACCGCGATGGTGATCCCGCCGCCCTGGCTGATGCCGAGCGCCACGGTCCGCGCGGCGTCTGTCAGCGGATGCGAGCGGGCCGCCTCCACCGCCCGGACCGCGTCCGTGTACACCCGGCGGTAGTAGTAGTTCTCGGGCGCGTCGATGCCCCGGGTCATGAACCCGGGATACGCCGGCCCGCCGCCCACCGGGTCGTCGGTGCCGCCCCCACCGCCCCAGACGCTGCCCTGCCCGCGGGTGTCCATCGTGAAGTGCGCCCGTCCCGTCGACGCCCACAGCAGGTTCTCGTGCGCCAGCCCGCGTCCGCCGCCGTACCCGACGAACTCCACGACCAGCGGCAGCGGTTCGGTGGTACCGGCCGGCAGCCGCAGCCAGCCCTTGACCGGGTGTCCGCCGAACCCGGCGAAGGTCACGTCGTAGACGTCGACCGTGGACAGCCCGGCGTCGACCGGCTCGAAACGGGCGTCGAGATCGTGTTCGCGGGCTTCCTGGAGCGTCTTGGACCAGAAGGCGTCGAAGTCGTCGGGCGCCACCGACGTGCTGCGGTGCTCCCGGAGCTCGTCGGGAGACAGGTCGAACAGGGCCATCAACAACCGCCTTGGAGAAGGGGAGGTGCGGATGATCACACCGTACGTGGGTGATCCGATGAATCGCCAGGCCTCTGCGCCGTCCGAAAACTGCGAAAAGATTCCGCCGCCGGTTGTGGAGCTGCTGGTCAGGCCGTCGGGTCGACGATCGTGGACGGCGGGCGGACGAGCCCCGGGCTGCAGGGTGGGCAGGGCTGGTGGTCGGGTCACCTCGGTGGCAGCGCCGGGCGCCGAACCCGAGGCCCGGGTGCGGACGGGGGCGAGGGCGGGACGGGGCGAGGGTGGTGGCGGGGCGGGGGTGGGACGGGGGCCGGCCGATGCGGGCGGGGGCGTGTCAGGCGCGGCCGCGGGTCCAGTCCGGTCCGGTGCGCGCCCACTCCTGCTCCCATTCGGCGAGCCGGTGGCGCAGCGCCACCCGGCGCACGATGCCGTGCCCGAGCAGCACCGCGGCCGCCGCGCCGCTCGCCCCGCACAGGCCCACGGTGACCGTGTGCTGCCAGACGGCGATGTCGTCGGGCGGCGGGGCGACCCCGTGCCCCTGCCGGTCGAACCACACGTCCACCGTGTCACCGGTCCGCGTGCCCGCCGGCACCCGGGCCAGGGCGGTCTGCGTCCCCTTGCCGGGCACGGTCCAGCGGACATTGGTCTGGTAGGCATGCGCCTGGTCGCCGCCCTGCACCGACGGCAGCTGCTCCGGGGCGCCGCCGACGACCAGGGCCCGGACCATGTGCCGCTCGGAGCGCTCCACCGCCGCCACCGACTGCGCCTGCTCATGGGCCCAGAGCCCCGCCACCGCACCCACCAGGGGGGCACCGACGCACAGCAGAACCGCGACGGCCAGCGCGATCCACGCTTCCACCACGTCTGACCTGCGCCGCAGCGGATTGTGCCGCCAGCGCCAGCCACGCACCCGGGTACGCATGTCGACCTCCTCGCCGCCACAAGAGCCGGAGGGCCGGACAGCCGGTCCGCAGCTCCCAGCGTGCCCCCGCTCGCATGCGAGCGTCCACACGGGACTGGTACCCCGTACGGAGCGGCACGCCCACCGTCCGGGGCGAGGCACGCGGCACCGGCTGAAGCACGGCTTCCGGCGCGCGCCGGAAGCCGGCCCCGGCGCCCCGGAAACCCGTCGACCGCACGCCCCCGTGCCGCACGTTCCGGAGCCGGACGCACCCGCTCCGCACGCCCGGGGCGCGGTGGGTCAGCCGAACCGCTCGATGCGGATCCGGTCCACCGGCTGTCCGGCCGCCACGAGCAGACGTGAGGCATGCTCCGCGAACCCGTTGGAGCCGCACACATAGGCCTCCCACCCACCCTCCGGCTGGTCGGCCAGGAGCGGGGCCACATGTGCGGCGGACATACGTCCCACCGGGACACCCCGGGGTGCGGCGCGGGTGAACACGGTGGTGGTCTCCGCGCCCAGCTCCCGCGCGTAGATCAGCTCCTCGGGGGAGCGTGCCGACACCACCATGCGCAGCGGCACGTCCAGGGCCCGGTTCCGGTGGTGCCGGACCATGGACATCAGCGGTACGACCCCGGAGCCGGCGCCGACCAGCAGTGCGGGCCGGTCGCCGGGCCAGGCGAAGAAACCGCTCAGCGGACCGCGTACCTCGACCGTGTCGCCGGGCCGGGCCACCGTGTGGAACCAGCCGGAGACCTCGCCGCCCGGTACGTGGTCCAGCGTCAGCTCGATGTGCCCGGAGCCGTCCGGTGCGGAGGCGAGGGAGTAGTGGCGCTGGGCCGTGTAGCCGTCCGCGGCGGTCAGCCGCAGCATCAGGTGCTGTCCCGGCAGGTGCCCCGCCCAGGCCGGCACCGCGAACCGGAACGTCGCCGCGTGCGGGGTCTCGCGCCGTATCCCGGTGACCGTGGCCGTCTGCCACACCCCCGCGGCCTGGCCGCCGACCTCGATGCGGCCGGGGACAGCGAAGCGCGTCGGGGGAGCGAAGGCGGTGGTCCCGGCGGTCCTCGTCTCAGTCACCGGCGTACCTCTGCTCCTGCCACGGGTTGCCCCGCGCGTGGTAGCCGTTGCGCTCCCAGAAACCTGGTTCGTCGTGGTCGAGGAGGGTGAGTCCGGCGATCCACTTGGCGCTCTTCCAGAAGTACAGGTGGGGCACCAGCAGCCGTGCCGGGCCGCCGTGCTCGGCGGGCAGCGGCTCGCCCCCGTACTCGAAGGCGATCCAGGCGCGCCCGCCGGTGAGGTCCGCGAGCGGCAGGTTGGCGGTGTAGCCCGTGTGCGAGTAGGCGACGACATGTGTGGCGGACCCATGGGGGCGCACCATATCGAAGAACGCGTCCAGCGAGACACCGCCGAACCGCACCCCGAACTTCGACCAGCTGGTCACGCAGTGGATGTCACCCTCGTAGGCCGACGCGGGCAGCGCGTGCGCCGTGCCCCAGTCCCAGGTGCGGGGCTCGGCCACCAGGCCGTCGATCCGGAACGACCAGTCGGCCGGCGCCAGCTCAGGCGTCACCTCGGCGGACAGCACCGGCCAGTCCTCGCCCGCGTCGTACTGGCCCGGCGGCAGTCCGGCATTGTGGACGCGGGGGCGGCCGGCGAAGCCTCGGGTGACGTTCATGCTTCAACCGTACGGCGTCCGATCGGGTGCTCCCGCCCAGGTCAGGCCGCCGATCATTGCGGCCGTGTGAACGATCCGCGGAGGCGGGAATAGCCGCCACCTGCCGATGCTTGCCGCTGAGTGCCGCTGCCGGGACACCGGTGACAGCACCAGAGAGCGAGGAAACACGATGCCCAAGGCGTACGTCTACACCAGGCACGGCGGGCCCGAGACCGAGGCCTTCGCCGAGCTGGACCGGCCCGTGCCCGGCCCCGGTGAACTGCTGATCGCGGTCCGCGCGGCGGGGGTCAACCCCGTCGACTGGAAGCTGCGGGGCGGCTTCCGCCGCCCCGGCGAGGGAGCGGCACGCTTCCCGGTCGTCCTCGGCAGCGAGGCCGCCGGTGTGGTCGAGGAGACCGGTGCGGGTGTCACCGGCTTCGCGGCCGGCGACGAGGTCTTCGGCAACACGTCCGGCGGCGCGTTCGCCGAGTACGCCCTGCTGACGGCGTCCGTGACCGCGCACAAGCCCGCCGCGCTGTCCTTCGCCGACGCCGCCACCCTGCCGGTCGCCGGAGCCACCGCCTACGACGGCGTACGCCAGCTCGACCTGCCCGAGGGCGCGACCCTGCTGGTCACCGGCGCGGGCGGCGGAGTCGGCGCGGCCGCCCTGCAGATCGCCCACGCGTGGGGCCTGCGGGTGATCGGGGTGGCGAGCGAGGCCAAGAAGGACCTCGTCGAGTCGCTGGGCGCCGTGCACGTGGCCTCCGGCCCGGACCTGGCCGACCGGGTGCGGGCCGTCGCACCCGACGGCGTGGACGGCGTCTACGACCTGGTCGGCGGCGAGGTGCTCGCCGAGGCGGCCGGCCTGCTCGCCGACCGCACCAGGCTGATCACCGCGGGCGCCGCGCCCGAGACGGTGGCCGCACTGGGCGGGGCCCGGGTGGCACGCGCCCGGACCGCCGCCGTCCTGGACGAGGTGGCCGAGCTCGTCGTGGCCGGTGAACTCGACCCGCACGTCTCGCGGACCTTCCCGCTGGACAGGGCCGACGAGGCGCTGCGCGCCGTCGAGGAGGGGCACGCCCTCGGCAAGATCGTGATCGAGGTCGGCATATGAGCGTCCCGCAGGCCCGCGAGGGCGCTCGGCACGTTCTGGACAACCCGGCCCGCGCCTCGCTCACCGGCCCGCACGCCCTCTTCGCCGAGCGGCGCGGCCGGATCCTGCGCTATCCGGTCGACGTCTCGCCGTGGCTGGCGCTGCCCGACGATCCCGGCGCCGACGACTGGGCGGACCTCGCCGCCCTGGCCGGCCCCGGCGCGGAGGTCCCGCTGCCCGGCTACCGCGGTGAACTCCCGGCGGGCTGGGAGCTCACGATGAACATCGCGGGCGTACAGCTGGTGGACGAGGGCATGGACGCCGTGCCGGAGCCGGCCGCGGTCCGGCTCGGGCCGGCCGACGTACCCGAGATCCTCGACCTGATCGAGCGCACCCGCCCCGGCCCGTTCCTGCCCCGCACCATCGAACTCGGCACCTACCTGGGCATTCGCCGGGACGGCAGGCTGATCGCGATGGCGGGGGAGCGGCTGCACCCGCCGGGCTGGACCGAGGTCAGCGCGGTCTGCACCGATCCGGCGTTCCGCGGCGAGGGCCTCGCGACCCGGCTGATCCGCGCGGTCGCGTACGGCATCCGGGAACGCGGCGAGACGCCCTTCCTGCACACCGGCGCCGAGAACAGCACCGCGATCCGGCTGTACGAGTCGCTCGGCTTCCGCCTGCGCCGCCGTACCGCCTTCGTCGCGGCGAGGGTGCCGGAGCCGCTCGGTCAGTCGTCGGCGGAGCCGGCCGGGGTCCCGGCGTTGTAGCGCTCCAGGTATCCGGCGAACCTGACCAGGTCCGCCTCCGGCCAGTCCGCCAGCCGCTCCCGGAACGCGGCCCGGCGGCGCCGCGTGACCTGCGCCAGGATGTCCTTGCCCGCCTCCGTCAGATGCAGCACCTGGACCCGGTGGTCCTCCGGGTCCAGGCGCCGCTCGATCAGCCCCGCCCGCTCCAGCGCCGCGACCTGCCGGCTGACCGTCGACTTGTCCAGCGCGTAGTGCGCGGCCAGGTCGGTGGCCCGGCAGCCGTCGCTCTCCTCCAGATGCCCGAGCAGGGTGTACGACACCAGCGACAGCTCGGGGTGCATGCGCCCGGCCGACGCCCTGGCCCGGCGCGCGAACGTCGTCATCTCGCGCTGGATGGTCTCCACTGCCGTCTCCGCCGCTGTCACGGGAATACCTCCTCCGACGATCTAGTTGTATAGTACAACTTGAAAGTGAGTTGTATAAGCCAATCAGTTTGGCCCGAAGGTTCTGGAGGTCGTACCCGATGAGGTCGCCGGCGCTGCGCCATGTACTCACGCACCTGATCACCCCGCTACTGATGTGCCTGGGCATGGGGCTCGCCTATATGGGCGCGTTCGTCCACCCGGAGCCGAACCACATGCCGGTGGCCGTGGTCGGTGCCGGACCGGAAGCGAAGGTGTTGGCGCAGACCATCAAGGACACCGCCGGCGACAAGCTCGACGTCCGTACCGTCCCCACCCGCGCCGCCGCCGTCGACCTGCTCAGGTCCCGAACCGTGACCGGTGCCTACGTGCCGAGCGGCAAGGCCCCGGAACTGATCGTCGCCGTCGCCGCCTCCGACACGGGCGCCACGGCCGCCGAGCAGGTCTTCACCCAGGTCGCCGACAAGGAGGGCGTCGCCCTCAAGGTCACCGATGTCGCCGAGCCGGTCGCCGACGACCCCACGGGACAGGGCCTCTTCTTCCTGCTCATCGCCGTCAGCATCGGCTCCTACGCCTCCGTCGCCGCCCTCGGCGCGGCCGGCGCGGCGCTCCCCATGCGAGTACGCGCCCTGCTCGCGCTCGGCGTCTCGGCCGTCGTCAGCGGCATCGGCGCGTTCCTCGCCGGACCCGTGTTCCACCTCGCCCACCACGACCTGGCCGGGGTCTGGGGCATGGCCTGGCTCTACTCCGCCGGCATCCTCCTCATCGGCGTCGGCCTGCACACCTTCCTCAAGCGGTGGACCACGCTGACCATGATGGTGCTGTTCGTGATGCTCAACTTCACCAGCTCCGGCGGGTTGTTCCGCCCCGAACTGCAGAACGGCTTCTTCGGCACCCTGCACGCCTTCTGGAACGGCGCCGGCTTCGTCGAGGGCGTCCGCAGCCTGCTCTACTTCGGCAGCGACGGCCTCAGCCGCAACGTGTGGACCCTCGCGGTCTGGCTGCTGGCCGGCCTCGCGGTCACGGCCATCGCGGCGGCCTACGAGCGGGCCAAGGCGGCGCCCGCCGCGGTCGTACCGGAATCCCCTGCCGGTCTGATCGAGGAGGCCGCGGAAGCGGAGGAGGAGACCGAGGAGACGGTCGGCGTCTGACCGCCTGCCTGTCACCCCGGCTGTCTGACTCCCCGGCTCCCGGCCTCCCCGGCCGCCCGGCGGACCGTCTGCGTGGCGGTCCGGCGGGCGGAAAACCATGCGACCGGCGCACCGGCGTCCGGCTAGGCTGCCCGGTGATGACCTCACTCTCCGAAACCACCGCCTCCACCGTCGTCTCCGCGCTGCGCGCCGCCGGCTGCGTCTTCGCCGAGGACGAGGCGGAGCTGATCCTCGCCGCCGCCCGCACCCCGGACGAGCTGGCCGCCATGGTGGACCGCCGGGCCGCCGGTCAGCCCCTCGAACACGTCCTCGGCTGGGCGGAGTTCCACGGGCTGCGCATCCTGGTGGAACCCGGCGTGTTCGTGCCCCGCCGCCGTACCGAGTTCCTCGTCGGCCAGGCCCTGGCCCAGGCCCCCGGCGCTTCCGTCGTCGTGGACCTGTGCTGCGGCTCCGGCGCGGTCGGCGCGGCCCTCGCCGCCGCCCTCGGCGACGTCGAACTGCACGCCGCCGACATCGACCCGGCCGCCGTCGCCTGCGCCCGCCGCAACATCGCCCCCTACGGCGGCCACGCCCACACCGGCGACCTGTTCGACGCGCTGCCCGCCGCCCTGCGCGGCCGGACCGGCATCCTCGCCGCCAACGTGCCCTACGTCCCCAGCGGCGAGGTCGGGCTGCTGCCCGCCGAGGCCCGCGAGCACGAGCCGCTGGTCGCCCTCGACGGCGGCGGCGACGGACTCGACGTACTGCGCAGGGTCGCCGCGGGGGCCCGTGAGTGGCTCGCGCCCGGCGGCTGCCTCCTGGTGGAGACGAGCGAGCACCAGGCCGAGGACGCCGTACGCGCCGTCCGGCACGCCGGACTGACCACCCGGCTCGCCGTCTCCGAGGAGCTGTACGCGAACGTCGTGATCGGGGTGCGCGCCGCCTAGGCCCTGCGCTTCACGTGCCGCGATCCACCGGCTGCGGCGCCGTCGTGGCCGGTGGCGCGGTTCCGCCCCCGGCCCTCGGCCGGGGGCGCCCCCAGCGCCCCTTCGGGTCCGCCGCCCGACAGCGGCGGACCCGCTCAGGTGGTGGCCCCGCTCCCCGACGGGCTCGGTGACGGCGACCGGTCGCCGAAGCGGTGCCACGGGCCGCCGCGGTCGTGCATGCCGCCGCGGCCCATGCCGGTGAAGTCGCCCGAGAACGCGCCGGACGCGGTCCGCTTGCCGTCGTCGCCGCGGGTGCCGATCAGGAAGGCCTTCGCGCCCTTCTTCAGCGTGTCGGAGTCACCCCGCACCTTGACGCCCGAGCCCACGGTCCACGTCCACGTCGCGCCGTCGTCGCTCTGCACCGTGACCTGGTCGCCGTCCACGTTCTCGACCGTGCCCCGCTGCCAGACCCGCACCACGTACTTGCCGGTGTCCGGGTCCTTGACGGTCGCCTCGCCGTGCACGCCCATGCCGCCCATCCCGAACCAGCCGTGGCCGGGGCCGCGCCCGTCCGGTGCGGAGGGCGCGGGCGACGCACCGGCGGCGGCCGGGGACGCGGCGGAGCCGCCGGAGCCGGCGGCGAACGCCACCGTGCCGCCCAGGGCGAGCGCCCCGGCGACGAAGGCCACGGTCACCGCGCGCACGCGGAAGGACTGGCGGCGCCACCGGTCGCGCAGCGGCGCGCCCGGCTCCCGGTCGGGTCCCGGCCCGGCCAGGACTTCCGGCGGGGCTCCCCACTCCGGGGCGGCGGCCTGCGGGGGACGGTCGGGCATCGGCGGGATCGACGGTTCGGTTCCGTCGACGTCACGGCGGTTCTCATGCTCCGGTTCGTGCGTCACGGCTCGCTCCCATCGGCGAACGGCGGCACGCGGCATCGCGCGACGCATGCCTCTCTGTGAATTGTGGGAGGGCGCCGATAAGAACCCGGTAATCAGTTCCTGTGAATTCGATGAATCCGCACCTGGGCAGGGGCACGTCCGGCGCCCCGGCAGCTCCCCTCGGCTACGGCAGTTCCCGGGCCCGCGCGATGAGCAGGGCCACGTCGTCGTGGTTGTCGGGGTGGTGCAGCTCCCGCAGCAGCAGGTCGCAGACCTCCTCCAGCGGGCGCGGCGGGCCGTCGAGCAGGGCCAGCAGTTCGTCCAGGCGTTCGTCCAGGGAGTGCCTGCGCGTCTCCACCAGGCCGTCGGTGTAGAACACCAGCTCGTCGCCGGGCTCGAAGTCGACGGTCGTGGTGGCGAAGGCGACCCCGCCGACGCCCAGCGGGACCCCGGTGGGCAGGTCGAGGAGTTCCGGCGGACGGCCGGGGCGGACCCGGGCCGGGGGCAGATGGCCGGCGTTGGCGATCCGGCACCGGCGCAGCCGCGGGTCGTACACGGCGTACACGCAGGTCGCGATCGAGTGGTCGAGGCCCGACGTGGTCTTGTCCAGGTGTTCGAGGAGGACCGCCGGATCGAGGCCCAGCGCGGCCAGGGTGGTGGTCGCGGTGCGCAGCCGGCCCATCGTCGCGGCAGCGTTGATGCCGCTGCCCATCACGTCGCCCACCACGAGGGCCGTCCGCCCGCCGTCCAGCGGAATGACGTCGAACCAGTCGCCGCCCACCTCGACCGTGGCGCCCGCCGGCTGGTAACGGGAGGAGACCTCCAGACCGGGGGTGACCCGGGGGTGCGTCGGCAGCAGGCTGCGCTGGAGGGTCAGGGCGGTGGTGCGGGCGTTCTCGTACCAGCGGGCGTTGTCGATCTGCACGGCCGCCCGCGCCGCCAGTTCCCGGGCCAGCAGCAGATCGTCGTCGTCGAAGGGCGCCGGATTGCGGGTGCGCTTGAGGTCGAGGGCGCCCAGCACCTCGCCGCGCGCGATCAGCGGCACGGCCAGATACGAGTGCACCCCGGCCCGGCCCAGCAGCACCGCGGCCTCGGGGGAGGGGGCGATCCGCGCCAGGTCCTCGTCCTTGGCCTGCGGGACGACGACGGCCTCCCCGGTCCGTACGCACTCGGTGATCAGCCGGTCCGGCGCGTACCGGGCGACCGTCCCCGGCTCGTCGGCGGCCTGGGCGGCGTCCGCCGTCTGCTCCGCGCGCACGGCGAGGGCCCGGAGCACGGCCGGCTCGGCCGGGCCCAGAGCGCCGCTGCGGCCCTCGACCACCGTGTCCAGCAGCTGGACGGCCGCCACGTCGGCCAGCTCCGGCACGGCGACGCCGGCCAGCTCCCGGGCGGTGCGCTCCAGGTCCAGGGTGGTGCCGATACGCGCCGAGGCGTCGGCGATCACGGCCAGCCGGCGGCGCGCGTTCTCGGCCTCGACACCGGCCCGGTACGGCTCGGTGATGTCCACCACCGAGGTGGCCACGCCCAGCACGTTGTCCAGCGCGTCGTCCAGCCGGTAGACCGACACCGACCAGATGTGCTCCACGTCCGGATCGGCCGGCGTACGGCCCACCGCGGACTCGTCGACGACCGGCTCACCGGTGCGCAGCACCCGCAGGTAGGCCGCCTCCAGGGCGTCGGCGTCCAGCGAGGGCAGTACCTCGCGGATCGTCCGCCCCACGTGCTCCTCGGCCGGGACGCCGTTCATCCGCTCCATCGCCGGGTTGACCGACACGAAGCGCAGGTCCGTGTCGAAGACGGCCAGTCCGATCGGCGACTGCTGCACGATCCGTTCGGACAGCGCCACGTCCTGCTCCAGCCGGCGCACCGTCGACTGGTCGGCCGCCAGACCCAGCGCGAACACGTCGCCGTTGTCGTCCATGAGCCGCATGTTGCGGAACTCGACCACATGGGTGGAGCCGTCCTTGTGCCGGATCGGGAAGCCGCCGGCCCAGCTCCGCCCGGTGCTCATCACGTCCGCGAACAGCTTGCCGACCAGTCCGATGTGGCGCTCGTGCACCATCAGCCGCGCCGCGTACTGGCCGAGCGCCTCCGGTGCCGAATAGCCGAACAGCTCCTCGGCCTGCGGGCTCCACAGCACGATCCGGCCCTTGGCGTCCAGCACGACCGAGGCCACGTTCAGGACGTCCAGCAGCCCGCCCGGCCGCACGGGTCCGCGCACGGGCTCCCGGCCCTCCGGCACCGAGGCCTCGGCTGGACTCATCGCACGCACCGCCTTCGGACTTCCGCACGGCACGCCGTCCCCCGTGCGGACTCCCCTTGTTCTATCGCGCTCACACCCGACTCTCCGATGCCACGGCCGACTTTTCCACCATCTCTCAACACGACGGCATCCGTACCGCGAAGCGACCACAGAGACGGCAGGGGCGTGAGTTCACCTTCCGGACCCGTCATTGGTCTGTACATGTCCATCGGGCCCGCGCCAGACTGACCGGCGCACGCGCGTCCCACCCCCCCGATACCGAGGAGTAGGCTTCCATGCCCGCGTCCCCCCGGCAACGTTGTCGCGCAGGCCTGACCGCCCTGGTCGCCCTCGCCGCCACCCTGGTCCTCGCGACCGCCGCCCCGGCCTCCGCGGCCGACAACTGGACCGAGACCGGCTCCGACCACGCCGATGCGCTCACCGAGAGCCAGGGCCTGACCTCGGTCGAGGTCCCGGCCAACAGCCCCAACCGGTACACCGGCGTCGGCACCATCCCGCTCGACGTCTACGCCCGCGGCTGGAACCACGTCGGCGACCCCGACGAGTCCTACGACGGCTACTACGTCGAGCCGTACCAGGCGGACTCCAGCACCTACAAGATGTACCGGGTGCAGGCCCCCGACGGCACCTGGTCCGAGTACGTCCACACGCTCGTCTCCGGCGAGGCCCTCAACAACTCCTGGTCCGCCATCACGCCCGACAGCCAGTACATGCTCTCCGGCGAGTACGGCACGATGACCCGCTTCCTGGTCTTCCCGACGCCGGGCGCCAACAAGAGCACCTCGCCGTCCGCGAACCTCCCGCTGGCGTCCGTCGTCAACCTCGACCACGCCGTGCGGGACGTCCAGGGCTGCGACTTCTCCAGCGCCACCACGCTGCTGTGCTCCTCGGACGACCCGGACGGCAGCCTCTTCGGCTACACCAAGCCGCTGCTGCAGATCGACCTGTCCGCGCAGCCCGGTTCCGCGAACGTCACCGGGCACGTCACGGCGCTGCGCCAGCTGCCGCTGCGCAGCTCCTGCTCGGGCACCTTCGAGGCCGAGGGCATCGACTACGACCGGCGCACCGGCGTCCTGCGGGTCGTCGTGATGTCGCCCGGCTTCTGCGTCCTCACGGACAGCGTGACCTACAAGTTCACCCGGAGCTGAGCCCGCGCCCGCCCGCGGCGGGTGGTGCAGGGTCCGGGGATCGGTGCTTATCTGTTGGCATGGCGCGGTTCGCGGGGGAACCCGTGGCACCGCGCCATCGCCATGAGAGGAGCGATCACCATGGACCGTGTGCCCATGCACGAGGAACCCGTCTCCCTCGAGATCAGTGGATGCAACAAGGAGGACGCCCGGATCGTGTTCGACGCGCTGTGCCAGTGCTTCGAGTCCGACCGGGCCGCCGAGGACGTGCCGCAGCAGCTCCACGAGACCCGCCCGATGGTGTGGCTCGGCACGTTCGAGGTCACCGACGCCCACGAGTGCACCCCGCCGCCCCGGCTCTCGGCCACGGTCGAGGCCGACGCGCAGGGCGGCTACTGGGCGATCAGCCGGCTGCACAGGACCCTCGACTCCCTGTTCGCCGTGCGGAACCTGTCGTCGGCGTCCGGGGACCAGGAGAGGGAACTGCACGTCCTGCTCGAAAGCCGGTGACCGGTGATCTGAGACACGTCATCCCGAGGGTGTTGTGCAACTAGTTGCATAATCCGTGCGCGGTCCTCTACAACTACGGTGACGACACCGCGCACGGAGGCCCCCATGAGCCGTTACCCGAACCTGCTGAAACCCCTCGACCTCGGCTTCACCACACTCCCCAACCGCGTGCTCATGGGCTCCATGCACGTGGGCCTGGAGGAGGCCGAGCGCGGCTTCGAGCGGATGGCGGAGTTCTACGCGGCCCGGGCCCGCGGCGGAGTGGGCCTCATCGTCACCGGCGGCATCGCGCCCAACGACGAGGGCCGGCCCTACGAGGGCGGCGCCAGGCTCACCACCGACGAGGAGGCCGCGCAGCACCGGGCCGTCACCGAGGCCGTACACCGCGAGGGCGGCCGGATCGCGATGCAGATCCTGCACTTCGGCCGGTACGCCTACCACCGCGACCTGGTCGCCCCGAGCCCGCTGCAGGCCCCGATCAGCCCCTTCGCGCCCCGCGAGCTGACCGACGCCGACGTCGAGCGCACCATCGGCGACTACGTCCGCGCCGCCCGCCTCGCCCGGCAGGCCGGCTACGACGGCGTCGAGATCATGGGCTCCGAGGGCTACCTGATCAACGAGTTCATCGCCGCGCAGACCAACCACCGCACCGACCGCTGGGGCGGCTCGTACGAGAACCGGATGCGCTTCCCCGTCGAGATCGTCCGCCGGGTGCGCGAGGCCGTCGGCGACGACTTCGTCATCGTCTACCGGCTGTCCATGCTGGACCTGGTCCCCGGCGGCTCCTCCCTCGACGAGGTGATCACCCTCGCCCGGGCCGTCGAGGCCGCCGGGGCGACCATCATCAACACCGGCATCGGCTGGCACGAGGCCCGCATCCCCACCATCGCCACCTCGGTCCCGCGCGGCGCCTACACCTGGGTCACCAAGAAGCTGATGGGCGCGGTGTCCGTGCCGCTGGTCACCACCAACCGCATCAACACCCCCGAGGTCGCCGAGGAACTGCTCGCCGGGGGCTTCGCCGACATGGTCTCCATGGCCCGCCCGATGCTCGCCGACCCGGACTTCGTCAACAAGGCCGCAGCCGGTACGCCGGAGGCCATCAACACCTGCATCGGCTGCAACCAGGCCTGCCTCGACCACACCTTCAGCGGGCAGATCACCTCCTGCCTGGTCAACCCGCGCGCCTGCCACGAGACCGAACTGGTCCTCGCCCCGACCCGGCTGAAGAAGCGTGTCGCGGTCGTCGGCGCCGGACCGGCGGGCCTCGCCTGCGCGGTGTCCGCCGCCGAACGCGGCCACCAGGTCACCCTGTTCGACGCGGCGAGCGAGATCGGCGGCCAGCTGAACGTGGCCCGCAAGGTCCCCGGCAAGCAGGAGTTCGACGAGACCCTGCGCTACTTCCGCCACCAGCTCGACGCGCACGGCGTGGAGGTGCGCCTGAACACGGCCGTCGAGCCCGCGGACGTCACCGGCTACGACGAGGTCGTGGTCGCCACCGGCGTCACCCCGCGCACCCCCGACATCCCCGGCGTCGACCACCCCCGCGTCCTCGGCTACCTCGACGTGCTGCGCGACGACGCCCCCGTCGGCGACCGCGTCGCGATCCTCGGCGCCGGCGGCATCGGCTTCGACGTCGCCGAGTACCTCACCGACGGCGGCCACAAGGCGAGCGAGGACCCGGAGACGTACTTCAGGCAGTGGGGCGTCGACACGGAGTACCAGGGACCCGGGGGCCTGGCCGCCCCGGAGCGCCCGGCGCCGCCGCGGACCGTGCACCTCCTGCAGCGCAAGGCGAGCAAGGTCGGCGCGGGCCTCGGCAAGACCACCGGCTGGATCCACCGCACCGAACTCAAGCACCGGGGCGTCACCATGGTCCCCGGTGTGCGCTACGACCTGATCGACGACGCCGGACTGCACGTCACCGTCGACGGCGAGAGCACCGTCCTGGAGGTCGACACCGTCGTGCTGTGCACCGGACAGGAACCGCGCCGGGGCCTGTACGACGAACTGGTCGCGGCCGGCCGCAGCGCGCACCTCATCGGCGGTGCCGACGTCGCCGCCGAACTGGACGCCAAGCGGGCGATCAAGCAGGGCACCGAGCTGGCCGCAGCCCTGTAGCGCCGTCCCTAGGATGAGCCCATGTCACTCCCGCACGCGATCCTCACCGCCCTGCTCGAACGGCCGTCGTCGGGGCTTGAGCTGACCCGCAGGTTCGACAGGTCGATCGGGTACTTCTGGTCGGCCACGCACCAGCAGATCTATCGCGAGCTCGGACGGCTGGAGGCCGAGGGCTACATCCGCACCCTGCCGGCCGAGCAGCCGGCCCGCGGGCAGAAGAAGAGCTACGAGGTCCTGCCCGCGGGCCGCGCCGAGCTGGCCCGCTGGACCGCCGCCGCCCAGGACCCCAAGCCGCAGCGGGACGTGCTGCTGCTGCGGCTGCGTGCCGCCGCGGTCGTCGGCACCGCCGGCATCGAGGCCGACCTGCGCCGCCATCTGGAGCTGCACCGGCGGCAGTTGGCCGAGTACGAGGAGATCCAGCGCCGCGACTTCCCGCCGGGCAAGGACGCGCCCGAGGACCGGCTGCGGCACCTGGTCCTGCGGGCCGGCATCGACCTGGAGACGTTCTGGACGCAGTGGCTCGGCCATGCCCTGGAGGAGTTCGGCGAACTGCCCGGACCGTCCCGGTCCTAGAGCCGGTAGGGCTTCGAGCGCTTGCGCAGGTACCAGCCGGTGGCGATGACGCCCGAGCCGACCAGCGCGGCGCCGATGCCCAGGGTGAGCGGTCCGTAGTCGCGGGCGGCGCCGCCCAGGCCGCCCATCACGCCCCGGGCGGGGGCGGCAGGCGCGGCCGTCCTGGTGGTGGAGGAGGTCGTCGGCGCGGCGGGGGCGGACGAGACGATCACCGACTGGGTGCCCGCCGTACCGCCGTTGGAGCAGACGACGACCACCGTGTAGGTGCCCGGCGACACCCCCGACCAGGCGGCGGACTGGCTCACCGTGGTGCCCGCCAGGGCCGCCTGCCGTCCCTGGGCGAAGGCGGTCTGGCCGCTGTTGAGCAGCGAGGCGTTGCCCCAGCTGCCGTTGGACTGGGTACAGGCGCTGGTGACCACCGAGACCGTGGTGCCGATGGTGCTCACCGAGATGCCCGAGAGCGCGGCGGACGGGCCGGCGAGCCAGGTCGGGAAAGCGGCGGCGGCCGCCAGGGTCAGGCCGGAGCGGAGGAGAAGTCGGGTAGTGCGCATGGTCTGCCCTCCGGCGGCACGGTTGGCGGAACGTCCCGTGCGCCGCCGAGGGTGGGGAAACGCCCGTGCTGCCTCAGGTTCAGCGAAAGGGGCTCCGGCGCGTCCCGCACCCGGAGGGCGACCGGCCAGGTGACTTCTTCCTCCGCCCGGCCCAGGCCGGGATGCGGGTCCGGCTCCCGTCAGGCCCCGGTCGTCACGGTCCGCTCCGCCGACCAGCCGCCCCAGGTGCCGTCCGGCAGCCGCGCCCGGAGCCGCACCTGGTGCCGGACCCCATGGTCCCGGCCCACATAGAAGCTGTAGGTCGCCCGTCCCTTCGGTGGAGTGCCGCCCCACACCAGGGAGGTGGTCGTCCCGGCGTCCAGCCGGATCTGGTATTCGGTGACCACACCGTCCACCTGCGGCGGGTCCCAGGCCAGATCGAGGTAGCAGGCCCCGCTCTCCTCGTGGGTACGCGCCGTGAACGCGGTCGGCGCGGTGTCCCGGCCGTCGCCGCTGCCGGGGGTGGTGAGGCGTACCGCCGTGCTCGCGGGCGAGAGGTTGTCGGCCGCGTCCCGGGCCCGGACGGTGAAGACGTAGCGGGTGCCCGGCCGCAGCCCCATGACCACGGCCGCGGTCTGGTTCCCGCCCACACTGTGGATCTTGGCGCCGCCCTGCCAGATGTCGTACGACACCACGGCCCGGTCGTCCGTCGACGCGCCCCAGGACAGCTGTACGGCACGGCTGCCCACGGCCCGGCCGCCCGGCCGCGCGGGCCGGGTGGGGGCGGAGCGGTCGGCCGCGACCATCGCGGGGGTGGTCGCCCGCACCGCACGGCTGCGCGGCCCGAGGCTGCCGTCCCCGCCGCGGGCCCGCACGGTGAACACATACGCCGTGGACGACCTGAGCCTGGTGACGTCCACCATGTGCTGGGAGCCGGGCACTTCCTCGACCTTCGTGGTGCCGCGATACACCTCGTAGGCACGGATCCCGGAGCCCTCCGGCAGCTCGTTCCACATGACGTGCACGCTGGTGGCGCTCCCGGCGGCCGCGGTCACCCCCGTCGGGGCGCCGGGCAGCCGGCCGCTGTCGCCGTCGGCGGCCCGGCCCCAGCCGCAGGACGTCACGAACAGCAGGGTGCAGACCACGACGGCAACTCGGCGCACGGTTCCGCCTCCCCGGGGACGGCAGCACGGCAATGGTCCGGACCAATATGACTGCCCGGGATGCGGACATCAAGAGGGCCGTATTGCAGACGCCGGGGGAGAGTTACGTATGCTGAGGGTCCTGCGGTCGAACTTCCCGGAAGAACAGGGGAGTTCGCGCCTGTGGCGCGGAACGCTGTCGTCGCTGATCCCGCGCCGGCACGGGCGGCCGGGGCGCCGGGCCGACACCGGCTCGGCCCCCGGCCCCTCGGCGGCCGCTCACGAAGTGTCAGTTTCGTTGCGCCGAACGGCCCTGTACAGCCTCCATGTGCTGGCCCGGCCGCCGGACCCGCACCATCTTGTTCCGGGTGATTCCATGTCCCCCACGAAAAGGGTCCCTCATCGTGCGTGTCCAGTCGCTGACGCTGGCCGCGGCCGGCGCCGCCCTGCTCGCCCCGGCCACGCTGCCCGCCCCGGCCGCCTCGTACGCGGCCTCCGGCCACCGGCACCGGATCACCGCCACCGACCTGCTGGCCCGGCTCCGGGAGTGCAACCAGGTATCCAGGGGCCGCTACCGTTCCGATGCCAACAAGGCCGCCACCGTCCCCGTGTGCGGCACCCGGCAGGCCGTCTTCTGGAAGGCCGACCTCGACATCGACTGCGACGGCCAGCGAACCGCCCACTGCAACCGGTCCGCCGACCCGGCGTTCACCGCCGCCACCGCCTACCAGCAGTCCAACGGCCGTCAGCTCAACGCCGAGAAACTGCCCTACGTCGTCGTACCCGGCCCCAGCCGCCGCTGGAACCACCGGAAGTCCGGCGTCCGGGGCGGCGCGGTCGCCGCGGTGATCTACAAGGGCCGGGTGCAGTACGCGGTCGTCGGCGACACCGGACCGCGCGACATCATCGGCGAGGCCTCCTACGCCACGGCGAAGGCGCTCGGTGTGAACCCCGACCCGAGGGTCGGCGGGGCGCCGTCCGGCGTCACCTACATCGTCTTCAGGCATTCGGCGGTCAAGCCCATCGAGAACCGTGCGGAGGCGGAGGCCGAGGGGGAGCGGCTGGCGGAGGAGTTCGCCGGGGGCGGCTGACCGGCGGGCCGGCCGCCCCCGGCGGTGCGGGTCAGACGGCCGCCCAGCCGTTGTCCACCGGCAGGATCGCGCCGTTGATGTTGCTCGCCGCGTCCGAGGCCAGGAACACGATCGCCGCCGCCTGCTCCTCGGGCTCGGAGACCTGGCCGACGTTGCCGAAGTACGGGCCGAGCGCGGCCGGCCCGTGCGCGCCGTCCTCCAGGTCGATCTGGATGCCGGTCCTGGTGCCGCCCGGGGCGATGGCGTTGGCCCGGATGCCCTGGTTGCGGTACATCACCGCCAGGTTCTTGGTCAGGCCGACGACACCGTGCTTCGAGGCCGTGTAGGCGGCGCCCGCCGCGCTGCCGCGCAGGCCGGCCTCGGAGGCGGTGTTGACGATCGCGCCCCGGCCGGCCGCCAGCATGTGCGGCAGCACGGCCCGGGTGAGCAGGAAGGGTGCGGTGAGGTTGACCCGTATCACCCGCTCCCACTCCGCGTCGCTGACGTCCGCCAGCGCCGACATCCGGTCCATGATCCCGGCGTTGTTCACCAGGACGTCCACCCCGCCGAACCGTTCCACCGCGGTCGCCACCACCTGGTCCACCACGGACTGCTCGCCGAGGTCGCCGGTGACGGCCACGGCCGTACCGCCCGCCTTCTCGATCTCCGTCACCGTCGCGCCCGCGGTCCCGGCGTTCAGGTCGGCGACCAGGACCCGCGCCCCCTCCCTGGCGAAGGCCAGGGCGGCGGCGCGCCCGATCCCCGATCCCGCGCCGGTGACGATGACGCCGCGCCCGTCGAGTCCGCTGGCCATGTGGTGCTCCCATCAGGTGGTTCGAGGGCGCTCGGCGCCCGGTGCGGCTCACACCATACGACTTAATGTCGGTGAGTGACATAAAGTCGTGGCCTGAATTTTCCGTCACCCCGCCGCCTCGGGGACAATCGCGGAGCAGCAGCCACCGGCACCGGAGGGACAGATGACCGCAGGGGGACGCACGGGACGCCCGCCCCTGACCGAGGAGCGCAAGGCCGAGACCAGACTGGAGATCGCCCGCGCCGCGGTGGACCTGTTCGTCGCCCAGGGGGTGTCCGCGACCACCGGCGAGCAGATCGGGCAGGCGGTCGGCGTCTCGGCGCGCACGGTGTGGCGCTACTTCCCGAGCAAGGAGGCCTGCGTGCGGCCGCTGTTCGCGGCCGGCATCGAGGCCGTCGCCGACTGCCTGCGCGCCTGGCGCCCCGGCCAGCCGCTGGAGGAGGCCTTCGAGCACGCCGTACCCACGGACAGCCGGCTGGTGCGCAGCCCGGACCGCGCCACCATGGGCGCCCTGGTCCGGCTCACGCGTGTCGAACCGGGCCTGCGCGCGGAGTGGCTGCAGTCCTACGACGAGGCCGAACCGGCGTTCGCCCGCGCCCTCGCCGAACGCTCCGGGCTGCCCGCCGACGGGCTGCGGCCCACCATCCAGGCGGCCATGTTCAACGCGGCCCTGCGCGCGGCCGTCGAGCACTACGCCTGGCGGGTCGCCGACGAGACCACCGACCCCGCCACGGCGGAGGCCGAGCTCACGGCGACCATGCGCTCGGCCCTCGCGGTGGCGGCGGAGGGGCTCGCCTAGGGACGGCTGTTGTACGCCTCCGCCCGCAGCTCCGGCCGGCCCGCGGAAAGGGCCCGCGACGGCCAGGAGACGCTGACGGTCTGCGACTCGCCGGGCAGCAGCCACAGGTAGTTGTGGCTGTAGAGCGTCGGCAGCACACGCCGGCCGCTCGCCTCGTCCACCAGGGACAGCCTGGTCATGGCGGCGACGGCCGAGCCGCGGTTGCGGACGGTGGCCGTCAGGGAGTGCCGGTCCCCGGAACGGGACACCTGCCCGGCCGAGACGGACACGTTCACCCGCGGGGCCTTGCCGAGTGCCTGGAGGGCGGCGGGGTCGCGGTGGCGCCAGTACGTGTTCCGGGACAGCTCCCTGCCGCCCGCGTCCGCCAGGGTCAGCCGGAGCAGGTGCAGGTCGGGCAGGTCGTCGCTCCAGCCGGCGGTGAACGCCTCCGCGGTGGCGGCCCGTGCCACGTCCACCTGCGCGGTCCGGCCGCTGCCGAGCTGCCGGCCGGACAGGTCGTACAGCCGGGCGGTGACGGTGGCGCCGTGCAGGTCCGCGCGGGTGTGGTTGACCGCGAGGACCCGCCAGTGCACCGGATCGGCCTGGACGTGCAGCGGTTCGCAGGCCGAACGGGCGCCGTAGTATGTGCCGTTGACGTCGAAGTCGTAGTCGTAGGTCTGCCAGACCGTGCTGTGCCAGGCCGGGTGGGACATCCACAGCATCAGGCCGGTGGCGTTGTCCCAGAGGTTGGCGTTCCAGGCCTCGAACATGGCGCGGGTGTTCTCGAAGTTGACGAACTGCGCCTTGCGGGCGAAGTCGTCCAGGCCGGTGGCCGCGCCGAGGCGGGTCTCGACGGCCGCCTTGTAGTTCTGCGGCGCCTGGTTCCCGTGCTCGCTCCAGTCGTGGTGGTACCAGGCACCGCCGATGGGCCACTCCGGCTCGTCGCCCGCCAGGTTGCGCAGGCTCGCCGCGGTGGAGACGACCGGCATACCGATCTCGGTGTGGAAGCCGAAGTCCTTGCTGCCGTAGGTGGCGGGGTCGAAGTACTTCTCCGGCTCCACCCAGCCGTAGGGACCGCCGCCGGTGACGATGCCGCCCGCCGAGTTGTCCTGGTACAGCAGCCCCGGCACCTGCTGCTCGACGGCGGCGCGCATGGCCTGGTCGACCGCGGCCGGCGGGTTGCCCTCGTTCGCCCCGCACCAGAGAGCGACACAGGGGTGGATGCGGTACCGCAGCACCGTGTCCCGGGCGATCGATCCGAAGGCGTCGTGGTCCGGCGGGTCCATGCCCCAGGCGTTCGGGAAGTCGTTCCAGACGAGGATGCCGTACCGGTCGCAGGCGGCGAAGAACTCCTCCCGGTCGCTGCTGCCGACCCAGTTGCGGATCATCGTGAAGTTCATGTCGCGGTGCATCCGCACCGCCGCGTCCATCCGCTCCGGGGGCATCCGGCGCAGCAGTTCGTCCCAGCCCCAGTTGCCGCCGCGGGCCAGCACCGGCACGCCGTTGACCGTGATCCGCAGCGGATCGGGCGCGTTCGACACGGACTTGACGTCGGTCCACCGCTCGCCGTCGGAGGACACCTGGATGACGTACGTCTTCGGGTACGCCGTCTCCCAGACGATCGCCACCCGGTCGAAGTCCCGCGCGGAGCCCAGGTCCACCTGGATCCACTGGTGGTCCTCGTACTGCGAGGACCAGCGGGTGCCCGGGTCGCCGTCGGTGGCGTTCGAGGCGGGGTGGTCGGACTCCTCGGTGGAGGCCGTCGCCGTCCGGTGCAGGGCGAGGTCGGTGCCGGGACTGCTGCTGTCGATGACGCCCAGCGACCACAGCGAGTTGCCCCAACTGGTGTTGCGCAGGCCGCAGTCGATACGGACGTAGCGGGCGCTCTGCCGGTCGAGGTCCTCGACCTGGAGGCTGGCGTTGCCGTCGCTGAACGGCAGTGGCACGGCCGAGTTGTCCACCGCCTGCACGTCGGTCCACTCGGCGCCGTCGGCGGAGACCTGCACCACGAAGGTCCGCGCGTACGCCCGCTCCCAGGTGAGGTCGACCCGGTCGAAGGACTGCGCCGAGCCCAGGTCGACGCTGATCCACTGGTCGTCCTCGTACGCCGAGGACCAGCGGGTGCCCGGGTCGCCGTCCGTCACGTTGGCCGGGCCGTGGTCGTCGCCGTCCGTGCTGGAGGCGCCGGCGGGCCCGTGCAGGGCGAGGTCGGTGGCCTGCCGGGTGCTGTCCCGCACCGCCAGGGTCCACAGCGAACTGCCCCAGGAGGTGGCCCGGGTACGGCAGTCGACGCGGACGTGCCGGGCCTGCTGCCGGTCGAAGGTGACGGTCTGGGTGTACGCGTCGCCGGACGCGGTGAACGGCAGCGGCACCCGGTACTCGTAGCCGAACCGGCGGATGCCGAAGCGGGTGGTGCGCCGGTCGCTCTCGGTGCCGTCGACCGAGGCGGTGAGCGTGAGGCCGTGCAGGTCCGGCTCGCCCAGGCCGTTCGGCCACCACAGCCTGGGGTTGTGCAGCCGCAACTGCCGGAAGGCGTCCGGGGCGAAGACGACCTCCACGCTGTCACCGGCCGGCACGGCGACCGTCCGGGACACCCGGACGTCGCCGAACGCCGCGGTCACCGTCGCGCTGTGGTCCGCGGAGTCGGCGTTGCGGACGGGGACGACGACGGTCAGCTCGGCGACGGAGACGTCCGGCAGGTTCGGCAGGTTCGTGTCCACGCGCGGGTCGCCGATGACGACCTGCCCGGTGGATCTGAGCCGGACGTGGTTCCAGATGCCCGCCGCGCGGTCGCGGACGGCCGGCATCCAGTCCCAGCCCGAAGAGGCCAGATAGGTAGGGGAGTTGAGATTCATCTGCCCGGCGCCCGCGTCCACCCACGACTCGCCCAGCGGGCCCTTGTCGCCGGGGCTGCCGGGCACGGGCATCGGGGTGATCCGGACGGCCAGCGCGTTCGCGCCGGCCGTGGCGAGCAGCCGGGTCACGTCGTGCGAGGAGCGGGCGAACGGGTAGGTCAGGTCGCCGACGTGCGCGCCGTTCAGCCAGATGTCCGCCGTGTGGTTGACGCCGTCGAACTCCAGCCAGATCCGGCGGCCGGACCCCGTGCGCAGGCCCCGCGGCAGTTCGAAGTCCCGCCTGTACCACCAGGAGTGCCGGGACAGCGCCTCGGGGATGCGCAGGTTGTTCAGTCCGGACACCGGGTCGGGCAGCCTGCCCTGGTCCACGAGGGAGCCGAGAACCGTGCCGGGGACGGTGGCGGGCAGCCAGCCGCTCGTGTCGACGCCGGTCCTCGACAGACCGGGACCGTCCGCGCCCGCCCAGTCGTCCAGGGTGAGCCGCCAGCCGGACTCCACCGGCACGGTGCCGTCGTCGGCCACGGTCAGTCCGGGCGCCGCGCCGTGCCGGGTGCCCCAGTCGGTCCAGCCCGTCGCCGCGGGACGGTGCCCCCGAGGGGTGCCGTACACCTCGAAGCCGTTGAGGCCCAGCGGCAGGGGGCTGGAGCGCCTGCGGCACGTCATCCGCACCCAGCGTGCCGTGACCGGGCGGGGCAGCGGGACGTCCACCACGCCGCCGGTGCCGGCGGTCGTGCGGTGGACGCTCGTCCAGGACTTCTCGTCGGGGGACGTCTCGACCAGGAAGTCGAGCGCGTAGCTCGACAGGATCTCCTTGCCGGTGGTGCCGTCGGCCGGGTTCCCGGTGGCCGGCGGGGTGAACACCGGGTCGGCGGCGTCGGCTTCGAAGGTCAGGCGGATCCGGGTGACCTCGCAGGCCGCCTGCAGGTCCACGGCGACCCATTGCGGGTCGCCGTCCCCGGCCCGCCAGCCGCTGCCCCGCACGCCGGGTACGGTGAGGCTGTCGACGGCGAAGGAGCCCGGGGTGGCGGCGTAGGCGGTCGAGGAGACCGAAACGGGCCGGTGGAGGGCGAGTTCACGCGGCGCGGCGGGCTCGGCCGGAGTGCCGGCGGAGGCGGCGGCCGGCACCGGGAGCACCGAGCCGAGTCCGAACCCGGCCAGCAGGGTGGAGCCCGTGGCGACTATGGAACGCCGCGACGGACTGCGCGACGGAACCGGCTGATCGGTCATGATTCTGACGTCCCATCAGAAAGCGGCGGGGTGATCCGAATCGGCTCCGGGTACCCCGCGGCGAGCACAATGACAACGTTGCCAAAGGCTGTGTCGCCGGGAGCTTCCTGTCAAGACCTGATGCGTGGATCGACAGCCGTCCGGCAGGCGTGCGGTCGGCATGCGGTCGGGACGATGCCGATGACGGGGGTGGCTCGATCATTCGCGTACGCGAAGTGCGTATCGGGCGGAGAGATGCGAGCGAGCTTCCGGCGGGCCCTCGCGGCCCGGCGCGGCTTGGCGCGGCGCGGGCCCGGTCGCGGGATCGGGTCCGTCCGACGGGGTGCTGGTCAGCGATGTGACGGCGCGACAGCGCGCGAAGCGGGTGCGGCGAGCCGAAGCGACGGACCTCCTGCAACCCGGCGGTGGTCCAGGCGGCGACGGTCGCAGGCGTGAATGAGCGCGACCGCAGGAAGCCCGCCGCTTCGTGCCCGCCGGAACGGGACGGCTCCGGCCGGCACCGCAGCCGGTCGGGGCGGGCCCGCCGTCCCGCGCTGCCAGCACCCGGCGGCCGGGCCGGAGCCCCTCACGTGGGGGGAGTTCTCAGACCTTCCGGTAGGTGTACGCCTCGGCGGCCGCCGCCTCCACCGCGTCGAGGCCGGCCCCGGTGCTCGCCGTGACGACCGCGGCGACCGCGCCCTCGACGAACGGGGCGTCCACCAGGCGGGTGCCGTCCGGGAGTTCGTCGCCCTCGGCGAGCAGCGCCTTCACGGTGAGCACCGCGCTGCCCAGGTCGGTGAGGACGGCGACCCCCGCGCCCCGGTCCACGGACGCGGCAGCGGCGGCGATCAGCTCGGCGCTGGTGCCGAACCCGCCGCCCTCGGTACCGCCCGCCGGGGCGACCCGCACCGCCGTGGCACCGCCCGCCAGCCCCTTGGCCAGCTCCGCGACGGACGCCGCGACCTCCGCGCTGTGCGACACCAGTACGATCCCGACCAGCTCGCCGTCACTCACCGGCCGCCTCCGCGAGTCCCGCGACGAGCAGCGCCGACGAGGTGGCCCCCGGGTCCTGGTGGCCGATGCTGCGCTCGCCGAGATAGCTGGCCCGGCCCTTGCGGGCCTGCAGCGGGATCGTCGCCTCGGCGCCCTGCTCGGCGGCGGCCCGTGCCGCGCCGAAGCCGTCGCCGAGCGCGTCGACCGCAGGCACCAGGGCGTCGATCATCGTCTTGTCCCCGGGCGCGGCCCCGCCGAGCGCCATGACCTTGTCCACCCCGGCCCGCAGCGCCTCGGCCAGCTGGGCCTCGCCGACCTCGGCCGCGTCGCCGAGCGCCTTCCCGGTGCTGCGCAGCAGCGTCCCGTACAGCGGCCCGGAGGCGCCGCCGACCGTGGAGATCAGCTGCCGTCCGGCGAGCGTCAGGACGGCCCCCGGGGTGGCGGGCGCGTCCTTCTCCAGCACGGCGACCACCGCCTTGAACCCGCGCTGGAGGTTGCTGCCGTGGTCGGCGTCCCCGATGGGCGAGTCGAGGGCGGTGAGCCGCTCCGCCTCGCGGTCGACGGAGGCGGCGGTCGCCGCCATCCAGCGGCGGAAGAAGTCGGCGTCGAGCACTGGATCTCCTTGCGTAGCGGTACGGGTGCGGGTCGGTGCCGGTCGGTGTCGTCCCTTCCTCACATGCCCCAGCGCAGCGCCGGTGTCCGCACCGGCGCGTCCCACAGCCGCAGCAGTTCCTCGTCGACCTGGCAGAGCGTGACCGAGGCGCCGGCCATGTCCAGGGAGGTGACGTAGTTGCCGACCAGTGTGCGGGCCACGCTCACCCCGCGCTCGGCGAGCACCCGCTGGACCTCGGCGTTGAACCCGTACAGCTCCAGGAGCGGGGTCGCGCCCATGCCGTTGACCAGGACGAGGACCGGGTTTCGCGGGGGCATGTCCTCCAGTACGGCGTTGACCGCGAAGTCGGCGATCTCGCCGGACGTCATCATGGCCCGCCGCTCGCGGCCCGGCTCGCCGTGGATGCCGATGCCCAACTCCAGCTCGCCCGGCGGCAGATCGAAGGTCGGGGTGCCCTTGGCCGGGGTGGTGACGGCGCTCAGCGCGACACCGAAGCTGCGGGAGTTCTGGTTCACCTTGCGCCCGACGGCCTCCACCCGCTCCAGCGGAAGTCCCTCGGCGGCGGCCGCGCCGGCGATCTTCTCGACGAACAGGGTGGCGCCGGTGCCGCGCCGGCCCGCGGTGTAGAGGCTGTCGGTGACGGCCACGTCGTCGTTGACGAGCACCTTCGCCACCTGGATGCCCTCGTCCTCGGCGAGCTCGGCGGCCATGTCGAAGTTGAGGACGTCACCGGTGTAGTTCTTCACGATGAACAGCACGCCGGCGCCGCTGTCCACGGCCGCGGCGGCCCGCGCCATCTGGTCGGGTACGGGGGACGTGAACACCTCGCCCGGACACGCTGCCGACAGCATCCCGGGCCCCACGAATCCGCCGTGCAACGGCTCGTGCCCGGAACCGCCGCCCGAGACCAGCGCGACCTGCCCCGCGACGGGTGCGTCCCGCCGGACGATCACCCGGTTCTCCACGTCCACGGTCAGGTCGGGATGCGCCGCCGCCATGCCCCGCAGCGCGTCCGCCACCACGGTCTCCGGGACGTTGATCAGCATCTTCATGTGATACTCCCAACAAGATTAGCAGACTGGTCTCTGACCTGCTGATTCCCAGGTCAGAGTAGCTTTCGTCAGTTCTTGATCTTGGCGCTTCGCCGCGGTGCGTGACGGGTTGTGGCGGGACTCATGCTGACTCACTGCTGACTTTGATGATGGTTCGTCAGGTTCGGGCGGGACGTGTGACCGCGAGCGGCGTGGTTCTCCTGATGGCAGTATCGACCTTGCGGGCGCGAAGGTCACGTTCGTGGGCTCGTTGAGGGTGCCTGAGGGCGGGGGCGGCTTGTTCATTGCTGGTGGTGTGAGGCAATCGGCGTGAGGGAAGCTTCGCCGGAAGGTTCTTCGTCTGCTGGTGGTGCACGCCCGCCATCACCTCTGACCTGTGGCAAAGGGTGGCCGTCCATCCAGCCCTATGCGGACGTGACCCTCCTCGATCGGATCTCTGTCGCCCCGTCCATGCACTCCCGGTTTCTCCGGTGTCGGACAGAGTGCCTGGCTCTGGTGACGTGGTGTGGGAACAGGAAAAGGGAAGAAGCTTCGGGTTCGTCAGTGGGCGGTTGCACCCTCGGTCCCAGAGCTGCCCGTAGCGCTTGAAGCCTCAGTGGGGGAGGAAGCAGGCGACGCGTGACGCCGAGGGTGAGGGGATGACCGAAGTGCCAGTGGAGTGCGGACATATGGCCGTAGTCCATGCCGGTGACCATGATGGTACGGCGAAGATCGCTGCCCAGACGGTGCTCGACCGCGGGTCCAGGCGAATCGTGACAGGTGGCCCGCAGTCGCGGCGGTCGGCGGGAACCGTAGCTGGACCGACCGGATCGTGCAGGCGATGGCCGTGATCGTGAGGGAGCCGTCCAGCAAACGGGTGGCCGGCTTCATGAAAGAGGCAGGCTGCTTTCCGGGCAGATGCGGTGATCATCCGGTGCTGTTTCCCTCTGGTCTTGCGGACTGCGGCCCCGTCAAATGCCCGGTGGGCTTCGCTGAGCGCGGCCCAGAGACAGGAGTCGCTCCACCGCGCCGAGCCGTTCCTGTGCGAAGCGGTGCGAAGTCCGGGCGGCGAGCGCGAGCCGCCGCAGTCTGGTGATCACCCGTGCCCGCCGCACCAGCGCGCTTGCCGCCGTGGCGAACCTGCGCCGCCATTGGTCCCCATCCCCGCATGGCCCTCGGCTTCGGCATGTCCCTCGGCACCGCGCACGCCTACGTCACCGGTGCGCTCGCCGACCGGAGAAGTGCCGTGCCCGCACGTCCGCACATGATGCGCCATCGCGGTGATGCTCGGCCCGCCAGATCGTGTTCTCCGGTGTGCGTGAGGCATGGCGTGGGCCGTACGCGGTACACGTTGCTGGTCCGCGACGACGCGCGTGGGTGAGGAGTGGCGATGCGCAGGGCGCTGACCGCGATCGGTGAGGTACTGGCCTGGTGGGTGGTGCTGGTGGTCCTCAACATCCTGTTCATCAGTGCTGTGTCCGCCCTCGAACTCGCCGTGGCCGCTGCGGGAGCGGTGATCGCGGCTGCCGCAGCGCGGGCCATCCACACGGCGTCGGGTGCCCGGCTCGGCGGTACCCGACGATGGGGAGTCGCCGCGCTCGCGTGGCCCGGCGCGGTTGTCACCGACCTCGCCAGGCTGTGGTGGATCACCGCGCGTGCACTCGGCGGCCGTTCCCCCGAGGGGAGCCTGAAGACGATGACGCTGGTCTCCGGTGCAGGTCCTGCCTGGGCCTGCGCACTGCTGTCCTCGACCCCCGGTGCGTACGTCGTCGACGTACGCACCGGGGGTCGAGGGGAGGCACAAGAGCCGCGGACAGTCGTCGCCCACTTCCTTACCGATGACGGTACGCGTCTGGAGGACGTACTCACCGAAGGTGCGCGCCGGTGAACGCCTGGCTCCTTGCGACGGCGGCCCTGCTGACGCTGGGCATGCCACCGTGTGTGTGGGCCGCAGGCAGGGGAACCGCGGTCGGGCGGCTGGCGGGACTCAGCCTGGCCACCACCGTCGTCACCGCCGTCCTGCTGCTGACGGCACAGGGGTTCGGACGCACTTCCTTCACCGATCTCGGTCTTGTTCTGGCGGTCCTGGGGCCAGCTGGGACCTTGGTCTTCACCCGTTTCCTCGGTGGCCGGTCGATCGAGACTCCCGGAGCACGAAAGACCCATGGAGACAGCTGAAGTGACGATACGTCATGTATGCGCCCTCGTCCTGCTTGCTGCCGGCACCGGTGTCCTGCTGCTCTCGGCCGTGGGCCTGGTGGTGCTGCCCGGGCCGTTCCAGCGGCTTCACGCCCTCACTCCCGCCTCCACCGTCGGGGTGCCGCTCGTCGCGCTCGCGATGGCCGTCGAGACCGGCCCGGGGCGCGCCGCCGTCAAGCTGCTCGTGACCGCGGTGATCGTTGCGGTCGGCGGGGCGGCCACCGCCATGGCGATCGGCAGGGCGACCGCCCAGCACGAGCGTCTGTTGCGAGAGGACTCCCCCGAATGAGCACTGCGACCGCGCAGGAGTATTTGATCGCCGTCGCGCTGGTGCTGGTGGCGACGAGTGCCACCGCCGCGGCGCTGGCCCGCGACCCGGTGCGGCAGGCCGTGCTGCTGGCCGTTCTCGGTCTGTGTCTCACCGTGCTGTTCACGCTGCTCCAGGCGCCGGACGTGGCGCTGTCCCAACTGGCCGTCGGTACGGCGGTCACTCCGTTGCTGATCCTGCTGACGGTCCGGAAGGTGCGCCGCGCCACGGCGTCGCACCGCGACCTGGACGACCGCGGGCCCGAGGGCACCGATGAGTCGTAGCGCGCGAATCCGGCTGTTCTGGGCCGCGGCTGTCGTCTTCGCCGTGGTGTACACGCTCGCCTGCACCGGACTGCCGCGCTTCGGTACGGCGCTGCACCCCTACGGCAGCCGCGCGGTGGCCGCGTCCCTGCGGCAGCGCACCGCCAACGTGGTCTCCTCGGTCAACTTCGACCAGCGCGCCCTGGACACCCTCGGGGAGGAGTCGATCCTGTTCGCCTCGGTTCTCGGCACGATCGTGCTGTTGCGTCACGCCCGTGACGAGCACGGCGGTCGGCCGCGCGCGGGCCGGGTCCTGCCCAGCACCCGGCTGCTGGGCCTGGTGATGGTGCCGCTCACGCTCCTGACCGGCGTGTACATCGTGGCGCACGGCCAGTTGTCACCGGGCGGCGGTTTCCAGGGCGGAGTCATCCTGGCCACCGGGCTGCACATGGCGTACGTGGCCGCCGACTACCGCGTGCTGAAGCGGATCCGTCCGCTGGCCGTGCTCGACGTGGCCGACGCCTGTGGCGCGGGCGCGTTCGTGGCACTGGGTCTCGCCGGGCTGATCGCCGGCGCCGCCTTTCTCCAGAACGTGCTGCCGCTCGGCACCTTCGGCACGCTCTCGTCCGGTGGCCTCGTGCCGCTGCTGAACGCGGCGGTCGGCATCGAGGTGGGCTCCGGCGTCGTCGTCCTGCTCGCCTCCTTCCTGGATCAGGCCGTGGAGGTCAGGACGGAGCCCAACTCTGATGATGGAGGCGGCACATGACCGTCCTTCCCTTCCTGACCGCCGGCTGGATCCTCCTCGTCGGCGTCTACGGCATGGTCACCAGCCGGGACATCATCCACGCCATCGGCTGTCTCGCCGTGGCGCAGTCCTCGACGTACGTGCTGCTGCTCACCGTCGGCTACCGGCGCGGCGGCGTCGCGCCGTACTTCACCGACACCCCGCTGCGCACGCACACCGTCGACCCGGTCGTACAGGCGCTCGCGCTCACCGACGTCGTCGTGGGCGCCACGGTCACGGCGCTGCTGCTGGCGCTCGCCATCCAGGTCCGCAAGCGCCACGGCACGGTCGACCCGGACGCGCTGACCGGGCTGAAGGGCTAGCGGGCCGGGCATGCTGCGTACCGCCGATCTGCTGCCGCTCGCCGTCGCCGTCCCGCTGCTGGGCGCCGTCGTCCTCGTGATCGCCGGGCGCCGGCTGCCGCGCCTCGCCATCGACGTGCTGGTCACCGGCTGGGCGGCGCTGGAGGTCGCCGGCCTCGCCCTGCTGTGGCTGCGCACCGGCGACGGGCACAGTGTCTCGTGGCTGGGCGGCTGGACACCGGTGCATGGGGAGAGTGTCGGCATCGTGCTCGTCGGCGACCGGATCGGCGTCGGTCTCGCGCTGCTGACCGGCCTGCTCGTCCTCGCGGTCGTCGTCTATTCCTGGCGCTACTTCGACGAGCCGCCGGTGACGCACGCGGGTGCCTTTCCCGCGCTCATCCTCCTGTTCGAGGCGGGCATGGTCGGGTTCGCGCTGACCGGCGACCTGTTCGACGCGTTCGTCTTCTTCGAGCTGATGGGGGCGGTCGCCTACGCGCTCACGGGCTATCGCATCGAGGACCCACGGCCGGTACAGGGCGCCCTGGTCTTCGGTGTCGTCAACTCCCTGGGCGCGTACTGCTCGTTGCTCGGCATCGGGCTGGTGTACGCGCGCACCGGTGAGCTCGGTTTCGCGCAGATCGGCGTGCAGCTGACGAGGCACCGCCCCGACGCGCTGCTCGCCGTCGCCTTCGTGCTGGTCGTCACCGGCCTGCTGGTCAAGGCGGCGGTGGTGCCGCTGCACTTCTGGCTGCCCGACGCGCATTCGGTCGCGCCGACCCCGGTGTGCATGCTGCTCTCCGGGGTCATGGTGGAACTCGGCGTCTACGGCGTCGCGCGCGTCTACTGGATCGTGTTCTCCGGACCGCACGGCATCGCGGAGGCGCACCTGCGGGACGTCTTCGTGGCCGCCGGGGTGCTGACGGCGCTGGTGGGTGCCGTGATGTGCTGGCAGCAACGGCATCTCAAGCGTCTGCTCGCCTTCTCCACCGTCGGCCATGTCGGCCTCTTCCTCGCCGGGGCCGCACTGCTCACCCCCGCCGGGACGGCCGGGGTGGCCCTCTACATCGCCGCCCACGCCGGGGTGAAGGCGGCCCTGTTCGCCACGACGGGCGTGCTGCTCGACCGGTTCGGCTCCGTCGACGAGCACGGGCTGTACCGGCGCGGCCGGGATCTGCCGTTCGTCGGGGCGCTGTTCGCCGCCGGTGGTCTCGCGCTCGCCGGTCTGCCCCCGTTCGGCACGGGCCTCGGCAAGGCCGTCACCGAACACGCCGGCGAGGAACGGTTCCCCTGGCTGCCCGCGGTGTTCGTCCTCGTGTCGGCCCTCACGGGCGGGGCCGTGCTGCGCGCCGGCGCCCGGATCTTCGCCGGTGCCGGGCCCCGGCCTCGTGAGCGGTATGCCGGCCCGGAGACCACCGGCGGCGGCGAGGAACCGGAGATCCGCGACCCACGGCGACGGATTCCCGTTCCGATGCTGGCCGTACCCGCCGTCCTGCTGGCCGCCGCGCTCGCCGTCGGGCTCCTCCCCGGCCTCAGTGTCGCCCTCGACCATGCAGCCAGGCAGTTCACCGATCGCACCGCCTACAGCGCCGCCGCGTTCGGCCATCCGGTGGCGCCGTCCGCGCCGGTGCCCGCCGTCGGCTGGAACACCGAGGGCGTGCTCCTCGGGCTCGTCTCGACTCTTGTGGCGGCACTCCTCGCCGCGGCCGCCGTATGGGATCCAGCTCGGCGGTCGCCGTTCGCCGGCCGGGTCACGGCTGTCTGCGAGACGGTGGGACGGCGGGTGATCGTGCCGCTGCGGCGGCTGCACTCGGGACACCTGGGTGACTACGTCGCCTGGCTCGCCGTCGGGGTCGCGGTGCTGCTGGTCGCCATGACCGCGTAGTGCGCCGTCACCGAGCCACCGCCAACTTGAATCAGCAGGTCAAAGCTCTTGAGAGGCGTCCACGGAGACCGGGTACCTGGTGGCAGGCGGTGCGGTGACTTCGAGACGGCGGCCGCCCTCGCGGCACGGCACCGCCTGCAGCGGCAACAGGAAAACCCGTCGGCGTACGACGGGTCTCCTTCTCCCGGAATTCACGAAGGTGGTCAGGTCCTGTCTTCGGTCGGGAGTTCGGGCTCGTCATCACGCTCGGCCCTTTCCCGTACATCTCGCGGTGTGGGTGCGGTGACATTCCGCTGCTCCGCGGACCGTTGCCGCGTCTCGTCGTCCAGTGGCGGTGTGTCGTTGTCGTCGGATGTCTTCACGGGATTCCCCTCTCTCGGATTTCGGAGCGCGGGCTGTGTCGCTCGGCGTGGCCGCTGCTGAAGCGTCCTATGCCTTGCGCTGCACGGCACGGCGCGCGGGACTGCCCTGTGCCATCTGCTCGATCAGAAGGCGTCCTGCAGGAGGATCGGCCCCCCTGGTCCCAGGGGCAGTGAGTGTCCGTCGCTCTCCACTGGAGCGCCCGAGTCGGTCGTGGTGGTGTTGTGGATCTCCGTCATGGCAGGAAATCCGGCGTCTGTTTCGGCGGCCTCTCGGGACCCGTAGGACGCGTGATCCCGAGCAGCCGCGCCAAACATCCTCCGGACAACGGATCCCCGACGCGCCGGGTCTCTCCTGGTCCAGATTCTTTCCGCGTCTTGGGATATCCGAAGCGGAAGGGGTACCCGGCAGGACATCGACCCATCCGAAAGGAGGCCGGTCCGATGCCTACCAGCACGCTTCTGGAGATCGTCATTCCCGTCGCGGTGGTCGTCGTGCTGATCGTCCTGGCTCTGGCTCTCGTCCGGCGGCGCAGGGCTCTGCGCGAGCGGTTCGGCCCGGAGTACGAACGGACGGTCGACGGCGCGGACAGCCGGATGGCCGCGGAGCGCGAGCTCAGCACGCGCGAGAAGCGACATGACAAGCTCGACATCAGGCCGCTGCCCGACGGCGCCCGGGAACGCTATACCCGGGACTGGGACGAGGTGCAGCACGAGTTCGTGGACCGGCCCGAGGACGCCGTGCACGACGCGGACCGGCTGGTGACGTCACTGATGCAGGCACGCGGTTATCCGACGGGGAGCTACGACCAGCAGCTGAAGGACCTCTCCGTGGAGCACGGCCGCACCCTTGACCACTACCGGGCCGCCCACGACATCGACATGCTCAGCACGGGCCACAAGGCCACCACCGAACAGCTGCGCGGCGCCATGGTGCACTACCGGGCACTGTTCGACGAACTTCTCACCGACGGCGGCCAGACCCGCCATGCAACGGCCTGACTCCCCAGCGGGCACAAGCCGACGGAGACGACATGGAACGCAACGACACACCGCACACGGCTGACACCAGGCTGTCCACCCAGGACCTCGCACAGCCTCACGAGATCGACCGTGCACCGGACAGCACGTCGCCGCCCCCCGCCTACCCCGGCGAGAGCGATGCGCGAGCCGACGTGAGGGACATCGGGGCCCACGACGCAGACACCCCTGCGGCGGAGGCTCGGACCAGCGACGCGGACGAGATGCCGCGACTGCTGGCGGCCCACGACGAGGAGGAATTCCGTACCCGCTGGGAGAAGATCCAGACCACGTTCGTCGACGACCCCCGCAACGCCGTGCAGGACGCGGACAGCATGGTCGCCAACGTCATGCAGACACTCGCCGCGACGTTCGACGAGCACAAGAAGCAGCTCGAAGGCCAGTGGAACCAGGGCGGGGACGCCGACACCGAAGCCCTGCGTACGGCCCTTCGCCACTACCGCTCGTTCTTCAACCGCCTGCTGACCAACTGAAACCCCGGTCCGATGGCCGAAGCACGGCCGAAGGCATACGGCCGGCGGCGGGAAGACCAAGGGGCCGACTCCCGTCCCACATCCATCAGAGGCCGGCACTCCGGCCGGATGGAGAGGAGAAGGCCGTGATCGCCATCGGCGTCATCCTGATCATCCTCGGATTCATCCTCCACATCGGCATCCTGTGGACAATCGGGATGGTCCTGCTCGTGAACGGGCTCGTCCTGTTCCTTCCCGGCTCCCTGGGGCGTGCCGTCGCCGGACGACGCCACTACTGGTAGCGCCCCAGCCGGTGCGTCCAGTACGCCCGACAGGCTCCAACGGAAGGCGTTGCTGTCCGGAACAGGCCGCCTTCGGCCCCACGGCGACGGCGGCGGGGCGCCATCGCGGAAGTGACTGGGGGAGAGGGAACGCGGTCATCACCGATCATGGAAATACCGACCCGGGGACAAGCGACCTGATGGGGCGCCGGATCCGGGTCGGCGATGTTTGTACGGGGCGCATGTGTGTACGCGAAGGATATGACCGACACGAAGCAGGAAATCGAGCGAAAGTATGAAGCCCCTTGGGCTGACGACACGACATGGCTGCCCGACCTCACCGGTGTGGGCCCGATTGCGACCGTCGTGGATCAGGGCACCGAGGATTTGGATGCGGTGTACTACGACACGGACGACCTGCGCCTGGCTGCTGCCTCGGCCGTGCTCAGGCGGAGGACGGGCGGGACCGATGCGGGCTGGCATCTCAAACTGCCCCTGTCTCCGGACAGCCGGGAAGAGGTACAGGCCCCGCTGTCCGACGCCCTTCCGGACACGCTGCGCGACCTGGCCCTTTCCCGTACCCGGGGAGCGCAGGTGCGGCCGGTCGTCCGGATCCGTACCACCCGTGGCGTACGGCAGCTCGTCGGTTCCGGGAGCACCGTCCTCGCCGAGCTGAGCATCGACTCGGTACGCGCCGAGTCCCTGCTCGGCTCCAACGCGCGGGCTTCCTGGACCGAGATGGAGGTCGAACTCGCACGGGAGACCGACCCGGCACTTTTGGACGCCGTGGACGAGAAACTGCGCGAGAGCGGCGTGGACCGTGCGCACGCTGCGTCCAAGCTGACCCGGGCGCTGGAGGAGACGATGGTGGGAGCGCCCCTTCTGCCGGACGAGCATGCTGCCGAGACCGTGGTGCCGGGATCCGCCGGTGAAGCGGTCCTGGGCTATGTGGAAGACCGGGTCCACACTCTGGTGAGCCTGGATCCCGCGGTCCGGAGCGATGTGCCCGACTCGGTGCACAAAATGCGCGTCACATGCCGGCGGCTGCGCAGCGTCCTGCGCTCCTTCCGGTCCGTCCTGGACCGGAAGGTCACCGATCCCGTCCGCGAGGAACTCAAGTGGCTGGGAAACGAGCTCGCCGCCGAACGCGACCAGGAGGTACTCCTGGAGCGACTTACTTCGAGGATCGACGCCCTGCCTCCGGAACTGGTCTTCGGCCCCGTCGCCGCCCGGCTGCAGGTGTGGGACCTCAGCAACAGCTCCGAGGCCCGCCAAGGCACCCTCGACGCCCTGAACTCCCCCCGTTACCTGGCGCTACTGGACTCCCTGGCGACGCTTACGGAACAGCCCCCACTACGTGTCAAGGCCGACCGGGGAGCGGAGAACGTCATGGCCAAGGCCATCCGCAAGGAATACGACCGTCTCGCCGGCCGCGTCTCCTACGCGCTGGAACTCTCGCCGGGGTCAGCACGTGACACGGCCCTTCACGAAGCCCGTAAGGCGGCGAAGAAGACGAGGTACGCCACGGAGCCGGCGCGCGACGCACTCGGCAAGGCTGCCAAGCGCCTGGGCAAGAGCGTCAAAGCCGCCCAGAAGGTGCTCGGGGACCATCAGGACAGCGTTGCGGCACGGGGCGCCCTGCGTGAGCTGGCCGTGGCAGCCCACATGGCCGACGAACCCTCCTTCGTCTGGGGCCTGTTGTACGGGCAGGAGCAAGCCGAGGCCGACAGGCGCGAACGGGAGTTGCCGATGGTGTGGGCCGACGCTTCGCGGCGCGATCCGCGCAAGACGCTCAGCTAGATCCGCGAGCGGTCCGGGTGATTGTCCGAGACGAACCTCTGGGACCGGGAGGGCCCGGCCGGCCCCATCGAGTCAGCGCCCAAACGACGTGAGGCGAGAGCATCCTGGCCATGGCCAGGAGCTGGTCGCCTTCGGGTCCAGCACGATCGCGGCCGTCCCGGGCATGCCTGCAGCCACACCAACCAGCTCGATAAACCAGCTGCTTTCGCCGTCTCGCTCTCTGGGGTGTACGGCGGGGCGACGCTACTGCCGACCCGGCGAATGTCACGTCCGCTACGCCGTGGCTTCCGGGCATTCGATGCGGCGCCCCGGGTACCCGGCGCCGATGTACAGAACCCTTGAGCAACTGGCCGCCGCCGGCTCGATGGCGGGACCGATCGTGATCGTCGTCTGTGGTCTGCTCGTCACGGCCGCGCTGGTGGGAGCCGTCCGGCTCGGCATCGGGGTGCGACGGCGGGAGTCCGCGCCGCCTCGGCGCTCGGATCACCCGGTGCTGCCCCGTACCGGACCGGTACGGGAGGAGCGCCAGATGCGCGAGCCCAACGAGGTGCCACGGGCTGCCGACGAGGGCGACCGTCTCACTCCGTACCAGCTCGGCAACGCACCCACCAGGCCCGGCGGAAACCACACTCGCCCGCGCCGGCAACCCGGCTCCGGCGGATCCTCCGGCAGCGGAGGCGGCGGCGCGACGTGACCCGACCATCAGCCGACCTGCGTACGACCGGTCGCTGAGGCCACCTCGTCGTGCCGACGGGCATGAAGTTCGCCGTTGACGTCCACCTGCTGGTCACCGCCCTTGCGGTGCAGGTCGGCTGTGTGCTCCCCCGCGACCGTTACCGGGTCTCGCGCCGCCTGAAAGGGCATGAGACGGGTACGCGTATCAGGGTCGGTGACCGGCCGTCTGCTGATGCGTGACTGGAGCCCCCGGCGATACGCGGCGTTGACCTACAGTCCGTGCGCCCTCGGTCGCTCGATGCAGCGTGCCGGCATCGCTGACCGGATCGCTCCGTCGCCCTGCTGACGGCCCGAGGCTCCGGGCACGGAATCCGAGTCCCGCCAGGGCCGTCACCGTCCGGCCCCGCGTGCGGTCGAACCAGCCGTACCTGGAATGGGCCGGGCACAGTTGCTGCCGGCGCTCCGCGAACTGTGAGAGGGCGACGACTTGTGGTCACGTGATGGGAGGCGTTTCGGCAGGCGGGCCACCACCTTCCCGAGCGGGAGATCCCCGTGCCGTGGGGCTGATGCCGCCGGACAGCACCGCCACCGTCGGCCAGGTGGGGCGGGTGCACCCTGGCTCGCGGTCGGTCCTACGACGGAGTGCGGGCGCGCCTCTTCCACACGGCCGGCCGTCGCCGTTGCTGCCACAGCGGCCGTGAACGCCGAGGCTGCGGTGGGGTGGCGGGCAAGTGCGGCTTCGTGAAGCCGCCGCTGCCGTAGACGGGCACCTCGTCGCGGGCCGCGCCCAGCAGGCGCACGAGCGGCAGTCGAGCAGGCGGGCCTTGCAGTCCCACAGCGCGATGTCGACGGCCGAGATCGCCTGGGCGGCCACACCGGGCAGCCCGGCATTGCGCACTGCCCGGCGCATGGCCTCGTTCATCCGTGGCACGTCGAGGGCGGGAGAGCCGGTGATCACGCCGGCGAGCAGGTCGTCGGCGATGCGTGCCGTCGCGGCGGGCGCGTAGGTGTGGCCGAGGCCCGTGACGCTCCCGCATCCGACGGTCGCCACGACCAGGGTCGTGCTGTCCCAGGCGAGGGCGCCGTCGGCCTCGGGGGCGTCGGTGGGCACGGTGTAGACGGCCGTGCCCACCTGCTCCACGACCGGGCTCTCGCTCATGTGCCGTCCTTCTCGTCCTGCGCCCCGGGCCGGTCCGCGCGGTGGCGGTGCCCGGGCAGCAGGTCCTGGACCTTGGCCTTGAAGCCCTGGCGGACCATGGCCGCCCGGTCGCTGTCGCCCTTGAGGACCGAGGCCGCCGCTGCCTCGATCTGGTCGAGGGACGCGTGCGGCGGGATCGGCGGGACGGCGGGGTCGGTCACGAAGTCCAGGACGCAGGGCCGGTCGGCGGCCAGCGCGGCCTGCCAGGCGTCCACGACGTCGTCCGGCTTCTCGACCCGTATGCCCTTGAGGCCCACCATGCGGGCGAAGTCGGCGTAGGCGATGTCCGGGATCGACTGGGAGGGCAGGAACTGCGGGGCGCCTGCCATGGCCCGCATCTCCCAGGTGACCTGGTTGAGGTCCTGGTTGTTCAGCACCGCCACGATCAGCCGGGGGTCCTCCCATTCCCGGTAGTACTTAGCGACGGTGATCAGCTCGGCCATGCCGTTCATCTGCATCGCCCCGTCGCCGACGAGCGCGATCGCGGGCCGGTCGCCGTGCGCGAACTTGGCGCCGATCGCGTACGGCACCCCGGGCCCCATCGTGGCGAGCGTGCCGGACAGCGAACCGCGCATGGCACCGCGCAGCCGCAGATGACGGGCGTACCAGTTGGCGGCCGAGCCGGAGTCGGATGACAGGATCACGTTCTCCGGCAGCAGGCCGTCCAGCGCGTGGACGACGTACTCGGGGTTGACCGGGTCGGCGTCGACCGCGGCGCGCCGCTGCATGACCTCCGACCAGCGGGCGGTGTTCTTCTCGATCTGCTTGCGCCAGCTGACGTGCTTGTTCGTGTCGAGCAAGGGCAGCAGCCGGGCCAGTGTCCTTCGGGCGTCGCCGACGAGATTGACCTCGAACGGGTAGCGCATTCCGACCATGTGCGGGTCGATGTCGATCTGCACGGCCCGTGCCTGCCCGAACTCCGGCAGGAACTGCGTGTAGGGGAAGGAGGAGCCGATGACGAGGAGGGTGTCGCAGCGCATCATCAGCTCGTACGAGGGCCGGGTGCCCAACAACCCGATGGATCCGGTGACATACGGCAGGTCGTCGTCGAGGGCGTCCTTGCCGAGCAGCGCCTTGGCCACGCCGGCGCCGAGCCGGTCGGCGACCGCCATGACCTCCTGCCGGGCCCCGCGGGCACCCTGCCCGACCAGCAGCGCGACCTTATCGCCCGCGTTGAGCACCTCGGCGGCACGGGCGAGGTCCTTGTCGTCCGGCACCGGAGCGTACTGCGACATACCGAGGCTGGAGGGCACCATCTTGAAGGCGTGTCCGGGCGGTGAGTAGTCCAGCTCCTGGACGTCGGCCGGGATGATCAGAGCCGTCGGAGAGCGGCGTGCCAGGGCGGTACGGATCGCCCGGTCCAGGACGCCTGGCAGCTGCTCGGGGACGGTGACCATCTCGCAGAAGTCCGAGGCGACGTCCTTGTACAGGCTGACCAGGTCGACCTCCTGCTGGTAGGAGCCGCCCATGGCACTGCGGTTGGTCTGGCCGACGATCGCGACGACCGGCACGTGGTCGAGCTTGGCGTCGTACAGCCCGTTGAGCAGATGGATGGCGCCGGGCCCGGAGGTGGCGGCGCACACCCCGACCCTGCCGGAGAACTTGGCGTAGCCGACGGCTTCGAAGGCCGACATCTCCTCGTGCCGGGACTGGATGAAGCGGGGGTTGTCGTCGGCACGGCCCCAGGCCGCGAGCAGACCGTTGATGCCGTCGCCGGGATAGGCGAAGACATGCTCCACTCCCCATTCGCGCAGGCGCTCGAGGAGATGGTCGGAAACCTTCTGCGACATGTTCGACAACCTTTCCGGTAGTGCCGGTGTGAAGGGGGATCAGCGGCGACGCAGCGAGCGCACTGCCGCTCGGCCGGTGACCGTCGCGGTGGCCGCAGTCAGGGCGGTCGCGCCCGCGCTGGCCGCCCAACGGGAGGCGAGGGAGGGCGGTGCAGGGCGTACGGCCAGGCGTTCGGGGAGCTCGGTCGGGAGCGTGCCTTCCAGGCCGAGGGCCAGGACCTCCGCCAGGTGCAGGGCCCGCCGTCCGGTGCCGCCCTGTTCGATCTGGGTACGGCAGCTGAAGCCGTCGGCGAGGACGAGGCTGTCCGGGGCGGCGGCGCGGACCGCGGGCAGGACGCCCTGTTCCGCGACGGCCATGGAGACCTCGTGGTGGCCGCGTTCGAAACCGAAGTTGCCGGCCAGGCCGCAACAGCCCTCGTCGAGGACGTCGGTCTCGAGGTGGGCGCGGCGCATCAGTTCCCGGTCCGCGTCGAACTTCATGATGGCGTGCTGGTGGCAGTGGGTCTGCACGGTCGCCCGCCGGCTGAGCCGCGGGGGCCGCCAGCCGTCGGGCGCGTGGTGGACGAGGTGTTCGGCGAAGGTGCGGACCTGTCCGGCCAGCCGCTGCACGTCCTGGTCGGCGGGCATCAGCTCGGGGGCGTCGGAGCGGAAGACGGCGGTGCAGGACGGTTCGAGGCCGATGACCGGGGTGCCCGCCTCCAGATAGGGGCGCAGCACACCGAGGGTGCGGCGCAGCACCTTCTGCGCGAGGGGCAACTGCCCGGTGGAGATCCAGGTCAGCCCGCAGCACACCGGCCGGGTGGGCACGGCGACGCGGAAACCGGCGTCCTCAAGAACGCGTACGGCCGAGACGGCGATCGAGGGATGGAAGGAGTTGCTGAACGTGTCCGGCCACAGGACGACGGTGCGCGGGTCGGCCGGGTCGGGTTCCTCGCCCCCTCGGGCCTGCCACCACTGCTGGAAGGACTGCTCGGCGAACACCGGTGACGACCGGGCATGGTCCACGCCCGCCAGGCGCTTGCCCGCCCGCGCCAGACCGGGCGCGTGCAGGACACTGTTGAGCAGCCCGGGCGCGATACGGGACAGCCGGGCCCACACGGGAAGCCAGCCCATGGAGTAGTGGGCGGCGGGGCGCAGTCGCCCCTCGTAGTGGTGGGAGAGGAACTCCGCCTTGAGGGTGGCCATGTCGACGCCGGTCGGGCAGTCCGACTTGCAGCCCTTGCAGGCCAGACACAGGTCCAGTGCGTCGCGCACCTCGGTGGAGCGCCAGCCGTCCGTGACGGCCGAGTCGGGGTGGCCGTCGAGCATCTCGAAGAGCAGCCTGGCGCGGCCGCGGGTGGAGTGTTCCTCTTCCCTGGTGGCCCGGTAGGAGGGGCACATGACGCCGCCGGAGTGGCCGCGGCAGTTGCCGATGCCCACACAGCGCATCACCGCCCGGTTGAAGGAATGGTCGTCCTCGGGAAAGCCGAAGTGCGTCACCGGGGTCCTCGGGCGCCAGCCGGAGCCGAGACGCAGCTGGCCGTCGACGGGGTTGGGGTGGACGATCTTGCCGGGGTTCATCCGGTTGCCCGGGTCGAACAGCGCCTTCAGCTCGCCGAACGCGCCCACCAGCCGCTCGCCTAACATACGGGTGAGCAGCTCGCCCCGGGACTGGCCGTCGCCGTGCTCGCCGGAGAGGGAACCGCCGTAGGAGACGACGAGGTCGGTGGCCCGCTCCAGGAAGCGGCGGAAGTCGGCCACGCCCTCAGCGGTCCTGAGCTCGAAGGGGATACGGGTGTGGACGCAGCCCTGCCCGAAGTGTCCGTACAGGGACGGGTGGTCGTAGCCGAACTCCCCGAAGAGTTCCTTCAGGTCCCGCAGATAGTCCCCGAGCCGTTCGGGCGGTACGGCCGAGTCCTCCCAGCCCTCCCACGTCTCCCGGTCGTCGGGTGGGCGTGCGGTGACGCCGAGCCCGGCCTCGCGCGCTCGGAGCATCCGCTGCTCGCGTTCGGGGTCGTCGGAGAACGCGACCTCGGCGGCTTTCTCGGTGCGGCCGACGGCGCGCAGCAGGGCGTGCGCCTGCTCGTCGACCTCCTCCTGGCTGTCGCCGCCGAACTGCAGCATCAGCCAGCTGTCGCCCTGCGGCAGGGTGTTCAGGGACGCCAGGTAGGCGCCTTCCTCGCGCATCAGCTGGGCCATCCGGCCGTCCAGCGCCTCCAACTGCCCGGGCGAACAGTGCTCAAGGAGCCGTGGCACGTCGTCTGCGGCCGTGCAGATGCCGTCGTAGCCGAGGACCAGCAACGACTGGTACGCGGGCACCGGCACCAGGTCCAGCTCGGCATGCAGCACGGTCACCAGGGTTCCCTCGCTGCCCACCAGGGCCCGTGCCACGTCGAAGCCGTTCTCCGGCAGCAGCGAGTCGAGGTTGTAGCCGGAGACCCGGCGCGGGATCTTCGGGTAGCCGCGCCGGATGTCGGCGAGGTACTCGGTGACGATGCGGTCCAGGCCCGCGTGGAGCTCGGCGCGGCGGCCGCCGTCCGCGGCGATCCGCGCCTGCTCGGCCTTCGACGTCGGCCCGACCCACATCCGGAGGCCGTCGTAGGTGAGTACCTCCAGGCGGCGCACGTTGTCGACGGTCTTGCCGTATGCCTGTGCGGATGCGCCGCACGAGTTGTTGCCGATCATGCCGCCCAGGGCGCAGTGGCTGTGTGTCGACGGCTTCGGGCCGAACTGCAGCCGATGGCCGGCCAGCCGCCGGTTCAGCGCGTCCAGCACGATTCCCGGTTCGACCACACAGGTCCGGGAGTCGGGATCGACGGCGACGAGCCGATGGCAGTACTTGCTCCAGTCGATCACCACGGCCGTGTTCGTCGTCTGCCCGGCGAGGCTGGTGCCGCCGCCCCGCGACAGGACCGGGGCGCCGAACCGGGCGCACACCCGCACCGCCGCCGCCCCGGCTTCGACCGTGCGCGGCACCACGACACCGATCGGCACCTGCCGGTAGTTGGAGCCGTCCGTGGCGTAGGCGCCACGGCTGCCCGCGTCGAACCTGACCTCGGCGTCCACCTCCTCGACCAGGGCCGCCGTCAGCCCGGCCACGTCCACGCCCGCGGGTGTACCGAAGAGGGTGCGAGTCATCAGGGGGAACCGCCTTCCTCAGCCGTGAACCGTGCGGGAGGCGTCGCGCCGTCCCCGGGACCTCCGCGATGCCGCAGCTCCCGGGTACCCACCCCCGAAGTCGCGATGGCACCCACTTCGGGCCGTCAGGATTCGGTGCGGCCGGAACCGGCCCGTAGCCGTACGGGGTATTCCGGCCGCCTGGAATGCGGTCGGCCTTCGGTCGGGAGAAGCTGAGCTCGTGGTCGAGCGGTCCGCGGTCGTGGAGGCGCCTGGCGGGTCTGGCGGCCGTCGCGTGTGCGTGGACGGCCAGCTTCTGGGCACGGCCAATTCATTGCACGAGTTGACACTGTTCCTGCGGCACGTCGGCTTCGTACGCGGCGACGAGTTGGACGTGGCCGAGTCGGACCTCATCGAGTGGCACGGCGGTGGCCCGGAGGTCTGGCCGCGTCAGGGGGTGGACCGAACTGCTGGGCGGCACCGGCACCCGCCCCGTTGGTGAGGGACACGTGAGGTGAGGGACACGTGAGTCCCGCGTACCGGGCTATGGCGAAAGGGCTGCCGCGCGCAGTAGCTCCGGCATCACGGTGGAGAGGTCTCCGCTGGCCACCCAACGGAAGCGGGCCACCATCATCAGGTCATCGAGACTTTCGCGTACGAACCCGTCCACGATGACCGGTCTGTCGACGCGTTCGAACACCACGACCTTGCCCGGTTCGGCTTCACCGGCGATTCGGTGACGGCACCCTGCCTCGGGGCATCCCGAGAGTTCGTAGATCCAGTGACTCATGCCTCACCTCCTGCCGGGAGCAACGAGTGTTCCGCCCATTCCTCCGCCACAAGGACCGGGCAATCACTCACATGCATCTACAGGCGAACCAAACCCGGACGCGTGGTAGACCGGAACGGAATCTGGGACGTGCATACGATGGTTTGCTCGCAGAAGGGCATGCATGCGCCTAGGTGAGCGCATTTCCGGGCCGCGCGGCTCTCCAAAACGAGATCAGCGCCTTGCGGCGGGCGCTCGGTCAGCTGCAGGATCCGTCGTGTCGCAGGCCGTGATCGACCAGGCGATCGGCGTGGTCCTGGTCCTCGGAGGGCTGCGTCCCCACCAGGGCATCGAAGTCCTCATGGCCGTGTCCGAGCGCACCGGCCTCGACGTTCCTGTGGTCGCCGAACGGCTCATCGACTGGGCTGTGACCGGTCAACCGCCTGAAGACATTCGCCAGGCACCGGAGACCGCGATGGCGCAGACCCGGTCCGCCGGTGCGGGGTACCTCCCGGACCTCGATTCCCTGGCCTGATCGCTCGACGTCACAGGCGGAGGCTTCCTTGTCGAGCTGGAGCTCTCGCCTCTCCGGGTGCGGTGGCGGCAGGTCCCTGCGACCGTTGCGAACTCGGTGATGGACTCCGCCACGCGGGCCAGCCCGAAATCGTGGCCTTTGTCCGCGTGGAGTTTTGCCGGTCGGCGTCGCCGAGGCTCGCGGCGGGAGCGGACGGGAGGCGGCTGACCGATTGCCGTCAGGAATGTGACACGGTTTTTCCGTGGTGGGAGCGCTGTCCACGTGCCCCAGGCCTACGCTGTGCCGGTGACCAGTGCCAGTGCCGCCGTCCGACCAGCCGCCGAGGGCGGTCCCGAGCCGCGTACCCAGTCCTTGATGCTGACCTTCTTCGGCGCCCATGTGCTGGGGCGGCCCATCGCCGTGTCGTCCGGCAGCGTGATCGCTGCTCTCGGGAGGCTGGGCAGTACGGAGGAGGCGGTGCGGACCACCTTGAACCGGATGGTCAAACGCGGCCTGCTGGAGCGTCACCGTCAGGGCCGGAAGACCTACTTCGGGCTGACGCCGCACGCTGTCCAAGTGCTGACGGACGGCAGGGACCGCATCTGGCACACCGGCGCGGTGAACCGGGACTGGGACGGCCGCTGGACGATGGTGGGCTTCTCGCTGCCCGAGGCGTGGAGTCGCGAACGGCACGACCTGCGTTCCCGGCTGATCTGGGCGGGCTTCGGCCCCCTGCAGAACGGCCTGTGGGTGGCCCCGGCGCGCGTCGACGTCCGCGAGATGGTGGCGGATCTCGGTCTCGAGCCGTACCTGCGGGTGTTCCGGGCGGAAGTCGAGTCGCCGACCGGCGTCCGTGAGGTACTGGAACAGGCCTTCGACGTGCCGGCCATCGGTGCCCGGTACCGGGCGTTCCTGGAGCGCTGGGACCGCACCGACCCGCTTCCCGAGGCGCTCGCGGGCGACGAACTCGCAGGCCAGCTCCTGCTTCACGCCGACTGGCTGGACCTGGTGCGACGGGATCCGCATCTGCCCGCCGGCCACCTTCCAGGGGACTGGCCCGCCGCGGAAGCGGAGACCGTCTTCCGCGGTCTGGCGGGCCGCTGGGAAGGGCCGGCCGCGCGCGTTGCCGCACGACTGCTCGACACCCTGACGCTGGGCTGATCCGCGCCCGACCCGTGCGTCCGGAACACGGCACCGCCTGACCCAATATTGGGCAGTCCATTGACGGCAATGAAAAAACAGCCATACATTCGCAGCACTCTTCCGCTCGCGCCCCCACTCGATCCCCCCTCGATCCGCGGAGCCGCCGCCATGCCCCGACCTCGTTTCTCGACCTTTGCCGCCGCCTGCGCAACCGCCCTCGCGACCACTCTGATCGGCCCGGCGACCGGCGCCCATGCCGCGACCGCCGATCACTACTCCGGGACCCTGTCCGACGGCGCCACCTGGATCGCGGACAAACCCGCGCAGTGGAACGGCAGCCTGCTGCTGTTCAGCCACGGCTTCGGACCGACCGTCGCTGCCGACGCCCCGTCGGCTGCGGCGCGCCAGGCCCTGCTGGACGCCGGCTACGCCCTCGTCGGCTCCTCCTACGACCCGAACGGCTCGATGTGGGCGCTCGACTCGGCCGAGCGGGATCAGTTCGCGGCGCTCACCGCCTTCCGCCGACAGGTCGGCACGCCGACCCGGGTCATCTCGGTGGGCCAGTCCATGGGCGGCCTCATCAACGCCCAGATCGCCCGCGACGGCGCAGGACGTGTCGACGGCTCACTCGGCCTGTGCGGCCTGGTCGCGGGCGGCGTGGACCTGGACAACTACCAGCTGGACGCCGAGTACACCCTGGCCACGTTCTTCGACCCCACCGACGCCGACAGGCTCGTGAACCTGGACAGCCAGGCCGACGGCGTGGCCCTCGCCGGCCGTCTCACGAAGGCTGTGGAAACGGCACAGCAGACCCCCACGGGACGCGCCCGGATCGCCCTGGCCGCCGCCTACCTCAACCTGACCGACTGGGCTCCGGGTCAACAGCCGCCCGCCCGCGACGACTTCGCGGGCCAGGAGGAGCAGCAGTACGCGTGGCTGGCCCAGGGCCTGCTCGCGTTCATCGTCCCGGCGCGCTGGTCGGTGGAGCAGTCCGCCGGGGGCAACACGTCCTGGAACAGGGCTGTCGACTACGCCGGCCTGCTGCACAAGTCCAGGCATGCCGAGCAGGTCAAGGCGCTCTACCGCGACGCCGGGCTCGACCTGCGCACGGACCTGAACCGGCTCACCCGCGGTGCGGACATCTCGGCCGACCCGGCCGCGGTGGCTCATCTGGAGCGGACCTCCACGGCCGGCCAGTCACTGGCCGTACCGCTGCTCGACATCCACACCACCGCCGACCAACTCGTGCCCGTCGAACAGGAATCGGCCTTTGCCGGGCGAGTGCGCAGGGCCGGCGACTCCGCGCTGCTGCGACAGGCCTACGTGGCACGCCAGAGCCACTGCAACTTCACCACCGCCGAAGTCGTCGCCGGGCTGCACGCCGTGGAACACCGGCTGGACACCGGGCACTGGGACAACTCCACCGCCACCGCCGAACTCCAGCACAGCGCCGACGAACTGGACCTCGGCGGCGCCGCCTTCACCGATTACCGGCCGAGCCGGCTGTCCGGTACCCGCTGATCCCGAAACGTCCTCCCTCATCCCAAGCTCGCGCGCCTCAGGAGCCCCCGTGTCCATGACGACCGAACCCTCCGCCAGAACCGCCGCCGGCCGCGGTCTGACCACCGGCACCCTGGTCGCCGGTCTCCTCGCCGTCTGCCTCGCCCAGATCGGGCTGGCCATACCGGCCACCCTCAACGGACTGTTCCAGTCCGACCTGAACCCGGTCGGCTCCCAGCTCACCTGGATCTCCGACGCCTTCCTGCTGCCGGTCGCCGTACTGGAGCTGACCTTCGGCCTGCTCGGCGACCTCTTCGGCCGCAAGCGGCTGCTGATCGGCGGCGCCGCGCTGCTGGCCGTGGGCGAGCTGGTCAGCGCCAGCGCCTCCGGTGTCCACCAGCTCTGGGCCGGACAGGCTCTGGCAGGTCTGGGTGCCGCGTGCCTGTTCCCGACCTCGCTGGCCATCCTGGCCGCCGGCACCACCTCGCCCGCGCAACGGGCCCGGGTCATCGCGATGTGGGCGGCCCTGCTCTCCACCGGCGGGTTCCTCGCCCCCCTGCTCGGGGGCGTCACCGCCACCTACGGCTCGTGGCGATGGTCCTTCGTCGTGGTCACCGCCGTCGCCGCGGCCAGTGCCGCCGTCAGCGCCCTGTTCGCCGTCGACTCCAGTGCCCCCGAGGGACGTTCACTGGACGTGGCGGGCCAACTGACCATCGGGCTCGGCTTGTTCTCGCTGCTCTACGCCATCATCCAGGGCCCCACGGACGGATGGACCTCACCCTCGATCGTCGTCGCCCTCGCCCTGGCGGCCGTCTTCCTCGCTGCCTTCGTCCTCGCCGAGAGGCGCGCGAAGTCCCCGCTCCTCCGCCTGGACCTGTTCCGCAACCGCGCCTTCGCGGTGGCCTCGGTCGTGGCCGTGGTGGGGATGTTCGCCTTTCTGGGCACCGCCTACTCCGTGAGCATCCGGCTCGGCCCGGTGCAGGACCAGGCCCCGATGCGGACGGCCATGGCCTTCGTCCTGCTCAACGGCATCACCCTGGTGATGTTGCCGCTGACGGAACGGCTGCTGAGAACGGTGGCGCCGGGGCTGCTGCTGGGCGCGGGGCTGCTGCTGATCGCGGCGGGCGACTACTGGGCGGCCACGCTGCCGATCACCGACAGCGCCTTCACCTCGCTGCTCCTGCCGCTCGGTCTGGTCGGCCTCGGCTTCGCGATCACCGTCACGTCGATCACGGCGACGGCCGTCACCACCGTGCCGGTGCACCTGGCCGGCATGGCGAGCGCCACCACCAACCTGCTGCGGGACTTCGGTTTCACCCTCGGCCCGGCCGTCATCGGTGCCGTGGCCCTGAGCCGGGCGGCAAGCAGCTTCTCCGACTCCCTGCACGACTCCGCGCTGCCACAAGCACTCAAAGGCGCAGGCACGGCCGTACTGGAAGAGGGCGGCCCACTCGCGGTGAACGGTGCCTCTGCGGCGTCACCGAAGCTGGCCGACCTGCACCCTCTCGCCCTGGAAGCCCTCGGCCACGGCTACTCGATCGGCTTCGTCGTCTGCGGCTCGGCCGCACTGTTCTCAGCACTGCTGGCCCTCGCGACGCTCCGCGGCCGCACCGCTCCACGTGACGATTCCCCAGAGCAGCAGTGAACGGCTGGTACAGCCACTGACCGCAGCACATCCGCCGGTGGAACGGCTGACCGGACCAGACCTGGACCCTGTCACGGATCAGACCCTCATCGGCTGCCGCTTCCACAAGAGCGACACCGTGCAGGGCGTCGCCGCGCCGCTCAAGCGGCACGGCTGGAGCTGCCAGACAGACCGCCGGGCAGCCGCTGGATGCAGGGTCTGGTCACGCCCGCAGCCCGTCCACCGCCGTGTCGATCGCAGCCAGCCGCAGACGTCCGCTCACGTCCGGACCCTGCGGCGAAGGCCGTGCTGTCCGCGCGCAGGTGGCTCGTCCGGGCGAGCTGCGCGGCCGACTCCACCACCCGGCGTAGCAGCGGCTGCCATGGGTACCCGAGGCTTCCTGGCCACATCAGGCCGCGAGAGTGATGCACCGGCGACGCTCGGAAGGCAGGACACACCATGGGTGTGCGTACGTGGATCAGCGGCTGGCCTGCCTATCGTCAGCTCACCGGCGCGGACCCGCTCGGCCGCGGTCGGGCTGCGATGTCGGCGCGGACGGAGCGTCTGCGATCGCGGACGGACACCGCGGACCGGGTGGTGCGCTCCGTGTGCCCCTACTGCGCGGTGGGCTGCGGACAGCAGGTCTACGTCAAGGACGACGAGGTCGTCCAGATCGAGGGCGATCCGGACTCGCCCATCAGCCGGGGGCGCCTGTGCCCCAAGGGCTCGGCCACGCTCCAGCTCACCACCGGCCCGGCCCGTCGCCACGAGGTGCTCCACCGGCGGCCGTACGCCGCCGACTGGGAAGCCCTCGACCTGGAGACCGCCATGGACATGGTGGCCGACCGGGTCATCGAGACCCGGCGCCGGACCTGGGAGTGGGAATCCGAGGGACTGCGCACGGCGCGCACCCTCGGCATCGCCAGCCTGGGCGGCGCGACCCTCGACAACGAGGAGAACTACCTCATCAAGAAGCTGCTGACCGGTCTCGGCGTGGTCCAGGTGGAGAACCAGGCCCGGGTCTGCCACAGCTCCACGGTCGCCGGGCTCGGCACCTCCTTCGGGCGGGGCGGTGCCACCACCTTCATGCAAGACCTCCAGCACGCCGACTGCATCGTCATCCAGGGCTCCAACTTCGCCGAGGCGCACCCCGTCGGCTTCCAGTGGGTGATGGAGGCGAAGGCACGCGGTGCCCGGATCATCCACGTCGACCCGCGGTTCACCCGCACCAGCGCCCTCGCGGACCTGCACGTCCCGATCCGGGCCGGTACCGACATCGCGTTCCTCGGCGCGATCATCAACCACGTCCTGACCGGGGAGAAGGACTTCCGCGAGTACGTTCTCGCCTACACCAACGCCGCCACCCTGGTCAGCGAGGACTTCCGCGACACCGAGGACCTCGACGGTGTCTTCTCCGGGCTCGACGAGGACAGGCACCACTACGATCCGTCGAGCTGGCAGTACGAGGACGTCGAGGTGCAGCAGCCCACCGGCGAGGTCGACGAGCAGTACGAGGAACGCGTCCGCGGCTCCGGTGGCCCCGAGGCCCACGGTTCGGGCGGCGCGCAGACCACGAGCCGGCCGCCCCGGGACGAGACGCTGCGGCATCCGCGCTGCGTCTACCAGATCCTCAGGCGGCACTACGCCCGCTACACCCCGGAGCTGGTGGAGGAGGTCTGCGGAGTGCCGCGCGCCAAGTTCCTCCAGGTGTGCGACGCCCTGACCGCCAACTCGGGCCGGGAGCGCACCAGCGCGTTCGTGTACGCGGTCGGCTGGACCCAGCACTCGGTCGGCGCCCAGTACATCCGCGCCGCCAGCGTGCTCCAACTGCTGCTCGGCAACATCGGCCGGCCCGGCGGCGGCATCCAGGCCCTGCGCGGACACGCCTCCATCCAGGGCTCCAGCGACATCCCGACCCTGTTCAACCTGCTCCCCGGCTACCTCCCCATGCCGCACGCCCACGCGCACGAGAACCTGGACGCCTTCATCGAGGCCAGCCGCACCGAGAAGGGCTTCTGGGGCAACATGCGGGCCTATTTCGTCAGCCTCCTCAAGGCCTACTACGGCGACGCGGCCACCGCCGCCAACGACTTCTGCTTCGACCACCTGCCGCGCCTGACCGGCTCGCACTCCACCTACGACACGGTGATGGCCCAGTTGGACGGGACATGCAAGGGCTACTTCCTGATGGGCGAGAACCCGGCGGTGGGCTCCGCCAACACCCGGCTCCAACGGCTCGGCATGGCCAACCTGGAGTGGCTCGTCGTGCGCGACTTCTCCCTCATCGAGTCGGCGACCTGGTGGCAGGACGGCCCGGAGATCGAGACCGGAGAGCTGCGCACCGGGGAGATCGGCACCGAGGTGTTCTTCTTCCCCGCCGCCGCGCACACCGAGAAGAGCGGCTCCTTCACCAACACCAACCGCTGGCTGCAGTGGCACCACACCGCCGTCGAACCCGCCGGCGACGCCCGCAGCGACCTGTGGTTCATGTACCACCTGGGCCGCCGCATCAAGGAACGGCTGGCCGTCTCGACCGACCCGATGGACCGGCCCGTGCAGGATCTGACCTGGGACTACCCCGTCGACGGCCCACTGGCCGAACCGGACGCCGAAGCGGTGCTCGCCGAGATCAACGGCCATGGCCCGGACGGGTCACACCTCTCGGCGTACACCGAACTCAAGGACGACGGCTCCACGCGGTGCGGATGCTGGATCTACTGCGGGGTGTACGCGGACGGCGTCAACCAGGCCGCCCGCCGCAGGCCGGGAAGCGAGCAGGACTGGGTGGCCGCCGAATGGGCCTGGGCCTGGCCCGCCAACCGCCGCGTCCTCTACAACCGGGCCTCGGCCGCCCCGGACGGCACACCGTGGAGCGACCGTAAGGCCTATGTGTGGTGGGACGAGGCGGCGGGGGAGTGGACCGGGTACGACGTCCCCGACTTCGTGCCCGACCGCGCCCCTGGCTTCGTACCGGACGAGGACGCGACCGGCCCCGACGCGCTGCGCGGCGACGACCCGTTCATCATGCAGGCCGACGGCAAGGGCTGGCTGTACGCGCCCGCGGGTCTGGAGGACGGCCCACTGCCGACCCACTACGAACCGCAGGACTCGCCGTTCGCCAACGCCCTCCACCCTTCGGTGTCCCGCTCTCCCGTACGGCAGCTGCTGCCCCGCGAGGGCAACCGCTACCACCCGAGCGGCAACGAGAAGGGGGCGGAGGTCTTCCCGTACGTCATCACCACGCACCGCCTCACCGAGCACTTCACGGCCGGCGGCATGAGCCGCTGGTCGTCCTATCTCTCCGAGCTGCAGCCGGAGTTCTTCTGCGAGGTCTCCCCGCAGCTGGCCGCCGAACGCGGTCTCGAGCACCTGGGATGGGCCACGATCGTCACGGCCCGCAACGCCGTCGAGGCCCGCGTCATGGTCACCGCCAGGATCACCCCTCTCACGGTGCACGGCCGGACGGTCCACCAGATCGGACTGCCCTTCCACTGGGGACCCAACGGCGTGGCAACCGGTGACGCCGCCAACGAACTCGTCGCGATCGCCCTCGATCCCAACGCCCACATCCAGGAGGACAAGGCGCTGACCGCCGACATCCGCCCGGGCCGCCGGCCCCGCGGCCCCGACCTGCCCAAGCTGGTCGCCGCATACCGCGAGCGTGCGGGCATCACCGCCGACACCGGAACGGAGACCGTGAAATGACAGATCGCCATCTGCTGAGCGGTCCGGAACCGGAACCCGCCCGCGATGCCGGACACCCCGAACCCCCGCCCCGTGTCGGCTTCTTCACCGACACCTCGGTCTGCATCGGCTGCAAGGCGTGCGAGGTCGCGTGCAAGGAGTGGAACGCCGTCCCGGAGGACGGCCTCTCCCTCACCGGCATGAGCTACGACAACACTCAGGGCCTCGGCGCCTCCACCTGGCGCCATGTCGCCTTCATCGAACAACAGGTCCCGGCGCCCGAAGGACGCACACGGCTCCCCCTCGCCGAGGCGACCCCCGAGCCCTCCGCCGAGCCCGGTGAAATGCGCTGGCTGATGTCCTCCGACGTGTGCAAGCACTGCACCCACGCCGCCTGCCTCGACGTCTGCCCCACCGGTTCCCTGTTCCGGACCGAGTACGGCACCGTGGTCGTCCAGGAGGACATCTGCAACGGCTGCGGCTACTGCGTACCCGCCTGCCCGTACGGCGTCATCGAGCAACGCCCGGACGACGGCAGGGCGTTCAAGTGCACGATGTGCTACGACCGACTCGGCGCCGGACAGGAACCGGCCTGCGCCAAGGCCTGCCCGACCGAGTCCATCCAGTTCGGGCCGCTGGACGAGCTTCGCGAACGAGCCGCGCTGCGCGTGGACCAGTTGCAGGCGGAGGGCGTCGACGGCGCGCGCCTGTACGGTCACGAGCCCGACGACGGGGTCGGCGGCGACGGCGCGTTCTTCCTGCTGCTCGACGAACCCGAGGTCTACGGACTGCCACCCGCACCGGTGGTCACCACCCGCGACCTCCCCACGATGTGGAAGCACGCCGGCGTGGCGGCCCTCTCCGTGGCCGGTGCCTTCGCCGTCTCGTTCGCGCTGCCCGGTGTGCTGCGCGGGAAGGCCTCACGATGAGCGACCCCACGAGCAGCGCGGGACAGGACACACGTCGGAGGCGCCGCAACCGTCGTGGCGAGCAACTCATGGTTCCCGAAGCCGAGTTCGAGTCCTACTACGGTCGCCCGGTCATCAAGGCACCGTCCTGGGCCGCCCGGGACATCGCCGGGTACTTCTTCCTGGGCGGACTCGCCGGCGCGGGCTCCGTGCTCGCGGCGGGCGCCCAGCTCACCGGCCGTACGACGACCGCCATCGCGATGAAGGTGTCCTCCCTCGCCGCGGTCTCCCTCTCCGCCGCCGCCCTCGTGCACGACCTCGGGGTGCCGAGCCGGTTCCCGAACATGCTCCGGGTGCTCAAACCCACCTCGCCGATGAGTGTCGGCTCGTGGCTCCTCGCCGGTTACGGACCCGCCGCCGGCGCGTCGGCCGTCACCGCGGTCACCGGGCGGCTGCCCAGAACGGGGGCCACGGCGACCGCGGCCGCGGCTCTGCTCGGACCGGCGATCGCCTCGTACACGGCGGTCCTGGCAGCGGACACCGCCGTCCCCGCCTGGCACGGCGCGCACCGCGAACTCCCCTACCTGTTCGCCGCCTCCGCGACGGCCGCCGCCTCCGGCATGGCCCTGCTCCTCGGCCCGGTGCACGAGTCGGCACCCGCACGCTGCGCCGCGGTGCTCGCAGCCGGTGCCGAGGAGATCGCGACCAGGGCGGCCGAGCGACGCCTCGGCATGGTCGCGGAGACCTACCGTGAGGGCCGCGCCGGAACCCTGCTGCGCACCGCCCGCCTGCTCACCGCGACCGGCGCCGCCACCGGCCTGGTGCTCGGTCGTCGCAGCCGCCCGGCAGCCGCCCTCGCGGGCCTCGCGCTCCTGGCGGGCTCGGTCTGCACCCGGTTCGGCGTCTTCGCGGCAGGCGTCGCCTCGGCCGAGGAACCGAGGTACACGGTCGTACCTCAACGTGCGGCCCTGAACGCGTCCGACCCAGCCCGGAGCTGACGCATTCCGGGGGAGTCCATCGAGGTCCCTCGGGGAGAGGAGAGGCGGGGCGATGTCGTCTGCGCAGTCCGGTCCCGCGGAAGGCGTACCGGCGCCCCGGGCCGAGCTCCGGGACCCCTCCCGCCGGGACACGCGTGAGCGGCGCCGGCGGTCCTGGGTGACCGTGGGCTTCGCGCTGGGCCTCGGAGCGAGCCTGGCGTGGCTGGCAGTCCAGGCGGTCGTGCGGGTCAGTTCGATGCTGACCTTGCTGTTGCTGGCCGTGTTCATCGCGATCAGCCTGGAACCGTTCGTCGTGTGGCTGACGCGCCGGGGGCTCAGGCGCGGCTGGGCCGTCGCGATCGTCCTGACGGGGTTCCTCATGGTGCTCGGCGGATTCCTTGCCCTGGTCATCCCGCCGGTGACCAAGGAGATCTCCGCGCTGGTCGATGCCGTACCGGGCTGGCTGCAGCAGGTCCACGACCACCAGTCGACGATCGGGCGCCTGGAGGACCGCTACCACCTGGTCGAGAGGGCCAAGCAGCAGATCGGCTCCGGGGGCGGGGCGACCGGTCTGGCGGGCGGCGTTCTGGGCGCCGGCCAGCTGGTCCTCAGCACCCTCACTTCCACGGCCATCGTGATCACGGTGACTCTGTACTGCATGGCCGCACTGCCGGCCATCAAGGAGTTCTGTCTCCGCTTCGTCGCGGCCAGCCACCGCGAGCGGGTCGCGGGCGTGACCGAGGAGATCATGAACCGGATCGGCAAGTTCATGCTCGGCAATCTTGTCACCTCGGGGATCGCCGGAGTGGCGACCTTCGGCTGGTGCACCGCCACCGGGGTTCCGTACGCTGCCGCGCTCGGCGTCTTCACGGCCCTGATGGACATGATCCCGATCGTCGGCTCCACCCTGGCCGGCATCGTCGTCAGCCTCGTCGCCCTCTCGGTCTCCCTCCCCGTCGCGATCGCCACAGCCGTCTTCTACATCGTCTTCCGGGTCGCCGAGGACTACCTCATCGTGCCGCGGGCCATGAAGTTCGCGGTCGACGTCCATCCTCTGGTCACCGTCCTCGCCGTGCTGGTCGGCGGTGCGCTCCTCGGCATCATCGGCGCCCTTGTCGCCATCCCGGCGGCCGTGGCCGTGGGCCTCGTCCTGGACGAGTACGTCTTTCCCGAGAAGGAACGCAGGTGACGCCACCCGATCCGAGGTTCTGCTGTCTGAAGGAGCACGAGAGGGGTACGCGTACCGGGCCGGCAAAAGGCCCGTCCGCTGACGGGCGCTCCTGCCCCGACAGTGTGCGGCCGTGCCGCACAGCGCATGGGCCCGCGGTGGCTCGGTGCCGTGCGCCGAGGCCGCAGACAGGGGCGGGATTGCGCCGCCGAACGCCAGGAGATCGCCCTATGGCCACTGTGTCCCTCACCGAGACGTCCGCGCAGGACGCCGCCATCGTCTTCGACGTCCTGCGAACCGCGTTTCCCACCGACCGTCCCGCCTCCGACCTGCCCCACGAACGGCCGGGCGGTCACCCGGCCGTGTGGAGCGCGGAGTTCGAACCGACCCAGGAGTGGAGCCGTCCCGGTCCGGTCTCCTTGAACGGCTCGGTCTCCGCCACCCTCCAAGGCGACTACGTGGCTGTCGGCCGACTGCTCGAAGCCCTCGGCGCGGTGTTCGACGTCCGCCGACGGGGAGCGGCGTCCGGAGACCAGGAACAGGAGGTCGACCTACGGCTCGGCACCAAGGAATAGGGGACGAGAGACCGTACGCGCGCGGTCGAACCACGAGGAGTTGAACGGCATGGTGCGGATCGGGTACACGATGATGACCGAGCAGGCCGGTCCACGGAAGCTCGTGGAGCACGTCGTGGGCGCCGAACGGGCGGGCTTCGACTTCTCGGTCACGTCCGACCACTACTTTCCCTGGCTGGAGTCCCAGGGCCACGCACCCTACGCGTGGAGTGTGCTCGGTGCCGCCGCCCAGGCCACCGAACGGATCCCGCTGATGACGTACGTGACCTGCCCGACGACCCGCTACCACCCGGCGGTCGTCGCCCAGAAGGCCGCCACCGTGCAGCTGCTCTCCCAGGGCCGGTTCCGGCTGGGGCTGGGTTCCGGGGAGAACCTCAACGAGCACGTCACCGGGGAAGGCTGGCCCGCGGCCCACGTCCGGCTGGAAAAGCTGGAGGAGGCCGTGGAGATCATCCGCTCGCTCCTGGCGGGGGAGAACGTCAACCACCACGGCGTGCACTTCGACGTGGAGAACGCCAGGTTGTGGGACCTGCCCGACGTGCCCTTGCCGATCGGCATCGCCGTCTCGGGTGACCACTCGTGCGAAGTAGCGGGGCACCTGGCCGATCTGCTGATCGCCACGGAACCCCGGCCCGAACTGATCACCGCCTTCGAACGTCACGGCGGCACCGGCAAACCCAAGGTCGGCCAACTGCCCATCTGTTACGACACCGACCGCGACGCGGCCGTCACCCGTGCCCATGAGCAGTTCCGCTGGTTCGGCGGCGGCTGGCCGGTCAACTCCGAGCTGCCCGGACCCACGGCCTTCGCATCCGCCACCCGGTTCGTGCGGCCCGAGGACGTGGCCGAGTCCGTTCCCTGCGGCGACGACGTGCAGGCGGTCGTGGAGGCCGTACGCCCGTATGCCGACGCGGGGTTCACCGAGGTCGCGCTCGTCCAGGTCGGCGGCGACCACCAGGAGACGTACCTGGAATGGGCCCAGCACAAGCTCCTGCCCGCACTTCGTGAACTGTGAGAGGGCGAGGCTGTCCGGAATGAGTGCGAAACGTGCCGCGATCTTCGACATCGACGGGACACTGGTCGACACCAACCACCTTCACGTGGTGACGTGGTGGGAGGCGTTCCGGCAGGCGGGCCACCACGTTCCCATGCGGGCGATCCACCGTGCCGTGGGTCTCAGCGGCGGGGACCTGCTGGACCACCTGCTCGGTGACGGCCGCGACACATCCGGCGACGAACAGCTCAGCGCGGCCCACCACACCCTGTACGCCACCTGCTTCGAGCGGCTCCCGGCGCTGGACGCTGCGGGTGACCTGTTGCGCGCGCTGGCCGGACGGGGCTGGGAGATCGTCCTGGCGACCTCGGCCGGCGGCGCGGAGCTCGCCGCTCTGCGCGGCGCCGTCGACGCGGACGACGTCATCCTCGGGGCCACCAGCGCGGACGACGTCGCCGACGGCAAACCCGCCCCCGACCCCGTCCAGCAGGCCCGGGAACTCGCCGGTGTCCCGAGCGAGCGCGCCGTGTTCGTCGGCGACAGCGTCTGGGACATGGAGGCGGCCGTGCGGGACGGAGTGACGCCGGTGGCGGTTCTGTCCGGCGGGAGTCCGCGCGCGGACCTGGAGGACGCCGGTGCCCACGCCGTGTACCAGGACCCCGCAGACCTCCTCGCCCACCTCGATGACGGCGTCTTCGCCGACATCGAGGGAGCGGGCTGAGAGGGCGCGCGATCAGCTCGTGCCGCGGCTGAACGGGGCGCTCGGACCACGCGGCCGTTGTCAGTAGCCGCTCAGAAGGGCCCGTACCCGGCGCGGGGCGTCCGGGCCGGCGGAACTGTACCAGCGCGAGGGCCGGCCGCTGCCCTCGGTGGCTCATGACGGCCGGTGCCTGCGACGGCCCGGCCGCACGGCCGGCAGGAAGGAAGGATCACGACGCGCAAGCGCGGACTCACCACGAACTCCTGTCGTCCCGGCAACGGGACACCGGTAATCAGCGCCTCGCGACATCCGTTGCACAGGTCACAGCAATCGGCCGCCACCGCGAACGAGTGACAGCAAATCGCACTGACATTGATTATGGAAAACCGTTGGTAGTGACTCCCGAAAACATGTCGGAACGACATCCCTGGATTCGCCATGGGTAGCCTCACGGGGCGTTTGCCGAACCGAGCCTCGGACGCGACGCCCGTGCCGGTACCCGGACGCGAGCGCATCGCCGACGAGAGGCTCGGCCCTCGGCACGAGAGGTTGCAGGGGGCATCGGCGGGCAAGTGAAGCGGCGTTGCTGTGTGAGGGTTCAGCCGGTGGTGAGTACGGAGTCGTCCTGCGGGCGGGCGCCGGGCAACTGGTGGCGGGCGGCGATGAGGGCGACGTCGACGTCCTGCGTTCCGGTCGAGACGCACAGGGTATAGGCGATGTCGTTCATCCGCTGCTGTGCGGCCGGGTTGCCGTTCTCGGCGTGCAGGGCGCGCAACGTCTCGTACTGCACGACCAAGTCCTTCAAGACCGCGGGGTGAGCCATCAGCACCTGAGACCTCCATTTGCTTGAACCTGCCGTGCGCGATCCGATTACCCCTGGCGGATGAGGCCATGCAGTGGCTTGCGAGGTCCTGACACCATCGAGTGTCCGTCCTTTCGCGGCAAGTCGTTGGCCGCTTCCACGCGCGAGGACCGTTCCGGAGAGTGGCGCCACGGTGTCGTGGCGGTTCGTCGTCCCTCGGCAGCCGTGGGCGATCACGACCTGATGCGGCTCTCGGTGTCGGCCGGACGCCGTGGCAGCCGGAAGGCCAACAGCAGGGCGAGCGGCCACAGGGTGGCGAAGCATCCCAGGACGGCGAGATCGGAGGTGAGGAGTCTCCTGTGGGTGCGTCGATGGCTGACGGGTTCCCCTCAAGTACCGACAGAGGCTCCAGACGCGCGTGTTTCCGCACTCCGCGGAGCAGGCGGAGCAATGGGGGAGGCCACGGCCGAGCCGCCGTGAAGACCGTCCAGGTCCGTGCGAGGCGCCGTCGAGACCTGCGGGAACCGTCGCGGGCTCGGTGATCAGTACGTCGACTTCATCGTCCGCCACGACGCCGACCGTCAGATGCTCGACGAGGCCCTGCGCCAGCTGATGCACGAGGTCGTGGAACACGATGCGGGACCCTCGACGACGCCACCTCTCTCCTTGCTGAGCGGCGGGCGGCCACCAAGACCGGCTCACGCCCTGAACCGCGACAGGACCCGCCCAGGGCGAATCAGGTTTCCCGCCCTGCCCGTTGGACACCCGCGACGAGACGAACAGCGAGGACGGGCCGGATGAACCGAGCCCCGACCAGACCGACTCAGAAGGAAGTTGAGCCGCCGTGACCGCGGAAACCGCCGATACGACCGTTGCTTGCCGACCCGAGACGGGCTGGGCGAGGGTACGTCGTCCGCGCCGGCGAGGAGGCGTACGCACCTGCCTGCCCGCGACGCTCGACCGCGACGCGGGGCGGACGCGGCAGGGGGACGACTGGAACGTCGTACGGGGCGAGGACTGACCGTCGCCGCACGCGTGCCGGAGTGCCGGTGACAGCCGACCGGGTGGACCTCTCGCGGGACCGTGCCGGTGGGGGCCACACGGGGAACCAGTCAGAGCCGGGCGGGACCGACCCGCCCGACGTTGGACCAGCGAGAGGCGGAGAGACGATGGGGCACGGCGGAGACGCGATCGCGGAGCTGATGACCGACCACCGCGAGGTCGAGGAGATGTTCGCCCGGATCCAGGCGATGCCGGGCGGCGGGCAGGAACTTCGCGATGTCGTGGACGAGGTCACCATCGAACTGGTCCGGCACTCGATCGCCGAGGAGGAGTACCTGTACCCGGCGGTGCGCGAGCACATCGAGGGCGGTGACCGGATCGCGGACAAGGAGATCGCTGACCACGGCCGGGTCGAGAAGCTCCTCAAGGAGCTGGAGAAGACGGACACCGACGACCCCCGCATGGGCCCGTTGCTGCAGCAGCTCATGGAGGAGGTTTCCGCCCACGTCCAGGACGAGGAGGAGAACCTCTTTCCGATGCTGCGCCAGGCCTGCACCGTCGAGGCGCTGAACGACCTCGGCGACAAGATCCGCCGGGCCAAGTCCATGGCCCCGACCCGCCCGCACCCGTCCGCCCCGAGCACCCCGCCGGCGAACAAGATCCTCTCTCCCGGCGTCGGGCTGGTGGACCGGGCCCGCGACCTCATCTCCGGTCGCGGGAAGTCCTGAGCCGCGGCCGCTGGCGCGTGCTCCGTCACAGGCGGGGGGGGGGGGGGGCCCCCCCCCCCCCCGGGGGGGGCCCCCCCCCCCCCGGGGGGCCGCCCCCCCCCCCCGGGCCGCCCCCCCCCCCCCGCGGGGGGGCGCGGGGGGCGCCCCGCCCCCCCCCCCC
>NZ_JBIVXP010000009.1:224243-228624 GCF_044769305.1 Streptomyces sp. NPDC090499
GGGGCGGGTGCGCCCTGCTTGGGGGGGGGTGGGGCTGCCCGCCGGGGGGCCCCCGTGCCCGGGGGCCTGGGCGGGGGCCCCCCCCCCCCCGCCCCGGGGTGCTGGACGCACCCCGCCTGTGACGTGCCTCATTCCCTCTTCGGGCCCGACTCTCTAGCCTGATGGTCACGAGCGGGGCAGCGCGGCTCCGCGACACAGCTCGCGGGACCGATCTGCCGGACACAGGCGAGCACGTCCCCGAGGGATCTACCGCCGTGACCGACGATCTGACACCTGTCATAGCCGCCTCCACCCGCTGGCTCCTCGCTGCCTATCCGGCCTCGGGCGGCGCGCTCGGCCGGGCGCTGGCCGAAGCCCAGGCTCGGCAGGCCGTCACGCTCGCCGCCGCCCTGCGATACCCCGGTGAGGTCGACGTGGCGTTGCTCCACCTGCTCGCACCCAGCGGGTCCGATCGCCTGGACCGGGTCAGCGGAAGTGGGCCGCACGGCGATGACGACGCGTGGCGGACCTGGGTCGACGAGGCTGTCGTCAGCTGGGCGGCCTGCCTGCTGGCCGACCCGGCGCTGGCCGCCCACGCCGCATGCCGAGCCGAGGCCGCGCACGAGCACCAGGCTGCCCACGGTCTACGACGGCTGACCACACCGGGAACACGGGACACCGAGGCCGCGACTCTGCTGCGCCATCCCGACCTGCTCGAAGACATCGCCCGCCTCCACCGGGCACAGCTCCTGGACCTGCTCAGCGTCGACACCGCCGAGCTGCTCTGACGAAGCCCGGGATCACGGCCCGTCACCTGTGTCTCGTGCGGGCCGCTGCTTGTACGGGCCTCCGGACGGGCACGTCCGCCTTCCGGGCCTCGCCGATCAGATCCGCGACGGCCGGCGCGATCCGGCCGACGGCGGGTACAAGCAGTTCCGCGTCCGCACGGTCGTACGTGTTGGTCATGTCGATGACGACGAGTGAGGTGCCCGCGGTCTGCGGGGAGCCGTCCGCCGTGGTCACCACTTCACTCAGCCGCACAGCGCCGACAGGACCTTGGTGCGGTAGCGGTCGAAGAAGCCCTGCTGGTCCTTGCCGATCTGGTTGACGTACACCGTGTCGAAGCCGGCCTCGACGAACCGGCACCCCTGGGAAGCGGTCAGCCGGGCCAGGTACCGGTCGGGCCGCGGACGCCGGTCGCGTCGGCGCGGTAGCCGGCCAGCCCTGACCACCGCGAAGTCGGCGCCCGGGAGCGCGGTGGCCGGCACCTCGTGCCAGGACCGCTGATCGGCGGTGGCTTCGCGGTAGCCGGCCAGCCCTGACCACCGCGAAGCCGGCGCCCGGGAGCGCGGTGGCCGGCACCTCGTGCCAGGACCGCTGATCGTCGGTGGCTTTCGGAGCGTCCTCCCGGTGACGGAGCACCTACCAGGTCGTCCGAACAGTGCTCCCGCGGCCAAGCCACCGGCAGTACCGAGAGCCAGCCCCCGCTTACCCCTTCGTACGGCGGCAGACCACCCACAGCACCACGGCGGCACCCGCCATCGCCCACAGCACCTTGCGGTTGTCCTGTGCCAGTCGTGCTCCCTGCGCGGCCTTTTCGGTGACGGGGTCGGGCAGCCGCTCCTGGGCCTGTTGCGCGATGCCGACGGTCTTGGCCTTGACCTGGTCGGCCTTCGCCGCGGCCTGTTCCTTCACCACGTGGGCCCGGTCCGCCGCCTGCTCCTTGACCTCGGCGCTCTTCTGCCGGGCGCGCGCCTTGACGTCGGTCTTCGCCGCGAGGGCCTCGACCGTCTCCCCGAGCTCGGCACGGGTCTGCTCGACCTGCTCCCGGAGTTCCTCGGGAGTGGAAGCGGTGGGTTCGTCGTGGGGCGGCTGGGTCATCGGTGCGCACTCTCCTTGATCGTGGCCATGTCGGCCTTCACGTTTTCGATCGTCTGCTCGGGCGTGGGCGGTACCGCCTGCCCGATCTGTTTCCTGCCGCTCCTGGCAAGCACCGCGGCGATCACGCCGAGCGCCGCCGTGACGACCAGTCCGGCCGCCCAGACCGGCACCACCACCGCGAGCGCGGCGATGACCGTGGCCACCAGCGCCTGGAGCATCAGGAAGCCGACGACACCGGCGCCGCCGAACAGACCGCCGCCTTTGCCGTAGTGACTGCCCTTCTGCTTGATCTCCGCCTGCGCCAGCCGCAGTTCGCCGCGCACCAGCTCGGTCAGCTGCTGCGAAGCCCGCTGCACCAGTTCGCCCACCGGCTCCTGGCCCGAGCGCTCCGTGTGAGGGCCGGTTGAGGCGCGGTGCGGCTCTGTGCTCGACACGGCGTTCACCTCCCGTTCCGTTCGTGCCCCCCGGGCCCGTCATGCCCGGCGGTGTGACGATCGCGCGAGTACCCCGAACAGCCGGGTTCAGGACAGCCACCGACAGCCCTGTGCCGGGGGAGGTTGATGCGTCGTCCAGTCGGCGCGCGTCGGCCTCGTCCCGGGTCCGGGTGGAACGAGGCTCGGTGTAGGGCTCCGTGCCGCGAGGCAGGCCGCCCGCGACGGCACGCCGGCGTGCGGTCTCCGCGTCGAACTCCAGGCCCAGCAGGACGGCCGGGTTGCTGATCCACAGCCGGACGAGGAACATGACGACGCCCGCCATGGTCCCGTAGGTCTTGTTGTACGAGGCGAAGCCCGCGACGTGGACCACGAATCCGGCGGAGGCGACGAGCCAGATCAGCAGGGCGACGACACTGCCCGGCGTGACCCACCGGAACCCTCGGACCCTCGCGTTCGGGCTCGCCCGGTACAGGACGGCGATCAACAGCGTGACCAGGAGTACGAGGGCCGGCCACTTGGCGATCGACCACACTGTCAGCGCGACGTCGCCGAGTCCCAGGGCGGCTCCGGCCCGGCGGGCGACGCCGCCGGTCAAGACCACGATCAGCGCGCCGGCCGCCGCCATCACCATCAACGTCAATGCGAGCAGGACCCGCAGGGGGAGGATCGTCCACAACGGGCGGCCCTCCGGCACGTCGTAGACGGTGTTCGCGGCCCGGATGAACGCCGCGACGTACCCGGAGGCCGACCAGAGAGCCGGCAGGAGGCCGACGACCGCCATGGCGGACCCGGCACCGGCCTTGCCCCGCAATTTCCGTAGTACGTCAGGGCCGCGGCGCGATCGGTCAGTTCGTCCGCCCCGAACTCGTGCAGGGAGCCCTTGAGGACGGCGACCCGGGCCTGTTCCGGGAGTTTCGTGGGTGCGTCCGGCGCCCGCCGTTCCACATCGGCTCCGGGTCCCGCCTCCTCGGGCGTCGGTATCCCGCGTGCCCTGTCCCCGCCGCTGTTCCGGTGTGCCGTCCGCCGGGAAATGCGAGGCCTCCGTATGCGTGTCGGGTATCCCTCAAGAGCCCCTCCACACCGCGCGGTGGGCACCGTGACGCACCGTCAGTCCGCTGGGTGGCCTGGCGTGATGTCCATGGCGTCGTGCAGGGTCAGCAGCCGTGTTCCGGCACCCGAGAGGCTGCCCGCCGCCTCCGGAGCGAGTAGGAAGCCGACGTGGTCGCCGCCGTCGGTCCGGCTCTCCACGTGACCGACGAACCAGGCGGGAGCCTCGTCGAGGATCAGCGATCCTCGCGGCCCCGGATGCCACGCGACGTCCGCGAACTTGTCGGTGCGGTCGCCGGTTTCGCCGCCGAAGAGCCGGGCCAGCCGGTCCTGGTCGCGGCGCAGCAGATGGACCGTCAGACGTTCGGCACGCTCGGCGACCCGGTACGTCCGGTTGGCCCTGGACAGCCAGACCATGAACCGCGCGGGCCGGATCGAACACTGCGAGGCGAACCCGACCAGACAGCCGGCCTTTTCCCCGTCGGCCTCCACGGTCACGACGTACATCGGAGAGTCGAGCAGGCCGGTGAAGGAATCAAGATCGGTCACGGTACTCGGCTCCTGCCTCCGGAAATCGGACCCCGGATCGCTCCGCGCCTCGTCGATGACCGTAAACGTACCCGTGCTCCACGGGACTCGCTCGTCGGGCGCCCCCGCCGAAGCCGAAGTGCCCGTCGGCCGTCGTGTCCGGTTCTTCGCCCTCCTCACCCGAACGACGCTGTGATGAGAGCGATGTCGTCGTCCTTGTTCTGCCCGAAACGGTCGAGCAACAGGTCGCACGTGCCTTCGAGTGCTGTTGCGCCGTCGGCCACGGTGTCGTGGAGTTCGGTGAGGCTGGTGTCGAGGTTGGTGTTGCGCACCTCGACGAGGCTGTCCGTCACCATGAGGAGCCGGGTCCCGGGTGGGGCAGGGAGGGCGGCGGGCGGCGGCTGGCGGAGTCCGAGCACGGTGTCGTGGAGTTCGGTGAGGCTGGTGTCGAGGTTGGTGTTGCGCACCTCGACGAGGCTGTCCGTCACCATGAGGAGCCGGGTCCCGGGTGG
>NZ_JBIVXP010000009.1:228721-425662 GCF_044769305.1 Streptomyces sp. NPDC090499
TGGGGCAGGGACGGCGGCGGGCGGCGGCTGGGGGAGACCGAGTCCCGGCAGCGGTCCGTCGGTCGAGAGAGGCGTCCGCGCCGCGCCGCAGGCCCTCCGCGTGCTCGTCCGGGCTCATGGCGGCCGCGGAGATCTGGATGATCGGCAGATGAGCCGTCCGCGGAGAACCCTTGACCCGTTCGCTGACCTCGAAGCCGCTCATGTCGGGGAGGAGGACGTCGATGATCGCGAGGGTCCGGAAGCCCGTCGGCCGAAGCGGAGGTCCAGGTGGGCGAGGCCCGGTTGGCCCGTCCCGACGGCGGTGACGGTGTGTCCCGCGCGTTGCAGCCGGCTGCGAGGAGGTAGCGGTTCGCCTCGTTGTCGTCGATGACGAGTACGGTCGCGGGCAGCAGGTCCGCGGATCTACCGGTCACGGTTCGTTCCCCCCCGCATCTGGTTCCTTCGTGTACAGGTGACCGAGATCCGGCAGGCGTGTCCGTACCCGGGCGCCGACTCCGACCTGGCTGGCGAGGATGAGGGCCCCGCCGAGGAGTTCGGTGAGGGTACGGGCGTAGGGCAGGCCCGGTCCGGTACCGGTCCGCTTGCTCTGCAGCGGGCCGCGGACCTGGTAGAACGCTTCGAAGACCCGGTCGATCTCCGCGGAAGGGATGCCGGCACCCGTGTCGGTGACGGTGAACAGAACCGCGGGGGCGGCGGATTCGGGGTCCGCGGTGACGGTCAGGCTCACCTCGCCGCGCTCCGTGAACTTCAGGGCGTTGGAGACGACGTTGCGCAGGATCCGGACCGGGAGGGTCTCGTCGGTCACCAGGGCCGGCTGGTGTTCCAGCCCGGGCGTGGCCAGCGTGACGCCCTCCTGGCCGTGGCTGCTGAGGAGGAGCCGGCTCAGGTGCGTGACGACCAGGCGCAGATCGACGGTCTCCGGACGCATGTCCGGATGACCGGCCTCGGCCTTCGCGACGTCGAGGAGATCGTTTCACGAGTGACAGGAGCGACCGGCCGGACGTTGGTGTCAGCTGCTCCATCGCAGGTCAGGATCCGCTGCCGACCTGCGGGAAGTCCGACCAGGGGAAGTCGGTGGCGGGGATCGGACCGGAGGTTGCGCGGGTCCCATGCGAGCGAGCTCGCCACGCCCCCGACGGTGAACCACCTACCCGTGCCGATTTGTACTCCCGTGAGCACCTTGTTCACCTCTCTCCCACGACAGAGGCGGCTCCTGGCACGCCGTCGGGGCCCGGCCAGCATGCTGGCCGGGCCCCGACGATCGGCATCGTGGGTAAGTCAGGTCACCATCGGTACCAGCGTCCGCGTCCACCGCTGGCGTTGGTGGAACGCGCGACGAAGCCGAGAAGCCACAGCACCAGAACCACGATGGCGACCCACCATAGGATCTTGACGGCGAAGCCGGCCCCGAAAAGGAGCAGTGCGAGAAGAAGAACAAGCAGCAGGGGAACCATAGTTATTTACCTCCTGCGCCTCCGATTGCCCTCCACTGTTGAACTCATTCCTCGAAAGTGCCTTGTTTGTGAAGGCGAGCGAGGGGCACGCGGGATCCTGCCACGACGGCGGCGAAAGAAATACGAGGAGGCATGATTCTTGACTGCTGGTGAGAAGGCCAAGGCGAAGACCGAGCAGGTCGAGGGCAAGGCCAAGGAGACCCTCGGAGACGCCGTCGGCAACGAGCGTCTGACTGCCGAGGGCCAGGTGGAGAAGAGCATCGGGGATGCCCGCGAGGCTGAGGAAAAGGCCAAGAGCGCATTCAAGCGCTGACGGCTCACACCGAGCTGTGAGTTGAAGTGGGCTGTTCCGGGCCGGGCCCGGAACAGCCCACTTCAACTGTTCTGGAGATACTCGGTCGGTCGTCCGCAGCACCGGCTGACCGGCGTTGTCCGGTGCCCTGGCATTTGAACGTCTTCTTACTCCGCGTCAGTCGGTGAGCAAGACGTCGCGGACCGCTGTGATGCGCAGTTCCTCCAGGGCGCTCACCTGCCGCTCGGCACGGGCGATCAGCCCGTCGAGTTCCTGTTCGTCGAGGCGGCTGTCGGCTTCGGCCAGGGCGCGTAGGGTGCGCCAGCCGAGTTCCTTGCCTTTCACTCCCAGTCGGAGGAACTCGAGTTCGATCACGAGCGTCAGCGGTGACCGCCCGAAGAACCGTCCGTTGCTCTTCAGGCGTCCCAGTCGCTCTGCCGCGCCGGACATGGCGGCCTTGTAGCGGCGCTCGGGTACGTTCAGGCTCCGCATGATGCGCAGTAGGCTCGTACGGTCCTCACCAATCTCGCCCGCGAGGATCCGCAGGGGTTCCGCGAACGGTGGGTCGCGATGCGATCGGGCGGCGAACCGGGAGCGGCCGGCTCCGACGGTGGCACCTGCCAGATGGTCGTTGAGATAGATCCCGAGCAGGTCCGTGCGGACCTCACGGGTCTGCGGGCGGGTGCCCGGCATCGGTGTCGTCATGGCTCGGCCCTCGCTTCCCTCGCTTGTGTGCGGCGCCCCGACACGAGTACCCGCACCCCGATGGCAGCATCCTTGAGGGAGCGGCCGTCCGGCCGCTGGAGAGGGGCGAGGTCCGGTCGTCCTGAGAGATCCTTTGTTACGGCAGCTGCCCAGGGGTACTCGTGTGGCGCCACCGGCCGCGTCCGGCACCTGTGGCGTTCCTGCACCCCTCTGGAGCAGACCCGTGAAGGCCCTCGTCATCAACTGCGCGCTCAAGAAGTCTCCCGAGCCCGCCAACACTGAGGCGCTGGCCTCGCAGGTCGCTGACCGCTTGCCCGAGCTCGGTGTGCAGACGGAGTTCGTGCGTGCCGTGGGATCTGGCCATCGCGCCGGGGGTGGCCACCGACGCGGGCGACGGCGACCAGCGGCCGCAGGTCCACGACCGCCTGCTGGACTCGGAGATCCTGGTCATCGCCTCGCCGACCTGGCCGGGGCGGCCGTCGTCCGTGGCGCTGCGGGTGCTGGAGCGGATGAACGCGATGATGTCCGAAACGGACGACGAGGGCCGCCCCGCCGCCTACAACCGGGTCGCGGGCGTGGTCGTCACCGGCGACGAGGACGGCGCCCACCACGTCATGAGCAAGATCGCCGGAGCGCTCGGGGACAGCGGCCACACGATCCCCGGCCAGGCGTGGACCTACTGGCATCTCGGCCCGGGCCCCGGTCCCGACTGCCTGGACGACGAACGCGGCCGCGAGGGGGCGCACAGCACCGGGCGCACGGTGGCCGACAACCTCCGTGGAGTCGTCTGGGCGCTCGCCGGACGGCCGCTGAAGCCGGCCGTTTGAAAGGAGTCCCGCGATGACGGCCGAACCCTTCGCCTGCGCTTGCCGCATCCGGTGCTGGACACCGCCAGGGGTCTATCGCCCGCAGACCGACACCGGGCTGCTCGGCCGGGCCCTGCGCCGGGAGCGGATCTCCAGCTGTACCGAGGTACTGGACCTGGGCACCGGCAGCGGCGCGCTCGCTGTTCAAGCCGCCTGCCTCGGCGCTCGGGTCACCGCGGTGGACATCTCCTGGCGGGCCCTGGCCGCCACCTGGTTGAACGCCCTGCTGAACGGTCGCATGGTCTGTGTCCGCCATGGCGATCTCGGTTGCGCCGTGGCCGGCCGCCGCTTCGACCTCGTGGTCACCAACCCGCCGTATGTGCCCGCACCGCCCGCGGACAGCCCGCCCCGCGGGCCTGCCCGCGCCTGGGACGGGGGCGCGGACGGCCGGCTGCTGATCGACCGCATCTGTGCGACGGCCCCGGAGGTGCTGCGACCGGACGGACGGCTGCTGATGGTGCACTCGCACCTCAGCGGCGTCCAGGAGTCGCTGACCCGGCTGCGGGAGGCCGGGATGCGCGCGGAGATTGTCGACCGGACCCGGCTGCCCTTCGGCCGCGTACTGCGCTCCCGGCTCGGTTGGCTGCGCGAACGCGGCCTGGTCGCCGACCGCGGCGACCAGGCGACGGAGGAGCTGGTGGTGATCCGTGCCGAACACACCTGACCGCCCACGCCGTATCCGCGTCCAGCGCGACGGCCCGCTCCTGATCGAGGGGCCCGTCGAAGTCGTGGGCGAGGACGGCGAGGTGAGCGTGAGCCGACGCTTCGTGGTGGCTGTCTGTACGTGCCACCGCACCCGCACCCCGCCCTGGTGCGATACCAGCCACCGCCGCCGCACGAAACGGGGCGAGACTCCATGACCGGAGCCCCCCTGCCCAGCCCCCGCGGACCGCTCTCGGCCGGGCTCCTGGCCGTCCTGCGCGGCACGGACACCAGCCTGCCGTCGCTCCCCGACGATGACCCTTACGGCGAAGATTTTCAGCTTGCCCTCTACATCCTCTACGAACTGCACTACCTCGGCTTCGACGGCGTACCCGACGACCGTGAATGGGACCCCCGGCTCCTTGCCCTGCGCGCCGAGCTGGAGAGCTGCTTCCTGCGCCGGCTGCGCGCGGACGCGTCCGTCGACCCGGCCGACGACGCGGCGCGGGCCCTGGACAGGCTGCAGCTCGAGCCGGTCGGCGAGGTCGACGGCAGCCTCTCCCACTTCCTCCGCGATCACGGCACCCCCGACCACTTCCGTGAGTACGCGGCGCTGCGCTCGCTCTACCACCTCAAAGAGGCAGACCCGCACGCCTGGGTGATCCCCCGGCTCCGCGGGCGGGCCAAGGCCGCCATGGTCGCCATCGAGTTCGACGAGTTCGGCGCCGGGCGGGCGGACGAGATCCACGCGCAGCTGTTCGCCGACCTCATGACAGACCTGGACCTGCACGCCTCCTACGGCCACTATCTCGACGCCGCCCCGGCCGAAGCCCTCGCCACCGTCAACCTGATGTCCCTGTTCGGCCTGCACCGGGCACTGCGCGGCGCGCTCGTCGGGCACTTCGCCGCCGTCGAGATCACCTCCTCGCCCGCATCACGCCGCCTGGCCCAGGCCCTGGTCCGCATGGGCGCGGGTGCTGCGGCCATCCGCTTCTACACCGAGCATGTCGAGGCGGACGCGGTGCACGAGCAGGTCGTACGGCACGAGGTTGTCGCCGGGCTGCTCGCAGACGAACCGCACCTGGAAGCCGATGTGGTCTTCGGGATGTGCGCCACCGGCTGGTTGGAGGACCGGCTCGCCGCCCGGCTGTTGAACGCCTGGCAGAACGGCCGGACGGCACTGCGGCCGCCCAACCATGTCGGAGTTCAGACGAAGACCTGTGAGTGAGACGGCACGGGTGCCTGTCACACGCAGGGGCCCGCGCCGACCGTTGCAGACCCCTTGCCGCTGCGCGCCGGCAGCGCGCAGCGAGGTGGCGGTGATCGTGGAGTGAGAGGGCTCGGGGCCTGTCATGCAGGTCTGTCACGCCCCGCAGTATCTGGTCGGGTGCGATCAGCTTCGGCCTGGTCACTTCTCTGAACCAGCGCGTCTTCGGGTCTCGCGGGGTCACGTCGTGGCGGGGGACGCCGAGCTCGGCGAGGAGACCGCGTACACGCCGGTCGATCTTGTCCCGCATCGGCCGTACGGCATCGATGACCTGGCCGGCCGGTCTTCGAGCTGCCGGTCGAGGTACCGCTTGCTGGGGAAGACGTGGCAGGTGTCCCTGCAGCCCATGGTGATGACCACGTCGGATGCTTGGACCGCCTCGGTGGTGAGGGCCTTGGGGGACTCAGCCGAGATGCCGAACCCGGTCTTCTCCGTGGCCTCCACGAAGGCCCAGTTCACGTCGCCGGTGGGAGCCGATCCGGCCGACCGGACTTCGCCCCCATCGCGAGCCAACGGCGGACGGGGAGGACGGCGAGGCGTAGCGACCGCCCGCCGCGCGGTGACGCCCTGCGAGCGGCGCTCGGCGGCGGGGCTGATCCACCCGGCCCTGGCCAGCTGGCGTCCTTCTGTGCTCAGGGGTATCCGAGCAAGCCCTCGCACCGCACCCCCGTGTATGCAATCCGCTGTCCGACGTCCTCAGGCCTGGAGTGCTTCAGCGCGGTAGAGGGCCCGCTTGAGCAGACCCTCCAGCGCGTCCTGCTCGTCCTGCGTCAGGCCGGCGAACAGGGGTTCCTCCGTCAGAACCGTCAGCAGCCGCTCCCGCAGCCCGGCACCCTCCGGCGTCAGGACAAGCTGCTTGGCCCGGCGGTCGGTGGGGTGGGGACGGCGCTCTATCAGCCGCAGGCTCTCCAGCTTGTCGATCACGACGGTGGCATTGGACGGTTCGCAGCTCATCCGCCCGGCCAGTTCGCGCATGGTCATCGGACCGGTCATCTCGCGCAGGGCCGAGGCCTGCGCGACGGTCAGACCGAGCCCGGCGACCCATTCGCGCATGCGCGCATTGCTCTGCATGTCCAGGTCGTGGACCAGCTTGCCCAGCTCCCACTGCGCTTCCGCCTGCTCCTGCGTCATCGCCATGGCTCCAGGCTAGCAAACTACTTCAACCCATGATAGATATGATTTGAAGTATTCAAGTCATACGCATTGGAGGAACCTCATGAACCTCGACCTCACGGGCAGGACCGCCGTCGTCACCGGCGCCGGCCGGGGCATCGGACTGGCCACCGTCCGCACTCTGATCGACGAAGGCGTCCGCGTCGCGGGCGCCGCCCGCACGATCACGCCCGAGCTGAAGGAAACCGGCGCCCACGCCGTGTCGGCGGACCTGAGCACCGCGGAAGGCGTCACCGCCCTCATCGACGGCGCGCTGGCCGAACTGGGCGGCATCGACCTGCTGGTGAACAACGTGGGCGGCGGGGACGAGGCCGTCATGGGCTTCCTCGACGCGGGCGACACCCAGTGGACCCGCATGTTCGACATCAACGTGCTCGCCACCGTCCGCGCCACGCGTGCGGCCCTGCCCAGCCTGATCGAGCGTCGCGGGGCGATTGTCGACATCTCCTCCACAGTCGCCCGGATGCCGGTGGGCATCCCGGCCAGTTACAGCGCCGTCAAGGCGGCGGTCACCGCGCTCGGCAAGTCACTGGCCGAGGAGTTCGGCCCCCGGGGCGTGCGCGTGAACACCGTCTCCCCCGGCCTGGTCCGCACCACCGCCTACGAGGACCCCAACGGCCCGGTCGCCCAGCTGGCCGCAGCGGCAGGTGTCGGCCTCGCCGACTTCGTCCAGCAGATCGCGAGGTCCCAGAACATCACCACCGGGCGCATGAGCGAAGCCGAGGAGGTCGCGGCCCTGGTCGCGTTCCTGCTGTCCGACGTGGCCGGCAACATCACCGGCGCCGACTACGTCATCGACGGCGGCACCGTCAAGACGGTCTGAACCAGCGGTCAAGCCCGCCGCGAAGGCGCGCTCAATCCAGCACTTCAACCCACGAACAAGGAGGTCAGACCCATGGCTCACGTCGTCGTCGCGTCCGCCGAGCGCACCATCGACGCTCCCGCGGACGAGATCTACCGGTACCTGGCAGACATGCACCTTCACTCTCGGTTCCTGCCGCCCCCGTTCTACGACTTCCACATCGAGGGGGGTGGCGTGGGCACGGGCAGCGTCGTCCGATTCAAGATCGACTTCGCTGGGGGTGTCCGGGAGCTCCGGATGCAGGTCACCGAGCCGGAGCCGGGCCGAACCCTGGTGCAGACCGACACAGGCGGCTCCGGCCTCGTCACGACGTTCACCGTGACCCCGCAGGGCGAGCAGGCGCTGGTGAACATCACCTCCAGGTTTCATGGCGAGAGCGGCGTCGCCGGCTTCGTCGAGCGGATCATCGCGCCCCGCAGGCTGCACCGCGTCCACGGCAAGGAACTCGCCCGCCTCGACGCCTACGCCCGCGAGCAGCGCGTCGGCTAGCCGCGGCACGTCAGCTGTAACGGGGCCCGGGGCCGCACGGCCTGCGGGACGGTCTGCACCAGTTCTCAGTGATCGAGGAACAGGAGTTCAACCATGAAGATGCTCACCTTCAAGGCCACGACCCACGAGGCGAAGCCTGCCCGTATCGGCACGCCGATCAGCGCGGCGGCCATGGAGTCCGTGATCGACGAGCCGGGTCCGGCCGAGGTCAGGACGATCGGCGCGGACTGGGAGGCCCCGATCACGGGGCTGCTCAACATCAAGCACCCGAAGGCCGTTGCGGCGGGGATCACCGACCACAAGGAGCCCATCAAGATCTACGCCCACGTCGTGCGGCACCCCACGCACGGCTTCTTCCTGGTCGACACCGGTGTTTCACGGCGGCTGGTGGAGGACCCCGTGGGTGTGGGGGTCGGCATGATGCTGAGGAAGTACGGGGGCATCGAGAAGATGCACGCTCAGCAGAGCACCGCGGAGATCATCGAAGCGGAGGGAGTTCCCCTGAACGGGGTGTTCATGACCCATCTCCACCTCGATCACGTCTCCGGACTCCCGGACGTTCCCAAGGACGTCCCCATCTACACGGGCGCCAACGAGGCGGAGGCCTCGCTCTTCCTGAACCTGTTCGCCCAGGGGACGAACAACCACCTCCTGGCCGGGCGGCCGCCGCTTCAGGAACTCCAGTTCACGAAGGACCCGGGCGGAAGGCTCGAGGGCGTCAACGACTTGTTCGGCGACGGCTCGTTCTTCGCGATCCTCACCCCCGGGCACACCACCGGACACGTCTCCTACCTCGCCCGCACCGCGGCGGGCCCGGTGCTCATGACCGGTGACGTCAGCCATACGCGCTGGGGTTGGGACAACGGCGTCGAGCCCGGAACCTACCTGCAGGAACGCGAACCCAGCATCAAGAGCCTGCTCGGCCTGAAGGCGCTCAGCGAACGCCACCCGAACATGATCGTGAAACTGGGGCATCAGGAGTAGGCGGTGCGATTCGGGCGGCCGACAGCAGCCGAGGCCGACCGCTTTCCCGGCACGGGAGACGATCAGCCGTCCGAGGAGGGCATGAGGCCGGGCGGCAGCGGATGTGTGGTGTCTCCGATGCAGGATTACGTGGGCAGCGTGCGGACGACGCCGGTGCGGTCGGCGAGCTGCCGGCCCAGCATACGGTTCTCTGTCATTGACTGGTGCAGGGCGTCGACCAGCGCCTCGACGGCGGTCTTCAGCTGGGCGATCTCTTCTGCGTCGGCGGCCCGCAGCTCTTTGAGCCTGCGTACCTGCCGGCGCAGCCGCTTCTCGCTGTCCGGCGTCTGGCCGCGGGCGCGGACCTGGTCGTAGGAGGCTGACAGCGACGGTCGCACCAGACGTGGCCGGCCGTGAGCACCTGCGACGTGACCTCGTCACTCAGTGAGGCGGGGCTGTGAACGGCCTCGCCTGCCCCTCCCTGCCGCTCGTCCGGACGAGCGGCGCGGTACCCACGGCTGGCCTGGTGGCTGCCGGAGACTCCGTCGGCCGTTGCGGATGGCGCCTGCCTGAACAATGACCTCGTTGAAGCCGGCCAGGTGGCCCCGGCCACGGCCTCTTCCCCAACACGTCAGGGGCGCTTCGGGGTCAAATCCTCGCAGCTCCAGAGGCCTCCGCAGCAGAATACGGGCTGGGCCCTGATGGCCCTCTCAGCACCGCCACGGGCGACGCGGTGGCGAGGGCGGGTCGTTCGCCGGCGTTCAACTCCGGCATGTACTTGTCGAACAGGTCGGCGGCACCGTGCAGTTCAGGGCCGGGCGGCCGCGAGTGCCGTGAGGAGGCCGTCGGCCAGGGGCTGCGGCCGGAGCGCGTCGCCCGCCGCGGTGGCGCGCAGGACGGCCCTGAGCTGTGCTTCGGGGAACGTGTCGGCGTAGCCCCGGGCGTCGTCGGCCGCGTATGCCGCCGCGAGCGCCGGGCCGAGGGCCTGCGCGTGGGCCTCGGCACAGGCGCGGGCGTTCGCCTCGGTGGCGAGACGGGCGTACCCGTGGCCGTACGTGTCGGCCTCGGCGGCCGGGTACCCGTTGGCCAGCGCGTGGTCGCGGGCGCCCGTGAGGGCCTCCGCGTAGGCGGCGGAACGGTCGTATGCGGCGTCGTGCAGCCGCAGCAGGAGCGGGCCGAGGGCGGACCGCCAGGCGGTCCGGCCGGCCGGTGTGCCCCGGGCCGCCGCGCGGTGCAGTACCGTCGGCGCGGCCGTGTCCGCCGTACCCGCGAGCAGCGGCAGCACGGTGTCCGCCTGCCAGACGTGCACGGCCCGCAGCCCGGCCTCAGGCCGCACCGTGCCGAGCAGGCCGTGCAGACGGGTCGCCCAGGCGTCCGCGGCGGGCGGCGGCAGTGTGCCGTGCAGGGCGGTGGCGAGCTGCCACAGCCAGGCGGGCGCGGCTGCCGTGGGTGGCTCGGCGCCTGCCGCGGGCGGCGCGGCGGCCCCCGTCCGCAGCGCGGCGAGGAAGGCCGCCGGGGCGGCCGTGGTCGTGCCCATGTGCGGTCTCCCTGCGGCGGCCGGTCAGGCGGTCAGGGACGTGCCGTCGATCGCCACCCGGCGGCCCTCCCTGGTGTGCGGGAAGTAGTCCCACACCGCGTGGTGCTGCACACTGCGGTTGTCCCAGAACACCAGCGTGCGCTCCTGCCAGCGGACCCGGCAGTGCAGCAGCGGGGTACGCGCGATGTGCCCGTACAGCATCCCCAGCAGGGCGTCGCTCTCGGGGCGCGAGAGCTGGGTGATGTGCGAGGTGTAGGGGGCGTTGACGAACAGCAGCCTGCGGCCGTTCTCCGGATGGCGGACGACGACCGGCTGTTCGGTGCGCGGCACGTCGTACTCGGGCGGCGGCGTCAGCCCGGCGTCCGTCCAGGGCTTGGCGCCGTCGTGCAGGGCGGTCAGACCGTCCAGGAAGCCGCGCAGGGCGGGGGAGAGCAGGTCGTAGGCGAGGTGCATGTTGGCGAACAGGGTGTCGCCGCCGCTGCCGCCCTCCGGGATCGTGGTGATGTACAGCATCGAGCCGAGGGAGGGCTCGGCGTCGGCGGTGCCGTCGGAGTGCCAGCCGTTGCCGGCGACGGCCTTGGAGTCCTTGTCCGCCTTGATCTCCAGGATGTGCGGGTCCGACCCCTCGGCGGCGAGGGCGACGGGGTGCAGCTCGCCGAAGACGGCCGCGAACCGCTTGTGTTCCTCCGGGGTCAGGTCCTGGTCACGGAAGACCAGCACGTGGTGGGCGTGGAACGCGTGCCTGAGCTCCTTCTCCTGCTGCGGCGTCAGCTCCCTGGAGAGGTCGAGGCCGGTGATCTCGGCGCCCAGCACCGGGGTGATCGGGGCGAGTGCGAAGGTGTCGTACGGCTCCACCGGGCGGGTGGTGAGCCGTTCGACGGCGCGCAGTGCGTAGTCCTCCATGAGGGACCTCCTTGGGGTCGGGGTTGCGGGGTCACAGGGCGCGGTCGAGGAGTTCGGCGACCACCAGGCGGCCGAAGGCGAGGTTGCCGTGGATCGTGTCGTCGGGCTCGCAGAAGACGGACCGCTGCCGTCCGGAGCCGTCGGTGACCCGGTCGCCCAGGTCGACGATCTCCACACCGCGCGCGACGAGTTCGGCGCCGACGACGTCCTGGGCGGCGAAGAAGACGGACGGGTCGGACATGCCCGGGACGCGCTGCGGCGGCATGACGGCCAGCACCCGCAGTCCGAGGGCCGCCGTCCGCTCGTAGAAGGCGAGCGCGCCGCGCACACTCGCCCGGACCAGGTCGGCGAACAGGCCGCTGCGCAGGAGCCGTTCGGGCACGGCGCCGTGCCGGTCGCGGTGGAGGTCCCAGTTCTGCCGGGTGGCCACCGTGTGCGCGCTCAGCCCGAACGTGCACACGAGCGGCACCCCGAGCCCCGCGAACCCGGTCACACCGAGCTCCGCCAGGAACCCCTGGACCAGCCGCCGCGCCGCCGCGTCCCGGAGGACCAGGCCACCGTCGCCCTCGTCGTCGAGGAACGGCCCGAGGAAGTCCCGCCCGGAGCCGACCGGGCCGCCCACGAAAGGCAGCCCCGCCTGCCGTGCGGCCTTCCCGACACAGCCGGCGTGGGAGTCACCGAGCAGGAGGAACCGGGCGGGACCGGGGGGCGTAGTAGTCGAGTACGGCATCGTCACACCAGTGGTCCTCTCCGCCGGCGCCGCCGACGAGTCCGGCGCGGTCGGCACGGCGGTTGCGGCCGTCGCGGCCGTCGACGGGGGTGGTCTGTGCGGGTACGGGCGGCGCCGGGTCCGCCTCCGGCCGCAGGGCCCGGAAGAAGTGCCGCATCACGAACGCCACCCCGTCGGGCGTGACCGTGCGCAGGTTCGGCCCGTAGGACGCCGCCCGGTACGGGAAACCCGTGACGATCTCGTACGACGGGAAGTAGTCGACGTCGTCCGACGCGTCGGCGAGCTGACCGGCCGCCGCGCGCAGCACCGACTTGGAGTGGGTGGTGGCGACCAGGGCGTGACGGCCGGTGGCGGTCGCCGTCAGCGGGACCGGGGAGACCGTGAGGACCGTGCGCAGCCGGGAGTTGACCCCGCGCGCCATCGCGAGCACGTCCCTGAGGTCCCGGAGCACCCTGTCCACCGTGTGGTGGTGCAGGACGTGCCTGCCGGGGTCGTAACGGCCGCGCACGGTACCCGGGCACACCGGCAGGACGGTGCCGGTACGGACGTCGTGCCAGGCCTCGGTCAGGCCGAGGGTGAACACCAGTACGTCGGCTCGGGTGAGGGCGGTGCGGATCGCGTCCAGCGTGACCGCGCGGGCGCGCAGCACGTCGTCCGCCGAGCGGTGGCCGTCCGGTTCCACGGCCGGCCGGTAGGGGTCGTGGAAGACCCCGTCCTCCTCCCACACCTCCGTCGGCGGCTTCTCCTCCGCCAGCGCCCAGGCGACCCACTGGCGCAGCGCGGCGGCCGTGTACACGTTGCCGGTGCGGAAGGAGAAGCGGCGGTAGCCGCGCGCCGCCTGTTCGGCGGCCGTCAGCCCCGGCGGCGGGAGTTCGGCGTCGTACCAGTGCATGCCCTCCGCCAGCAGGGCCCGGCCGATGTGCGCGGCGAAGCAGGAACCTGCGGTGACGACGGCGTCGTCCTGGCCGATCGCGAACTTCGGCGTCCACAGGCCGTCGATGTCCGCGGGCTCGCGCTCGGCGACCGCGGTGCGCCAGAACGACCGCGCGGGCAGGCGGGTGTACGGATGCTGCACGGCTGGTCTCCTCAGGTCCGTCCGGCGGGTAGCGGCCGGGCGCCGGACGGCGATCCGGTCCCGGCGAGGGCGGCGGCGATCTCCCGGACGTGGGGTTCGGCGACGATCTGGTAGTGGTCGGCGTCGACGCGGTGCAGCGGGTACGGCGCGGGCAGGTACGGGTCCCAGGCGCCGGGTGCGGTCGGTTCGGGCGCGAGCACCGCCTCGGCCACGGGGCGGGCCGCCAGCCACACCGCGGCGGGCGTCCGGTGCAGCCGCGGCAGCCGGTGCCCCGCCATGGCCGCCAGGTTGGCCCGGCAGCAGCGCCCGAGCCGCTCGGCGTAGCGGCGGCCGGACTCCGCGAGGGGGGCCGCGGTGCCCGTGCCGGGTTCGGGGGTGGGGTGGGTCCGTTCGGCGCTGCGGTGGGCTTGTCCGACGGTGCGGTGGGCCTGTTCGGCGGTGCCGTCGGCCCGGTCCGCCGGCCGGTCCGCGCCGTTTCCGCTCAACTCGCGGGCGAAGACGGCCTGTATCTGTTCCTCGTCGTAACCGGCGAGGCGCTGTCCGGCCCCTGGCGGCGGCGGGTCGAGGAGGTGGAGGGCGGTCACGGGCCGGTCCTGGGACTCGGCGAGCACGGCCATCGACAGCGCGGTCCACGCTCCGAACGACCAGCCGGCGAGTGTCAGTTGCCGCTCCGGTTCCGGGAACTCCTGCCGCACGGCGGCCAGATACCGCGCGGCGCGCTCGTCGATGGAGAGGGCGTCCGGCGGTTCGGCGTCGGCGGTGCGCAGTCCGGGGTCGGCGATCAGGCAGACGGTGAGGTCGGCGGGCAGGGCGGAGACCAGGGGCCGGTAGGCCTGGACGTCCCCGCCCACCGGATGCACCAGGCACAGCACCTCCGGCCCCGGGCCGCGTTGCCACACCTCGACGTCCACCGGGCCCTGCGGGCTGGCATCGCCGCCGAGGTGGCCGAGGATCTCCGCGAGGCTCACCCGGTGGCTGAGCCGGGACAGTTCGATGTCGGTGCCGTGCCGGCGTTTGATCTCGTCGAGGAGCTCCAGCAGGGTCAGCGAGTCCGCGCCCAGGTCGTAGAGGGCGGCCTGCGGGTCGACGGTGTCCACGCCGAGCAGGTCCAGGAGGATCCCGGTGATCTCCGCGGTCGCGTCGCTCCGCACGGGAGCCGCGGGGCGGGCGGGGGCCACGGGTTCGTAGAAGTCACGGGCGGCCGTCAGGTCCGTGGTGCCGACCATGAGATGCGGCAGTTGCAGACGGAGCGCCCGCTCGAAGACGGCCGTCCCCTCCTCGGGGGTGAGCGCCACGGTCAGGTGGTCCCGGTGCCGGGCGTCCGCCCGTGCGGCGTGCCGCTCGGCCATGCCGACGCCCCGCCACGCGTCCCAGCCGACGCTCGTGCGTGCCGTGGCGTCGCCGCCGGGCGCGCTGCGGTGGGCACAGGCGTCCAGGCAGGCGTTGGCGGCCGCGTAGTCGAACTGGCCGACACCGCCGAACCGGGCCGCCATCGAGGAGCAGTACAGGACGTAGTCGGGGGCGTGCTCGGCGGCGAGCAGCTCGACCAGCAGCGCGCCGCGCAGCTTGGCGGCCGTGACGGCGCGGGCCGCGCCCGGCTCGCGGCGGGCCAGCAGGCCGCCCGCCGCGGCACCGGCGGCGTGCACGATGCCGGCCAGACCGTCGAGCAGCGGGGCCAGCCGGTCCGCGACGGCCTCGGGATCCTCGGCCGCCAGGTCGGCCGTGACCAGGGTGACGCGATCGCCGAACGGCCGCAGTACGGCAGGCACTTCGGCGCCGCGCGCCACCAGGACGACGCGGTTGCCGGGGTGTCCGAGGAGGCTCGCGGCCAGGGTGGTGCCGATCCCGCCCGTGCCGCCGAGGATCAGATGGGTGCCCGGCGGGGCGGCGGGCCGGGCCGCCTCGCCGACGGGCACCGGCACGGTGGTGCGGCGCCACCAGAAGCCGTCCCGCAACGCAGTCGCCCGGTCGGTGCCGGTGCCGGTGCCGGTGCTGGTGTCGCTGTCGGCGTCGGAGATCGGGTCGTCGAGGAGCAGGTCGGGCAGGTGGGCGGCCCAGCCGGCCGGACGCGGGCCGGGCAGGTCGGCCCAGCGCAGGGTGACGCCCAGTTCCTGCCGGGGGACCTCCAGGGCCGCCGCGAGCAGACCGGCCTCGGGGGTGTGCACGGTCCCCGTGACCGGTTGCGCCCGCTGGGACAGCAGCCAGGCCCGGGGCCGTTCCGCTTCCGGGCGGGCGGCGAGGGCCAGGGCGAGGGCGGCCACCGTGTCGAGGCAGGCCCACTCGGCCGTCTCCAGGGCGGACACGGTCGGGCTGCCGTCGAGGGCGAGCGGAAGCGCGTGCAGCCAGTCGACGGCCGGGCCGTCCGCGCCGCTCAGGCGGTCCAGCAGGGCGGCGAGCTGCCCGGCGTCGGCGACGCCGGCCTCGTAACGGTCGTCCCCGAGCCGGGTCAGGCCCTGTCCGGCGCGCACGGTCACCAAGCGGGCGTAGTGGCGCTCCAGGAACCGCCAGCTCTCGCCGTCCTGCCCGGGACCGATCACCACCACGGCGGTACGACGGGACACCGGTGCGCCGGTGCGGGCCCGCCGCGAGCGGGTCCACAGGGGCTGGTGCAGCCACTTGGCGGCCGGTAGCCGGGACGTACCCGACGGCTCATCGGGAGCGCGGGGAAAGTCGTACTCGGCCGTGTCGAACGCGGGCGGCGGAAAGTCCCAGGGGGCGGGCGCCGGGCCCGACGGCCGCAGGCCGGCGCGGCCGGCCGTCCACGCCTCGACGAGAGCGTGCGGGTCGACGCCCACGTCCGCGTTCACGTCTATGTCCGCGTTCACGTCCACGTTTTCGACCGCGGGCGCGTCGAGCGCCGAGGGCGCGGTGACGGTCGGCAGCGTCCGCAGCCAGGCGACGGCAGAGGCGGCGTCGGGGCAGACGGCCGCCGCGCGGTGGGCGAGGACGGGGCGGCCGGTCCGGAGATGCCGCAGCACCTGGGGGTAGGAGTCGGGAGCGGCCGTGAGGTAGTCGGCGATACGGCGCCCGTCCGCACGGACCGCGGCCTCGGAGGCGCCGGACAGCACCAGGCACGGCAGCGGCTCCGCCGGATCCGGCCCCGGGACCGCCTCTGCCTGCTCCAGCAGCACATGGGCGTTGGTGCCGCCGATGCCGAAACTGCTCACCCCGGCCACCCTGAGCCGGCCGCCCGGCCAGGGCTCGGCGGCGACCGGGATCCGGAACGGGCCGTCGGCGATCTCCGGGTTGAGCCGCCCGAAGTCCACCGTCGGCGGCACGACCCCGTGGTGCACGGCGAGCACCGCCCGCACCAGGCCGACGACGCCCGCCGCCGCGCCCAGGTGCCCGATCTGGCTCTTCACGGACGACAGCGCCACCCGCGCGTCCTCCGCCAGCCCGTACGCCTGCCGCAACGCGGCCGCCTCGACCGGGTCACCGAGCCGGGTACCGGTGCCGTGCGCCTCGACATACCCCACATCGCCGCCACGGCGACCACTGCGGTCCAGCGCCGCACGGATCGCGGCCCGCTGCCCGGACAGCGACGGGGCGCTGTAACCGAGCTTGCCCGAGCCGTCGTTGTTCAGCCCCGAGCCGGTGACGACCGCGTACACCGTGTCGCCGTCCCGGCGGGCCGCCGCCAGCGGCTTGAGGACGACCACACCGCTGCCGCTCGCCCCCACGGTGCCCTCGGCGTCCGCGCTGAACGGCCGGCAGTGCCCGTCGGGCGAGAAGATGTGCTGCGGCCGGTAGGTGTAGCCGTCGGTGAGCTCCGGGTCGACGAGGACCCCGCCGACGAGCATCACGTCGGCGTCGCCCTGCCGCAGCATCCCGGCCGCGATGTGCACCCCGGCGAGCGAACTGGAGCAGGCGGACTGGAGCGTGAACGCCGGTCCGGTGAGCCCGAGATGGTAGGCGGCCTTGGTGGCGAGGAAGTCCTTCTCGTGGTGCAGGGCGAGCCGGAAGGAGTCGGGCAGCAGGTCCGGGTCGCCGTCCCGGAGCATGCGCTGGAAGTAGGTGTTCTCGCCGCAGGAGGCGACCAGGCCGACCCGCAGCCGTGCCGGGTCGCCGATGCCGGCGTGCGCGAGGGCCTCGGCGCAGTTCATCAGCAGTTGGCGCTGCTGGGGGTCCATCAGCCGGGCCTCGTGCGGGCTGACCGTGAACCGGCCCGCGTCGAACGCCAGCAGTCCCGCCGCCTGCGAGCGGGCGCCGACCCGGCCGCCCTCGGCCGCGCCGAAGTGCTCGATGCCGCGCCGGCCCGAGACGACCAGGTCCCAGAACGCGGCCAGGTCGGGCGCGCCCGGCAGCCGTACGGCCATGCCGACGACGGCGACCGGCTCGTCCGCCCGCCGGGCACCGCCGGACGGCTCCGGTCGCCGGGCCGGACCGGGGCGGGAGGCGCCGGACGCCTCCGGATGCCCGGTCGGTGTCTCGCGCGCGGTGCCGCCGTTCGTCACCAGCCGGGCCAGCGCACGCAGGGTGACGTGCTCGAACAGGTCCGGTACGGAGAAGGGGAGATCGCCCTCGCCCGCGCACCGGAGCTGGAAGCGCATCAGGTCCAGGCTGGTGGCCCCGGCGTCGAAGAACCGCTCGTCCACGTCCACGGTCCGCCCGGTCGCCGCCCGGAACAGACCGGCCAGCCGCTGTACGAGCGGCGATGCTCCGGCGTCCGCCCGGTCGCCAGGCCGCGGTTCGCGCCCCGCGCGCAGTTCGTGTCCCGCGCGCGGTTCGCGTCCCGGCGCGGTGAGTGCCGCCCGGCGGTCCAGTTTCCCGCTGGGCGTGCGCGGCAGCTCCGGCACCCGCCGGAAGGCGGCGACCCGGACGTAGGCGGGCAGCAGGCGTGCCAGCCGCCGGGTCAGGTCCGCCGGGTCCGGGTCCTCGCCCCGGCACTGGAGGACGGCGACCAGCCGGCCGTCCAGCACGCCCGCGACCGCGTTGACCACTCCGGGGCACCCGAGCAGCGCGGCCTCCACCTGGCCCAGTTCCAGGCGGTGACCGCCCAGTTTGACCTGGCCGTCGTCGCGCCCGGCGTAGTGCAGCAGGCCGTGCTCGTCGAAGCGGGCGCGGTCCCCGGTGCGGTAGAGGGTGCCCAGCTCGGGGTCGTCGACGAACCGGTCCCGGTACGTGGCGGGGGCGCCCAGGTAGCACCGGCCCGCCATGGGACCGCCGATGAGGAGGTCGCCCGTCACGCCCGGCGGCACCGGCAGCCCGCCCTCGTCGACGACCCGCAGCACGGCCCCCGCCACCGGGCGCCCGATCGCGGGGCGCGCCGGCCAGCGGGCCGGGTCGCCCGCCAGGCACAGGGCGCTGACGACATGGGTCTCGGTCGGGCCGTAGTGGTTGAAGAGACGGGCGCCGTCCGGCAGCCCCGCGAACCAGCGCCGGATGGCGTCCGTGCACACCAGCTGCTCACCGGCGGTGACGACGTCCCGCAGCCGGGACGGGAACATCCCCGTCCGCACGCCGTGTTCCGCGAGCAGCTGCAACGCCACGTACGGCAGGAAGATCCGCTCCGCCCCGCCCGACTCCAACTGCCGCAGCAGCGCGGGCATGTCCTGCCGCCAGACCGGTCTCACCAGACGCAGTTCGCCGCCGGAGCAGAGGGTGGTGAGGATCTCCTGGAAGGAGACGTCGAAGGAGAGCATGGAGAACTGCTGGGTGACGGCGGGCCGTTCGAGTCCTCCTGCCACCCGCTGCCAGGTGAGCAGATCGCACAGGGTCCGGTCCGGGACCTGGACGCCCTTGGGGGTGCCGGTGGAGCCCGACGTGAACAGGGTGTAGAGCGGCCGGAGCCCGCGGTGCCGGTACGGCACGGGCGGCGCGGTGGGCGTGCGGGTGAGGGTGACGACGTGCCGGGGCAGGTCCGGCGGGGCGATCGTGGCGAGGACGTCGAGGTCCTGGGCGCCGGTCAGCACGCACAGCGGGGCCGCGTGGTCCAGGACGTGACGCAGCAGCGCCGGCGGGTAGGCGGGGTCGAGGGGGACGACGGTCAGGTTGCGGCGGGCCGCCGCGAGCAGGGCGACGACGTGCTCGACGGACGGCTGGAGGTAAAGGGCCACGGAAGCCGGGGCGGCGGGATCCGCGGGCACGCTCAGGAGCGACGCCAACTCGTTGGCCTGGGCGTCGAGTTCGGCGTACGTGAGGGTGGTGTGGCCGAGGGTGACGGCGGGCGCGTCCGGGGTGCGGGCCACCTGGCGGGCGAAGCCCTCGGCCACCGTCGTGAAGTCCGCTGCGACGGGGGTGCCGTGGGCCGTCGCCGCCGTGCGGTGCGGGGCGACGAGTTCGCGCAGGGCGAGGTCGCCGCTGCCGTCGCCGGTCAGCAGGTCCAGGGCCCGCCGGAACAACCGGGCGACGGCTGCCACCCGTTCGGCGCCGAAGTCGTCCCGGTACTCCCACAGACAGCCGAACCCCGACTCGTCCTCCACCACCGACAGCGTCAGCGCGCACTTGGCGTCCGCGGGCTCGGGCCAGCGGGGCTCGACCGAGCAGCCCGGCAGACGCAGCGCGGAGAACTCCGTGTTCTCCAGCACGAACATGTAGTCGAAGAGCGGGGAGCGCTCCCGGAACGCCGGGTCGGTGAGCACGTCGGCGAGGAGGACCTCCTGCCCTTCCAGGACCCGGCGCACGGTGTCGGCGTGCGCGGTGAGGTGGGTGCGCAGCGAGTCGCCGGGCCGTAGGGCCAGGTCGAGGAGCACGGTGTTCGCGAACATGCCGACGCTCTCGGCGAACTCGGGGCGCGGCCGGTTCGCCACCGGAGCGGCGACGAGCGGCCGGGCCTGCCCGGTCACGCCGTACAGGCACGCGGCGAACGCCGACACCAGCAACTGGAACCTGGTCAGGCCGAGTTCCCCGGCGCGCCGGTCCAGCGCGGCACGGCGGACCAGGTCGAGGGAGGTGCGCAGCAGCCCCGCCCGCGGCCGGGCGGTCCGGGAGCCGGACCGGGGCGCGGGCAGGGCCGGGGACGGTTCCGGCGCGTCGGCGTAGTGGTCGCGCAGGCCGGTGCGGTGACGTTCGTAGGCGGGCGTCGCGCGCCAGTCGCGCTGCCAGCGCGCGAGATCAAGAACGCCCGCGGCCGGGGCCGGACGTGCTACGTCGCCCGCGTAGGCGTCGGCCAGATCGCGGAAGAGGAGATTGAGCGACCAGCCGTCCACGGCCGCGTGGTGCAGATGCAGCAGCAGCAGACCGCCGTCGGCCCGCTCCGCCCAGGTGGCCCGCAGCAGACGCGGCCCGGTCAGGTCGAAGCGGTGGGCGAAGAAGCGGTCGGCGGTCTCCCGCCAGGGCTCCCCCTCGCGGGCGTCCGGCGGCTGCCAGGGGTCGTACGGCGCCTCGGTCCGCTGGAGCAGGCCGTCCGGGGCGGGCACCAGCCGGGTGCGCAGGGCGGCGTGCCGCTCCACCACCGAGCGCAGCGCCCGGCGCAGCGCCCGCAGGTCGACGGCGCCCCGGACCCGGAACGCGAGCGGCACGTCGTAGGAACGGTCCCCGGGGTCGCGCCGGTGCAGGAGGAAGAGCCGTTCCTGTTCGCTGGTGGCGGGCGCGGTCGTGGTGTCAGGGGCCGGGGGCACCGGCGGACGGGGATCCGCCCCGGCGGAGCGCACGGCGTCCGCGAGGGCGGCGAAGTCGGCCCGCAGCACCAGGTCCTGGGCGATGTCGACGCCGTACCGCTCCAGGATCTCGAAGCGGAACCGCAGCGCCTTGAGGGAGTCGCCGCCGCTCGCGATCCAGCGGTCGTCGGGGCGCAGGCCGCCGACGGTGAGGATCTCCTCGGCGAGTTCCAGGACGGGACGCTGCTCCGCGCTGACGGCCACCGCGTCCGCACGGCTGCCGCGCCACGGCAGGGACGCGTCGCGCACCAGTGCCGCCTCGTCGACCTTGCCGTTGGCGGTCAGCGGGAGTTCCGTGACGAGGTGGGTGTGGTGGGGGCGCATGTACGGCGGCAGCGCGCTGCCGAGGTGACGTTCGTAGTCGGGGAAGGAGAGGCCGTCGCCGAGGACGAGGAAGGCCAGCAGCTCGTGGCGGTCGGCCGTGTCGCGCCGGGTGCAGACGTGGGCGCGGCGCACGGCGGGCAGAGCCAGGATCCGCTGCTCCACCTCGCCCGGTTCGATGCGGAAACCGCGCACCTTGACCTGCCGGTCGGCGCGCCCGACGTAGACCACCCGCCCGTCGGCGTCCCGGCGTACCAGGTCACCGGTCCGGTACCAGCGGCGCGGGATGCCGTCCTCGTCGGCGAGTTGGACGAAGCAACGCGCGGTCAGTTCCGGCAGGTTGCGGTAGCCGGTCGCCAACGCGGGGCCGCAGAGCAGGAGTTCGGCCACCTCGCCGTCCTCCGCGGTGCGCCCGTCCGGAGTGCGCAGCAGCAGCCCGGTCCCCGGCAGCGCGGTGCCGATCGGGATCGCGTCGCCGTCGAAGTCCCGGGGGATCGGGTGGCACAGGGCGAACGTCGTGGCCTCCGTCGGCCCGTACACGTTGTGCAGGACCGTCCGGGCCTGCGGGTTGGCCTCGTACCAGGCGCGGATCGCCCGCGGGTCGAGTCGTTCACCGCCGACGAGGACCTGGTCGGCCGCGGCGAAACAGCCGGGGACCTTGTCGACGACCGTGTTGAAGAGCGCGACCGTGATGAACACGGTGTCGACCCGGCGCTCGCGCAGTACGGATGCGAGCCGGTGCGGGCTGTGCACCTCGGAGTCGTCCAGTACGACGCAGACGCCGCCGGTGAGCAGCGGTGCCCAGACCTCGAAACTGAGCGCGTCGAAGGCCGGATTGGACATGCACGCGTAGCGGGCGCCGGGTCGCGGATCGAGCCAGCCGGGCCGGGCCAGCCGCAGCACCCCCGCGTCGGTGACCTCGACGCCCTTGGGGCGGCCGGTGCTGCCGGAGGTGTAGAAGACGAAGGCCGTGGTGTCGGACCCGGCGGGTACGGTCGTGGTCGTGGTCGGAGTGGAGGCGGGCGACGTGACGGTCGCGGTCGGGGGCGCGGTCGGGGCGAGGAGCAGGTCGGCGTCGATCCCGTGGGCGTGCCCGGTCGTACCGTCGTGGACGACCGCGACGGCGCCCGAGTCGTCGAGGATGTGCCGTTGCCGGTCGGGCGGGCTGAGCCGGTCGAGGGGGACGACGGTGGCCCCCGCGCGGCGGATGCCGAGCATGACGCAGACCAGTTGCCAGGAGCGGGGCAGGCAGACCGCGACGGACTGCCCGGCCGCCACACCCCGTTCGCGCAGCCGCGCGGCGACCCGGCCGCTGAGCAGGTCGAGTTCCGCGTAGTCGAGCAGCCGGTCACCGTCCTCGACGGCCACGGCGGAGGGCGTGCGGCACGCCTGGGCGAGCACGGCTTCGACGAGCCCGGTCTCGGTGGATCCGGTCCCGACCGGCTTGGTCTCGGCGGGTCCGGTCCCGACCGGCTTGGTCTCGGCGGGTCCGGTCCCGACCGGCTTGGTCTCGGCGGGTCCGGTCCCGACCGGCTTGGTCTCGGTGGATTCGGTCCCGACCGGCTTGGTCTCGGCGGGTCCGGTCCCGACCGGCTCGGTCTCGACCGGCTCGGTCTCGGTCGGCTCGGTCTCGGCCGGTCCGGAAGGCGGGGTGCGGTCGGTCATCGCGGGTCTCCCGCCGGTACGGCGACGGAGCGCGCCGCGGGTGCGGACCGCCCCTCGTGATGGGCGAGTTCGGCGGCGAGCAGCGCGGCGACCCGGACGGTCTCGGCACCCTCCAGGATCTCCCAGTGGTCGCAGGTCATCGTCTCGACCCGGAACTCGCCCTGCGCACGCCGCCGCCAGAACGCGCGGACCTCGGCATGGAAGGCGGTGTCGGCGCCCTCCGGCACCGCCTCGGCGAGGACCAGCCGAGTCGGGGAGGAGGCCGGGACGTGTGCGCGGGCGGTGAGCCGGTTGTGGTTGTAGATCCGGAAGTAGCGGTCCACCTGGGCGTCGTCGATGCCGGGGTACATGCCGTTGAAGCGCACGAGCTTGTCCCGGAACTCCGCCGGGTCGACGGCGGTGATCGCCGCGCGGGCCTCGGTGTCGTCCGTCGCCTGCGTGTCGAGCAGGACCACGCTCACGTCGCCGCGTCCGGTGGTGCCGAGCAGTCGGCCCATCTCGTGGGCGACGAGTCCGCCGTAGGAGAGCCCGGTCAGCACGAGCGGGCCCGCGCCGAGGGGTTCGAGGAGGCGCAGATAGGCCTCGGCCATGGCCTCCACGCTGGGCAGCACCTCCTCGCCCGGGTTCACGCCGGGGGACTGGATGCCGTACAGGCCGGTGTGTGCGGGCAGGTGGGCGGCGAGAGGCAGGTAGCAGAAGGCGGTGCCGCCGGCCGGGTGGACGCAGACCACCCGGGGGCCGGTGCCCCGGCGGAACTCGATCAGGCTGCCCGGCGCACGGTCTGCGCCGTCCTCGCGCAGCAGCGCCGCCAGGGACTCGATCGTCGGCCGCACCATGACCTCGGCGACCGGCAGCCGGCGGCCGAACGCCTCGGTGACCTCGTGGGCCATCTTGATGGCGGACAGCGAGGTGCCGCCGACGTCGAAGAAGTTGTCGCTCACGCCGATCGAGGGGTGGAGCAGCACGCCCTGCCATATGCGGTACAGGGCGTGTTCCACGTGGTCGCGCGGGCTCGCCGTGTTGACCTGGTCGTTCGTCTGATCGTGGACGAGGCGCAGCAGGGCGGCGCGGTCGAGTTTGCCGCTGCGGCCCAGCGGCAGGGACTCCAGGTCGAGGACGACGGCGGGGACCATGTAGTCCGGCAGGCTGCGGGCGAGCGCGGTGCGCCAGTCGGCGCCGGCGCGGGCCGGGGCGGCGCCCCGGCCGACGGCGGCCACCAGCCGGGACCGGCCCGCCGGGTCCTGGTCGGCGAGGACGACGGCCTCGCGGACGCCGGGCAGCCGCGTCAGCGCCGCCGCTATCTCGCCCGGCTCGATGCGGAAGCCGCGCAGCTTCACCTGGTCGTCGGCGCGGCCCGCGTAGTGGAGCAGGCCGTCGTCGCCCCAGCGGGCCAGGTCGCCGGTGCGGTAGACGCGGGCGCCGGGCACGAACGGGTCCGGCAGGAAGCGTTCCTCGGTGAGGTCGGGGCGGCCCAGATAGCCACGGGAGAGGCCCGCCCCGCCGAGGTGGATCTCGCCGACGACACCGGGCGGCACCGGCTGCATCCGGGCGTCCAGGACATAGCAGCGGGTGCCGGGCAGCGGACGGCCGATGGGGCACGGGCGGTCCAGCGGGCGGGGCTCGTAGTGGGCGGTGCTGAAGAGGGTCGCCTCGGTGGGGCCGTAGCCGAAGCAGACCCGCAGGCCGGGCAGGCGTTCGGCCATGCGGTGCAGGGCGGCCTCGGTCAGCGACTCGACCCCGGTCAGCAGCTTGCGCAGGCGCAGGCCGCGCAGCCGCCGGTCCGGGTCCTCGTCGGCCCACTTGACGTAGGCGGGTGGCAGAAAGGCCTGCACGATCTCGTGCGCACCCAGCCAGGCGAAGAACTCCTCGGGGTCGCCGCGGAGTTCCTCGGGGACGATGTGCAGGGCACCGCCGGTGGTGAGGGGCAGCAGGAGTTCGTGGACGGAGGCGTCGAAGCCGATGCTGGACCAGGCCGAGCCCGCCTCGCCGGGTACGGTGCCCATCCGGTCGTGCCAGACCGAGAAGAGGTTGAGGACGCTGCGGTGCTCGACGGCGACGCCCTTGGGCCGCCCCGTGGACCCCGAAGTGAAGATCACGTACGCGAGCTGGTCCGGAGTCCGCGGGATCCCGGCCGGCGGCCCGTCGACGCCCGGCGAGACCTCGGCCGTCCCTTCGGCCGTTCCCCCGGCAGTCCCGTCGGCCGTCTCCTCGGCCGTTCCCGCGGCCTCGACCGTGCCGAGGTCGAGCCAGTCCGGCGGCCGGTCCGCACCGCGGTGGTCGCTGAGGACCACGGGGCACGCGGCGTCCTCGACCATGGCGGCCAGCCGGTCCCGGGGCTGCCCCGGGTCGAGCGGGAGGTAGGCGGCACCCGCCTTGAGAATGCCGAGGACGCCGACCGCCAGGTCGCAGGTGCGGCGCGCGTGCAGCCCGACGACGTCGCCCGGCCGGACGGCACGGGCGACGAGGGCGTGCGCGAGCCGGTTGGCACGCCGGTCGAGCGTCGCGTAGTCCAGGGTCCGCTCGCGGTCGGTGACGGCGGTGGCGGCCGGGTGCGCGCGGGCCCGGTCCTCGAAGAGTGCGGTGAGGCCGGACGCCGTGCGCAGGGCGGTCGCGGTCGCGTCGGAGGGGACGCGGGCTTCGTCCGGCTCCTGCGTGGCGTCGCCCGCGCCGATCAGTTCAAGCCGCTCGCGCGGGTCCATCAACTCCAGGGTGTCGACGGAGCGGTGCGGGTGCCGGGCCATGTCGGTGAGCAGATGGCGGAGGTGCCCGGCCCAGCGTTCGGCCGTGGCGGGGTCCAGCAGCGCGGTCGCGTAATCGAGGTGTCCGGTGACGCGGCCCTCCGACTCGGTCGCCGACAGGGCGAGGTCGAACTTGGCCGGGGCGTGGGAGATCGGCAGCGGCGCGGCCTCGACCCCGGGCAGCTTCAGCAGGTCGTGCCGGTCCGGCACCCAGGCCAGCATGGTCTGGAACAACGGGGTGTGGGCCGCGCTGCGGGGCGGGTTGACCACCTCGACGATCCGCTCGAACGGCAGGTCCTGGTGGGCCAGGGCGCCGCGGACCACCGCCCGGGTCCGGGTCAGCGCCTCGGCCGCGGTCGGGGATCCGGACAGGTCGACGCGCAACGGCAGCGAGTTGACGAGGAAGCCGATGAGCCCGGCGGTCCCGGGGCCGCGGCGGCCCGCGACCGGGCTGCCGACAACGATGTCCTGTTGCCCGGAGAGCCGGGACAACAGCACGGCCCAGCCGGTCAGCACCGCCACGAACAAGGTGGCGCCGTGTTCCCGGGCGAGGCCCCGCAACGCGGCCGTGACCTCCGCGTCCAGCTCGAATGCGACGCGACCGCCGTCGTAGCCCTGCTCGGCGGGCCGCGGTCCCGGCAGCGGCAGTTCGAGGACGGGCGGGGCGTCGGCCAATGCGTCCTTCCAGTAGGCCTCTTGAGCGCCGAGGGCACCGCCGAGCACGGACTCCCGCTGGGCGTCCGCGTAGTCCGCGTACTGGAGCCGCGGCTCCGGCAGCGCGTCCGGCACGCCCGCCGCCAACGCCGCGTAGAGGACGGCGACTTCCCTCATCATCACGTTCATCGAGGCGCCGTCGTAGATGCTGTGATGAAACGTCAGCAGGAGCACGTGACGTGCGGTGCCGAGGGCGAGCAGCCTGCCCCGCCAGAGCGGACCCGCCGCCAGGTCGAACTCCCGTGTCGCCTCTTCCCGTTGACACGCGGCCACGCGCCCGTCGGGGTCGGTCGCGGAGCCGAGGTCCTCGACCTCCAGGGTGGTGCCCGAGCCCGGCGGGTCGATGTGCTGGCACACTCCGCCCGCTTCCGCCACCAGCCGGGTCCGCAGCGTCTCGTGCCGGTCGGTCAGCGCGGCGAAGGCGGCGGCCAGGATGTCCCGGTCGAGCGGCCCGGTGAGCAGGAAGGCGAGGGTCTCGTTGTAGGCGGTGCTCCCGCCCGGGAGCTGGGCCAGGAACCACAGCCGCTGCTGGGCGAAGGAGGCGGGCCGGATCCGGTGGGCCGGGTCGGTGGGGGTGGGGCGGGGAGTGTTCTGCACCGGCAAGGCCTGGCCTTCCTGTCGGGGGACGGGACCGGGGTGACGGAACAACGGAACAGGGGCGCGGCGGACGACGGCATCGCGCGAAGTGCCGTAAGGGGTGAGGGAGGGGGATGCGTAGATATCGGCGGGTGGGGGAGGACCGACGGGGGATACGCGTGGTGCAGCTGCGCACGCTGAGGCGTCAGCTGTGCGGAGTTTCTGAGGGGGCTCCGTGACTTAGCTGTGATCATCAGTCACGCGTTGAGGGCATGTCAACACTTGACATTCCAGCGGGAGTTCACCTTGCCGGGCGTTGTCCCGGGCGTCCTCGGTGTCCCGGCAGGCCCGGCAGGCCCGGACGCGGACCAGCGGACGTTCCCGCGCGCGTCACCGTCTGCGGTACTGGTGGACCTGGTGCAGCGCGGACCGACCGGGCCGGAGACCTGGGAGGGGAGCCCTCTGGTTCGGCCCGGTGCCGCTGCCCGGACTGTCGTCGTACGGCACGAACCCGCGCTGCCGCGGGCATCCCGTGGACGCAGGCACCGGCCGACGCCGAGGGCCGCGGCCGGTGTAGCGGGCTACACCACGGGTCCGGGAGCGCGCTCCCTCGTGGCCGGGCCGGGGCGACGGGATCGTGGTCGGCAGAGATCCCCGGGGCGGTCCAGCCCCTCGCCCCTCGTCCTAAGGAATGCCCGATGGCCGCCAAGTCGCCGCTCGCCACCGTCAAGTCGTTCTTCGCCGATCTGCTGCTCTGGTCCTGCTTCGTGGCGGGCCTGGCCGCCGCCATGGGCGGCGCGGGTGCGGTTCTCGACGGCACCGCGAAGAACGCGGCGACCCTCGCCGGTATCGCCGTCTCGCTGCTGACCGGCAGCCGCATCGCGAAGAAGCCGAGGATCAAGGCGTTCCTTTCGACCCGGCCGGTGCTGTGGTTCCTGTTCCTGTTCAACGGCGGTGTGGCCGCGGTCGCGTACTTCACCGTGGACGGTGCGAAGGGCATCGCCACCGCCGCCGGGATGGGCCTGGTGGCCCTGGGCGCGGCGGGCGGTCTGGTGTCGGGCCGCCGCAGGTCCGGCGGCGACCGGGCCCAGGACGACTCGACCGGAACCTCGGCCACCGGCTGGTAGGCCACGACCGTCATCGGCCGGCAGGCCACGACCGTCACCGGCTGGTACGCCACGCCCCTCACCGGCCGGTGGGCCACGCCCTGGTCGCCCCGGGGCGGACCCCGGTCTTCCCCCACCCCTCTCGGGCCCGGATCCGACCCCTGGATCCGGGCCCTTGCCGTGCGGGTCCCGCCGACATGGTGGAGCGGGCTACACCACAGGTCCGGGAGGGAGCTCCCTCGTCGCCCGCGGCGCCCCGCGAAAGGGTGGGACACGGAGCGCCGGACGTGCCCTAGGCACCCCGGTCCGACCAGGTCGGGCCGGTGCCGGTGCCGGTACCCGCTCCCTTCGCCCGTGTCGAATGTTCCGAATTCCCGTCGTGGAGGCTCCTCCGTCATGGCAACTGTCCTTTATCACCTGGGCCGTGCGGCCTTCCGCCGGCGATGGTTCGTCACCGTCCTGTGGGTCGCCGTCCTGGGCGCCGTGGGATTCGCCGCCGCCAAGGCGCCCACAGCCGCCGACGAGGGCTTCACGATGCCCGGGATCGAGTCCCAGAAGGCGTTCGACCTGCTGGAACAGCGCTTCCCGGGGACTGCGGCCGACGGGGCGAGCGCCAGGATCGTGTTCATCGCCCCGAGCGGCGAGAAGGTCACCGCGACCGCCCACAAGAAGGCCGTCGAGAAGCTCGTCGACGAGGCCGCCGCCGGCTCCCAGGTGGCCGGCGCCGTGGATCCCTTCCAGGCGAAGGCGGTCAGCAAGGACGGCAGGACCGCGTATGCGACCGTCTCCTTCACGGCGAAGGCCGACGACCTCTCCGACGCGAGCAAGCAGCACCTGGAACGGGCCGTCGACCAGGCCAGGGACGCGGGTCTGACCGTCGAGGTCGGCGGCGACGCGCTCGCGACGCAGCCCGCGGCGGGCGGCAGCGCCGAGGCGATCGGCATCGCGGTCGCCGCCCTCGTCCTGCTGGTCACGTTCGGCTCGCTGGCCGCCGCCGGTCTCCCCCTGATCGCCGCGATCATCGGCGTCGCCGCCAGCATGACCGGCATCATGGCCCTGTCCGGGACCTTCGGCCTGTCGGAGAACACCGGCACCCTCGCCACCATGCTCGGCCTGGCCTGCGGCATCGACTACGCCCTGTTCGTCGTCTCCCGCTACCGCGAGGAGCGCGCCAAGGGCCACGCACCCCGGGAAGCGGTCGGCCTGGCGGTCGGCACGGCGGGCTCCGCGGTCGTGTTCGCCGGCCTCACCGTCGTCATCGCGCTGGCCGGGCTCTCGGTGGTCGGCATCCCGATGCTCACCAAGATGGGCCTGGCCGCCGCCGGCGCGGTGCTCGTCTCGGTGCTGATCTGCCTGACCCTGGTCCCGGCGATCCTCGGCTTCTGGCCGAACGCGGTGCTCGCGCGCGGCGCCCGCCGCAACTCCCGGCGCCACCGCAGGAAGCAGCTGAAGACCGAGAACGGCGGCTCGCGCTGGGCCAAGGCCGTCGTACGGCTGCCCCTGCCCGTGCTGCTGCTCGGCGTGGTCGGCCTCGGTGCGGTCGCCACCCCCGTCCTCGACCTTCAGCTCGGCATGCCCGGCGACGAGGCCAAGCCCACCTCCACCACCGAGCGGCGCGCCTACGACGCGCTCGCCGACGGGTTCGGTCCCGGCTTCAACGGGCCCCTGACCATCGTCGTCGACGCGAAGGGGGCCGACGACGCCACGTCGGCGGTGGCGGCGGTCGCGAAGGACATCGGAGCCACCGAGGGCGTCGTCTCCGTGTCGCCGGCCCGCTTCAACAAGGCGGGGGACACCGCGGTCTTCGCCGCCACCCCGGCCACCAGCCCGACCGACGAGAAGACCAAGGACCTGGTCAGGACCATTCGCGGGGAACGCTCCGGCATCGAACGGGACGCGGGGGTGTCCTACGAGGTGACCGGCAAGACCGCGCTGGACATCGACGTCGCGCAGAAGGTGCAGGACTCGCTGGTCCCGTACCTCGCGGTGGTGGTCGGCCTGGCGGTCGTGCTCCTGCTGCTGGTCTTCCGTTCGCTGCTGGTGCCGCTCAAGGCCGCCTTCGGCTTCCTGCTCTCCGTCCTCGCGGCCCTCGGCGCCGTCGTCGCGGTCTTCCAGCAGGGTCACGGCGCCTCGCTGCTGGGCGTGGAGTCCACCGGCCCGATCATGAGCATGATGCCGATCTTCCTGGTGGGCATCGTCTTCGGACTGGCCATGGACTACGAGGTGTTCCTGGTCTCCCGGATGCGGGAGGCGTACGTCCACGGCGAGGCACCCAAGCAGGCCGTCGTCTCCGGCTTCCGGCACAGTGCCCGGGTGGTGGTGGCCGCCGCGCTGATCATGACGGCGGTGTTCTCCGGGTTCATCGGCGCCGGTGAGTCGATGATCAAGATGATCGGTTTCGGGCTCGCCATCGCCGTCCTCTTCGACGCCTTCGTCGTCCGGATGGCCATCGTGCCGGCCATCCTCGCCCTGCTCGGCCACAAGGCCTGGTACCTGCCGAAGTGGCTGGCCCGGGTGCTGCCGGACATCGACGTCGAGGGCGAGAGGCTCAGCCGCAAGGTGCCGGCCCCGGCCGCCGAGCCCGCCCCGGCCACCCCGGCCGCCGAGTCCGCTTCGGGCGTCCCGGCCGAACCGAGCGAGGCGGAGCCCGCCGCGGCCCGCTGAGAACGCGGAAGGGGCCGCCCCGTCCTGGGCGGCCCCTCCTGCTGTCGCGTTCTGCTGTCGCGTTCCGCTGTCGAGTCCCGCTCAGGCCTGCGGCGTGTGGGCCAGGTAGGCGAGGACGGCCAGCACCCGCCGGTGGCCGCTGTCGCTCGGCGGCAGGTTGAGCTTGAGGAAGACGTTGCCGATGTGCTTGTGCACCGCGCGCTCGGTGACGACGAGCGTCCCGGCGATGGTCGCGTTGTCATGGCCCTCGGCCATCAGCCCCAGCACCTCGCGCTCACGCGGTGTGAGCGAGTCGATCGGCGAGTCCTTACGGCGGGTGAGGAGCTCGGTGACGACCTCGGGGTCCAGCGCGGTGCCGCCGGCGGCCACCCGCTCCAGCGCGTCGAGGAACTCGTCGACCCGGCCGATCCGGTCCTTGAGCAGATACCCGATGCCGCTGGTCCCGCCGCCCAGCAGCTCACTGGCGTACGACTCCTCGACGTACTGCGAGAGCACCAGCACCGGCAGCCCGGGGATCCGCTCCCTGGCCTCCAGCGCCGCCCGCAGCCCCTCGTCGCGGAAGCCCGGGGGCATCCGCACGTCGAGCACGGCCACGTCCGGGCGGTGCTCCAGGAGCGCAGGCATGATCTCGGGCCCGCTCCCGGCGACGGCCACCACCTCGTGCCCGGCCGAGGTCAGCAGCAGGACCAGGCCCTCCCGCAGGAGGGCGTTGTCCTCGGCGATCACCACACGCACGGCAACTCCACTTCGATCACGGTCGGTCCTCCGACCGGGCTGGACACTTCCATGGTTCCGTCGAGCGCGGCGACCCGCCGCCGCATACCGAGCAGCCCCGAGCCGCCGGTCTCGTCGGCGCCGCCGCACCCCTCGTCGCGGACCCGCACCCTGAGCCCGCGGCGGACTCGGACGAGCCGCACCTCGGCACGGGACACCCCGCTGTACTTGGCGACGTTGGTCAGCGACTCGGCCACCGCGAAGTAGGCGGCCGCCTCCACCGCCGCGGGCGCCCGCACCCCCTGGTCCAGGCCGCCGTCGTCCACCGCAACGTCGAGGCCGCTGCCCGCCGCCAGCGCCCGCACGGCGCCGGCCAGACCGCGGTCGCTCAGGATCGGCGGATGAATGCCGCGCACGACCTGCCGCAGCTCCGTGAGCGCCTTCTCGGCCTGCTCCTGGGCCTCGTCGAGGAGCCGCCGGCCGGTCTCCGGATCACCGCCGTAGGCGCGCCGGGCGAGCCCGATGCGCATGGACAGCGCCACCAGCTGCGCCTGCGCCCCGTCGTGCAGGTCCCGCTCGATCCGGCGCAGCTCCGCCTCGTGCGCGGCGATGGCATCGGCTCGGGTCGCGGCCAGTTCCTCGACCCGCGCCGTCAGCTGTGCCTGCGGGGACGGCTTGAGCAGCGCGGTCGACCAGTCGGCCTCCAGGTCCGCGAGCCGCACGATCAGCGGCAGCACGACCGCCTCGCGGCGCAGCAGCCCGCACCACACCCCGTCGACGACCAGCCCCACCGGCCACAGCGGCACGGCGAGGGCGAGCAGCGCGCCGTAGAACCAGTACGCGACCATCCAGCGCGCGTCGGTCCGGGTGCCGGGATCCCGTACGGCCTTCACCACCCGCTCGCGCACCGTCCCGGTCAGCGGCCGGTACACCTCCGGGATCCTCACCCCGGTCCAGGCGGCGGTCAGGCTCCGCTTGGCCCCCGCGATCCGCCGGATCAGCAGCACCGTCTCGGGCAGCAGCCAGACGCCGACGACCGTCAGCGTGCCGATCGCGGTGATCAGCAGGACGGTGACGAAGATCCACATGCCGAAGGCCATCGCGGCGGCCAGGAAGAGATGGGCCGTGGCCCACGCGGCACGCCGCACCGTTTTCCACATGGGACGAAACTAGATGTTTTGCTTGACTCACGCAAGTTTCTGATAGGGTGTGTGTCCGCGTCACCATGAGAGGGACCTGCCGTGCGAGCGAACCTGGAGGAGCGGCCGTCGCCGCCACCGTCGCGCAGCGGCGGACGGGACGTCCTGATCGTCGGCCATGACTCCACCGAGACCGATCTGCTGACGACCACGCTGGAACTGGCCGGCTACCGCGTCGCGGGTGTGGCGGGCACCGGCGCCGAGGGCGTCGAACGGATCACGCGCCGCCGTTTCGACCTGGTCGTCTGGGACGCCACGCTGCCGGACCTGAAAGAGGTCGCCCGGGGCCGCCGCGTCGGGCCCGAGGACCGCCCGCCGCTGCTCTACCTGATCACCTGCGAGTACCTGTACACCCTCCTGCCCGTGCTGGGCCGCGGCCGGGAGGACTACGTCACCAAACCCGTCCGCACCACCGAGGTCCTGGCCCGGGCCCAGCTCCTGCTGCGCGGCGCCGAGCGGGAGGGCCGCCCGGGGGAGCTCGGCTACGGCGACCTCGTCCTCGACGACACCGCCTGCGAGGCCCGGCGCGGCAGCAGGCCGCTGGATCTGAGCCCCGCCGAGTACCGGCTGCTGCGCCACCTGCTCGCCAACGCCGGACGCGTGCTGTCCAAGGAGCAGATCGGCAGGTACGTCTGGGGCGAGTTCCGGGCGACCGACGCCATCGAGAAGCTCGTCTCCCGCCTCCGGCACAAGGTCGACCGGGGCGAGCCCGCACTGATCCACACCCGGCGCGGCTTCGGCTACTGGCTGGGACGCCCGCGCGACTGAGCCGCGGGCCGGAGCACCGGCTCCGAGTATCGACCCCGATGCGGGTGACGGCCGTCACGTCCGGTAATTGTCGGGAAGTCGTCCGGGAGGTGTCGGACCGTCCCGTTTGCATGCGGGTACGGAGCCAGATCCCGATGCACCAGGAGACACCATGACCGGCAGCCTCAGGCCCGCGGACCAGTTCCACATCGGCATCGTCGCCGAGGACTTCGACGCCACGAAGAAGCAGCTCTCGGAGCACTTCGGGTTCGACTGGTCCGAGGACATGGGCGGGCCCGTCGACGTCCGGCTGGCCGACGGCGAGACGGCCGTCGACTTCCGGTGCGCCTACGCCCGGTCGAACGGCGCCGGGACCCGGCTGGAGATCGTCCGGAAGGTGCCCGGGACCTTCTGGCAGCCGACGGACGGCTCCGGCGTCCACCACCTCGGCTACTGGTCCGACGACGTCGCGGCCGACGTCGCCGCACTCGAACGGCACGGCTACGTGACCGAGGCGACCCGCAAGGGCCCCGACGGCGCCCTGTTCTTCGCCTTCCTGCGCAGCGCCGGCGAGACGGGCTTCCGGGTCGAGCTGGTCAGCAGGACCGCCCAGCCGGCGATGGAACGGGCCTGGGCCCGGTAGTCGCACGCCCGCGGGGGCCGGGTCGGCCCTGCCGAGCACATCCGTCACGGTGCCGACACCACGGCACCGACATCACCCCTGTCACCCCTTTCACCTTTCCCTTTCACCCTTCTCGTCGACGCCACCAAGGAGCGGGACATGACGACCGTAGGAATAGTCACCGGAGCCGGACGCGGCATGGGAGAGGCCTGTGCGCGGCGGCTCGCCGGCACGGTGGACGTGCTGCTGCTCGTCGACCGGGACGCGGACAGCGCGGAGACCGTCGCGAAGAGCCTCGACGACCCGGCGGGGCGCACCCGGGCCGAGTCGTTCGGCCTCGACGTCACCGACCGCGAGGGCCTGGCCCGGCTCGCCGCACGGGTCGCCGAACTCGGCATGCTGCGCGCCGTCGCCCACGCGGCCGGCATCTCGCCCACCATGGCCGACTGGCGCCGCATCTTCGAGGTCGACCTCATCGGCACGGCCCTGCTCGCCGAGGCGCTCCGCCCGCTCGCCACCGACGGCACCGCGCACGTCTACTTCTCCTCGATGTCCCCCCTGCTCGCCCGCGTCGACAGTCCGGATCCGGCCATCGGCGCGATCCTGGACGAGCCGCTGCGCGAGGACTTCCTCGACCGGATCCGCGAGGCCGTCGGACCGGACCTCGAACAGTCCACCCTGGCCTACCCGTGGGCCAAGCACGGTGTCGCCCGGTTCGCCCGCAAGGAGGCCGTACGGCTCGGCCCCGTCGGCGCCCGCGTGTGCTCGCTCGCCCCGGGCATCATCGACACCCCGCAGGGCAGGCAGGAGGCGGCCAAGCAGTCGTCCATGCAGAATCTCGTCGACGCGACGCCGCTCGGCCGCACCGGCAGCTCGGAAGAGGTCGCGGACGTCGTCGCCTTCATGCTGTCGGACCGGGCGAGCTTCCTGAACGGCGTCGACATCCTCGTCGACGGCGGTGTCTACGCGGCCGTCCGCGACCGCTGACGCAGTCCCGGGCCCGGTTCGGGAGTCCCCTTCCCGCGCGACGCCGGAGTCGGGCCGGGGCACGGGCCGTCGCCCGCCCTGCCGTCGCCCGCCCGGCCGATGTGCGGACCCGGCGGACCGCGCCTCACGAGCGGTGCGAGGATGTCGGCTGACGGCACGGGCCCGCACGGCCGCCCGCCGTCGGCAGGTGGCAGGTGGCCGGGGTCGGGGCCGAGGGAGGGGAGCGCGGATGAAGCCGCCACGGGGCGACACGGCGGTCTGTACGGGACCCGCCCGGCCGTCGGGCCGGCCGCGCGCCACCTCACGGGCCGCGCTCGAACGGCTGGGCTTCGAACTGTTCGCCGAGCGTGGCTTCGACAACACCACGGTCGACGGCATCGCCGCCGCCGCGGGCATCGGGCGGCGCACCTTCTTCCGTTACTTCGCCTCCAAGAACGACCTCGTGTGGGGCGACTTCGAGGAACAGCTGACCAGGCTCGACGCCCTGCTCACGGCGGCCGACGCCAAGACGCCGATGATGGACGCGCTGCGCGAGGCGGTCGTCGAGTTCAACCGGTTCGACCCGGAGATGGTGCCCTGGCACCGGCAGCGCATGACCCTCATCCTGCGCGTGCCGACGCTCCAGGCGGACTCGGCCGTGCGGTACGCGTCGTGGCGGGCCCTCGTCACCGGGTTCGCCGCCCGGCGACTGGGCCGCCCCGCGTCCGACCTGCTGCCCCGACTGGTCGGCAGCACCACCCTGGCCGCGTGCGTCACCGCGTACGAGCAGTGGCTGGCCGACGAGGACGCCGACCTGGGCGAACTGCTGGACCTGGCCGTGCGGCAACTCGCGGACGGGTACCGGGACCTGCACGGATAGCCGCCGCCCGCCGCACGGCCCCGCAGCCCCGCAGGACCCTGGTCAGGTCAGGTCAGGCCGCGCCGCAGTGCGTCCGCGACGACCTCGCCGACGAGGACGGCGGTGGCCGCCGGGCCCCTGAGCGGCGGCGTCGGCAGGATGGACGTGTCCGCGACGCGCAGGCCGGCGACACCGTGCACCGCGCCGAAGCCGTCGACGGCGGCCCGGGGATCCCCGGCGGGGCCCATCGGAACCGTGCCGCAGGTGTGGTGGGACGTGCCCAGGTGCCCGAGGATCCACTCGTCGAGCAGGCGGTCGTCGCCCAGCACCCCGGCCCTCGGCGCCGCGAGCCCCGCGGAGACCTCCGCGAAGTCGGTCGTGGCGACCAACTCGGCCGTGGCACGGACCACTTCACGCATCCGCCGCCGGTCCGCCGCCGTCGACAGGTAGCCGTAGTCGAAGTCCGGGGGCGTCGCGGGGTCGGCGGAACGGGTGCGCATCCGGCCCGTCAGCCGCGGGGTCTGGACGGAGGCGAGGAACGCGAGCGGGGCGCCGGGCACGGTCGCCCGGCCGCCGGTCAGACCGGCCGCCGGGACGAGGGACTGCAGGATCTCCAGGTCGCCCGGGTGCGCCCCGTCCGACGAGGAGAGGTGCAGCGCGCCGCCGAGCCAGGAGCCGACGGGCGCCGGCAACGGCCGCCGCGGTGCCCACTCCAGCACCACCTGCGGATGGTCGCCGAACCGCGCCCCGACGGCCGGGGCGTCCCTGACGACGGGAACGCCCAGCGGCTCCAGCAGGCGGCGCGGTCCGATACCCGACAGGTGCAGCAGGTGCGGGGAGCGCAACGCCCCGGCGCAGAGCACCACTTCACCGCCGTACACCGTGCCGCGGTGCCCCTCCCGCTCGACCACCACGCCGGTCGCACGACCGCGTTCGACGACGACCCTGAGGACCGTACTGTCCCCCTCCACACGGAGGTTGGGGCGTCCGGACGCCGCCGACAGGTAGCCGATGGCCGTGTTGAGGCGAACCCCGTCCACGACGTTGCACGGGACCGGGCCGAAGCCCGGCGCGCCCTGGGCGTTCTTGTCCGGCTCGGCCGGGAGGCCCAGCCGCCGGGCTGCCGCCCGGAACGCCGCGGTGGCGGGATGGCCGAGCCCGGTACGCCGGACGCGCACCGGCCCCCGGTCGCCGTGCAGCGCACTGCCGCCCATGTCGAGGTCGGTCTCCAGCGCACGGAGGAACGGCAGCATCCGGTCGTAGGACCACACCGGCCCGGCCGCGGCCGACCAGCGGTCGAAGTCCTCCCGCCGGGCCCGGACGAAGTAGCCGCCGTTGACGGTCGTCGAGCCGCCGAGGACGCGTCCCCGCACGACCGTGTACGGGCGTCGGGGAGTGAGGTGAACGGCGTACGGCTGGACGGCGGGGTGTCCGGGCTGGGCGCCGGGCACGAGCCGGGCGTCCAGCAACTCCGGTGCGAACGCGGCCGGACGGGACGGCACCGGTCCGGCCTCCAGCAGCAGCACCCTGCGGCCGGGATCCTCGCTGAGCCGCGCCGCGAGCGCGGCGCCGCTGCCGCCGGCCCCGACCACTATGACGTCCGGCCGTGGCACCGGCGTCCGCCCCGCGTCCAGGGGTGACGGAGCGTCAAGTATCCGTGGGGTCATGGTCGTCCGAGTCCTCTTCGAAGCTCTGTGCCTCCGGCGTCTTCACTTTCGGCACCCGGTGTCATTATTCTCCGGATGTCCGATGGGAGCGATGCCCAGGGAGAGTCGCATGAACGAATCACCAGTCACGCAGCCCGTCCCGGACAGCGAGATCCAGGACGGGAGGACCCCGGCCGAAGGCTCGCTGATCGAAGCCGACGAACTGATCGAGGAGGTCTCCATCGACGGCATGTGCGGCGTCTACTAGGCGCCGCCGCATGACCGCCGTGGACCTCGACCACGCCATGGACCTCGACCGCGCCTGGGACCCGCATCCGCAGGTCTCGGTGCGGCCGGAACCCTTCGGCGCACTGCTGTACCACTTCGGCACCCGCAAGCTGTCGTTCCTCAAGGACCGGCGGCTGCTGGCCGTCGTCCAGGCGCTCGCGGACGCGCCCACCGCCCGTGCCGCCTGCCTGGCCGCGGGTCTCACCGAGGCCGAACTGCCCCGCTACGGCCGGGCCCTGGCCGTACTCGCGCAGTCCTCGATGCTCGTCGGGAGGACCTCATGACCACCACGCCCGCCCCGTCCCGGCTGGTCGACCTGTTCGAGCACGGGCTCGCCGCACCGATCTGCCTGACCTGGGAACTCACCTACGCCTGCAACCTCGCCTGCACCCACTGCCTGTCCAGCTCCGGCCGCCGTGACCCGCGCGAGCTGAGCACCGCCGAGGCCAGGGCCGTGATCGACGAACTGGAGGCCATGCAGGTCTTCTACGTCAACATCGGCGGCGGCGAGCCCACGGTCCGCCCCGACTTCTGGGAGCTCCTGGACTACGCCACCGCCCACCACGTGGGCGTGAAGTTCTCCACCAACGGGGTCAGGATCACCCCCGAGGCCGCCGGGCGCCTCGCCCGCAACGACTACGTGGACGTCCAGGTCTCCCTCGACGGCGCGACCGCCGACGTCAACGACGCGGTCCGCGGCCCCGGTTCGTACGCCACGGCCGTCCGGGCCCTGGAACGCCTCGCCGCCGCCGGCATGAAGAACTTCAAGATCTCCGTGGTCTGCACCCGGCACAACATCCCGCAGCTGGACGCCTTCAAGGCGCTCGCCGACCGTTACGGCGCCCAACTGCGCCTGACCCGGCTGCGCCCCTCCGGACGCGGCGCCGACGTCTGGGACGACCTGCACCCGACCGCCGCACTGCAACGCGAGCTGTACGACTGGCTGCTGGCCCACGGCGAGCACGTGCTGACCGGCGACTCCTTCTTCCACCTCTCCGCCTACGGCCAGGCGCTGCCGGGCCTCAACCTGTGCGGCGCCGGCCGCGTCGTCTGCCTGATCGACCCGGTCGGCGACGTCTACGCCTGCCCGTTCGCCATCCACGACGAGTTCCTGGCCGGCAACGTCCGCGGGCCCGGCGGGTTTTCGGGGGTGTGGCGCGACTCGGAGCTGTTCCGGCGGCTGCGGACCCCGCAGCACGGCGGCGCCTGCGCCTCCTGCGCGTTCTACGACACCTGCAAGGGCGGCTGCATGGCGGCCAAGTTCTTCACCGGCCTGCCCCTGGACGGACCGGACCCCGAGTGCGTACAGGGGTACGGCGCGGAGCGGCTCGCCCGGCGTGACCCGGCCCGGCTGCCCAAACCGTCCGGCGACCACTCGCGGGGCCCCGTGGACCTGGTGCTCACCCGCCGCCCTCCGGTGAGCGAGTGCGCCGAGAGCCCCCTGGCCGGGCTGGACCCGACACCCACCGGAAAGGGCGGGACACATGCCTAGGAACCCCTGGTTCGAGACGGTCGCCGAGGCCCGGCGCCGGGCGAAACGGCGGCTGCCCGGCTCCGTCTACGGCGCGCTCGTCGCGGGCTCGGAGCGAGGCCGCACGATCGACGCCAACACGGAGGCCTTCGCCGAACTGGGCTTCGCGCCGCGCGTCGTGGGCCACCACGCGGAGCGCGACCTGTCCACGACGGTCCTCGGCGTGCCCACCGCACTGCCCGTGCTCATCTCGCCGACCGGGGTGCAGGCCGTCGACCCGGACGGGGAGGTGGCCGTCGCCCGCGCCGCCGCGAACCGGGGCGTGATCATGGGGCTCAGCTCGTTCGCGAGCAGGCCCGTGGAGGAAGTGGCCGCCGCCCAGCCCGACTTCTTCTTCCAGCTGTACTGGAGCGGCTCCCGCGACACCATGGTGCAGCGCATGGACCGGGCCAGGGCGGCCGGTGCCAAGGCGCTCATCGTCACCCTCGACTGGTCGTTCTCCCACGGCCGGGACTGGGGCAGCCCCGCCATCCCGGACAGGCTCGACCTCAGGACCGTGCTGCGGTTCGCCCCCGACGTCCTGCCCCGGCCCGGCTGGCTGTGGCGCTACGCCAGGTCGGGCCGCGTCCCCGACCTCACCGTCCCCAACCTGACCGCCCCCGGCGGCGAGGCACCCACCTTCTTCGGCGCCTACGGCGAGTGGATGCGGACCCCGCCGCCCACCTGGGAGGACGTCGCCTGGCTGCGTCAGGAGTGGGGCGGCCCCTTCCTCCTCAAGGGCGTCTCCCGCGTGGACGACGCCAGGCGGGCGGTCGACGCGGGCGTCTCGGCGCTGTCCGTGTCCAACCACGGCGGCAACAACCTCGACACCACCCCCGCCACCATCCGGCTGCTCCCCGCCGTCGCGGAAGCCGTCGGCGACCAGGTCGAGGTGCTGCTGGACGGGGGGATCCGGCGCGGCGGCGACGTGGCCAAGGCACTCGCCCTCGGCGCCCGCGCCGTCCTGATCGGCCGCGCCTACCTGTGGGGCCTCGCCGCGAACGGGCAGGCCGGTGTCGAGAACGTGCTGGACATCATGCGCGGCGGACTGGACTCGGCCGTCCTCGGCCTCGGCCACGCCTCCGTACACGAACTGACCCCCGACGACCTGGCGATACCGCCCGGCTTCCGGCTGACGCTGGGCGGCACCGCGCACACGCCGTCGGCCCGCGCGACAGCCGACGCCGGGTCCACGGCCGCCTGACATGTCCAAGGACCCGGCGCCGCCCGCCCTGACCGACGCCGTCTGGCCGGCCGTGCCCTCCGGGGGGCTCGTCCTGGTCCCGGTCGGGTCCACCGAGCAGCACGGCCCGCACCTGCCGCTGGACACCGACACCGTCGTCGCCCGTGCCGTCGCCCGGCGGACTGCCGATGCCCTCGCGACCGGACCGTACGGTCCGCCGCTGGTGGCACCGGCCGTGGCCTACGGCGCGAGCGGCGAGCACGCCGGCTTCCCCGGGACCGTCTCGATCGGGCACGAGGCGCTGCGCGCGGTCGTCGTGGAACTGACCCGCTCGCTCGCTCTGTGGGCGGGCCGGATCGTGTTCGTCAACGGCCACGGCGGCAACACGGCCACGCTCGACGGGGCCCTCGCCCTGCTGCGCTCCGAGGGCCACGACGCCGCCTGGACCGCCTGCGAGGTGCCCGGCGGCGACGCGCACGCCGGCCGCACGGAGACCTCCCTGCTGCTGCACCTGGAACCCGGACGCGTCCACCTCGACGCCGCCGTCGCGGGCGACACCCGCCCCCTGCCCGTCCTCCTCCCGGAACTGATGGCCCGAGGCGTCCGCGCGGTCTCCGCCTCCGGCGTCCTCGGCGACCCGGCCGGCGCCACGGCCGACGAGGGGCGGCGCGCGCTGACCGCGCTGGTCTCCACCACGGTCCGCCGCGTCACCGCGTGGGCCCCCGACGACCGGGGCCGGCTCACCGACCGCTGACGTCGTCCACCGCTGCGAAAGGTGCCCGCCGATGACCCTTCCCCTCGGCTTCGTCGTCGAGTTCGACCGGCACACGCGGGTGGTCGACGGCGGCCGGGCGCTGCTCGGCGGATTCCCGACCCGGCTGCTCAAGCTGACCCCGAAGGCACGGCGGCTGTTCACCGGACGGGTGCTGGCCGTACGGGACGCGGCAGGGGCGCTGCTGGCGGACCGGTTGCTGGAGACCGGCATGGCGCATCCCGTCGTCGGCTCGCTGCCGGCGCCGGCGGACCCCCGGTACACGGTGGTCGTGCCGGTCCGCGACCGCCCGCGCCAACTGGACCGCCTGCTGCGGAGCATCGGCCCCGGCCGCCCGGTGATCGTGGTCGACGACGCGTCCCGGCAACCGTCCGCCGTGGCCGCCATCGCGGCCCGGCACGGCGCCCGACTGGTCGCGCTGGCCGTCAACGTCGGCCCCGCCGGGGCGCGCAACGCCGGACTGCGCCTGGTCACCACCCCGTACGTGGTCTTCGCCGACTCCGACACCGTGCTCGACCCCGACACGGTCCCGACCCTGCTCCGGCACTTCGCCGACCCCCGCGTCGCGATGGCCGTCCCCCGCATCACCGGCCTGCCCGCCCCGGCCACGACCTGGATCGAACGGTACGAGAACTCACGGTCCTCGCTCGACCTCGGCGGGCATCCGGCCCCGGTACGGCCCGGCACGCCCGTCGCCTGGGCCTCCTCCGCCTGCGTGGTGGCCCGCACCGACGCGCTGGGCGAGGGCTTCGACGCCGGCATGCGGGTCGGCGAGGACGTCGACCTGTGCTGGCGGCTGGTGGCCGAGGGCCGCCGGGTGCGGTACGAACCCGCCGTCCGGGCCGCCCACGAACACCGGGCGCGGCTGGGGGACTGGCTGCGGCGCAAGGCCTTCTACGGCACCGGGGCGCAGCCCCTCGCCGAACGGCACCCCGAGTCCGTCGCCCCCGTCGTGTTCGCCCCGTGGAGCACCGCGTTCGCCGCCGCGCTGCTCGCCGGGCGGCGCTGGTCGGCACCGGCCGCCGCGGCCGTCCTCGGGATCGTCACCGTGCGCATCGCCCGCAAGCTCGACGGCACCGAGCACCCCTACCGGCTGGCCGTGCGGCTCACCGGCAACGGGGCCCTCGCCACCCTCGCGCAGACCGGTGCGCTGCTGACCCGCCACTGGTGGCCGGTGACAGCCGTCGGCTGCGTGCTCTCCGGCCGGGTGCGCCGGGCCACCGCGGTCGCCGCGCTGGCCGACATCGCCCTCGAATACCGTCGGGATCAGGCCACTCTCGACCCGCTCCGCTACGGCATCGCCCGCCGCCTCGACGACCTCGCCTACGGCTCCGGCGTCTGGTCCGCCGCCCTCCGGGCCCGCTCCGGCGCCGCGCTGCGGCCCCGCGTCACCCGCTGAGACGGCCCAGTCCCGGTCAGCGGAAAGCGCCCGGCCGCCGCCCGCCCCCTGCCCCGACACTGGGTCATCCCGCCGCCGGCGCCACGCCGCGCGGGCGATGGACCAGTCACCAGGAGGTGGGCGGAGTGACGCACGAAGTGGTCGGCCGTGTCGAGGAGTCGGGTCCGGAACTGGCCGCACTCGCCGACGAGAACGAGTCACTCGGCAAGCTGAGCGACCGTACCGTCGAACTGCTGCGTTCCGCCGGGGTCATACGGCTGCTGCAGCCCAAGGAGTACGGCGGTTTCGGCGCGCATCCGCGGGACTTCGCGGAGGCGGTGATGGCGGTCGCGCGGCACGACGGAGCCGCCGGCTGGGTGTGCGGTGTCGTCGGGGTCCACCCGTGGGAGCTGGCCCAGATGGACCCGCGGCTCGCCCACGAGGTGTGGGACGCCGACCCGGACACCTGGATCGCCTCCCCGTACATGCCCAACGGCATCGCCGAACCGGTCGAGGGCGGCTATGTCCTCAGCGGCCGCTGGCCGTTCTCCTCCGGCAGCGACCACTGCCGCTGGGACTTCCTCGGGGCGCTCCTCGGCGACGGCAAGGGCAGGCCCGCGGGGCCGATCACCGTGATGCACGTGGTGCTGCCCCGCTCGGACTACGAGATCATCGACGGCACCTGGGACGTCGTCGGCCTCTCCGGCACCGGCAGCAAGGACGTCGTCGTCGACAAGGCGTTCATCCCGGAGTACCGCACCGTGCGGCAGGAAGCCGTGCAGGACGGGGCCGCCGCCGAGGCGATCGGGCTCACCGACACGCTCTACCGGCTGCCGTTCGCCTCGATGTTCCCGCTCGGGATCACCGCGGCCGTCATCGGCGTCTGCGAGGGTGCGCTCGCCGTCCACCTCGGCCAGCAGAAGGACCGGGTCGCGGTGACCGGCGTCCAGGTCCGCGACGACCCGTACGTGCTCTACGCGGCCGGGGAGGCCGCCGCCGAGATCGCCGCCTCAAGGGTCCAGCTCATCGACGGCATCAGCCGGTTGTACGACAAGGCCGAGGCGGGCCGGCCGATCACCATCGAGGACCGGGCGAACGTGCGGCGCAACCAGGTGCGTTGTGCCTGGCGGGCCGTCTCCGCCCTGGACGAGATCTTCGCGCGGTCCGGCGGCAACGCGATCCGGCGCGGCAACCCGATCCAGCGGTACTGGCGGGACGCCCACGTCGGACTCCAGCACATGATCCACGTGCCCGGCACGGCGTACCACGCCAACGCCCTGGCGCAGATGGGGCTCGAACTGCCCGAGGCGATGCGGGTCCTGATATGAGGGACGGCGCGGTCCGTCCCCGGGAGGTGGATGTGGTCGAGGGCCGCCGGTTCCGTGACGTGCTCGGCAACTTCCCGACCAGCGTGGTCGCGATCACCACCACGGACGCCGCGGAACGCCCGCACGGGATGATCGTCGGCACCTTCACCTCGGTCTCCCTCGAGCCGCCCCTGGTGTCCTTCCTGGCCGACCGGTCCTCCACCACCCTGGGGACGATCAGGGCCGCGGGCCGCTTCTGCGCCAACGCGCTCGCGGGCGACCAGGAACGGCTCTCCCGGCGGATGGCGGCCGGCCCGGCGGGCGAGCGGTTCACCGACATGGCCTGGGAGCCCTCGCCGCTGGGCAGTCCCGTCCTGGACGGGGTCGTCGCCTGGGTGGACTGCGCGGTGGCACAGGTCGTCGAGATCGGCGACCACCTGCTGGTCGTGGGCCGGGTCCACGACCTGTGCGTCGAGTCGTTGAAGACCCCGCTGCTGTTCTTCCGCGGCGGATACGGCGACTACCTCTCCAGCGCGGCGCTGCTGCTGGACAGGCTCGTCGGCTGGGACGAGATCGGTCGGTAGGCACCGGTCGGAGCAGCCGGCCGGCGGACGCCGGCCGGCCCACAAGGGAGCCGCAGTTGAGAAGAGACCTCTACCTGAGACTGGAACGCATCTCGGCCTGGTGCGGAGTCGTCCTGCTGATCGGCTTCATCGCCGCCTTCGGCGCGGGCCACCTCCTCACCCCGGTGGACCCGCAGATGAGCCCCGCGGACCTCGTCACGTTCCTGCACGACCACCGCACCGGAATCCTGTGGTGCACCGTGATCATGGTGCTGGCCGTGCCCTTCGAGTACCCGTACGTCGTCGTGACGAGCCTTCAGATGAAGCGCGTCGAAGGCGGCTGGGGCCTGCTGTCCATGATCCAGCTGACCACCGGCGTGGTCGCCCCGCTGGGCTTCTTCTTCCCCCTCGCCATCCTCTCCGCCGCCGCGTACCGGCCGGAGATCCACTCGCCCGACGTGCTGGCCGCGCTGACCGACACCTTCAACCTCATGCTGGTGGGCAACGCGTGCATCTTCGTCCTCCAGGTCTGGTCGATCGGCTGCACCGCGTTCGTCGACCACCGCGACAAGCAGGTCTTCCCCAAGTGGTACGGCTGGCTGAGCATCGCGCTGGGCGTGCTCCTCATCCCCGGAGCCTTCGTCTTCGTCGTCCACAGCGGGCCGTTCGCCTGGAACGGCGTCCTCGCGAACACGATCCCCTCGCTGACGTACTTCGTCTGGAAGATCGCCACTCCTTACGTCCTGCTCAAGGCGATCAGGTCGGAGGAGCAGGAACTGGCCGGCCGGCCGGAGGCCCGGCCGGTGGCCGTCTGAGCGCATGCCTGTGGCCGTGACCCGCACCGGGGTCACGGCCACAGCCCATGCCGTCAGACGGAGAGCGCGAACCCGCCCGTCACCCGCAGCGTCTCACCGGTCACGAAGGACGCCTTCGAGGAGACCAGGTAGAGCAGCGCCTCCACGACGTCCTCCTCCCGGCCCTCCTGCGGCAGGATCTGCTCCCCGAGGACACGCTCCGCCTCGGCGGGGGAGAGCTGGGCCCGCACCGCGTCGGTGAAGATCAGGCCCGGCGCGATGGCGTTGACCCGGATGCCGTCGGCGGCGAACTCCCGCGCGAAGGACACCGTCAGACCGCGCACGGCGAGCTTGGACACGCCGTAGATGCTGCGGTTCGCGTAGGCCGCCGACGAGGAGATGTTGACGACGCAGGCGCCGGTACGGCCCTTCATGGCGTCGCGGGCGGCCATGGTGCAGATGACGGTGCCCATGATGTTGACGTCGACCACGCGCCGGACCTTGGCCAGGCCCAGTTCGGCGAAGGGTTTGTTGTAGGCGGCGTGCAGACCGGCGTTGTTGACCAGGATGTCGAGTCCGCCGTGGCGTGCGGCTATGGCGTCCACCACGGCGCCGACGCCGTCCTCGTCGGCGACGTCACAGGCGACCCCGGTCGCGCCCCGGCCCCGTGCGGTCAGCTCCCGGGCCGCCTCGGCCGCGGCGTCGCCGTCGATGTCGGCGAGCACGACGTGCGCCCCGAGCGCCGACAGCGCCTCGCCGAACGCCTTGCCGAAGCCCCGGCCGCCGCCGGTGATCAGGGCGACCCTGCCCTGGTGCGGTGTGCTGTCCGGCATCAGAGTCCCACCTCCGTCACTTCGGTCCGAACCGCTGGCCCGCGTCCAGGCGCAGGCACTGCCCGTTCAGCATCGGGTTGTCCACGACCGCCAGCGCGAGCCTCGCGTACTCCTCGGGCCGGCCGAGGCGCCGCGGGAACGCGGCGTCCTTCACCAGGGCGGCCCGCGTCTCGGCGGGGATCTTCTCGGTGGCACCGGTCTCGAACAGACTCGGCGCGATGGCGACGACCCGGATGCCGAGGGAGCCGAGATCCCGGGCCATCGTCAGGCTCATGCCGGCGATGGCCGCCTTGGCCGCGGAGTACGCGACCTGTCCGATCTGCCCCTCGAAGGCGGCGATCGAGGAGGTGTTGACGATGACTCCGCGTTCGCCGTCGGGTTCCTCGGGCTCGTTGCGGCTCATGTGCGCGGCGGCCAGCCGGCTGATGTTGAAGGTGGCGACGGCGTTCAGGTCGAGCACCCGCCGGAAGGTCTCCAGGTCGTGCGGACCGTCCTTGCCGAGGGTGCGCCGCACACTGCCGCCGCCCGCCGTCGTGACCGACACGTGCAGCCCGCCCAGCGCCTGTACGGCCGCGTCCAGCGCGCTCTCGGCCGCCGCGAAGTCGGTCACGTCGACGGGGTGGAAGCTGCCGCCGAGCGCGGCGGCGACCTCCCCGCCCGCCGACGCCGGACGGTCCAGTACCGCGACGTCGGCGCCGCGGGCCGCGAGGAGTTCGGCGGTGGCCCGGCCCATGCCGGAGGCGCCGCCGAACACCACCGCCTTCTTTCCCTTGATCTCCATGGAGAACCTTTCGGATCCGTCCGCTCACGCGGGTGCGGGAGACGCCCGCAGAAGGGTGCACAGCCGGTCGCGGTGGACGGCGGCATCGCCGTGCAGCACGCTGTCGGCCCTGGCCCGGCGCAGGTGGAGGTGGAGCTCGTGTTCCCAGGTGAAGCCGGTGCCGCCGTGCAGTTGGAGGGCCCGGCCCGCGACCTCGCCCGCCGCGGCCGCCACGTACGCGGCGGCGGCGCAGGCGGCCCGGCCGGCGTCCGCGGCGCCCGCGTCGGCGGCCATCGCCGCGTACCAGGTGGCGGCGCGGGCGCCGTGCACCCGCAGCGCCATGTCGGCGCAGGCGTGCTTGACGGCCTGGAAGGTGCCGATGGGCCGGCCGAACTGGACGCGGGACGTGGTGTGTCCGACGGTGAGCTCCAGCATGCGCGCCATCACCCCGAGCGCGTCGGCGCAGCGCAGCACCGACGCCTCGTCCAGCAGCCGCTGGATCTCGCCGGGCCCGGCACCGAGCCGGCGGTCCGGCGGCACGCGCACGCCCTCGAACCGGACCTCGTGGAACGAGCGGGTCAGGTCCAGGACCCGCTGCCGACGGACGGTCACCCCGGGGGCCGTACGGTCGACGAGGAAGGACGCCGGGATTCCGTCCTGGCGTGCGGTGACGAGCAACCAGCGGGCGCCGCCCGCGTCCTGCACCGCCGTCTTCACCCCGTCCAGGACGACCGTGTCCCCGGCGGAGCGGGCCGTGGCCCGTATGCCGTCCAGGGACCACGGGGCGTGCGGTTCGGCGAAGGCCCAGGTGGCCCAGTCCGAGCCCGCGGCGAGCGCGGGCAGCACCTCGGCGCGCAGTGCGGCCGACCCCGTGGCGGCGAGCGCCCGGCCGGCCACGGCGGTGGGCGTGACCGGGCCCCGGCCGAGCGCGCGCCCCATCTCCTCGGAGACGAGGGCGAGTTCGACCAGGCCCTGGCCGGCGCCGCCGTACTCCTCGGGCAGGCCGAGTCCGGGCCAGCCGAGGCCTGCCGTCAGCCGCCACACCTCGGGATCGACGTCCTCCGCACGGTCCGCCCAGGCCCGCACGTGCGCGATCGGGGCCCGCTCCGACAGCAGCTCGCGCGACGCCGCACGCAGGAGGTCCTGCTCTTCGCTGAGCTCGAAGTTCACCCGAGCAAGGTATCCTCTTTTTTTCGGGCGGTCGAGATTCATGGGCCACATCGGCCGCGACCTGTCGATCGATCGACGAGTTGAGTACTCTTAATTCCATGGTTGATGCCGTTCTTCTCTCCGCGTGCCGTACCGCCATCGGAACCGCCCGCCGGGGGAGCCTGCGGGACACCGACGCCTTCGAACTCGCCGCCCTCGTCGTCCGCGAAGCCGCTCTGCGCAGCGGACTGCCGCCCGAGGCGATCGACGACGTCGTCCTCGGCGAGTCCCTGTCCGGCGGTGGCGACATCGCCCGGCACGCGGCCCTGCGGGCAGGCCTGACCCATGTCCCGGGCCTGGCCCACAACCGGCACTGCGCCTCCGGACTGGCCAGCGTGGCCACCGCCGCGGCCGGTGTACGGGCCGGCATGGACCGGGCCGTGATCGCGGGCGGCACGCACTCCTCGTCCACCGCCCCGCTGGCCCGGCGGCGGATCCCGGGCACCGACGACTGGCAGGACCCCTGGACGGCGCCGACCCATGTGCCGACGCCCGAGGCGCCCAACGACGACATGGGGGTCCTCGTCGGCTGGAACACCGCCCGGCTGGCCGGGCTCACCCGCGAGGAGATGGACGCCTGGGCGCTGCGCTCCCACGAGCGGGCCGTGCGCGCCGTCGACGAGGGCCGGTTCGCCGACGAGATCGTGCCCGTACCGGTCACCGGCCGGGACGGGACCGCGTCCGTCTTCGACACCGACGAGCACCCGCGCCGCGACACCAGCGCCGAGAAGCTCGCCGCGCTGAAGGTGCTGCACCCCGAGATCGAGGGGTTCTCCATCACGGCCGGCAACTCCAGCGGCGTCAACGACGGCGCCGCCGCGGTCGTCGTCGCCGGCTCGGACCTGGCCGCCGCGCACGGGCTCACCCCGATCGCGACCGTACGGTCCTGGGTGAGCGTGGGAGTGGACCCCGTCGAGACGGGGCTCGCGCCGGTCGCGGCCATCCGCAAGGCCCTCGACCGGGCCGGGCTCGGCATCGGCGACGTCGACCTGTTCGAGGTCAACGAGGCCTTCGCGGCCGTGGCCGTGGCGACCACCCGCGAGCTGGGCCTCGACCCGGAGCGGGTCAACCCGTTCGGCAGCGGCTGCAGCCTCGGGCACCCGATCGCCACCACCGGCACCCGCATGGTCGTGACCCTCGCGCACGAACTGCGCCGCCGGGGCGGCGGGACCGCGGTCGCCGCCATGTGCGCGGGCGGCGGCATGGGCTCGGCACTGGTCCTGACGGTGTGACCGGTCGACCGTCGGGCAACGGCACGGGCGGCACGTGTCCCGGCGTGCCGCCCCGGCCGACCGCTCTCAGCGTGCCGCCCAGCTGACCGTCTTGGTCTGCAGGTACTCGTCGAGGCCGAACTCGCCCCACTCCCGGCCCAGTCCGCTCTGCTTGTAGCCGCCGAACGCGGCCCGGGGGATCACTCCCGCACTGCTCGCGTTGATGGCGACCGCGCCGGTCCGGATACGGGACGCCATCTCGTACGCGGTCACGGTGTCGGCGCTCCACACGGCGCCGGCCAGACCGTAGGGACTGTCGTTGGCGATCCGCACCGCCTCCTCGTCGTCGGCGAAGGGGATGACGACGCCGACGGGGCCGAAGAACTCGGTGCGTGCGATGGTCATGGAGTTGTCGACGCCGGCGAAGAGCGTGGGTTCGACGAAGTAGCCGCGGTGGAGGCCGGGGGGTCGGCCGCCGCCGCAGACGAGACGGGCCCCCTCTTCCTCGCCGACGCGGATCAGCTTCTCGACCTTGCCCCGCTGGGCCTCGCTGATCAGCGGGCCCATGGTGGTGGCCGGGTCGGCCGGATCACCGACCTTCACCCGCGCGAGGGCCGCGGTCAGCCGGGCGACCAGTTCGTCGTGGACGGACTCGTGGACCAGCGTGCGGGTCAGCAGCGAACAGCCCTGTCCGGCATGGGCGGTGATGCCCGTGAGCGCGGCGCGGACCGCCCCGTCGAGGTCGCCGTCGGCGCGGACGATGTTGGCCGACTTGCCGCCGAGTTCGAGGACGACCTTCTTCAGCGAGGCGGCGGCCTGGGCGTAGACCGTGCGGCCGACCGTGTCGGAGCCGGTGAAGCTCACCAGGTCCACCATGGGGTGGGTGGTCAGCGCCCGGCCCTCCGCCACGTCACCGGTCACGATGTTCAGGACGCCCGGCGGCAGCCCGGCCGCGTCCGCGAAGTCGCCGATCAGCAGCGACTCCAGGGGGGTGGTGGGCGCCGGTTTGAGCACGGCGGTGCAGCCGGCCGCCAGCGCCGGGATCACCTTCATCATGCTGAGGAAGAAGGGGAAGTTGTAGGCGGAGACCAGCGCGCACACCCCGAACGCCTCGCGACGCAGCACCCCCTGGGAGATGCCGGCGCCCGGCGTGATCGTGGGGTCCGTCGGACGCTCCCAGGCGAACCCGGGCATCACCCGCTCGGCCATGTCCCGCAGATGCGCCACCGGGACACTGGTCTGCAGGGTCTCGGCCAGGGCCCGGACCGAACCCGCCTCCGCCATGTTGACGGCGACGAGCTCGGGCAGCCGGCGCTCCATCGCGTCCGCCATGCGCAGCAGGACGCGGGCGCGTTCCCCGGGCTTCAGCCGCGGCCACGGTCCCTCGTCGAAGGCGCGCCGGGCCGCCCGCACGGCCTCGTCGACGTCGTCCGGCGAGGAGCCGGGGACCTCGGCGATCGTCTCCTCCGTCGCGGGATTGCGGACGGTCATCGGCGTGTCCGACCGTCCGTCGGTGCGCCGCCCGTCGATGTAGAGCTGCGCGGAGAACGCGTACGGCGTCGTCATGTCGGTCTCCTGGTCGCCTGCGGTGATACCCAGACCTGCGGATTTGAGTGTACTTAATTGAGGCATCACGGGAAGAGGGTCGAAGACTTCCCTTTGTCAGCAAGGCGTCAGGCTTCCGCGCGGAAACCGCCTGCTCAATCCGTATGCTGAATCATTGACTCGACCGGTCGGTACAGCTAACTTCGGCAGCATCAGCGGGTTGGATTTCTGCGACGAACGACGAGGTTCGAAAGAGGTACCGCCTGTGTTCAAGGAATTTGTCGTCTCCGGCGACTCGCACATCATCGAGCCGGTCGATCTCTTCAAGACCCGGCTGCCGAAGGGGCTGCGCGACCGCGCCCTGTGGGAAGAGGAGTTCACCCTCGACGAGCCGATCGTCGAGGGCGGGCACACCGAGTTCAAGAAGCTGCACACCATCGGGTTCGACGGCTGGACGATCTCCAAGTACCGGCAGACCGGCGGGGAGACCCCGGACGGCGATCCCGAGCACATCATCCGGGACATGAACTCCGACGGCGTCGACGCCTCGGTGATGTTCCCGAACCTCTCGCTGTTCGTCCTGTTCACGGACGACCACGAACTCTCCATGGCGCACGCCCGGGTGTGGAACGACTACCTGGTCGAGCGGTACCTGCCGTACAGGGACCGGCTGCGGCCGACCGCCGCGATCCCGCTCACCGACGTGCCCGCGGCGGTCGCGGAGATCGAGCGGGTCGCCCGCCTCGGGATCGGCGCGCTGCTGCTGCCGGAGATCCCGCCGCTGCCGTACTACGCGCGCGAGTACGACCCGGTCTGGGCGGCCGCGCAGGCGCACGGGCTGCCGGTCTTCATCCACGTGGCGACCGGCGGGGTGAAGGTCAAGGAGCAGGTGTCCGAGACGGCGCTGACCGTCCGCGGTCTGATGAACGCCATGAACATGGGCAAGGGCAACCTGACCGACGACATGGTGGCCGGCCGCACCATGGGCAGCGCGGTCGGCTCGGCCGTGGCCGGACCGCAGGGCATCATCGCCAGCCTGGTCGGCGGCGGGGTGTGCGAGCGCTTCCCCGGCCTGCACTTCAACCTGATCGAGTACACGGCCGGCTGGCTGGTCTCCTTCATGGGCTACATGGACAAGGCGTGGAAGACCGGCACCGGCCAGGACCCCGACTGGTGGCTCGGTTTCTGGGACGACAACCGTCCCCCGACCGAGCAGCACTCCATGGGGCGGCTGTTCGCCATCAACGACAAGTGGCCCTACCCGCTCAAGCCCACCGAGTACGTCCGGCGCCAGATCCACGTCCAGTTCGCCGACGACCCGACGGCCGTCAAGGCCCGCCACATCACCGGCCTGTCGACGGTGATGTGGGGCAACGACTACCCGCACGCCGAGGGCACCTTCCGCAGCAGCGAGGAGTGCATCGCGGAGAACTTCGAGGGCGTGGGCGCCGAGGACCGTGCCGCGATCCTCGGCGGCACCCTCGCGAAGGTCGTCGGCTTCGACACCAGCCGCAAGCTGGCGCCGGTGCCCGAGGGAGCCTGACGGCTCCGCCGGTGCCCCGGGGAGCCTGACGGCTCAGTCCGCATCCGGCGCGGCGCCGACCAGGGCCAGCCCGGCCCGGGCGTACGCGGCGCGCCGGCCGCGGCTCACCATGAAGCTCGGCGGGGCGAAGTAGCCGATGTCGCGGGGGAGCGAGCCGGCGCGCCGGGCCAGGGCGTCCTTCGCGTCGGCGGTCGTACCGCAGACCGCGATCCCGGTGACCATCTCGTCGGTGACCGCCCGGGCCATGGCGTCGGTGTCACCGGCCCGGAAGGCGTGGCGCAGCCGGGCGACCGGCTCCTGCCAGCCGTGGTGGGCGACGAAGGGGTCGTACGTCCGGACCGTGAGGTAGAAGGCGATCATGCGGCGGGCGTCGGCGATCGCGCGTTCGGGCGCGTTGTCGTCGACCGCCGTGATGATCCAGCCGTGTTCGAGCGGACGCGGCTCCGCCGGGCCGCGGTCGCCCGCCCCCCGGGCCACCGCGGGCCGGACGACGTCGTTCCACCAGGAGGCGGTGAACAGCCCGTGCCCGATGACGCCGTCGGCGGCCCGGCCCGCGGTGACCGCCATGCGGGCGTTGAACGCGGCGAGCAGGACGGGGATGTCCAGCCGGCCGAGCACGGGGGCCCGGACGTCGGCGTCCAGGTCGTAGAACTCGCCTGCGTAGCGGACCCGTTCGCCGTTCTCCGCGTGCAGCCAGGCCCGTACGGCACCCACCGTCTCGGCGATCCGGGCCACCGGCCGCTCCGCCGGCACCCCCAGCCAGTCCCGGTTGATCCGGAACGCCGCGCTGCCCAGCCCGAGGAACAGCCGGCCCGGTGCCCGGGTATGCAGCTGGCGCAGGGCGGTGGCGTGGGCGTAGGGAGTGCGGGCGAAGGCGTAGGCGATGGCCGGGCCCGCCAACGCCCGCTCGGTGTGCGCCACGATGTCGGCCACCGTGAGGTAGGCGTCGTGGTCGGCGAACTCGCCCGCACAGAAGGCCTCGACGCCGGCCTGCTCGGCCTCCCGTCCGACGTCCCGGCCGGGCCAGGGCATACCGAACCGCATGACAGCCTCCCGTTGAGCACCTCGACGTGACATCTGACATCAGTCAAAAAAGTACACTTATTTAAGTGCCGGCGGGAAGTCGTCAGCGCAGCGTCCAGTTCCCCCGGGGCACCGCGGCACGGTCGATCCCGGCCTTCCCGACCGGGTTCCCGAGCTGCGTGTACGACAGTCCGGTGCGCAGCGCCTGGGTGCGGGTCGAGTCGAGCGACTCCCAGACCGCGCGGACGGTGCCCTGGACGGCGGCCGGCGGCTTCGCCGCGATGAGGCGGGCGATGCCGTCGGCGCGGTCCCACAGCTCCTCGCGCGGCAACACCTCGCTGACCAGGCCGATCTGCAGTGCGCGGGCCGCCGACACGCGCTCGTCCAGGCCGAGCAGGGCGATCCGCAGCGCCTCGCCGAGAGGGACACGCCGGGCCAGCCCGATGGGTTCGAGGGCCGCCGTGAGCCCGTAGCTGACATGCGGGTCGAAGAACGTGGCCTCCTCTGAACAGATCAGGATGTCCGCCTCGTTGAGCCAGTAGAAGGCGCCCCCCGCCGCCATCCCGTGCACCGCGCAGACCAGGGGTTTCCACACCTGGTTCTGCTTCGGCGAGAGGAACTCGCCGGGATCCGTCTGCGACCAGACGTTGGGGTGGCGGTCGATCCCCTCCTTCACGTCCATCCCCGTGCAGAACGCCCGGTCACCCGCCCCGCGCAGCACGACGACGCGTATGTCGTCGTCGCGCTTGACGGTGTCCCAGAGGTCGGCGAACTCCGCCAGCATCCGCTGGTTGAATCCGTTCATCACCTCGGGCCGGTTGAGGGTGACGGTGGCGACGTGGTCGGTCACCTCGAACAGGACGGTCTCGAATTCCATCCGGCAGCTCCGTTCTCGACGCGATCGAGAAAAGTAGTATACTTTTCTCTGGTTACTCGGCGCCGCGGGTTCGGCGCCACGAGAGCCGCGGAGGACACTGCGATGAGGCCACGCGTGGGGCAGATGCTCGCCAGTACGGTCGACACGACGGCGGTGATCGTCGTGCGGTGCCCGGACGAGGAACTGGAGATCGGCTGCGGCGGAGCCGCCATGGTCGAGGCCGGCGGGAACGGGCACGCGGCGGGAGCCGCCGCCACCGGTACGACCGCCCCCGGACCGACGGGACCGACAGCCGGCTCACTGCTCGGGAAGCGGTACGCCGACGACGACCTCGGCGTGGAACTCCTGTGCACCAAGGCGGGACCCGGCACGCTGACGGTCAACGGCGTCCCGCTGCCGATGAAGTCCGCCAAGCCGCTGCCGGCCTCGGACTGAGGGGCGGGCCGGCCCGTGAACATATCGATGCTCCTGGACATGGCGGCCGAGGGTTTCGGCGACCGGGTCCTCGTGGGCCGCGCGGACGACGGCCTGACCGCCGCACGACTGCGCGAACTGGTGTCCGGCGGGGCGGAGTCGATCAGCGCGGCCGGGGCCGACGCGATCGTGTACCTCGCGGTGAACGGTCCGGCCCTCCCCGTCGCGCTCCTCGCGGCGGCCCGCGCCGGAGTGCCCCTGGTGCCGGTCAACTACCGCCTGGGCGACGCCCAGCTCGACGCCCTGCTGGCCCACCACCCCCGCGCGCTGGGCATCGCCGACCCGGCCCACGGCGCGGCGCTGCGCCGCGCGGGCCTGCCGGTCCACAGCCCCGCCCAGTGGCTCGCCCAGGCCGCCGGGCACGCCGACTCCGGTGCCGGCGCGGCCGACGACCACCCGGTTCCCGACACCCCGGCCGTGCTCATCTACACGAGCGGCACGACCGCCGCCCCGAAGGGCGTGCTGCTGCGCCACCACAACCTGGTCTCCTACGTCCTCGGCACCGTGGAGTTCGCCGGAGCCGGCCCCGACGAGGCCGCGCTGGTCAGCGTCCCGCCGTACCACATCGCCGCCGTGTCCAACGTGCTGACGAACCTGTACGCCGGGCGCCGGGCCCTCACCCTGGAGCAGTTCTCCCCGGACGGCTGGCTCGGCCTGGTGCGCGAGCAGCGGATCACCCACGCGATGGTCGTCCCGACGATGCTCGCCCGCATCATGGACACCGACGGCCTCGACCGGTCGGTGCCCTCGCTGCGTACGCTCGCCTACGGCGGGGCCCGGATGCCGGTCCGGGTCGTCGAGGCCGCCCTGCGGGCCTGGCCGCACGTGGACTTCGTGAACGCCTACGGGCTCACCGAGACGTCCTCCACCATCACCGTCCTGGGCCCGCAGGAGCACCGAACGGCCGTCGCGAGCGACGATCCCGCGGTCCGGGCCAGGCTCGGCTCGGCGGGACTGCCGGTGCCCGGCGTCGAACTGGAGGTCCGCGACCCGGCCGGCGCGTCGGCGGCCCCCGGCGAGACCGGGCAGATCTGGGTACGCGGCGAACAGGTCTCGGGGGAGTACGCGGGAGGAGGCTCCGCCGTCGACGAGCGGGGCTTCTTCCACACCCGCGACCGGGGCCGCCTCGACCGCGACGGCTACCTCCACATCGAGGGCCGGGCCGACGACACGATCATCCGCGGCGCCGAGAACATCGCACCCGCCGAGATCGAGGACGTCCTGCTCGGCCACCCGGACGTGCTCGACGCGGTCGTCGTCGGCCTCCCCGACGACGAGTGGGGGCAGCGCATCGAGGCGGTGGTCGTGCTGCGCGACGGGGGGAGCGTCGACCCGGAGGTCCTGCGGTCCGAGGTGCGCGCCACGCTGCGCGGCTCGAAGACGCCCGAGCGCATCACCCGCTGGCAGGAACTGCCCCGTACCCCGACCGGCAAACTGATCCGCCGCGACATCGTCGAGGCGCTCGCCGCCGAGACCGGGAACCGGACGGGGGCCGGCGCATGAGCGTCGTCGCCGACAGCGCGGACCTCACCGCGGAGCTGACGCGGCGGACGGCCCTCGCCCTGCGCGACTGGGCGCCCGGGGCCACGGTGGAGTCGGTCGAACCGCTCGCCGGCGGCACGTCGAGCCTCACGTACGTGGCCACGCTGACGGGTGCCCCCGCCGGTCACGAGCGCGTCGTCCTCAAGGTGGCCCCGCCCGGCCTGGAACCGGTCCGCAACCGGGACGTCCTGCGCCAGGCCCGGCTCATGCAGGTGCTGGCCGGGGTGCCCGGTGTCCGCGTGCCGAAGGTGCTCTTCTCCGACAAGGGCGCCCCGACGGCCCACCAGCCGTTCATGGCCATGGAGCTGGTGCCCGGACAGTGCGTGGAACCGGTGCTCGTGCCCCGCGGGACCGTGCCCGCCGGACAGGTGCGGGCCCGCGCGCTCGACGCCGCCCGGATGCTCGCCCGTCTGCACCGCGCGGATCCCAAGCGAACGCCCCTGGCGGTGGAGCCCGTTGTCACCCTCGGCGCCGAGATCGACCGCTGGGCACGTGCGTTCACGACCGTCCCCGCGGATCTGCGCGCCGGTTGCGAGGCCGTCGAGGAACGGCTGCGGGCGACGGTGCCCGCCGCGATGATGCCGGTGTTCACCCACGGCGACTACCGGCTCGGCAACACCCTGTGCGACGCCGACACGGTCAACGCGGTCATCGACTGGGAGATCTGGGCACTCGGCGACCCCCGCGTCGACATCACCTGGCTGACCTTCTTCACGGACGAGGCGCGTCATCCGGCGTCCGTGTCACCGGAGCCGACCGGAATGCCGGGCAAGGCGGAGCTGATCGACGCATACCAGGAGACGCGTGGCAAGCCGTTGCGTGACATGCCCTGGTTCGAGGCGCTGACGAAGTACAAGGAGGCGGCGGCGACGGCCCTGCTGATCAAACGGGGGCGGAAGGCGGGGCGGCTGACCGGGATGCATCGGCGGATGGGGCCGGCCTTGCCTGTGCTGCTGGCGGAGGCGACCGAACTGCTGCGGTAGTCGCTCGGCTGCGGGCGCGTGGGGGCTGGTCGCGCAGTTCCCCGCGCCCCCAAAAAAAGGGGCACTGCAGTGCGCCCCTTTAGGGGCGCGGGGAACTGCGCGAGCAACCCCCACCCACCCGCACTGTTCAGTACAACCCGCCATCCACCCGGATCAGCGACCCCGTCGTATAACTCGACGCGTCGCTCGCCAGATACAGCGCCGTGCTGATGATCTCCTCCGGCCGCCCTGGCCGGCCCACCGCGCTGCGCGTGCTCTGCCTCTTCTCCTCCGTCCAGGACTTCGAGATGTCCGTCAGGAACGGGCCCGCGGAGATCGTGTTGACCCGGACCGTCGGGCCGTACTCCAGGGCGAAGACGGTCGTCAGGGCGTTGAGCGCGGCCTTCGCACCGGCGTACGGGCCGAACCGCGGCTGAGGGAACAACGCACCGGACGACGACACGTTGATGATCGAGCCGCCGTCGCCCTCGGCCATCCGCTGCCCGACCAGCGAGGCGAGCCGGAACGGGCCCTTGAAGTTGACGCCGATCACCTTGTCGAAGAGTTCCTCGCTGGTCTCCGCCGAGGAGGGGGCCAGCGGGGACATCCCGGCGTTGTTGACGAGGACGTCGACGTGACCGAACTCCTCGTAGGCGAGGTCCGCGAGCCGGCCGAGGTCGTCCCAGCGGCCCACGTGCGCGGCGACCGGCAGCGCGCGCCGGCCCAGGTCGCGGACCTCGGCCGCGACCGTCTCGCACGCGTCGAGCTTGCGGCTCGCGACCACCACGTCGGCGCCCGCGGTGGCGAAGGCCCGCACCATCTCCCGGCCCAGCCCCCGGCTGCCGCCGGTGACCAGCGCGACCCGGCCGGACAGGTCGAACAGGTCGGCCGGGGTGCTGGACTTGGCGTCGCGGCCGGTCGAGTCCCGCCCGCCGCTCACGCGTTCACCCGGCCGCTGAGACCGTCGTCCGCGATGATGTGGGCGTACCGCTTGCGGGCCGCCTGAAGCTTCGGCGGGATGTGCTCGCTCGGGAACAGGCCCTCGGCCGGCGCGTAGTTCCTGAGCAGCTGCCTGGCGATGGTGGTGCGGTGCACCTCGGTCGGGCCGTCGGCGAGGGCGAGGTTCGGGGCGGCCATCCACCACTTGGCGAGCGGTAGTTCGCCGGTGGTGCCGAGCGAGCCGTGCAGATGCACCGCCCGCTGGACGATGTCGTGCAGCACCTTCGCCGTCTGCACCTTGCACATCGCGATCTGGGTGCGGGCGGCGCCGTGCGGCTGGGTGTCGATGATCCAGGCGGTGTGCAGCACGAGCAGCCGGAACTGCTGCAGCTCCACCCAGGAGTCCGCGATGAACTGCTGCACCGCCTGCTTGTCGGCGAGCAGGGTGCCCTGGGTACGGCGGGACAGCGCGCGCTCGCACATCATGTCGAAGGCGCGCGTGCACTTGCCCACCGTGCGCATCGCGTGATGGACACGACCGCCGCCGAGTCGGGCCTGGGCGACCGCGAAGCCCTCGCCGGGTCCGCCGAGCATGGCGTCGAGCGGGACGCGGACCTGGTGGTAGCGGATGTAGGCGTGGATGCCCTCGTCGAGGCTCTCACGCTCGTCCATCGTGCCGACGTTGCGCTTGATCTCGATGCCGGGAGTCCCCGACGGCACGATGAACATCGACATGCGCCGGTGCGGGGGCGCGTCCGGGTCGGTGACGGCCATGACGATGAGGAAGGCCGCGTACCGGGCGTTGGAGGAGAACCACTTCTCCCCTTCGATCACCCACTCGTCGCCGTCCCGCCAGGCCCGGCACGTGAACTCCTTGGGGTCGGCGCCCGCCTGCGGCTCGGTCATCGAGAAGGTGGAGACGATCTCGCCGTCGAGCAGCGGCCGCAGGTAGGCGGCCTTCTGCTCCTCGGTGCCGAACATCGCCAGGATCTCGGCGTTCCCGGTGTCGGGGGCGGCGGTGCCGAAGACCGTCGGCGCCCAGTAGGAGCGGCCGAGTATCTCGTTGAGCAGGGCGAGCCGCACCTGGCCGTAGCCGGGTCCGCCCAGTTCGGGGCCCAGGTGGCAGGCCCACAGACCCTGCTCCCGTACCCGTTCCTGCAGCGGCCCGAGGATCGCGCGGGCCTTCTCGTTGCCCGTGTCGTACGGGTCGCCGCCGTGCGGGAAGAGGAGGTCGAGCGGCTCGACCTCCTCGCGCACGAAGGCGGCGGCCCAGTCCAGCCTGGCCTGGAAGTCAGGTTCGATCGCGAAATCCAGCATGGCAAAACAGTATACTTTTTCGGCGACCTCGGTCCATACTCGAAGCGCAGGAGGCCAATTGGGTATGCGCAATGGCGCGGATCGGGAGGTCTGGTCGGATGCAGAGGCCGATGGAGGGCGTGCGGGTGCTCGAAGTCGCGCAGTTCACCTTCGTCCCGGCGGCGGGTGCCGTGCTGGCCGACTGGGGTGCCGACGTGATCAAGATCGAACACGCCGAACGCGGCGACGCCCAGCGCGGCCTGGTGCGGGTGCTCGGCTACGAGGCGGCCAGCGCGGGCTCGTCGTTCTTCCCGATCATGGAGGGACCCAACCGCGGGAAGCGCAGCGTCGGCCTGGCCCTGGAGAAGCCCGCGGCGCGGCCCGTGCTGGAGGAGCTGATCCGCTCCAGCGACGTGTTCCTCACCAACTTCCTGCCCGAGGCGCGGGCCAGGCTCCGCATCGACCTCGACGACGTCCGGGCGGTCAACCCCGACATCATCTACGTCCGGGGCAGCGGCTTCGGCATCCGCGGGGAAGAGGCCGGCAAGGGCGGCTACGACAGCACGGCCTTCTGGGCGCGCGGCGGCAGTGCCGCCGGTGTCACCCCGCCCGGCGCCGACCGCCTGACCCGGATGCCGGCCGGCGCCTACGGCGACTCGATGGGCGGCATGACCATCGCCGGCGGCATCGCCGCCGCCCTCTACTCCCGGGCCACCACCGGCGAACCGTCCGTCGTGGACGTGTCCCTGATCGGCGTCGGCGCCTGGGCGACCCAGTTCACCGTCAACCTGGCACTGATGACCGGCGGCCCGCTCCCGGTGAAGACCCAGCCCCGGCACGGCTCGGCCACCAACCCGCTCGTCGGCGCCTACCGCACCGCCGACGGCCGCTGGATCGAACTGTCGATGCTGCAACCGGGCCGCTACTGGGCCGAGTTCTGCAAGCTCGCCGGCCGCGAGGAACTGGGCGGCGACGAACGGTTCGACAGCACCGAGAAGCTGATGGCGAACGCGGCCGAGGCCGCCGGGATCGTCGCCGGTCTCGTCGCCTCCCGCCCGTACGCGCAGTGGGTGGAGATCCTCTCCCGGGGCGAGGGGCAGTGGTCGGCCGTGCAGAACGCCTGGGAGGTGGGCCAGGATCCCGCCCTGCGGGCCAACGGCCTCATCGCCCCCGTCGTGGACGCCGACGGCGTCGACCGCGAACTGGTCGCCAGCCCCGTCCAGTTCGACGAGACCCCGGCCGCCCTCACCCGGGCACCGCAGTTCGCGGAGCACACCGACGAGGTCCTGCGCTCGCTCGGCCTCGGCGACGACGAGCTGATCGCGCTCAAGATCGACGGCGCGGCCACGTGACCGACGTACGACGAGACGTGACCGACGTACGACGGGACGACGAGACGTGACCGACGTACGACGGGACGACGAGACGTGACCGACGTACGGCGAGACGACGAGACGTGACCGACGTACGGCGAGAGGAGCCGTGATGGGAACGACGCTCGACGAGTCCGAGGGGACGTACGAGGGCACGCCCGCCTACCACTTCGACAACCGGCTCGGCGGGCCGGTCCTCAGCCACCAGGAGCGCTGGGACGAGATGGCCGGCACCCACACCGGGTTCCGCAGCACCGTCGCGCGCGGTTTCTGGGTCGTCACCGACGGCCCGGCGGTGCAGGAGGCGCTCCAGGACTGGCGGACCTTCTCCAGCAGGTCGGTGACGGCGCTGGAACCGGACCCGAAGTTCCTGTGGATCCCCGAGATGCTGGACCCGCCCACCCACAGCGTGTGGCGGCGCCTCCTCGGCCGCTACTTCTCGCCGGGCGCCGTGGCCGCCCGTGAACCTGAGGTCCGCCGGACCGCGGCGGAGCTGATCGACGCGCTCGGCGGGCGGGACGGCGCCGACGTGCTCGACGAGTTCGCGCGCCGCTTCCCGACCCTGATCTTCATGCGTCTGATGGGCCTGCCGGAGGAGGACCTGCCCACCTTCCTCGCCTGGACCCGCGAACTGCTGCACCTCTCGCACGCCGAGGACCCGGACGGCGCCCGCCAACTGGCCGCCACCCGGGAGGTGTCGGCGTACTTCGCGGAACAGATCGCCCTGCGCCGCAGGACACCCCTGGACGACCTGCTCTCGCACGCCATGACCTGGACCGTCGACGGCGAGCCCATCGACGACCGGGACATGCACGCCTTCTGCGTCCTGATGTTCCAGGCCGGCTTCGACACCGTGCCCATCTCGATCGGCTGGGCGCTGTACCACTTCGCCACGCACCCGGAGCAGCGTGCCGAGATCCTCGCCGATCCCGCGCTGATCCCGACCGGGGTCGAGGAGATCCTGCGCGTCTACTCGTTCGTCGTGCCGGCGCGCAAGGCGACCCAGGACGTCGAGGTCGGCGGCTGCCCGGTGAAGGCGGGCGAGATGGTGATGCTCCCGCTCGCGGTCACCAACCGCGACCCCGAGCGGTACGAGAACCCGCTGGAGGTGGACCTGCACCGCAAGGCCACCAACCACATCGCGTTCGGCTCCGGCCCGCACCGCTGCCTCGGCTCGCACCTCGCCCGCCTCGAACTCAACGTGGCGGTCGAGGAATGGCACCGGCGCATCCCCGACTACCGGCTCGCCCCCGGTCAGGAGCTGTGGCAGCACGGCAACATGTACGGCATCAAGTCGCTCCGGCTGGAGTGGTGAGGCGCCGGTGCCGACACACCCCCTGCGAGCGGCTGACCTCTACCACACCGGGATCGTGGTCGACGGCGTGGACGCCTGGAAGGCCCGGCTGAGCGAGGTCGCCGGGTACCGGTGGACCGAGACCATGTCCGCCGACCTGCCGGTACGGCTGGCGGACGGCGGCGACCGGGTGCTGAACCTCCGCTATGCCTACTCCCTGGACGCCCCGCACATCGAACTCGTCCAGGAGATCCCCGGCACCCCGTGGACGGCCGCCGCCCACCTCGCCACCCACCACCTCGGCTACTTCTGCGACGACCTGGCGACGACGTCGAAGCGGCTGGCCGAGGCGGGCTTCGCCCTGGAAGCCTGCGCGGTGATCGACGGCGAACCGTCCGTCTTCGCCTACCACCTGGCCCCCTCCGGCATCCGCATCGAGATCGTGGACCGCACCCGCATCCCCGACCTCGCCGCCTATCTGCGTTCGAAGACGCCCCGGTGACGGCCGGGGACGGGACGGCCGTGGCACCGACCTTCACCGAGGAGCACGAGCAACTCCGCGCGACGCTGCGCCGCTTCCTCGCGGACAAGGCGCCGAGCGAGGCAGTGCGCCGCTCCATGGAGTCCACGGACGGACACGACCCGGCGCTCTGGCGGCGGATGGCGGACGAACTCGGCCTGCTCGGCCTTGCGTTGCCCGAGGAGTACGGCGGTCTCGGCGGCGGACCCGTCGAGCTGGGCCTGGTCCTGGAGGAACTGGGCCGGGCCCTGTTGCCCTCCCCGTACTTCGCGACCGTCGCCCTGGCCGGCCAGGCACTCGTGGTCTCCGGCGACGAGAGGGCGAAGGCACGCTGGCTGCCGGCGATCGCCGACGGCTCGCTGACCGGCACGCTGGCGTGGGCCGAGGAGAGCGGGTCGTGGCACGTCGAGGACGTGCGGGCCGAGGCCGTACCCGACAGGGGCGGTACCCGCGACCGGGTGTCGGGCACGAAGATGTTCGTCGTCGACGGCCGCAGCGCCGACCTCGTCCTGGTCGTGGCCCGCACGACGACCGGCCCCCGGCTGTTCGCCGTCGAGGGCACGGCACCCGGGGTGACCCGCACTCGGCTGGAGACGCTCGACCCGACCCGGCGCCTGGCCCGGATCGACCTCGACGGCGCCCCGGCACAGGCGGTCGGCCCGGAGGACGCGGACGCCGCGGCCGGGTACCTGCGCCGGGTGACCGACCTCGCGGCGGTGGCCCTCGCCGCCGAACAGGCAGGTGGAGCACAGGCGTGCCTGGACGCGGCCGTGGCGTACGCCAGGGTCCGGGTGCAGTTCGGCCGGCCCGTCGGCTCCTTCCAGGCGGTCAAGCACAAGTGCGCCGACACACTGGTGAAGGTCGAGGCGGCACGATCGGCGGCCTACCACGCGCTGTCCGTGGCGGCGGCGGACCCGCCGGAGTGGCGGGAGCGGGCCGCGGCCGCCGCGGTGGCCGCCGTCTGCTGCGCGGACGCCTACACCCACGCGGCCAAGGAGAACATCCAGATCCACGGCGGCATCGGCTGCACGTGGGAGCACGACGCCCACCTCCATCTGAGACGCGCGAAGTCCTCCGAGCAGCTCCTCGGCAGCCCGGCGGCGCACCGCCGGCGGCTGGCCGGGCTGGTCGGAATCTCCGCGCCCGAGGCGACGAAAGGCCGAGCACGTGGGAATCCGTGACCGTCTGTCCCGGCTGCTGGGCGAAGCCGCCGCCGAGGCCGAGGCGATCGAGTACGACGGCGAGTGGTGGACCTGGGGACAGGTCCGGAAGACCGCGAACGGTGTCATGGCGCTCCTCGACGAGGCGGGCCTGCCGCCCGGCGGCCGGGTCGGCGTCGTACTGGAGAACCGGCCCGAGCACGTCGCCGTCGTCGCCGCGGTGATCGCCTCCGGGCGCTGCCTGGTGATGCTGAGCCCGCTGCAGCCCGCCGAGCGGCTCGCGGCCGACGTCGACCGCTGCGCGCCGCCCGTCGTCGTCGCCGGTGCCGAACCGCTGGCCCGCGCGGGCGTCTCGGCGGCGGTGACCGCCCACGGCGCGGCGCTTCGACTCGGCCCGGACGGCACGTTGACGCCCGCCGGGGGCGCCGCCCCCGCCGGCGCCCCGGCCAACCCCGGCGTCGCCGTGGAGATGCTCACCTCCGGCACCACCGGCCCCCCGAAACGCGTCCACCTGCGCATCGGCCAGCTCGACCAGGCCCTCGTCTCCGGCGGGCAGACCCCGAAGGCGGAGCGCCTGCTGTCGCCGTCGGCCTCGCTCGTGTCCAGCCCGCTGGTGCACATCGGCGGCCTGTGGCGGGCGCTCGCCTGTCTCGCGACCGGCCGCCGCATGCTGCTGATGCCCAGGTTCGCCGTCGAACCCTGGGCCGACGCGGTGGAGCGGCACGGGCTGCGGGCGGCGAGCCTGGTCCCGGCCGCGATCCGCGCCGTGCTCGACGCCGGGGTGCCGAAGGAGCGGCTGGCGAGCCTCCAGGTCGTCACCTCCGGCACCGCGCCCTGCCCGGCCGAACTCGCCGACGCGTTCTTCCGCACGTACGGCGTGCCCGTCCTGATGACCTACGGGGCGACCGAGTTCGCCGGAGCCGTGGCCGGCTGGACGCTGCCGCTGCACGCACGGTGGTGGCAGCGCAAGGCGGGCAGCGCCGGGCGCGCCTTCGACGGCGTCGAACTGCGGGTGACCGGCGAGAACGGTGCCGAGCTGCCGGTCGGCCGGACCGGCCGCCTGGAGGTCAGGACCGAGCAGAGCACGCACGGCGGCCGGGTGTGGGTGCGCACCAGCGACCTCGCCCGGATCGACGCCGACCGGTTCGTCTGGATCGAGGGCCGCGCGGACGACGCGATCATCCGCGGCGGCTTCAAGGTGCGGCCGGAGACGGTCCGCCGCGTCCTGGAGTCGCACCCGGCCGTACGGGAGGCGGCGGTGGCCGGGCTGCCGGACGCCCGGCTCGGCGAGGTGCCGGTCGCGGCGGTCGAGCCCGAGCCGGCCCGGCCCGCACCGGACCCCGCCGAACTCGTCGCCCTCTGCCGCGCCCGGCTCACCCCCTACGAGGTGCCCGCACACGTCGTCGTCCTCGGTGCACTGCCCCGGACCCCCTCGGGCAAGGTCAGCCGGGTGGAACTGCTGGGCCTGGTCCGGGCCCGGCTGGCGAGCAAGGAGGAACAGCGATGACGGACACCGAGGAGCGGTTCGGCGTCCTGACCGACGAGGCCGTCGAACGCTCCCGGCGCCGCCTCGGCGTCCCCCGCCCCCAGCGCAACCCCCCGCACAACTACGAGGTGACCTGGGACGCCGCCCGCCACTTCGCCTACGGCTACGGCGACGACAACCCCCTGTACTGCGACCCCGACTACGCGGCCGGCACCCGCTGGGGCACCCTGCTCGCACCGCCCACCTTCCTCTACACGATGGGCGAGGACGCCGCCCCGGCACCCGACCCCGGGACGAAGGCGCTCCTCAGGGGCGACCCCTTCGCCGGACTCGGCTCCTACCAGGCGGTGATGGAGTTCGAGTGGTGGTGCCCGCTGCAACGCGGGGACCGCTGCCGGGTGTTGCAGACCCAGGTGGGCGTGGACCTCAAACCCAGCCGCTTCGGCGGCCGCACCGCCCACGTCGTCAACGACTACCTCTACGCCAACGGGCGCGGCGAGATGCACGCACTGCGCCGGGGCACCTGGATCAACGCGGAGCGGCACACCTCCAAGCAGCGAGCCACCGAACAGCTCGTACAACAGCCGTACAGTGCAGCACAGTTGGCGGAGATCGACGCCGCCTACGCGGCCGAGACCCGGCGCGGCGCCGAGCCGCGATACTGGGAGGACGTCGAGATCGGCGAGGAGCTCCAGCCGCGGGTGAAGGGGCCGCTGACCACCACCGACGTGGTCGTCTGGCATCTGGGCTGGGGCATGCAGCTCACCCCGCCCGGCGCCTTCGGGATCGCGGCGCGGGTCCGGCGCAAGGCGCCCGGCCTCTACCCGCCCAACCCGCTGAACGTCCCCGACACCGTGCAGCGGCTGCACTGGGAGCCGGAACGCGCCAGGGAACTCGGCCTGCCGGCCCCCTACGACTACGGCGGCATGCGCGAGACCTGGCTGTGCCATCTGCTCACCGACTGGATGGGCGACGACGGCTGGCTGTGGCGGCTCCGCTGCGAGCACCGCAGGTTCAACTACCGCGGCGACACCACCTGGGTACGCGGCACGGTCGTCAGCAAACGCCTGGCGGACGGGCGCGCCGAGGTCGACATCGAGGTGCGCTGCGAGAACCAGCGGGGCGAGGTCACCACGCCCGGCACGGCCGTCGTCCTGCTGCCCACCCGCGACCGGCCCGTCGAACTCCCCGCACCGCCCGCGGCGGACCTCGACGGCATGGTCGCCCATGAACTGACCCGATTCGCCGTGACCGGCGACCGTCCGAGGAGGTAGGCGTGTCCGACGAGGTACTGGTGGAGCGCCGAGGCGCGGTGCAGCTCATCACGATCAACCGCCCCGCGGTGAAGAACGCGCTGGACGCCGCGGTGGCCGAGGGGGTGGCGGCCGCGGTCGACGAACTGGACGAGTCGGACGAGCTGCGGGTCGGCGTGCTCACCGGCGCGGGCGGCACGTTCTCGGCGGGCATGGACCTCAAGGCGTGGCTGCGCGGCGAGACGCCCGCGATCGAGGGCCGCGGCCTGTGCGGGATCAGCATGACCCCGCCGCGCAAGCCGCTGGTCGCCGCCGTGGAGGGCTGGGCCCTGGCGGGCGGCTTCGAACTGCTGCTGGCCTGCGATCTCGTCGTCGCCGCCCGCACCGCCCGGCTCGGTGTACCCGAGGTGACCCGCTCGCTGGTCGCCCGCGCGGGCGCCGCACTCCACCTGCCGCGCCGCATCCCGTACGCCATCGCCCTCGAACTGCTGCTGACCGGCCGGCCGATCGGCGCCGCGCGCGCCGCCACGTACGGCCTGGTCAACCGGCTCACCGAGGAGGGCGGCGCGCTGGAGGGCGCCCTCGAACTCGCGGCCACCATCGCGGCGAACGGCCCGCTGGCGGTCGCGGCGACGAAGCAGATCGCCCGCTCCACCGCCGACTGGACCCTGGACGAGGCATGGGGCAGGCAGTTCGACATCGCCGAGCCGGTGTTCCAGTCCGAGGACGCCCGCGAAGGGGCGGCGGCGTTCGCGGAGAAGCGGGCGCCGGCCTGGAAGGGCCGCTGACGATGACTGCCGAAGCCGAAGCCGAAGCCGAAGCTGGAGCTGGAGCTGGAGCTGGAGCTGGAGCTGGAGCTGGAGCTGGAGCTGAAGCCGGAGCCGGAGCCGGAGCCGGAGCCGGAGCCGGAGCTGAAGCTGAAGCCGGAGCTGAAGCTGAAGCCGGAGCTGAAGCTGAAGCCGGAGCTGAAGCCGGTGCCGGTGCCGGTGCCGGTGCCGGTGCCGGAGCTGGAGCCGGAGCTGAAGCCGAAGCCGAAGCCGAAGCCAAAGCCCCAACCGCAACCGCAACCGGGGCCGTCGGCCGCGACGGGACGTCGGCCGGCGCGGTCGGGCCGCTCGCAGGCTGCCGCGTCCTCGAACTCGGCGGGATCGGACCGGGACCCTTCGCCGGTATGCTCCTCGCCGACCTGGGCGCGGAGGTCGTCCGGGTGGACCGGCCCGGACGGGAGGCCGAGTCGGACGCGGGCGGACCGGCGGCCGTGCTCGACCGGGGCAAGCGGTCGGTCGTACTGGACCTGAAGCGACCCGCCGAGGCCGAGGCACTGCTGCAACTCGTGGCGCACGCCGACGTGTTGACCGAGGGGTTCCGGCCCGGCGTCACCGAACGGCTCGGCATCGGACCGCACGACTGCCTGGCCCGCAACCCCCGCCTGGTCTACGGCCGGATGACCGGGTGGGGCCAGGACGGACCCCTGGCCGCCGCGGCCGGACACGACCTCACCTACATCGCGGTGACCGGCGCGCTCGGCGCCATCGGCGAGGCGGGCGGCCCGCCGCGGATCCCGCTGAACCTCGTCGGCGACTTCGGGGGCGGCGGCTGCTACCTCGTGATCGGGGTACTGGCCGCGCTGCACGCCGTAGCACGCACCGGCGCCGGGCAGGTCGTCGACGCGGCGATCGTCGACGGCACCGCCCACCTGCTCGCCAGCACCTTCGCCAAGCTCGCCCGCGACGAGTGGCGTGACGAGCGGGGCGTCAACCGGTTCGACGGCGGCTGGCCCTTCTACGCCGTGTACGAGACGAAGGACGGCCGTCATATGGCCGTCGGCGCGCTGGAGCCCAAGTTCTACCGCAGCCTGGTGGAGCTGCTCGGCCTCGGGGTGGACCCGGACCGGCAGCACGACCGCTCGGCCTGGCCGCGGCTGCGGGAGCTGCTGGCGGAGCGCTTCGCCGAGCGCACCCGGGACGAGTGGGCGGCGCTGTTCGAGGGCACCGACGCCTGCGTGGCGCCCGTCCTGAGCCTCACCGAGGCGGCCTCCCACCCCCAGCTGGCCGCCCGCGCCAGCCTGTTCACCCGCGACGGCGTGCTCCAGCCCGCCGCGGCCCCCCGCTTCTCGGCGACCCCGGCCCGCCCCGGCCGCCCGGCACCGCCCGTCGGCGCCGACACCCGCGCCGTGTTCCGCGACTGGGGCGTGCCGTTCCCTGGTGAACCCACGCCCGAGTGAACTCACCCCCCCCCGACGACCCGACCTAGGAGTTGACATGCGAGACGCCGTCATCGTCGACGCCGTACGCACCCCGATCGGCAAGCGCAACGGCTCGCTGGCGTCGGTGCACGCGGCGGACCTGTCGGCCGAGGTGCTCAGGGCGCTGGTGCGGCGCACCGGCATCGACCCCGGCACCGTGGACGACGTGGTCTGGGGCTGTGTCACCCAGATCGGCGACCAGTCCAGCAACGTCGGCCGGTTCGCGGTGCTCGCCGCGGACTGGCCCGAGCACGTCCCGGCCGTCACGGTGAACCGGGCCTGCGGTTCCAGCCAGCAGGCCGTCGACCAGGCCGCGCACGCCGTCATGGCCGGCCAGTACGACCTGGTGGTCGCGGGCGGCGTCGAGACCATGAGCAGGGTGCCGCTGGGCTCGCACCGCACGACGGGGCAGCCGTACGGTCCCGCCGCCATCGCCCGCTACGGCGGTGCCGAGTTCAGCCAGGGCATCGGCGCCGAACTGATAGCCGAACGGTACGGGTTCAGCCGGGCCCGCCTCGACGAGTTCGCCTCCGAGTCGCACGCGAAGGCCGCCGCGGCGATCGACGCGGGCGTCTTCGACGACCACCTCGTGCCGATCGACGTCGAGGGCACCAAGTTCGCCACGGACGAGGGGCTGCGGCGGGGCACCTCGCCCGGGACACTGGCCCGGCTCAAGCCGTCGTTCCAGGAGGACGGCGTGATCCACGCCGGCAACTCCTCCCAGATCTCCGACGGGGCCGCCGCCCTCCTCGTCACCACCCCCGAGCGGGCCCGCGCCCTCGGCCTCACCCCGATCGCCCGCTACCACAGCGGAGCGGTCAGCGGCGCCGACCCGATCACCATGCTCCTCGGCCCGGTCCCCGCCACTGAGAAGGTGCTGCGCCGCTCCGGGCTCTCCCTCGGCGACATCGGCGCCTACGAGGTCAACGAGGCCTTCGCACCGGTGCCGTTGGCGTGGCTCGCCGAGACCGGCGCCGACCCGGAGCGGCTCAACCCGCTGGGCGGGGCGATCGCCGTCGGACACCCGCTCGGCGGCTCCGGCGCCATCCTGATGACCCGGCTGCTGGCCCGGATGCGCCGCGAGAACCTCCGCTACGGCCTCCAGACCATGTGCGAGGGCGGCGGCACGGCCAACGCGACCATCGTCGAGCTGCTGTGACGATCCGTCCGCTGCCCCAACCCACCCTCGCCAGCGCCGGGTTCTGGGCCTCCGGCGCCGACGGCGTGCTGCGGATCCCGCACTGCGCCGACTGCGACCGGTACTTCCATCCGCCGCTGCCGGTGTGCCCGTCGTGCCGCGGCCGTGCCGTGGCCCTCGCCCCGGTCTCCGGCAGGGCGGTCGTGGTCGGCTTCAGCGTCAACCACCAGACCTGGCTGCCCGACTTCCCGCCGCCGTACGTCGTCGCGGTGGTCGCCCTCGCCGAGGACGACCGGGCCCGCCTGACCACCAACATCGTGGGCTGCGCGCCGGACGAGGTGAAGGTCGGCCTGCGCGTCCGGGTCCGCTTCGAGCACCACGGCGACGTGCATCTCCCGCTGTTCGAGCCGGACCCGGAGGCCGAGGGCCCCGGCCCGCTGCCGCGACCGCGCGAGGTGCGCGCCCGTCCCATGGCCTCCCCGCGGAAGTACGAGGACAGGGTCGCCCTGACCGGTGTCGGCCAGTCACGCGTGGGCCGCCGCCTGATGGTCGACCCGCTCTCCCTGACCGTCGACGCCTGCCTGGCCGCGGTCGCGGACGCGGGCCTCGACCTCGACGAGATCGACGGGCTCTCCACCTACCCGGGGCCCAGCCCCGACGGCATGAGCGAAGGCGGCGTCACCGCCCTCACCGAAGCCCTCCAGCTGCGCCCCACCTGGGTCAACGGCGCCCGTGAAGTGCCCGGCCAGATCGGCTCGATCACCGCCGGCATGCTCGCGGTCGCGGCCGGCCTCTGCCGGCACGTGCTCTGCTTCCGCACGGTGTGGGAGTCCTCCCACGGCGCCCTGGTGCGCGCCGGGCGGTGGCAGTCCGGCGGCGGCCGGGCCACCGGCATGTTCGAGTTCCGGGCCCCCTTCGGAGCGATGTCGGCCGCCCAGTGGATCGGCTGCCACGCCTCGCACTACCTGCACCGGTACGGTGTCGGCCGCGAGGCCCTCGGCGCGATCGCGGTCACCGCGCGGACGAACGCCGGACGCAACCCGGAGGCCCTGCACCGCGACCCGATGACCCTCGACGACTACTTCGACGCCCGCATGATCACGACCCCGTTCGGGCTCTACGACTGCGACGTACCCTGCGACGGAGCGGTGGCCGTCGTCGTCTCCGCGATCGAGACCGCCCACGACCGGCCCCGGCCGCCGGTCCTGGTGGAGTCAGTCGGCACCGCGGTCCTGGAACGGCTCAGCTGGGACCAGGACACCCTCACCCACCTGCCGCAGTCCCGCGGCCCCGCCGCGCACCTGTGGACCCGCACCGACCTCACCCCGGCGGACGTCGACGTGGCCCTGCTCTACGACGGGTTCACCTTCAACGCCCTGTCCTGGCTGGAGGGCCTCGGCTTCTGCGGGCCGGGCGAGGCGACCGACTTCATCGGCGACGGCAAGACCATCGCCCTGGACGGACGGCTCCCGCTGAACCCGCACGGCGGGCAGCTCTCCGCCGGCCGCCTGCACGGCTACGGCTTCGTCCGCGAGGCCATGCTGCAACTGCGTGGGGACGCCCCGGGCCGCCAGGTCCAGGGCGCCCGTGTCGCGGTGGTCACGGCGGGCGGGGGAGTGCCGTCCGGAGCGATGCTGCTGCGGACGGCGGAGTAGGACCTCGCCGTCCGCAGCAGCACCCGCTCACGCCTCGTCGTCGTAGGTGACGACGACCTTCTCGGCAGCGCCCGGAGTCAGCGCCAGCTCGAAGGCCCGGTCCACCTCGGCGAACGGCACCCGGTGACTGATCAGCCGGGCGAACCGCTCCTGGTGCTCGGCGAGTTCCGCCGTCACCTCGAAGATCTCGGTCGGATACCCCTGCGAGGCGATGAGGGTCAGCTCGCTGCGCAGCATCCCGCCGAGGTCGATCGCCTCGGACGGCTTCTGCACGGCGACCATCACCAGCTTCGCGCCCCATCTGGCGGCGTCGACGGTGGTGTTGAGGACGGCGGCGACACCGGCGGCGTCGATGTAGACGTCGGTGCCGGCACGCGGCTGGCCCAGCGCGTTGGGCGCCTCGCCGTGCAGTGCGGTCAGCCGTGCGGTGACGTCCTCGGTGCCGGAGTCGATCACCGCGTCGGCGCCGACGGCCAGCGCGGTCTGCAGCCGCTCGGGGATGACGTCGGCGACGACCACGTGCCCGACCCCGCGCAGCTTCAGCCAGATGGTGACGCCCAGGCCGATGGGCCCGGCACCGAAGACCACGACCTTGTCGCCGGGCCGTGCTCCGGACCGGTTGACGCAGTGCCGGGCGACCGCCATCGGCTCGTTGAGCGCGGCGACGGCGAAGGGCACGGTGTCCGGGAAGACGGCGAGGGTACGGCCGAGCTCCGCCTCCTCCAGCAGCAGGTACTCGCTCATCCCGCCGTGTGCGCCGCCGCACCCGATGATCCCCGAGGGCACGCCCTGCGGGTTGACCACCACCCGGTCGCCGACCTTCAGCCCGGTGACCTCGGCGCCCAGCTGCACGATCTCGCCGGCCGGTTCGTGTCCGAGCAGCAGCGGCTCCACCGAGCCGTCGGCGTTGTACGGGGTGCCACCCGCCTGGACGAAGAACGTGTCGGTGCCGCAGATCCCGCAGGCGCGGATCCTGACCACCACGTCCCTGGGGCCGGGCACCGGACGCTCGGACTCCACGACCTCGACCGTGTTCTTCGCGCCGGTCCGGACGGATTTCATCGTGGCCATGTGGCTGTCTCCTTCCCCGGGACGCCGGTCACCAGGCGACGGGCAGCTCGTAGATGCCGTACGCCTGGGAGTCCTCCTTGAACTTCAGCTCCGAGACGTCGACCGCGAGCCGCAGGGCCGGGATGCGGCGGAACAGCGTGCTGAACACGACGTGCAGTTCGATGCGGGCCAGCTGCTGGCCGACGCACTGGTGCGGACCCCAGCCGAAGGCGTGGTGGTGCGCCGCGGTACGGGTCAGGTCGAGCCGGCCGGGCTCCGGGAACGCCTCGGGGTCCCAGTTGGCCGCCGGCAGCGAGGCGATGACACCCTCGCCGGCGCGGATGGTCTCCCCGTCGATCTCGATGTCGTCCAGCACCGCGCGCCGCGCCAGCAGGTGCGGGATGGTCAGGTAGCGCAGGAGTTCCTCGACGGCCTTCGTCACGTACTTCGGGTCGTCCTGGTTCTCCCGCAGTGCCGCGAGCTGGTCGGGGTGCTGCAGCAGCAGCGCGGTACCCAGGGTGATCATGTTGGCGCTGGTGTCGTGGCCGGCGACGAGCAGGATGTGCCCGAGCGGGGCGGCCTCCTCCATGGAGAGCACCCCCTCCTTGATCCGCGCGCCGAGGTCGGAGAGGACGTCCTCACCGGGGTCGTCCATCTTGGCCTCGATGAGCCCGGCGATGTACCGGCGCACCTCCACGATCGACCGGGCCGCCTCCTCGGGGGTCTTGAAGCGGGCGTTGGTGACCCCGGCGTGCTCCTGGAAGAAGTCGTGGTCCTCGTACGGGACGCCGAGGAGCGCGCAGATCATGAGCGACGGCAGCGGCAGGGACAGCGCCTCGTTGAGGTCGACGGGGTTGGGCCCGGCCAGCATCCTGTCGATGAGGTCGTCGGTGATCTGCTGGATCTCCGGGCGGAGCTTCTCCATCCGGTGCCGGGTGAACGAATTGGTCAGCATCCGGCGCCAGCGGGTGTGCTCGGCGCCGTCGGTGTTGTTGATCGACGGCTGGATCTCGGCTGCATGGGCCTTCATGGCCTCGGTGGTGTGCGGGTAGCCGGGGGCACCGATGTTCGCGCTGAGCCGCGGGTCGGTCATCAGCTCGCGCTGCGCGGCGTGCGAGGTGACGAGCCACGGCGTGGTGCCGTCCCAGGTCCGGACGCGTACGACGTCCTTGTCCGTCTCGTGCAGCGCCAGCAGGCCCGGAGGGGGCGCGAACGGGCACTGACCGGATCGGGGCGTCGGAAACTCCGGCAGCTCCGTGGCGGCATCGGTCCCGGCGATGCTCTCGGTCATGGTTCCCTCGCTCTCTCGGCATCACCATTGAGGGCACCTTACGTGGACCGGTCGGTACAATCAATATCGCGAACACGCTCATGTGGGATATCGACCGTCCGGTCTATTTGAAGCGAGCCTGGCCCGGTGGTCGGGTGTTCGGCCAGGTCAGCGGGGTTCCCGGGGCATCCCCAGGCCTCGCTCGGCGATCTGTGTCCGCAGCACCTCGTTCGCCCCGCCCGCGATCGTGTACGCCCGCGAGTACAGGTGGGCGTCCTGCCACCAGCCCGCCGCGAGCGCCGCCGGATCGTCCTCGGTGAGCAGGCCGTCGGTGCCCTGCAGGCGCAGGCCGAAGTCGGCCAGGTCGTGGTTGAGTTCGCTGAAGAAGACCTTGCCCAGCAGGGCGTCCGCGGGTCCCTCGGTGCCGTGCAGCATCCGCGACTGCGCGAGGGCGATCAGCGCGGCGTTCACCTGCACCCGGGCGGCGAGTCCGCCGATCTCCTGGCGGGTGGCGGCGTCGTCGAGCGCGGGCCGGCCGCCGGCCGGTACCTCCTCCGCGAGCCGTACCAGGTCCTCCAGTGCGGCGATCAGTTCGACGCCGCGTGCGGCCACCCCGGACCGCTCCCGGGCAAGGCTGCTCATCGCCACCCGCCAGCCGTCGTCCACCCGGCCGATGACGTTCGCCGCCGGGATCCGGACGCCGTCCAGGAAGACCTCGTTGAAGTCGGTGGTCCCGGTGAGCTCGCGCAGCGGCCGCACCTCGACCCCCGGGCTGCGCATGTCCAGCGCGAAGGCCGTGATGCCGTGGTGCTTCGGCGCGTCGGCGTCGGTGCGCGCCAGCAGGTAACCCATGTCCGCGTGCTGGCCGTTGGTCGTCCACACCTTCTGGCCGTCGACGACGAACACCGCGTCACCGCCCTCGTCCTCCCGCCGGGCCCGGGTGCGCAGGGACGCCAGGTCGCTGCCCGCCTCGGGCTCGCTGAACAGCTGGCACCAGACGTCGTCGCAGGAGCGGATGCGGGGCAGGAACCGCGCCCGCTGGGCGTCGGTGCCGAACTCGACGAGCGCCGCCGAGGCCAGTGGGGCGGCGCCGACCGGGGCCCAGGAGCGGGCGCGGGCGATCTCCTCGGCGACGACCGACGGTTCCAGCGGGTGCGCGTCGGGCCGCCCGCCGTACTCGGCGGGCCAGTCGATGCCGAGCAGCCCCGCCTCGTACAGTCGCGCGGTCCAGGCCCGGATCGCCGGCATCAGCTCCGGTTCGGGTGCGCGCACCCCGGCGTGCGCCTTGACGCCCGGCGCGTGCTCGGCCACGAAGGCGCGCACCTTGCCGCGGAAGGCCTCCAGTTCGGGTGTGGGTTCCAGTCGCATCGCCGCCGGCTCCTCGGTCCTCACGCAAGCGATCTCGAAATGAGGGTACTCTAAACATGCCTTGGGGCCGGTTGCCAAGGGCCGGTACTGAAATCAGTGGCCCGATCTCGGCGTCGGGCGGCCGGTCCGGGGGTTCCTGACCCGGTGCCGAATAGACTGGGGATCCGCAATGATTCCGCAGAGGAGTTGGCCCATGGCGACTGCCGTCGACCGCGAGCCCGCCGACGGCGAGACCGACGCCCCGGTCGGCAAGCTGGCCGCGCAGACCGCGCAGCGCATCGAGGCGACCGTGATCCGCCGGGGCTGGCCCGTCGGCGAGTCGCTGGGCTCCGAGGTGGACCTGCGCGAACAGCTCGGGGTGAGCCGGGCGGTGCTGCGCGAGGCGGTGCGCCTGGTCGAGCACCACCAGGTCGCCCGGATGCGGCGCGGCCCCGGCGGCGGCCTGCTCGTCTGCGCCCCCGACGCGGGCCCGGCGACCCGGGCCATGGTGATCTACCTCGAATACGTCGGCACCAGCGTCACCGACCTGCTCCAGGCCCGCCGACTGCTCGAACCGATCGCCGCGGGCCTCGCCGCCGACCGCATCACCGAGGAGGGCATCGCCACCCTCCGCGCCACCCTCGACTCCGAACGCGACCACTGGGACGACCCGTCCGTCCACTCCCAGGACCCCCTGCACCCGGTGCTCGGCCAGTTGTCAGGCAACCCGGTACTGCACCTGTTCATCGACGTCCTCACCCGCCTCACCGCCCGCTACGCCCACACCTCGCGCCGGATCTCCAAGGCGGAGATGCACGCGGCGAAGGAGACCTCGCACCGCGAGCACCGCGCCGTCGTCGACGCCGTCGTCGCCGACGACGGGGCCCGCGCGCAGACCGAGCTGACGGCGCACCTGGAGTCGGTGGCCGGCTGGATCGAGAAGCACCGGGTGCGCCGCGGCGGACGGATCTCGGGGAACGTGGTCGAGCCCGAACTGGTCGAGGGGCCGCGAGCCAAGCTCGCCGAGGTGGTGGCCTCCCGGATCCACGACGACATCGCCGCGCGCGGCTGGCAGATCGGCATGGTCCTCGGTTCGGAGCCGGACCTGCTGGCCCGCTACGAGATCAGCCGGGCCGTCCTGCGCGAGGCCGTACGGCTCCTGGAGTACCACTCGGTCGCCCGGATGCGGCGCGGCCCCGGCGGTGGCCTGGTCGTCACCGAACCCGAGCCGCAGGCCAGCATCGACACGATGGCCCTCTTCCTCGAATACCAGGGCGTCACCGCCGACGACCTGCGGATCGTCCGCAACGCCGTCGAACTCGGCATCGTCGCCCGGGTGACCGCCCGGCACGCCGGGGGTGACCCGGAGGTCGCCGAGCGGCTGGGCAAGGCCGTCCGCTGGACCGTCGAGGGTCCTGCCGCCGCGCCTCGCAAGGCCGACCTGTTCCACTCCGAACTGGCGGCCCTGGCCGACAATCCGGTGCTGTCGCTGTTCCTCGCCATCATCACCGAACTGTTCCGCCGGCACGCCTCCGGGCACGACCGGCCGCTGCCCGGTGACACGGCGGCCGACGAGGTCCAGCAGGTCCACCAGCGCATCCTCGACGCGATCGTGCAGGGCGACGCCGGCGTGGCCCGCCACCGGATGCGCCGCCACCTGGACGCGCTGATCCCCTGGTGGCACTGACTTAGTGACACTGATTACCTGTGCCCCGCACGGCTTCCAGCCATGCGGGGTTTTCTGCTGTGCCGACGATCGCTAATTACGTATACTCAATAGGGGAGTGGTCGGCATCTGCGACGGAATACCGTCGTCAGCAAGTCCCTGGGCCTGCAGAGGAGACCCGAGTGAACATCGACGGATCCACGGCACTGGTCACCGGCGGCGCCTCCGGTCTGGGCCTCGCCACCGCGCGCCGGGTCATCGACCGCGGCGGCCGGGTCGTCCTGGCCGACATCTCCGAGGAGCAGGGCGCCAAGGCGGTCGCCGAACTCGGCGAGGCCGCCCGCTTCGTCCGCGCCGACGTCACCGACGAAGCCGCGGTGAACGCCGCCCTCGACACCGCGGAGCGACTCGGCCCGCTGCGCTTCGCCGTGCACTGCGCCGGGCGCGGCGGCGACCGCACCCGGATCATCGACCGCGAGCGCGCCCCCGGCGAACTCGCCACCTTCGCCGAGGTGATACGGGTCAACCTGATCGGCACCTACAACGTGCTGCGCCTGGCCGCCGCCCGCCTCTCCGGCAACGAGGTGGTGGACGGCGACCGCGGGGCCGTCGTCCTGACCGCCTCGGTCGCCGCGTTCGACGGCCAGATCGGCCAGACCTCTTACACCGCCGCGAAGGCCGGCGTGCACGGCATGACCCTGGTCGCCGCCCGTGACCTGGCCAGTTGGCAGATCCGGGTGAACACCATCGCCCCCGGCATCATGGACACCCCCATGCTCGGCCGCCTCCGCGAGGACATCCGCGACGGCCTCGCCGCCTCCGTGCCCCACCCCAGACGCCTCGGCGACCCCGACGACTTCGCCCGCCTCGCCGTCGAGATGCTGGAGAACCCCTACCTCAACGGCCAGACCGTCCGCCTCGACGGCGCGATCCGCATGGCCCCGCGATGACCGAGGCGACGACCGGGGCGACGTTCGGGACGACGTCCGCGACCGAGACCGACGAGCAGTTCCGCACCCGCCTGCGCGCCTTCCTGACGGAACACCACCCAGGGCGCCGCCCCAAGGACCCCGCCGAACGCCTCGCGTGGCAGAAGCGGTGGCTGGCCACCCTGTACGACGGCGGCTACGCGGGCCCGGGCTGGCCGCGCGCGTACGGCGGCATGGACCTGCCCTTCGCCCGCCAGGTCGTCTACCAGGACGAGTACGCGCGCGCCCGGGTCCCCGGCCCGCTGGGCACCGGACTCGGCATCGCCGCCCCCACCCTCATCCGGTACGCCACGCCCGAGCAGAAGGACCGCTTCCTGCGCCCCATGCTGCGCGGCGACACGGTCTGGGCACAGGGGTACTCCGAACCCGAGGCGGGCTCGGACCTCCCCGCACTGCGCACCACGGCGCGCCGCGAGGGCGGCGGCCCCGACGACCCCCGGGCCGAGTACGTCGTCAACGGCCAGAAGGTGTGGAACAGTTCGGCCGACATCGCCGACATCCTCTTCACCCTCGTCCGCACCGGGCCCCCCGGCTCCCGCCAGGACGGCATCAGTTACCTCCTGATCGACGCCCACGCCCCCGGCGTGACCGTGCGCCCGCTGCGGGACCTCACCGGCGACGCGCACTTCTGCGAGATCTTCTTCGACGACGTCCGGGTCCCGGCCGCCGACCGGATCGGCGCGGAGAACGGCGGCTGGCCCCTGGTCCGCACCAGCCTCGGCCACGAACGCGCCGCCGGGGCGATGAACCAGGCGGCCCGGTACCGGCGGGTCCTCGACGAGCTGATCGAGCTGGCCCACGAACGCGGGGCGACCGCCGACCCGTCGGTGTGCGACCGGCTCGCCGACTTCGAGATCCGGGTGACGGTCATGCGGCTCACCGGGATGCGGACCATCGCCGACATCATGGCGAAGGGCGAGCCCGGCCCCGCCTCCTCGACCGCACGGCTGTTCATCGTCACCTTCGAGCAGGAACTGCACGAGTTCGCCCTGGAGTTGCTGGGACCGTACGGGATCCTGGGCCGCCGCGACCCGCACGCCGTCCAGCGCGGGCGCTGGATGTGGGGTTTCCTGCGCACCCGGGCCTCCACGATCGGCGCGGGCACCGCCGAGATCCAGCGCAACACCATCGCCGAACAGGTCCTGGGACTGCCCCGGGACCCGGCGATGCCGGCCACCGGGAGCACACGATGAGAGCCGCACGCTGTACCGACTACGGGCCCCCGGACGGCCTGGCCGTCGTCGAACTGGACGCCCCCCAGCCCGGCCCGGGGGAGGTCCTGGTCCGGGTGCACGCGGCCGCGGTCAACTACCCGGACGTGCTGCTGGTGGCGAACCGCTATCAGGTGCCCGCGCCGCTGCCGTTCACCCCGGGCAGCGAGTTCGCCGGTGTGGTCGCCGCGCTGGGGCCGGGCGTATCCGGCCCCGCGGTGGGTTCGCCCGTGGCCGGAGCGGTGCTCACCGGCGCCTTCGCCGAGCAGGTCGTGGTGCCGGTGACCGGCCTGCGCCCCGTCCCCGAGGGCCTCGACCTGGTCCACGCCGCCGCGTTCCACGTCACCTACGCGACCGCCTACCACGCCCTGACCACCGTCGGGCAGGGCACGGCGGGGGAGTGGGCGACCGTGCTCGGGGCCGCCGGCGGCGTCGGCTCCGCCACCGTCGACGTCGCCACCCGCCTCGGCATGCGCGTCGTGGCGGCGGCGTCCGGCCCCGAGCGACTCGCGGTCGCCCGGAAACTGGGCGCCGAGGGCGGCGTCGACTACGTCCGCGAGGACCTGAAGACGCGCCTCCGCGAACTGACCGGCGGCGAGGGCGCCCACCTGGTCGTCGACCCCGTGGGCGGCGACCACGCGGAGGCCGCCCTGCGCGCGCTGCGCCGGGGCGGCCGGTTCGTCACCGTGGGCTACGCCGACGGCAGGATCCCGCGGATCCCGCTCAACCTCGTGCTGCTCAAGGACGCGGTCGTCCGGGGCTTCGAGATCCGCATGCTGCGCCGGTACGCCCCGGACGCGGTGGCCGCGGGCGACCGGGCGCTGGCCCGGATGGTCCGGGACGGGATGCGCCCGCTCGTCTCCCGCGTCCACCCCCTCGCCGACGTGGCGTCCGCACTGACCGATGTGGCCGGGCGGCGCACCACCGGCAAGGTGGTCATCGACATGACGGCATGACCCGTCAGAACGCGGGCAGTTGCGGCCGCCGTTTGACGTAGCCGCCGGCGTCGACGCGCATCTGCATGCCGGTGACGTACTGCGACTCGTCCGACACCAGGAACAGCACCATGTCGGCGATGTTCTCCGGCTCGACGAAGGGGACCCCGAACCCGGTCGTCGCGGGGAAGCCGGGCAGCGCGTCCTCGCGGGTCGGGCTCTCCAGGTCGGGCCGGAACGACCGGTACATGACGTCGCTGTTCAGCATGTCGGTGTTGACGTTCGTCGGGTGCACCGCGTTGACCCGGATCCGGCGGGACAGCAGGACCGTCGCCAGGTCGTGCACGAACGCGGCCACCTGCCGCTTGGCGAAGGAGTAGCCCAGCCCGCCGGGCCCGTTGGCCGGGTTGTCCACGGTCGCCGGTATCAGCCCCGCGATGGACCCGGTCGCGACGATCGAGGCGCCGTCGGGCAGATGGGGCAGCGCCGCGTCGACGGCGTGCACGACCCCGTTGAAGTCGACGGTGACGGCGTCCAGGAAGGCCTGCACGGTCTGCTCGGGCCCCAGCGGGCAGATCCCGGCCTGGGCGACCACGGCGTCGAGCCGCCCCAGCTCGGTCACCCCCTCGGCGACCGCCGCCTTCAGCGCGGCCGGATCCCGCACGTCGGCCCGGCGGGCCACGATGCGCCGGCCGAGCTTCTCGACCTGCCGGACCGTCTCCTCCAGGTCGGCCTCGGTGGCCAGCGGGTAGCCGTTGGTGGCGATGTCCGCGCACAGGTCCACGGCGATGATGTCGGCGCCCTCCGCGGCGAGCCGGACCGCCTGGGCCCGGCCCTGGCCGCGCGCGGCTCCGGTGATGAAGACGGCCTTGTCCTGCACTCGCCCCATGGGGTCTCCTTCCGTAGATGAAAAGAGTAGCCTGAATAGTGGTGGCGGGAGCTGATCGATACCGGATGATCGCCGATGTGAGCGGTAGTTGGTCGATCTCTCTCACCCAGTGAGACAGGTTCAGTGCACACAATGTGCCCGGTGCTAGAGAGTCCCCGAGACCGAGGGAGCACACGATGCCGTTGCAGCCATGGATGAAGTTGCTGTCGACCGACGACCACCTGATCGAGCCCCCACACCTGTGGTCCGACCGGCTGCCGGCGAGGTACCGGGAGGCCGGGCCGCGCATCGTGGAGCAGCCGCGTGGCGAGGGACAGGCCCCCGCCGAGGTCTGGGTCTACGAGGACCGGGTCTACCCCTACATCGGCCTCAACGCCGTCGCAGGCAAGCGGCCCGAGGAGTTCGGCCTCGAACCCACCCGCTACGACGAGATGATCCCGGGCTGCTACGACCCGAAGGCCCGGATCCGAGACATGGACCTGGACGGCGTCTGGGGCGCCCTGTGCTTCCCGTCGTTCCCCGGCTTCTCCGGCCATGTCTTCCTGGAGGGCCGGGACCGCGAGCTGGCCCTGCTGTGCGTGCGGGCCTGGAACGACTTCGTCCTCGACGAGTGGTGTGCCACCGCCCCCGGCCGACTCATCCCACTGGTCATCATGCCGATGTGGGACGTCGACGCCTGCGTCGCCGAGATCCACCGCACCGCGGCCAAGGGGGCGAGGGCGATCTCCTTCCCCGAGAACCCCGCTCCCCGCGGGCTGCCCTCCTTCCACACCGACTACTGGGACCCCATGTTCTCCGCGGCGGAGGAGGCCGACCTGCCCGTCTGCCTGCACTTCGGCACCTCGGGCAAGCCTCCGAAGACCGCCGAGGAGGCCCCCTTCGCGGTCACCATCACCCTGTTCGGCTGCAACGCCATGTTCGCCACCGCCGACCTGCTCTTCTCCCCGGTGCTGCACAAGCACCCCAGGCTCAGGATCGGCCTCTCCGAGGGCGGCATCGGCTGGATCCCCTACCTCCTGGAACGCGCCGACGGCACCTGGGAGCGGCACCGCTTCTACCAGAACGTCGACCAGAGCGTGCGGCCCTCGGAGCTGTTCCGCAAACACTTCCACGGCTGCTTCATCGACGACCGGTTCGGCGTGGAGGTACGGCACCACGTCGGCGTCGAAAGGATCACCTGGGAGTGCGACTACCCGCACTCCGACTCCTACTGGCCCAAGTCCCGCGCCTACGCGGCCGAGGTCCTGGCCGACGTACCCGACGACGAAGTGCACCAGATCGTGGAGCTGAACACCCGCCGCCTCTACAACCTCCCCGCATGAGCCGGCGACCCGAGTCCGAGCGGTCCGACTGGACCGACCTGGACCTGCTCACCCGCGAGGAGGCCCACGGCCGGCTCCTCGCCGAGATCGCCGAGACGGACGCACGCCTCGCCGAACCGGGCACGTCCGACGGGGCCGAGCGCGAACTCCTGCAGTCCCGGCTGCGTGCCCTGCGCGAGGCCGCCGAGGACCTGCTCGACCGGCCGAAGGGGAAGTGAGGCGGCCATGGGGCGCATGGAGGGCAAGGTCGCGCTCATCACCGGAGGGGCGCGCGGGCAGGGCCGTTCGCACGCAGTGCGGCTGGCCGAGGAGGGCGCGGACATCGTCGTCACCGATGTCTGCCACGACATCAGTGCGGAACTGCCGTACCCGCTGGCGACCAAGGACGAGCTGGAGGAGACCGCCAAGCTGGTCAGGGAGACCGGGCGGCGGTGCGTCGCGGTCGAGGCCGACGTCCGCTCGGTCGACGAGATGCGGGCCGCGGTCGACGCGACGCGCAAGGAGTTCGGGCGGCTCGACACCGTCGTCGCCAACGCCGGAGTGATGAGCATCGGGGCCGCCTGGGAGCTGTCCGAGGAGGCGTGGGACGTCACCGTGGACGTCAACCTCAAGGGCCCCTGGAACACGGTGCGGGCCGCGGTCCCCTGGATGATCGAGCAGGGGGAGGGCGGCTCGGTCGTCCTCACCAGCTCCGCCGCCGGCATCCGCGGCCATGTGCCGTACGCCCACTACGTGGCCGCCAAGCACGGCGTGGTGGGCCTGATGAAGGCGCTGTCCAACGAACTCGCCCCGCACCGCATCCGGGTGAACACCGTCCACCCCACCGGGGTCAGCGACACGGGCATCACCGTGGGCGTGCCGGTGGAGGAACTCGCCGCGCGCGAGCCGTTGTTCGCACTCGCCGCGATGAACCCCCTGGCCCCGTACGTCGAGCCCCGGGACGTGTCGAACGCCGTCCTCTTCCTCGCCTCGGACGAGGCGCGGTACGTCACCGGGCTGCAGTTCACCGTCGACGCGGGTTCGACCAACAAGCCGTAGAACGGAGTGGGTTGAATGAAGATCACCATCGACACGACGGCGTGCTCCGGGCACGCGCGGTGCGCGGCGGCGTCCCCGCAGCTCTTCCGCCTCGACGACGACGGCTATGCGCTGCCGTTCGACGGAGAGGTCCCGGCGGACCTCGAACAGGCCGCCAGGGACGGTGCGGCGGCCTGCCCGGAGCGGGCCGTCACCGTCCACTGACAGCGACGTCCGGTCCCTTCGGAGAGACGTCCGCCGACAACGGCCGAGCCCCACGGTCCGAGGACCGTGGGGCTCCCCCCGTACCCGCCGCCTCAGCCGGCCGCCTCAGCCGGCCGCCTCAGCCGGCCGGCTGAGGCGGCGGGGTGAAGTGGTGGCCCCAGAACGCGCCGTCCGTGATCTCGTACACGGGGACCGGCTCGGGCACCTTGAGGCCGTTCCAGCCGAACTCGACGGCGTAGTTCTCCGGCGACCAGACGTAGAACGACACCATGTGGTCGTTGGTGTGCTTGCCCAGCGAGTGCATCATCGGCACCTCGTACCTGCCGGCCCGGTCCAGGGCCCGCCCCACGTCGTCCAGGGTCGCCGCCTCGACCATGAAGTGCAGCAGCCGCCCCGGACCCGGCATCGGTGTGACGCCCAGCGTGTGGTGGCGCGGGTTGCAGCCCATGAACCAGGTCGTGCCGCCCGGCGAGCGCATCGTGTTCCGCTCGATGAACCCGAGCACGTTGACGTAGAAGTCGAACGTGCCGCGCGCGTCCTCGGCGGAGACGATGGCGTGCCCGAAGCCCATGTCGTCCGTGACGAACTTCGACACCAGCGGGGTCTGCACGGGCAGGTGGTCGAGGGTCCGGCCGTAGAACAGCTCGACCGGGTTGCCGCCCGGGTCGCTGAACCTGACGAAGCCGGTCACCTTCCGCTCCGCCGCCTCGGCCTCGGTGCCGGCGGTCACCTTGATCCCGGCCTTCTCGACGTCCGCGGCCAGCCGCGCCAGCTCCCGCTCGTCGAGGACCTCGAAGCCCAGCGCCGTCATCGCGGGCTGGGCACCCGGCGCGACCACGATCCGGGACGGATGGTCGTCCATCCGGAAGGCGAGCGACCCGGAGTCGCCCTCGACGGGCATCAGGCCGAGGAAGTCGGCCCCGAACGCCTTCCACCGGTCGAGGTCGTTGGACTCCAGACGCAGGTACCCGAGTGAGCGCACACCCATCAGGCCCTCCCCTCACATTGGTCAGGTCCCAGGCGGCCCGTCGGACCCCCGGTATCGGTACGTCCGCGACCGTAGAAGGCCGGGCCGCACCGCCGCCGGGACCGTCCCACTGATCGGGAGCCGTACGGCGACGGCCGCCGTACGGGTGCCACGGTGACCGTCATGACACTGAGCACACCCAGCACACTCGACTACGCGGACACCCTGCGCGAACTGCCCACCGACGACGGTGTCCTGCGCTACCACGAGGCCGGCGAAGGTCCGCCCCTGCTGATGCTGCACGGCTCGGGTCCCGGGGTGACCGGCTGGCGCAACTACCGGGGCAACCTGCCCGTGATCGCCCGGCACTTCCGCTGCCTGGCGCTGGAGTTCCCCGGCTTCGGGGTGAGCGACCCGACCGCCGAGAACCCGATGGCCGCCGCCCCCAAGGCCGTCCTGCGCTTCCTGGAAGGGCTCGGCCTCGACCGCGTCGACGTCATCGGGAACTCGATGGGCGGGTTCGTGGCCGTGGGGCTCGCGGTGGCCCACAAGGACCTGTTCCGCAGGGTCGTGACCATCGGCGGGGTCGGCCGCAACCTCCTCTCCCCGGGCCCCAGCGAAGGGCTCAACCTCCTGGTGGAGTTCGCCGAGAACCCCACCCGCGACAACCTCGTCCAGTGGCTGCGCTCGATGGTCCACGACCCCGCACTGCTCACCGAGGAACTGATCGAGGAACGCTGGGCGACCGCCACCGAACCGGCGACCCTGGAGGCGTCCCGCCGGATCTACGGCCGCCAGGCGATGGCCGCGATGCAGGCCGCGCAGTCCCGGTCGGACCAGCCGATCTGGGCCATGCTCCACAAGGTCGCCGCGCCCACGCTGCTGACCTGGGGCCGCGACGACCGGGTCACCCCGCTGGAGAGCGCGCTGCTGCCGATGCGGACCATCCCCAAGGCCGAGCTGCACGTGCTGCCCGACTGCGGGCACTGGGCGATGATCGAGCAGAAGGCGGCCTGGGAGAGCGCGGTGCTGGCCTTCCTGACCCGCCCGGAGGCCGGCTGAGTGCCCAGCGCGAGGGCGTCCGGCGAACCGGCGATGTGCGACCCGGCGATCGATGACCTGGCGATGGGCGACCTCGCGATGGCTGACCCCGCGATCGACGACCGGGTGAGCCGGGCCAGGCCCCGCCGACCCGCCGCGCCGATGTCGAGCCGGCAGACGGACCGCCGCATCCGCATCCTGCGCGCCGCCTCCGACCTCGGCACGCGCGAGGGGCTGGCCGCCGTGCAGATGCACGACGTGGCCAGGGAGGCCGGGGTCGCGATCGCCACCCTGTACCGGTACTTCCCGTCCAAGCCGTATCTGTTCCTGTCGGTTCTCGAGTGGCACATCGAGCAGTTCCTGGGCAGCCGCGACGGCGGCCCGGTCCGCGACGGCGGTCCAGCCCGAGACGGCGGTCCGGTCCCCTACCGGGCGGCGGATCCCGTGACCGAGGTCGCCGACACGCTCGTCGCGCTGAGCGGCAAGCTGCTGGACAGCCGGCTGCTCGCCTCGGCGGTGGCGCTGTCGTCGTTCAGCGAGTACGCGAGCGCCGCCCGCAGCCGCATCGACATCGTGGAGAGCGCACTGGGACAACGGCTGCTGCGGCTGCTCGGGGACCGGGCGGACGCGCGGACCGGGCACAGCCGGGTGCGGCTGCTCGTCTACGACTGGTGGGGGGTGTTCGTGGCCATGCTGACCCAGGAGATCTCCACCGCGCAGGGCGAGGCGGACCTGCGGCTGGCCGCGCGGCTGATCGCCGGGTCCTGAACCACGCGAAGGTGCCCGGGACACCCCGTGCCCCGGGCACCTGTCCGCTTCCCGCCGTCAGTCCGCCGCCCCGGCCATGTCCAGGACCGCCAGGTACCCGAACGCGAGACTCGAACCGATCGGGGTACCGGCACCGGGGTAGACCCGGCCCGACATCGCGGCCGCGGTGTTGCCCGTCGCGTACAGACCGTCGATCGGGGAGCCGTCCGGCCGCAGCACGCGTGCGTGCGTGTCGATCCGCAGCCCGCCCTTGGTGCCGATGTCGGACGGCACGATGGTCGCCACGTAGAACGGGGCCTGGTCGAGGGGCGGCAGCAGGGGGTTCGGCCACTCCGGTGACGGCTCGGCGGGGAAGTTCTGCCGGGGGTCGGCCGGGAACCCGACGACGTGCCGGAACATCTGGTCCCAGGGCGTCTCGCCCCGGTGGAACCTCTCGTCGACGCCGGTGGCCGCGTACCCGTTGAACTCCTTGACCGTGCGGTCCAGGGCGTCGAAGGGGACGTCGATCAGCCGCGCCAGTTCCTCCAGGGTGTCGGCCCTGCGCAGCGCGCCCGACTTCAGCCACTCCTCGACGGGCGGCGTGGCGGGCGGCCAGCCGATGCCGTCCCGGTCCAGCTGGCGCTGGTCGAACACCCAGTGGCAGGGGATGTGCCGTACGCCGCCGGCCCGGTGCCGGCGGAAGATCTCGTGCCCTGCCTGGTCGTAGGGGGACGTCTCGTTGACGAAGCGCTCGCCCGCGCCGTTGACCCAGATGCCGCCCCGGGTCCCGGTGTGGAAGACCGGCAGGCCGTCCGGGTGGACCAGCCCCGGCACGAACCAGGCCTCGTCGAGCAGGTCGGTGTCCGCGCCGACGGCGATGCCCGCCCGCAGGGCGTCACCGGTGTTCGCCGGGGCGCCGTCGGACCACTCCCCGGTGAGCGGGGACTGGTGTGTCTCGCGCAGCCCGCGGTCGCGCTCGAAACCGCCGGCCGCCAGCAGCACGCCCCGGGCGGCCCGGATCCGGACCCGTTCGCCCTCGTGCACGGCCTCGATGCCGACGACCCTGCCGTCCTCGACGACCAGGCTCTCCAGCGCGGTGTTCAGCCGCAGTTCGCCGCGGCCGGTCTCCAGGAACGCCGACAGGGCGCGGCCGATCAGCGCCCGCCCGCCGCTGAGCAGCGGGCCCTCGTCGAAGCCGAACCGCTCCGTGGGCAGCGAGTCACGCACCAGCGCCCGGCGCTCGCCGAGTTCCGCGACCTCGACCGGCGGTGGGAAGACGGTGTGCCCCGTGGGCGACGACCCCGGGCTCGCCGCGTAGTAGTCCGGCACCGGCCCGTGCACGAAGGACTGGAACCAGGTGTTCTGCTCCAGCTCGTCGATCAGCCGGCGCCCGGCCGCCAGGTACGCGTCCTGCAGCCCCTCCCGGGACGGGTCGTCGACGACCGCGCGCAGATACGACCGCGCCTCCTCGACGTCGGCCCCGAGACCGGCCCGGCTCAGCGGCGCCGAGCCCGGGAACCACAGGCCCGCGCCGGAGTACGCGACCGTGCCGCCGACCCGGTGGGTCTTCTCGACGACGAGCGTGCGCAGGCCGCGCGCCGCCGCCACGTACGCCCCGACCAGACCGCCGCCCGACCCCACGACGATCACGTCGTAGGCATCTTCGTTGATGCTCATCCGAACCTCCTGATGGGTGCCGAACTCGTTGGTGGGGGGAACCGCCCTTACGGGTGGGGACCGTGCTCGTGGCGGGGGACCGCGGGGCGAGGCCGGAACGAGGGCGCCCTCGTACGGCCATGGAGGCGCGACGGACCCGCGGCGGCCGGCCGCCCGGACGCCCTACGGCCCTGCGGGCGACGGTAATGAGCCAGCCTGAGGTCACTCCCGAGCCATCTCGCTCACCGAGACCACGCCCGCCGACTCCCCGCCGAACACCCGCCGTCCGCCCGCCGGTACCTGCACGGCGTGTGCCGGCTCGCGCCCTCCGCCCCGGAGTCCCGGTGAGCGGAAAGACCCCGGCGGTCCCACGGCGCGGCGGCACAGGCTGGAGGCCGGAACGAGTCGAGGACGGCGATGACAGACGTGTGGGAACCGACGGCGGTCGCGGACCGTGAGACAGCCGTGGCCGAGGCGGCCGCGCGCCTCGCCCGGGCGGCGAGCGACCGCAGACCCTGTGCGCCGGTACGGGATCTGCTCGGTCCGGACGACATCGGCCTCGCGTACGCCGTCCAGCGACGCGTCGTCGGCGCCCGGATCGCGGCCGGTGCCCGTGTCGTCGGCCGCAAGATCGGGCTGACCTCCCCGTCGGTGCAGCGTCAGGTGGGCGTCGACCGGCCCGACTTCGGCGTCCTGCTGGACGACATGGACGTCACCGCGCTGCCTGCCGTCCCCAGCGGCCGGCTGCTCCAGCCCAGGGCCGAGGCGGAGATCGCGTTCGTGCTCGCCGCCGACCTGGACACCGCCGACCTGGACCTGGCGCGGGTCCGTTCGGCGGTCGGGTACGCCGTGGCCGCACTGGAGATCGTGGACAGCCGGGTGGCCGGCTGGGACATCGCGATCACGGACACGGTCGCCGACAACGCCTCCAGCGGACTCTTCGTGCTCGGGCAACGGGCCGTCGGCCTCGACGAGTTCGAACCGCGGGACGTGACCATGCGGCTGCACGCCGACGGGAGGCTCGCCTCCGAGGGCGACGGCACCGCCTGCCTGGGCGATCCGCTCGCCGCGCTGCTGTGGCTGGCGCGCACCGCCCGGGAGTTCGGCGATCCGCTGCGCGCCGGGCAGGTCGTGCTCTCCGGTGCCCTCGGCCCGCTCGTCCCCACACCGCCGGGCACGACCGTACGGGCCGAGATGTCCGGCCTGGGCTCGGTGACCGCGGCCTTCACGCCCCAGGAAGCCTCCGAAGCCCAGGAAGCCTCCGACGCCCCGGAAGTCCCCCAAGTGCCCGCAGTCCCCGAAGCCCCCGAAGCCCCCGCAGTCCCCGAAGCCAAGGAACACGGATGACGAAGACCAAGGTGGCCGTAATCGGCTCCGGCAACATCGGCACCGACCTGATGATCAAGGTGCTGCGCCTCTCCGACACCCTGGAGATGGCCGCGCTGGTGGGCATCGACCCGGAGTCGGACGGCCTGGCGCGTGCGGCCCGGCTGAAGGTGCCCGTCACGCACGAGGGAGTGGACGGCCTGATCCGCATGGACGGCTTCGACGACATCGGCATCGTCTTCGACGCCACCTCCGCCAGGGCCCACGTCGAGAACGCCAAGAAGCTGGCCCCGTACGGCAAACGCCTGATCGACCTCACCCCGGCCGCCCTCGGCCCGTACGTCGTACCGCCGGTCAACCTGGACGAGCACCTCGCCAACGACGTCGAGAACCTCAACCTCGTCACCTGCGGCGGCCAGGCGACCATCCCGATCGTCCACGCGGTCAGCCGCGTCACCCCCGTGCCCTACGCCGAGATCGTCGCCTCGATCGCCTCCAGGTCGGCCGGACCCGGCACCCGGGCCAATATCGACGAGTTCACCGAGACCACGGCCGGCGCCATCGAGAAGGTGGGCGGTGCCCGCCGGGGCAAGGCGATCATCGTCCTCAACCCGGCCGATCCGCCGCTGATCATGCGGGACACCGTGTACTGCCTGACCGGCGACGCCGACCACGACGCGATCCGCGCCTCCGTCGAGGAGATGGTCGCGGCGGTGGCCGAGTACGTGCCCGGCTACCGCCTCAAGCAGCAGGTCCAGTTCACGCCGGTCACGGCCGACGACCCGGTGCACACCCTCCTGCCCGACGGCACCGCAGGTCGGCCGACCACCAAGGTCACCGTCTTCCTGGAGGTCGAGGGCGCCGCGCACTACCTGCCGGCCTATGCCGGCAACCTCGACATCATGACCTCGGCCGCCCTGCGCGTCGCCGATCGCATCGCCCGCCGCCCGACTTCCGAGGTGACCGAGTGACCCGCAGGCTCTACGTCCAGGACGTCACCCTCCGGGACGGCATGCACGCCGTCCGGCACCGCATCACCCCCGAGTTCGTGTCGAAGATCTCCGCCGCCCTCGACCGGGCCGGGGTGGACGCCATCGAGGTCGCCCACGGCGACGGACTGGCCGGCGGCAGCCTCAACTACGGTCCCGGCAGCAACACCGACTGGGAGTGGATCGAGGCGGCGGCCGACGCCGTCGAGAACGCCGTCCTGACCTCCCTCCTGCTCCCGGGCATCGGCACCGTCGCCGAACTCAAGCGCGCCTACGCCCTCGGCGTCCGCTCGGTGCGCATCGCCACCCACTGCACGGAGGCGGACGTCGCGGCCCAGCACATCGCCACCGCACGGGAGTTGGGCATGGACGTCGCGGGCTTCCTGATGATGGCCCACATGGCGCCCCCGCACGTCCTCGCCGAGCAGGCCCGGCTGATGGAGTCCTACGGCGCCACTTGCGTCTACGTCACCGACTCCGGCGGCCGGCTCACCATGGACGGCGTCCGCGACCGGATCCGCGCCTACCGGGACGTTCTCGACCCACAGACGCAGATCGGCATCCACGCCCACGAGAACCTCTCCCTCTCGGTCGCCAACTCCGTGGTGGCGGTGGAGGAGGGCGTCACGCGCGTCGACGCGTCCCTGGCCGGACAGGGTGCCGGCGCGGGCAACTGCCCGATCGAGCCGTTCGTCGCCGTCGCCAACCTGTACGGCTGGAAGCACGGCTGCGACCTGCACGCCCTCCAGGACGCCGCCGAGGAGCTCGTACGACCGCTGCAGGACCGTCCGGTGCGCGTCGACCGGGAGACCCTCACCCTCGGCTACGCCGGTGCCTACTCCAGCTTCCTGCGGCACGCCGAGGCCGCCGCCGAACGGTACGGCCTCGACGCCCGCACGATCCTGGAGGAGGTCGGCCGGCGTGGGCTGGTCGGCGGGCAGGAGGACATGATCGTGGACATCGCGCTGGACCTCACCCGGCACGGCTGACGCCCGACGGCACGCGACCGCTCTCCGGGAACACCTTCCCGGAGAGCGGTACGTTTTTCCCCGCGGAGTAAAATAGACCAATCGCTCCAATGAATCGGTGCACGACTCTTTCTCCGTGGCCGAGGGCATTGATAACTTGACGTCGGCGCCGAACTAGAATTGATTTCAGTTTGAGCAGAGAGGCACCGACGATGACGTCTGCCCTTCGCCTGAGCTCGCGTTCCGCCGAGGCCGACGGCCCCGCGCTGCCTCCGTCGATGATGGAGCGGGTCACGCTGATCATGGACCTCTTCGAACGTCCCCAGACCCATCTGACGCTCGAAGCGGTGTCCCGTCGGACCCAGCTGCCCCGGTCGACCACGCACCGGATTCTCGACCAGCTGGTGCGGCTGGACTGGCTGCGTCACACGGTGGCCGGATACACCCTCGGGTCGCGCGCGCTCGGCCTGGGAGGCCGCGAGATCGGCCACAGCGCGCTGCGCGCCGCCGCCGCACCGCACCTGCTGGACCTGGCGGTCAGGACCAGGATGGTCGTCCACCTGGCCGTGCTCGACGGACCGGAGATCTACTACCTGGACAAGGTGGGGGGCCGGGCGGCGGTGGACATCCCCTCGAAGGTCGGCGGCCGGGCGGTCGCGCACTGCACCGGACTCGGCAAGGCCATGCTCGCCTGGCTGACCCCGGAGGAGATCGACGCTCGCTGCGCGCCGGTGATGGAGCGCCGCACCCCGCACAGCATCGGCCGCCTCGACCAGCTGCACCGCGAACTCGGCCTGGTTCGGCGCCGCAACGGACTGGCGATCGACCGCGGCGAGTGCTTCCCCGACCTCGGGTGCGTCGGCCTCGCGCTGCGCGGACCCGAGGGCCCGGTCGGGGCGATCTCGGTGGTCGGGGACGGCCGCTCCCCGCTGGAGCTCGTGGCCCCGCTGGTGGTCGACGCGGTCCGGGCGGTGTCCGGGGAACTCTTCGAGACCGCGCATGGGGCGGAAACCGGGCTTGACCTCAAGTCCGGTTGAGTTTCTACGCTGGGCCGTGCCGATGCCGACCCGCCGGAGAGGAAACGACCATGAGGACGCTGGTGCTCGGAAGGACGCCCGCCAGGGTGACGGCGGTGCTCGCCACCCTGCACGCGGACGGCTTCGACGCGGAGGGGGTGAGCACCGACGAGGAGGCCCTGAAGCTCCTGGCGACCGAGGAGTTCGGAGTGCTGATCATCGGCGGGGGCGTGGGACCCGGCTCCCGCGCGGCGATCAAGGAGTTCGCGGCGGAACACCGGGTACGGCAGGTGATCGACGGCGCGCTGTCCGAACCGTTCGACGTCTACGTGCGCCGGGAGTTCGAGCCGCGGATCCGCAGGGCCGCCGCCGGGACGGACGCCCCCTGACCACCGGGACCACCGGCGCCCGACCGCCCTGCGGACCTGCGGAGTCACGGACTAGAGCGACCTGACCTGCTGCGCCTGCGGGCCCTTGGTGCCCTGCCCGATCTCGAACTCGACGCGCTGGCCCTCGTCCAGGCTCCGGTAGCCGTTGCCCTGGACCTCCGAGTAGTGCACGAACACGTCAGGGCCGCCGCCGTCCTGCTCGATGAACCCGAACCCCTTCTCCGCGTTGAACCACTTGACGCTGCCCTGAGCCATGCCTGTTTCCCTTGTCTCATCGCCACGACCCGAATCGTCGCGGACCGCGACCATTCATCCCCCTGAGCCGCGACGGGAAACCTCCTGCGGGCCACAATCACCCGGATGGCGGGCATCCTTCGACGGCCGGAGCGTGCGCGCCGGCCGTCGGCCGGGCGGCCGGTTCACCAGGCCGTCCAGCCCCCGTCCACGGTGAGGGTGGTGCCGGTGACGAAGCGGGCGGCGTCCGAGGCGAGGAACACCGCGGCGCCGCCCAGTTCCGTGGCATCGCCCACCCGGCCCAGCGGAGTCCCGCGGACGATCCGCTCGCCCCAGCGGCTGTCCAGCAGCCCGGAGCTGAGGTCGGTGTGGAAGTAACCGGGGGCCAGCGTGTTGACCCGGACCCCGCGATCGGCCCACTCCACGGCCAGCGCCCGGGTCAGGGCCTCGACCCCGCCCTTGCTCGCGGCGTAGGCGGCGATGCGCTCGAAGCCGGTGACGGCGTGCACGGACGAGACGTTGACGATCGATCCGGAGCGCTGCTCCAGCATCACCTTGCCGGCCTCGCGGCAGCAGTAGAAGGTGCCGGCCAGGTTCACGTCGACGACCTGCCGCCAGTCCTGGTCGGTGACCTTCTCGCTGCGGGTGAAGTGCGGGCTGATCCCGGCGCAGTTGACCAGCGCGTCAAGCCGGCCCGTCCGTTCGGTGATGCGCTCGACCGTCTCGCGCACGGCGGCGGAGTCGGCGACCGAGCCGGGCAGCGCCAGCACCTTGCCGCCGTGGCCGGTGAGTTCGGACTCCAGGGTGTCGAGATCGGAGGCGGTGCGCGCGGTCACGGCGACGGTGGCGCCGGCCTGGGAGAGGGCGACGGCGATGGCCCGGCCCAGCCCCTTCCCGGCGCCCGTGATCCACGCGGTCCTGCCGTCCAGGCGCAGTTCGGTGTTCACGTCGGTCATGGCTCAGCCCTCCGCGGGGACGTCGCGCAGCGTCCGCTTGAGGACCTTGCCCGAGGGGGTACGGGGCAGTTCGGCGACGAAGTCGAAGCGGGACGGCACCTTGAACCTGGCCAGCCGGGCCCGGCAGAACTCCCGGAGCTCCTCGGCCCCTGCCTTCGCGTCCGGCCGCAGCACCACGAACGCGCGCGGGACCTCGCCCCAGCGGGGATGCGTCAGGCCGACCACGGCCGCCTCCAGGACCGCCGGGTGCTCGTACAGCACCCGTTCCACCTCGGGCGTCGCGATGTTCTCGCCACCGGAGACGATCATGTCCTTCTTGCGGTCGTCGATGTAGAGGAAGCCGTCCTCGTCGAGGTGGCCGATGTCCCCGGTGTGGAACCAGCCGTCCCGCAGGGCCGCGGCGGTGGCCTGCTCGTCCCGCCAGTAACCGGCGAACACCTTCGGACCGCGCAGGGTGATCTCGCCGAGTTCGCCCGCCGGCGCCTCCCTGCCCTCGTCGTCGACGATCCTGACCCGGGTGTGCGGCACCGGGCGGCCCACCGAGCCCAGTTTCGACAGGGCGTGCTCACGGTCGAGGAAGGTGTCGCCGGAGACCGTCTCGGTCAGCCCGTAGGCGTCGGCGTACCAGGCGTTGGGGAACGCGGTCATGATGCGGCGCAGCACCGGCTCGGGGGTCTTCTCGCCGCCGCCCAGGACGAAGCGGACCGAGGTGGTGTCGTGACTGTCCCGGTCGGGGACCTCCAGGACCGCGTTGACCATGGCGGGCGCCAGCCACAGGTTGGTGACGCGGTGCCTCGGGATCGCCTCCAGGACCCCCACCGGGTCGAACCTGCGCTGCAGCACCACGGCGCCGCCCGCGTAGAGGGTCGCGAGGCCGGGCATGTCGAGACCGCCCACGTGGTAGAGCGGGCCGCACACCAGGGTGGTGTCGGCCGCGGTGAGCCCGAAGTGCACGATGTGCGCGAGGTTCTTGGCCTGCAGGTTCCCGTAGGTGATGCGCACGCCCTTGGGCCGTGAGGTGGTGCCGGAGGTGTACATCAGGCGCTGCAGGTCCTCGGTGCCGACGTCCACCGGATCCACGCGGGCCCCCCGGTGGCCGTCGAGCAGCGCCTCGTACCCCCTCCAGGCCCCCTCGGGCGGGCCGCCGACCAGGATCCGGTGCTCCAGGTCCGTCAGGCAGCCGGCACTGCGCTCCATCGCCGGCACGAACTCCGGCTCGGCGATGACGGCCCTGGCCTGGGCGTGGCCCAGGATGTACTGCCACTCCTCCTCGGAGAGCCGGTAGTTGAGCGGCAGGAACACGGCGCCGATCCGGCTCGCCGCGTAGACCAGTTCCAGGAACTCCGGCCGGTTGTAGAGGAGCAGGGCGACGACGTCACCGCGCCCGATGCCCAGTTCGGTCAGCCCGGCGGCCAACCGGTTGACGCGTTCGTGCAGCTGACGAACCGTCAGCGCCTGGTCCTCCTGTGCGACCGCCACGGCGTCGGGCCGCTGGGTCAGGTGGTAGTCGAGGATGCTCGCGAAATTGTGCACGGCTCACTCTCACTGTGTGGTGTTCGACGGCGACCGCGGCCGCCCCGGCTCAAGGGCAACCCGGGTCCCGACCGGTCGGTTGCCCGCACCGAAGATTTAGTGTACCCCTTGGTCTATAAAACTTGTTTCCGCACTTTACGACGGCACGAAGGCCTCGACAAGCGCTCCCGCGACTGCCGCTGCCGAAGCCGCCGGAATGTGCCGGAGCCGACGAGGAGGTGCCTGTGCCACGCATCCGCTTCGACCTCGACGGGCCGGTCGTCACGGTCCGCCTGGACAACCCGCCGATGAACGCCTTCGACTCCGCCCAGCGGGCGGAGCTCTCCGCCTGCGTCCGCGAACTCGCCGACGCCCCCGGCGTGCGGGCCGTGGTGCTCTACGGCGGAGAACGGCTGTTCGCGGCCGGTGCGGACGTGAAGGCACTGGCCGCGATGGGCCCCGAGGAGGTGCGGGGCTGGAACCGCGCCCTGCAGCGGACCTTCGACGAGGTCGCTCGCCTGCCGATGCCGGTCGTCGCCGCCCTCACCGGCTACGCCCTCGGCGGCGGCCTCGAACTGGCCCTCGCCGCCGACTACCGGGTGGCCGCCGACGACGCGCTCCTCGGCCAGCCCGAGGTCCAGCTCGGCATCATGCCGGGCTCCGGCGGCACCCAGCGCCTCACCCGCCTCATCGGCCCCTCCCGCGCGAAGAACCTCCTGATGACCGGCCGCCGCGTGGGCGCCGACGAGGCCCTGCGCCTCGGCCTCGTCGACGAGGTCGTCCCACCCGCCCACGTCCTCGACACCGCCCTCGCCTACGCCCACCGCCTCGCCGAGGGCCCGGCCGCCGCCCTGGAGGCGATCAAGGAGTCGGTGGACCACGGCGCCGACACGGCCCTCACCACCGGCCTCGCCCTCGAACGCGCCCTGTTCACCGGCGTGTTCGGCACCCAGGACGCCACCACTGGCATCCAGTCCTTCCTGGCCCACGGCCCGGGTCAGGCCCGCTTCGGGGAGCGCCCCGAAGGGGCGCGGGGAACTGCGCGACCAGCCCCCACGCCGCCGCAGCCGAAGAACAACACATGACCGCGCCGGCAGCGAAGCACTGACGACACGAAAGGGGTGCCCACCATGAAGGCACTGCGCTGGCACGGCGCACAGGACCTCCGCCTCGAAGAGGTCCCCGACCCTCCCGAGCCGGCCCCGCACGAGGCCGTCGTGGAGGTCTCCTGGTGCGGGGTGTGCGGCACCGACCTGCACGAGTTCCTCGAAGGCCCGCACATGATCCGCACCGGCCCGCACCCCCTCACCGGCGCCGAGCCGCCCCTCGCCCTGGGCCACGAACTGAGCGGCACCGTCGTCGCCCTCGGCACCGCCGTGCCCGGCATCGCGGTCGGCGACCGCGTCACCGCCGACCCCGTCTGGCGCTGCGGCGTCTGCTTCTGGTGCGCGCGCGGCGAGTACCACATCTGCCCGAGCTCCGGCTCCGTCGGCCTCGCCTCACCGGGCGGCTTCGCCGACCGCGTCACCGTGCCGATCGCCGGCCTGACCCGGCTGCCCGACAACGTCACCGACGAGATGGCGGCGGTCGCCGAACCGCTGGCCGTCGGCCTGCACGCGGTGACCCGCGCCGGGATACGGCCCGGCGACAACGTCCTGGTCGTCGGCGGTGGACCCATCGGCGTCGCCGTGGTCCTCGCGGCCCGGATCGCCGGTGCGGCCGGCCTCTACGTGAGCGAACCCCTCAAGGAGCGCCGGGAGATGCTCCTCGGCATCGGCGTCACCGAGGCCTTCGACCCGACGGAGACCGACGTGCGCCGCGAGGTGTTCCTGCGCACCGGCCGGATCGGCCCGGACGCCGTCATCGACGCGACCGGCGTGCCCCGGCTCGCCGCCCAGGCCGTCGCCACCGTCCGGCGCGGCGGCCGGGTCGTGCTCGCCGGAGTCGGCCACGGCAGCGTCGAGTTCGACATGGGGCAGCTCGTCTTCTACGAGCGTTCCGTGCTCGGCACGCTCGGCTACAACTTCGACATTCCCCGCGTGATCGACCTGATGAGCACCGGGCGCCTGGACGCCTCGGCGCTGGTCACCGGACGTTTCCCGCTCTCCGCGGGAGCCGGGGTCTTCGCGGACCTGGCCGCCGACCGGGCCCGCCACCTCAAGGTTCTGCTGACCCCGAAGGGATGACCGACATGGATTTCGACCTGCCCGAGGAGACCGTCGCCCTCAAGGAGATGGTCCGTGAGTTCGCGGCCAAGGAGATCACGCCGCACGCGGCCCAGTGGTCGGAGAACGAGGAGTTCCCGACCCAGGTCTTCACCAAGCTCGGTGAACTCGGCCTGATGGGCATGCTGGTGCCCGAGGAGTACGGCGGCGCCGGCTCCGACATGGTCACCTACGTGGCCGTGATGGAGGAACTCGGCGCCGCCGACCAGTCGGTGGCCTCCTCCTGGAACGCGCACTCGACCATCGCCACGCTGCCGCTGCTCGCCTACGGCACCGAGGAGCAGAAGCACCGCTGGCTGGCCCCGCTGGCGGCCGGCGAGGCCATCGGCGCCTTCGGTCTGACCGAGCCGGAGGCCGGTTCCGACGCGGCCGGCATCGCCACCACCGCCCGCCGGGCGGACGGCGGCTGGGTGATCAACGGCACCAAGATGTTCATCACCAACGCCGGTACCGACATCAGCCAGGGCGTCACCATCCTCGCCGTGACCGGCCGCGGCGACGAGGGACGCAAGCGGTACGCGACCTTCTACGTCCCGACCGGCACCCCCGGCTACACCGTCGGCCACAAGCTGAAGAAGCTCGGCTGGCACGCCATGGACACCCGGGAACTGGTCTTCGACGGCTGCTTCGTCCCCGACGACCACCTGATCGGCGAGGAGGGCGGCGGCCTGCGCCAGTTCCTCTCCGTCCTCGACAAGGGACGGATCAGCGTCGCCGCGCTCGGTCTGTCCCTGGCGAAGGCGGCGCTCGGCCTGGCGGTCAAGCACGCCACCGAACGGCACCAGTTCGGCCGTCCGCTGTCGGACTTCCAGGCCGTCGGCCACAAGATCGCCGACATGGGCACCGAGCTGGAGGCCGCCCGCTGCCTGGTCTACCGGGCGGCCTGGCTCGCCGACCAGGGGCGCCCGCACAGCACCGCGTCCGCGATGGCCAAGCTCTACGCCTCCGAGGTCGCCAACCGGGCCGCCTCCCAGGCCGTCCAGATCCACGGCGGCTACGGCTATGTCCGGGAGTCGGAGATCTCCCGCTTCTACGCCGACGCCAAGATCCTGGAGATCGGCGAGGGCACCAACGAGATCCAGCGCAATGTCATCGCCAGGGCGCTGGTCGCCGAGGCGTGAGCGGGTTCCCGCGGTGTGCGTCGGTACACCGCGGGACCGTCGTCCGTCAGCCGGCGGCGGGCACCTGCTCCCACTCGGCCTCCGGGTCGAGCGAAAGGCCGGGCCGCTCGCGCTTGAACGCCTCGGCCTGCTCCTCGACCCGCGGCAGGGCGTGGTCCGGCGCGCCGAACCCGCGGAACAGGGTCGCGCAGTACTCGCGGGACAGGAACGGCGCGTCCCACTGCCCCTCCGGCCGCACCCATTGGTAGGTGTGGTTGTGCAGGTTCAGGAACTGAAGGGTGGCCAGGCGCGGCGAGGTCTGCCGGAAGACGCCCTGCTGCATGGCCTCCGAGAGCAGTCCGGAGATCAGCTCCTCGAAGTCGGAGCGCTGCCCGAGCAGGGTCTTGAGCTCGTCGCCGCTCAGGCTGCGGTAGTCGTGCTCGTAGACCCAGATGTGGTCGAGCCGCCGGAAGATGATGGTCAGCAGCGACTCCGACAGGAGCCTGAGCCGCAGCAGGGGCTCCTCGTCCAGGTCCGCGATCTGGCGGGCACGGGCGAGCAGCGGCCCCATCACCCGGGACTGGATCTCGACCAGCAGGTTCTCCTTGGAACCGATGTAGTAGTACAGCGCTCCCTTGGCGAGACCGACCGCGCGCCCCAGGTCGTTGATGGAGGTCGCCGCATACCCCTGCTGTGCGAACAGCGAGGCCGCGATGTCGATGATCTTCTGGCGTCTGACCTCGAAACCCGGTCCATGGCCCGGCGGACGTGGCATGGATTCCTCTCCCCGCGTGATGTGACGACGTGTCGATTGAAACAGGCTCCCGGGCCCGCGTCGAACAGCCTTCGGCACATCCGGGGGAAGCGGACTCCAGGTGTCGTTCCAGTTTGCTAGACCAAACGGTACATTAAAACACGGAATACAGACGGCCCGGCCGTCTCTGTGAGCATTGCGAGGACGCGCATGACGCAGGCACCGCAGCACACCGGCTCCGCTCCCGCGGACGACCTCCTGGAAATGTACCGCCGTATGCGGCGCATCCGGCGCTTCGAGGAACGGGCGTCCGAACTGTACAAGGCGACGGAGATACCCGGCTTCCTGCATCTGTCCATCGGGCAGGAGGCGAGCGCCGTCGGCGCCTGCTGGCCGCTCACCGAGCGCGACGGCATCACCTCCACCCACCGCGGCCACGGCCACGTCCTGGCCAAGGGACTGGACGCCGCCCCGATGATGGCCGAACTGATGGGCAAGGACGCCGGCACCAACCGGGGCCGCGGCGGCTCGATGCACATCGCCGACCCCGGCCTCGGCATCTACGGCGCCAACGGCATCGTGGCCGCCGGACTGCCGATCGCCGGGGGCGTCGCCACGGCCGCCAAGCTGCGCGGCCGGGGCGACGTCGTGGTGGCGTTCTTCGGGGACGGTGCGGTCGCCCAGGGCATGTTCCACGAGGCCGTCAACCTGGCCGCCGTATGGGACCTGCCGGTCGTCTTCCTCTGCGAGAACAACCACTACTCCGAGTTCTCGCCCGCCGCCGAACAGCACCGCGCCACCCTCGCCGCGCGCGCCGCCGGCTACGGCATCGGTTACGAGCACGTCGACGGCAACGACGTGCTCGCGGTGAAGACGCTGATGACGGACGTGGTGGGGCGCCTGCGGGCGGGCGGCGGCCCGGTCCTGGTGGAGGCCGAGACCTACCGCTGGCACGGCCACTACGAGGGCGACCCCGAGCGCTACCGTCCGGCCGAGGAGGTCGCGGCCGCCAAGGAACGCGACCCGCTGGTCATCGCGCGCCGGCAGCTGGCGGCGGCCGGGGTGGCGACGGCCCTCGTGGACGCCGTCGACGAGGAGATCGGCAAGGAGATCGAGGCGGCCGTGCAGTGGGCCCGCGGCCTGCCGGAACCGGCCCCCGAGACGCTGTACGACTTCGTCTCCGCCCCGCGTCCCGCCGTACCCGAACCCGCCCCCGCCCAGGGGGAGGTCTTCCGCACGATGGACGCCGTACGCCTCGCCCTGGAGCACGAACTCAGCGCCGACCCGGACGTGTTCGTCGCCGGCATCGACGTCGGCGCGGGCGGCAACGTCTTCGGCCTCACCCGGGGCCTCGCCCAGGCCTTCCCGGGGCGGGTGCGGGACACCCCGATCAGCGAGAGCGCGATCATCGGCACGGCGGTGGGGGCGGCCATGGCCGGCATGAAGCCGGTCGTCGAGGTCATGTACATGGACTTCATCGGCGTCTGCCTGGACATGCTGCTCAACCAGGCCGCCAAGCTGCGCTTCATGACCGGCGGCCGGGCCGCCATGCCCCTCGTGGTGCGCACCCAGTTCGGCGCGGGCCGCTCCTCCGGCAGCCAGCACTCCCAGTCCCTGGAGGCGCTGCTCGCGCACATCCCCGGCCTGACCGTGGTGATGCCCGCCAACCCGGCCGACACCTACGGCCTGCTGCGGGCCGCCATCCAGGACCCCAACCCGGTGGTCTTCGTGGAGAACCGCCTCCAGTACGGCCTCAAGGGGCCCCGCCCGCCGGCCGACCACCTCGTCCCGCTGGGCCGGGCCAAGGTCGTCAGGGAGGGCACCGACATCACCCTGGTCTCCTGGTCGCGGATGGTCCAGGACTGCCTGGCCGCCGCGGAGCTGCTGGCGACCGAGGGCGTGAGCGTCGAGGTGGTCGACCTGCGCACCATCGCCCCGCTGGACCGCGAGACCGTCCTCGCCTCCCTCGCCAAGACCAACCGGCTGGTCATCGCCCACGAGGCGGTACGGGACTTCGGCGTCGGCGCGGAACTGTCGGCGCTCGCCGTCGACGAGGGCTTCTGGCACCTGGACGCGCCCGTCACCCGGGTCGCCCCGCCGCCGATGCCGGCCCCCTACACGCCCGCGCTGGAACGGCTCTGGCTGCCCTCGCGCGACACCATCGCCGACACGCTGCGGCGGATCGCGGCGGTGTGAACCACGGGCCGCACGACGCATGACGAAGGGGTGCCCCCGGGATCCGGTCCCGGGGGCACCCCTTCGTCATGGTGTGTGTGCTGCGTGGTGTCCGCCGCCGGCCCGACTTCGTCGGCAGGACAAGGGAGGGGCCGGCGGCGGTCCGGCCGTGACCGTGGATCAGACGGTCGCGACCGGGGTCAGCGGACTGCCCTGCGTACCCGGCAGGTTCAGCGGGGGAGCGGTGAGCAGGAAGCGGCTGCGGTTGTGCTCGCGCAGCCAGGCCGCCAGGTCGTGCAGGTACCAGAGCTCGCCGAGCGGGACGCCCAGCTTGAACAGGCACAGGTGGTGGATCGGGAGCAGGGTGTGGCGGCCCTGGGCCTGGGTGACGCCCACGCCCTCGACCGCGTAGTTGTCGGAGATCAGCGCCGACATCTGCGAGTCGGCGATCCACTTGAGGATGTCCGGGTCGTCCGCGTCGAGGTAGGCGGCGGTCTGGTGGATCGCCACCGGGTCCGGGTCCTTGTTCCAGGCGAGCACCTGGGTGGCGAAACCGGTGTGCAGCAGCACCATGTCGCCGGGCTCCACGGTCACGTTGTCCGCGGCCATGATCTCCTGGAGCTGCTGGTAGCTGACGGCCTGGTAGCCGGTGCCCAGGTGGTGGGCGATGTCGATGAGGACGCCGCGGCCCTGGACGCCGTGCTCGGCCATCTTCTCCAGGCCGAGGTGGCGGGCGAAGCTGACGCTTCCGCTGCCGTCGCCCTTGGCGTCCTCCCGCGGCCCCACCAGGTCGGTGCCGGGGCGGAAGCCGTTGTAGTAGACCGGCTCGGCCTCGCCGTCGCCGTCGGCGTCGAACTCGGCGCCCTGGTGGGCGAGGGAGTCCCACTGGGTCGAGTACTGCAGCCAGAGGGTCACCACGTCGTCGGACCAGACGTCGATCAGGGACGGGTCGATCTGGTCGCGCGCGACGACGTTGTAGAAGACGTCCTGGTTGTGCGCGAGGTCCTCGGTGGGCTTCAGGATCGGCGGGTACCGCCGCTGGTTGAGGGCGGTCCCGCCCGGATAGTCCAGCGGCAGGCTCAGGCTGAAGGTGACCCCGTGCTCCACCTCGCGCACGCCCTGGAGCACCTTCTCCGCGGTCAGCAGGTTGATGCGTCCGAGTTCGTCGTCCTCGCCGAAATCTCCCCACGTCGATCCCGGCGGCCGCTGCTTCCAACGCTTCGTCACGATAAAAACCCTCCTTGGGCGACGGTCCCCGTCGACGGTCGTGGCCGCATGCTATTTCTAATAGACCGAGTGGTCAACTAGTGAAGCGGCTTGGAATTTGGGCTTCATATTGCCTGCTTCGATCAATAGACTGACTGGTCGAAACGTCTACCGCTTGGAGAGGCAATGAGCGAATCCACACCGGCGTGGGTCGCGGCCGGGGTCCGTGCCGTGATCGGCGCGCACACCCAGGCCCAGGACACCGGCCGCACCGACGACATCGTCGCGCTGTACGCGCCCGACGGGATCCTGGAGCTGCCCGGCATGGACCCCGTGCGGGGCCACGACGCCCTGCGCGAGGCCTTCAAGGGCTGGGCCCCCACCCAGCCGCAGCTGCACCTCGTGGGCAACACCGTCGTCACCGCCTCCGGGCCCGACGAGGCGACCGCGTCCAGCGACGTGGTCTTCCACCTGCGAGGCGAGTCGGGCTGGGCGCCGCAGGTCGTCGGCCACTACGAGGACACCCTGCGGCACGTCGACGGCACCTGGCTGATCCAGCGGCGCGTGACCGTCTTCCAGGCGTAGTCCGCCCCCGTCCGCTCCCACCCTTCGCCACTGCTGAGAGAAGAAGACACATGACCATCTCCGCCGAAGAAGCCCTGGCCGGCGTGCAGTCCGTCATCGCGGCCTACGCGCACGCCATCGACGCGGGCGACGCCGGCACCGTCGCCGACCTGTTCACGCAGGACGGCGTCTCCGAGATCGCCGGCCAGGGCACCTTCCAGGGCCGTGCGGCGATCCGCGAGGCCTACGGCGCCTTCAAGCCGCAGGCCCCGCAGCTGCACCTCGTCGGCAACACCGTCCTCACCTCGCCCCCCGGCGAGGAGGTGACGGCCACCAGCAACCTGGTGTTCTACGCACGCGGCGAGCAGGGCTGGGCCGTCCAGCTCGTCGGGAGCTACGAGGACACGGTGGCCCTCGTGGACGGGGCGTGGCAGTTCCGCAAGCGGGTCACGTCCTTCCAGTGACCCGGCAGCGCCGAGCGCCCGTGCCGCCGGTCCCGCCCCGTGACGGGACCGGCGGCACGGGCGCCGCCGTGTTCAGCCCCGCTGCTCCGCCTTGGCGAAGGAGAACGCGGGGAAGTCGTTCTCCACGGACTCGTTGATCAGCTCCTGGAGCTTCCACCGGCCGGTCGGGTTCAGCAGCTGCTTGATCGCCTTGCCGGGGATGTTCGCCCCGTAGAAGTAGCTGCTCTTGAGGAAGGAGGACTGGCCCTCGCTGTCGTTGACCAGGTTCGTCCACTCCTCCTCCGCGGCCGCGGTGACCGCGACGACGTCGTGACCGTGGTTGCGGGCGTGCGCGAGCACGTCCATCACGTAGTCGACCTGGTCGCCGGAGTAACGCGGGTTGTTGCCGAGCGCGCCGTGCGGTCCGCCCGGGAAGAAGAAGTTCGGGAAGCCGGCGGTCACGACGCCCAGGTACGTCGACGGGCCGTCCGCCCAGTGGTCCTTCAGTGCGAGCCCGTCGCGGCCCCGCACGCCCAGCCGGTTCAGGGCGCCGGTGCCGAAGTCGTAGCCGGTGGCCCAGATGATGATGTCGGCCTCGTGCACGCCCTCCGCGGTCTCGATGCCGGTCTCGGTGATGCGGACGATCGGCGTCTCGTTGATGTCGACGAGGTGGACGTTGGGCTTGTTGTACGCCTCGTAGTACCCGGTGCCGAACGGGGGCCGCCGGCCGCCGTAGCCGTGCCCCTTGGGGATCAGCTTCTCCGCCGTCGCCGGGTCCTTGACGATGGAGCGGATCTTGGCGGCGATGAACGCGCAGAACTCCTCGTTGACCGTGGGGTTGGTGGTCATGTCGTAGTAGTGCTCGGAGAGCTTGGTGAAGCCGGGGCTGTTCCACTTCTGCTCGTAGAACTCCTGCCGCTGCTCCGGGGTGTCCTCCAGGCCCGAGCGCATCGTGATCTGGTGCAGGAACCCGCTCACCGAGGTGTTGAGCGTGTCGCGGATGGACTCGAAGTTCGCCTTCAGGTCCGCCTGCTCCTCGGCCGTGATCGGCCGGTTGTTCAGCGGCGTGAGCCAGTCGGCGACCTTCTGGTACACCGTGACGGAGGCCACCTCGTCGGCGATCGCGGGGACGATCTGGACCCCGCTGGAGCCGGTGCCGATCTGGGCCACCCGCTTGCCGGCGAAGTCCACCGGCTCTTTCGGCCAGCGGCCGGTGTGGTGCTGCTCGCCGCGGAAGTCCGAACGGCCCGGGATGTCCGGGATGAACGGCACCGAGAGGATGCCGGTCGCCGCGACCACGAACCGCGCCCGGCGCTCCGTGCCGTCCTCGGTCCGGACGGTCCAGGTGCCCGCCGGCTCGTCCCAGACGGCCGAGGTCACCTTGGCGCCGAAGGAGATGTGGCGGCGCAGGTCGAACCGGTCGACCACGTGGTTGAAGTACCGCTCGATCTCCGGCTGGCCGGCGAAGTGCTCCGACCACTCCCACTCCTCCCACAGCTCCTTGGAGAAGAGGTAGCCGTACGTGTAGCTCTCGGAGTCGAAGCGGGCCTGGGGGTAGCGGTTCCAGTACCAGGTGCCGCCCACACCGGTGCCGGCCTCGATCAGCTGCGCCGAGAAGCCGGCCTCGCGGGCCCGGTAGAGCTGGTAGATGCCGGTGACACCGGCACCGATCACGAGTACGTCGACCACGCCCTGCTCAGGTGCCTGCGCCTGGGCGCCGGTCGCTGCCTCCGGCACCTTCGTCGATTCGCTCATCTGCCCTCCAACGTGACAGGGGCCGCTGCTCCCGCGTGCGCCTTGAATGATGTTTCGACCAGTCGGTCGAATATTCAGGCCGAGCGTAGGGGAGGGGATGGGCCCGATCAATGGTCCGGGGGTGCGGGTTTCGGGCTTCCCCCGGAGATCGCGCCGCACGGCGGGCTTGGTCCGCGGCGCGGACGGCCGGATCGGCGCGATGGATTGATTGTACCGACCGTTTGAATTAACTTTCGCTCAGGCGAACCGCACAATGTCGTGGCAGAGGAGTCGCACATGACGACCGAGGACGTCCAGGAACCCATCACCGCGGGGCCCGGGACCACCGCCGATCTGCGAGCCGACGGCTGGAAGGCCATGCGCGCGGCCCTGCCCGGGGTCTTCCCGGAGGGGGAGGTCGACCTCCGCGACGGCCGTCTCGGGGAGGAACTGGTCGACATCGGCCTGACCAGCGTCTGGGGCGCGATCTGGGCCCGCGAGGGGCTCGCGCCCCGGGACCGCAGCCTGGTCACGCTCGGCCTCCTGATCGCGCTGGGCGCCGAGACCGAGCTGAAGACACACGTCCGGGTCGCGCTGACCAACGGACTGACCAAGGACGAGATCGCCGAGGTCATCTACCACTCCGCCGGCTACGCGGGCTTCCCCCGCGCGGTGGGGGCCCGCACCGCGGCGCGCGAGGCGCTGGGCGAGTGACGGGCGCCGTACGGCACCACCCGTCTCCGGCACACCGCACGCACCAGGCACACAAGGAGCACGCATGACACTGCAGGGAAAGGTCGCGGTCGTCACCGGCGGCGCCCGCGGCATCGGACGGGCGATCGCGGTCGTCCTCGCCTCGCGCGGCGCGGCGGTCGCCGTCTGGGACCTGAACGCCGAAGGCGCGGAGAAGACCGTGGCCGAGATCCAGGAGGCGGGCGGCACCGCGATCGCCGTGGCCGGCGACGCAGCCGACGCCCCGGCCGTCGCCGCCGCGGCGGCCCGGACCCGCGAGGAACTGGGCGCCGTCACGATCCTCGTCAACAACGCCGGGACCACGGCCTACGTACCCTTCACCGGGATCACCGAGGCCGCCTGGGACCGCATGATCGGCATCAACCTCAAGGGGCCGTTCCTGGTCACCAAGGAACTGGTGCCGGACATGCTGGCGGCCGGCTGGGGGCGGATCGTCAACATCTCGTCCTCGTCCGCGCAGACCGGCGCCCCCGCCATGGCCCACTACGCGGCCTCCAAGGGCGGCGTCATCGGCCTCACCCGGGCCCTCGCGATCGAGTACGCCGACAAGGGCATCACCGTCAACCACGTCCCGCCGGGCTTCATCGACACCCCACTGGTGCGCGAGGGGCCGGTCGACGTCGAGGCGGCCGCGGCGACCATGCCCATGAAGAGGGCCGGGCAGCCCGAGGACATCGCCTACGCGGTGGCCTACCTCGCCTCCGAGGAGGCCGGTTACGTGACCGGCCAGAGCCTCAGCGCCAACGGCGGGCGCTACCTCGTCTGAGCCCCGCCGCCGCACGACCGGCACGTTCGCGGTGTCCGTGTCTTTATGTGGATCGAATTGATTCTGTCGACCGGTCGGTCTATTTTTCAGGGACGGACACCGCACCACAGACCCAAACGGAGTCACGCATGACGATCGACGACATCACCAGGGGGAACACGGCCCGCGAGGTGCTCGCATGACGGCCCCCGGCCGCGTGCTGGTGGTGGGCGCCTCCGCGTCCGGACTGACCACCGCGGAGGCGCTGCGGCGCAAGGGGTACACCGGCGCCCTCACGGTGCTCGGCGACGAGCCGCACGCGCCGTACGACCGCCCCCCGCTGTCCAAGCAGGTACTCGCCGGGGAGTGGGAACCCGACCGGGCGGTGCTGCGCACCGAGGACGTCCTGTCCACGCTGGACGCCGAGTTCCTGCTCGGCGACCCGGCCGTCGCACTGGACCCGCCGACCCGCACCGTGCGCACCGAGTCCGGCCGCGAACTGTCCGCCGACGCCGTGGTGATCGCCACCGGCGTTCGGGCACGGCGGCTGCCCGGCCAGGACGCGCTCGCCGGGGTGCACGTGCTGCGCACCCTCGACGACGCCCTGGCGCTGCGCAAGGACCTGCTCGCGGGCCGGCGGCTCGTGGTCGTCGGTGAAGGCGTCCTCGGCTCCGAGATCGCGGCCACCGCGTGCAAGCTCGGCCTGGACGTCACCCTGACCGGCCCCCTCGACGCGCCCATGGCGCTGCAGGTGGGCCCGCTGGTCTCCGGCGTCCTCGCCGACCTGCACACCGAACGCGGCGTCCGGCTGCGCCTCGGCAACGGCGTCACCGGGCTCACCGACGACGGCGCGGGCCGGGTGGCGGGCGTCCGGCTCGGCAGCGGCGAGACGCTGCCGGCCGACGTGGTGGTCGTCGCGATCGGCGCCGTCCCGGCCACGGACTGGCTCGCGGACAGCGGGCTGCGGCTGGACAACGGCGTGCTCTGCGACACCCGTTGCCGGGCCGCGGACGGCGTCTACGCCGTCGGCGACGTGGCCCGCTGGCACCACGAGTGGCTCGGCCGCCCGGTCCGCCTGGAGAACCGTACGAACGCCACCGAACAGGCCATGGCGGTGGCCGCGGCGATCCTAGGCGACGACCGGCCGTACGCGCCGGTCCCGTACTTCTGGACGGACCAGTTCGACGCCAAGCTCCAGGTGCACGGCTTCCTGCCGTCCGAGGCCGAAGTCGACGTCGTCGAGGGCGATCTGACGGCCCGTCGCTTCGTCGCCCGCTACCGGCTGGACGGCGTCGTCACCGGCGTCCTGGGCTGGAACATGCCCAAGCAGGCCCGGATGCGCCGACAGGAGATCGTCGACGCCTTCCGTACCCCCGCCCCCACCCCCTGAACGAGCTGGAGAGATCCCATGAAGGTTGTCGTCGACGAGGAGAAGTGCGTCGCGGCCGGACAGTGCGTGGCCGCCGCCATGGACGTGTTCGACCAGCGCGAGGACGACGGCATCGTCGTCGTGCTCAACGAGAACCCGCCCGCGGAACTGGCCGACGAGGTCCGCAACGCGGCCGCGGTCTGCCCGGCGCTCGCCATCCGCATCGAGGAATAGCCCCTCCCGGGCTCGCTCCTTCCCCCCACCCCAACACCGTAGGAGAACCCATGGCCGAGGCAGAGGCCCGAACCGCCCCCGACGAGCAGGTCTACCACTACCAGGACGACCGGGACGCCAAGTGCCCCTTCGCCCCGCCGCCCGGACTGCGCGCCCTGAACGAGACGGGCCCGGTGAGCCGGGGCCGGATCTGGGACGGCAGCACTCCCTGGCTCGTCACGGGCCACGCCGCACAGCGCGCCATCCTGTCCGACCCCCGGGTCAGCTCGGACGACAAGCAGGCCGGCTTCCCCTACCCGAACCGGGCCATGGCGGAGACCGCGCACCTGCACCCGCTCACCATCTTCAACGCGGACGGCGCCGACCACACCCGGATCCGCCGCATGATGACCCGGCCCTTCACCCGCCCCCGGATGGAGGCGCTGCGCCCGGAGATCCAGCGGATCACCGACGACCTCATCGACAAGATGCTGGCCGGCCCCAAGCCCGTGGACCTGGTACACGCGCTGTCGCTCCCGCTGCCCTCGCTGATGATCTGCGCGCTCCTCGGAGTGCCGTACGACGACCACGAGTTCTTCCACGAGCACGCCTCCTTCGCCACCCGCAGCGACAAGACCACCGAGGAGCAGAACCGGGCCAACGAGGCGCTCGGCGGCTACCTGGCGGCGCTGCTCCAGACGAAGATGGAGAAGCCGGGCGAGGACGTGCTCTCGGACTTCGCCGCGCGCATCAAGGACGGCGACCTCACCCTCCCCGAGGCCACCCTGCTCGCCATGATCCTGCTGATCGCCGGTCACGAGACCAGCGCGACCATGATCACGGTGGGTACGGCCCTCCTCATGGAAAACCCCGAGCAGCTGGCCAGGCTGCGCGCGGTCGAGGACACCAAGGACGCGGCGCCCGCCGTCGAGGAGATCCTGCGCTATCTGACCGTCGCCCAGTTCGGGCAGCGCCGGATCGCCGCCGAGGACTTCGAGTTCGAGGGCGCCGAGATCAGCGCCGGGGACGGCATCGTCGTCCCGCTGCCCGCCGGCAACTGGGACCCGCAGGCGTTCCCCGACCCGGAGAAGCTCGACCTCACCCGGGACTCGCGCCACCACCACGCCTTCGGCTGGGGCATCCACCAGTGCCTCGGCCAGCAGCTCGCCCGGATCGAACTCCAGGTCGTCTACGGCACGTTGTACCGGCGCATCCCGACCCTGCGGCTCGCCGTCGACCGGGACGACCTCGTCTTCCGGCCGTCCGACGCGCTCGCCTTCGGCATCAGCGAGCTGCCGGTCACCTGGTAGCCGGAGCGGCTTCAAGGCCTATCACCAACCGCCGGTTCCGGCCCGCCCGGACGGGACCGGCGTTCCGTATCCCGCACGCAACCGCCGCACAACAGGAGTCAGGCATGAGCAAGTTGAGCTTCGAAGGACGCGTCGCCGTGGTCACCGGCGCGGGTCGTGGCATCGGCCGGGCCCATGCCCGTCTCCTGGCGGCACGCGGGGCGAAGGTCGTCGTCAACGACCTGGGCGGCTCCATGGAGGGCGACGGCTCGGACGCCGGTCCCGCGCAGAAGGTCGTGGACGAGATCGCCGCGGCGGGCGGCGAGGCCGTCGCGGACACCCATGACGTCTCCACGCCGGCCGGCGGACAGGCCGTCGTCGACACCGCGATCGAACACTTCGGCCGCATCGACGTCCTCGTCAACAACGCCGGGATCATCCGGTACGCGGGCCTGCCCGACATCGACGCGGAGAACCTTGAGCGCCACCTCGCCGTGCACCTCGTCGGCTCGTTCAACACGATGCGCGCCGCCTGGCCGCACTTCGTGGAACAGCGCTACGGCCGGGTCGTGCTGACCACCTCCAGCGGCATGTTCGGCATGGACAACAACCTGTCGTACGCCGCGGCCAAGGCCGGCACGGTCGGCATGGCCCGCAGTGCGAAGCTGGCCGGTGAGCCGCACAACATCAAGGTCAACCTGATCGCACCGGCCGCGATGACCCGCATGGGCGGCGGTCCCGAGGAGGAGCCCGCCGAGGCCGCCCCGGGCATGCCGTACATGCCGTCCGACGCCGTCGCGCCCATGGTCGCCTACCTCGCGCACGAGAGCTGCCCGGTCAACGGCGAGATCTACACCGCAGGAGCGGGCCGTTTCGCGCGCCTTTTCCTCGCCTCCACCGAGGGCTACACCCACGACGGCGGCCCGGCCTCGATCGAGGACGTGGCCGCGAACTGGGAGGCCATCAACGACGAGAAGGGCTACTACGTCCCCGCGGACCTGATGGCGTGGACCGGGGCCTTCCTCAAGCACCAGCTCGGACAGCTCGGGACGGGGGCCGCGTCGTCCTGACCCGTACGGCCAGGATCTGACGCCCTTCCCCCCAGCTTCTCTCTGTCTTCCCTGCTCTCTCGATGCCGCGCGAATTGTGACATTCGCGCGGCATTTTTCTGTTGGTGGGGAAGTGGCCGTCCTCGTCGGAAATTCTCCGGTCCGAAGGATTGATTGTACCGACCGTTAGGTCTACGTTACGTGCGAAGCCGGGCCCACTCCGCATCCCGGTCTTCGCTCGGGCCGACGAGATACGTCGGCGTTCCGGATCGGCCGGCTCACCGCTGCGCCCGTCCGATCTCCCCTCCGGCAAGGCGCTTCAGGCCGTGTCTGTCCGCGGCGGCTTCCCGCGCCCCCGACCGTCCACGGAAGGCCCCCATGTCCCAGACGCAGACCGTTCCGCCGCAGGCGGACGACAGATCCCGCTCCACCACACGCAACGTGCTCGTCGTCGTCGCGCTGTTGTGGACGGTCCAGCTCGTGTCGCTCGTCGCCGCGCTGTCCGGCATCGCCCAGGCCGACGTCGCGATCCACTTCCGGACCACCCAGATCGCCTGGTTCACCCTGATGACCCTGCTGACCGGCACCTTCTTCCTGCCGTTCATGGTCAAGGGCGCCGCCCTGTTCGGGAAGAAGCGCGTCCTGCTCGTCGCCACCGGCCTCGGCTTCGCCGGCGACCTGCTCGCCGCCGTCGCCACCGACTACCGCACCCTGCTCATCGGCCGCGGCCTCGCGGGTGTCTACGCGGCCACGATGCCCATCGGGTACGCCATCACCCGCGACATCTTCCCGCGCCGCTGGGTCGGCATCGCCAGCGGCATCCTCGCCGGCGGCGTCGGCCTCGTCGCCTTCGGCGGACCGTTCCTGGCCGGCTGGCTGCTGGACGACTACGGATTCCGCGGCGTGCTGTGGTTCATGGCCGTCAGCACCGCGGTGAGCTTCGCGATGGTCGCCCTCTTCGTCCCGGAGAGCCCGGTCCGGCAGAGCGCGGGCCGCATGGACTGGACCGGCGGGCTCCTCCTCGGTGCCGGGGTCACCGGGCTCGTGTACGCGGTGGGAGAGGGGGCCGACTGGGGCTGGGGCAGCGGGAAGTTCATCGGCTACGTCGCCGGCGCGGTGGTCGTGCTGATCGCCTTCCTGATCGTCGAGCGCCGGGTGGCCGAGCCGCTGTTCCCGCCGGCCATGACCCGGCGCCGGCCCGTGTGGACCGTGCTGCTGGCCACGTCCGTGGCGGCCGGCTCGCTCAGCGCCGTCGGCGTGGTCATCCAGCTGCTCGTGCTGATGCCGAACATCCCGCACGTCTCCGAGGGCCTCGGCTGGTCCGGTACCCACAACGCCATCGTCACCAGCCCGATCAGCGCGATGATCATCGTCGGGGCCGTGGGCACCGGCTGGGTCGCCCGCCGCGTGGACGCCCGGATCCTGCTGGCCGCCGGTTCCGTGTGCACGGTCATCGGCTACGGCATCGGCACGCACCTGCACCACAACGGCCCCCAGATCGTGGGCTGGGGCGTACTCGCGGGCCTGGGCACCGGCATGGTCGTCGCCGTCGTCCCCATCATGATCATCGAGGTGGTGACGCCGGCCGAACAGGCCCTCGCCAACGGCGCCCAGAACCTCGCGCAGGGCGTCGCCCAGATCATCGTCTCCCAACTGGCCTTCGTGGTCATGGCCCAGCACGGAGTGGTCCTCAAGGGCACCCAGTTCTACCTCGACCAGGGCTTCACCAACGGCCTCTGGCTGGTCGTCGGATGCTGCGCCCTCGGCACGCTCCTGGTAGCGCTCGTGCCGAGGGGCGAGCGGCTCGGCGAGGCCGAGAGCCCGGTCCCGCAGACGGTCTGACGTACGGGCGCACGGGGTGGAGCAGGCTACACCGGGGATCCGGGAGCCCGCTCCATCGTCGCGTCGGGCGGCGGACGGGATCGTGGTCGGCAGAGATCGAGAGCACCTGGCTCTCTGCCGAGGAATTCCGCCGGTGGCCGCGAGCGCGCCGCCGTCAGAAGGGACCGACCCCATGGCCGTCGACCGACGCCGCCGTTTCACCGTCCTCGCCACCACCGCAGCCGCCGTCGCCCTGACCGCCGCCCTCGCCACCGGATGCGATCCCGACAACCCGCTGGACTGCCTCTCCGACGCCGACACGATCGCGGACAGCATCACCGCCATCAACAAGGCGGGTGCGGAAGCGATCGAGGACCCGACGCGGACCGAGGAATCCATCACCGTCATCGAGAAGAACCTGGACAAGATCAACGAAAAGACGGACGACGACAAGGGCCACGGCAAGGTCGACAAGGCGGTCGACGACCTCAACGACGCGATCAAGGACTACAACAGGGCGATCCTGAACGGCGACACCCACCCCGACTCCGGCAGGATCGACGCCGCGGCCGACCGGCTCAAGAGCGTGTGCACGTCCTGACGCGGTCTCCGGGCCCGGCCCCGCCGGAGCCCGGAGACCGCCACCCGAGAGACACTCGTCCTGTGACGAGTGTCTCTAGTGAGGAGTGGCGCATGACCACGGTAGGTATTGCCACCGGTGCCGGTCGCGGGACGGGGCAGGCATGCGCGAACCGCCTGGCCGACATGGTGGACGTGCTGTTGCTCGTCGACCGTGACGAGGCCGCCGTGGCCGCGTTCGCGAAGGACCTGTCGGGTCATGGCGGGCGGGCCGTCGTCGAACCGTTCACGGGGGACACCGCCGACCGCGACGACATGGCCAGGCTGGCTGCGCGGGCCGGGGAACTCGGCACGCTCAGGGCCGTCGCGCACGCCGAGGGCCTCGCTCCGGAAGAGGCCGACTGGCGGGGCATGCTCCAGGCCGACTTCGTCGCGACCGCGCTCGTCGCCGAGGCGCTGCGCCCGCTGGCCGGCGCCGGAACGGCGTTCGTGTACCTGGCCTCCGTGTCCCCCCTGATCGCCCACGTCGACCCCGACCCGGCGGTCGCGGCGGTCCTCGACGATCCGTTGCAGGACGACTTCCTCGACCGGGTCCGCGAGGCGGTGGGCCCGGCGATCGAGGATCCCGCCTGGGCGTACCCGTGGGCCACCTACGGCGTGCACCGCTACGTCCGCGCCGAGGCGGTGCGGCTCGGACCGGTGGGCGCCCGGGTGTGCTCGGTGTCGCCCGGCGCGATCGACACCCCGCAGACGCGCTTCGAGATGGCGCGGCACGCGTCGGTACGGGAGCTCGTCGAGAGCACACCGCTGGGGCGTGTCGGCCGGTGCGAGGAGGTCGCGGCCGTCGCCGCGTTCCTGCTGTCGGACGAGGCGAGCTTCGTGACGGGCGTGGATGTCGTCGTGGACGGGGGGCTGTGTGCGGCGGTGGGGGAGGAGTGAGGTCGTAGCGCTGCGTGGGGAGTGGGGTCGGGGGTGCGCGGCTGCGGGCCGGTGGGGGCTGGTCGCGCAGTTCCCCGCGCCCCTGACGGGACGCTTGAGTCACGTGACGTGCAGCGTGTAGGGCGATTCTCGCTTACGGTATTGGCATTCTCTTTTTGTGCAAGTAGCGTATCCGGGCGATGGATGACTTCGTGCAGACCTCGTCCGGCATCCCGCTGAAGCCGGTCTACGGACCGGCGGACCGGGGTGCCGAGCCGCCCGTGCCGGGTGCCTTCCCGTTCACGCGCGGCAACTACGCGTCCGGGTACCGGGGGCGGCTGTGGACGCTGAGGCAGTACTCGGGGTTCGGCACCGCCGAGGAGTCGAACCGGCGCTACCGCTATCTGCTGGAACAGGGCGGGACGGGCCTCTCCGTGGCGCTCGACCTGCCCACCCAGTGCGGTTACGACTCCGACGACCCGGAGGTGAGCGAGGAGGTCGGCCGGGTCGGGGTCGCCGTCGACACGCTGGCCGACGCCGAGGTGCTGTTCGAGGGCATCCCGCTGGACCGGATCAGCACCAGCTTCACCATCAACGGCACGGCGGCGATCCTGCTCGCGTTCTACGTGGCCGCCGCCGAACGCCGGGGAGTTCCCCGGGCGAAGCTCACCGGCACCATCCAGAACGACATTCTCAAGGAGTACGCCTCCCGGGGCACCTGGATCTGGCCGCCCGAGCCGTCGCTCAGGCTCATCGCCGACACCATCGAGTTCTGCGCCGCCGAGGTGCCGAGGTTCAACGCGATCTCGGTGGCAGGCGCGCACTTCCGGGACGCGGGCGCCAACGCCGTGCAGGAGATGGCGTTCACGCTCGCGGACGGGGTGACGTACTGCGACACCGTGCTGGAGCGCGGCCGGATGACGATCGACCAGTTCGCCCCGCAGGTCTCCTTCTTCTTCTACACGCACGGAGATTTCTTCGAGGAGATCGCCAAGTACCGTGCGGGGCGCAGGCGTTGGGCGTCCATCGTGCGCGAGCGGTACGGCGCCGCGTCCGACAAGGCGGCCATGTTCCGCTTCGGGTGCGTGGCCGGGGGCGCCTCGCTGTACGCACCGCAGGCCCGCAACAACACGGTCCGGGTCGCCTACGAGGCGCTCGCTTCCGTCCTCGGCGGCGTCCAGTCGATGTTCACCGCCGCCTGGGACGAGCCGTTCGCCCTGCCCAGCGAGGAGTCGGCGACCCTCGCCCTGCGCACCCAGCAGATCCTCGCCCACGAGACCGGCGTCGCCCGGGTCGCCGACCCGCTCGGCGGCTCCTACTTCGTCGAGGCCCTCACCGACGCCACCGAGGAACGGATCGTCGAGATCATGGCCGACCTGGAGGCGCACGGCGGCATGGTCCGGGCCATCGAGGACGGCTATCTGCAGGGGCTGATCGCCGACGAGGCCTACCGGGTCCACCAGGAGGTCGAGGCCGGCACCCGCCCGGTCGTTGGCGTCAACCGGTACGTCGACGCGCACGAACCCGCCCCGGAGATCGCCACCTACGAACTCGACGCGCGGGGCCGCGAGACCCAGCTCAAACGCCTCGCCCGCGTCCGGGCCGAACGCGACCCGGCCGACGTCCGGGCCCGGCTGGCCGCCCTCTCCCGGGCCGCCGAGGGCACCGACAACCTCATGGGCCCCCTGATCGACTGCGCCAACGCCTACTGCACGGTCGGCGAGATGGTCGCGGCGCTGAAGAACGTGTGGGGCGAGTTCCGGCAGCCGGTGGTGTTCTGATGGGGATCCGCGTGCTCATCGCCAAGCCCGGCCTGGACGGCCACGACCGGGGCGCCAAGATCGTCGCGCGGGCCCTGCGCGACGCGGGCTTCGAGGTCGTGTTCACCGGCATCCGGCAGCGCGTCGACGACATCGTGGCCACCGCCGTCCAGGAGGACGTGGCGATGGTCGGCCTCAGCATGCTCTCCGGCGCGCATCTCGCGCTGACGGCGAAGACGGTCGAGGCGCTGCGGGCCGCCGACGCCGGGGACATCGCGGTCGTCGTCGGCGGCGCCATTCCGCCCGCGGACGTCCCGCGGCTCAAGGCCGCGGGTGCGGCGGGGGTGTTCCCCACCGGCACCCCGCTGGACGTCGTGGTCGCCGAGGTACGCGCCCTCACGGCGTCCCCCTGAATCCCCTGACTTTCCCCCGGCTCCTCGCAGGAGCGGGGCCCGCACCCGGACAGCTGGAGGGAACGTGCGGATCGGTGTCATGATCGGGCCCGAGCGGGGCGACTCCGCCCGCAAGGCGGCACGCATGCTCGCGGACGTGGGGTGGGCCGAGTCGGCGGGCCTGGACACCGCCTGGATCCCGCAGGTCCCCACGGACTTCGACGCGTTGACCGCCGTCGCGCTGATGGGTGCGCGCACCTCGCGGATCGAACTGGGCACCGCCGTCGTACCCCTCCAGGCCCAGCACCCCATTGCGCTCGCCCGCCAGGCCCTGTCCACGCAGGCGGCCACCGGCGGACGGCTCGCGCTGGGCGTGGGCCCCTCGCACCACTGGATCGTCCAGGACATGCTCGGCCTGCCCTACGAGCGCCCGGCCGGGCTCACCCGCGACTACCTCGACATCCTGGACGCGGCCCGCCGCGGCCCCGGCCCCGTCGACGTCGAGAACGCCACCTACACCGTCCACAACCCGCTCGACCTCGGCCCCGTCGCACCCCTGCCGGTCCTGCTCGCCGCCCTCGGCCCGGTCATGCTGGCCCTCGCGGGCGAGCGGGCCGACGGGACGGTGCTGTGGATGGCCGACGAGCGGGCCGTCGCCGAACACGTCGTCCCCCGCATCACCAGGGCCGCCGAGGCCGCCGGACGTCCGGCACCACGCGTCGTCGCCGGTATCCCGGTCTGTCTGTGCGGCCCCTCCGAGGTCGACGCGGCGCGGGAACGCGCGAACCGGATTCTCGGCGAGGCGGAGATCTCGCCCAACTACCAGCGGCTGCTGGAGTACGGCGACGCCAAGGACGTCGGCGACCTGTGCGCGGCCGGTGACGAGGCGGCCGTCGCCGCCCGGTTCCGGCGGTTCGCGGACGCGGGCGTCACCGACCTCTCCGTACGGCTGCTGCCCCTCGGTGACGGCCGCGAGGAACTGGTCGCCTCCAAACGCCGTACCCGGGAGATGATCGCCGGTCTCGCGGCGGAGTTCCGGTGAGCCCCGGACCGCTTGCCGGGCTGCGTATCCTGGAGGTCGGCCACATCCTCGCGGGCCCCTTCGCCACCATGCTCCTCGCCGACCTCGGCGCCGAGGTCACCAAGATCGAGCCCCCCGGCGGCGACCTGTCCCGGCAGGTCGGCGACGCCTACTTCGCCAGCATCAACCGCAACAAGCGCAGCATCCGCCTGGACCTCACCACCGGGCGAGGGCAGTCCCGGCTCGGCGAGTTGGCCGCCGACGCGGACGCGCTGCTGGTGAACCTCAAGCCGTCGGTGATACGGCGCCTGGGCCTCACCTACGACGCTCTGCGCCGCTTCAACGAGCGGATCGTCTGCGTCGCCGTGACCGGGTACGGGCTGGACGCGGGCGACGACCCGGCCTTCGACTACGTCATCCAGGCCGCGACCGGCGTCGCCGCGCTCACCGGGGACCCCGACGGGCCGCCGACCCTGCCCGGCTACTCCTCCGCCGACAACTCGGCCGCCCTGACGGCCGCGTTGGGGCTGCTCGCGCAGATCGTGTCCGGGCGCGGCGGCCAAGTGGAGGTCGCGCTGCGGGACGTGATGCTCGCGCAGCTCAACTACCGCGCCGCCGCCTACCTCAACGACGGCGTCGCACCGCGCCGCATGCCCCACGGCGCCCACTCCTACTACGTACCGGCCCAGCTCTTCCCCACGGGCGACGGGTACCTGGCGCTGTTCGTCACGCACGACGGCTTCTGGCGGGCCTTCGCCACCGAGGCCGGGATCGACGGCTTCCCGACGATGGCCGAGCGGGCCGCCCGCCGCGACGAGGTCCTCGCCGCCGTCACCCGGGCCCTGGCCGCCGACACGGCCAAGGGCTGGGAGGCGCGGCTGCGCCCGCTCGGCGTCCCGGCGGCGGCCGTGCGCACCCTGCCCGAGGCGCTGGACGCCACCCCGGAGATGATCGTGCGGGCGGGCGGCTTCCGGCTGGTCGGCAGCCCGGTCCGGGTCGCCGGATACCAGCCCGAGTTCCGGCCGCCGCCCCGCCTCGGCGAACACGGTTCACTCGTAGTGGACGGTGACTGACCCGTCGTCCGGCACGCCCTGGCAGGTGAGGACGTAGCCCTCGGCGACCTCCTCCTCGGTGAGGACGTCGTTCACCCGCATCGTCACGCTGCCCTCCGTCACCCTGGCCATGCAGGTGGCGCAGTTGCCGGCCTCGCAGGAGAACGGCGGGGTGAGACCGGCCCGGCGGGCGCTCTGCAGGAGGGTCTCGTTCGGGTGCTTGGGCACCGAGACGCGGGCGCCGCCGAGCAGGACGGTGACGGTCCCGGTGTCCTCGGGCGCCTCGGTGCCGTTGACCCCGGCCGCGGGCACGGGCGCACCGCCGCCGAATCGCTCGCTGAAGACCCGCCCCGGACCGGGCAGCGCCGCCTCCACGAGCTCCATGAAGGGCTCCGGCCCGCACAGGTACGCGTCCGCGCCGGTGTCCGCCCCGACGAACTCCCGTATGCCGTCGGGGTCCAGGAACCCGCGCTCGGCATCGAAGTGCCGTACGACCGTCAGCCGCCCCGGGTATCGGGCGGACAGCTCCTCCAGCACCGAGCGGAAGATCGCCGCGTCCCGGTCGCGGTCGGCGCAGAGCAGCCGGACGCTCCGCCCGGTGCCGGCGAGGGCGCTCTTGGCCAGGGAGAGGATCGGGGTGACACCGCTGCCGCCGCTGAAACCGAGCAGCGGTGTCCCGGCCGGGCGTAGGCAGAACTTCCCGCGGGGTTCGGTCAGTTCGAGCTCGTCGCCCTCGCCGACGCGGTCGAGAAGCCAGTTGGAGACCTTGCCCCCGGGGACGCGCTTGACCGTCGTCGTCAGCTCGGCGTCGGACTCCGGAGCACTCGACATCGAGTACGAACGCAGCAGGTCCCGCCCGTCGACCCGGACCCGGAACACGCAGAACTGCCCGGCCAGATAGGTGAACGGGCCGTCGTGCGGGTCCAGCACGAAGGTCCGGGCGTCGGCGGTCTCCTGGACGATCTTGACGACGGTCGCACGCCGGAACAGGGCCGGGCTCGCCATGGACGCCCTCCTCAAGCTCTGGTATCAAGGTTCTGTCCAAATGAGAATACTATTCTCACCTGGCAGAGGGGACCCTCTCAACGAGCGGGAGCCGGAGATGACCGAACGGGCCGCGCTGGTCTTCGAGAACCGGGAGTACAGCCGCGCCGAACTGACGGCGCTCGCGGACGGGTTGGCCGGGACACTGGCCCGGCGGGGCCTGCGGGCGGGGCAGCGGGTGGCTCTGATGTCGTCCAACCGGCCCGAGTTCGTGATCGCCGTGCAGGCCGTCTGGCGGCTGGGCGCCGCGGTCGTCCTGCTCAGTCCGGCCTGGAAGCGCGGCGAGGTGGAACACGCCCTGGCCGTCACCGAGCCGGACCACGCCGTCGGCGACCACCCGGTGCTCGGCGGCCTGATGCCGATGCTGGACCTGGACACGACGATCACGCCGGGACGGGCGTACGAGGTGCCGGTGGACCAAGACGCCGACGCGGTGCTGGTGTTCAGCTCGGGCACCACCGGGATGCCCAAGGCCGTCCGGCACACCCACGGCTCGCTGGCCGCCGCCGTCCGCCACTGGCGGGACGCCCTCGGCCTCACCGCCCGCGACCGCGTACAGATCGCCACCCCGCCCTCGCACATCCTGGGCCTGCTCAACATCGTCACGGCCCTCGAAACCGGCGCGCGGCTGCGGCTGCACCGCCGCTTCGACCTGGACCGGCTGCTGCGCCACATCGAACTCGACCGCATCACCGTGGAGATGGCCGTCGCCCCGATCGCGCTCGCCCTCGCCTCCCACCCGAAACTGGAGTCCTACGACCTGTCCTCGCTGCGCTACATCATGTGGGGCGCCACGCCGGTGACCCCGAGCATCGCCGAGACGGTGACCCGGCGGACGGGCGTCCGCTGGGTGCCCGCCTACGGGGCGAGCGAACTGCCGGTCATCGCCTGCAACCCGCTCGACGGGGCCCGGCTGGACACGCCCGGCCGTCCCGTGCCCGGAGTACGCCTGCGGGTCGTCTCGCTGGACACCGGGGAGCCGGTCGGGCCTGGCGAGACCGGGGAGATCGAGGTGCGCTCCGCGTCCCTGATGGCCGGCTACCTCCCGGCCGAGGCCACGGCCGACGCCCTCCACGACGGCTGGTACCGCACCGGTGACGTCGGCAGTGTCGACGCGGACGGCTGGGTGTGTCTCACCGACCGCTCGAAGGAGATGATCAAAGTGCGGGCCTTCCAGGTCGCCCCCGCCGAGGTCGAGGCCGTCCTGCACGGTCATCCGGCGGTCGCCGACTGCGCGGTGTTCGGGGTTCCCGACGGCGCCGACGGAGAGGCCGTCGTGGCGGCGGTACGGCGGGCCGCACCCGTCGAGGCCGCCGAACTCGTCGACCTGGTCGGCAGCCGGCTGGCCTCCTACAAGCGACCCCGCCGCGTGGAGTTCGTGACCGAGATCCCGCGCCTGCCCTCGGGGAAGGTGCTGCGGCGCGTGCTGAAGGAACAGCTTCTCAAGGAACAGCTTCTCAAGGAACAGCTTCTCAAGGAGCGCGATGGACGTACGGCTGACAGCTGAGCAACGCCAACTCCGTGACGCGGCCGCTCGTTTGGCCGCCGACCTGGGGCCCGGCTCGGTCCTCGCGCTGGACGACGCCGACCGGATCGCCAGGCTGGAGAAGGCGGTCGGGGCGACCGGCTGGCGGGCGCTGCGCTCGGACGGCGCCTCCGGGGTCGAAGTGGCCCTGGTGGTGGAGGAGTTCGGGCGAGGGCTGGTCGACGTGCCGTTCCTCGGGCCGGTGCTCGCCGATGCCCTGGCTCCCGGGCTCTCCTCGGCGACCGTGGCCGTCGCCGTGCCCGGCTCGGCGACCGGTTCCCTGACCGGACGGGCCTGGGACACGCGCGGCATGCGACAGGCTCTCGCCCTCGTGGGCAACCGGGTGCTGTCCGCCGGGATCGGCCCCCTCGCCGCCGGCGCCGATCTGACCCGCCGCACCGCCGAACTGCGCGGCACTCCCGCGGGCATTGGCACGATCTCTGCCGAAGCGGCCCACCGCTGGAGGGCGTTGACCCTGGTCGCCACCTCCGCCGACCTCCTCGGCACGGCTCGCGGCGCGCACACCCTCGCCTGCGACTACGCCAGGATCCGCGAACAGTACGGCCGGACGATCGGCTCCTACCAGGCCGTCGCCCATCTCCTCGCCGAAGGACTGGCCCTGATCGAGGGCTCGGTCAGCGTCCTGCGGCACGCGGCCTGGGCCGTCGACGAACTGCCGCCCGCAGAGGCGCTCAGGGCCGCCCGGATCGCAAAGCTCTACTGCGCCCGCGCCGCCCGCACCGTCTGTGAGACGGCCGTCCAGGTGCATGGCGGCGTCGGCAACACCTGGGAGTGCCTGGCCCATGTCCATCTGCGCCGGGCGCTGACGTCCGCCGGCCTGTTCCCCGTACGCCCGGAGGAGATCGACCGTGGACTTTCGTGACTCGCCCGAGGAGGCCGCCTTCCGCGACCGCCTGCGCACCTGGCTGGCCGAGCACGCCGGCGCCTTCCCCACGTCCGGCGACGCGTACTGGGCCCGCCAGGGCGACTGGCACCGCGCCCTGCACGCGGCCGGATTCTTCGGCCTCTCCTGGCCCAGGCGGTACGGCGGCCACGACCTCCCGCCGGTCTACGACGTCATCCTCGACGAGGAGTTGGTCCACGCCGGGGCCCCGGCCCGCCCCAGCCTCGGCTATCTCGTCCAGGGCCTCGGCCGGCACGGCAGCGAGGAACTGCGCCGACGCTTCCTGCCCGGCATGATCGACGGCACCGAACGCTGGTGCCAGGGCTTCAGCGAACCGGGCGCCGGCTCCGACCTCGCGTCCCTCACCACCACCGCCACCCGCGACGGCGACACCTATGTGGTGAACGGCCACAAGATCTGGACCAGTTACTCCGACGTCGCCGACTGGTGCCTGCTCCTCGCCCGCACCGACCCGGACGCACCCCGCCACCGGGGCATCTCCGCGTTCGTCGTCGCCATGGACCAACCAGGTGTGGAGCAGCGTCCGTTGAAGATGATGAGCGGGGTGACCAAGGAGTTCGGGCAGGTCCTGTTCGACGGCGCGACCGTGCCCGCGGACCAGATGGTCGGCGCGCCGGGGGAAGGCTGGGCGCTCGCCATGACGGTCGTCGGACACGAACGTGAACCCTCGACCCTCGGCTTCTCCGCCCGCTACGGGAAGATCGTCGGCGACCTCGTGGCGCGCACCCCGGGCACCCCGCCGCCCGAGCTCGCCTGGGCGGTCGTGGAGACGGAGATGCTGCGCCTGCACGTGCGCCGCAGGCTCTCCGAGCAGCTCGACGGCGTCTCCCACGGCCCCGAGGGCTCCCTGGACAAGCTCCTCATGACCTGGACCGAGCAGACGGTGGGCCACGCGGCCCTGGCCGTCGGCGGCAGCGACGACCCGGAGCTCCTGCACACCTACCTCTACAGCCGCGCGCAGAGTGTCATGGGCGGCACCTCGCAGATCCAGAAGAACATCATCGCCTCGCGGATCCTCGGACTGGGAGCCTGACATGACGGACAGTCAGCACAGGTACGGCATGCCTGCGGAGATCGAGGTCCGCGCGGACGGGCCGTTGCGGATCATCACCCTCAACCGGCCCGACGCGCTCAACGCCGTCAACGACCCGCTGCACACCGGCCTCGCCCGGCTCTGGCCCCGGCTCGCCGACGACCGGGACGCGCGGGCCGCCGTACTCACCGGAGCGGGAAAGGCGTTCTCGGCGGGCGGTGACTTCGGGTATCTCGACGAGATCAGGCAGGATCCCGACCTGCGGGCCAGGGCCATCGCCCACGGCCGGGACCTGGTCCTCGGCATGGTCCGCTGCCGGGTTCCTGTCGTCGCCGCCGTCAACGGCCCCGCCGTGGGCCTGGGTTGCAGCCTGGTCGCGCTCAGTGACATCGTCTACATGGCCGAGTCCGCCTACCTCGCCGACCCGCACGTCCAGGTCGGCCTGGTCGCGGCCGACGGCGGCCCGCTCACCTGGCCCCTGCACACCAGCCTGCTGCTCGCCAAGGAGTACGCGCTCACCGGTGCCCGTATCCCGGCCGAGAAGGCTGTCGTCCTCGGCCTGGCCAACCACGTCGTGGCCGACCCGCTCGCCGAGGCCACCGCCTGCGCCAAGCGGATCGCGGGACTGCCCCGGCAGGCGGCGGAGAGCACCAAACGCCTCCTCAACCTGCACCTGGAACGCGCGGTCCTCGCCACCCTCGACTACGCCACGACCGCCGAGGAGCAGTCCTTCCAGACCGACGACTTCAGGGACACCCTCGCCCGCCTCACCAACCGGGAGAAGTGACCGGCCGCCCCAGGGCGGGGCTCACTTCGGCGGGAAGCGCAGCGCCCCGTCCAGGCGGATCACCTCGCCGTTGAGGTAGTCGTTCTCGCAGATGTGCTGGACGAGAGCGGCGTACTCGGGGGAGCGGCCCATCCGCCGGGGGTGCGGGACCTGCGGCCCCCAGTACTCCTCCAGCTGGTCGCCGGCCTTGCCGTAGGCGGGCGTCAGGAACGTGCCCGGCGCGACCGTGACCACCCGGATGCCCAGCGGGGACAGGTCGCGGGCGGCCACCAGGGTCATGGCGGCGACCCCACCCTTGGCCGCCGCGTACGGCAGCTGCCCGATCTGGCCCTCGTACGCCGCGATGGAGGCGGTGTTGACGACGACCCCCCGGCCGCCGTCCTCGTCCACCGGTTCCTGCCGGGCCATCGCGGCGGCGGCCAGCCGCAGGACGTTGAAGACGCCGGTCAGATAGATGTCGACGGTCCGCCGGAACCCGGCGAGGTCGAGCGGTTCACCGTCCCTGCCGACCAGCCGACCGCCGCTCGCCGGACCGCCGTGCACGTCCACGGAGATCCGCAGCGGGCCCAGCGACTCCGCCTCCCCGAGCGCCGTACGCACCTGGCCCTCGTCGGTGGCGTCCGTGCGCACGTACCGGACCCCCAGCTCCTCCTCCAGGGCCTTGCCCTTCTCGTCGGCGAGGTCGGCGACGACCACGGACGCTCCCGCCGCGTGCAGCCGGCGGACGGTCGCCTCGCCCAGACCCCCGGCCCCGCCCACCACGACCGCCGACGCCCCTTGAACCCGCATCGCGACTCCCCTCCCAGGGATACATGGTTCTAGTATGAGGAGAGTAGCATTCTCGCAGTGTGCTGAGATCCCTGTCCGGCCCGCCGAGTTGGAGACCTCCATGCCCGAGGCAGTCATCGTGTCCGCCCTGCGCACCCCCGTCGGCACCGCCCGCAAGGGGACCCTGCGCGACACCACCGCCTTCGAACTGGCCCACCACATCGTCGAGGCCGCCGCGGCCGGGCTCGACCCGGACCGTGTCGACGACGTCATCCTCGGCGAAGGCCTCTACGGCGGCGGCGTCCTCGCCCGGCACGCCGCCCTCACCACCGGCCTCACCGGAATCCCGGGGGCCGCCGTCAACCGGCACTGCGCTGCCGGCCTGGCCGCCGTCGCCGACGCCGCCGCGAGCATCCGCGCCGGGATGGACGACCTGGTGATCGCGGGGGGCGTCAACTCCGCCTCCACGGCCCCGAAGTCCGCCTTCCGCGTCGACGGCGCCTGGGTCGAGCCCTGGATGCCGCCCACCCATCCCGACCGCCCGGACGCCCCCAACAACGACATGTCGATCACCATCGGCTGGAACGTCGCCCAGCGCGCCGGCATCAGCCGCGAGGAGATGGACGCCTGGGCGCTGCGTTCGCACCGCAACGCCGTACGCGCCATCGACGAGGGCCGGTTCGACGCCGAGACCGTCCCCGTCGGCACCCCGCACGGCTGCTTCGCGGTCGACGAACACCCGCGCCGTGACACCTCGTTGGAGAAGCTCGCCGCGCTCAAGCCGCTGCACCCGGAGATCGACGGCTTCAGCATCACCGCGGGCAACGCCTGCGGCGGCAACGACGGGGCGGCGGCCCTGGTCGTCGCGAGCGAGGTGACGGCGACCGCCCAGGGCCTGCCCGCGCTGGCCACCGTACGGTCCTGGGCGTCCGTCGGCGTGGACCCCGCGGAAACCGGGCTCTCACCCGTCAAGGTCATCCCGAAGGCACTCGCCCGCGCCGGCCTCACCACCGCGGACGTCGACCTCTACGAGATCAACGAGGCCTTCGCCTCGGTGACCGTGGCCGCCGTCCGCCTCCTCGACCTCGACCCCGACCGGGTCAACGTCAACGGCAGCGGCTGCTCCCTCGGTCACCCCGTCGCCGCCACCGGCGCCCGCATGCTCGTCACGCTCGTGCACGAACTGCGCCGCCGGGGCGGCGGGATCGGCGTCGCGTCGATGTGTGCCGGGGGCGGGATGGGGTCGGCGATGGTGGTGGAGGTATCGGCGCCCTGAGACCGGCAGCGGGGGCGGCGCGGCTCCGGCGGGCGGGTCACGTCGGTGCCGCGGCGCTGCTCCGGCGGGTCACGCCAGTGCCGCCGTGATGTGCGGCAGATCGAGCGTCGTACGGATCCCCGGTGCCGCCTCGCACACCACCGGCACGGCGTTGACCGCACGGTTCGCCGTGTACGCCGGTGACACCTCGGCCATCCGGTCGAGCGGCACCGGCAGCCGGATGCCGACCTGCAGCGGGGCGTCGCCCTCGACCGAGAGATGCCAGCCCGTGTCCCCCAGGTCCCAGGCGGGATCGAGGTCCCTGGTGCAGTACCAGGTGGCCCGGAAGCGGAGCAGCGGACGGCCTGCCCGTACTCCGGTCACCACCAGCCGCTGGGCCGCGACCGTGCCGACGGCCAACTCGCCTGCGGCGATGCGGACCGGGCGGTGCGCGGTCGCCAACTCGCCAGAGGCCTCAAGGGAGTCGAGAGGCAGGCCCAGCGCGTCCGCGACCAGTCGCAGCGACGGACCGAAGCTGGTGCGGGCCCCGGACAGCCGTCGCTCGTCGAACGCCGCCGGTGCCAGGCCGAAGCCCATCACCCCGAACAGCAGTTCGGGAGAGGGGCGTTGGGACAGGTCGGCGTACTCGTCGATGGTCAGGCCGTCGAGGCGCCGCGCCAGGGACGTCAGCACGAGAGGCACCGCCTCGGTGATGAACCCGGGGCTGCTGCCCGTGCTGTGGATCGAGCTGCCACCCCGCGCGCACGCCTCCTCGACCCGCCCGCGCACGACGGGATCCATGCTCCCCGGATGATGGAACTCGCCCCGCGTGGTCACCACGTTCGCACCCGACGCCAGCAGTCGGCACACCTCGTCGACGTCGCAGGTGAGCGGCGCGTAGAGCACGCAGTCGGCGCCCAGGGACAGGATGCTCTCGACGTCGTGGCTCGCGGTGACGCCGGTCGGGCCGGTCCCGCACAACTCGCCCGCGTCGCGGCCCGCCTTGGCCGGTGTGTGGACGTACACGCCGGCCAGGGTGAGCCCTGGATGCTCGATGATCCCGCGCAGCGAGCGGGCGCCGATGGTGCCGGTGGCCCACTGGACGACCCGGTACGGCCTCATGCGGGCTCCAGGGTGAAGCGCAGCAGGGCCTCCTGGGCGTAGGACGCGACCAGGGAGCCGTCCTCGGTGAGGACGTCGCCCCTGCCGAAGCAGCGGCCGTGCGCCAGCAGCGGGCTGTGCTGGCGCAGCAGCAGCCAGCCGTCGGCGCTGAACGGACGGTGGAACCAGACCGTGTGCGAGGTGACGGCGGAGGTGAACGCCGTGCCCGAGTCGTGCTGGGTGACCCCGGCCAGGGGGCGCAGGGCGGTGCCGATGAGGGTCAGGTCGGTGGCGTACGCGGTGAGCGCCGGGGCCAGTTCGGCCGCTCCGTTGGCCGGGAGGCGCATCCACACGTCGTACTCGGGCGGTTCGGCGGCCGGGGTGTCCAGGTCGGTGGCGGCCCTTGTCTCCCAGGGAATCGGGTGGAGATCGGTGTGGTGTTCGGGGCCGGGCGGAGCGGACACGGGCGGGACCGTCTGCCGGGCCGGTCCGTCCTCCGGGACGTGCAGGGAGACCGAAGCGGTGGCCACCACGCCCTTGGGCTGCCGGGCGACGATGGTCAGCGCGGCGAAGGAACCGCCGTCGTGGTGGCGCGCCACCTCGTAGCGGACGGGTTCCTCCGGCCGGCCCGCCCGTGCGAAGAGCGCGTGCAGGGACTTGACGCCCTTGTCCGGGCAGCTCAGCTGAGCCGCCCGGACGAACTGGGCCAGCAACTGCCCGCCGAACAGGCGGTGATAGCCGAGTCGCTGGTTGCCCGCCTCGTAGACGGGACCCGTCTCCTCCTCGTGCCCCCGGAGGTCGAGACAGTGCAGGAGGTCGTCCCAGAGTTCACTCACGGCAAGTGGCATACCGGTGAGGGTAGTCCCACTATCCGGATATGAGAATGACGCTCTCGCCCGGCTCAGTCGCTGGTGATCCCGTTGGCGCAGTAGTCCCAGATCTCGTCGGCCGTCAGTGGATGGGCCGCGTCCTGGCCGCTCGACTGGGCGTTGAACATGACGGTCTGCATGGTCAGCGCCGCCACCCGCTTGGGCTTGAAGCCCTCACGGAGCAGGCGGGCGTCCTCCAGCTCCTGCATCAGCTCCGTGAACAGCGTCAGCAGGGGCGCGTTCGCCACCCGCATCTCGGCCGGGTGGGAAACCAGCAGGCGCAGGGCGAAGTCGCTGAACAGCGGGCGCTGCCGGCCGGTCGGGTCGGGGCGCGAGCTCTCGAACAGCTCCTGCACGACGACCCTGAGCCGGTCCAGCGGGGCGGACTGCTCGGCCGCGATCGTCCGCAACTGGTCGGCGGACTTGCTCATCGCGTCCTCGAACAGGGCGAGCAGCAGCTCGTGCTTGCCGTCGAAGTGCTGGTAGAAGCTGCGCAGCGACTGCTTGGACCGGTCGACGACCTCCTGCACGGTGAAGTCGGTCGTGCCCTTCTCCGCCATGATCGCCTGGGCCGCGTCGAGGAACCGCTCCACCCGCTGCTCCGCGCGGCGTTTCGCCGCCTGGGTGGAACGCTCGACCGCGCGCTGCTTCCAGGCCGGTTCCTCGGTCGGTGTGCTCACGGGCTGCTCCGCCTTCTGTGCCATGAGGAGAACATTACTGCAGCCCACCGACAAGCATCTGTATCCAGTCTGGACACCGTCGGAGATCTGGAGGAGACTTCGAATTCCATCTGAGGAGAATTACATTCTCATCGACTGTCACGCTCACCGACTCTCACCGATTCTCGCCGCAGGAGGCCGTCGGGATGCTGTTCGAGTTCGACGCCGAGCAACGGCTGTGGCAGGACACCGTGCACAAGGCCGTCCTCAAGGAGTGCCCGCCCGCGCTGGTGCGGGCCGTCGTGGACGACGGCGCCGACCCGGCCCCGCTGTGGCGCGTCTACGCGGACCTCGGCTGGACCGGGCTGACCGACCCGGCCGACGCGGTCGAACTGGCGATCGTCCTGGAGGAGCTGGGCCGGGCCACCGACCCCACGCCCTACCTGGCGACGCTCACCCAATTCGCCCCGCTCGCCCCCGGGTTCGGCGACCCCGGCCAGTCCGGTACGGCCGTCTACGAAGGCGTCACCGCGCGGCCCGCCGACGGCGGCTGGGTCCTCGACGGCACCGCCCGCCACGTACTGGACGGCGACCGGGCCGACCACTTCGCCGTGGTCACCGACGCGGGCGTCTTCGTCGTACCCGCCGCCGCGGCGAGCGCCGTACGCACCCCGGTCCTCGACCCCGTCCTGCACCTCGCCGACGTCACCTTCAAGGGGGTCGGGGTGGGCGGAGGCGACCGTGGCGGGGCGGATCCGGACAGCGCCCGGGACATCGCGCTCACCGGCATGGCCCTGACCATGGTCGGCGCCTGCCGCCGCGCCCTGGACCTGGTGCTCGACCACGTGCGCGGCCGACGGCAGTTCGACGCGCCCATCGGCTCCTTCCAGGCCGTCCAGCACAAGGCGGCCGACATGCACGTGGCCGTCGAACGGGCCCGCGCCCTCGCCTACTTCGCCGCCCTCACCATCGCCGAGGACGCCCCGCGCCGCCGCCTGGCCGCCTCGATGGCCAAGGCGTCGGCGGGGGAGTGCCAGGCCCTGGTGTTCCGCAACGCCGTGCAGCTGTTCGGCGCGATGGGGCACACCTGGGAGAACGACCTGCAGTTCGCGGTCAAACGGGCCAAGGCGGGCGAGCTGATGCTGGGCGGGGCCGCCGAACACCGGGCGTTCATCGCCGAGCACGCGGTCGCCGGGGAGGTCGCATGAGACTGTCCTTCGACGCCGAAGTGGAAGCCTTCCGGGCCGAGTTCGTGGCCTTCCTGGAGGCGAACCTGCCGACCGGGGCCGAGGCCGCCGAACGCTCCCGCTCCACCGCGCACCTGCCCGAGTGGGCCAGACGCTGGCAGCGCCTCCAGTTCGACGAGGGCTGGCTGCTGCCCGGCAACCCGCCCGAGTACGGCGGTCGCAACGCCACCGTCGTCCAGCAGTACGTCCACCGGGAGGAGCTGTCCCGGCGCCGGATCTGCCACAGCTTCAACCCGCAGGGCGTCGGCATCATCGCCGCCTCCCTGCTCACCTTCGGCACCGAGGAGCAGAAGCGGCGCTGGGCCGTGCCCATCCTGCGCGCCGAACTCACTGCCGCGCTCGGCATGAGCGAGCCCGGCGCCGGATCCGACCTCGCCTCCCTGCGCACCCGCGCCGACCTCGACGGCGACCACTTCACCGTCAACGGCCAGAAGGTCTGGACGTCCGGCGCCCACGACGCCGACGTACTCCTCACCTTCGTCCGCACCGACCCGGACGCCCCCAAGCACAAGGGGATCAGCGTCCTGCTGGTCCCCACCGACACCCCCGGCGTCACCCGCCGCCCCTTCGCCTCCTACACCAGCCCCGACGACCGGGACTTCAACGAGGTCTACTTCGACGACGTCCGGGTTCCCGCCGAGAACCTCGTCGGCCCCCTCAACCAGGGCTGGCGGATCGCGAACGGTTCCCTCGGCCACGAGCGCACCCTGATGTGGCTGGGCGAGGCCGAACGGCTGGAGGCCGTCGTACGGGACTTCCGGCCCACCGGCGCCGTACAGCGGGACTGGTACGCCACCCTGGTCATGGACCTCCAGGCGCTACGACTGCTCGGCTCGGCCGCGCTCGCCCGCGCCGCCCGCGGCGAGCAGGACGTGCCCGCGCTGTCCGTGCTGAAGGTGTTCGGCTCGGAGGCGGCCCAGCACGCCCTGGAGCACGTCCTGGAGGCGTCAGGACCGGACGGCCTGGACCACCCGGCACGGACCGCGCCGTACTTCCACATGAGCTTCGACGACGACTCCGCCAGCTGGTTCAACCGCTTCGCCCGCAGCTTCGGCGGCACCATCGCCGGCGGCACGTCCGAGATCCAGCGCACGATCATCGCCGAGCGGGTGCTCGGTCTGCCCCGACGCTGAGGAGACGTCCGTGCACATCCTGTACGAGGTGAAGGACGGCATCGCCACCCTCACCCTCAACCGGCCCGAGGTCGCCAACGCCCAGAACGCCGCGCTCCTCGACGAACTCGACGCGGCCTGGACCCGGGCCGCCGACGACCCGGACGTGAAGGTGATCGTGGTGCGCGCCGAGGGGAAGCACTTCTCCGCCGGCCACGACCTCAAGGACCGCTGGCCCGGCCCCGACGAGATCACCCTGGAGTGGATCTACCGCGCCGAGAACCGCCGCTACCTGGAGTACACCCTGCGCTGGCGCAACATCCCCAAGCCGTCGATCGCCGCCGTCCAGGGCCGGTGCATCGCCGGCGGGCTGATGCTGTGCTGGCCCTGCGACCTGATCGTGGCCGCCGACGACGCCCTGTTCTCCGACCCGGTCGTCACCATGGGTATCGGCGGCGTCGAATACCACGGCCACACCTGGGAGTTGGGACCCCGCAAGGCCAAGGAGATCCTGTTCACCGGCCGCCCGCTGACCGCCGAGGAGGCGGAACGGGTCGGCATGGTCAACCGGGTCGTGCCGCGGGCCGAGTTGGACACGGCCACCCGGGAACTCGCCGAGCGGATCGCCGCGATGCCCGCCTTCGGCCTGCGCCAGGCCAAACGCGCCGTCAACCAGACCCTGGACGTGCAGGGCTTCTACGCCGCGATCCAGTCCGTCTTCGACATCCACCAGACCGGACACGGCAACGCGCTGAGCGTCAGCGGCTATCCGATCCTGGCAAAGCTGGACGAGATGAAGGAGAAGCTGCGGTAGGGGTCGTCCGCGGGTGGTGACGCCGGCTCACGCGTGCTGAACCGTCGGGGCGTGGCACACCGTCGCGCGCACGCGGTGCCTCAGTGCCGCTCGGCCAGGCTCTGGGTGCCGAGCACCGAGATCAGCGCCAGCTTCTCGGCGTCCTCGGTGCCGGGCTCGGCCGAGTACACGAGGATGTGCAGGTCGTGCTCCTCCACCCGGAGCTGGTCGCAGTCCAGGGTGAGCAGCCCCACCTGAGGGTGCTCGATCGTCTTGCGCGAGGCTTCCAGGCGGCCGACGACCCCCGCGTCCCACAGCTCGGCGAACCGCTCGCTCCCGGCACGCAACTCGGCGATCAGCCGCCGCAGCTGGCGGTCGCCGGGATAGCGGGCCGCCGTGGCGCGCAGTTCGGCGACCATGCCGGTCTCGAAGGCGCGCCGTTCCTCCGGGGTGTGCCGCACCCGGGTCGGCCAGCCCAGGAAGTTCCGCCAGGCGCCGTTGCGCTGGAAGCCGCGCAGCTGGGACGGGTCACCCATCAGCGCCCCGTACATCGTGTTGGCCACCAGCAGCGTCATCGCCGCGTCGGAGACCGCCACCGGGGTACCGGCCAGCCGGTCAAGGAGCCGCTGCACGCTGGGCGTGATGTACCCGGGCACCATGTCAGGACCCGGCGGCACCAGCCCCGCCACCCCGAAGAGGTAGGTCCGCTCGTCGGCGGAGAGCCGCAGCGCCCTTGCCAGCGCCTCGACGACCTGCACGGACGGATTGGCCGCCCGGCCCTGTTCGAGACGCGTCACGTAGTCGACCGAGATCCCGGCCAGCAGCGCCAGCTCCTCGCGCCGCAGCCCGGCCGCGCGCCGCTGGCCGCCGGCCGGCAGCCCCGCCGCGTCCGGGGCGACGCGGTCCCGCCAGCGCCGCAGCGCCTGCCCCAGTTCCGTCGCCGTCATGCCCCCAGTCAACACCGTGGGCCGCCGCCGTGCCTGGTACCGGCAGTCCCAGGAAGAAGGGTCTGCTGGCTGACCCGGCGAGCCGGGCGCAGGGTGGAGACATGACGACAACACTGATCACCGGAGCCAACAAGGGCATCGGCTACGAAACCGCCCGCCAGCTCGTCGCCGCAGGTCACACCGTGTACGTGGGAGCCCGGGACGCCGAGCGCGGACGCCGGGCCGCGGAGGAACTGGGCGCCCGGTTCGTCCTGCTCGACGTCACCGACGACGCCTCCGTCGAAGCCGCGGCCAAGACCGTCGCGGCCGACGGCGGACTCGACGTCCTGATCAACAACGCCGGGATCGAGTCCCGGACCCCGGACAACAGCGTGCCCACGGCCGAGACGGTCACCGCCGACCTGATGCGCAACACCTTCGAGACCAACGTCTTCGGTGTGGTCCGCGTCCTGCACGCCTTCCTGCCCCTGCTGCAGCGCTCGGCCGCCCCGGTCGTGGTCAACGTCAGCAGCGGCCTGGCCTCGCTGACGGCCCTCTCCGACCCCGACCACCCCGCGCACTTCTACCCGGGCATCGCCTACCCGACGTCCAAGACGGCCGTCAACATGCTCACCGTGCAGTTCGCGAAGGCGTTCCCGGCGCTGCGGATCAACTCCGTCGAGCCCGGCTTCACCAAGACGGACCTCAACGGCAACACGGGCACCCAGAGCGTCGAGCAGGGCGCCGAGATCATCGTCCGGATGGCGCAGATCGGCCCGGACGGCCCGACCGGCGGCTACTTCGACGTCAACGGACGACTGCCCTGGTGAACGGCGAGCGACCGGGGCAGGTGCTCCGGTGATGCGCGACCGGCCGGGGCGCGTGCTCCGGTGAATCGTGACCGACCCGGGCGGGCGCCCCGGTGAGTCACAGCTGAACCAGCCGGGGCGCGGTGCCGCGCGAGCGCACCAGCGCCCCCGCCTCGCGTGTCAACTCGCGGGCGCTGCCGAGGAGTCCGTCCAGGACGACGGCCCGGCGGACGTGCCGGTGGAGCGGGTGCTCGGCGGTGAACCCGATCCCGCCCAGCACCTGCTGGCAGTGCCGGGCCGCGGTCAGCGCCGCCTGTCCGGCCGCCGCCTTGGCCAGCAGCGCGCCCAGGTCGTCCTCGGCCGCCGTGAGGACGGCCTCGGCGCCCTCCAGCGCCACCAGGGTCTCCGCGAGCCGGTGCCGTACCGCCTGGAACGCGGCGAGCGGGCGGCCGAACTGGACCCGGTCCACGGCGTGCCCCCGGGCGATCGCCAGCATGGCGTGACCGGTGCCGAGCAGCCACCAGCCGACCGCCCGCCGGCCGGCGGCGAGCGGGACGGGATCGCCGGTGGGTGCTGTGACCGGCCGCAGGGGCAGCTCCTCGTCCAGCCCGGCGCCCGGTACGGCGGCTCCGTACTCCCACACCACCCACCGGCCACCCGCGTACGGCAGCGTCGCCGAGCCCACGACGTCCGTGAGCACCGAGGCGTGCGTGCCCGTCTCGCCCAGCAGCCGGAACACCGTCGCGACGGCCGGACCCGGGAACTCGGCCAGCAGCTCGCGCCAGCCCAGTCCGGCCAGCGCCGTGTCCAGGGCGGGGCCCGGGGCGATGGTCGTCATCGCCTTGCGGAGCGTCTGGGTCAGCAGCTCCAGTTCGGCGGGGTCCACGGTCACTCCCTCCCCAGGTCGAGCAGCCGGCGGGCGATGATGCTGCGCTGGATCTCGGCGGTGCCCCCGTAGAGGGTGGCGGCCTTCGCGTAGAGGTACTCCGACCGCCAGGGCGAGTCCGTCAGTTCCAGGACTCCGGGCAGCAAGTCCCTTACCGTCTCGAAGAGTTGTTGCTCGGCGGTGGCCAGCAGCACCTTGTCGACCGAGGTCTCCGGGCCGAGCCGGGCGCCCGCGGCGAGCCGGCGCTGGGTGGCGTGGGAGCGGCAGCGGACGGTGTGCAGGGCGAGGTAGGCGGCGCCCAGGGCCGTATCCTCCGCCGCGTCCGTGGCGTCGGTCTCGTCCAGGAGGCGGTCGAGGCGGGTGTAGAGGTGGGCGACCCGGTGCCAGAAACAGGTGGAGCGCTCGTGCGGGAGCAGGTCCATCGCGAGCCGCCAGCCGTCGCCGGGGCGGCCCAGCATCCGGTCGGCGGGCACGACGGCCTCGTCGAAGAAGACCTCGGCGAACTCGTCGACGCCGTGCATCGTGCGCAGCGGCCGTACGGTGATGCCGGGGGTGTCCATGTCGACGAAGAACGCGGTGATGCCGTCGTGGCCGGGGGCCGTGCGGGTGAGCAGGACGCAGCGTGCCGCGTACTGGGCGAGACTCGTCCACACCTTCTGCCCGCTGACCACCCAGACGTCGTCCCGGGATACGGCCCGGGTGGCCAGGGAGGCCAGGTCGCTGCCCGAGCCCGGCTCGGAGAAGCCCTGGCACCACTGCTCCCGGCCGCTCAGAAGCAACGGGACCATGTCTGCGGCCAGTTCGGGGCGGGCGTAGGAGAGGAGGGTGGGGGTGAGGACCTCGACCATCGAGTAGATTCCGGGCTCGGCGAGGCCGCGGCCGGCGACCTCCTCGCCGAGCACCGCCCGCAGGACGGCCGGTCCGCCCAGGCCGCCGACCTCCTCCGGCCAGCCGTACCGCATCCAGCCCGCGTCGAACAGGGCCCGGCGCACCCGCGCCAGCTGGGCGACCTGGGCGTCCAGGGAGTGGTCGGGGCCGGGCGTGAGGTCGTTCCGGTCCAGCCAGGCCCGCAGGGCGGTGCGGAACTCCGCCGCCGTGGTGAACGCGCTCATACCGCCGGACGCCCGAACGCGTGCGGGCGCCCCGAGTCGTGGGCGCCGCTGCGCCGGATGAAGGTCATGGCCCGGGTCCGCAGCCGCCAGCCGTCGGCGGTGCGGACGTAGGTGTCGTTGTAGTAGCCGATGCGCATCTCGTGCGTGGTGTGCTCGACGAAGCAGAGCGGCTGGGTGCCGGTGGCCGTGTCGCCCGACAGGTCGACGGCGGGCGCGCCGGTGAGGAACAGCCCCTTGGGGGCCGCCGCGACGAGCGCGGGAAACTCCGCGAGGGGGTAGGTGTCGCCGAACGCGCTGTAGCTGCCGTCGGGGGTGAACACCGCGAGCAGCCCGTCGAGGTCGCCGCGGGTGATGGTCACCGCGTAGCGGGCGAGGAGCTGCTGGATCTCGACGAGGTCGGCGGTGGTCGTGTCAGTGGTCACGGGCCCGCCTCCTTTCCGCACGCTCGCGCGCGTCGTGTTCGGGCCGGATGCCGAAGGTGTTGAAGGCCGTCGCCATGAGGGCGTACGTCCCGACGGTGAACACCAGGTCCATCAGCTGGCGTTCGTCGAGGTGTTCCGCGAGCGCGGCCCAGGTGTCGTCGGACATGTCCGAGCCGTCTTCCAGTTCGTCGACGGCCCGGAGCACCGTGCTCTCCAGCGGATCGTCCGCCTTGCCCCGGCCCGCGGCCTCGATCTCGGCCTCGGTGAGACCGCACTGCTGGGCGGCGAGGACGTGGTGGGCCCACTCGTACGCGCAGTCCCGGCGCCGCGCGACCCGCAGGACGACCAGCTCGCGCAGCCGGTCCGGGAGGGTGGAGCCGACCAGGAGGTACGTGCTGAAGGGGAGGAAGGCCGCGGTCAGGTCGGGGTGCCGGACGAGCGTCGACATCGCGTTGCCGGCCGCCTCGGCGTTGCGCATGCGCCGGGGGAGCAGGGCGGCGAGCACCTCACGGGTCCGGTCGTCCCACTGGTCGTCCGGCAGCGGAGGCAGACGAGGCGGCATGCGGGCTCCCTCGGCAGAGTCTTGTGAGAATGGGATTCTCGGATGCGAGTTTCAGATTTTCACCTGCGTCGCGGCGGCGTCAACCGTTGGGCGCGGCCCTTCGGGCCCGGCGATCCCCGCTCCTCCGTCCTGACCGGGCGCGATTCCTCCCGCTCCCGTGTGATTGCCCAATTCTCCTGTGCGGATGGTTGCTTCTCATCTGATGAGAAGCTACTTTCCACCGCAGGCAGGGCCATGGCAGGCACGACCTGTGACACCCAGAAGAGATGGGGAGCCGTGAGTCTTTTCCATGAGGACCGGCTGTTGATCGACGGGCGGCTCGTGCGCGCGGAGCGCACGTTCGAGACCGTCGATCCGTCCACCGGGAAGGTGCTGGGGACGGCATCCGACGCGGACACCGGTCATGTCGAGGCGGCGGTGGCGGCCGCCCGCCGCGCGTTCGACACCACCGACTGGATGCGCGACCGCGAGCTGCGGCTGCGCTGCCTGCGCAGCCTGTACGACGCGCTGCACACGCACCGCGAGGAACTGCGCGACCTGACCATCGCCGAGGTGGGCGCACCCCGCTCCCTCACCCACGGACCCCAGCTCGACGAGCCGATCGAGATGGTCAAGTACTACGCGGATCTCCTCGAACGCCACTCCTTCCGCGAGGAGTTGCCCGTCCTGGAGAGCCGGGGGCGTCGGCACCGCCGCTGGATCGAGAAGGAGGCCGCCGGAGTCGTCGCGGCCATCCTGCCGTACAACTTCCCCAACCAGCTGGCCCTCGCCAAGCTCGCCCCCGCGCTCGCCGCGGGCTGCACGGTCGTCCTCAAAGGCGCACCGGACACGCCGTGGACGACCCTCGCGCTCGGCCGGATCATCGCCGAGGAGACCGGCATCCCCCCGGGTGTCGTCAACGTCCTGACCTCGTCAGGACCCGAGACCGGCGAACTGCTCACCACCCACCCCGGCATCGACATGATCACCTTCACCGGGTCGACCCCGGTCGGCAAGGCGATCATGGCCGCCGCCTCCGCCACCCTGAAGCGGGTCTTCCTGGAGCTCGGCGGCAAGTCCGCGATGATCCTGCTCGACGACGCCGACCTCGCGGGCGCGGCCATGTTCGCCGCCTTCACCATCTGCTCGCACTCCGGCCAGGGCTGCGCCCTCACCTCACGCCTGCTGGTCCCGCGCGAGCGGCACGACGAGATCGTCGGCATGGTCGCCGCCATGCTCGGCAAGGTCAGGTACGGCGACCCGGCCGACCCCAGGACCCACATGGGCCCCCTCATCAGCGAGAAGCAGCGGGCCAAGGTGCACGGCATGGTCGAGCGGGCCGTCGCCGCCGGCGCCCGCCTGGTGACCGGCGGCCGGCCCGTCGACGGGGAGGGCTTCTTCTACGAGCCCACCCTGCTCGCGGGCGTCGACCCGGCCGCCGAGATCGCCCAGGAGGAGGTCTTCGGACCGGTGCTCGCCGTCATCGCCTACGACGACGAGGACCACGCCGTCCGGATCGCCAACGACTCGGTGTACGGGCTGTCCGGCGCGGTGCTCGGCGCCGACGCCGAGCGGGCGACCGCCGTGGCCCGCCGGATCCGCAGCGGCACCTTCAGCATCAACGGCGGCAACTACTTCGCCGCCGACGCCCCGTTCGGCGGGTTCAAGCAGTCCGGCATCGGCCGGGAGATGGGCGTCGCGGGCCTCGAGGAGTTCCTCGAGCTCAAGACCTTCGCCGTGCCGGCCGACTGACCGGCGGCACGTGCTGCAGCCCGGGGAACACCACCGAGGAGGAACCCCGTGAGAGTCCAGGCAATCCCCGCCGCCCTGGCGGCGGCCGCGCTGTTCGCCGTCGCCGGATGCGGCGGCCACGACAGCGCGGGCGCGTCGGACGACGGCGACGCGACCCCCACCAAGGCCGCCCAGCAGGCCGCGGGCGGCGACTTCGGCGATCTGAAGGACGTCTGCGGACCCGGCGACGCGAAGACCGCCACCGCCCAGGGCGTCACCGCCGACAGCATCGACGTCGGAGTCTTCTCCGACGTCGGCTTCACCAAGAACTCCGAATTCGTCGACACCGCCAAGGTGTTCACCTCCTGGTGCAACGCGGCCGGCGGCATCAACGGCCGCAAGCTCGTCGCCACCACCCGCGACTCCAAGCTGATGGAGGTCCGCCAGCGGATGCTGGAGGCCTGCAAGGACGACTTCGCGCTCGTCGGCGGCGGCGCCGCCCTCGACGCGCTCGGCGTGCAGGACCGGCTGAAGTGCCTGCTGCCCGACTTCCCCGCCCAGGTCAGCCAGATCCAGAACCAGGGCTCCGACCTCCAGCTCAACGAGTCGGGCGGCGCCTCCTACGACCGCTACCCCGGCTACTACCAGTGGCTGCTCAAGACCGCCTACCCCGACTCCGCCCCATCCGTCGGCACCATCGCGGGCGACGCCGCGGTCAGCAAGGTCATCGACGCCCGCGCCCAGGAGAGCCTCAAGGCGTCCGGCGCGAAGATCACGTACCACGACCTGTACCCGGCCGCCGGGGTCTCCGACTGGACGCCCTACGCCCAGGCCATCAAGAGCAAGGGCGTCAAGGGCCTGGTCTTCCTGGGGGACTTCGCGAGCCTCGCCAAACTGGAGCAGATCCTCACCGGCATGGACTACAAGCTCGACTGGATCGACGCCAACAACAACGCCTACGGCGCGCCCTTCCTCCAGCTCGCGGGCAAGTCCCTCGACCACCAGAACAACTTCGCCGACCTCAGCGGGGTCTACCCGCTGGAGAAGGCCGCCGACAACCCGGCCACCGGCCAACTCGTCAAGCTGTTCAAGCAGTACGCGCCCAGCGCGCAGCCGACCCTGCCGGGCATCCGGGGCTTCGCCGCCTGGCTGCTGTTCGCCAAGGCGGCCTCCTCCTGCGGCGACCGGCTGACCCGCACGTGCGTCTACGACGCGGCCCGCAAGGAGACCGCGTGGACCGGCGGCGGCCTGCTGGCACCCGTCGGCCTGTCCGCCGGTGACGCCCCGCTGACCTGCTTCAACGTCGAGAAGGCCACCTCCAAGGGCTGGCAGCCCGCCGACTTCCGGCCCGACAGGGGTGCCTACCGCTGCAACGCGCCCACCTACAGGTTCAAGGGCGCCTACGGCAAGCCCCTCACCCTCGCCGACGTCGGCAAGAGCATGAGCGATGTGAAGTAGAGGCTGAAGCAGATGGAGCAGTTCCTCACCTTCGGCATCGTCGGCCTGAGCACCGCGGCGATCTACGCGGTGATCGGCAGCGGCCTGGTGCTCACCTACGTCACCACCGGCGTGTTCAACTTCGCGCACGGGGCCGCGGGCATGCTGGCGGCGTTCTGCTACTGGCAGTTCACCGTCGGCTGGGGCTGGCCCGTCCCGGTGGCCCTGGCCGCGGTGCTGCTGGTGCTCGCCCCCGCGTTCGGCCTCGCAGTCGAACGGGTCCTGATGCGGCCCGTGCAGCACCTCGGCGAAGCCGAACGCCTGGTGATGACGGTGGCGTTGCTCAGCGGCGCCATCGCCGCCGCCCGCTGGATCTGGGACCCCGACGTGCCCCGCCCGCTCTCGGTGTTCTTCGCCGACCGGCAGCCCTTCCACCTCGGCCCGTCCACCGTCACCTGGCACCAGGCCCTCACCATGGCCGTCGCCGTCGCGGTCGCCGCGGGCCTGTGGTTCCTGCTCACCCGCACCCGCACCGGCGCCGAGATGCGCGCCACCGTCGACGACCGCGCCCTCGTCCGACTCACCGGCGCCGACCCGGTCCGCGCCAGCCGCGTCGCCTGGATCCTCGGCACCCAGCTCGCCGCGATCGGCGGCATCCTCATCGCCCCGACCGTCGCCCTGGACGCCGCCCAGCTCTCCCTCCTGATCGTCAGCGCCTACACGGCCGCCGTCTTCGGCAGGCTGCGCAGCCTGCCGCTCACCTTCGCAGGCGCCGTCGTCGTCGGCTGCCTGGAGAGCTACCTCACCGGCTACCTCCCGCAGAACCCCTACCTGCCCGGCCTGCGGCTGGCCGCCCCGGCCCTGCTGCTCCTGCTCGCCCTGCTCCTCTTCCGCCACCCCCGCCTCCGCCACCGCGACCGGCGCCTGGTCCAGGTGCCCGCGCCCAGCCTGCGCGGCACCGCCGTCTTCGCCGCGTCGACCGTCGCCTTCGGCCTCGTCCTGGCCACCGTCCTGGACGAGGCCGACCTCGTCACCTACGGGCCGATCTTCTCCCTCGGCATCGTCGCCCTGTCCTACGTGCCGCTCGCCGGGTACGCCGGGCAGATCTCCCTGTGCCAGCTGAGCATGGCCGGCATCGGCGCCGTCGTCTGGGGCCACCTCGGCGGCCACGGGCAGCTGTGGGCGCTGGCCGCCGCGATCGCCGTGTCCGGGGCCGCCGGGGCGCTGATCGCCGTACCCGCGCTGCGGTTCTCCGGCGTGTATCTCGCCCTCGGCACGGCGGCCTTCGCGGTGGTCCTGGACCGGTGGATCTTCACCCTCCCCGCCTTCCACCTGTTCGGCGCGCGCATCTCGCTGTTCGACCAGGGCTCGGTGGAGATGAGCGGCCCCGACCTGTTCGGCCTGCACCTCGACTCCGCCGCCGAGCTGACCGTCCTCGCCGCCGTCTGCCTCGGCCTCGCCTCGCTCGCCGTCGCCCGGCTGCGGCGCGGCGGCTTCGGGCGGCGCCTGATCGCGCTCCGGGACAGCGAGGCCGCCTACGCGACCCTCGGCGGCAACCTGCTGCTGACCAAAGTGGCCGTGTTCGCGCTCGCGGCCGGCCTCGCCGGACTCGGCGGCGCCCTCTACGGCATGCAGCAACGCTCCATCACCGCCGAGCAGTTCAACCTCGTCGCCGGACTGCCGATCTTCCTCGTCGCCGTCATCGGCGGCCTCGGCGCGGTGGGCAACGGCCTGTTCACCGGCACCGCCTACCTCGGCCCCAACATCCTGACCGGCGTGGCCTCCTGGACGCAGAACATCGTCGCCCTGCTGCCCGCCCTGGCCGGCATGGGCCTCGGCCACAGCCCCGAGGGAATCATCGCCCGTTTCCGGCACCAGTGGGCGCCCCTCGGCCGGGACCTGATCGCCCTGCCCGTCCTGCTCGCGGCCCTCGCCCTGGGCTGGGTACTGCGGCTCACCGACGCGATCGACGGCTGGACGTTCCTGACCGGCTCCCTGGCCGTGGCGTTCGCCCTGCGCGCCTGGGCCGCCGCCCGCCAGGACCCGGAGACCGAGGCGGACGTCCCCGTCGAGTGGTGGGGCGTACGACGGCCCTGGCGGCCCCAGGACGGGGAGGTGCTGGTCCGTGCCACTGCTGGACGTTAGCGGCGTCACCGTCTCCTTCGGCGGCAACCGCGCCCTGGACGAGGTCGCCATGAGCGCCGACCGGGGCCGGATCACCGGCCTCATCGGACCCAACGGAGCAGGCAAGAGCACCCTGTTCGACGTCGTCTCCGGACTGCGCCGCCCCTCGGCGGGCCGGGTCGCCCTCGACGGCCGGGACGTCACCCGCCTCGGACCCGCCCGCCGCTGCCGGCACGGACTGGCCCGCACCTTCCAACGCCTCGAACTCTTCGGCCGGTTGAGCGTCCGCGACAACCTCCTCGTCGCCGCCGAACTCGGCCCCGGACGACGGCGGGCGGCACCCCTGACCGACGAACTGCTCGACCGGCTCGGCCTGTCCGGCATCGCCGACACCCGCGCCGACAACCTCCCCACCGGCGTCGCCCGCCTGGTCGAGGTCGGCCGCGCCCTGGCCGTACGGCCCGCGCTGCTGCTCCTCGACGAGCCCGCCGCCGGGCAGGACGGCGAGGAGACCGGACGGTTCGCCGCCCTACTGCGCTCGCTCGCCGCCGACGGCACCGCCGTCGTCCTGGTCGAGCACGACATGGGGCTGGTCATGGGCGTCTGCGACGAGGTGTACGTGCTCGACCTCGGCAAGGTCATCGCCGCAGGACCGCCCGAGGTGATCCGCAACGACGAGACGGTGCTCGCGGCCTACCTGGGGGACGTGTGAACGCTCTGCTCGAACTGCGCGCCGTCCGCGCCGCCCACGAGGGCATCACCGTCCTGCACGGCGTCGACCTGGGCGTCGGCGCCGGGCAGGTCGTCGCGCTGCTCGGCCCCAACGGCGCCGGAAAGACCACCACGCTGCACGTCGCCGCCGGACTCCATCCGCCGCTCTCCGGGCAACTCCTGCTCGGCGGGCGGGACATGACCGGCGCCGATCCCCGAGGCCTGGCCCGGGCCGGGGTCTGCCTCATCCCCGAGGGACGCGGGGTCTTCCCCAGCCTCTCGGTTCGCGACAACCTCCTCATGATGACCTTCACCGGCCGCACCCGCGCGGAGATCGAGGAGACCGCCTACGCCCGCTTCCCCGTCCTCGGCAGACGGCCGGGCCAGGCGGCGGGGACGCTCTCCGGCGGCGAACAGCAGATGCTCGCCCTCGCCCGGGGCCTGGCCACCGACCCGGCCGTCCTGCTCCTCGACGAACTCTCCATGGGACTCGCCCCGCTGGTCGTCTCCCGGCTCTACGAACAGGTCGCCGAGATCGCCCGGCAGGGCGTCGCCGTCCTGGTCGTCGAGCAGTTCGCCGCCGCCGTCCTCTCCATCGCCGACCACGCCGCCGTCCTCGTGCGCGGCCGCATCGAACGCCAGGGCCGCCCCGACAGCGGGCTGCGCGACGAACTGTCCGCCCTCTACCTCGGGAGCTCCGCATGACACCCACCGAGCCGCCCACCGACTCCCGTGCGGACCGCTTCGTCCGCGAGCTGGCCGACCTCCGGATCCCCGACCCGGCCGCCGCCCGCGCGGGCCTGTGGCTGCGCCTCGGCGCCGCCCTGATGGCCGTCGGGCTGGTCCTCGCGGTGTCGGCGTACTTCGTCTCGCACACCACCCAGAACGCGCTCGACCAGCGCGACGCCCTCGCCCTCGGCCTCGGCGGCATCGCCGGGACGGTCGTCGGCGCCGCGCTGTTCCTGCGCTACTCGCTCACCGGCTTCCTGCGGTTCTGGATGGCCCGCCAGTCCTACGACCTCGCCGTGCTCGCCGACCGCCTGTCCGAAAGGGACCCGCACCATGACCTCACCAGCACCGACGCTGCGCCCCGGTGACCAGCTCGCCAGCACGGTGTGCACCACCCGCGTCGTCGTGGTCCGCGCCCCGGCCGCCCCGCAGCCCGCCCTGACCTGCGGCGGCGCCCCCATGGTCCCCGCATCCACCGCACCGCCCCCGCCCGCCACGACCACGACGGGCGACCCCGTCACCCTCCTCGGCAAGCGCTACACCGACGCCGACGACACCCTCGAACTGCTCTGCACCAGCCCCGGCACCGGCGAACTCGCCTGCGCGGGCGTCCCCATGACCCTCAAGGCCGCCAAACCCCTCCCCGCCTCGGACTGACCCGCACCCAACGGCTTCACAGCGAAAGGGACCTCGCATGAACAAGGACGACCTGATCCTCATCAGCGTCGACGACCACGTCATCGAGCCGCCGGACATCTTCGTGAACCACCTCCCGAAGCGGTACCTGGACGACGCCCCCAAGCTCGTCCACCGCGAGGACGGCAGCGACGTGTGGCAGTTCCGCGACAACACCGTCGGAAACGCCGCCCTCAACGCGGTCGCCGGACGGCCCAAGGAGGAGTACGGCCTCGACCCGCAGGGCATGGACGAGATCCGCCCCGGCTGCTACGACGTCCACGAACGCGTCAAGGACATGAACGCCGGCGGTGTCCTCGCCCAGATGAACTTCCCGTCCTTCCCCGGCTTCTCGGCCCGCATGTTCGCCACCGAGGACTCCGACTTCTCCCTCGCCCTCGTCCGCGCCTACAACGACTGGCACATCGACGAGTGGTGCGGCGCCTACCCCGGCCGCTTCATCCCGATGGCGCTGCCCGCCATCTGGGACGCCGAACTCTGCGCGGGCGAACTGCGCCGGGTCGCGGCCAAGGGCTGCCACTCGATGACCTTCCCCGAGAACCCGGCCGCCCTCGGCTACCCCAGTTTCCACGACCCGTACTGGAACCCGGTGTGGCAGGCCGCCTGCGACACCGACACCGTCCTGTCGGTGCACATCGGCTCCTCCGGCCGCCTCGCCATCCCGGCCGTCGACTCACCGCCCGACGTGATGATCACCCTCCAGCCCATCAACCTCGTCCAGGCCGCCGCCGACCTGCTCTGGTCCCGCACCCTCAAGGACTTCCCGGACCTGAAGATCGCCCTGTCGGAGGGCGGCACCGGCTGGATCCCCTACTTCCTGGAGCGCGTGGACCGCACCTTCGAGATGCACGCCGCCTGGACCCTCCAGGACTTCGGCGGCAAGCTGCCCTCCGAGGTCTTCCGCGAGCACTTCCTGACCTGCTTCATCACCGACCGGCTCGGCGTGAAGCTGCGGCACGAGATCGGCATCGACAACATCTGCTGGGAGGGCGACTACCCGCACAGCGACTCCCTGTGGCCCGACGCCCCCGAGCAACTGCACGGCGTCCTCACCGAGTTCGCCGTCCCGGACGCGGACACCGTGAAGATCACCCACGAGAACGCCATGCGCTGGTACTCCTTCGACCCGTTCTCGCACATCCCCCGCGAACAGGCCACGGTCGGCGCCCTGCGCAGGGCAGCCGAGGGCCACGACGTCAGCATCCGGGCCCGCAGCCGCCAGCTCAAGGAACCCGTCGACAAGCTGGAGGCCTTCCGCGCCCGGGCCCGCGCGGCCGTAGCGGCGGCGAGCAAGTAGTGGCGAACGGCAACGAGCTGTTCGACCTCACGGGACGCTCGGCGCTGGTCACCGGAGCCGCGGGCGGCATCGGCGCCGCCGTCGCCCACGCCCTTGCCCGGGCCGGTGCCGCCGTCCTCGTCACCGACGTCGACGCGACCGCCGCCGCTGCCGTCGCCGGGAAGATCACGGCGGCGGGCGGCACCGCCGACAGCGCACCCCTCGACGTCCGCGACCGGACCGCCGCCGAGCACACCGTCTCCCGGGCCGCCGACCTCGCCGACGGCACCCTGCACATCCTCGTGAACAACGCCGGCGTCACCGCGCCGGCCATGTTCCCCGACCTCGACGAGGACACCTTCCGCCGACTGCTCGACATCCACGTCCTGGGCACCTTCACCTGCTCCCAGGCCGCCCTCCCGTACCTGCCCTCCGACGGCACCGGACGGATCGTCAACGTCACCTCGTCCGCGGGCCTGACCGGCACCCTCGGCCAGGTCAACTACTCGGCCGCCAAAGCGGCGGTCATCGGCATGACCAAGTCCATGGCCAGGGAGCTGGCGAGACGGCAGATCAAGGTCAACGCCCTCGCACCGCTGGCCGCCACCCCCATGACCGAGACCATCCGCACCCACGAGAAGTTCGCCGCCACCATGCTCGCCCGCATCCCGCTCGGCCGCTGGGCCGAACCCGACGAGGTCGCCGGCGCCTTCGTCTTCCTCGCCTCGGACGCGGCCTCCTTCGTCACCGGCCAGGTCCTGCCGGTCGACGGCGGCCTGGTGATCTGATGGCCCCGGCACCCCTCTCGGCTCCGGGACCTCTCTCCGGCGTGACGGTGGTCGCCCTGGAACAGGCCGTCTCCGCGCCCCTGTGCACCCGGGTCCTGAGCGACCTCGGCGCCCGGGTCATCAAGGTGGAGAACCCGGACGGCGGCGACTCGGCCCGCCACATCGACGACGTGGTCGGCGGCCTCGCCGCCCACTTCGTATGGGCCAACCGGGGCAAGGAGTCCGTCGCCCTCGACCTCAAGTCCGAGTCCGGGACGGAGATCCTGCACCGCCTCCTCGACCGCGCCGACGTGCTGGTCTCCAACCTCGCCCCCGGCACCACGGCCAAACTCGGCCTGGCCCCCGACGACCTGGCGACCCGTCACCCCGACCTGATCGCCGTGGAGATCGACGGCTACGGACCCGGCGGCCCGCTCTCCCACAAACGCGCCTACGACCTTCTCGTCCAGGCCGAGTCCGGCGTCTGCGCCATCACCGGCCACCCCGGCGCCCCGGCCAAACCGGGCCCGCCCATCGCGGACGCCAGCACCGGCCTCTACACGGCCCTGTCGATCGTGGCGCTGCTCTACGCCGGTGAGCGCCGCGGCAAGCCGGGCGGGGCCGTCGCGGTCAGCATGTTCGACACCATGACCGAGCTCATGGGCTATCCGCTCACCTACACCCGGCACGCGGGCCGCTGGCAGCAGCCGCTCGGCATGAGCTCGCCCGCCGTCGCCCCGTACGGCGCCTACCGCACCGCCGACGCCCACACGGTCGTCCTCGGCACCACCAACGACCGCGAATGGCAGCGCCTGGCACGGGAGTTGCTGGAACGCCCCGACCTCGCGGCCGACGACCGCTTCCGCACCAACCCCGGCCGCGTCGCCCACCGCGACCTGCTCGACACCGAGATCGCTGCCTGGTGCGCCCGCCACGACCTGGCACACGTCCAGCAGCGCGCCGACGACGCCGGCATCGGCAACTCCCGCTACAACACCCCGGACGACGTACTCGCCCACCCCCACCTCGCGGCCCGCGACCGCTGGCGCCGGATCGACACCCCCGCCGGACCCGTACCGGCCCTGCTGCCGCCCCCGGTCATCGCCGGCTACGACCCCCCGATGGGCGCCGTCCCCGCGCTCGGCGAGCACACCGAGCGAGTGCTGGCCGAACTCGGCTGCCACGAACCGGAGTCGAGGAGCGGCACATGACCGCCCCGCCCGCCCGCCTGAACGCCGACAGCGGCGCCGTACGGACCCGCCACGGAGGACCCTTCATGCGCGAAGCAGTGATCGTCGAGGCAGTCCGCACCCCGGTCGGGAAACGTGACGGCGGGCTGTCCGGCGTGCACGCGGCCGACCTCTCCGCCGTCGTCCTGAACGCCCTCGCCGAGCGCACCGGCCTCGACCCGGCGCTCGTCGACGACGTCGTCTGGGGCTGCGTCTCCCAGGTCGGCGACCAGTCCGGCAACATCGGCCGCTACGCCGTCCTCGCCGCCGGCTGGCCCGAGACCGTCCCCGGCACCACCGTGAGCCGGGCCTGCGGGTCCGGGCAGCAGGCCCTGGACTTCGCCGCCCACGCTGTCATGTCCGGCCAGCAGGACGTCGTCGTGGCCGGCGGGGTCGAGGTCATGAGCCGGGTGCCGCTCGGCTCGGCACGGGCCACCGGGACGCCGTACGGGCCCCGGGTCCTGGCCCGTTACCACGGCTTCTCCTTCAACCAGGGACTCTCCGCCGAGAGGATCGCCCAGAAATGGGGCTTCACCCGCACGCGCCTGGACGAGTTCGCGGCCCTGTCCCACGAACGCGCCGCAGCCGCGCAGGACTGCGGCGCCTTCGAGGCACAGCTCGTGGCGGTGGAGGGAGTCAAGGCCGACGAGGGCGTACGACGCGGCACCACCGCCGAGAGACTGGCACGGCTCAGGCCCGCCTTCCTCGACGACGGCCTGATCCACGCGGGCAACGCCTCCCAGATCTCGGACGGCGCGGCGGCCCTCCTGGTCACCACCCCAGAGAGGGCAAGGGAGTTGGGGCTCACCCCTGTCGCCCGCTACCACTCGGGCACGATGGTCGGCGCCGACCCGGTGCTCACGCTGACCGGCCCGATCCCGGCCACCGAGAAGGTGCTCGCGAAAGCCGGCGTCGGCCTCTCCGAGGTCGGCGTCTTCGAGGTGAACGAGGCCTTCGCACCCGTCCCGCTCGCCTGGCTCGCCGAGACCGGCGCCGACCCGGCCCTGCTCAACCCGCTCGGCGGCGCCATCGCACTCGGCCACCCGCTGGGCGCGTCCGGTGCCGTCCTGATGACCCGCATGGTCCACCACATGCGCGACCACGGGATCCGCTACGGCCTGCAGACCATGTGCGAGGGCGGTGGCACCGCCAACGCCACACTCGTCGAACTCATCGACTGACCGGGGGTTTCGGTGCGCCGACAGATCTTCACCGCCGACCACGAGGAATTCCGCACACTGGTCCGGGAGTTCGTGGCCAAGGAAGTGGTCCCGAACTACACCTCCTGGGAACAGGACGGCCGCCTGCCCCGCGAGCTCTTCGAGCGGCTGGGCGCGCTGGGCGTCCTCGGCATGGCGATCCCCGAGGAGCACGGCGGGTCGGGCATCGCCGACTACCGCTACAACGTCGTCCTCCAGGAGGAGGCGTCCCGGGCCCTGGTCACGCTGGGCACCGTACGCACCCAACTCGACGTCATCCTGCCCTACTTCCTCGCCTACGCCGACGCGGAGCAGCGGCGGCGCTGGTTCCCCGGCCTCGCCGCCGGCCGGCTGCTCACCGCCGTCGCCATGACCGAACCCGGCACCGGCTCCGACCTGGCGGGCATCCGCACCACCGCCGTACGCGACGGCGACACCTACGTCCTCAACGGCGCCAAGACCTTCATCACCGGCGGGCTCCTCGCCGACCTGGTGATCGTCGTCGCGCGGACGTCGGCGGACCCCGCCGACCGGCGTGCGGGACTGACCCTGCTCGTGGTGGAGGACGGCATGCCCGGCTTCACCCGGGGACGGGTCCTGGACAAGCTGGGCATCAAGGTCCAGGACACCGTCGAGCTGGCCTTCGACGGCGTACGCGTCCCGGTCGCCAACCGGCTGGGGGAGGAGGGCGCGGCCTTCGGCTACCTGGGCCGCAACCTCTCGCAGGAGCGGCTGACGGTGGCGGTCGGCTCGGTCGCGCAGGCACGGGCCGCCCTGGAGACGACGATCGCCTACGTCAAGGAGCGCGAGGTCTTCGGCAGGCCGGTGGCGGCCTTCCAGAACACCAAGTTCGAACTCGCCGCCGTGGCCACCGAGATCGAGGCCGCGCAGAGCATGCTGGACCGCGCGGTCCTCGACCTCGTCGCCGGCGAGCTGTCCGGCGCGGACGCGGCCAAGGTGAAGCTCTTCTGCACGGAGACGCAGGCCCGTGCGGTCGACCGCTGTCTGCAACTCTTCGGCGGCTACGGCTACATGACGGAGTATCCGATCGCCCGGCTGTACGCCGACGCCCGCATCACCCGGATCTACGCCGGAACGAGCGAGGTCATGAAGGTGATCATCGCCAAGTCACTGGGGCTGTGAGCCGCTCGCGCGCGGCTCAGGCTCCGTAGGCCGTCGTCTCCGCCAGGTCGGCCGCGGACCTCATCAGGTCCAGCACCATCGGACCGAAGGCCTGCAACTTCTCGTTGTCACCGGCCCGTTGGAAGCCCTGTTCCAGCACGATGGCCAGCTTCCACTGGGCGAGGACGTCGTAGTAGTCCATGTCGTCGACCTGACGGCCGGACACCTGCGCGTAGTGGTCGATCAGCTGCGCCCGCGACGGCATGCCGAACAGGTCGACGTAGGACGCGGTGGCCGCCTCGGGGGCACCGGTGTCCTCGGGCCAGCCGCGGAGCATCCAGGCGAGGTCGAGCTTGGGGTCGCCGATCGTGCCCATCTCCCAGTCGACGACCGCGGCGAGGCGGGCCGGGGCGCCGTGCCGGAACATCACGTTGGCGAACTGGTAGTCGCCGTGCATCAGCCCCGGCACGTAGTCGAGGGGCTTGTGGGCGCGCAGCCAGGCGGCGGCCGTCTCGAAGCCGGGCAGCTCGCGGCCCTTGGCCCGCTCCAGGTAGCGGGTCCAGCGGTCGACCTGGCGCTCGTGGAAGCCGTCCGGGCGGCCGAGGTCGTGCAGCCCCTTCGCCCGCCAGTCGACCCGGCCCAGCAGGGCGGCGCCCTCGGCCAGTTGGTAGGCCAGCCCGGCGCGTGCGGCGAGATCGGTGCCGAACGGCTCCGGCCAGCCGCGTCCGCCGGTGGTGGACATCGGCGACCAGCCGTCGACGAACTCCATCAGGTAGAAGGTGCGGCCGAGGACGGCGGTGTCCGTGCAGACGGCGATTGCCTCGGTGTGCGGGACGTCCGTGCCGTTCAGCGCCTCGGTGATCCGCCACTCCCGCAGGATGCCCTCGTCGCGTGCGGGCGGCGCGGTGGGCGGCGGGATGCGCAGCGCGCAGTGCAGTTCGCCGCGCCGGATCTCGTAGATCTCGTTCTGCGCGCCGCCCGAGACGAACCGGTGCTCGACCGGTTCGCCCTTGCCGGGAAGACCGGACTCGTCCAGCCAGGGCGCCAGCCGCTCGACGTCGATCACCGGGCCTCCGCCTTCGACTCCGCGGCCGGCTGCGGGGACTCCGCGCCCGGCTCCAGGAACTCGGCGTACTTGGCGCGGGCCGCGGCCAGCCGCTTGGGCAGATAGCCGGTCGGCCAGAGGTCCTCGCTGGCCCGGTGGTCCCGCAGCACCTGCCGGGCGACCGTCACCTTGTGCACCTCGGTCGGCCCGTCCGCGATGCCCAGCACACTCGCGCCCAGCAGCATCCGGAACAACGGCATGTCGCCGCTGACGCCCAGCGCGCCATGCACCTGGATCGCACGGTGTGCAATGTCATGCAGCACACCCGGCAGCAGCACCTTCACCATCGCGATGTCCTTGCGGACCCTGCGGTAGTCGTTGTACTTGTCGATCTTCCACGCGGTGTGCAGCACGGTCAGCCGGAACTGCTGGAGCTGCGCCCACGAGTCGGCGACGTGCCCCTGCACGAACTGCTTGTCGGCCAGGACCGTGCCCTGGGTGTGCCGGCTCAGCGCCCGCTCGCACATCATGTCGAACGCCTTGCCCGCGAGCCCGATCGTCCGCATCGCGTGATGGATCCGCCCACCGCCGAGCCGGGTCTGCGCGATCACGAACGCCTGTCCCTCACCCCCGAGCAGCGCGTCCGCCGGTACGCGTACACCCTCGTAGTGCACCAGTGCATGAGAACCCCGCTCTTCGGGCTCACCGGCCAGCGCGACATTCCGCTCGATGACGATTCCGGGCGTCTCCGCCGGGACCAGGAACATCGACATGCTCTTGTACGGGTCCCCGTCCGGGTCCGTCACGGCCATCACGACGAAGAAGGCGGCCGTCCTCGCGTTGGACGAGAAGTACTTCCATCCGTCGATGACCCACTCGTCACCGTCCCGCACCGCCCGGGTGGTGAACTCCTTGGGATCGGCGCCCGCCTGAGGCTCCGTCATCGAGTAGCAGGAGAAGATCTCGCCGTCGAGCAGCGGGCGCAGATAGCGCTCCTTCTGCGCCCCGGTGCCGTAGTGGGCGAGGATCTCGGCGTTGCCCGTGTCCGGCGCCTGGCAGCCGAAGACGATCGGGGCCCAGGAGGAGCGGCCCAGTATCTCGTTGAGCAGGCACAGCCTGACCTGCCCGTGGCCCGCGCCGCCCAGCTCGGGGCCGAGGTGGGTCGCCCACAGTCCGTGCGCCCGCACCTCCTTCTTGAGGGGGTCCAGGACACGGCGGAGGTTGTCGTCGGGCGGGGTGAACTGCAGGCCGTCCCAGAGGAGATCGAGGGGTTCGACCTCCTCCCGCACGAACTGGTCCGCCCAGTCCAGCTGCGCCTGGTAGTCCGGCTCGGTCTCGAAGTCCCACGGCATTGTGTCTCCTTCCGACGGGTGCCAGAATAACGTTCTCATGAAGGAGAACACAATTCCCGCGACGCGGAACGCGACTTCTGACGCACCGCCGGACCGGCCTCCGGACGGCGTCGCACACCCGCCCGCGGGCGCGGACCGACCGTCGGACGCTGAGCGACCGTCGGGCGTGGACCGTCCGTCGGGCGTGGACCGTCCGTCGGGGGGCGTGGCCGAGCGGATTGCCCGGCGTGCCCTGGCCCGGCGCGCCGACCAGTACGGCGACGAGGTGCGGGCCCTCCTCGACGCGGCACGGGCGGTGATGCGCCGCTGCGGCACGGGCGCACGCCCGCGGGTCGCCGACATCGTGGCGGCCGCCGGACTGTCGAACGAAGCGTTCTACCGGCACTTCCGGTCGAAGGACGCCCTGGTCGCCGCGATCATGGAGGACGGCACCGAGCGCCTGTGCGGCTACATCGCCCACCAGATGGCGAAGGAGCCCACGCCGGAGGGCCAGGTGCGCCGCTGGGTCGAGGGCGTCCTGTCCCAGGCCAGGGATCCCGACACGGCGGCGACGACGCTCGCCGTGATGTGGAACGCGCAGAGCGTGGGGGAGGGGTTCCTGGCCGGCCCGCCCTCGGCCACCGGCCTCCTCGCCGACCTGCTCAGCGCGCCCTACGCCCGGCTGGGCAGCACCGCTCCCGGCCTGGACGCGTCCCTCGCCGCCCACGCCACGGTCGGCCGCCTCGCCGACCACCTGTGGCGCCGGACGCCGCCGACGGACGGCGACGTCGACCACCTGACCCGCTTCTGCCTGCGCACGGTCACACCTCAGGGAGCGCACGAATGAAGGCGACCGACCAGTTCCACGTCGGCATCGTCGTGGACGACATCCCGGCGGCAGCGGCCGAGCTGACGGCACTGTTCGGCTACCAGTGGTGCGCGGAACTGGGCGCACCCGCCCAGGTGAGCCTCCCCGCCGGTGACACGGTGCTCGACCTGACGTCGACGTACTCCATGACCGTCCCCCGGCTGGAACTGGTCCGCAGCGTCCCGGGCACCCTCTGGCAACCGGCCGCCGACTCGGGAGTCCACCACCTCGGGTACTGGTCGGACGACGTGGCCGCCGACTCCGCCGAACTGGCCCGCCGCGGCTACCCGTCCGAGGCCGTCGGCCGCCGCCCGGACGGTACCCCGTACTGGGCGTTCCACCGCGGCCCCACCGGCCCGCGCGTCGAACTCGTCACCCGCGCGCTGCAACCCGTCCTGGAGCAGTACTGGGCGACCGGCAGGAGGCCGTCATGACCGCCGTACCGGAGCCGGGACGGGCGACGAGCGTGGGAATCGTGACCGGAGCCGGGCGCGGCATGGGCCTGGAGTGCGCCCGACGGCTGGTGGGGGTGGTGGACCGGCTGCTGCTGGTCGACCTCGACGAGAAGACGGTGTCCATGGCCGCGGAGGAACTGTCCACGGACGCGCGCACGACCGTCGTCGAACCGCACACCCTGGACATCACCGACCGCGACGGCCTGGCCCGCCTCGCCGCCCGCGCCCGTGAGCTCGGCACCCTCCGTGCCGTCGCCCACGCCGCCGGCATCTCGCCGACCATGGCCGAATGGCGCCGCATCCTCACGGTCGACCTCGTCGGCACCGCACTCCTGGCCGAGGCCCTGCGCCCGCTCGCGACGCGGGGAACGGCGCTGGTGTGCTTCGCTTCGATGGCGGCGCTGTTCGGCGACACCGCACCGCGGCCCGCGACCGAGGAGGCCCTGGCGGACCCCCTGCACGAGCACTTCCTCGACCGCATCCGCACCGCTGTCGGACCGGACATCGAGGACCCCGGCGTCGCCTACACCTGGGCCAAACGCGGAGTCCAGCGCTTCGTGCAACGGGAAGCGGTCCGCATCGGGCCGGCCGGAGCGCGTGTCTGCTCGGTCTCGCCCGGCGTCGTCGCCACCCCGCAGGGCCGGCAGGAGGCGGAGCACCACCCGTCCATGGCCGCGCTGGTACGGCAGTCGGCCCTCGGCCGCGAGGGCCGCCCCGAGGAACTCGCCGCCGTCGTCGCCTTCCTGCTGTCCGACCAGGCGTCCTTCCTCACCGGCGTCGACATCCTGGTCGACGGCGGGGTCCGGGCCGGACTGACGGCACGGTAGCGGAGCCGGGGCACGTGCCGGGCCCGGCCCGCGGGACGTGCTCATGCGGCGCCCGGTACTCCGGAGCGACTTCGCGACCGCGCGCTTGGCCGCCTCGGCGGATGGACGTGGTCGCCCGAGGGCCCGGACCATCCGACGGCCGGCCATCTGCTGTCAGCGAATCCGCCTGGCCGGGCGGTGATCCCGGTGCTTGTGTGTCCGTATGGAGATCCTTGTTCTGGGCGGAACGGCATGGGTGGCTCGGGAGCTGTCGCGGCAGGCGATCGAACGCGGCCATCGGGTGACCTGCCTCGCGCGCGGCGAGAGCGGGGAAGTCGCGGACGGAGCGACACTGGTCGCCGCCGACCGGCGCGATCCGTCGGCGTACGAGCCCCTGCGCGACCGGGTGTGGGACGCGGTCGTCGAGGTGTCATGGCAGCCGGGCTTCGTTCGTGGGGCGCTCGACGCCCTGGGCGGCAAGGCCGGGCACTGGGTGTACGTCTCGTCCGGAAACGCCTACGCCTCGCACGCCACGCCGGGGGCGGACGAGTCCGCGGCCCTGCTCGCCCCGACCGAACGGAGCGAGGTCGACCGGGAGTTGTACGGCGAGGCGAAGGTCGCCTGCGAGCAGGCGTCGACGGCGGCCGTGGGCGACCGCCTCCTCATCGCACGGGCCGGGCTCATCGGCGGCCCGGGCGATCACAGCGGGCGCTCCGGCTACTGGGTCGCCCGCGCCGCACGCGATCCGCGAGGGCCGATGCTGGTCCCCGACACACCGGCCGTCCCCACCCAGGTGGTCGACGTGCGGGACCTCACCTCCTGGCTGCTCGACTCCGCGGAGACGGGAACCACCGGCACGTACAACGCTGTCGGCCCGGTCGTCCCGTTCGAAGAGTGGATCGAACTGTCCCGCGCCGCCGGCGGCCACACCGGTCCGGTGGTCACCGCCGAGTCGGCATGGCTGCTCGCCAACGGCGTGGCCGAGTACATGGGGCCCGAGTCGCTGGCGATGTGGCTGGTCGAGCCGGGCTGGGAAGGATGGTCGGCGAGGGACGGGTCCTCGGCGCACGCGGCGGGGCTGCGGCACCGGCCCCGGGCGGAGCTGCTGGCCGACACGCTGGACTGGGAACGGGAGCAGGGGCTGGACCGGGAGAGGCGCGCGGGCCTGAGCGCGCAGCGCGAGCGGGAGCTGCTGGACGCCCTCGGCTGACGGCGGTCGGCTGACGGCGATCGGCTCACGGCGGTCGGCTGACCGCGGCCGGTTGACGGCTGACGGCGAACCGGCCGGTCAGACCACGAAACGGCGCTGGAGTACTGGAGTACCTGAGTACTGGAGTACTAGTCGCCGGTCGACGTCGCCGCGAACCCCGACACGATCACGGCGTTGGTCCGGGCCGCCGCCTGCCGCAGCGGCTTGGCCTTCTCGTAGGCGGCCGACTCGTACCACGCCCGGGCCGCAGCCACCGACTCGAACTCCAGGACGACGGTCTGGTCGCCGTGCCACTCACCCTCCAGGACCTGGGGGCCGGAGTCGACGGCCAGCACCGTGGCCCCGCTCTCCGCGAGGGAGAGCCCGGCCGCCCTGCCGTAGGCGGCCATCGCGGCCGGATCGTCGATGGCCTCGGTGAAGATGACGTAACCCTTGGGCATGGCGCTCCTCGTCGTCAGCTCACGGTGATGGCGTGTTCGGGGCACAGGGCGGCGGCCGAGCGGACCGCGTCCTCGTGCTCGGCGGGGACCTCGGGCGGGTCCACCACGGCGTAGCCGTCGTCGCCCAGGTCGAACACCTCCGGGCAGATCGAGCAGCAGACCCCGTGCCCGCGGCAGCGGTCGTCGTCGACGGTGGCCTTCACCGGGCCGGGCTCCACTCCAGGTCGAGACGGGTGAGGCCGCGGAGGATGAAGGTCGGCACGTACTGGTAGCGGCGGGCGTTCGCCGGGCCGTGCACCTGCTCGGCGATCCTGATGTCGGAGGTGCGCTCCAGCAGCCGTTCCAGGGTCACCCGGGCCTCGGCACGGGCCAGGGGCGCGCCCGGACAGGTGTGCACACCGCGGCCGAACGCGAGGTGCCGGCGGACGTTCGGACGGCCGACGTCGAAGGTCTCCGGGTCCTCGAACTGGCGCGGGTCGCGGTTCGCGGCGCCGTTGAGGACCATCAGCGTGGTTCCGGCGCGGACTTCGACACCGCCCACCGTCGTCGCCACCCTGGACAGCCGGAAGTCGCCCTTCACCGGGCTCTCCGCGCGCAGCGCCTCCTCGACGAAGTTCGGGATGCGCTCCCGTTCGGTGCGCAACAGCCGCTGCAGCTCAGGGCGTTCGGCGAGCACCTTGAGTGCCGAGCCGAGCAGCCGGACGGTGGTCTCCTGGCCGGCGGCGAAGAGGTTGGCGGCGACCCGGACGACGTCCATGACCTCCGGGGTCGAGCCGTCCGGGAAGGTCGCGGTCGCCAGTCCCGTGAGCACGTCCGCGCGCGGCTCCCGGCGGCGCTCCTCGATGTACGTGGTGAAGCGGCCGTAGAGGAACTCCAGCGGTGAGTGGTGCAGCGTGCCGTCCCCCGTGCTGCCGACGCCGCCCCCGTCCGGCGGGCGGTTCTGCAGCCGGTCCATGAACTCCTGCCGGTCCTCCTCCGGCACGCCGAGCAGGTCGGCGATGACGAGGAGCGTGAACGGCCCGGCGAACCCGCCGATGAACTCCCCCTCGCCCGGCGCGAGAAACGCGTCCAGCAGCCCGTCGGCCAGGTGCCACATGGAGGCCTCGTTCTCCTTGAGGCGCTTCGGCGTGATCAGCCGCATCAGCAGGGCGCGGTGGTCGGTGTGCACCGGCGGGTCCATGGTGGGCAGTTGGTCGCTCATCGGCAGCGCGTCCCGGTGCCGCTCGATCAGCCCGCTCACGTCGTCCCCCTCCAGCGGGACCGGGAACCCGGGGAACGGACCGGTGACGGAGACACAGGAGGAGAAGGTGTCGGTGTCGTTGTAGACCTGCAGCGCCTCCTCGTATCCGGTCACCATCATCACGTCGTGATGGCTCTCCCGGTGGACGGGGCACTGCCCGCGCAGGGCGTCGAAGTAGGGATAGGGGTCCGCGACGAGCCTCTCGTCCCGGAAGAAGTCGATCGCCTCGAAGTCGTTCACGGTCTGTTCGGCTCCCTCTCGGCCGGCACCCTGACGATCGGGGACGGTAGCACAATTCTCCGATTGCTGGAATGCTGAATGAAGTTCAGGAGAGTGGCATTCTCATTCGCTGCGGGGAGAGTTGTGGAAGAGACGCGGGAGATCGACGGAAGCGGCGGAGAACTGCGCGCAGGGAGCGTCGGATTCGTCGGACTCGGCAACATGGGGAGCGTGCTCGCCGGGAACCTGGTGGGGGCGGGGCGCGCGGTCGTGACGCATGACGCACTGGGTGCGGGGCGCTCGCCAGAGGGTGCCGTGCACGTCCCCGGGGTGGCCGAAGTCGCCCATCGTGTACGCGTGTTGGTGCTGAGCCTGCCTGACGGGGCCGCGACCGAACAGGTGGCCCACGAGATCCTGGCGGCGCCCTGCCGCCGGGTCCGCTACGTCGTCGACACCTCCACCGTCGGCCCGGCCGCCGCCCGCACCGTCGCCGGACTCCTGGCCGAGGGCGGCATCGGCTACGTCGACGCCCCCGTCTCCGGCGGGGTCGCCGGAGCCCGCGCCCGCACCCTCACCGTCATGTACGCCGGGGACGACGAGGCGTGCGATGCCGTCGAGGGCGTGCTGGCCGGGCTGAGCGACCGCCCCCGCCGGGTCGGCGACCGTCCCGGCATGGCCCAGGCGCTCAAGCTCGCCAACAACTTCCTCTCCGCGACCACCCTCGCCGCCACCAGCGAGGCCGTCGCCTTCGGGCTCGCGGCCGGACTCGACATGGCCACGATCCTCGACGTGCTCAACGAGTCCAGCGGCCGGAGTGCGGCCACCGAGGACAAGTTCCCGGCCCACGTCCTCACCGGCCGCTATGCCGCCGGCTTCGCCAACTCCCTGATGGACAAGGACGTACGGCTGTATCTGCGGGCGGTGGGCGAGCAGGGCGGTCCCGCCGCCATCGGCGAGGCGGCCGGGGCTGTCTGGGGGCGGTTCGCCCGGGCCGAGCCGGGGGCCGACTTCACCCGGATCTTCCCCTTCGTGGACGGATCCTGACGGACCGGCCGTCGCGGTCTGCGGCGCCCCTCCTGACGAACGGCTGACTTGACGGCCGATCCGGAGCGAGAATAGCATTCTCATTCGGAGAGACTGAGATTATCGTGAGTCCCCTCCGTACAAGCGACTGGAGGACCAGACCCCATGGCGCACTTCAAGAAGCCCGCGGCGGGCAGCTGGACCGCACACCTGAAGATCGGCACGGAGCCGGTGTCGTACGAGGACTCGATCTCCCCCGCGCACTACGAGCTGGAGCGCGAGGCGATCTTCAGGCGCACCTGGCTGAACGTGGGGCGGGTCGAGCAACTCCCCAAGCGCGGCAGCTACTTCACCAAGGAGCTGGACGCGGCCGGCACCTCGGTGGTCGTGGTGCGCGGCATGGACGACGAGGTGCGTGCCTTCCACAACGTGTGCCGGCACCGCGGCAACAAGCTCGTGTGGAACGACTTCCCGCGCGAGGAGACCAGCGGGGTCTGCCGGCAGTTCACGTGCAAGTACCACGCCTGGCGCTACGACCTCGAAGGCAAGCTGTCCTTCGTCCAGCAGGAGCAGGAGTTCTTCGACCTGGACAAGTCGCAGTACGGCCTCAAGGGCGTGCGGACGGAGATCTGGGAGGGGTTCGTCTTCGTCAACCTCGACCCCGAGAACACCACTCCGCTACGGGAGTTCCTGGGCGAGTTCGCCAAGGGCATCGAGGGCTACCCGTTCCACAAGATGACCCAGGCGCACCGCTACCGCGCCGAGATCGGCGCCAACTGGAAGCTGTTCATCGACGCGTTCGCCGAGTTCTACCACGCGCCGATCCTGCACGCGGGCCAGTACGTGTCCGACGAGGCCCGCAAGATCCAGAAGTACGGGTACGAGGCGCTGCACTACGACATCGACGGCCCGCACAGCATGGTCTCCTCCTGGGGCGGCATCGCCCCGCCGCACGACCGGAAGATGGTCAAGCCCATCGAAGGGGCCCTGCGCAGCGGCCTGTTCGGGCCGTGGGAGGCACCCGACATCGGTCTGAGCACCGAACAGCTGCCGCCGGCCGTCAACCCCACCCGGGACCCGCGCTGGGGTATGGACTCGTTCGTCTTCTTCCCCAACTTCATGCTGCTGATCTGGCGGCCGAACTGGGTGCTGACCTACCACTACTGGCCGACCTCGTACAACACGCACATCTTCGAGGCGACCTGCTACTTCGTCCCGCCCGAGAACGCCTTCCAGCGCCTGCAGCAGGAGCTGGCCGTCGTCTCCTTCAAGGAGTACGGCCTGCAGGACGGCAACACCCTGGAGGCGACCCAGACCATGCTCGAATCGCGCGCGGTGGGCGAGTTCCCCCTCAACGACCAGGAGGTTCTGCTCCGCCATCTGCACGGCACCGCCCGGCAGTACGTCCGCGAGTACCAGCAGCGCACCTCCGGCGCCCCGGCCGCGAACTGACCCGAGGAGACCGAACCATGGCCACCGTCCTTCCCGCCGAGTTCGCCGCGCTGGAGCCCTTCGCCGACTGGGCCGTCCCCACCGAGAAGGCCCGTTACGCCAAGCGGATCGCCAGCACCATGGACGAACTGGACACCTTCTACAACGCCGCGTTCCCGCTCCTCGCGTCCGGCACGGAGTACCTGCAGAACGTCTCCATGGCGGACATCTCCGACGCGGACAAGCACCTGCTGTGGCTGTTCTGCGCCCTGGTGACCGTCGCCTTCTCGGTGGAGGCCTGGCGGCAGCCCAGGGTGCCCGACACGGGCCCGGCGAGCATCGACGCCGTCGTCGAACCGGCGGTGTGAGCGCCATGCGAGCCCACCGCGCCGCGGGAGGCACCTGATGCCCCGCCCACGCACTCCGCAGCCCCCGGTCCGGCTGCGCGCCGCCCGCATGCTCGACATCGACAAGGGGGAACTCGTCGAGCCAGGCGACCTGCTGATCGAGGGCGAGCGCATCACCGCCGTCGCCCCGACGACCGTCCCGCCCGACACCGTCGAACTGGACCTGGGTGACGTCACGCTCCTGCCGGGCCTGATGGACATGGAGGTCAACCTGCTCCTCGGCGGGCCCGACCACCGCAGCCCCCTCAACCCCGTCCAGGACGACCCCGCCGTCCGCACCCTGCGCGCCGTCGCCAACGCCCGCCGCACCCTGCGGGCCGGTTTCACGACCGTACGCAACCTCGGCCTGTTCGTGCAGACCGGCGGCCTGCTGCTCGACGTGGCGCTGAAGAAGGCCATCGACCTCGGCTGGATCGAGGGACCGCGGGTCGTGCCGGCCGGGCATGCCATCACCCCCACCGGCGGGCACCTCGACCCGACCATGTTCCAGGCGCTGGCGCCGCACATCATGCCGCTGACGACCGAGGAGGGCATCGCCGACGGGGTCGAGGAGGTGCGCAAGGCGGTCCGCTACCAGATCAAGCACGGGGCGCGGGTCATCAAGGTGTGCGCCTCCAACGGTGTCATGTCACATACCGGTCCGGCCGGCGCCCAGCAGTACTCCGACGACGAACTGCGCGCCATCGCCGACGAGGCGCACCGCGCCGGGCTCAAGGTGGCCGCGCACTGCATGGGCGACCGGGCGATCCGGGCCGCGCTGGACGCGGGCATCGACTGCGTCGAGCACGGCTTCCTGGCCGGCGACGAGACCCTCGACCTGATGGTGGAGCGCGGCACCTTCCTGGTCGCCACCACCTACATCGCCGACGGCATGGACGTCTCCAAGGCCGCGCCCGAACTCCAGGCCAAGGCCGCCGACGTCTTCCCCCGCGCCAAGGCGACGACCAGGCGTGCCATCGAACGCGGCGTCCGGGTCGCCTGCGGCACCGACGCCCCGGCGATCCCGCACGGCCGCAACGCCCGCGAGCTCCTCGCCCTCGTCGACCGCGGCATGACCCCGCTGGCCGCCCTCCGGGCCGCGACGACCGTCGCCGCGGAACTGATCGACGCCGACGACCGCGGCCGCCTCCAACCCGGCCTGCTCGCCGACGTCGTCGCCGTCCCCGGCGACCCGCTGACCGACATCGGGGTCACCGAGGACGTGCGGTTCGTGATGAAGGGCGGACAGGTGTACCGGAACGAGACCGCCGACCACTGACAGGCCGGGGGGACGGGGGACGGAAGGGCGGCGGCTCCGACAGGAGCCGCCGCCCTTCCGTATGGCTCACGGGGTTCAGACCTTCCGTGTGATGCCCCCGTCGACCCGCACGATCGCACCGGTCGTGAAGCTGGACGCGGCACTGGCGAAGTGCAGTGCCAGGGGTGCCACGTCGGCCGGCAGCCCCAGCCGGCCCAGCGGCACGAACGAGGCGTCGAAGTCCTCGGCCGCCCAGGCCCGGTGGGCGTCGGTGAGCACCGGCCCGGGGAGAATGGCGTTCACCCGCACCTTCGGGGCGTACGCCTCCGCGAGCCCCACCGTGAGCGCGTTCAGACCGGCCTTGGCGCAGGCGTAGGGCAGTTCGTGGACGCTCGCCATCAGCGACCCGGCCGTACCGATGTTGACGATCGAGCCGCCGCCGTGGTCCGCCATGTGCGTCGCCGCGAGGACCGCCAGCCGGAACGGCCCCTTCAGGTTCACGGCGAGGGTCTTGTCGTACAGCTCCTCGCCGACGGCATCGAGACGCTCGTACGGGGGTGACATCCCGGCGTTGTTGACGAGCACGTCCAGTCCGCCCAGCCGCTCGACGGACTCCGCCACGAGCCGCTCGCAGTCGTCCCAGCGGCCGACATGGCAGGCGATCCCGACGGCCCGCCGCCCGGTCGACGCCCGCACCTCCTCGGCGACCGCCCGGCACACCTCGCCCTTCCGGGAGGCGACCACCACATCGGCACCGGCCTCCGCCAGCGTCTGGACGATGGCCCGCCCGATCCCGCGCGAACCGCCGGTGACCACCGCCACCTTGCCCGTCAGGTCGTGCAGCTCAGCGAACGACGTCACGGCGTCAGCCCTCCCGTATCAGTGTCAGCAGCTCGCGCCGCAGCAGTTTTCCGGTGGGTGTGTACGGCAACTCCGCGCGGAAGACGACCACATCGGGCGTCCTGGACCCGCGCAGCCGGGCACGCACCCAGGACCGCAGCCCCTCGGCGTCGACTTCCGAGCCCTCGTGGACGACGACGAAGGCCGCGATCCGCTCGCCCCACTCCTCGTCCGGCACCCCGACGACCGCCGCCTCGCGCACGGCCTCATGGCCCAGCAGGACGTCCTCCACCTCGGCGGGCGCGATGTTCTCTCCGCCACGGATGATCGTGTCGTCGGCGCGTCCCACGACGAACAGATAGCCCGCGTCGTCGAAGCGGGCCAGATCCCGGGTGCGGAACCAGCCCGCCGCGTCCAGCAACGCGGCGGCCCCCTTGTACTCCCCGGACACCTGCGGACCACGCACCCACAGCTCGCCCGGCACCCCGGCGGGCAGCACGGCCCCGGCCGTGTCCCGGATCTGCGCCTCCACACCCGGCACCATGCGGCCCGCCGAGCGCAGCCGGGCGCGCACCGCGGGGTCGTCGGAGGCCAGCGCCGCACGATGGTCGTCGGGGCCGAGCAGCGCGATGGTGGAACTGGTCTCGGTGAGTCCGTAGGCGTTGGTGAAACCCGCGCCGGGGAACGCCCGTAGCGCCGCCTCCAGCACCGTGTGCGGCATGCGGGCACCGCCGTAGGCCAGCGCGCGCAGCGTCGGCACCCCGGCCGGCCGGCCGTCCAGGTGCTCGACGATCCTGGCCAGCATGGTCGGTACCACCATCGCGGAGGTGACGCCCTCGGAGCGGACCAGCTCCAGCCAGGCACCCGGCTCGAAGGCGCCGAGGTGCACCATGCGGCGGCCGGCGTACACGTTGCTCAACACGGAGCCGACGCCCGCGACGTGGTACGGCGGGACCGAGGCCAGGACGGTGTCGTCCGGGGCGGCGGAGGCGAACTCCACGGTCTGCAGGACGTAACTGGTCAGGTGGCGGTGCCGGAGCACGGCTGCCTTCGGCGCGGCGGTGGTCCCGCTGGTGAAGAGCAGCACGGCCGGGTCCTCCGCCGCACCCTCCAGACCCTCGGCCGGCTCGGCGGCCCGCCCCTCCGCCAGCAGTTCCTCGGGGGTGCGCACCGGCAGTCCGGCCCCGGCGAACACGCCCGCCAGGGACTTGTCCGCGACCACCAGCGGTGCGTCGGTGTGAGCGAGCAGACCGGTCAACGCGTCCGCGGAGAGGCGGTAGTTGACGGGTACCAACGGGACGCCGGCCAGCGCGGCACCGAACAACAGCACGGGAAACTCCGCGCCGTTGACCCCGGCGAACACCAATTCCCGCGCTCCCGACCGATGGACGACAGCCGCCACTCCACCGGCCGCGCGCCGAAGCTCCGCACGGGTCATACCCGAACCGCGCGGCCCGACCGCCACCCGGTCCGGATCGCCCGCCACGGCCATGTCGAGCAGCATCGCGATGTTCACGGCGCCCCTTCCTTCCGCTCCCCGACTGCGAACGATATTCTACGTATAGGGAAACCTCATTCTCCAGAGTTGTGCAGGATCGCGCTCCAGGGGGCCACGTGGATTTCGAGCTGACCGAGCAGCAGGAGGACATCCGCACGGGCGTCCGCGAGCTGGCCGCCTCCTTCGGCCCCGAGTACTGGGCCCGGCAGGACGAACGGGGCGAGTTCCCCTGGAGCTTCTACGACGCCTTCGCCAAGGCCGGCTGGCTCGGGATCGCGGTCCCCGAGGAGTACGGCGGCGGCGGACTCGGCGTCCTGGAGGCCGCACTGCTGCTGGAGGAGGTGGCCGCCTCAGGAGCCGGCATGAACGGGTGCAGCACCATGCACCTGACCATCTTCGGCCTCAACGTCCTGGCCCGGCACGGCAGCGAGCAGCTCCGCCGCGAGGTCCTCCCGCACGCCGCCACCGGAGACCTGCACGTCTGCTTCGGCGTCACCGAACCCGACGCCGGCACGGACACCACCAGCATCTCCACCGTCGCCCGCCGTGACGGCGGCCACTACGTCATCGACGGCCGCAAGATCTGGATCACCAAGGCGGGCGACAGCCAGAAGATGGTTCTCCTCGCCCGTACGACCCCACGCGACCAGGTCGACAAGCCCACCAAGGGCATCTCGGTCTTCCTGGTCGACGTCGACCGTACGGCGATGGACATCCGGCCGATCCCCAAGATGGGCCGCAACGCCGTCGCCTCCAACGAGATCTTCATCGACGGCCTGCGGGTCCCGGCGAGCGCCCGGATCGGCGAGGAGGGCGAAGGCTTCCGCTACCTCCTCGACGGCCTCAACCCCGAGCGCATCCTGCTCGCCCACGAGGCGCTCGGCCTGGGCCGGGCGGCCCTGGACGCGGCCACCCGGTACGCAACGGAACGGATCGTCTTCGGCCGTCCCATCGGCCAGAACCAGGGCATCGCCTTCCCGCTCGCGGAAGCCCTGACCCGCCTCGACGCCGCCCGCCTGATGGCCCGCAACGCCGCCTGGCGCTACGACCGGGGGCTGGAGTGCGGCCGCGAGGCCAACATGGCCAAGTTCCTGTGCGCCGACGCCGGATTCCAGGCCGCCGACCGGGCGGTGCAGACGCTGGGCGGTATGGGGTACGCCCGTGAGTACCACGTCGAGCGGTACTTCCGTGAGGCACGGCTGCTGCGGCTCGCGCCGATCAGCCAGGAGATGGTGCTCAACTACGTCTCCCAGCACGTGCTGGGGCTGCCCAGGTCGTACTGACCCGGGCAGCGCCGAACCGGTGAACCGCCGCTCGGGGCCCCGAGCGCGAAGGAAGCTTTCTTCAGGCCGCCTTCACAGCGCTTTCAGGCCTCGCGGCTCGGATCGCACAGCACCATGACCGCGCGGGCGACGAGTTCGCCGGCGCCGCCGAGTTCCTGGCGGTAGCGGCCCGTGATGCCCCGTACGGTCTCCGCGAAGGCCGGGTCGGCGGCGCGGGCGCGGGCCGGGGGCGGGAGTTCCTGGGCCATCGCGCGGCGGCGGGCGAGGAGCGCGATGATCTCGTCGTCGAGGCGCTCGAGCCGGGCCAGTGACAGATCCGCCGTCGGGTCCGCGGTGCGGTGCGTCGTCACGAGAGATCTCCGTTCTCCAGGGCGGGAACCCGGTCGCGGTTCCCGTCGGCCTTCATCGCAGTCGGTCCTTCATCACCTTGCCCGTGGCGTTGAGCGGCAACTCCTCGCGGAACTCGACGGACCGCGGCACCTTGAACCCGGCCATGCGCTCGCGGCTCCAGGCGATCAGCTCCGCCTCGGTCACCGGCCCGTGCCGCACCACGAACGCCTTGCCGACCTGCCCCATGCGCGGGTCCGGCACGCCGATCACCGCGACCTGTGCCACGGCCGGGTGCCGCAGCAGGAAGCCCTCGATCTCCGCCGGGTAGGCGTTGAAGCCGCCGACCAGGAACATGTCCTTCTTGCGGCCCACGATCCTCAGGTGCCCCCGGCCGTCCAGGGTCCCGAGGTCGCCGGTGTGCAGCCAGCCGTCCTCGTCCACGGCCTCGGCGGTCGCCGCCGGGTCGTCGAGGTATCCGCGCATCACGCTGTAACCGCGCACCAGCACCTCGCCGTCACCGGCGACGCGGATCTCCACGCCGTCGCAGGGGGTGCCGACGGTGGTCGCGATGTCCTCGAAGGAGTCGCCGGGGCGGGAGGCGGTCACCGTGCCGGCCTCCGAGAGGCCGTAGCCCGTCATGATCGAGCGGAAGGGGAGTTCCTCGCTGATCCGGCGGATGAGTTCGACGGGGATGTCGGCCGCGCCGGTGACGGCGCAGCGCAGGGAGGACAGGTCCCGGCCGCCCTTCGCCCGGGCCTCCAGGAGGGAGTGGTAGAGGGTCGGCGGGCCCGGCAGCATCGTCACGCGTTCCCGCTCGACCAGGTCGAGCACCCGCTCCACGTCGAAGACCGGTACGGGCAGGATCGTGGCGCCGCGGATCAGGGAGGCGACGCAGCCCGCCTTGTAGCCGAAGATGTGGAAGAACGGATTGACGATCAGGTAGCGGTCGCCCGCGCGCAGGTCGGCGAGGTCGCACCACTCCTCGTACAGGCGCAGCGTCTGGGCGTGGGTCATCAGGACGCCCTTGGGGCGGCCCGTCGTCCCCGAGGTGAACACGATGTCCGCCACGTCGTCACCGCCGACGTGCCGTTCGAGGGGCGAACCGCCGTCCAGGAAGCCGGACTTGAGGTCGAGCACCGGCACGCCGGGCGGTCCGGTGAACTCCAGCCCCAGGAAGCCCTGTTGGACCAGTACGGCCTTGGCGCGGCTACGGACGACGATGTCGTGTGCCTCGGCTGCCTTGAACCGGGTGTTGACCGGGACGAGCACCCCGCCGGCGGTCAGCAGCCCGAACGCGGCCACGATCCACTCGGCGGAGTTGGGCGCCCAGATCGCCACCCGGTCGCCCCTGCCGACCCCCAGCGCGGCGAAGGCCCCTGCTGCCACCCGTACCCGCTCGGCGAGCTGGGCGAAGGTGAGGCGCAGCGGTCCGTCCACGACCGCCTCGGCGTCACCGAAGCGGTCGGCCGCGCTCAGCACCATCCGGGGGATGGTCTCCCACCTCACGAGAGAAGCCCTCTCCTGCTCACGCCGGGATCAGCCGGGACAGGTTGCCGCCCATGATCTTCGCCTGGTCGGCCGCGCCGAGCCCCTGGATGGCGTCCACGTAGGAGGTCGGCTGGGCCAGGCCCTCCGGATGCGGGTAGTCCGAGCCGAACAGCACCCGGTCGACGCCGATGAGGTCGACCAGCTCGCCGAGGTTCTCCTCGTAGAACGGGCTGACGTGGATGCTGTCCTTGACGGCCTGCACCGGGTCGCCGAGGAACTGCTCCGGCATCTTCTTGTGGACGTCGGCGAGTTGGTCGAGCAGCGGAGCCACCCAGGACGAGCCGTTCTCGATGAGGGCGATCTTCAGCTCGGGGAAGCGGAACAGCGCGCCGTGGCAGACCCAGGAGGCCACCGCGTCCTGGATCGGCCGCCACTCGTTCACCTGGCGGAAGGCGTTCGACTTGAACGGCAGCATCTCGGCGGAGGTGCCCTCCCAGTCGTTGGCGTACCGGGAGTACCCGCTGTCGGAGGAGTGCATCGCGACCAGCACACCGGTCTCCACGACCCGCTTCCAGAACGGGTCGAACTCCTCCATCGCGAAGGAGCGCGAGCCGCCGTACCCGGGCACCGGGGCGGGCCGGACGAGAATCGCCCTCGCGCCGCGCTCCACGGCCCAGTCGAGCTCCGCGATCGCCTTCTCCACGATCGGGAGGGTGATCACGGGGGTGGTGAAGATGCGGTCCTTGTAGTTGAAGGACCAGGTCGCGTGCAGCCACTCGTTGAGCGAGTGGATGACGGCGTGGATGAGCTCCGGGTGGTGCCGCATCCGCTCCTCGATCAGGCTCGCCAGCGTCGGGAACATCAGCGTGCGCTGCACCCCGAGTTCGTCGAGCAGCTCAAGGCGCGGGCCGGGTTCCCGGTAGGCGGGGATCGAGCGCATCGGCTCCCCGAAGATCTCCCGGCGGGACTTGCCGTCCGGGTTGCCGATCCGGAAGTACTCCTCCATCGCGCCGGGCCGGGCGACCACCTCGAAGGTGGGGTTCGGGATGTACTCGCTGATCTGGCCGAGGATCGCGATCTTCGTACGGCCGCGGACCTGCACGTACTCGATCGCTCCCGCGTACTGCTTGGGGAGGAACCGGGTCAGCGCCTCCTCGGTCTCGTACAGGTGGTTGTCCGCGTCGAAGAGCGGATACGGCAGCGCACGCGACGACATGAGACCCTCCTTTGCGATTTGAGAGAATGTTATTCTCTTCAGGTGCCTACGGCAATGTCCTGACGGAGCCGGAACTTCTGCACCTTGCCGCTCGCCGTCCGCGGGAACTCCGCCACCTCGTGCAGCTCCTCCGGCCACTTCTGCCGGGCCAGCCCCGCCCGCTCGAAGTGCACCCGCATCGCGTCGAGTCCGGGCAGCGGGTGTCCGGGCAGCATCCGCAGGAACCCGGCCGCGTGTTCGCCGAGCCGGGCGTCGGGTGCGGCGACCACCGCGGCCTCCGCGACCCCGGGCATGGCGAGGAGGACCTCCTCGACCTCCAGCGCGCTGATGTTCTCGCCGCCCCGGATGATCAGGTCCGCCTTCCGGCCGGTGATCGTGAGGTACCCGTCCTCGTCCAGCTCGCCGAGGTCACCGGTCCGGTACCAGCCGTCCTCGTCGAACGCCCGCGCCGTCAGGGCCGGATCGGTGTAGCCGAGGCACAGGTCCGGGCCCCGGCTGAGGATCTCGCCGTCCTCGGCCAGCCGGATCTCGACGCCCGGCAGCGCGGTGCCGTCCGTGAACAGCCGCTTGGGCTCCGGCGCGTCGTGCCGGGACGAGGTGATCGAGGGATGCTCGGTGCTGCCGTACGCCCGGAACACCCGGATCCCGAGGCCGGCCAGCCGGGTGGTGACGGCCGCCGGCACGGACGAGCCGCCGAGCCCCGCGTACCGCAGGTACCGCAGGTGCTCCGCGGTGAAGTCCGGGTGGTCGAGGAGGCTGGTCACGTAGTACGGCGCCCCGCCCCCGATGTGCAACTGGTGGTCCCGCATCAGCCGCAGGGCCCCGGCCGGGTCCCAGACGTCGGTGAGATGCACGGGGGTGCCGTCCAGGACGGGGATCAGGAACGCGTTGACCATGCCGATGAAGTGACCCACCGGAGCGGCGGTGAGCTGGCGGCCGCGGTCCGGCGGGTAGCTCGCGGCGAGCTGGCGGGTCTCGTGGCCCAGGGTCCGGTGACTGTGCACGACGCCCTTCGGGTCGCGGGTCGTACCGGAGGTGAAGGCGATCAGGGCGGGGGCGGCCGGGTCCGCCGGAAGCGGCTGAGTGAGCGGCTCGTCGCCGAGCAGCGTGTCGAAGTCGCGGCCCACCACGCCGACCACCGGCACGTCCGCGCACACGTCTGGCCGGAACTCCAGCCGCCCGAACCGCTCGGCGGTGACGAAGACGCGCGGCCGGACGGCGTCGAGGATGTAGCCGACCTCCTTGCGCCCGTAGAAGTGCACGATCGGCACCACCGCCGCCCCGAGGAGCGCCGAGGCCCAGAACACCGCGGCGGCCTCCATCCAGTTGGGCAGCTGGAAGGCCACCGCGTCGCCCGGCCCCACACCCCGCTCCCGCAACCCGCCCGCCAGCCGCCGCGCCACCGCTTCGACGTCCCGGAAGGTGCCCGCCCAGGGGCGGACGGCCGAGTGCACCCGGAACTCGGTGTCCGGCGCCGCCGCCAGACCCCGGGTCAGCAGGTCACCGACCGTCTCCCCGGTCCACCAGCCCTCGGCTGCGTAACGCTCGGTCAACTCGGCGGGGATCTCTCGCATCTGCGGCTACCTCCACTGCGACGGGCGGCTCTTCGAGGTGTCGGGCTTGCGGCGCTAAGCGGCGCATACGTTATTCTCGCAATTGGAGAATGCCAATATCGTCAGAGGGGAATCACGTGATCGACCTCGCACGGGACGACGACGGCCTGGCCGTCCTCACGATCGACCGCCCCCATGCCCGCAACGCCATCTCGCTCGCCACGATGGACGAGCTGGAGAAGGCGCTGGACGCGGCAGCCGGCGTGCGGGCGTTGGTGATCACGGGAGCGGGGGACCGGGCGTTCGTCTCCGGGGGAGACCTCAAGGAACTCGCCGCGATCCGCACCGAGGAGGACGCGGCGGCCATGGCCTGGCGGATGCGCGGCCTCTGCGACCGCATCGCCGGCTTTCCCGCGCCCGTCGTCGCCGCGCTCAACGGCCACGCGCTGGGCGGCGGGGCCGAGGTCGCCGTCGCCGCCGACATCCGGATCGCCGCCGACGGCATCAGGGTCGGCTTCACCCAGGTGACCCTCGCGATCATGCCCGCCTGGGGCGGCGCCGAGCGGCTCGCCGCCCTGGTCGGCCGTGGCCGGGCCCTGCTGCTCGCGGGCACCGGCGCGGTCCTCGACGCCACCGAGGCGGAGCGGGTCGGCCTGGTGGACCGGGTGGTGCCGCGCGCCTCCTTCGAGACGGAATGGCGTTCTGTGGCGCGTGCCCTCGCCACCGGTCCCGGCGCCGAGATCAAACGCGTGCTGGACGAGGGCACTTCGGCGGACGACGCGGTGCGCGCCTTCGCCCGGCTGTGGGCCGCGGACGCGCACTGGGAGGCCGCGGACCGGGCGCTGAACCGCCGGAAGTGACCTGCCCGGCCCGGCCTCGGGCGTCCCGTCACTCAGGTGTTGCGGCCCCCGTTCACCCCGATCACCTGCCCGGTGATGTACCCGGCCTCCTCGGACACCAGGAACGAGCACGCGGCCGCGATGTCCTCGGGGCGCCCCGGACGCCGTACCGGTGTCAGCTCCGCGTGGTGGTCCACCGAACCGCCCAGCAGCCCGCGTTCCTCGGAGGCCCGCAGCATCGGGGTGTCGATGAAGCCGGGCGGGATGGTGTTCACCGTGATGCCGGCCGGACCCAGCTCCAGCGCCAGGGACTTGGTGAATCCGACGAGACCGGCCTTCGAGGCGACGTAGTGCGCCATGTACGGCTGCCCCGAATGCGTGCTCGACGACGAGATGTTCACGATCCGCCCCCAGCCGGTCTCCTTCATGTCGGGCACGACCGCCTGGCAGAGGTAGAAGGGGCCGTTGAGGTTCACGGCCATGATCCGGTCCCAGGTCTCGTCGGTGATCTTCAGGAAGGGGCCGAACCCGCTGACGCCCGCGTTGTTGACCAGCACCAGCACCGGCCCGCCCAGCGCGTCCCGGACCCGCTGCACCGCGTCGTTCACCTGCGCCCGGTCGGACACGTCGACGCCCCCGAAGGCGACCGCCTCGTGGCCCTTCTGCCGTGCCTCCTCGGCGACCTGCTCGGCCGCCTCGGCGTTGAGGTCGAGTACGGCCGTGGCGAAGCCGTCCTCGGCGAGCCGGTGGGCGATGGCGCGGCCGATACCCGAGCCGCCGCCCGTGACGAGCGCCGTGCGTCGCTCGCTCATACGACCGCCTCCTCGCCGAGCAGGGATGTGCGGTGCATCAGCCGGGAGGAGGCGGGGCCGTAGGGCAGCGCCCGGTGCAGCATCCCGGTGTTGTCCCAGACGACGAGGTCGCCCTGGCGCCAGCGGTGGCGCAGGGTGAACCGCGGCCGGGTCGCCCAGTTCAGGAGCCGGTCCAGCAGCCTGCGGCCCTCGTCCGGCGGCCGGCCGGTCACCTCGCCCGCGGTCGCCCCGATCAGCAGTGACCTGCGGCCGTTGCGCCGGGTCCACACCAGGGGGTGCTCCCGGGCCGGGTTGCGGTCCCAGGCCGCCCGCTCCTTCGGCGACGGGTCCGGTGTCACCAGAAGCTGCGAGGCGGCGAAGCTGTGCACGACGCGCAGGCCGTCCAGTTCCCTCCGCTCCGCCTCCGGCAACGCCGCGTACGCGGCGAAGGTGTTGGCGAACTCGGTGTCGCCTTCGCCGTCCCCCGACACCTGCCGTGCCGTCAGAAGCGTCGCCTTGCCGGGAATTCGCTGCGTCGTGCCGTCGATGTGCCAGAAGAAGGTGGACTCGCGGTAGGCGGCCAGCGGGCTCTTCGCCGGGTCCCGGGTGATCCGCTGGATCTCGCGGTGCGTCGGATGGCCGCCCATCGGCAGCGGGACGACCTCGCCGAGCAGCCGGCCGAACGCGACCAGATCGTCGTCGTCGATGTCGGCCTCGCGGTAGATCACCACCCCGCGCCGCTCCAGCGCGGCCAGGCATTCCTCCGCGACACCCCGGTCGACCAGCCGGTTCCCGGAGAGGCCGGTGATCTCCACACCGGTGGTGGGGGTGAGTTCGGTGACGGTGACGGGCATGTGGGTGCGGCCCTTCCTTTGTTGCGGCAAGCTTCGTTGCGGCAAGGTGAGTCCCGATGCGCGAGAGCAAGCTCTCTGCCCGTGCCGGCAGGAGCAGTCGAGGGGGCTACGTCACCGCCCCCGCCGCCTTCAGCGCCAGAATCCGCTCCCAGTCCAGGCCCAGCTCCAGCAGGACCTCCTCGGTCTGGGCCGCGAACTCCGGGGCAGGGCTCAGCCGGGGTGCGGTCACGTCGAACTGCACGGGATTCGCGGCGAGTTCGAGCTCCCCGGCCCGCACGAGATACTCGTTCGCGCGGACCTGCGCGTCCGAACCGACCTGCAGCGAGTCCTGCACGGGCGCCCACGGCCCGGCCAGCGTCGCGAAGCGCTCGGTCCACTCGGCGAGCGTGCCCGTGGCGATCACCTCGCGCAGGATCCCGACGGCCTCCGTCGTGTGCGCCGCGATCAGTTCGGCGCTCGCGAACCGCGGATCCTCCGCCAGCTCGGGCCGGCCGATGTGTCGGCACACGTCCGCCCAGAACTTCCCCGGCTGCATCATCACGAACGCCAGGCAGCGGTCGTCGGCCGTGCGGTACAGCCCCGACAGCGGGTTGGTGGGGGAGCCGTGCGCCCCGGTGGGCGGCGCGACCATCGGCCGGTCGAGACGGAGCGACAGGGCGATCCCGTGTCCCAGGGCCCACACCCCGCTGCCCAGCAACGAGACGTCCACGACGGACGGTTCGCCCGTGCGCTCGCGCTTCAACAGGGCGGCGGCGATGCCCCCGGCGAGGTTCGTGCCCGAGATGGTGTCCCCGTAGGCCGGGCCGGGCGGCGGAACCATGCCGGGCGTACCGGGCGGTGTGAGGCTGGCCGCCGTACCGGCGCGGGCCCAGAACGCGGTCATGTCGTACCCGCCCTTGTCCGCCTCCCCGCCGCGCGGGCCGAGCGCGCTGCCCCGGGCGTAGACGATCCGCGGGTTGACCTCGCGGACGTCCTCGACGTCGATGCCGAACCTCCGCCGCGCCGACGGCAGGAAGCTGGTCAGGAACACGTCCGCGCGCCGGGCCAGTTCGTACAGCACCTCCCGGCCCTCGGGCCGAGCCATGTCCAGGCCGATGCTGCGCTTGCCCCGGTTGGCGTGCTCGATGTTCGGGTTGGGGTCGCCCTCCACCTTGAAGGCGCCGGTCTGCCGCAGTCCGCGCTGCGGATCCCCGTTGACCGCGTGCTCGACCTTGACCACGTCCGCGCCCCAGTCGGCGAGCACGGCCCCGGCGGACGGGACGAACCCGTACATCGCCACTTCCAGCACCCGTATCCCGGCCAGCGGGCCGTCGCCGCTCATCCGGCCACTTCCCCGCAGGTCCTGCGCTCCATGAACTCCTCCAGACCGTGGACGCGACCACCACCGGTGGAAATTGGGTTCTCGATTTTGAGAACCATACCGGGGAACGGCTGGAAGGTCACCACCCCGGAATCGTGCCGCTGCTTCTGTCGCGCTGTGACACAAATTCGTTACTCGGGACTTCCGGGTGCCCTTCGGTGAAAGTATGGTTCTCGCATCCGGGAGGGGGATTCTTGCTGTCGGGGTCCGTGTGGTCCGCGTCCGCGTCGTCCGCGTCGTCGACGCACAGGTCAGCGGCGGCGGCCCGCCGTAGGACAACCACGGAAGAAGGGACACCGCCCATGGGACGAGTCGAGGGCAAAGTCGCGTTCATCACCGGCGCGGCGCGCGGTCAGGGCCGCAGCCACGCCGTGCGCCTGGCCGAGGAGGGCGCCGACATCATCGCGGTGGACATCTGCCGCGACTTCGAGACGGTCCGCTACCCGATGGCCACCCCCGAGGACCTCAAGGAGACCGTCCGCCTGGTCGAGGAACAGGGCCGGCGCATCGTCGCCCGCCAGGCGGACGTCCGGGACACCGCCCAGTTGCGCGAGGCGCTGGCAGCGGGCCTGGAGCGGCTCGGCGGTCTGGACATCGTGGTGGCCCAGGCCGGCATCGCCCCGCTGCGCGGCGAACCCAAGATGCAGGCCTGGTGCGACGCCGTCGACGTCGACCTGATCGGCACCATCAACACCATCCAGATCTGCCTGCCGCACCTGCGCGAGGGCGCCTCCGTCATCGCCACCGGATCGACCGCCGCCCTGATGGACCACGGCATCGTGCAGACCCCGGGGTCCAACCCGGGCGGCGCAGGCTACGCGTTCGCCAAGCGGGCCCTGTCCGAGTACGTCCACGAACTCGCCCGCAACCTCGCCCCGTTGGGGCAGCGCGCCAACGTCCTGCACCCCACCAACGTCGACACGCACATGCTGCAGAACGAGTCGATGTACGAGTCCTTCCGGCCCGACCTCGCCCACCCCACCCGCGAGGACGCCGAGCCGTCCTTCGCCGTGCAGCAGGCCATGCCGATCCCGTACGTCGAACCCCGCGACATCAGCAACGCCCTGCTCTTCCTCGCCTCCGACGAGGCCCGCTACATCACCGGCACCCAGCTGCGGGTGGACGCGGGCGGCTACCTCAAGTGGTACGACTGGCGCCGCTGAACCCACCAACCCCCATGTCACCAGGGAGATTTAGCGTGAAGGTCCGGGTCGATCCGGAGCGCTGCCAGGGCCATACGCTCTGCGCGATGATCGCTCCGAAGGCATTCCAGCTCGACGACATCGACGGCCACTCCTCGGCCGTGAGCGAAGAGGTCCCGGCCGACCAGGAGGAGCAGGTCCGGGAAGCCGCGCACTCCTGTCCCGAACGGGCCATCCAGCTCTCCTGAGCGGGCCGACTTCCCCGAACCCAAGGACAAGGACAGAGCCATGAGCGAGGCCGGCACCGACGACGAACGCAAGGCTCACCGGGTGCACTTCGACCGGCACACCCCCGAGTACCGCACCCGGTTCGAGGACATCACCCACGAACTGCACGGCACGTGCCCCATCGCCTGGACCGACACCCACGGCGGCCACTGGGTCGCCAGCGGCAACCGCGAGGTCTTCGAACTGGCCCGGTCCGCCGAGTTCCTCTCCAACGACCACGACGTCAAGGGCGAACGCCGAGGCTACAAGGGCATCACCATCCCCTCGCCGCCGCGCGCCCGCGAAGTGCAGGGCGGATTCCTGGAGATGGACCCGCCCGAGCAGCGCCACTACCGCCAGACCCTCAACCCCTACCTCTCCCCGGCCGCCGTCGCCCGCTGGATCCCCTTCGTCGACGAGGTCGTCCGCGCCTGCCTCGACGAGCGGATCGAGGAGGGCAGCATCGACTTCGTCGACGACCTCGCCAACATCGTCCCCGCCGTCCTCACCCTCGCGATGATGGGCATCCCGCTGACGGACTGGACGGTCTACAACGAACCCGCCCACGCCTCCGTCTACACCCCGCCCGACTCCCCGGACATGCCCCGCGTGGCGGAGATGAGCCGGCACATGGGCATGGCGCTGTACACGTCCATCCTGGACGTCCGGCAGCACCCCCGGCCCGGCCTGATCGACGCCCTCGTCCACGCGGACATCAACGGCAGCACCCCGCCCGACGAGGAACTGGTCGGCGTCCTCGCCCTGCTCATCGGCGGCGGCTTCGACACCACGACCGCGCTCACCGCGCACGCCCTGGAATGGCTGTCCGAGCATCCCGCTGAGCGGGACCGGCTCAGCCGCGAGCGGGCAACCCTGCTGGACTCGGCGACCGAGGAGTTCCTGCGCTACTTCGCCCCGGCCCCGGGCGACGGCCGTACGATCTCCGCCGACTGCGAGATCGCCGGCCAGCGGTTCGAGGAGGGTGAACGCCTGTGGCTGTCCTGGGCGATGGCCAATCGCGACCCCGCCGTCTTCGCCGACCCCGACCGGGTCCACCTGGACCGCAAGGGCAACCGGCACAGCAGCTTCGGCCTCGGCATCCACCGCTGCATCGGCTCCAACGTCGCCCGCACGGTGTTCAAGCGGATGGCGACGGCCGTGCTCGACCGGATGCCGGACTACCGCTGCGACGCCGACGGCACCGTCCACTACGAGACCATCGGCATCATCCAGGGCATGCGCCACCTCCCGGCGGCCTTCACCCCCGGCAAGCGCCTCGGCCCCTCCCTCGACGAGACACTGGCGAAGCTCCAGCAGCTCTGCGACGAACAGCGCCTCGCCGAACCGGTGACCGTACGCCCGGACCGGGCGGCCAGGACCGCGGACTGAAGGGGAGCCACCCAGTGACCGCATCCTCGGGGCGCCCGCTTCCCCACCTCACCGACCAGAACGCGTTCTTCTGGACCTCGGGGGCGGACGGCCGGCTGCGGATCCAGGAGTGCACCTCCTGCACCGCCCTGATCCACCCGCCGCAGCCCGTCTGCCGGTACTGCCACGCACAGGAGATGGGCGTCCGCACCGTCTCCGGCCGCGCCACCCTCATCGGCTTCACCGTCAGCCACCGCTTCACCCTCCCCGGCCTGCCGGCGCCGTACGTCGTCGCCCAGGTCGCGCTCGAAGAGGACCCCCGGATCCGGCTCACCACCAACGCCGTCGAGTGCGACCCCGCCGAACTCGCCCTCGGCATGCGGATGGAGGCCGTCTTCGAGCGCGCCGGGGAGGACGTGTGGCTGCCGCTCTTCCGGCCGGCGGCGGGGCAGGGGGAACCCGGGCCGCTGCCCACGGACGAGACCGAGCCGGGCTCAGTGGTATGTCACATACGACCCATGCGGTCCCCGGACAAGTTCGAGGACAAGGTCGCCCTCACCGGCATCGGCGCCTCCCCGCTCGGCCGCCGGCTGATGGTCCCCCCGCTCTCCCTCACCGTCCAGGCCTGCCAGGCCGCCATCGCCGACGCCGGCCTCACCCTCGACGACATCGACGGCCTCGCCACCTACCCCGGCGCCGGACCCTACGGCGGCTTCGCCGAGGGCGGCGTCACCGCACTGGAGTCCGCCCTCGGCATCCGCCCCACCTGGCACCACGGCGGCGGCGAGACCTTCGGCCCCGGCGGCTCCCTGATCTCCGCGATGCTCGCGATCGCCGGCGGCCTGGCCCGGCACGTGCTCTGCTTCCGCACCCTCTGGGAGGCCAGCCACGCCCAACTGCTGAGGCGGGGCCGGATCCCTCTGTTCGGCGGCGCCGACCCCGGCTGGCTCAGGCCCTTCGGCGCCACCTCCGCCGCACACACCCTCGCCCAGAACGCCCAGCGCCACATGCACCGTTACGGCACCACCCGCGAGACCCTCGGCTGGATCGCCCTCAACCAGCGCGCCAACGCCGCCCTCAACACGACCGCCATCTACCGCGACCCGATGACGATGGACGACTACCTCCAGGCCCGCCCCATCACCACCCCGTTCGGCCTCTACGACTGCGACGTCCCCTGCGACGGAGCCGTGGCCGTGATCGTCTCCGCCGTCGACACCGCACCCGACCTCGCCAGACCGCCCGTCCGCGTCGAGGCCGTCGGCACCCAGATCACCGAACGCCTGGAGTGGGACCAGAGCACGCTCACCCACGAACCCCAGACCCTCGGCCAGTCCGCCCACCTGTGGACCCGCACCACCCTGCGCCCCGCCGACGTCGACGTGGCCGAGCTGTACGACGGCTTCACCTTCAACTGCCTCTCCTGGATAGAGGCGTTGGGGTTCTGCGGCATCGGCGAGGCCAAGGACTTCCTGGACGGCGGCAAGAACATCGCCCGCGACGGCGTGCTGCCCCTCAACACCCACGGCGGCCAGCTCTCGCACGGCCGCACCCACGGCCTGGGCCTCGTCCACGAGGCGGTCGTCCAGCTGCGCGGCGACGGCGGCGCACGCCAGGTGCCCGGCGCCCGGGTGGCGGTGGTCAGCTCCGGCGGCCTGACACCCAGCGGGGTCCTGCTGCTCAGGACGGACACGTGACCGACAACCACCCGGACGTGGTGCCCGGCACCGTGGACGTCGACGGCATCTCCCTGTCATACCGGGCGAGTTGGGTACGGCAGCCGCGGGCCGTCGTCCTCGCCCTGCACGGCGGCGGCACCGACTCGGCCTACTTCGACTGCCCCGGCCACCCGAGACTCTCCCTGCTGCGAACCGGCGCCGCCCTCGGCTTCACCGTCGTCGCCCTCGACCGGCCCGGCTACGGCGCCTCCCTGCCGCACGCCCACCGGCTCACCGACCCGGCCCGCCGCGTCGACCTCGCCCACACCGCCCTCGACCACCTGCTCGCCTCCCGCCCGGCCGGCGCGGGCGTGTTCCTCGCGGCCCACTCCGCGGGCAGCGAACTCGCGGTGCGGATGGCCGCCGACGAACGCGGACGGCACCTGCTCGGCCTGGAGATCGCCGGCACCGGACGCCACCACCACCCCCGCTCGGTGGGCTTCCTCGAACGGGGCGACGAGGACCTGCGGCGCGCCCGCGCCCGGCTGCGGGAAGCGCTCTGGGGCACCGGCCACCTTTACCCGCCGGACGTCGTCGGCGGCGCCGGCATCGCGGCCGCCTCACCCGCCTACGAGTCCGCCGCCCGCGGCTGGCGCCACGAGTTCCCGGAACTGGCGGCTCGGGTGCGCATCCCCGTGCACTTCACCCTGGGCGACCACGAGGAGGTGTGGAGCTCCGGCCCCGCCGCCCTCGCCGACATCGCCGCCCTCTTCACGGCAGCACCTCGCGTGCGCGTCGACGAACAGCCCGACGCCGGGCACAATCTGAGCCTCGGTCACTCCGCCCGGGCCTATCACCTGAGAGTGCTGTCGTTCGCCGAGGAGTGCGCCGTGACCCGGGAGGCGGGCCTCGCCGCACCCCCACGACAAGGGAGAGCGGGATGAACCACACCGATGCCGTCGCACTGCTGCTGCGCCTGGTCCTGGGCGTCGTCATGATCGCGCACGGCCTCAACCACTGGCGCGGCGGCGGCCGCATCGCGGGCACCGCCCGCTGGTTCACCGGCCTGGGACTCACCCACGGCACCCTCCAGGCCTGGCTCAGCGTGGCCACCGAGACAGGCGCCGGGCTTCTCCTGCTGGCAGGCCTCCTCACCCCGCTGGCCTGCGCGGCCGTCATCTCGGTGATGCTGGTGGCGGGCCTGCTCGCACACCGGCCCAACGGCTTCTTCGTCTTCAAAGAGGGCTACGAGTACGTCCTCACCCTCGCCGTCGTCGCCCTCGCGCTGGCCGCGCTGGGCCCCGGCAGCGCCTCCCTGGACGCCGCGGCCGGCCTCGACCGGGACGGCTGGACGGGCGCCGCCATCGCCCTCGGCGTGGCCGTGCTCGCCACCGCCGGTCTGCTCGCCGCCTTCTGGCGCCCCCGGCCCGCCCCGGAACCGGCGCCCACCCCCGAACCCCTTGAGCAGGAGGCCGGCTGATGCGCGTCGGATTCATCGGACTCGGCAGCCAGGGCGCCCCGATGGCGCGCAGGATCGTCGACGCCGGACACGAGACGACCCTCTGGGCCCGCCGCCCCGCCGCCCTCCTCCCCTTCGCGGACACCCCGGCCCGGCGCGCCGCCTCCCCGGCGGACCTGGCCGCCGCCAGCGACCTGGTCTGTGTCTGCGTCGTCGACGACGCGGACGTCGAGGAGGTCCTCACCGGCGAGCACGGCGTCCTCGCCGGGCTGCGCAGGGGCGGGGTGGTCGCCGTGCACAGCACCGTCCACCCCGACACCTGCCGTCGCCTCGCCGACCGCGCCCGCACCCACGGCGTCACGCTGATCGACGCCCCGGTCAGCGGCGGCGGCCCGGCGGCGGCCGAGGGACGGCTGGTGCTGATGGCGGGCGGCGAGCCCGGCACGGTCGCCTACTGCCGCCCGGTGTTCGCGACCTACGCCGACCCGGTCGTCCACATGGGCCCGCTGGGCACCGGCCAGCTGGCGAAACTCCTCAACAACGTACTCTTCACCGCCAACCTGGGCACCGCCGCCGACACCCTCGCCCTCGGCCGGGACCTCGCCATCGCCCCCGCCGCCCTCGCCCGGGTCCTCGCCCACGGCAGCGCGGGCGGCTTCGCCCTCGACCGGGTCGCGGCGGCCGGCGGCACCCTGGACCGGTTCGCCGGCCATGCCGGGCCGCTGCTCCGCAAGGACGTCCGCCTGCTCACCGACGTCACCCACGCCGCCGGTGCCGAACCCGACATCGTCCTGACGGCCGCCGGTGCCGCCCTCGCCCGGATGGGGACAACAGAGCACAGCCGACGGCCGGTTCAGGACCGGCGATAGCGGACCCGCCCCCCGACAAGAGTCAGCCGCACCAGGTCGGCCGACGGATCCGACAGGGCCTCGGCCAGCGGCACGGCGAGCAGCACGAGATCGGCGGGCACGCCCGGCACCAGCCGTGACGGAGGCGCACCGGGGGAGTGGTGCGGTGCGAGGTACGCAGCCAACGCCTCGCCCGCGGTGAGACGTTCGGCGGGGTTCGCGCTCCGCCCGCCGGGGACCCGGCGCGTGGTGGCCGCCCGGATCACGGACCAGGGGTCGAGCGGCCCGTACGGGGCGTCGCTCGACAGCGCCAGCGGGACACCGGCGCGCAGGAACGAGGCACAGCGGTACAGGTCGGTGTGCTCGTGCGGCGGGGTGGCGTCGAGGAAGTCGTCGCCGCGGTCGGCGAGGAAGCCCGGCTGGGTGACCACGCTCAGCCCGAGGCGTCGTACGACGGGCACGGCTTCCGCCGGAACCACGGCCGCGTGCTCGACCCGGTCACCGGGCAGCACCCCGGCCTCGTCCAGCGCGGCGAGGAGCAGGGCGAGGGAGACGGCCGTGACCGTGTGCGCGGCGACGGGACGGCCCCGCCGGTGTGCGGCGGCTATCTCCTCGGCCAGCACCGTGAAGTCCGGCAGCCCCGAGTCCGCGAGGACGATCTTCCAGGGGCCGGGCTCCGGGCGGGCCGTCGGCGGAGTGCCGAGCGGCGCCCCGAGCAGCAGCAGCCGTTGGGGCAGGCGCCCGCTGCGCGCCTCCTCGGCGAGTCTGCCGACGGAGCCGGGAGACAGGCGCGGGGTCGCGTCGGTGACCGCCGTGATGCCGTAACCGGCGAGCCGGCGGCCCACCTCCGCCAGGGACGGCGCGGGAGCCTCGGGCAGCCGTGCCCGCAGCCAGTCGTCGGCCCGCCACAACCGCCCCGTCGGCCGTCCGGCGGCGTCGCGTTCGATACCGGGGTGGCGTCCGTGCGCCAGTCCTACCCGTTCACCGGCCAGGGAGTTGAGTACCCACAGCGCACCGCTGCGGTGCTGCACCCGCACCGGGACATCCGCGCGCAGTGCGTCGAGCCCGGCGGCGCCGAGCGGACCGGCGACCCGTTCGTCGTAGCCGACGCCCCGGACCCAGCCGTGCCGGTCCGGATCGGCACGGTGCAGCGCGGCCCGCAGCGCCGGGCGGTCGCGGACGTCCGGCGGACCGCACCGTACGGACGAGACCGCCGCCGCCAGCGCGAACAGGTGCAGGTGATGGTCGGTCAGACCGGGCAGCAGGGCACCGCCCGCCGCGTCGATCTCCTCCTCACCAGGAGCCCGCACCGCCACCGCGCAGAGTTCCTCGACCCGGCCGCCCCGGACGCGCACGGAGCACCGCCGTCCGCCGACCTCCGCGTCCCGGATCAGCAGCCCGCTCACGGCACCCGGATCCCCAGCTCGCGCAGCACGTCGGCGGTGTCGGCGCCGCTCGCCGGAGCGGTGGCGGCCGGACGGCGCGGACGCGGCGCGGACAGCGGAAACGTCGTGCCCCCGGTGTCCACCAGCCAGCCGCCGCCATGCCCGACCACGCGCGCCTCACCCGCGCCCGGCACGGACAGGCAGGCGGTCACCACGTCCGCCATCGACACCTCCCGCACCGCGCCGCCGCCTCCCGGCTGTTCGGACAGGGCGAGCGCGGCGGCGAGCAGCCCGGTGAGCGGGTCGGCCACGGCGTCACCCGCGAACACGGGCAGTCCCTGCGCGTCCGTCCCGAGGAGCCCGCGGGCGGCGGCCACGTCGTCGCCGAAGCCGACCCGGCCCGCGGCCCGCCCGTACGCCGTGATCGAGATCCAGGTGCAGCCGCGGGCCGCCGCCGCCTCGGCGTCGAGCCCGAACCCCGCCAGAGCCCGGGGCCGGGAGGCCTCGACGACCACGTCCGCCCGGCCGACCAGCTCGTGCAGGGCGGCCCGGCCGCGCGCGTCCGCCGGGTCGAGGACGACCGAGGCATGCCCCGCGTGCAGCAGGTCGTAGAAGGCGGGATCGCCGAAGCGGGCCCCGTCCGGGCGCGTCGGCGTCTCCACCTTGACCACCCTGGCCCCCGCCGTACCCAGCAGATGCGCGCACAGCGGGCCCGCCCACAGCGCGCTGAAGTCGACCACCAGCAGCCCCGCCCCGGCGCGCGGTGTGCCGGGCAGCGGGCAGGTGCGGCCGGGCCGGGGCCGGACCGCACCGCCCGCGAGACCGAGGAGTGCCACCCGCTCGTCCAGGTCGGCGCCGTCGTGCGCGGCGACCCAGTCGGCGAGCCGTCCCGGCAGCGCCCCGGCATCGAGGTCCCGGCCGATCAGCGCGCTCCACAGCAGGGGGTCGTCCGGACGCGCGTCGGACACGGCAGCCCAGCCGTCCCGGGTGGGCAGCAGCCGGCAACTCCCGCCCACCGACAGGCGACCTTGCCGGCCACGCCCGTTGAGCGCGGCCCGTTCGCCGAGCAGCCGGGCCCCGTCGAACCGTGCCCCACCGGCCGCGGCGACACGGTCGGCCAGCCAGGCCGCGAAGGTGGCCGCCGCACCGGGAGGCAGCAGCGGCGGCCCGTCGGCGTGACCGGTCAGCAGGGGGACACCGCTGCGGGCCCAGTCCTCCGCGACACGGGCGGGGTCGGGGTCGGCGTCGGTGTCGGCCACGATGCGGGCGAGGTTGGCGTCGCTGTCGCTGTCGCTGTCGCTGTCGCTGTCGGGCCAGGGAGGCGTCGGCCGCGTCGCGTCGGACCCTGTCGTACTGCCGGATGCCCCGTCGGCCATGCGGGGATGGTAGATCAGAGAGGTGCCTGCGACCACAGCGATCTCCCTCACCGAACTCGCGGCCGGGGCGGCGGACGCCGACCTCCTTGACGCGCACGCCGAGCCGTCCCGGCCGCTGACGGTCGTCGACCTGGACCCGGCGACCACGCCCACCGCTGCCGACCTGGAGCGGGCCGTCCGCCGGGCCCGGGACAGCGAACGGCTGCTCGTCGGCCGCACCGAACGGTCAGAACCCGCCTGTCCCGAAGCCCTGTTGAGCGCGCTGGACCTCACCCTGGTACGGGCTCCCCGCGACCGCCTCGGCGCGACCGACGCCGCCGGGCACCCGGCCACGGTCGCGGTCACCGACCCGGCCGCCGAGGCGGAGTTCCTGCGCGCACGGGCGGCGGAACAACCGCAGGCCGCCCTGGTGCTGCGCCAAGTACTCGCCATGACCGGACAGTTGCCGGTGGCGCAGGCACTCGACCTGGAGTCGCTGGCGTACTCGACGCTGCTCGGCGGTGCCGGGTTCGCCGGATGGCTCGCGGCCCGCGGGCCACGGCCAGGGCCGCCGCCCGCGACACACGACCCCGTGACGGCGCGCCGCGCGGGCGACCTCCTGCGGATCACGCTCGACCGGCCCGAGCGGCGCAACGCGCACGGCGCGGAGCTGCGGGACGCCCTGGTCGCGGCCCTCGACATCGCCGTCCGGGACGACACCGTGCGCGAGGTGCTACTGGACGGCAACGGTCCCTGTTTCAGCTCCGGCGGAGACCTGGACGAGTTCGGCACCGCCGTGGACCTCGCGGCCGCGCACCTGATCCGCACCCGTGCCGGGGCGGCGGCCCGCCTGCACGCCCTCGGCGACCGGCTCACCGCACGGATCCACGGGACCTGTGTCGGCGCGGGCATCGAACTCCCGTCCTTCGCCGCCCGGATCGTGGCCGCCCCCGGCACCACCGTCCGGCTGCCCGAACTGGCCATGGGCCTGATCCCCGGCGCCGGCGGCACGGTCGGCATCCCGCGCCGCATCGGCCGCCGGCGCACCCTGTACCTGGTCCTCGACGGCCGGGCCGTCCCCGCCGAACGCGCCCTGGCCTGGGGGCTGGTGGACCGGATCGAGGAGTGAGGCGGGGGCGGGCGCGGCGGCACCGCGGAGCGGCGTCAGCCGAGGCAGATGACCAGCAGGCAGAGCTGCGAGGGCGAGGTCGCGGACGCAGTGGGTGCGGGGCTCGCCGACGGTGCCGAGGTGGCTGCGGCGGTGCCGGTCGTCGTGGTGGCGGTGGTGGCCGTGGGGGTGGGCGTGGCGGTCGCCGCCGACGCCGCCCCGGTGGCGGTACCGGACACCGTGGCGGCGGACCGGGACCGGGCGGCGGAGACCGTCGTGCGCGCCGCGGAGGTGGCGGTGTCCTGACCGGGCGTCGGCGTGGCCTGCGGCACTCCCGAGGTCTGCTCGTGCGGGGCGTTCGCCGTGACCGAGCGGGCGGACAGGGTCTGGTCCGGTGCGCGGTGCCGGCCGGTCGGGGCCGACGCCGCCGGGTCGGCGTCCGTGGCCTGCTCGTCGGCGAGGCCCATGGGCCTGTTGTCCGGGGCCGTGGCAGCCTGCGCACGGTCGGCGCCCTGCCGGTCCAGGGAGGCGACGGTCAGCCCGCCGCCGACCAGGGCGACCGCGGTGGCCACCACGGCCCGCCGCTGGTTCTTCTTCCAGCGGGCCCGCTGACGCCGCCGGGCCGCCCGGCCCAGCGGCGCCGGAAGGGCGGCGTCCGGGCCGTCGTACGGGCCTTCGGCGGCCTCTTCGGCGGTTTCCTGGATGGATTCTTCGGCTTCATCGGCGTAGGAGCCCGTGTCGAACCACGCGGTGGCGGCCGGGGCCTGCCAGGACGCCGCGCCGGTCGCCGCCGGGGCGACTACGGCACGCGGGACCATGTCCGGGGCGTAGGCGCCGCATCCGGGGCACGCCAGGGCGCCGTTGAGGTGCCGACGGCACGAGGAGCAGTAGTCCATCCGCGGTCTTCCTGACTCGACTGAGCCAGCGGCCTCATGAGCCGTGGCCTGATCTCGTTCGTACGTGGTATCGAACGGCCAGAACGGTAGCGAGCCTTTGGCCAGGCAGTGTGCAGCCTGTGTGTCGCTTCTGCACAGATGCCGTCACCCACGCGGCCCGCTCCGTCGGGAAGCCGGTCGGTCAGCCGATGTCGGTGCAGACGAGGACGCGGACGTCCCACGGGCCGAGGTCCAGCGCCGTGCCCGCGGCGAGCACCGTGCCGTCGAGGACGTCGGCGAGCGGCACCGGGGCGGGGACGCTCGAAGGCTCCCAGCTCCAGTTGTGGACGATGTGCACCCGGCGCCCGTCGGGTGCGGTGCCGGTCGTCGCGGTCACCGTGGCAGGGAGGTCCCGCCAGCCGTGGCGGGACGCCGGGGCCAGCCACTCGGCCAGCGTCCGACCGAGGTCGCGGCCCGGCACCGTGCCGACGTACGTCACCCGGCCCGCGCCGTGCGGGCGGGTGGTGACCGCGGGCCAGCGCCCGAAGTGCGGGTGGTCGTACTCGACGAGCGGCTCGGCGTCCGTGACGGTCAGGCCGTCCGCCCAGCGGGTGGCCGTGGCGCCTTCCGGGAGGTGGAGCGGGCCGCCGGGCACGGATCGTACGGGCAGGTCCTGCCCCAGATTGCTGAACTCGTCGTACGACACACCCGCCGCGTCCGTGAGGCGGCCGGGGGCCGGTTCGGTGCGGGCGCGGCCCTCCTGGTCGGCGTAGCCGGTGCGCGGGCCGAGGACCAGGTGGCCGCCCGCGTGGGCGTAGGCCGCGAGAAGGTCGAGGGTGGCGTCGTCGGCGAGGTACAGCGCGGGCACGACCAGGACCGGGTGCCGGCGTACCGTCTCCTCGGGCGTCTCGCCGTCCTGCAGTTGCCGGGCGTGGACGATCCGCACCTGGCGGCCGGCGTCGAAGGCGCCCCGGTGGAAGGCGTCGAAGATGCGGTGGTAGGCGGTCGGATCGGGGCCGCCGTCCGGCGCGGCCAGCGGCGGGTACTTCTGCATCAGCCACTTGCTCGGCGTCGAGTACACCATCGTGAGGTCCGCGTCCGGCTCCAGACCGGCGACGAGCCCGCCCGCCGTCTCGAACTCGGCTCCCAGCCGGGCGAGTTCGGCGTAGACCCGGCCGGGCCGGCCGGTGTGCGGCAGGATGCCGCCCCAGTAGGTCTCGGCGCCGAAGTGCAGCGTGTGCCAGTGCCAGTACTCGATCATCCTGGCCCCGCGCCCGACCAGCGCCCAGGCCGCCTGGCGCCACTGGCCGTCGTAGGCGGGCCGGTTGTCCCAGGGGAAGCCGATCGAACCGGCGTTGGTCTCGGTGACCAGGAACGGCGCCTGCCGTGAGGAGAACATCCAGTCGGCGGTCCGGTACAGCGACCACACCCCGCGGGTCCTCCACTGCTGCTCGTGGCCCTCGGGGGTGGGGTCGGGGAGCAGCAGACCGTCCTGCATGTCGTAGTACGGGTTGCCGGCCGCGATGTCGAGGCGGTCGGTCAGCTCGTCGTCCTCGACCGCGGGGCGGGTGTAGGAGATGCAGGTGGTGACGAACTGCTCCGGGCGGGCGTACTCGCGCACGATGTCCGCCTGCCAGCCGATGAACTCGGTGACCTGACGGGCCTGGAACTCCCGCCAGGCGATGTCGTACTGGGGCTGCGCGTTGCCGTCCGGGGTCCACAGGTCGGCCCACGTGGACAGCCGGTGGGACCAGTAGACCAGACCCCACTCGCGGTTGAGGGTCTCGACGTCCCCGTACCTCTCCCTCAGATGGTCGACGAAGCGCTCGAACACGCCCCGGTTGTGCAGGAGTTCGTTACCGGGCTCGTTGTCGACCTGGAAGCCGATGACCGCCGGGTGGTCGGCGTACCGGGCGACGATCCGGCGGACGACCCGCTCCGCGTGGAACCGGAACGCCGGGTGCGTGAAGTCGGCCTCCTGCCGGGCACCCCAGCCGATCCGCTCACCGGTGCGCCGCTCGCCCGCGATCTCCGGGTACTGTCGGGCGAGCCACGGCGGGACGGCGTACGTCGGGGTGCCCAGGACGACGGCGATGCCGCGCTCGTGGGCGCCGTCGAGTACCGGTTGCAGCCAGTCCAGGTCGAAGCGGCCGTTCTCCGGTTCCCAGGTCGACCAGACCGACTCGCCGACCCGGATGACGGTGACATGGGCGTCGGCCATCAGGTCGAGGTCGGTCTTGAGGCGTTCGGCGGGACGCTCGTACGGCTGGTACTCGTGGTAGTACGCGGCGCCGAACAGGACACGGGCAGGCAGAGCCGCCATGAAGGAGACCTCCGGAAGACAGTGATGGTGGGGGAGTTGTGTGTGGGGGTTGTCACTGCTTGACGCCGCCGGCCGCCAGACCGCTCTGCCAGTACCGCTGGAGCAGCAGGAAGGCGGCGACGAGCGGGACGATCGAGAGCAGGGAACCGGTCACGACCAGTGCCAGCATGTCGCTGCTCGCGCCGGCCCCGCCGTTCTGGGCCTGCGCGGCCCAGGAGGCCAGGCCCACCGTCACCGGGTACAGGTTGGGGTCGTTGAGCATGATCAGTGGCAGGAAGTAGTTGTTCCAGGTCGCCACGAGCGTGAACAGCAGGACCGTCACCAGGCCGGGGCCCAGCAGCCGCAGGGCGATCCGGAAGAAGATGCGGGCCTCGCCGGCCCCGTCGATGCGCGCGGCCTCCAGGAGGCTGTCCGGGACGGCGTCGGCCGCGTAGATCCGCATCAGATAGAGGCCGAACGGGTTGACGAGGGACGGCAGGATCACCGCCCAGGGGGTGTTGACCAGGCCCGCCTTGGCGAACAGCAGATAGGTCGGGATGGCCAGCGCGGTGGTCGGGACCATGACGGCACCGAGGACCAGGTTGAAGGTGAACCGGTCGCCCCGGAAACGGAACTTCGCGAATCCGTAGCCGCCGGCCGCCGCGAGCAGCGCGGCGCCGACCGCGCTGACGACGGCGTACAGGACCGTGTTGAGCAGCCAGTGCACGAAGACGCCGTCGTCCTGGGCGAAGGTCGCCCTGATGTTGGCCAGGAGCTGCGGGGTGTGCGAGAACCACAGGCCGAAACTGTTGAAGAGGTCCTGGGTGCTCTTGGTCGAGGCGATCAGCAGCCAGCACAGGGGGAGCAGGAAGTAGGCGAGCGCCGCCAGCATGGCGATGGTCAGCGGGGTGCTGCGACGGGTCGTCATGCGGCCCTCCCGAGGCCTTCTCGGCTGTCACGGCCGGTGCGCCTGTCGCGGCTGGTACGGCCTTCGCGGCTGCCGCGGTTCGCGGTGAGCAGCACACCGTAGGAGGCGATCACGATGACGAGCCCGAGGAGGAAGGAGACCGTGGCCGCGTAGTTGACCTGCTGGCCGGTGAACGCGAGGGAGTAGGCGTACAGGTTGGCGGTGTAGGAGCTGCTGATGACGTCCGGGGCGATCTTCATCAGCAGGTTGGGTTCGTTGAAGAGCTGGAAGCTGCCGATCACCGAGAAGAGGAGGGTGAGCAGCAGCGCGGGGCGCAGCGCGGGCAGCTTCACGGACCGGGCGATGCGCCAGGCACCGGCGCCGTCCACCGCCGCCGCCTCGTACAGTTCCTGCGGGATCGTGCGCAGGGCGGCGTACAGGATGATCATGTTGTAGCCGACGAACTCCCAGGTCACGATGTTCGCCAGGCTGCCCAGCATCCAGCCGTCGCTGAGGAAGTGCGGGGCCGGCAGGTCCAGTTTCCGGCTCAGCTGGGCGAACGGCCCGAAGTCCGGCCCGTACAGATAGCCCCACATGAGCGCGGCGACCACGCTCGGTACGGCGTACGGGACGAAGATGCCCAGCCGGATCACCCGCGCCAGCCGCAGCAGCCCGCTGTCGAGCGCGAGGGCGAACAGCAGCGCCAGCAGCAGCATCACCGGCACCTGGATCACGAAGAACAGCGCCACCCGGCCCACACCGTGCAGGAGTTGGGGATCGCCCAGTGCCTGCGTGTAGTTGTCGAGGCCGACGAACACCGTCCCGCCGATCAGGCGGCTCTGGAACAGGCTGAGATAGGCGGCGTAGCCGAGCGGGGCGAGGAAGAGCAGCAGGAACAGTGTCAGGAACGGGGCGACGAAGAGCGGTCCGGCGGCCCGGTGGCGGCGGGTGCCGGTCATCTCAACTCCCCTTGACCGTGAAGCCCTGGCTCTTCGCGTACGCCGTCAGCCGCGACTGCCAGCTGCCGAGCGCGCGGACCGTGTCGGTGTGGTCCGCGAGGGACTTGCCCACGGTCTCGGTCCAGTCGGTGGCCGCCTCGTCGAGGAACGGGGGCCACTGGAAGGAGGAGTTGACCGTGGAGCTGATGTCGGCGAAGACCTGGTTGACCTTCTGGCCGCCGTAGAAGGAGGGGGCGTCCCCGGTGAACGACGCGTCCGTGAGAAGGGCCTTGGTCGCGGGGAAGAAGAACTGCTCGGTGGCGAACATCCTCGCGCTGTCCGGGTCGCTGTTGAGGAACTGCGCGAACACGGCCGCCGCGATCGGGTTCTTGGTGGAGCGGACGACCGCGGTGGTGGAGCCGCCCCAGTTGCCGGAGCTGGGCTTGGCCGCGTCCCACTGCGGCAGCGGGGCCGCCCGCCACTTGCCGGCCGTGGCCTTGGCCGAGCCGGACAGGAACACCGGGCCCCAGGCGGCGGTGATCCAGGTGGCGTACTTGCCCTTGTTGAGGGCGGCGTACCAGGAGTCGGTGAAGTCCGGCTCGACGCCGATCACCCCTTCCTTCGCGAGCCCGCCCCAGTACGCGCCGAGCTTCCGCGAGACGGCGTCGTCCACGCTGATGGCGATGTCGCTCTTGCCGGAGGTGACATAGGGCTTGGCGCCCGCCTGCCAGAGCAGCCCGTGCCAGGCGGCGACCTGGTTGGCCGCGAGGTTGGTGAGGTAGACGTCCGGGTCCGCCTTGTGCAGCTTGCGCGCGGCGGCGGCGAACTCGTCCCAGGTGCCCGGGACTTCGATGCCGTGCTTCTCGAAGATGTCGTGCCGGTACAGCATGCCCATGGGGCCGGTGTCCTGCGGTATCGCCCAGATCTCGCCGTTGCCGCCGCTGATCTGGCCCCAGGTCCAGTCCACGAAGCCGGCCTTGAGCGCCGGGGCGCCGTACGGCCGCAGGTCGAGCAGACTGTTGGTGATGGTGAAGGTCGGGATGGCCTGGTACTCGATCTGGACCATGTCCGGTGCGCCGCTGCCTGCCTTCAGCGCTGTACGCAGCTTGGTGTACTGGGGTGTGCCCTGACCGGCGTTGACGATCCTGACCTTGACGGCCGGGTACTTCTTCTCGAAGAGCGCGACCTCCTTGGCGATGTTCGGGACCCAGGTCCAGAACGTCAGCTCGGTCGGGGTCTTCATGGCCTTGTCGATGTCGGCCTGGCTCACGGGCTCGGCCGAGGCGGAGGAACCGCCGCTGTCCCCGCCGCCGCAGGCGGTGAGGGCGGCGCCGAGCGACACGGCGCCGGTCGTGGCGAGGAACAGTCTGCGGCTCATGGGCGTGGTGCTGGACGTGGAGGTGAATCCGGGCATGGTGAACTCCCGCCGATGGCGAAGGGGCGGCACGCCTGGCGAGGGCGTGCGGGGCTGAGGAGAGGGAGGGTGAGGGGAGAGAAGGCGTGGAACCGTGCCGCAGGAGCGGCAAGCGGCGCGCGGGCCTGGGCGCCGGTGCGATGCAGGGCGCGCTCAGGGTGGCGAGGAAACGTGCGCGACCAGAGCGGCGTCGGCGACGGTGGGGCGGCTCGTGCCGGGATCGCGTGAGGTGGGGTGGTGCGGGTCGGACGGTGGGTCAGTTGCCTGTGCTGGTACCTCCGTTCGCGGATGAGGGACCCGATGCCGGGCCGCGCCCGCCACGGGCCGGTGTCCTCAGGCCCGGCGGGGGCGCGGTCGAGGCGCGGACGACGAGGTCGACCGGCGGACCGCTCGACGCCAGCGGATCCGCCGCCGGGTTCTCGATGGCGTGCACCAGGCGCTTGAGGCCCTCCTGCGCCACGGCGTCGAAGGGCTGGCGCACCGTGGTGAGCGGGGGAGTCACATAGGCGGCGACCGGGATGTCGTCGAAACCGACCACGCTGACGTCCTCCGGCACCCGCCGGCCGGCCTCGGCCAGCGCGCGGATCAGACCGATCGCCATGTCGTCGTTGGCGCAGAAGACCGCGGTCACCCGGTCGTCGGCGGCGAGTTCGCGCCCCGCGGCGTACCCGGAGGCGGCCGACCAGTCGCCCCCGGCGGCCGGGGGCACCTCCCTGCCGTCCGCGGCCAGGGCGGCCCGCCAGCCCTGCAGGCGGTCCCGCGCCGCGTACCAGCGCTGCGGACCGGAAAGGTGATGGACTGTCACATGCCCCAGGTTCAGCAGGTGTTCGGTGGCGGTGCGGGCCATCAGGTCCGCGCCGTCACCGGCGGTCAGCACGGTCGGTGCGGTGACCGGCGGCGGTGCGCCCATGACGAGGACCGGCACGTCGACGCGGAGGGACACGTCGCCCTGCTCGTCGATGGGTTCCGAGATCACGATGCCGTCCACGCCCTGGTCGAGGAGCGAGTCCACGGCACCGGAGAGGCCCGCCGGGTCGCCCTCCACCGTGTTGACCACGCGCAGCGCGTAGCCGGTGTCCCGGACGACCCGCTCGACGCCCATGAGCAGCGAGGCGGGTCCGTACAGGGCCGTGCCCAGCGTCACCACGCCGATCGAGCGGGTGCGCCCCGAGGCCAGCGCCCGGGCGGCGTTGTTGCGCCGGTAGCCGAGCTGTTCGGCGGCGTCGAGCACGCGACGGCGCACGTCCTCGGAGACGTACGGCTCGTCGTTGAAGACCCGCGAGACGGTCTTCTGCGAGACACCGGCCAGCCGGGCCACGTCGACACTGCGCGGCAAGGCCGTGCTCTTGCCGCGTCCCGTCCCTGGTGTCATGGCGTCTCCCGGTGACCGCTTGATCGGCGCTCATCATGTCATGCGCGGCCTGACTGACTACGCTGTCATGTCTGCGTAGTCATGTCTACGCAGTCATGCGGGTGGCGTCAAGAGTCGGGAACGCATCGATCGCGGCGGGGCGGACGTGCAGTAGTACCGGCGCAGGACGCGGTGGCCCGGACGCGTACTGCGGTTTCAGTAGGGCGTCCTGCGGATTCAGTAGGCGGCAGTGCCAGTAGCCGCACGACGACGAAGGGGCCCTCGTCAGGACAGCCTTGGTGACCAAGCGAGTTCGGATGTGGAGTGCTCTGACGTGGCTACTTTTCTCTATCGACTGGGCCGACTGGCCTTCCGGCGGCGCGGGTACGTCGCCCTGCTGTGGGTGGCCGTCCTGGCCGCCGTAGGACTGGGCGCGCTGCAGGCGCCGGGCGCCGCCGACGAGGAGTTCTCGACGCCGGGCATCGAGTCCCAGAAGGCGTTCGACCTGATGCAGGAGCGCTTCCCCGGCGCGGCGGCCGACGGCGCCACCGCACGGGTCGTCTTCGTCGCCCCGCACGGGCAGAAGGTGACCGCCACCGCGAACAGGAAGGCCGTCGAGGAGACGGTGGACGCCCTCGGCGACGGCACCCAGGTGGCCGGCGTCGCGGACCCCTTCACCGCGAAGGCGGTCAGCAAGGACGGCGCCACGGCCTACGCGACCGTCACCTACAAGGTGAAGTCCTCCGCCCTCACCGACGCCAGCCGTACGGCGCTGGAGAACGCCACCGACCAGGCACGCGACGCGGGCCTCACGGTCGAGACCGGCGGCTCCGCCATGGACAGCGGCGCCGGACCCGGCGGCACCGCCGAGATCGTCGGCATCGCGATCGCGGCCGTCGTGCTGCTGGTCACCTTCGGTTCGCTGGCCGCCGCCGGGCTGCCGTTGCTGACCGCGATCCTCGGCGTCGGCATCAGCATGTTTACCATCACCGTGCTGGCCGACGCCCTGGGCCTGTCCACCAGCACCGGCACCCTGGCGATGATGCTGGGCCTCGCCGTCGGCATCGACTACGCCCTGTTCGTCGTCTCCCGCTACCGGGAGGAGCGCGCCGGGGGCCGGTCCCCGGAGGAGGCGGCCGGCCTCGCGGTCGGCACGGCAGGCTCGGCGGTGGTCTTCGCCGGCCTCACCGTGGTCATCGCCCTGGCCGGACTCTCCGTCGTGGGCATCCCGATGCTGACCAAGATGGGCCTGACCGCCGCCGGGGCGGTGGTCGTCGCCGTCGTCATCGCCCTGACCGTCGTGCCGGCCCTGCTCGGATTCTGGCCGAACGCCGTACTGGCGGGCGCCGCGCGCAGGCGGGAAGGCAGCCGTCGCCCGCTGTTCCGGGCGAAGAAGGCCAAGAGGGCGAACAAGGCAGAGCCCCAGGGGGACAACCGGGGCACCCGCTGGGCCCGCTTCGTGCTGCGCCGCCCGCTCCCCGTGCTGCTGCTCGGTGTCGTGGGCCTCGGCGCCCTCGCCGTCCCGATGACCCAGCTGCAGCTCGGCATGCCCGGAGACGAGGCCAAGTCCACCTCCACCACCGAGCGGCGCGCCTACGACGACCTCGCCCAGGGCTTCGGCCCCGGGTTCAACGGCCCGCTGACCATCGTCGTGGACGCCAAGGGCGCCGATGACGCCAAGGGCGGGGTGAGCACGGTCCGGGAGCGGATCGCCGCCACCGACGGGGTCGTCTCGGTGTCGCAGCCGCACTTCAACAAGGCGGCGGACACGGCGGTGTTCACCGCCACCCCGTCCACCAGCCCCACCGACGAGAGGACGAAGACACTCGTCAAGACGATCCGCGGCGAACGCCCGGCCATCGAGTCGGCGGCCGGCGCGTCCTTCGAGGTCACCGGCACCACCGCGCTGAACATCGACATCTCGGGCAAGGTCCAGTCGGCGCTTGTGCCCTACCTCGTCACCGTCGTCGGTCTCGCCGTCGTCCTCCTGCTGGTGGTCTTCCGGTCCCTGCTCGTCCCGCTGAAAGCCGCGCTCGGCTTCCTGCTCTCGGTCCTCGCGGCCCTCGGCGCGGTCGTCCTGGTCTTCCAGCAGGGACACGCGGCCGGACTGTTCGGGGTGGAGCAGACCGGGCCGATCATGAGCCTGATGCCGATCTTCCTGGTGGGCATCATCTTCGGCCTGGCCATGGACTACGAGGTCTTCCTCGTCTCCCGGATGCGGGAGTCCTACGTCCACGGCGAACCGGCGAGGGAGGCGGTGGTCTCCGGGTTCCGGCACAGCGCCCGGGTCGTCGTGGCCGCCGCCCTCATCATGATCGCGGTCTTCTCCGGGTTCATCGGCGAGGGCGAGTCCATGATCAAGATGATCGGGTTCGGCATGGCCACCGCCGTCCTCCTCGACGCCTTCGTCGTACGGATGGCGATCGTGCCCGCGGTCCTCGCCCTGCTGGGCGACCGGGCCTGGTGGCTGCCGAAGTGGCTGGACCGGCTGCTGCCCCGGGTGGACATCGAGGGCGAGGCCCTCACCCGCGGCCCGGCCGCCGCGACGGTCGCCGACCCGGACCCGGCCGCCGACGAGACCGCCGAGGCACGCGTCTGACCGTTGCCGTCCGCCGGTGGGCCGCCCGTGGCACAGGTCACGGGCGGTCCCCGTCGGTTTGTCGGCCACCATGGACCCAGGCACCTCACCCGGAGAGACACATGACCACCAGCTTGGACCGCAGCACGGAACGCTCCCGGCGTGTCATGAGCGTCGCCATGGTGATGGCACTGCTGCCCTGCGTGGCCCTGGGTGCCGTACTCCGCCTCCCCGGAATCAGCCAGCCGCAGGAGTCGTGGCCGCCCACCGCCCTCGCCGCCGTCGCCTGCGTCGCCCTGCTGCGGGCACGTGACCACCCGCGCACCGTCGCCGCCGTGGCCATGGCCTGCGCGGTCGCCACCTTCGCCCAGGGCTACCTGCCCACCCCGCTCATGCTCGCCCCCCTCATGCTGGCCCTCTACTGGGTGGCCGCCGAGACCGACCGGCGGACCGCGCGGGTGTTCGGACTGGCGGCCATGGCCGTGGTGGTGATCGCCGCCATGCTCGACAACCCGGACGGCGACATGGTGCTGCTGCGCACCGTCGGCCCCGTGCTGTGGCTGCTGCTGCCCCTGGTCGGCGGCAGCAGGGCCCGGCTGCGGACCGCCTACCTGGAGTCCGTACAGGCCCGGGCCGCGTACGCCGAACGCACCCGGGAGGAGGAGGCCCGGCTGCGGGTCGCCGAGGAACGCATGCGGATCGCCCGCGAACTGCACGACGTCGTCGCCCACCACATGGCCGTCGCCAACGCCCAGGCCGGCACCGCCCGCCACCTCGTGCCCACCCGGCCCGAGCAGGCGCTGAAGCTGCTCGACGAACTGACGGTCACCACGTCCTCCGCACTGATCGAACTCCGGGCCACCGTCGGGGTGCTGCGCCAGTCCGGGGACCCGGACGCCGAGTCCCTGGAACCCGCCCCGGGCCTGGACCGGCTGCCCGACCTGGTCTCGACCTGCGCCGGCGCCGGACTCGACGTCACCCTCACCACCGACGGCGAGCCGCGGCCCCTGTCACCGGGCGTGGACCTGACGGCGTACCGGATCATCCAGGAAGCCCTCACCAACGTCACCAAGCACGGCACAGGACAGGGCGCCGAGGTCCGGCTCACCTACGAGCGGACCCGGCTGCTCGTCTCGGTCACCAACGACGGCGCCCCCACCGCCCCGCCGGCCGCCGGCGGCTACGGCCTGATGGGCATGCGCGAACGCGCCCACTCCGTCGGCGGCGACCTGCGCGCCGGACCCCGCCCCCAGGGCGGCTTCGAGGTCACCACCGCCCTCCCGCTCCACTCCCTCGCACCCGAAGAACCGGAGGCCGCCGCGTGAGTATCCGTGTCCTGCTCGCCGACGACCAGGCCCTGCTGCGCGGCACGTTCCGGCTGTTGATCGACTCCTGCCCGGACCTGGAGGTGGTCGCCGAGGCCGCCGACGGACAGCAGGCGGTGGACCTGGCCCGCACCCACCGCCCCGACATCGTCCTCATGGACATCCGCATGCCCGGCACGGACGGCCTCGCCGCCACCGCCGCCATCTGCGCCGACCCCGAACTCGCCGGCACCCGCGTCCTCGTCCTCACCATGTACGAGACCGACGAGTACGTCGCCCGGGCGCTGCGCGTCGGCGCCAGCGGCTTCCTCGGCAAGTACGTCACCACCGACACCCTCCTCGACGGCATCCGCACCGTCGCCGCCGGCGAGGCCCTGCTCTCCCCGGGCGCCACCCGCGCCCTCATCACCCGCTTCCTCGCCGGCCCGGCCCCCGGCAACCTCCTGGCACCCGCGGAGCGCCTGAACGACCTCACCCCGCGCGAACGGGAGGTCACCGCGCTCGCCGCCCGCGGCAAGTCGAACGACGAGATCGCCGGGGAACTCGTCCTGAGCGTCCTGACCGTCCGCAGCCACATCCAGCGCGCCCTGACCAAGCTCGGCGCCCGCGACCGCGCCCAGCTCGTCGTCATCGCCTACCAGACCGGCCTCGTACGCCCCGAGTCACGGCAGATCTGAGGACGCGGCCCCCCGGCCCGTTCTGCGCGCTCCCCGGAAAAACGCAGTTGCCGGGCCGTAGGACGCCCGTCGAGACTTGCGCGGGTGAAATCCGTGCTGTGGCCGTTCGACCTGTCCTGGGACGAGGTGGATCCCGCCCGTCATCCGTTCGACCACGCGGCGGCGGCTCGGGTGGTGCGCTCGCTCGGTCCGGCCCGATGCGTTCCCGGCCCTCCCGACGTGTCGCGCGTCGACCCGGCGATGAGTTCCTGGAGCCACGGCGAGGGCGACCTCTGGGCGACCGCCATGTCGCACGCCCTCATGGAGCGTTACGGCCGTTGGGCCGTGGGCTGGCGCTGGGCGCACGACGAAGGGGACCTCGACGGCGGGCCCGTCGGGAGCTGGTGCTGCCCGCGGGACTCGATCACCACCCCCGAGGAGACCCTCGACCGGGTCGTCGCGGCACTGAGCGAGTGGCGGGCGTGGCTGGAGCGCCTCGCCGGGCGGTTCGAGGCGTACCCGCTGGACCCGGACGTCGTCGACGACCAGCGGATCCTGTGGGAACGCGCCGCCCGGAACCTCATCCTGCAGGTCGTCGACCGTACGGGCTGCGGCAGCGGCTGGTACGGGCACTGCCGGCAGGTGCTCGCCTGGTTCCTCGACCGCTGGGGCGTCGCACCGGGCAACGCCCGCGCACTCGTCGACGAGGCGGTCGGCGGTCGGTTCCACAGCTGGGTCGCCCCGGACGGCGTGGTGGTCGACGACATCGCGGAGCGCCTCGCACAGTCGCTGCCGCCCTCCGGCGCACCGCGGGCCCCCGCCGGGCCGGCCGTCGACCACCTGGCGCGGTGGCTCGCCGTACGCGAGAACGTGGCCTGGCGGGAGGCCTCCGACCGCGGCGGGGAGGGGCCGGTGACACCGGCGCGCGACGGTGCGGCCGAGGACATCCGCGCCTTCGACCGCCCCCTGGACCCCGCCTGCGCCGACGGCCTGCTCGCCGCGCTCGAACGGCTCCGGGCCGACGCGGCGCACGGCGCGCCGCTCGACTTCGCCCTGCTCCAGGGCTGGCAACAGCACGTCCTCGGCACCGCACACCCGCCCGCCTTCCGCACCGCGCCCGCCTTCGCCAAGCGCGGCCGGGAGCACTACGGCATCGCTCCGGACACCCGGGCGCGCCTTGACGCATGCTTGGCCGGGAGCGCCGGGAGCGCCGGGAGCGCCGGGAGCGCCGGGAGCGCCGGGAGCGCCGGGAGCGCCGGGAGCGCCGGGAGCGCCGGGAGCGCCGGGAGCGCCGGG
>NZ_JBIVXP010000009.1:425761-438571 GCF_044769305.1 Streptomyces sp. NPDC090499
GAGTGCCGAAGGCGCCGGTGTACCGCTGCCCCTGACCGCCCGCGCCGCCCGTGCCTGTCTCGACGTCTGTTTCTTCCACCCGTTCGACGACGGGAACGCCCGCTCGGCCTTCCTCGCCCTGGTCTACGTCCTCGCCCGCGAAGGCGTCGCGCTGGACAGCGTCAGCCTGCTCCGCCGCGTCAGCTTCCAGGCCGACCACCCCCGGGACGCGGTGGCGCTCACCAACTACATCGACCTGCACCTCGCGGAGACCCGGCGGCGGCACGCCGCCGCCCCGGCCGGCTGACCGGGGCGCCTCCGGTCAGCGCGAGGTCCCGTCCCCGGCCTTCCAGCCCCAGGCGGTGAGCATGCCGGCCGACAGCGCCGCGCACTCCTCGGAGTCCAGATACCGGACCGCGGCGTCGACGGCCGCGTCGTCGACCAGGCCGGTGGCGAGCATCGCCGCCCGGCTCCGCTCCCAGGTGTCCGCCCAGAAGCGGCTGGCGGGACTGCCCGGCAGCAGCGGCGGCACATGGATCTCGGCGGCCACCGACCCGAGCCCCGCACCGCGCAGCACCTGCGGATACGACGGCACCCAGGAGACGTCCGTGCCGATGGTGGCGCGCAGCCCCTGCCACATCGCCCGCATCACCGTGCTGTACGGAGTACCGGGCATCCGGTCGCTCGTCAGGTCGACCGCGTCGCTGAGCACCAGCACACCGCCGGGTGCGACCAGTTCGGCCAGCGTCGAGACCAGACGTTCGTGCTCGACCAGGTGCATCAGCACGAAGCGTGCGTGCACGAGCCGGAACCGGCCGGGGACCAGGCCCGCGGCGGTGGTGCCGGCAGCGGTGATGTCGGCCTCCAGGACATCGAGCCCGGGGCGCTCGGTGAGGAACCGCACGTCGCGGTCGACGGCGAGCACGCTGTCCACCCCCGCCTCGTCCAGCAGCCGACGGGAGACCGTACCGGTACCGGCCCCCACGTCGAGGCAACGCCACCCCGGCCCGGCGCCGAGTGCCCGCAGCCGCGCCATGGTGATGTCGTCGTAGACGAGGGCGCCGACGTCGATGCGCTCGCCCTCGCCGGCCTGTTCGGGACGGAAGACGGCCTCGCCGTAGCGGCCGCCGCCGGGCGCGGCGGTCACGCCGCCGCCGGGGCGTCGAAGGGGTTCATGGTCGGGCCCTCGCAGGTGATGGGGGTACCGGGCGGCCCGTCCGGGGCCGCCCGCCCCACCGATACTCCACCGGGGCCCGCCCGCACGGCCGAGGCGCGCCGCGCGGGCGGCCGATCGGCCGAGGGGCCGGACCCCGGGCAGATCGAGGGCTGATACAACTAACTCCGCCGCACACGAGCACACGAGTCGTGCCGGGGGGCCGACCGTCACAGCGGAGCACGGTCGAGAAGCCGGCCGGCCAAGAGGATCAGGTCGCCATGCCGCACATCACCGTCGACTACTCCCCGCGGCTTGCCGACTCCTTCGACCTGCGGGTCTTCGCGGCGGAGTTGCAGCCGACGGTGCTTGAGGGCAGCGGCTCGGCCGGCACGTGCAAGACGCTGTTCCGGCAGGCGGCCGAGGCCCGGTCGGCGGACGGGCACGGCGACGCGGCGGCCTTCGTGCACGTGGAGGTGGGACTGCTCCCCGGGCGGTCCGACACGGTCAAGGCCCGGCTGTCCGAGGACGTGCTGGCCCTGCTGGAGAAGCACCTGGGGAGGGGCACGACCCCCGCTGTGGTCTGCTCCGTGCAGGTGCGTGACCTGGGCGGCTCGTACCGCCTGCGGACCTTCTGAGCCGCACTCGCCGCGCCGGGGACGAAGCTCACGGCCCCGAGCCGCGAGCCCCGATCCGTGTCCGGAGTCCGAAGCCCGAGCCCCGAGCCCAGAACCCCGGCCTCGGCAGGGGGCAGGCCGTGTCAGTGGCCGTCAGTCGGTGTGCAGTGCGGTGCGCAGGACGGCGACGGCCTGGTTGATGGCGGCTTCGGCGGCGTGGGTCTCGCGCAGGGCGTTGAGCATCACGAAGTCGTGGATGATGCCCTGGTAGCGGACGGCGGTGACGGGCACCCCGGCCTCGCGGAGCTTGTTGGCGTAGGCCTCGCCCTCGTCGCGCAGGACGTCGGCCTCGCCGGTGATGACGAGGGCCGGGGGCAGCCCGGTGAGCTGCTCGGTGGTGGCGCGCAGCGGGCTGGCGGTGATCTGGGCGCGCTCGGCCTCGTCTGTCGTGTACTGGTCCCAGAACCACTGCATGCCGTCGCGGCGCAGGAAGTAGCCGGTGGCGAACTGGTGGTAGGAGGCGGTGTCGAAGCTCGCGTCGGTGACCGGGTAGAAGAGCACCTGCTGGAGCAGGGGCACGTCGCCGCGTTCCTTGGCCATCAGGGTGAGGGCGGCGGTCATGTTGCCGCCGACCGAGTCACCGGCCACCGCGATCCGGGTGGCGTCCAGGCCCTTGGCCGCGCCCTCGGCCACGACCCACTGCGCCACGGCGTAGTTCTGCTCGATGGCGACGGGGTAGCGGGCCTCGGGGGAGAGGTCGTACTCGGGGAAGACGACGGCGGCCTCGGCGCCGACGGCGAGTTCGCGGACCAGGCGGTCATGGGTGTGGGCGTTGCCGAAGACCCAGCCGGCGCCGTGGATGTAGATGATCACGGGGAGCGGGCCGGTCGCGCCGGCCGGACGCACGATGCGGGCCCGGACGGTTCCGGTGGGGCCGCCTTCGACGGTCACCCACTCCTCGTCGACGGCCGGCTTGGCTATCTCGCCGGACTGCACCTCGTCGACGGCCTTGCGGCCCTCGGCGGGGGCGAGGTCGAAGAGGTAGGGCGGGTTGGCGGTGGCCTCGGCGAAAGCCTGGGCGGCGGGTTCGAGGACGGGGCGGACGGGCGTGGCGTCGGTCATGACGGCCTCCTCGGTTCGGGTGTCGCGTACAGGGGCGGCCGGCGGTGTACGCCGGGCGGCGGCACGAGGAAGAGAATAGCGCGCGATTAAGTCGTGCGCTACCTGTTTTCGGACGATCTATTTGTGTCCGATATCATCTGATATGATGCGTTTGGGCTCCATGGGGTCGAGGGGACCGGAAAGCTAAGGTGGTGAACGGCCATGAAAGCCGCAGGAACCAGGAGCCGCCCCGTGGACCGCACCGCCGCCGAGCCGGCCGAAGGCTCGCTCCTCCTCGACGACCAGCTCTGTTTCGCGCTGTACGCCGCCTCCCGTGCCGTGACCGCACGCTACCGGCCGCTCCTGGACGAGCTGGGGCTGACCTATCCGCAGTACCTGGTGATGCTCGTCCTCTGGGACCAGGACTCGGTGTCCGTGCGCGAGCTCGGCACCGCGCTGCAGCTGGAGTCGAGCACGCTCTCCCCGCTGCTGAAGCGCCTGGAGGCGGGCGGCCTGGTCACCCGGGAGCGGCGCGCCGACGACGAGCGGTCGGTGGCCATCCGGCTGACCGAGGAGGGCGCGCGGCTCCGGCACCGCGCCCGCTCCGTCCCGGTCGCCATCGGCGACGCCATGGGCCTGACGCCCGAACAGGACGCCATGGCCAAGCAGTTGCTGCGCCTGCTCACCGCGAACGTCTCCGACGACGCCGCCGACCGCTGACGGCGACCCCGTACCGGGCGCCGTACGGTGCCGGTGATCCGCACCCGCCGCACGACGACCAGGAGTGGTGACGATGACGCAGGCGACCGGCGACGCCGGTGCCCCGATGTACGGCTTCGTCGGGCTCGGGGTGATGGGGCAGCCGATGGCGCTCGACCTCGCCCGGGCCGGTACCCCGCTCATGGTGTGGAACCGGACGCCGGAGCGGGCGGAGCCACTGCGGGCGGCCGGGGCGCGGGTGGCGGCGAGCGTCGAGGAGGTCTTCGCCCACGCCCGCGTCGTGTTCGTCATGCTCGTCGACGAGACGGTGACGGATGCCGTCCTGGGCCGGGGCGGCCCGGAGTTCGCCAAGCTGGTCGCAGGCCGGGTCGTCGTGTCGACCGGCTCGACGGCACCCGAGTACGCGCGCGGACTCGCCGCCGACATCGAGGCCGCCGGGGGCCGTTTCGTCGAGGCGCCCGTCTCGGGGTCGCGCAGGCCGGCCGAGGCGGGAGAGCTGGTCGCGATGCTCGGCGGCGACCCGGACGCGGTGGCGGAGGTACGGCCGCTGCTCGCCCCGATGTGCCGGGAGACCGTCCACTGCGGTCCGGCCGGGTCCGGCGTCCTCATGAAACTGGCCGTCAACCTCTACCTGGACACCACGCTCGCGGCACTGGCCGAGGCCGTCCACTTCGCCCAGCGGCAGGGCCTGGACCTGGAGACCTTCCGCGCCGTCGTCGACTCCGGCCAGCTGGGCAGCGGCATCACCCGGGTCAAGGTCCCGATGCTCGCGGCCCACGACTTCACCGTGCAGGCCGCCACCGCCGACGCCTACGCCAACACCAGGCTCATCGCCGACGCGGCCCGCGCGGCCGGGATCGCCACCCCCATGCTCGACCTCAGCAGCGAGCTCTACGGCGAGAGCGTACGGCTGGGCAACGCCCGCCTCGACATGTCCTCGGTGCTCACCGCGATCGAGGCCCGCACGGACGCCGCGGCGCCGTCACCGGCCACCGACTAGGCTCCCGGGCAGTCCTCGGTGCTCACCGCGATCGAGGCCCGCACGGACGCCGCGGCGCCGTCACCGGCCACCGACTAGGCTCCCGGGCATGCGGATCTCCGTCTCCTCCGACATGGACGAACCCGTCGCCCGCCTCCTCGTGGCGGAACTGCGCCGACGAGGTCACGACGTGCGCACGTACGGCGCACTGGAACCCGGGGCCGACCCGCAGTGGGCCGTCTGCTCGGAGGCGGCCGCCCGCGACGTCGCCGACGGCGCCGCCGACCAGGCCGTCGTGTGCTGCTGGACCGGGACCGGCGCCTCGATCGCCGCCAACAAGGTGCCCGGCGTCCGCGCCGCCCTGTGCGCCGACGCCTACACGGCCGACGGCGCCCGCCGCTGGAACGACGCCAACGTCCTCGCCATCGGCCTGCGGCTGACCTCGCAGCCGGTGCTCAAGGAGATCCTCGACGCCTGGTTCGCGGCCACGCCCAGCCAGGACGCCGAGGACCTCGGGAACGTGGCCCACGTCGGTCGCCTCGACGCGGGCCACGGGACGGTCTAGGGAGTGTCCGGGATCAGTGGGCGCCGAGCCCGCCGCCGCCGAACGAGCCGCTGGAGCCCTTGCTCCAGCGTGGCCGGTCCTTCGACGCGCTCGGCCTGGTCTGCTGGTTGCTGAGTTCGTACGGGGTGAGCGGACGGCCGCCCTTGGGCATCAGCGGGATCTCCTCCGACTCGCGGTTCTCCCGGATCTCGTGCACAGCACCCTCCGGTGGCAGCTTCGGCTGCTCCTCGGGACGCGGCCGGGGCGACTCGCGGTACTTGATCCGGTTCCCCAGCCAGAAGCCCCCGGCGAGCATCGCCAGCACGGCCACGGCCACCACGAAGAGCGCGAGACTCAGTAGGCCGCTGGGAGCGGCCAGCTCCATCGGTTCCGTACTCATAGCCAAGGGATACCCCTCTCATAACGGTGTGAACCGGACGCAATCGGTGGCTGGTCGTGTACGGCGGGCGACCGGAGTCAGTGCGGATCGTCGCGTACCGAGACCGGGCAGAGGCGGCAGCGGACGTCGACCACGCCCTCCACGGCGCGGGCCAGCCGTTCGGCGACCGGCGCCGGTTCCGGGCTGTCGATCCAGCCGGTCAGGGTGACGACGCCTTCGGAGACCTCGACCCGGATGTGGTCGGCGGAGAGCGGGAACAGCCGGTCGACGACCTCCCGGCGCACCTCCTCGGTCAGTTCCTCGTCCGCACGCAGGAACACCTTCAGCAGGTCTGACCGGCTGACGATGCCCCTGAGCACGCCCGTACCGTCGACGACGGGCAGCCGCTTGACCCCGCGCCGGGCCATGACCCGCGCCGCCTCCGCCACGGTGGCGTCGGCGCGCACGGTCACCGCGGGCGCGTTCATCAGTTCCCCGGCGGTCACCGCGCGGGCCCTGGCCAGGTCGGCCTCGGACACGACGCCGACCACCCGGCCCCCGCCCTCCAGCACGGGCAGGGTGCTCACCTTCCACCGGTCCATCAGCGTGACGACGTCCTTGAACGGGGCGTCGCGGCCCACGGCCACCGGGTCGCGGGTCATCACGTCGCCGACGGTGTGCGGGCTGTCGTGCATGGTCGCCTCCTCGGATCCCGCCGACCACGAGAGGGCGGGAAGGACGCCATCCACTTCTCGCGGATCCTGATTGCGCGGTGCGCGGCCGTGGCCGGCCGCTTCCCCGCGTCACTGGGGGTCCTTCCCGTCACCTCCAGCACACCACGGGAACGTCCACGCCACCAGGGGTCACCGGGCCGGAAGTCACCGCCCCCGCACCTGCGAGGGGGGGGCGAACGGACCGTGTCATGCCGCCGGCCGCACTTCTCTGGCGGTGCGGCCGCCCGTCGCGCAGCGTGGAGGAAGGGCTGCCGGACGCCCGAGGAGAGCCCCAGGAGAGCCCCAGGAGAGGTGGAACGCATGGACGGGGATGTCACCGAGCGGCGGGTCGTGGTCGGCGTCGACGGATCGCCGTCCTCGTACGCGGCGCTGCGCTGGGCGCTGCGCTACGCCGGCCTCGTCGGCGGTGTCGTGGAGGCGGTCGCCGTGTGGGAACTGCCGGGACTGTACGGGTGGTCGGGGCCCGCCGTGGACATGGACGTCGATGCGGAGGAGGCACGGGACCGGATGCGGCAGGAGCTGACCGACGTGCTCGGCGCGGACGCGGCGGGCTCGGTCCGCTCCCACCTGGTGCACGGCAACACCACCGACGTCCTGCTGCGGGCCGCGGAGGGCGCCGAGGCTCTCGTCGTCGGCAGCCGGGGCCGGGGCGGGTTCGCCCGCGCGCTGCTCGGCTCCGTCAGCCAGCAGGTGTCCCAGCACGCCACCTGCCCGGTCGTGATCGTCCGCGCGGACCGCGACTGAGCCGAGCCCGGCGGCACGCGGCGTTTGCCCGCGCCGCGGGCTGGTTACCCGGGCCGCATGACTTGGACGTCTTCTCAGCAGGACCTGTACCGGTTCCTGGAGGACCGGTTCGCGTGCGCGCAGGCCTGCACGGAGTGCGCCCGGATGTGCGCACTGCGCGCAGGGGTACTGGATCCCGGCGGGACCGCCGACGCCGGGGCGGACCGGTTGCGCCGCACCGGGATCATGTGCGCCGAGGTGTGCGACGCCACCTGCCGGGCACTGACCGAGGAGAGCGACCGGGACGCGGACGGTCTGCGCGTCCAGCTGGAGTGGTGCCGCGCGGTGTGCCTCGACTGCGCGCGGGCCTTCGACGCCCGTCCGGGCGCCGAGTCGAGCGCGGCCGCCTGCCGGGCGTGCGCCGTGGCCTGCACGGACTTCATGGCGGCGCTCGGCTGACAGTGTTCCCGAGCCGGTCGGTACCGGCGCGCGGTCGGCGCCGGACAGCGGGCGGCGGTCCCCGATAGGGGACCCGGCAGGCCCCCGGAACGGGGAACTGCCCAGTGATCCATCGCCCGAACTACCGTCGGAGCGCGCGCGGGTGGCCGCTCTTCGACGGTCGTCGTCCGCCGCCGGCGACGACCGCTCACTGCCGTCGCCGGCAACCACCGGTGCGCTCCGCAGCTCGTCCTCATCGGCTTTCGCTAGGAGCCCATCGCCGTGAACAGCGGTCTTCTCGCCATGCCCGCGGTCCGTGCCGGTGCCGCCGCACCCCGGCCTCCCGAAGCAGCACTGACCTGGACCGACCCCGTCACGGGGCGCCAGGGCTTCCTCGTCGTCGACCGGCTCGTCCGGGGCCTCGCCAGCGGTGGCCTGCGGATGCGCGAGGGCTGCCGTTACGAGGAGGTCAGGGAACTGGCGGCCGCGATGAGCGTGAAGGAGGCGCTGCACTACGACCCCGCGGGCCGCTACCTGCCCATGGGCGGCGCGAAGGGCGGGATCGACTGCGACCCGCTCAGCAGCGAGGCACGCGGGGTGCTCACCCGGTTCCTCGCGTTCATCCGGCCGTACGTGGCGAACAACTGGGCGACCGGCGACGACCTCGGCACCACCACGGAACTCATCGAGGAGGTGCTGGGCGAGCTGGGTGTGGACGGCTGCATCGCCCCGGTCGTACGCACCCTCGACGACCCCGCGGCCGCCCGGAAACGGTTTGCCGACGCGTTCGCCGTGGAGGTGGACGGTATCGGTCTCGCCGAACTCGTCGGTGGCTGCGGGGTCGCGGAGGCCGCCCTCACGGTCCTGGACCGGGACGGGATCCCGCGGTCGTCCGCCACCGCCGTCGTCCAGGGCTTCGGGGCCATGGGCGGCGCCACCGCACGCTACCTGCACGCGGCCGGTGTCCGGGTGGTCGGCGTCTCCGACGTCCACGGCACCGTCGCCAACCCGCGCGGCCTCGCCGTCGAGGACATGCTGCGCCACCGGCGGCCGCACGGAACCGTCGACCGCGGCCGGCTCCGCCCCGACGACGTCCTCCTCGAACGCGACGCCTGCCTTGCCCTCGAAGCCGACGTGCTGGTCCCGGCCGCGACCTCGTACAGCATCCACGGCGCCAACCAGGACCGGATCGCCGCCCGGTACGTCGTGGAGGCGGCGAACCTCCCCGTGACGGCGGACGCGGAGGAACTGCTGCTGCGGCGCGGCTGCCTCGTCGTACCGGACGTCGTCGCCAACTCCGGGACCAACGCCTGGTGGTGGTGGGTGCTCTACGGCGACGTCGCCCCGGACCCGGCGGCCTCGCTGGCCAAGGTGCGGACGGCCCTGCGCACGCTGGTGACCGAGACCCTGCGGCTCGCCGAGGACGCGGTGTGCACCCCCCGGGAGGCCGCACGCCATCTGGCCGACGCCAGACGGGACGTCCTGCTGAGCCGGCCGGGCGCCTGATGATCACCACACTGCTGGCCGCGGTCGCGGCGATGGGGTGGGGAGCCGCGGACTACTGCGGCGCCCGCGCGTCGCGGACCATGCCCGCCGGGCGGGTCGTCCTCCTCTCCCAGGTGCTGTCCCTCCCGGTGCTCGCCGGCTGGCTGGCGGCGACCGCCGACCACGGTCCCGACCTGACCGCCCTCGCCTGGGGATGCGGGGCCGGAGCCTTCGGAGTACTGGGCCTCGTACTGCTCTACCGCACGCTCGCGGCCGAGGGGATCGTGCTCGTCGCCCCGGTCACGGCGGTCACGGCAGCCGTCGTACCCCTGGCCGTCGGGCTGGCCCTCCAGTCGGCTCCCGGGCCGTTCGCGCTGGGCGGCGTCTGCTGCGCGCTGCTGTCGATCGCTCTGGTCAGCCTGGTGGGGCGGGTCCGGGAGGCCACCGTCGCGCTGCGCACCCTGCTGCTGGCCCTGGCGACGGGCGCGGCGCTCGGACTCCAGCTCGTCCTCATCTCGCATCCGGGACCGGAGGCCGGCCTGTGGCCGCTGGCCGGCGCCCGCGCGGTCTCCATGCTGTGCGTGGCTCCCGGCGTCCTGCGCGGACGGTCGCGGACCGGCGGCACCCCCGTGCCCTGGCTGCCCGTCGTGCTGTCCGGCGTCCTCGACACGGCGGCCTTCGCCTTCTGCCTCTTCGCCGCCGACCAGGGGCTGCTGAGCGTGGTCGGGTCGATCGTCTCGCTCTACCCGGCGGCCACCGTGGTCCTCGCGCTGGTCCTCGACGGCGAACGCGTGACGGTCCATCAGGCCCTCGGGCTCTTCCTGGGGGCCGGGGCGCTGTTACTCGTCACCGTGTAGCGCCGCAGTGCCCTCGCACCGGCGACCGGGACACCACCACTTCACCGTCGGAAGAGAACCGACCCGCATGAGCAGGGAAACAACCCGCATGAGCAGCGAAGCAACCCGCATGAGCAGAGGCGCAATCCGCATGAGCAACGAGCAGGAACGACAGGAAGAGCAGGTGTTGCAGGCCGCCGACGATCTCGTGGCCGCCTTCGCCGAGGAGCGCCTGGACGACTACTTCTCCGCCTTCGCCCCCGACGCGACCTTCGTCTTCCACACCACCGACCGGCGCATCGAGTCCGTCGCCGACTACCGGCGGGTCTGGGCCCGCTGGGCGGCCGACGACGACTTTCACGTGCTCAAGTGCCGTTCCTCCGACCGCCGGGTCCAACTCTTCGACGACACCGCGGTGTTCACCCACGCCGTGGAGACGGACGTCTCCACGCGCACCGGCACCGGCACCCTCCACGAGCGCGAGACCGTCGTCTTCCGCCGCGCGGCCGAAGGCCGTTGGCTCGCCGTGCACGAACACCTGTCACCGGCCGTCCCCCTCCCGCCCGGCCCGGCGGGGCAGCCCCGTCCGCTCGGGTGACCGAGGCCACCGGCAACCGCGGCGAACCGATCTTGGCGGCCGTCCGTAGCTGTAGGTGAGGCCGGAGCCGGTGAACCGAGGGACGGAGGCCGTCCGCCGACGTACGTCCGGTACGTCCGGGAAGGGCACGCCGTCACGGAAGGAGCAGTTCATGTCCCGCTGGGGGACCCTCTTCACGCGCCTGGCACCAGGCCGGGGCGAGCAGCCCGGCAGCGCGCCGGGAGAGCCCGACACGCCCGTCCTCGTCGACGAGTACGACGGGCTGACCCTGCTGCGCGCCACCGAACAGGCCGTCCCAGGACCGGAGGAGGCGGCGGAACTCGCCCGGTCCCTGGGCGGCGCGGCGGGCCAGACCGTCGCCACCGTCGTCCTCGGAGTCGACGGCCCGGTGCCGCCCGTGCTGTGGACCCGGCTGGGAGACGTCCTCGACGCGCTCCGGGACGACGGCGCGACGACCGTCCGCCTGGTGGTCTCCGGCGCGGGGCGCGGCACCGCGGACCGGCCCGCACTGGCCCAGCGGATCGCGGACGCCTGGGGGCTGGGCGTGATCGCGCCCGAGGGCAGTGCACTGCTCGTCCCCGGCGGAACCCTCTTCGTCCCCGACGCGCCGGAGCCGGCCGGCGGCTGGCAGCTCTTCCAGCCCGGCACGGAGCCGACCCCGCTGGGCGCGCGCCATCCCGCCCCCGGCTGGCAGACCGCCTTCGCGGCGCTGCCCGAACACACCGCCGCCGGACACGCCGTTCGTCCCGTCCCCGCCGGTGTGCTGCTCCAGCCGCCGGGAACGCCGCAGCCCGTCCCGGGCGACCTGTGCTACGCGGTGCCCGTGGACCCCGCCCACCCCACCGTGCTCGTCGGCGTGCCCGGCCCCGGCGGCGCCCGGATCCCGGCCGACGACCTCGCGGCGCTGCTTGCCGCGCTGCCGCCGGTGGTGCGGGACCGGATCCGCGTGGCGCCGGGCGCCGAGGGCGACCTGCTGCCCACGGTCCAGCAGGTCGCCGGCGCGCTGGACATCGAGGTCGAGGTGCTCACCGGGCCGCCGCTCGCGGTCCGCGGCGCGACACCGGACGACGTGGACCTCGCCGCCGGCCCGGTCCTCGTCGACGGCACCGGCCGGCCGACCTGGCGGCCCTACGTCGAAGCGGTGCTGTGCCACCCCGGCACCTCTGACACCTCCGGCACCTCCGGCGACGGCGAGGAGGCCGCCGCTCCCCGGCTGCTGCGCTGGCGTTCCCCGGTGCCCGACGCCCAGCTCCAGGACGCCGGCGTGGTCCGGCTGTCGGAGCGTTGGCAGCTCACCATGACCCGGGCGGGACTCGCCCTCGGACCCGCCGGACAGCCCCTGCCGCTCGCCGGGCGCCCCGTGCTCGCCGACCAGCTCGCTGTCGAGATCGCCCCGTCGGACCAGCCCCTCGACGAGTCCTGCTGGGCCGTCCTCTCGCACGTGCTCGACTACCTCGACCCCGAAGCACGCGAGTTCGCCGTCCTGCACGCACCCGGCCGCACGGCCGAGGAGAGCCGCATGCTGCGCCGGCTCGCCGTACAGCACGGAGTCCGGATGCTGTGGCCGCCGACCGCCGGCGCCGACCCGGAGGCCCTGCCCGAACCGGCGGCCGCCGCACAGCCGCCGGCGGCCGCCGCGGAAACACCGGCCCCGGACGGCTTCACCCGCTACCGCGAACGGATCGGCGGCATCGTGCAGGCCGCGAACGGCGGCCGGTACGACGACGCCACGACCCTCGCCACGGCACTCGAACGCGAGGCGTTCACCGCCCACGGCTCGGAGCACCCCACGTCCCTGCAGATCCGCCAGATCAGGGCCCACGTGATGCGGCTGGCCGGGCACAACGCCCTCGCGGCCGACCTCTACCGGCGCGTCGCGTTCAGCCTGCTGGTCACCGCGGGCATGGACAGCGTCGACGCCGAGCAGGCCGCAGCCAACGCGGACGCCTGCTGGCGGGACACCGCCGACATCGCGCTGGCCCTGCGCATCGCGCCGTCGGTCATCGCGCTGCGGGAGAAGGTGCCGGGCCCGAACGGTCGTCTGCTGCGGGCCGCGGAACGCTACCGCGACCAGCTGGAGTCGGCCCACGCCGCTCCGCCCGCGCCGCACCTGCCGTCAGCCGTACCGGTCCCGATGACACCCCCACCGCGGGCCGACAGCCACCTGACACCGCCGGCCCCCACCGGCCCACGGCCACCCCGGACCGCCACCGAGCCCCGCACACCCGCGGCTGCCGCCGAGCCCCGGACGCCTCCGGCCACCGACGGGAATCGGCCGCTTGCGGCCGCCGGTGAGTCGCGGACGGCTCCGGTCGCCGACGGGCATCGGTTGCCCGCGGCTGCCGCCGAGCCCCGGACTCCTCCGGCGGCGCACGGCGATCGGCCGGTGGCGGCTGCGGCTGCGGCTGGCGGTGAGTCGCGGACGGCTTCGGTCGCCGACGGGCATCGGTTGCCCGCGGCTGCCGCCGAGCCCCGGACTCCTCCGGCGGCGCACGGCGATCGGCCGGTGGCGGCTGCGGCTGCG
>NZ_JBIVXP010000009.1:438667-441661 GCF_044769305.1 Streptomyces sp. NPDC090499
TGCGGCTGGCGGTGAGTCGCGGACGGTTCCGGCGGCAGTCGCGGCGCGGACATCCCGGGCCGGCATCGAGTCGCGCACGCCGTCGGCCCCTGCTCCCGCTGTCGCCCCTGCCGCCCCTCTCCCTGTTGCCCCCGCCGCGCCGCGCGTGCGGCGGTCGCCCGCGCAGCGGGAGTTCGTGCCGGTGGTGCCGTCCGGGCAGCCGAGGACCACCGGTGTTCTCCCGCCGCAGCCGTCGGCCTTCGGGAACGCCGACGAACCCGTGGCCGCCACCTCCTGCTCGGCCGTGGCGGGGCGTTCCTGATGCGGCACGGACACGGGACGGAAGGGCGACCTCGGGGCGGACGCCCGCACCGGCGGCGTCGTCCTCGCGTCCGCCGCACCCTCCCATCGACCCGAAAGTGAGCGGGGATGGCACAGGCAACCCCCAGGGAGACCGGCGTGGACGACGGGGCGGTACGCGTCGAGGAGCACGATTGCCTGCTGGTGCTCCGTTCCGGCACCTCCGGGCCTGTGGACGAGGTCGACGACCTCGCCCGTGTGCTGCGCTGGGCGGGCGACCGGACGGTCACGCTGGTCTCCGATCCCCAGACCATGGCTCGGGCGGACTTCTGGCCCCGGCTGGGCGGAGCGCTCGACGCGCTTCGCGGGGCCGGTCACACGGCCGTACGCCTGGCGATGGCGGGCGCGGGTGAGGAGCGGCCCGGCCGTCCGGCGCTGGCCCGGCGGGTCGCCGACAGCTGGGCCGTCACCGTGGAGGCCCCCACCGCCGGAGTGCACACGGTGCCGGGCGCCTCGCTGTACGCCCCCGGCGGATGGCTGGGGTTCGCCCCCGGTCTCGCCCCGGTGCTGCTCGGCGCGCGGTGCCCGAGGCCCGCGTGGGAGGCCGCGCTCGACGCCGTTCCCGAGCGCACGGCCGGCGGCCAGGTGGTCGAGCGGATCCCGGCCGGCCTGCTGCTGCGGCCCGCGCAGGCGCCCGCCACCGTACCGGGCGATCTCCACCACAGCGTTCCGCTCGATCCCCGGCGGCTCACCGTGGTCGTCGGCGGTCCGCCGGGGGACGAGGCGTCGGCCGACGACGTCGCCGCCGTGCTGTCCGCGCTGCCCGAGCCGGTGCGCGACGCGGTGCGGCTGGCACCCGGCGGTCCCCTGGACCTGCTGCCGCTGGCCCAGCGACTGGCCGACCGGCTCGGCGCCCCCGTGACGGCCGCGACCGGACTGCCGCTGTTGACCGACGGCCCGTCCGGCGGCGCACGCGCGGTCCGTTCCGTCGTGATCGGGACGGACGGCGCGCCCGGCTGGGTACCGTTCGTCAACGCCGCCGAGTGCCGGCCCGGACGGGAGCCCCGGCTGCTGGGCTGCGCGGCACCGCTGCACGGACCGGACGACCCGCCCGACGGAGCGGTCCGGCTCACCGACCGCTGGCAGGTGACGGTGACCCGGGCCGGCCTGTGGGTCGGCGAGCACGCTGCCGCCCACCCGGCTGCGGGGCTCGCGGTCGGCCCGGCGGGACCGGTCGTGGAGGCCGGGGTCCCGGGGGAGCGGCCGGACCCCTCGCTGTGGCCCGCCCTGGACCGGCTGCTCGGTTCGCTGCCGCCGCAGACGCGTGCGAACGCCACGCTCCAGGTGCACGGTTCCGCACCGGAGGACGCCGACGCCCTGCGCGAGCTGGAGACCCGCCACGGCCTGCGCGTCCAGGCCCCGACCGGAGGGGCGCACCTCGTCCCGTACCCGCGGAACCCGGTTGCCGCAGCCGCACCGGCCGTGCCCCGCACCGCGGCGGATCCACTGGCCGTACCCGATCTCGCCGACGCGTGGGAGCACCTCATCGGGGGGCGGGCGGAGACCGCCGCCCCCCGGGCACCGCTGGCCCCGGACCCGCCCGCCGGCCCCGACCTCGACGAGGCGTGGGAGCACCTGAGCAGGCGCCCCACGCCGGTCACCACCTTGTCGTCGGACGCGTCAGCCGTGTCGGAGGCGCCGGGTGCGCCGGGCGCCCTGGACACGTCCGACCGGCGCACGCCCCGGCCGCGACCGTCCCGGCCGGACGCCACACGGCCGGCGGGGCCGGTGCCCGGCCGGTCCCCCTTCCGGGCCGGTCACCGCAGCAGTCCCGCGGAGCACACGGCGCTGCGGCTGCTCGCGGGCCCGGCGTGGGAGCGGCACGCGCCCGCCGTCGCCCGCGCGCTCACCCGGCTGCCGGCCCTGACCGACGGGGAACGGGCAGCAGCCGAGGCGGACCTCACGGCGGTTCTCCTCCATCTCGACGACGCGGGCGGGCTGCTCGACCACCACGCGGTCGCCGCGGCCTGCCACGGGCGCGACGACCGGCTCCTGCCGTTCGCCTCCTGCCTGGTGTCCGGCCTGCGGCGACTGCCGACCCACCGCGGCGCGGTCCTGCGCGGCGCGGGTTCCGCGCTGCCGCAGGCGGAGGACCCGGAGACCGATCCGCTCCGCCCCGGCACCGTCCTCTGGGACCGCGCCCCGCTCACCGGCGTGCGCGCGACCGGGGGAGCGGCCTGGCCGCGCGGCCCGCGCTATGCCGTCTGGTCGGTCACCGGCCGCCTCGCCCGGTCGCTGTTCGCCGACCCGGACCAGCCGGAGGAGGGCCCGCAAGCCGTGGTCTCGGAGCTGGTGGTTCCGGAAGTGGTGTTCGCCCCCGGCACGCCCTTCATGGTCCTCGACGTACGGCGCGGCGGCCCGTCCCCGGTGGTCCTGCTGCGTGAACTGCCCGCCTCGGGCGGGGCGCCGGCGTCCGCACCGGGCCAGGACGGGGACGCCGAACTCGGCGGGGCCGACCGTGCCGCGCTCGCGGGCCTGGACGAGCTGCTCCGCGGCCGGGGCGCCCAGAACGGCGGCGGAGGCTGGCCGGAGCGGTGCGCGGGCCCGGTGGGCGAGGGCCCCTAGAAGGCTGATGAAGATCTTGGTGAGGGCTGTCCGGCCGTCAGGCCGGACAGCCCTCCGCTCATGCACTGGCTGGTGCGATGTGCCAGGTGC
>NZ_JBIVXP010000010.1:0-269872 GCF_044769305.1 Streptomyces sp. NPDC090499
GCCTCCGCCACGAACCACCGGAAGTCCTCGATCGTGCCCAGGTCCGGGTGGACGGCGTCGTGACCGCCCTCCGGCGACCCGATCGCCCACGGCACCCCCACATCCTCCGGGGTCGGGGTGAGGGTGTTGTTGCGGCCCTTGCGGAAGGTCGTCCCGATGGGGTGGACCGGCGGCAGGTAGACGACGTCGAAGCCCATCTCCGCGATCTTCGGCAGCCGCCGCGCCGCCGTCCGGAACGTGCCGTGCGGCCGCTCCGCCGTCCCCTCCGAACGCGGGAAGAACTCGTACCAGGAGCCGTACAGCGCCCGTTCACGCTCCACCAGCAACGGCAGCGGCTCCGAGACGGTCACCAGCTCCCGCAACGGATACCGCGCCAGGACCTTCTCCACCTCGGGGGTGAGAGCGGCGGCCAGCCGCCAGGGGGCGGGCCGTTCCTCGTCGCGGAGGGCGGCGGCCGCGGCGAGCAGGATTTCCCGTTTTTTTGCCTTCGGGACCCCGGCGGCGGCCCGTTCGTGGAGCCGGGCGCCCTCCTCCAGGACCAGCTCGGTGTCGATGCCCGCGGGTATCTTGATCTTCGCGTGGTGGCGCCAGGTGGTGACCGGATCTCCCCATGCCTCGACCTGGTACGTCCAGCGGCCCGGTTTCCCGTCGACGGTGACGGTGGCGCCCCAGCGGTCGGTGCCGGGGGCCAGCTCCCGCATCGGGGTCCAGGGCCCCGGGCGGCCCTTCGGGTCCTTCAGTACGACGTTGGCGGCGACGGCGTCATGGCCCTCGCGGAAGACGGTGGCGGTGACCTCGAACGACTCCCCGGTGACCGCCTTGGCGGGCCGGCGCCCCTGCTGGATCAGCGGGCGGACGTCGAGGACGGGTATGCGGCCGACGGCGGTGGCCTCGTCCGCGGGGGGCGGCGCGCCGGGTGACGGGCGCCGGGTCGGAGGTGCTGACGGTTGGTGCGTGGCGGGCATGACCGCTCCTGTCCGCGGCAACGTGGGTGTGGGCGGATGGGTGGTGGGGAGGTGGGTCCTGCGGGGTGTACCTGGTGTTGTACCGCTGCCTGGTGTCAGTGCTGTGTCTGTGGGGTGTACCGGAGGAGCCTTCCCACCCTATTCGGGTAGGCAATCCGGCACTTTGTTAACTACTCAGCCGTACGTCTACGCACAAGACCGGCCCCGTTCACGGCGAACGGGGCCGGTGGCGTGATCGCATACCAGAAACCGCTTTACGGCTCCGGCACCCGCAGCAGCCTGTTGGGCGACCCGCGCCCCGCATCCGACACCTTCCCGCTCGCCGCCCCGGCAATCAGGGCGTCGGCGACCTGGGCCGGGGTCGCCCCGCGGTGCCCGGCGAGGTAGAGGGCGGCGGCGCCCGCGACGTGCGGTGCCGCCATCGACGTCCCCGAGTAGGTGGCCCTGGCCGTGTCGCTCGCGTTCGCGTCCGAGGTGATCGCCACGCCCGGGGCGAACAGGTCGACGGCGGAACCGTAGTCGGAGAAGCCCGCGCGGGCGTCGGTGCGGTCGGTGGCGCCGACGGTGAGGGCCTGCGGCACGCCGGCCGGCGAGTAACGGGCGGCCGGGACGCCGCCGTTGCCGGCGGCGACCGTGTAGGTCACGCCCGCCCTGATCGAGTTCCGTACGGCGGTGTCCAGTGGGGAGCTGTGGTAGCCGCCCAGGCTGAGGTTGGCGACCGCCGGTCTGCGGGCGTGCGCGGTGACCCAGTCGACACCGGCGATGACCTGGGCGGTGGTGCCCGCCCCGGTGTCGTCCAGGACCCGCACGGAGACCACCCGGGCCTTCTTGGCGACGCCGTACCTGGTACCGGCGATGATGCCGGCGACATGGGTGCCGTGCCCGTTGCCGTCACCGGCGGACCCGTCGTTCCCCACGAAGTCCCAGCCGTAGCTCGCGCGTCCGCCGAAGTCGGTGTTCGTGATGCGGACCCCGGTGTCGATCACGTACACGGTGACACCCGCACCCGCCGACCCCGGCGAGGTGTACGACCTGTTCAGCGGCAGCCCCGCCTGGTCGACGCGGTCCAGGCCCCAGGACGGCGGGTTCCTCTGGATGTTCTCCCGGGTGCGCGCCGGCTGGACCCGGCTGTCCTGGACGACGGAGGCGACCCGCGAGTCCGCGGCGAGCCGCCTGGCCTGTGCAGCGCTTGCTTCGACGGCGTAGCCGTTCAGCACGGTGCCGTAAGTATGGCTTGTTTTCGCCCCATACCGGGCGGCGACGGCCCTCCCGGCCGCCGACGCCCCCTTGATCCCCTCCTTGAGCGTCACCAGATAACTCCCGCCGACCGAACCGGCCCGGCCGGCGCCGACGACGGTTCCCTCCGGTACGGCGTGCGCGGGCAGGGTGGCCGTCGACAGCACCGCGGCCGTCACGGCCGCGGTCAAGCCCCCCACCAGACGCAGCCGTCGGCTGTACGTCCGTGCCATGGCTGTGAGTCCCCCTCCTCGGCTCAGGGAGGCAGCGTCTCGTACGGGGCGAAAGCCGACAAGAAGGCACCCGGGGCCGGAGACCGTCCGGCGCCTGGCGCCTGGCGCCTGGCGCCTGGCGCCTGGCGACGCAGACCGGTCCGCACCGCCTCCGGCCCGTCCGGCGTCCGAGGACGAGGCCGTTCGGGCCGAAGCGGAGGTCTGGGGGCGGCAGCCCCCAGCGGTACCCCGACACCGGTACTGTCTGACAGACGCCGAGCCGCACACCGCCGTACGGCTCCCACCGCGAACGCGTGGAGTGGAATGTGAAGGCGATCCGCCGGTTCACCGTCCGTCCCGTTCTCCCCGAGCCCCTCCGCCCCCTCAGCGACCTGGCCCGTAACCTGCGCTGGTCCTGGCACGCCGAGACCCGTGACCTCTTCCAGGCCGTCGACCCCGAGCGCTGGGCCGCCTCCGAGGGCGACCCGGTGCGGCTGCTCGGCAGTGTGCCGCCGGCGCGCCTCGCCGAGCTGGCCGGGGACCGCCGCTTCCTGCGCCGGCTGACCGCGGCCGCCGACGACCTGGGTGACTACGTGACCGGCGACCGCTGGTACCAGACCCGCCCGCAGACGGCCGAACTCCCGGCCGCCGTCGCCTACTTCTCACCCGAGTTCGGCATCACGGCCGCCCTGCCGCAGTACTCCGGCGGCCTCGGCATCCTGGCCGGCGACCACCTCAAGTCGGCCAGCGACCTCGGCGTGCCGCTGATCGGCGTCGGCCTGCTCTACCGGCACGGCTACTTCCGGCAGACCCTGTCCCGGGACGGCTGGCAGCAGGAGCACTATCCCGTCCTCGACCCCAACGAACTCCCCGTGGCCCTCCTCAAGGAGGCCGACGGCACCCCGGCGCACGTCTCCCTCGCGCTGCCCGGCGGCAGACTGCTGCGCGCCCGCATCTGGCTGGCCCAGGTCGGCAGGGTGCCGCTGCTCATGCTGGACTCGGACGTCGAGGAGAACGACACCGGCGAACGCGGGGTCACCGACCGGCTCTACGGCGGCGGCAGCGAGCACCGGCTGCTCCAGGAGATGCTCCTCGGGATAGGGGGTGTCCGGGCCGTACGGACGTACTGCCGGCTGACCGGCCACCCCGAGCCCGAGGTGTTCCACACCAACGAGGGGCACGCCGGGTTCCTCGGCCTGGAGCGGATCGCCGAACTGGTCGCCGCCGGGCTGGACTTCGACGCGGCGCTGGAAGCGGTCCGGGCCGGTACCGTCTTCACCACCCACACGCCCGTCCCGGCCGGCATCGACCGCTTCGACCGCGAGCTGGTCGCCCACCACTTCGGTGCCGACGCCGAACTCCCCGGGATCGGGGTCGAGCACATCCTGCGGCTCGGCATGGAGACCTACCCCGGCGGCGAGCCCAACCTGTTCAACATGGCCGTGATGGGGCTGCGGCTCGCCCAGCGCGCCAACGGGGTCTCGCTGCTGCACGGCAACGTCAGCCGGGAGATGTTCTCCGGGCTGTGGCCGGGCTTCGACCCCGACGAGGTGCCGATCACCTCGGTGACGAACGGGGTGCACGCCCCGACCTGGGTGGCGCCCGAGGTGGTCCGGCTGGGCGCCCGGCAGCTCGGTGACCGCCGTACCGAGGAGGCGCTGACGGTCGGCGGACCGGAACGCTGGGACGCCGTCGCCGAGATCGCCGACCAGGAGATCTGGGAGCTGCGCCGCAGCCTGCGCGAGCAGCTGGTGCTGGAGGTGCGGGAGCGGCTGCGGGCGTCCTGGCGGCAGCGCGGCGCCGGTACCGCCGAGCTGGGGTGGATCGACGGCGCCCTCGACCCGGACGTCCTGACCATCGGGTTCGCCCGGCGCGTCCCGTCGTACAAACGTCTCACGCTCATGCTGCGCGACCGCGACCGGCTGATGGACCTCCTGACCCACCCCGAGCGGCCGATCCAGATCGTGGTGGCGGGAAAGGCGCACCCGGCCGACGACGGCGGCAAGCGGCTGGTGCAGGAACTGGTCCGCTTCACCGACGACCCGCGCGTCCGCCACCGCGTCGTCTTCCTGCCCGACTACGGCATGGCGATGGCGCAGAAGCTCCTGCCCGGCTGTGACATCTGGCTGAACAACCCGCTGCGCCCCCTGGAGGCGTGCGGGACGAGCGGGATGAAGGCGGCGCTCAACGGCGGCCTCAACCTCTCGGTCCTGGACGGCTGGTGGGACGAGTGGTTCCAGCCGGACTTCGGCTGGGCGATCCCGACGGCGGACGGCGCCGGCACCGATCCCGACCGCCGGGACGACATCGAGGCCGCCGCGCTGTACGACCTGCTGGAGCAGCGGGTGACCCCGCGCTTCTACGAGCGCGGCCGCAGCGGTCTGCCGGACCGGTGGATCGAGATGGTCCGCCAGACCCTCACCCTCCTCGGTCCCAAGGTGCTGGCGGGCCGCATGGTCCGCGAGTACGTGGAGCGCCTCTACACCCCGGCGGCCCACGCCCACCGGTCCATGACCCCAGACGCGGCCCGTGAGCTCGCCGGCTGGAAGGGCAGGGTGCGGGCGGCCTGGCACGGCGTCTCGGTGGACCACGTCGAGACGGCCACCGCCACGGCCACCGCCGAACTCGGCACCACCCTCGCCGTCCGGGTCCGCGTCCGCCTCGGCGACCTCGCCCCCGACGACGTGGAGGTCCAGGCCGTCTCCGGCCGCGTCGACCCGGAGGACCGCATCACGGACGCGACCACGGTGCCCCTCAAGCCGGTCTCCGGCCCCGACCTGGAGGGCCACTGGACCTACGAGGGCCCGCTCTCCCTGGACCGCACGGGCCCCTACGGCTACACGGTCCGCATCCTCCCCACCCACCGCCTGCTGGCGTCCGGCGCGGAGCTGGGCCTGGTGGTGGCCCCCGCGGAGGGCGCGGTGACGGGGGCCGGGGTGCTGCTGCGCTGAGTCCTCAGGGGCCCGAGGGCGGGTGGTCTCCGCTCGCCCTCGGGCCCGTCCGGCAGCGGCCTGCCCGTCGGAGTTCCGTCAGAACTCCGGCTCCGCATCCGCGCACAGCCTCCGCAGTACGGCCCCGCATCTCCGTGCGTACGCCTGTTGCAAGCCCCGGGTCGCGGCGCCGCCTGCGCGGGTGTACCACTTGGCGGGTCTGCTGAAGGCGGCGACCGTGAGCCAGACCGTGCCGTCGCCGGTGCGGTCGACGACGAAGGCCTCCTCGCCGCTCTCGGGGTGGCCGGCGAGGGTGCCGTAGGCCCAGCCGGCGCGGCGGGACTCCTCGGCGGTCCAGACTATGCGGCAGGGAGCCTTGATGAGGCCGGCCAGGGTGACGGTGACGTCGACGCCGGGGGCCGCGCGGTCGGCGACGGTGTCGATGCCCACGCCGAGGGCGCGGTGGAGTTCCCAGGTGAGGACCGCCTCGGCGGCCCGGTGGAAGACTTCCCGGCCCTCCCCTATGCGCGTGCGCACGTGCAGGGGGTGGAAGCCCGGTGGGCAGGCGGCGAGGTTCTCGCGGGTGGCGCCGACCGCCTCGTACGTGAAGGACATGGGAGAGAGGGTAGGGCGGACCCCCGGGGCGCCTTCGTCCCGGGGGTCCGCCTGTACCGCTGGGGGTGGGGTCAGCTGACGTTGACCGCCGTCCAGGCCGACGCCACCGCGTTGTACTCGGTGGAGCCGGAGCCGTACAGCGCGGCCGCCGCGGACAGCGTGCCGGTGCGGGCCGACTTGTAGTTGGTGGTCGACGTGAAGTACGTCGTCAGCGCCTTGTACCAGATCTGGAGCGCCTTGGCCCGGCCGATGCCGGTGACCGTCGAGCCGTTGTAGGTGGGGGAGTTGTAGGAGACTCCGTTGATCGTCTTCGCGCCGCTGCCCTCGGACAGCAGGTAGAAGAAGTGGTTGGCGACGCCGGACGAGTAGTGCACGTCGAGGTTGCCGACCGAGGAGGACCAGTAGTTGGCGGAGCCGCCGTCCTTGCTGGGCTGGTCCATGTAGCGCAGCGGGGTGCCATCGCCGTTGATGTCGATCTTCTCGCCGATGAGGTAGTCGCCGACGTCGGAGGAGTTCGCCGCGTAGAACTCCACGCCGGTGCCCATGATGTCGGAGGTCGCCTCGTTGAGGCCGCCGGACTCGCCGCTGTAGTTGAGGCCGGCGGTGTTGGCGGTGACGCCGTGGCTCATCTCGTGGCCGGCCACGTCCAGCGAGGTCAGCGGGTGGGTGTTGCCGGAGCCGTCGCCGTAGGTCATGCAGAAGCAGCTGTCGTCCCAGAACGCGTTCACGTAGGAGCTGCCGTAGTGGACGCGGGAGTAGGCGCCGACGCCGTTGTTCTTGATGCCGCTGCGGCCGAACGTGTTCTTGTAGAAGTCCCAGGTCTCCTGGGCGCCGTAGGCGGCGTCCGCGGCGGCGGTCTGGTCGGTGGTGGAGCTGGAGGCCGCGCCGGTGCCCCAGACGTTGTCCGCGTCGGTGAACAGCGTGCCGGTGCCGGACGTGCCGTGCTTGAGGTTGTACGTCTTGTGGCTGCCGCGCGTGGCGTCGGTCAGGCTGTACGTCGAGCCCGACAGAGTGGTGTCGAGGCTGACGGTGCCCGAGTACAGGGTCTTGCCGGTGCCCGTGGCGTTCTCGATGCCCTGGTACTCGAAGAGCTTCTTGCCGGTGGCCGCGTCGGTGATGACGTGCAGCTGGTTGGGGGTGCCGTCGTCCTGGAAGCCGCCGACGATCGTCTCGTAGGCGAGGACGGGGGTGCCGGAGCCGGCCCAGATCACCTTGCGGGCGCCGTCGGCGGCCGACTTGGTGGAGCCGAGGGTCCTGGCGACGCTCAGCGCCGACTTCTCCGCCTTGGCGGTGCTGATCTGCGGCTTCAGGGAGGCCACCTTGATGGCGGTCTTCGTCGCCTTGGTGACGCCCTCGGTCTTGCCGGCCTTGGAGGTGTGCACGACGAGGTCGCCGCCGAGGACGGGCAGGCCCGCGTAGGTGCGCTCGTAGCGCGTGTGGACCGTGCCGTCGACGTCCTTCACGACGTCCTTGACGACCAGCTTCTCCTTGGCGCCGAGGCCTATCTGCCTGGCCGTCTCGGCGACGTTCGCGTCCGCCTTCTGGATCAGGGCGGTGCGGGCGGAGTTGGAGAGCAGGGTGGGGGCGGCGGCCAGCGGCTTCTTGTCGACGGCCGAGGCGTTCGCGGTCATACCTGTGGTGAGGAGGGCGCCGGCGGCGACAGCGGTGGCGATGGCGAGCGTGGTGCGCTTGTGACGCGCGTAGAGGGGGCTCACTCAAGCTCCTTCAGGATGTGGGGAGTCCGGGGCGGAGTGGGGTTACCGGCCCGGCTGTGGGGTTGTGAAGTTGCTGTGCTGTGCGACGGGTGATGGAAGAGTGACATCAAGGTCGCGTACATGTCAGTCCCCTGAAGTGATGTTGGCCGAAAGGCAGGTGTTCGGTGAACGTTGCGGGCATGTAAAACGGGCGCCGCCCGCGGGGAGGCTCCCCGTGGACGGCGCCCGGTGCGCGCGGCTGTTACCTGCGGTTAGGGGAAGGTCAGCTTCCACCCGTTGATCGTGCCGACGTCCTGTGCGGCCTGGTCCTGGACCTTGAGCTTCCAGGTGCCATTGGCCGATTCCGACGAGGCGTTGACCGTGTAGGTGTCCGTCACGTTGTCCGCCGAGTCGGAGGAGCTGAAGTTCTTCAGCCGGTACGACGTCCCGGACGGACCGACGAGGTCCACCACCAGGTCGCCGCGCCACGTGTGGCTGATATTCGGCGTTACCTGCAAGTTGCTCGGCGCGTTGCCGGTCCGGCCGGAGACCGTGATCGACGAGGTGACCGCCGGGCCGTTGTCCGGAATCGACACCGGTGTGGTGCTCTCGTACGACGTGCCCGTACCGCCGCCACCGCCGGACCGCGAGCCGACCGCGACGGCCGCCCAGGCGTCCTGCACCGCCTTGTACTCGGTGCTGGTGGTGCCGTACAGCTCACCCGCCGCCGCCAGGGTGCCGGTGCGGGCGGCCGCGTAGTTGGTGGTCGAGGTGAACTTGGTGGTGAGCGCCCGGTACCAGATCTGCAGCGCCTTGTCCCGGCCGATGCCGGTGACCGGGAGGCCGTCCTTCGTGGGCGAGTTGTAGCTGACGCCGTTGATGACCTTGGCGCCGCTGCCCTCGCTCAGCAGGTAGAAGAAGTGGTTGGCGACGCCGGACGAGTAGTGCACGTCGAGGCCGCCGACCGAGGAGGACCAGTAGTCGGCGCTGCCGCCGTCCTTGCTGGGCTTGTCCATGTAGCGCAGCGGGGTGCCGTCGCCGTTGATGTCGATCTTCTCGCCGATGAGGTAGTCGCCGACGTCGGAGGAGTTCGCCGCGTAGAACTCCACGCCGGTGCCCATGATGTCGGAGGTCGCCTCGTTCAGGCCGCCGGACTCACCGGTGTAGTTGAGGCCCGCCGTGTTCGACGTGACGCCGTGGCTCATCTCGTGGCCGGCCACGTCGAGGGCGGTCAGCGGGTCCGCGTTGCCGGAGCCGTCGCCGTAGGTCATGCAGAAGCAGCCGTCGTCCCAGAACGCGTTCACGTACGAGTTGCCGTAGTGGACGCGGGAGTAGGCGCCGACGCCGTTGTTCTTGATGCCGCTGCGGCCGAACGTGTTCTTGTAGAAGTCCCAGGTCTCGGCGGCCCCGTAGTGCGCGTCGGCGCCCGCGGTGGCGGCGTTCGACGTGGTGCCGTTGCCCCAGGTGTTGCTCGACTGCGAGAACAGCGTGCCGGTGCCCGAGGTGCCGTGGTTCAGGTTGTACGTCTTGTGGCCGCCGCGGTCGCCGTCGGTCAGGTTGTACGTCGAGCCCGACTGGGTCGTCGACAGCGACACCGTCCCGCTGTACTGGGTGTTGCCGGTGCCGGTGACGTTCTCGATGCCCTGGTACTCGAAGAGCTTCTTGCCGGTGGCCGCGTCGGTGATGACGTGCAGCTGGTTGGGGGTGCCGTCGTCCTGGAAGCCGCCGACGATGGTCTCGTAGGCGAGGACGGGGGTGCCGGAGCCGGCCCAGATCACCTTGCGGGCGCCGTCGGCGGCGGACCTGGTGGAGCCCAGCGTCTTCGCGGCGGCGAGGGCGGTCTTCTCGGCGCTCGCCGCGGTCTTGGCCGGGGTGAGGTCGGCGACCTTGAGGGTGGCGTTGTTCGCCTTGACGACGCGCTCGGTGGCGCCCGACTTCGCGGTGTCGACGATCAGGTCGCCGCCGAGCACCGGCAGGCCCGCGTAGGTGCGCTCGTAGCGGGTGTGCAGGGTGCCGTCGGCGTCCTTGACGACGTCCTTGACGACCAGCTTCTCCTGGGTGCCGAGGCCTATCGCCTTGGCGGTGGCGGCCCGTTCGCCGCTCGCGTCGCGGAGCAGTTCGGCGCGCTGCGAGGGGGAGAGCTTGACGGCCGCGTGGGCCGGGTTGGCGCGGCCGAGCTGCGGGGCGGCCGGCGCGGCGCTGGCGGCGCCGGACTGGACGGCGGCGGCGATCAGGGCGCCGACCCCGGCGAGGGCGACGGCCGCGGTGCGGCGGTACGTGCTGTGGGGGGTGCGTCTGCGAGAGGAACTGCTGCTCAACACTGACTCCTTCTGCGTGGCCGCGGGTCGCACGGCCAGGGGAGATCCGGGCGGCGGGTGGGCCGGCCGGGCAGAACTGGGCGGAACGCGGAACCATGTTGCGTGTGCAGTGCCGGACCGACAGCGACGGTGGGGTGAAGCTGTGGGGTTGCTGTGAGTCGGCCGTGGGAAGAGTGGCAGCAGAAAACGCCACCTGTCAGGACCGCGTCAGAAACTTGGCCGGAAATCGTCCGTTGTCCGGATGTTCATGTTCGGTATGCGGAATATTGAGAGGGTGGCAAGGGTGACGGTGGCCGCGGCGGCTCAGGGTGCCTTGTCGCCGTGCCAGGTCGCCCACAGCGCCGCGTACGCCCCGCCCGCCGCCACCAGCTCCTCGTGCGTGCCGAGTTCGGTGAGGAGGCCGTCCTCCATCACGGCCACCCGGTCGGCGTCGTGGGCGGTGTGCAGCCGGTGGGCGATGGCGATGACCGTACGCCCTTCGAGTACGGCCGCCAGCGCGCGCTCGGTGTGCCGGGCGGTCGCCGGGTCCAGCAGCGCGGTCGCCTCGTCCAGGATCAGCGTGTGCGGGTCGGCCAGCACCACCCGGGCCAGCGCGAGTTGCTGGGCCCGGGAGCCGTCGGTGGCCGTACCGCCCGCACCGCCCGCGCCGAGCGGGGTGTCGAGACCGTCGGGCAGGCCGCGCACCCAGTCGTCGGCGCCGACGGCGGCGAGCGCCGCCCACAGGTCCGCGTCGGCCGCGGCCGGTTCGGCGATCAGCAGGTTGTCCCGGACCGTGCCGAGGAAGACGTGGTGCTCCTGGGTGACCAGGACGACCTGGCGCCGCAGCCGCTCCGGTTCCAGCCCCGCGACCGGCACCCCGCCCACGGTCACCGTGCCCGACCCGGGCGCGTCGACGCCCGCCAGCAGCCGGCTCAGCGTCGTCTTCCCGGCACCGGAAGGACCCACCACCGCGAGCCGCTCCCCGGGCCGCACCGTGAGGTCCACCCCGCGCAGCACCTCGCCGCCGCGCTCGTAGGCGTACCGCACCCCGCGCACGTCGATCCGGTCGTCCGCCGGCGCCGGCGCCGGGACGGCGCCGTCCGCCGCCGCCCGCGGGGCCTGCGCCAGCCCCTCCACCCGGGCGAACGAGGCACTGCTGGACTGGAGTTGCTCCACCCGGATCAGGATCTGGTCCAGCGGCTCGGTGAACTGCCGCAGATACAGCGCCGCCGACACCACCACCCCGACGCCCGTGTGCAGCAGCCCGCCCACCAGCAGCACTCCGGCCACCGGCACCGAGTACGACACCTCGACGGCCGGGAAGAACACGGTCCGCAGCCGCAGGGTGTAGAACCGGGCCTTCCGGTTGGTCTCCAGCGCGTCCCGGCTCGCCGTGATCCGCTGCTCCCGGAGCCGGAACGCCTCCACCGTGCGGGCGCCCGCCACCGTCGCCGTGACGATCTCCGCGACCCCGGAGGTGGCCGCGCCCTCGGCGAGATAGCCGTCCCGGGCCCGGCGCAGGTACCAGCGCAGCGCGAACCAGATGGGGGTCAGCCCGAGCACCCCGAACGCGGCGAGCAGCGGGTCGAGGACGAACACCGCGCCCATCACGAACAGTGCCTGCACCGTGCAGACCAGCAGTTCGGGACCGGCGTCCCGCAGCGTGGTGCCGACGGTGCTCACGTCGCCCGTGCCGCGCGCGGTCAGGTCGCCGGTGCCGGCCCGCTCCACCACCGACGCGGGCAGCGCCAGTGCCCGGTCCACGAACTCCTCGCGGACCCGGGCCAGCGTGCGCTCGCCGAAGCGGTGGCCGAGGTAGCGGGCGGAGCGGGCGAACAGCAGCTGGGCGAGGGAGCAGAGCAGGATCCACCGGGCGAGGTGGTCCACGGCGCCGACCCCGCGGCCGGCCCGCACCTCGTCCACGATCCGGCCCACCAGCCAGGGCCCCACGAGCCCGGTGCCGGCCGCCGCCGCGTTCAGCAGCAGCGCGGCGGCGAACGGTCCGCGGTCCGCCCGCACCAGGCGGAGGGTGGCCCGGCGCACGTCCGCGCTGCCGGCGACCGGAAGTTGACTCGTCGTCACCTTGCGAACTCCTCGTCCTCCGTGTCCCGGGCCACCAGGGCCCGGTAGCCGGGTGCGTAGTCCAGGAGGCCCTCGTGCGTGCCGGTCGCGACGACCTTGCCGTCGACCAGGAAGACCACCTCGTCGGCGTGGGCCAGCAGCAGCGGGGAGGTGGTGGTGAGGAGGGTGGTGCGGCCGGTGCGGGCGGCGCGGAGGCGCTCCGCCACCAGGGCCTCGGTGTGGGCGTCAAGGGCGGAGGTGGGCTCCACGGCGAGGAGGACCTCGGGGTCGGTGAGCAACGCCCTTGCCAGGCGGATGCGTTGGCGTTGGCCGCCGGAGAGATTGCGGGCCTGGGCGGTGAGTTCGGAGTCGAGGCCGGCGGGGAGGCCTTGGACGATGTCGTTCGCCGCGGCGGCGTGGAGGGCGTGGGTGATGTGCGCGTCAGGGGGTGCGGCTTGAGGTGCGTCGGCGGGTGCGGCGCCGTTGTGGCTGGTCGCGCAGTTCCCCGCGCCCCTTTGGGGCGCGTTGTGGCAACCGCACATTGGACACGGCCCCACGCCCCTTTGGGGCGCGATGACACCGATCAGGGGGCCCGCGAACACGTCGGCATCGTTGTCGGCGACCAGGATGCGGGACCGGACCTCGGTCAGAGGTACGGCGTCGAGACGTACGCCTCCCCAGGTCACGTTCGAGGGGGTGTAGCGGCCCAGGCGGTCGATCACCGCGGTTGATTCCGTCGCGCTCACCAGGGCCGTCAGGCGGCCGGGGCGGACCCGTACGCCCGACTCCGGGTCGTGCAGGACGGCGGGGTCGGCCGGGGGCCGCCGGGTGCCCTCGTCCGGCTGCGGCTCGTGGCGCAGGAGGCGTACGACCCGGCGGGCGGCCACCACGCCCCGGCTCAGCTGGTAGCCCATGTCGAGGAAGAACGCGACCGGGCCCACCAGGACCGCGACATAGCCGTACACCGACACCAGCTGGCCCACCGTGATGTCACCGCGGGCGGCCATCCGGGCGGCGATCCAGGTCACCACCGCCAGGAACACCGTCGGCAGGCCCATGCCCAGCGCCTGGACCCAGCTGGCGACCGCGCCCACCCGGTAGCCCTGGGCGCGCAGGTGCTGGGAGTCGCGGCGGAAGGCGTCCGCGAACAGGCCCTTGCCGCCGAGGCCGTTGAGGACGCGCAGGCCGCCCGCCAGGTCGCCGATGCGGGCCGTCAGGATGCTCTGGCGTTCCCGGTACTCGGTCTCCCTGCCCTGCAGCCGCCGGGCCAGCGGGCCCGCGACGAGCGCCACCACCGGCACCCCGAGCAGCACCACGCCGGCCAGCAGGGGCGAGATCGCCAGCAGCAGACCGGCCACCACCGCGTACACGACGACCGCGCCCACCCCGGGGCCGACGACGGTCAGCGCCTGGGCGATGGTGTGCACGTCGCCGACGCCGATCGTCACGACCTCCCCGGCGTCGGACCGGCGCGACAGCTCGGCGCCGAGCCGTACCGTCTGTCCGACCAGCACCTTGACCGTGCGGAAGTAGGCGTCCATCCGCACCCGGGTCATCGTGCGGTGGCGCATGATGCTGATCCAGGCGTTGACCGCCCCGAGCACGAAGATCGCCGCCGTCCACCCGGCCAGCACCCCCATGCGGCCCGGCACCAGGCCGTCGTCCACGGCGCGGGCCATCAGGTACGGCGTCCCCGCCATCAGCGTCAGCCAGGCACTGCCCAGCAGCGCCCCGGCGAGCGAGCGGCCCGGCTGGCAGGCCACCAGCCACCACAGGTAGGACCACCCGCCGCGCGTGTCGGGTGTGCCCGGATCCTCGTACGCGTCGATCACTCTGCGCTCCCCCGATCCGTCCGTTACGCCAGACTGTCCCGCCACGCCCGGTGCAGATCCGCGAACCTGCCCGTGCCCGCGATGAGTTCGGCCGGGCGGCCGTCCTCGACGATGCGGCCGTGCTCCATCACCAGCACCCGGTCGGCGATCTCCACGGTGGACAGCCGGTGCGCGATCACCACCGCGGTACGGCCCCTGAGGACGGTCGACATCGCGCGCTGCACGGCCCGTTCGCCGGGGATGTCCAGGGAGCTGGTCGCCTCGTCGAGGATCAGCACCGCCGGATCGGCGAGCAGCGCGCGGGCGAACGCGACCAGCTGGCGCTGCCCGGCCGAGATGCGCCCGCCGCGCTTGCGGACGTCCGTGTCGTACCCGTCGGGCAGCGCGGCGATGAACTCGTGGGCGCCGATCGCCTTGGCCGCCTGCTCGATCTCCGCACGGGTGGCGTCCGGGCGGCCGATGGCGATGTTCTCGGCGACCGTGCCGGAGAACAGGAACGCCTCCTGGGTGACCATCACCACCCCGCGGCGCAGCTCCGGCACGGTCAGCTCGCGCAGGTCCACGCCGTCCAGCAGGACCCGGCCGTCGGAGGGGTCGTAGAAGCGGGCGAGCAGTTTGGCGAGGGTCGACTTGCCGGCGCCGGTGGAGCCGACGACCGCGACCGTCTGCCCGGCCGGGAGGGTGAGGTCGAAGACGGGCAGCACCTCGCCGCCGGTGCGGTAGGCGAAGCGGACCCCGTCGAAGACGACCTCGCGGCCCGGGAGTTCGCTCGCCGGCGGGGGCAGTTCCTTCGGGACCGAGGGCTCCGGGACGGACGGGGTCTGGGCCAGCAGACCCGCGATCTTCTCCAGGGAGGCCGCGGCCGACTGGTAGGAGTTGAGGAACATGCCGAGGCGGTCGATCGGGTCGTACAGCCGCCGCAGGTAGAGGACGGCCGCGGCCAGGACGCCCAGCTCCAGCGAGCCGGACGCCACCCGGTAGGCGCCCCACAGCACGATCACCGCGACCGAGGTGTTGGCGACCAGCCGGGAGCCGACCACGTACCGCGCCATTTCGAGGAGCGCGTCGCCGTTGGTCCGCTCGTGGCGGCGGTTCAGCACGGCGAACTCGGCATCGTTGGCGGCCTCCCGGCGGAACGCGCGCACCGGGCGGATGCCGTTCATCGTCTCCACGAACTTCACGATCACCGCCGCGATCGCCGTGGACCGCTCCTTGTACACCCGCACCGCGCGCCGCTGGTACAGCCGCACGAGCAGGTACAGCGGTACGAAGCTGGCCACCGCGACCGCGCCGAGGCCCAGGTCCAGCCAGAGCAGCATCGCCGAGATGTAGAGGAAGGAGAGGATGACCGTGACCAGTTCCTGGAGGCCCTCGGCCAGCAGCTCGCGCAGCGACTCGACGTCCGTGGTGGAGCGGGAGATGAGCCGTCCCGACGTGTACCGCTCGTGGAAGTCGATGCTCAGCGCCTGCGCATGCCGGAAGATGCGGCCGCGCAGGTCGAGGAGGACGTCCTGGTTGACGCGGGCGGAGGCCTTGACGAACGCGTACTGGAGGCCGCCGGAGACCACGGCGCTCAGGCCGTACCCCGCCGCGACCGCGAACAGCGGGCCGTGGTCGTGGCGGCGGAACGCCGGTACGGCCGTGTCGATGGCGTACGCCACCAGCAGCGGGCCCGCCTGGACCGCCGCCTGCTGCAGCAGCAGCAGGAGCGTGGTGACGGCGACCCGCGCCTTCATGGGGGCGAGGAGCGAGCGCAGCAGGGTCGCCGTGGCGCCGGGCGTGGTGGGCAGGACGTCGCGGTCGAAGGGGTCGCCGCCGCCCGGGGTGTCGGCCGCGTCCGGGCGCGGGCGTTCCTCGTCCTCGTCGGGGGCGGGCAGGGAGGTGGCTGCGGTCATCGGCGGTGATCCTCCCCGGACATCAGGCGGGCGTACTCGGCGTTGGTGCGCAGCAGTTCGTGATGGGTGCCGACGGCGGTGACCCGGCCGCCGGAGAGCAGGGCGACGCGGTCGGCGAGCAGGACCGTGGAGGGGCGGTGGGCGACGATCAGCGCGGTGGTGTCGGCGAGCACGTCGCGCAGGGCGGCCTCCACGGCGGCCTCCGTGTGCACGTCCAGCGCGGAGAGCGGGTCGTCCAGCACCAGGAAGCGGGGCCGGCCGACGACCGCCCGCGCGAGCGCGAGGCGCTGCCGCTGACCGCCGGAGAGACTGAGGCCCTGCTCGCCGACCTGGGTCGCGGTGCCCTGCGGGAGGGCGTGCGCGAAGTCCGCCTGGGCGACGGCGAGGGCGCGGGACAGCTCCGGTTCCCCGGCGCCCGCCTCGGCTCCCATGAGCACGTTCTCCCCCACGGAGGCGGAGAAGAGGGTGGGTTCCTCGAAGGCGACGGCGACGAGGGAGCGGAGTTCCTCGCGGGGCATGGCGGTGATGTCCCGGCCGTCGAGGGTGATCCGCCCCGAAGTGGCCTCGTGCAGGCGGGGGATGAGCGCGGTGAGGGTGGTCTTGCCGCTGCCGGTGGCGCCGACGAGGGCCATGGACTCGCCGGAGCGTATGTGGAGGTCGACGAGTTCGAGGGTCGGGGCGGAATCGGGGGCGGCGTCGGGGTAGTGGAAGGAGACGGAGTGGAAGCGGATGCCATCGCTGTCGGGCGCGGGCCGGTGGGGGCTGGTCGCGCCGTTCCCCGCGCCCCTTACGGGGCGTTGTTCGGAGGCCGGTTCGAGAGCGCCCCGTAGGGGCGCGGGGAACTGCGCGACCAGCCCCCGTGCACCCGCACCCGGCAACGAACCGGCGTCCTCCGGCACCGCGTCCCGCACCTCGAAGTACCGCTCCGTCGCCGTCGCCGCCTCCTGGCTCATCGCGAGCAGGAAGCCGATCGACTCCACCGGCCACCTCAGCGCCAGCGCCGTCGACAGGAACGCCACCAGCGTGCCCGCGCTCAGCTCGCCCTCCGCGACCTGGATCGAGCCCCACAGCAGCGCCGCCCCGATCGCCACCTCCGGCAGCGTCACGATGACGCCCCAGATCATCGCCAGCATCCGCGCCTTGCGCAGCTCCGTGCCCCGCAGGGTCCGCACCAGTTCGCGGAAGGCGTGCGCCTGGCTGCGGTGGCGGCCGAAGCCCTTGATGATGCGGATGCCGAGCACGCTCTCCTCGACCACCGTCGTCAGGTCGCCGACCTGGTCCTGGGCGAGCCGCGCCACCTCCGCGTACCGTTTCTCGAAGATCACGCAGGTCCAGATCACCGGGATGGTGGGGCCGAGGATGACCAGGCCCAGCGTCCAGTCCTGGGCCAGCATGATCAGCACGCCGACGAGGATCGTCACCCCGTTCACCAGGAGGAAGGTCAGCGGGAAGGCGAGGAACATGCGCAGCAGCATCAGGTCGGTGGTGGCCCGGGAGAGCAGCTGTCCGGAGGCCCAGCGGTCGTGGAAGGCGACCGGCAGGCGCTGGAGATGGCCGTACAGGTCCGCCCGCATCCCCGCCTCGACACGGGACAGCGGCCGGGCCACCAGCCAGCGGCGCAGACCGAAGAGCAGTGCTTCCGCGATGCCGAGCAGCAGCAGGTACAGCGCGCCGAGCCATACCCCGGCCGGGTCGTGGTCGGCCACCGGGCCGTCCACCATCCACTTGAGGACGAGGGGGATCACGAGCCCTGTACAGGAGGCGACGACCGCGACGAACGCGGCGACGGACAGCCGCACCCGCACCGGCCGTACGTACGGCCACAGGCGCAGCAGGGTGCGGACGGCGGACCGGTCCTTGGTGGTTGCACGTGTCGGAGGCATCAGGGGCGAGCCTACGGATCGGCACTGACAACGCCCACCGAGTTTTGGCCGGACCGGAATCGGCCGCTGGTCCTACGACCTGGACGTTCGGAGGGTCGTACAGGTGGATCCGGCGCATCAGCCGATCGGTTGATGGCGGTTCCAGCGGGGCGGCCGATGTGGCGGACCGGGCCCCGACGGGACCCTCGGAGCATGCCAACCGTCATCGAAGTCACAGACCTGCGGAAGTCGTACGGCGGCCGGGCCGTCGTGGACGGGGTGAGTCTCGCCGTCGAGGAGGGCGAGATCTTCGGGATCCTCGGGCCGAACGGGGCCGGCAAGACCACCACTGTGGAGTGCGTGGAGGGGCTGCGGGTGCCCGACGCGGGGCGGGTCCGGGTCACCGGGCTCGATCCCGTCGCCGACCACGACAAGGTCGCCCGTGTCCTCGGCGCCCAGCTGCAGCAGAGCGAACTGCAGCCCAAGCTCACCGTCCGCGAGGCCCTTGAGCTGTACGCCTCCTTCTATCCGGACCCGCTCGACTGGACTCCGCTCGCCGAGCGCCTCGGACTCACCGGCAAGCTCACCACCCGGTTCGGCAAGCTGTCGGGCGGGCAGAAGCAACGCCTGTTCATCGCCCTGGCGTTGATCGGCAACCCCCGGGTCGTCGTCCTCGACGAGCTGACCACCGGGCTGGACCCGCGGGCCCGGCGGGACACCTGGGAGCTGATCGAGGACGTCCGGGACCGCGGGGTCACCGTCCTCCTCGTCACCCACTTCATGGAGGAGGCGCAGCGGCTCTGCGACCGGATCGCGGTGATCGACAGGGGGCGGGTGGCCGCCCTCGACACCCCGGCCGGGCTGATCCGCCGCAGCGCCGGCGCCACCGTCATCAGCTTCACCCCGTCCGCCCCCCTGGACGACCACGACCTCGCCGCCCTCCCGGCCCTCGCCTCCGTCGAGCGCAAGGACGGCCGGATCACGCTCTCCGGCACCGACGAGACCGTCAACGCCGTCATCACCCTGCTCGCCCGGCACCGCATCACCGCCCACCAGCTCCGGGTCGTGGACGCCACCCTCGACGACGCGTTCCTGGACCTCACGAAGGAGGCAGACGCAGCATGAACACCGCCGTCCTGCGCACCGAGTTCCGCCTCTTCCGCCGCGAACCAGGCGCCGTCTTCTGGGTCTTCCTCTTCCCGACCCTGCTGCTCGTGATCCTCGGCTCGATCCCCTCGTTCCGGGAGGCCGACAAGTCCCTCGGCGGGCTGCGCCCGGTCGACGCGTACGTGCCCGTCGCCGTACTGATCGCCCTGATCATGTCCGGCGTGCAGACCCTGCCCCAGGCCCTCACCGGCCACCGGGAGCGGGGCATCCTGCGCCGGATGCGGCTCACCCCCGTACGGCCCTCCGCGCTGCTGTCCGCACAGATGGTGGTGCAGGGCACGGTCGCGCTCGGCTCGGCGCTGCTGGCGCTCCTCGTCGGGCGGCTCGCCTTCGACGTACGGCTGCCGAAGCAGCCCGGCGGATACCTGCTGGCCCTGCTGCTCGCGGGCGCGGCCGCCCTCGCCCTCGGCTCCGTCGTCTCGGCGCTGTCCCGCACCACGAAGATCGCGGGCGCGGTCGGCTCGGCGGTGTTCTTCCCGATGATGTTCTGCGCGGGCGTGTGGATCCCGGTGGCCGCGATGCCGCACGCGATGGCCCGCGTCGTCCAGCTGACCCCGTTCGGCGCGGCGGCCCGCGCCCTGGACCGGGCCGCCGCCGGACACTGGCCCGGCTGGGAGCACCTGGGCGTGCTCGCCCTCTGGACGGTCCTGCTCACGGCGGGTGCCGCCCGCTGGTTCCGCTGGGAGTAGGAGGCTGCCCGCCGTGCAGACTGGGGACATGACCGCGGAGGACAACCGGATCGACCGGCGCTGGGAGCAACTGCACACCTGGGGGCCGTACGGGTTGCTCGGCGTCAGCATCGCCCTGGGGGTCGCCTCCGCCGACCCCCACACCCCCGACGCCGTGTGGCTGACCGCATGGTCGCTGGTCGGCGCCGCGCTCGTGCTCCAACTGTGGTGGCACGGCACCCGGTCCCGCCGCCCCGGCCACGGTCGTACGCCCTCCGCGGCCGGGACCGCGTACTACCTGGTCCGCTGGGCCCTCGCCTTCGTCCTCACCTGGCTCAACCCGTTCTTCGCGTTCTACGCCGCCAGCGGTTACATGGACGCCGACGAACTGCTGCCGCGCCGGGTGCGGCGGCTGGGGCTGCTGGCGAGCGCCGTCACCGTGGCGGGTGCGCAGGCGGGCGGGATGCCGTTCGGGAGCGTGGTCCAGTGGACCCTCTTCGCCGTGCTGCTGGTCGCCAACTCCGCTCTCCAGATGGGCATCGCGCACCTCACCGAGCAGGAGAAACAGCGGACCGAGGAGCGCACCGAGACCATCGCCGCGCTGCGCCAGGCCCTGGACGAGAACGCGGCCCTGCACGCCCAGCTCCTCCTCCAGGCACGGGAGGCCGGGGTCGCCGACGAACGCCGCCGGCTCGCCGCCGAGATCCACGACACCATCGCCCAGGGCCTGGCCGGGATCATCGCCCAGCTCCAGGTCGTCACCAACGCCCCCGACCCGGCGGTGGCCGAGGAGCACGTGGGCCGCGCCCTCGCGCTGGCCCGGCACAGCCTGGGGGAGGCCCGCCGCTCCGTGCACAACCTGGCCCCGGTCGCGCTGGAGCACGACGGGCTGCCCGAGGCGCTGCAGAAGACGGTCGCCGAGTGGAGCGAACGGACGGGTGTACGTGCCGAGTTCACCGTCACCGGTACCGCCGAGCACCTCCACGGGGAGGTCGCGGCCACCCTCCTGCGCATCGTCCAGGAGGCCCTCTCCAACGCCGCCCGGCACGCGCACGCCTCCCGCGTCGGCGTCACCCTCTCCTACCTGGGCGACTTCCCGGGCGGCGAGGTCATCCTCGACATCCGGGACGACGGCACCGGCTTCGACCTGCTCGCGGTGCCCGCCCGTACCCGCGCCGGGGGCTTCGGCCTGGACGGCATGCGCGCCCGCGCCGAGCGCATCGCGGGCTCCCTGACCGTGGAGTCCGAACCGGGGCTCGGCACCGCGCTGTCGGCGCGCGTACCGTTGGTCCGCCATGACAACTGAGCCCCCGATCTCGCTGCTCATCGTCGACGACCACCCCGTGGTCCGCGACGGCCTGCGCGGCATGTTCGAGTCCGCCCCCGGCTTCACGGTCCTCGGCGAGGCGTCCGACGGCGCCGAAGCCGTCACGCTCGCCGGCACCCTCGACCCCGACGTGATCCTCATGGACCTCCGCATGCCGGGCGGCGGCGGGGTCGACGCCATCCGCGAACTCACCCGGCGGGGCGCCCGCGCCAAGGTCCTCGTCCTCACCACCTACGACACCGACTCCGACACCCTCCCCGCGATCGAGGCGGGCGCCACCGGCTACCTCCTCAAGGACGCCCCGCGCGAGGAACTCTTCACCGCCGTCCGCGCCGCCGCCCAGGGCCGCACCGTCCTCTCCCCGGCCGTCGCCTCCCGCCTCGTCTCCGCCGTCCGCACCCCCGCCGCCCCCGGCAACGAACCGCTCTCCGCCCGCGAACGCGAGGTGCTGACTCTCGTCGCCCGCGGCGCCTCGAACCGCGAGATCGCCCGCGAACTCTTCATCAGCGAGGCCACGGTCAAGACCCACCTCACCCACCTCTACACCAAGCTCGGCGTCAACGACCGCGCGGCAGCGGTTGCTACGGGGTACCAGCGGGGGATTCTGGGCTAGATGATCAATTCCACGGGATGCTTGCGGAGGGTGTGGGGTGGGCGGCGGCCGAAGCCACCGCCAGACGGTCAGGCGGTGGGCTGTCGGCCCTGGTTGTCGAGGTGGCAGCGGGCGGTCAGGCGTCAGGGTCGACTTCGGGGTGCGTGAACCGCACGGGCTTGCCCAGCGACCGGGCGTAGGCGATTTCGGCTCGGGTGCTGTCTCCGATGTAGTCGCCGACTACGAGCACCTCGTCAGCGAGCCGGATCTTCGCCCGGTGCAGATCGTCGAGTCGAACTTTCAGCGCTTCGGCCTCGACAGGATCGGACCAGAGTTCGTGCGGCGACTTCATGTCACAGCCCGGCTTGACGACAATCTTTCCGGCTTTGGTCTCTCGCAGATCGGCCTCGTTCATTTCGGTCATGAAGCGGGTGGAGCCGCAGATAACGACGATACGCGGGAGGCCCAACAGCTTCTTCGCGTCGGCGAGCTTCTCCTCGGGAGTGAGCAGTTGCGGGTATGGCACTGGTTCCTCCGGGTGGTTCTGATCACAGAAAGAGCCCCGGTGCCTCTTCGTGTTTTGTACGGAAGACACCGGGGGGATTTCTGCGTTGTGGGGAGCCGTCAAATGCTAACGGGCGTTGCGCGCGACCATAGCTCTTCGGCGTGCTCAGTGAACCGCTCGAACAGTCCGTCCTGGTCGCGTCGGCGTAGGTGCAACAGAGGGGAGTCGTGGCCCACAAGCCTGGCAAGGTGAGGTGTTACGAGAGCCTGGGAATCGAACCGGAAAACAGAAAGGCTCACGTGATTCGCTGCATCTTCTGAGACGCTAAAACGCGTTTCCAGGTTTTCTGTGCTCCCCAACTTGCCTAGATTCTCCAGCGTGATACGGATGCGTGTCGAGACGGACAAGGCAACATCTTCGATAGCTTCACGCTGGCTTGTGATTTCACTTTCTGGATCGCCCAGAAGAAATCGGACTCGACAACCGCTTTCGAGTTTTTTACGCAGGGTGGCCACGAAGTTCGGTTGGTCGATGAATAGGAAATAGTTCGTGTATCCGGCGAAGAAGAGGTCTTCTTTCGTGCTGGCCACAAGCTCGCCCCAGACCGTCGACGGGCAGGCCGAGCGGTAGGGGTAAGTCCGCACGATTTCCAGGTCTCCACCTGTTTTTAGGCGGTCCTTCACTGCCTGCGGCCAGAGCATTTCCTCATCTACTTTCAGTGCTTCGGCGGCGTCTGCCCTGTTTCGAGCATGCGGAATTAAGTTCTCATCCGCGACCCAACGTTCAATGGTTTTGCTCGCGACTCCTATGCGGACCGCAAGCTGTCGCGGGGACAGTCGGGCGTCGTTCATAGCTGACCGTAGGGCGTGGTTCAAGTCCGCTCCTCTGGACGTTTGGGCGTTTTCAACGCTACCGCCCAACTGGCCCAACTGTCCTTCCATGTCGGGCGATACGGCCACCAGGTGTCAGGACGATTGAGCACGCAAGAGACCCCGGCGACCGCGCGAACGGTCCCGGGGCGTGGCCAACGCTTCAGAGGAGCGGTGACAGTGTCCTACCTATCACAGGCACTCGAATGGATGAGAGGTGTCTTGTTCGGGCGCCGTACGCCCGGCAAGCACGCGGCCACCGACACGCGCCCAGCAGCGCCCCCGACGTTCCGCGGGCGCTCCGCGCCGGACGTCTGGGGGGCACGGCTGGTCATCGCTCGCAGGCGGCGCGCGCAATGGCAAGCCTGGACCGCGTATCTGCCTCAGCCGTACGGACGTTCCGAGTGGTTCGCGTCGCGCGACTGGGAGGCGGAGGAAGCGTGGGAGCGTACGGGACCTATTGTCCGGCCCTACGTCGACGCGTGGTGCGAGGTGCCCAGGAACAGCTGCGCAGGCGTTCAGGTAGACCCCTGGGAGCACATCCAGTGATGACGATCGAGGTCTACAGGGTCAACCCGGCGACAGGCGCCCGTACACAGGTGCGCAGCAAGCGCACTGTGGAACCGTCGGATGTGCCGGACCTCTCCAGCGGATACCCGCCCTGCGCGTGCCCCTGCTGCACCGCACCAGGCAGTCGCAGCAGGATGCATGCCCTTGTGACCGAAGCCAACCGGCGTAGCAGGGAGGAACTGTGATGCGCGCGCTGATCACTGCCGCTGAATGGACCCTCGGGGCCGAAACCGCCGAGGGTGCCCCGTCGGGCATCTACTCGGCCGAGTGCCTCACCTGCGGGGCGCAGACACAGCCAACCGGTGATGAGCGCCTGCCGGTTGAGATCTGGGCACTGAAGCACACGGGTCTGAATCCGATGCATCGTCAGTTCAAAGCAGTGGCGGAGACCTTCTGGCGAGTCACCCCCGCCTACGGCAACCCGTACGCCGGGCGGGGCCCGGCCCAGGGCGCACCCAGCGCACGCTAGCGCCACCCCCGGTTGTGCGACTTGCCGCACAACCGGGGATTCTGGCTAGCGTGTGCCGTCCTGCAGACTGTCGACCAGAGCGAACGCGTCCTCGGTCTTGGGGTGGGTCCTGCCCAGCCGGGTGTGCAGGATGTGTGCACCCCGGCGCGCCAGCTCCGCGGCGGTCGAGTCGTTCAACGTGTGCAGGACCCGGGCCTGGAACAGCAGGACGTACCCGATGTAGAGGTGGTCCGGCGCGTACTTGGCCTCGCGGATCCGCAACGCGCGCGCGATGAGCGGCGCGGCACCCGCGTGGTCGCCGAGGTCGACGTGGACGTTCGCCAGCGCGATCAGGTCGAAGCTCACGTACGGGTCGTCCGGCCCGTACGCCGCCTCGTCGATCCGCAGCGCCCGCTCGGCCAGTGGCCGCGCTGCCTCGTGTTCACCGAGGATGCACAGCGTCCGCGCGAGCGTGGCCAGATCCGTCGCGATGGCGGGACTGTCCGCCGGCAGACAGGACTCGTGCACGTTCAGCGCGCGTTCCGCCAGTTGGCGTGACCGTTCCGGCGCACCGAGGTCCCGGTGGATCTGCGACAGGGCGATCAGATCGAAGCCGACCTCGGCGCTCCGGCCTTCGAGTGACTCGTCGATCGCGAGGGCACTTTCGCACAGGTGCAGCGCCACCGAGTAGTCCCCGATCTGGACGAGGAACTCCGACGCCAGCCGCAGCAGCACCGCCGCATCCGCGGCACACTCAGCCGGTGGATCGTCCTTGGCCACCGCGAGGACGTGCGGAAGCAACTGCTGCCACCGCGGCCGGGCGTCCGGGGCACTGTGGAGGTCGTCCGGTACGGCCGCCAGCAGTGCACGACACAGCCGGACCCGGGCGTCGACGTGCGCCTCGGCCGGCATCCCGGCTCGGATGGCGGCCTGAACCAGTCGGTGCACCACCAGGGACGCGTCACCGCGCCTCGCCAGACCCAGACCGGCCAGGGCGCCGACTGTCGCGTCCCACGCCAACGGATCGGCAGGGACTCCGTCCAGTGTTTCCGGGCTACCGGTGAACAGGTCCAGCGGGACCGGCTCCGGCGCCAGCAAGGCACAGAGCTCCAACAGGCGTACCGCCTGAGGCTGGTCAGTCTCCAGTCTTTCCACGCTGAGCTGCCACAGGGTTGCGACGACGACCGAGGGCCGGTGGCTCGGCTCACCCCGACCGATCATGTCCTCCAGGTGCGACGCCAAGAGGTCCCGGTACCTTTCGGGTGTCGTCTGGTGGTAGCCCATGTATCCGGCCGCCTGCTCCAACGCCAGCGGCAGGTCGCCCAGTTGCTCGGCAATCCGGTCCGCCACGGCCTCGGTCATGCCCGGCACCCGTTGTGCCAGCAGCTTCATCGACTCCTGCCGGGTGAAAACCTCCAGGTCGACCACACCGGCGCTGCTCGACCAGCCGCTCACTCTGGTCGTGACGATGACATGGCCGTTGCCCGCCAGGCCCCCCGACGGCAGCGCGGGTGCGAGCGTGCCCGGTTTCTCCGCGTTGTCGAAGATGATCAACCAGGGTCTGCGGTCCACCAGGTTGCCGTACACCCGTGGGATCGCCTGGTCGGAGCTCACCTCCGCCAGCCCCAGCTCCCCGGCCAGTGACACGAACTGCGGCGTGACCAGGTCGGGTGTCTCGGCGTTCAGGAAGGCGACGAACCGGTACTTCGACAGGTACCGGTAGGCGTACTCCACCGCGAGCTGGGTCTTGCCGACGCCGCCCAGCCCGTGCACGACCAGCATCGCCACGTCGTTCACCGAGGTGAGGCGCTGCCGCACCTGCCGTAGTGTGGCGTCACGGCCGGTGAAGTCGGAGTTGCGCGGCGGCAGCCGGTATGCCGTGGGCGGGAGTGGATCCTGCCTGCGCTCGGGGCGAGGCGGCTGCCCCAGCCCGATCAGCGCCAGGGGGATCAGGAGGAGCAGCACCACCCACGGGTGGACCCGCACGAAGTCCAGCGGTCCTGGCCAATGGCTCTGCCCGGACGCCGCGTTGAAGGCAAGGCTGCCGACGAACAGCACGAGCAGAGCGGCCACCGCACTCGCCAGCCTTCGCCACATGGCTCCCTCTTCGGTACGACGGCGACCGCGACGGTCAACAGCCGGCTCGACCTCGTCCCGAAGCCTAGCTCGGGTAGCGGAGAAGCCCTGCGGCGATTTTCTGGTCTTGGCGCATCTAGGGGAACGGGCGTCTACCGCACTCACGAGGTCCCTCGGGTTAGGGCGATACTGGCTGCCCTCAGGGCACTCGGCCCTCGATCCTTCGCTCCCCGACCCTGACTGCCTCGTGATCCTGATGGTGTTGCTTCGAGTTTCTCGACCGGGCACCCGGGACTCCTGGCGGTATCGCAGTCAGGTTGTGTCCTGGTCCGGGGACGCCGCTCCACACCCCAAAGCGGTCAGCAGCGTACGAGCACCCCTGTACCGGACAGGACAACTGATCGGGAAGGCCGGGTGTACCCCACTTCGCCATGGTCGGCGCGTCCGTACGGCGGCGGGAGTCCGTAGTACCGTTTCGATTGGTAGATTCGCGATGTCACGAGAACCGGAGTCCGGTATGCCGGCGGCAGGAGAGACCGAGCGCGCCCCCAACGTCGGGAAGACCGTGTGGGAGAGTGCGGGCGAACGCGCCAAGAGCGAGGGACTACCGCTCATCTGGGTCATGAGCCGAGCCCTCGCCGACTACGCCGCCGGAAACCTCACCCTGTCCCGCACCACCGTCGGATCGGAGGCCGGGCTCCGGCGCGGCCGGACCGTCTTCGCAACCGTCGCCGTATGGACCGGCGCCGACAAGCGTCGCGCAAAGGACCAGGTCCGCTCGATGTCCGCGCTCTGCGAGATCCTTCTGGACGCCTACGCCCGAGGTGAGATCCACCCGTACGCCCGCATGGTCACCACTGCCCAGCGTGACGAACTCGGACAGACCGTGCCCACCCCCGTAGCCGCCTGATGAACGCCGCCGCAAAGGAACGCTGCTCATGACCACGCTCTCCGACACCCCAGCGGGGCCGCTCATCCCCATGCCGGACAGGAACCCCGCAGCCCTCCGCGTCGCAGTCGCCCGCCTCAGCCCGGAAGCGCTGCCGAAGTTCGATACGCACTGGGCCGAAGCGATGAACCAGGCCCGCGACGAGTTCAGCCTTCTGCCCGGCCGTCACTTCGTCGATCACTGGTGGGTATGGGTCGCCGTCCAACGGTGGCCCGAACGAGCCGCCCGCTTCCGCGAATGCGAACGTGTCGTCGCCACCAGCGACGACAAAGACGCCCGCCGCACTGCCTCCGCCGAACTCGGTCGTATCCTCGCCGACGCGGAGGCCGACGCCGCGTGAGTGACTGGACCTGGGAGTACAACCCTGACGCCGAACACGTCGTCGGCGACCTCCCCGAGCTCTACAGGCAAGATGTCGAAGACCTGGCCCGCCGCATTGCCGAAGCCGTCGGTGTCCGCCGTATCGGCCACCCCTTCGACATCCAGGAATCCGCCTCCGGCGTCAAGACGCACGCCGAAGGGCCCGTCATGATCTGGTACCAGGAGGACTACCGCGACGACGTCGTACTGGTCCTCCGCGTACAGCACTACCTCGCATTCGCTGCCGAGCCGAACGGCGAGGACTGACGGGCACGTCGCGCAGCCGAAACGCTGCCTCAGCCGACCACCCTCAGCAACAGCACAGTCCGCCCAGGAACCGTGATCGCCGTCCCCCCTTCGTGCACCACCCCCGGCTCCGCGCCCTGTTCCTCCAGCGAGGTGTCCACCAGTACCTCGTAGCGCTGGGCCCACGGCGGGCCCGGCAGGACGAAGCGGGTCGGGCGGGCGCCGGCGTGCAGGACGGTCAGGAAGCTGTCGTCGAGGACCGGGGCGCCGCGTTCGTCGCGGCCGGGTATGTCCCGGCCGGAGAGGAACATGCCGAGGGTGGCGGCGGGCGCGTACCAGTCGCCCGCGGTCATCTCCTCGCCATGGGCCGTGAACCAGGCCAGGTCGCGCAGGCCGTCCGCCGAGTGCGCGCGGCCGGAGAAGAAGGCGCGGCGGCGCAGCACCGGGTGGCGGTGGCGGAGCCGGACGAGGCGGGCGGTGAGGTCGAACAGGGGCCGCCAGGCGGGGTCGTCGAGCAGGCTCCAGTCCAGCCAGCTGATGTCGTTGTCCTGGCAGTAGGCGTTGTTGTTGCCGCCCTGGGTGCGGCCCAGTTCGTCGCCGGCGACCAGCATCGGGACGCCCGTCGAGAGGAGCAGGGTGGTGAGGAGGTTCCGCAGCTGCCGTCGGCGCAGGGCCTGAACGCCCTCGTCGTCCGTCTCGCCCTCCGCGCCGCCGTTCCAGGACCGGTTGTCGCCGGAGCCGTCCCGGTTGTCCTCGCCGTTGGCCTCGTTGTGCTTGCGCTCGTAGGACACCAGGTCGCGCAGGGTGTAACCGTCGTGCGCGGTCACGAAGTTGACCGAGGCGTAGGGGCGGCGGCCGCCCCAGGCGTAGAGGTCGCTGGAGCCGGAGAGGCGGTAGCCGAGGTCGCGGACGTCCGGGAGGGCGCCGCGCCAGAAGTCGCGGACGGCGTCGCGGTAGCGGTCGTTCCATTCGGTCCACAGGGGTGGGAAGGCGCCGACCTGGTAGCCGCCCGAGCCGACGTCCCACGGCTCGGCGATCAGCTTCACCCGGCGCAGCACCGGGTCCTGGGCGATGACGGCGAGGAAGGGCGAGAGCATGTCGACGTCGTGCATCGAGCGGGCCAGCGCGGCGGCGAGGTCGAAGCGGAAGCCGTCCACGCCCATCTCGGTGACCCAGTAGCGGAGCGAGTCGGTGATGAGGCGCAGCACATGCGGGCGGACCACGTGCAGGGTGTTGCCGCAGCCGGTGTAGTCCGCGAAGCGCCGGGCGTCGTGGTCCTGCAGGCGGTAGTAGCCCCGGTTGTCGATGCCCTTCAGGGAGAGCGTCGGGCCCAGCTCGCCGGCCTCCGCGGTGTGGTTGTAGACGACGTCGAGGATGACCTCGATCCCGGCCGCGTGCAGCGCCCGCACCATCCGCTTGAACTCGCCGACCTGCTGTCCGGTCGTACCGGAGGCGGCGTAGGCCGCGTGCGGGGCGAAGTAGCCGATGGAGTTGTAGCCCCAGTAGTTCTTCAGGCCGCGCCTGAGCAGGTGGTCCTCGTGGGCGAACTGGTGGACGGGGAGGAGTTCCACGGCCGTCACGCCGAGGTTGACGAGGTGGTCGATCGCCGCCGGGTGGGCCAGGCCGGCGTAGGTGCCGCGGAGTTCCTCGGGTATCCCGGGGTGCAGTCTGGTGAAGCCGCGCACGTGCAGCTCGTAGATGACGGAGTCCGCCCACGGTGTCTTCGGGCGGTGGTCGTCGGACCAGTCGTCGTCATCGTGGACGACGACGCCCTTGGGGACGTACGGCGCCGAGTCGCGGTCGTCGCGGACGGTGTCGGCGACCTGCTGGTCCGGCCAGTCCCGGACGTGCCCGTACACCTCGGGCGGCAGCGCGAACTCGCCGTCCACCGCCCGCGCGTACGGGTCCAGGAGCAGCTTCGCCGGGTTCCAGCGGGCGCCGGTCCACGGGTCCCAGCGGCCGTCGACCCGGTAGCCGTAGCGCTGTCCCGGGAGCACGCCGGGGACGAACCCGTGCCAGATCTCGTGCGTGAGTTCGGTCAGCGGGATGCGGGTCTCCCGCCCCTGCTCGTCGAAGAGGCAGAGCCGGACCGCTTCCGCCCCGGCCGCCCACAGCGCGAAGTTGGTGCCCGCCACCCCGTCGGGACCGACCCGGAACCGGGCGCCGAGCGGTGTCGACGCCCCCGGCCACGCCGCCGGGACGGGGAGGGGGGTCCCGTTCACCGCGGGGGTGTGCGCCGTGGAGCCGGCCGCCGCGCGGCCTTCCACCGCCGCGCCGTTCACCCCGGCGCCGTCCGCCCTCGGGGCCCGCGCCGGTGCCCCCTGCTGCTCGGCTGCGCTCGTCACCTGTCGGCCCCTTTTTGTGTCCCGCGGCTCGCCGACCACCGGGGCGCGCCCACCCGCGTCCGAGCAGCCGACAGCGCCCGGACTCCCGGTCCCGGGCACGGTCGGCGGCTCGCTACGGACGTGCCCGCGACGGCTCGCGCACGGGCACGGCGGCTCCCCAGCTCGTCGTCCTTCCCTCTGTTCTGCCCAGTGCCGGCGTCGCACTCACGTTTCCCAGGGGCATGCCCGCTCGTTGAGCCGCACGTGAGGCATCCACAAGGGCGCGCACGGCGCGCGGGGGCCGCGTTGGCCGCGGTACTGACATGGGCGGCGCTGCTGGCGGGAGCGGCCGGCTGCTCCCCGGACGGCACGCACGGGCTCGGCATCGACCACGTCCTGGGCGGCAGACCCGCGGCCCCCGAGGACGTCATCCGCATCTCCCCGGACGACGGCACCAGGGCGGTACGGCCCGACGGACCGCTGATGGTAAGGGTGCCCAGCGGCCGCCTGGAGTCCGTCAGCGTCGTCAGGTCCCAGGACGCCCAGGACTCCCCGGTCCCCGGGCACATCGCCGGGGGCGGCACGATCTGGCGGCCGGACGACCCGAAACTCGCGCTCGCCGCCAAGTACACCGTCGACGCGGTGGCCGTCGACGGCGGCGGCCACCGCTCCGCCCGCCACACCACCTTCACCACCCTGGTCCCCGACGAACGCTTCATCGGGTACGTCACCCCGGAGAACCGGGCCACCGTCGGCACCGGCATGATCGTCTCCCTCGCCTTCAGCCGCGACATCGAGGACCGCGCCGCCGTCGAACGCGCCGTCCAGGTCACCGCCAAGCCCGCGGTCGAGATCCGCCCGCACTGGTTCGGCAAGAACCGCCTCGACTTCCGCCCCGAGCGCTACTGGCAGCCCGGCACGGTCGTCACGGTCGGCCTGAACCTCCGTGACGTCGAGGGCGCCCCCGGTGTCTACGGCCTGCAGTCCAAGACGTTCACCTTCACCGTCGGCCGCAGCCAGGTCTCCCTCGTCGACGCGGCCGCCCACACCATGGAGGTCCGCCGCGACGGCGAACTGCTCGCCACCGTGCCGATCACCGCGGGGGCGCCCGAGCACACCACCTACAACGGGAAGATGGTGGTGATGGAGATGCACGACGTGACCCGCATGAACAGCCGCACGGTCGGCTTCGGCGGCGAGTACGACATCCCCGACGTCCCGCACGCCCTCAAGCTGACCGACTCCGGCACCTTCCTGCACGGCAACTACTGGGCGCCGGACGCTCCCGGCCGCGTCAACGTCAGCCACGGCTGCGTGGGCCTGCGCGACGTGAAGGGCGGCAGCTCGGACACGCCCGCGGGCTGGTTCTACGACCGCAGTCTCATCGGTGACGTGGTCGAAGTCGTCAACAGCAAGGACAAAATGGTCGCTCCCGACAATGGCCTCGGGGGATGGAACATGGGGTGGAAGGAGTGGAAGGCGGGCAGCGCGGCCAAGTAGCCAGGTGAGGGGCGGGTCGGTGGGGGCGAGAAGTTGCGACGCAACGGTGACATTCGCCCAACACCAACCTCAAAACCCTGCGGTTAATATGCGCCAGAGCGCGCGCCTGACGCGCCGGGGTGGGCCTGACCAGGCCCTGGGAGGGGAGAACGACTGTGAACGAGCGGCCGATATCGGGGGCGTCGGTTCGGGGGACGCGGCGCAGGCAGGGGATGGCGGTCGTCGCCGGTGTCCTGCTGATGGCCGTCACCGCCTGCGGCGGGGGCGGCTCCTCCGACAAGGGGGCGGACCAGGGCAAGGCCAAGGACTCCACCACCCAGGCGAGCAAGCAGTCCGTGGCCACCGTCAGCATCAGCCCCAGGTCCGGCGCGACCGGCGTGGACACCAGTGGGGCGCTCAAGGTCAGCGCCGCCAAGGGCAAGTTGACCGACGTCGAGGTCAAGGACGCCAAGGGCAAGGAGATAGCCGGGGCGATCGCGGCCGACGGTGCCAGCTGGACGCCCTCGACGCACCTCGCCAACTCCACGAAGTACACGGTGCACGCCATCGCGAAGGACGCCGACGGCCGTGAGTCGGCGGAGGACTCCAGCTTCACGACGCTCACCCCGAAGAACACGTTCATCGGCTACTTCACGCCGGAGGACGGTTCCACGGTCGGAGTCGGCATGCCGTTCTCCGTCCGCTTCACCCGCGGCATCACCGACCCGGCCGCGGTGGAGAAGGCGATCACCGTCAAGACCGAGCCGGCGGTCGACGTCGAGGGCCACTGGTTCGGCAACGACCGGCTCGACTTCCGCCCCGAGAACTACTGGAAGTCCGGCACGAAGGTCACCGTCTCCCTCAACCTCAACGGCGTCGAGGGCCGTGCCGGGGTGTACGGCGAGCAGGCCAAGACCGTGAAGTTCACGATCGGCCGCAACCAGGTGTCCGTCGTCGACGCCAAGAAGCACACGATGAAGGTCATGCAGGACGGCAAGGTCGTGAAGACCCTCGCGGTCACGACCGGCAAGCCGGGCTACGACACGTGGAACGGCCAGATGGTCATCAGCGAGAAGCTGCGCGTGACGCGCATGAACGGCGAGACGGTCGGCTACGGCGGCGAGTACGACATCAAGGACGTGCCGGACGCGATGAGGCTGACCACGTCCGGGACGTTCATCCACGGCAACTACTGGGGTGGCGACGCGTTCGGCAACTACAACGCGAGCCACGGGTGCGTCGGCCTCCGGGACATCCGGGGCGGGGGTGACCGGTCGGTGCCGGCCGCCTGGTTCTTCGACCACTCGATCATCGGGGACGTGGTGACGGTGAAGCACTCGAACGACCAGACCGTTTCGCCCGACAACGGGCTCAACGGGTGGAACATGTCCTGGAAGGAATGGACCAAGTAGTTCGTCGGGTGCGGGTGCGGGTGCGTGGGGGCTGGTCGCGCTCACGCGGCGGTGGCCGCACATCGATACGGCCCCGCGCCCCTGAGGTGGGGGTCGTGAACGCCCGCTAACCTGCGAGGCATGACTGTAACCCTCGAAGTCTCGGCAGGCGTAGGTACGATCCGCCTCGACCGCCCGCCCATGAACGCGCTCGACGTCGCCACCCAGGACCGGATCAAGGAGCTGGCGGGCGAGGCCGCCCGGCGTGAAGACGTGCGTGCTGTTGTCATCTACGGCGGCGAGAAGGTCTTCGCGGCGGGAGCCGACATCAAGGAAATGCAGAACATGGACCATGCCGCCATGGTTCTGCGCTCGCGTGACCTCCAGGACTCCTTCAGTGCCGTCGCCCGGATTCCCAAGCCGGTCGTCGCCGCCGTCACCGGCTACGCGCTCGGCGGCGGCTGCGAGCTCGCGCTCTGCGCGGACTACCGCATCGCCGCCGACAACGCCAAGCTCGGGCAGCCCGAGATCCTCCTCGGGCTCATCCCGGGAGCCGGCGGCACCCAGCGGCTGCCGCGGCTGATCGGCCCGTCCAAGGCCAAGGACCTGATCTTCACGGGCCGGATGGTCAAGGCCGACGAGGCGCTCGCCATCGGACTCGTCGACCGGGTCGTGCCGGCCGCCGACGTGTACACCGAGGCGCACGCCTGGGCGGCGAAGCTGGCGCAGGGTCCGGCGATCGCGCTGCGGGCCGCAAAGGAGGCGGTCGACACCGGTCTGGAGACCGACCTGGAGACCGGGCTCGCCGTCGAACGGAACTGGTTCGCCGGGCTGTTCGCGACCGAGGACCGGGAGCGCGGGATGCGCAGCTTCGTCGAGGAGGGGCCGGGCAAGGCCAAGTTCCTGTGATCTTCGCCCTGATGTGAAAGCCCCGAACCCCTTGCAATTGACGCGATGTCTGATTCCGGGTCCCCCGATGGGGCGGATTATGGGAGCCTTAAGGCAACCCTAAGCCCGCCTTGTCGAGGGGGTCTGGCGATTGCCCGGAGATGGCACGTCTTCGCAGGTCGGACCGGCTTCCGATGCCTTCGGAATGCCGATGGCATATGCCGATCACCCGGTGAAGGGCGGAGGCTTTGCGGGGGCGTATTCCCCGGGAACGGCCACGGAGGGCGCTCTCGACGGCCATGATGGGGGCATGGCGGGGCTGGAGGGCATCGAACAGCCGCGGGGACACAGCCGTGCGGCCGCGGCGCGGTGGTCGCCTGCGGTCGAGGACGAGCGGGCGCTCAAGGCGATCGAACTGTTCGGCAATCCGACGGACGCGGAGGTTCCGCTGCCGTCCCGCCCCGAGTCCGCGGCGACCGCCCGCCGCCTCGCCCAGGTCGTCGTCCTCCGCCAGTGGCACCTCAGCCCCAAGATGACCGAGGACGCGGTCTTACTCGTCTCGGAACTGGTGGGCAACGCCGTACGGCACACCGGCGCCCGGGTGTTCGGCCTGCGGATGCGCCGCCGCCCCGGCTGGATCCGGGTGGAGGTGCGCGATCCGTCGCGCGGCCTGCCCTGCCTGATGCCGGTTCAGGAGACCGACATCAGCGGCCGCGGCCTGTTCCTGGTGGACAAACTGGCGGACCGCTGGGGCGTGGACCTGCTGCCCCGGGGCAAGACGACGTGGTTCGAGATGCGGGTCGCCGACCGCGCCCCGTAGGAGCGCCGGGGGAGGACCTGCGCGGCAGGCCCCCGCCGTCCGCGACTTGCAAGAACAACCCTTTTCGGGTCAATAGCCCATTTTCTTACCTATCCCGCCTTAAATGGTGCAGGTGACCCCCACCCACCGACGCGACCTCCTCCGCGCAGGCGCCGCCCTCACCGCCGGAGGCGCCTTCGCCACCGGTTGCGGCACCACCGGTACGGCCACCGCGGCACCCCCCGCCACCACCGGCGCCACCGGCCCCACCGCACCGTCGGCTGCTTCCACCCCGCTCCCCTTCCAGGTCACCCACGGCCCCCGTACCACCGCCGCCGTCGCCCTCACCTTCCACGGCCAGGGCGACCCCACCCTCGCCGACCAGCTCCTCGGCACCGCCGAGCAGCACGGCGCCCACCTCACGGTCCTGGCCGTGGGCAGCTGGCTCGACGCGTACCCCGCCATGGCCCGCCGCATCCTGGACGGCGGTCACGACCTGGGCAACCACACCCAGCGGCACGTCTCCGTCAACGCCATGGCGGAGGCGGACGCCCGCAAGGAGATCACCGACTGCGCGGAGCGGCTCCGGCGGCTCACCGGATCGATCGGTACCTGGTTCCGCCCCTCCAGGGCGCCGACCGCCTCCCCGCTCGTCGCCCGGCTCGCGGCCGAGGCCGGCTACCGGCACGTGCTGTCGTACGACGTGGACTCGCTCGACTACACCCGGCCCGGTGCGTCGGCCATCACCCGCAAGGTGCTCGCGGAGGTCACGGGCGGCTCGGTGGTGAGCATGCACTTCGGGTATCCGGACACGGTCGCCGCCCTCCCCGCCGTCCTCCAAGAACTCCACCGCCGTGGACTGCGCGCGGTCACCACCACGGAGCTGCTCAGCTGATGCGAACCACGAACGCCGCCCGTCTGCTGTCCGCCGGTGCCGTCCTCGCCGTCCTGGCCCTGCTGCCCGCGTGCAGCGGCGGCTCCGAAAGCCCCGCCGCACCGGCCGCCGGCACCACCGCGGCCGTGCAGCCGCCGGCGAAGAAGGCGGAGCCGGCCGTCGACGCACTGCCGGGGATGCCCCCGGTCCTCGACCCGAAGGACGTGTACGCGGCCGACCGCCCCGGCAACCTCTCGCCCGTCGTCAAGGGCTTCCCGTCCCTGGTCTACGTCCCGAACACCAACTCCGACACGGTCTCGGTCATCGACCCGAAGACGTACCGGGTGATCGGGACCATCCCGGTCGGCCGGCAGCCGCAGCACGTCGTGCCGTCCTGGGACCTGAAGACCCTGTGGGTCAACAACGACCTGGGCAACAGCCTCACCCCCATCGACCCGAGGACCGGCCGGGCCGGCAAGCCGGTCGCCGTGCACGACCCGTACAACCTGTACTTCACGCCCAACGGCAGGTACGCGATCGTGATGGCCTCCAACGACCGCCAACTGGTCTTCCGGGACGCCCACACCATGCAGACCGTCAAGGCCGTCCCGGTCAGCTGCTACGGCGTCAACCACGCCGACTTCTCCCTCGACGGCCGGTACTTCATCGTCTCCTGCGAGTTCAGCGGCGAAGTGCTCAAGGTGGACACGGAGCAGATGAAGGTGCTCCGGCAGGAGAAACTGCCGTACCACGGCGCCATGCCGCAGGACGTCAAGGTCTCCCCGGACGGCAAGCGGTTCTACATCGCCGACATGATGGCCGACGGGGTGTGGGTCCTGGACGGCGACGCCTTCACCAGGCCGACCTTCCTGGCCACCGGCAAGGGCGCGCACGGGCTGTACGTCAGCCGGGACTCCCGCGTGATGTACATCTCCAACCGGGGCGAGGGCACCATCTCCCTCTTCGACTTCGCGCAGAACCGGCTGACCGGGAAGTGGCGGCTGCCGGGCGGCGGCAGCCCCGACATGGGCGGGGTCTCGGCGGACGGCAAGGTGCTGTGGCTGTCCGGCCGCTACAACTCCGAGGTGTACGCCATCGACACCCGCACCGGCACCGAACTGGCCCGCATCCACGTCGGCAGCGGCCCGCACGGACTCGCCGTCTACCCGCAGCCGGGCCGCTACTCGCTGGGCCACACCGGCATCTTCCGCTGAGACCGGGCCCGCGGGCCTCAGACCCTGAGCAGCAGCGCCTCGGCGCCCACCGGCACATAGCCGGCCGCCTGGAACGCCCGGACGCTGCGGGCGTTCCCCGGCGCGACCTGCGCCCACAGGGGTTCGTCCGCGAGCTGCCGGGCGGCGGCCACCAGGGCCCGGCCCAGCCCGCGCTGCCGTACCCCCTCGGCCACCTCCACCGAGACCTCCAGCCGCCCGGCGACCCCGCGCCCCAGCGTCAGCACCCCGCCGGCCACCGTCCAGGCGCGCACCTCGTCCCGGCGGGCGCGAGCGTAGGCGACGCGGGAGTGGTCGGGGCCGGTGGGCTCGGTCAGGGGAAGGTCCGGGCGGCCGGGCAGCGGGCCGGCCACCAGGAGCGCGTCGATCGTCTCCTGCTCGCGGCCGGTGCGGTCCATCAGGGCGGTGAGGAAGCGCGCGTTCATCGTCGCGCACAGGGGATCGCAGGGGACCGCGCGCAGGGTGTCGTACACCCACTCCGGGTCCTCGTCGACGAAGGCGACCGAGTGCGCGGTGAAGGAGAGCACCCCGGCGTCCCGTGGGGAGGGCTGCGGCACGACCGTCGTACGGCCGTCGGGCGGCGGGAAGACGCCACGGGCAGCCGCGTCGAGAACGTCCCGCAGGGTCTCTGCCACCCCGTACCCCTCCTCCTTGAGTCTCCACCCACTGGAAGGCCCACACTCGCAGACATGCTGCACTATCCGGGGGGCGGCCCCCCAGACCCCCCGAACGACGGCACCGGACTTTTCACCATCGGCGAGCTGGCCCGCGCCACCGGACTGACCGTGCGCACCATCCGCTACTGGTCCGACGAGGGCGTGCTCACCCCGGTGACCCGCTCCGCGGGCGGCTACCGGCTCTACGACGCCGAGTCGTTCGCGCGCCTGGAGCTGATCCGCACCCTGCGCGAGCTGGGGCTCGGGCTCGGGCATGTGCGTGCGGTGCTCTCCGGCGAGCAGACCGTGGCCGAGGTCGCGGACGCGCACGTGGCGGCGCTGGACGCGCAGATCCGCTCGCTGAAGGTGACCCGTGCGGTGCTGTCGACCGTGGCGCGACGGGGTTCGACCGCAGAGGAGACGACGCTCATGAACAAGCTGGCGCGGCTGTCGGCCGCCGAACGGAAGCGGATCATGGAGGAGTTCGTGGCCGAGCTGTTCCACGGGCTCGACACCGTCGACCCGGCCATCGAGGAGCGGATGCGCTCCATCGCCGCGGACCTGCCGGAGGACCCCACCCCGGAGCAGGTGGACGCCTGGGTGGAGCTGGCCGAGCTGGTCCGGGACCCGGAGTTCCGGGCGCAGATGCGGCAGGTGGTCGAGTTCAACGCCGCGGACGCGGACCGCTCCCTCGCCTCCGGGCGGGCCACCTGGTTTCCCATGCGGCTGGTGCAGCTCGGCGCGGAGGCCCGCGAGCGGGGGATCGCCCCCGAGTCGCCCGAGGCGGAGGCGATCGTACGGGAGGTGCTCGGGGGCGGGGACCTGACCGAGGTACTCGAACGGATGGAGTCGGCGTCCAACGACCGGCTCGCCCGGTACCGGGAGTTGCTCACCAGGATGAAGGGTATGGAGCCCGCGGCCGCGCACCGTGAGGAGTTCGCCTGGGTGGTCGCCGCACTGCGAGCCCGCGCGGCCGGTTAATCTGACCTCCGTCAACAGGCAGTAAAGAGTACGAAGGGGCGGATCCGGTGGCGGACATCGAGGAAGCACGCAAGCAGTTCGAGCGGATCGATACGGACGGTGACGGCGCCATCACCGCGGCCGAGTTCAAGACCGCCCTGGCCCAGGGGGGCGACTGGAACGTCACGGACACGGTCGCCGAGGCCATCATCAAGACCCGCGACCTCAACGGCGACAAGGTCCTGTCGTTCGACGAGTTCTGGGCCTACCTGAGCAAGTGACCCGAAGAGGGGGGCGGCCGGCTCATGGAGCCTGGGGCCGCCCCCCTTCTCATGCCCCGGCTTCTCCGGCCTCGACGCGGACCGTCCAGCGGCCGCCGTGCCGCTCCAGGGTCAACGGCAGGTCGAAGCACTTGCCCACCTGGTCGCCGGTGAGGACCTCGGCCGCCGGGCCCTGCGCCAGGGCCCGGCCCTCGCGCAGCAGCAGGGCATGGGTGGTGCCCGCCGGAAGCTCCTCCAGGTGGTGGGTGACCAGGACGGTCGCCAGCCGCGGACCGGCCCGGCGCAGTGCGTCCAGCGCGCCGATCAGCTGCTCCCGGCCCGGCAGGTCCAGGCCGGTGGCCGGTTCGTCGAGCAGCAGGAGCCGGGGTTCGGGCATCAGGGCCCGGGCGATCAGGGTCCGGCCGCGCTGCCCCTGCGACAGCGTGGGCCAGCGGGCCTCCCGGTGCCCGGCCAGCCCCAGCATCCCGATCAGCAGGTCGGCACGCGCCGTCTGCTCCGGCGTCGGACGCCACCGCGGCAGCGGTGCCACGGAGTTGGTCAGCCCGGTCAGCACCACGTCCCGGACCCGCAGCGGTTCGGTCAGCGGGTGGCGGGGGTCGACATGGCCCACCTGCGTGCGCAGTTCACGCAGGTCGACGCGGCCCAGCCGGCTGCCGAGGACCTCCACGGTGCCCCGCGTCGGATGCACCAGGGCCCCGAGCAGACCGAGCAGGGTGGACTTCCCGGCGCCGTTGGCCCCGAGCAGCGCCCAGTGCTCGCCGGACCGGACGGTCAGGGACACCTCCTGGAGGATCGGCCGTCCGTCGCGCACCACGTGCACGTCGTCCGCGCGCAGGACGACGCTCATCGCACCGCCGCCCGGTTCACGGCCGACAGGACCGCCCCGACGGACGCGGCCAGCGGGGCGGGGCCCTCCGCCGCGCCCCAGGCCGTCGTCGTGCCGACCCGGCACTCGGCGAAGGCGTACGGCCCGGTCATGGTGACCTCCAGGATCTCCGTGGCGTGTCCCGCGCCGGTCAGCGCGTCCGCGAGGGCGGTCAGCGCGCCGGGGCCGGTGCCCTCGTGGTCGCCGGTGCGGTCGCCGGTGCGCAGGGTGCAGACGAAGCGGTGCCGGCCCGGTGCCTCCTCGTGGACCGACCAGGACTCCAGCCGGACCTCGCCGTCGGTGCCCTGGGACAGGTAGGCGGCGCGGAAGAGGTCGTACAGCTCCTTCGGCGTGGCCTCCCGGCCGCTCGCGTCCGTCGCCTCCTGGACGAGACGCGCGAACCCGGGGCGCATCCGCTCGGGCAGGTCGATGCCGTGGTGGGTGCGCAGGAGGTACGCCGAACCGCCCTTCCCGGACTGTGAGTTGACGCGGATCACGGCCTCGTACGAGCGGCCCAGGTCGGCCGGGTCGACGGGCAGGTAGGGGACGGACCAGGGGGCCCGGGACTGGGGGACCCCCAGCTCCTCGGCTCTGCGGGCGTGTTCCTCGAAGCCCTTGCCGATCGCGTCCTGGTGGGTGCCGGAGAACGCGGTGTGGACGAGGTCGCCGGCGTAGGGGTGGCGGTGGTGCACGGGAAGCCGGTTGCACTCCTCGACCGTCGCCCGGACGGCGTCGATGTCACCGAAGTCGACCATCGGGTCGACTCCTTGGGCGAACAGGTTGAGGGCGAGGGTGACCAGGTCGACGTTGCCGGTGCGCTCGCCGTTGCCGAACAGGCAGCCCTCCACCCTCTGGGCCCCGGCCAGCACGGCGAGTTCGGCGCAGGCGACGCCGGTGCCGCGGTCGTTGTGCGGGTGCACGGAGAGGATCACCGAGTCGCGGCGGGCGAGGTGGCGGTGGGCGTACTCGATCTGGTCGGCGTAGACGTTCGGGGTGGCGATCTCCACGGTCGCGGGCAGGTTGTGGGTGACCGGCCGGTCCGGACTCGCGTCCCACAACTCGGTGAGTCCGTCGCAGAGTTCGAGGACGAAGTCGGGTTCGGTGAGGTTGAAGGTCTCCGGCGAGAACTGGAACCGCACCCCCGGCGACGCCCGGCGTGCCATGTGTTCGGCGGCCTCGCGGACCGTCCGCCGCACCGCGGCCCGGTCCCGGCGCAGCACCACCTCGCGCCACACGGGCGAGGTGGCGATGTAGAGGTGGACGGCGGCCCGCTCCATCCCCTCGATCGCCTCGAAGGTCCGGTCGATCAGGTCCCGCCGGGCCGGGGTGAAGACGACGGGCGTCACGTCCCCGGGCACCGCCCCGTCCGTCACCAGGTGCCGTACGAAGTCGAAGTCGGTCCGGCTCGCGGACGGGTAGCCGACCTCGATCTCCTTGAAGCCCAGCCGGACCAGCAGTTCGAAGAAGCGGCGCTTGCGCGGGGTGTCCATCGGCTCGGCGAGCGCCTGGTTGCCGTCGCGCAGGTCGACGGGCACCCACAGCGGGGCGCGCTCGATCCGGGCGGCGGGCCAGCCACGGCCGTCCGGTACCGGCACCGGCACCCGTTCCTGGAAGGGGCGGTAACGGTCGTACGGCATGGGGCTGGGCTGCTGGGGATTCCACAGAAGAGTCATCGTGCTGCTGCCTCTCGGCGCGTCGGTCGGTGACCGGCAGCACGGCGACCCGCGGCGGGGTGCCGGTCGCGTCAGGCCCCGCCGCGGCAGCCGAGAAGAAGACCGCGGAATGTCATGACCGGTAGGCTAACCACTCCTCAGGTCCTCAGACAAGTGAGAATTCCTGTGCATCCCGTCCGTCCGCAGAGGAGTTGGTGACACCGCATGGCCCTCGGTCCCGTCCGCCCGAGCCCCCTGGTCGAACAGGCCGCCGCCCGGCTGCGCGCCCAGATCACCGGCGGCGCCTGGCCCGTCGGCACCCGGCTGCCCGGCGAGACGACCCTGGCGAAGGAGCTGGGCGTGGGCCGCTCCACGGTCCGCGAGGCGCTGCGCGCGCTCGCCGGGGCCGGGCTGGTCCGGCCCCGGCAGGGTTCGGGCGTCTTCGTCATCGCGACCGAGGCCGCCGAGGACTGGCCGACGCGGCTGCGCCGGGCCGCGGTGACCGACGTGTACGAGGTCCGGACGGCGGTCGAGGTGCACGCGGCGCGGCTCGCCGCCGAGCGCCGTACGGCGGCGGACGTGACGGCGATCGAGGCGGCGCTGGCGGGCCGCCGGGCGGCCGGGAGCGCCGACGACGCGGCCTTCGTCGACGCCGACATCGCCTTCCACGCGGCCGTGGTGGCCGCCGCGCACAACCCGGTGCTCACCGATCTGTTCGCCGAGTTCAGGCCGGTGCTCAGGGAAGGGCTGATCGAACTGCTGGCCCTGACCGGCCTGCGCACCACCGACCCGGACACCGGCGACGCGGCCCATGAGGCGCTGGCGCGCGCGGTCTTTGAGGGCGACGCGGAGACGGCGGCGGAGGTGCTGCGGGCGGAGCTGGCGGATCCGTTCGCGGGGCCTCACCCGCCCGGCCCAGCCGCGGAATAGGTCACGCACGCCCGGGGTTGTCGCCCCACAGCAGCATATGTATGCAGGTGCATGTACTCTCGAAAGGCGTGTCATGAAGATCGGCGTCATCGGCGCGGGCAACATCGGCGGCAACCTCACTCGGCGGCTGGCCGCCCTCGGCCACGACGTGTCCGTGGCGAACTCACGGGGCCCCGAGACGCTCGCCGGGCTGGCCGAGGAGACGGGAGCGACGGCGGTACGGGCCGAGGAGGCGGCGCGCGGCGCGCAGGTCGTGGTGGTCACGGTCCCGGTGAAGGCGGTCCCGAACCTGCCGTCCGGCCTCCTGGACGGCGCCGCGGCGAACGTCGCCGTGATCGACACGAACAACTACTACCCGCGGGAGCGGGACGGCCGGATCGCCGGCATCGAGGACGAGGGCATCACGGAGAGCCGGTGGACGGAGCGGCAGATCGGCCACCCCGTGATCAAGGCCTTCAACGGCACCTTCGCCCAGGACATCCTGGACCGCGGCCGCCCCGCCGGGGAACCCGGGCGCCAGGCCCTTCCGGTCTCCGGCGACGACGAGGACGCCAAGCGGGTCGTCCGCGCCCTCATCGACGAGCTCGGCTTCGACACCGTCGACAACGGCGGCATCGACGACTCCTGGCGCCAGCAGCCGGGCACCCCGGTGTACGGCCTGCGTGCGGATGTGGAGGGCGTCCGCAAGGCCCTGGCGGAGGCGTCCCCGGAGCGCCCGGAGGGCTTCCGCGGCTGACGGCCCGGCAGGCGCCCGCGGGACGACCGGCGGCGGGACCGCACCGGGGAGCCCGGTCCCGCCGCCCCGCACCGGCGCCGCTGCTCAGTCCTCCTTCGACGCCCAGGCCTTGAGGGCGGCCTTGCTGGCGAAGTCCGCCACGTCCTTGTCGTGCGGGTCGCTGGTGTACTGGTGGAAGCGCCACTCGGCCTCGATGCGGGGGTGGCCGGCGCTGACGTAGTCGGCGATCCAGAGGCCGTCGCCGGCGTACGAGGTGGTGTCGATGTTCAGCCAGAAGTTCCGGTTGGTGTAGAGCACGACCCGGTGGTCGGGCCGCAGCGCCTTCACCTTGCGGATGAAGGAGTCCTTCTCGGCGTTGCCGGCGTGGGTGCCGTCGCCGGTGGTCTCCCAGTCGACGGCGAGGATCTCGCCGGCTTTCTCGGGGGCGTGCTGGACGAAGTACTCGGCCTGGGCGGTGAGGTTGCCGGGCCAGAGGAAGTGGTAGAAGCCGACGACCAGTCCGGCGTCGCGGCCGGTCTTGGTCTGGGCGGCGAGTTTGGGGTTGACGTACGAACGCCCCTCCGTCGCCTTGATGAAGACGAAGGAGAGGCCGTCCGTGTCGTAGCTCGACGACTGGTACGCGCTCACGTCGATTCCGTGCAGCATGGGGGAACTCCCTGGGTGCCAGTGGGGTGACACGAGTTGCAACTGCGTATGTCGTATTCCCCGCCGCGCCGGGAGGGATCCGCGTGCGCGCGTGAATTGTCAGCTCCGGGCCGCCACCTCGCTGAGCACGGCCGCCGACTTCGTCGACCAGTCGGAGGTGATGATGGCGGCGTGGTCGGCGGCGAGCAGCGCCAGCCGGGCCGCGACCTCGGCGTCCGTCGGTGCGGTCGAGGAGATCGCAGGTGAGACGTTGTAGGCGTCCGTCATGATCAGGATGTAGTGGTTCGCGGCGTAGAACGACGTGTCGTAGCCGTTGTTCACGTAGGTCGCCGCGTCGCCGTCGAAGAACACGAACCAGGGCTGGATCGAGGCGTCGTACCTGCTGGTCCGGGGATCCCCGTTCGCGGCGCCCAGCACGGCGGGGAAGGCCTGGGCCTGGGAGATGTTCCCGGCCGCGTACAGGTCCCGCAGGTGGTCGCCGTACTCCTGGTCCGTCCAGTAGTGGTCGAACGGGTTGGCCTGCTCCACCGTGCCGGGGATCAGTTCGAAGATGAACTTGCCCTTGAGCTGGTCACGGGTGGGCCAGGCGTTGGCCTTCGCGGCGGCGTCGAGGGTGGAGTACGAGGAGCCGAGCAGGTCGGCCGGCCTGTAGACGCTGCTGCCGAGCTTCTGCGAGACGAGCGTGTCGAACGCGGTGGGGCCGAGGCCGATGGTCTGGTTGAACCCGACCTTCATCTCGACCTTGACGACGACGGGTGCGTGGTCCGGGTGCAGTTGCTCCCAGGCCGCCATGTTGTCGAGGCAGCTGCCGAGGTCCTGGCTGGTGGCCTGGCTGTACAACTGGCTGGGGGTGCTGGCGTGTTCGCAGTTGTTGTCGTCGCCCCACGGGTTGCTGTGGCTGACCCGCCACCGCTTGCTGATGCTGTCGACGTACACGTCCAGCTCCAGCAGTGAGGCTCCGGAGTCCAGCGCCTGCGCCCAGTAGGTGTACTTGCCCCTGTCGTAGGCGTTGTGCGTGCCGATGGAGGTGGTCTCGGAGAACTTCGCCGCGTTCAGGTCCGTGGCCGTGGCAGTGTCCGCGTGTGCGGCGGAGCCCGCCATCACGAACAGGGCCCCGGCACCCACGACCGCCGCCAGCCGTCTCAGTACACGCATGACCCAACTCCCTTGGGTTGGTGGTGAGTTGGCGGCAGCGTAGAAGCTTGCGGTTACTGAGCGATAGCCCCTGGGGGAACATCGGCCTCCGGAACTCCCCCGGGACTCGTGAGGCCGCACGTACGCTGACCGCAGGCCGAGGCCCGAGGAGGCGCTGGTGCGGACGGAGCCGATGGCGGGGCGGCGGCCTGCGGGCCTCTTCGTGGGGCTGTGCACGCTGGACGTCATCCAGCTGGTGGACCATGTGCCGGACCCGGACGAGAAACTGACGGTCCGTGGCCAGGTGGTGGCGGCGGGCGGTCCGGCCACCGGCGCGGCCGTTGCCTTCGCCCACCTGGGCGGCCGGCCCCGGCTGCTCACGGGCCTCGGCTCCCATCCGCTGGCCCTCGGCGTCCGGGCGGACCTCGACGCGCTCGGCGTGCGCCTCACGGACCTCGCCGCCGACCGCGTGCAGCCGCCCGCGGTGTCCTCGATCCTGGTCACCGAGTCGACCGGAGAGCGTGCGGTCGCCTCGGCCAACGCGACCGGGCACCGGCTGCGGGCCCCGGCCGGACTGGCGGAACTGCTGGAGTCGTGCGACATCGCCGAGTTCGACGGGCATCACATGGACCTGGCCGTCGAGGTCGCGCACGCCGCCCGCGCGGCCGGCCGGCCCACCTTGCTCGACGGAGGGAGCTGGAAGGACGGCACGGAGCGGCTGCTGGCGTCGACCGACGTCGCCGTGTGCTCGGCGGACTTCCACCCGCCCGGTGCCGCCACGCCCGCCGAGACCCTGGAGTTCCTCCGGGACCACGGGGTGACCTGGGCGGCGGTCACCGCCGGCGGGGCGCCGATCGTGTGGGCGGGCCCCGGTGGCGGCGGCCTGGTCGGTGTTCCGGAGACCCGCGTGGTGGACACGCTGGGCGCGGGGGACGTCCTGCACGGTGTCCTCGCCCACCACCTGAGCGGCCCCGGCCCCGTCGACGGGCCGGCCTTCGCCGAAGCCCTGGCGCGGGCCGCGGCGGTGGCCTCCCGCGCGTGCGCCTCGTTCGGCACGCGCGCGTGGCTGACGGCGGGCTGACCGGCGGGCCGTCTCACCGTCCTCCAGCAGATCACGGCCCGCGCCGGTGACTGCATCCCGGTCCTGGCGACCCACCAGTTGGTCGACACGAAGATCGCTCCCGTACGTAGGGAGGGTCCTCCTGGCCCAGCCGCCCTGATGCGCCGCTGATCAGTGTGTATAGGTCCGACGCCTTCCTCGCGAACGGTCGCGACACCGTGTTCGCGCGCAGTGGCTCCTGTCCGGGCGTCGACGTCGGCGGCGGCGGAGCCGCCCGGTACCGGCAGCGCAACGGTACGACCCGTACGGGACACCGCTGAGGTACTGGGAACTGGTGCCTTTCGGCCTTTATCTGAACGCCGACATCGTTCGTGCGGCAGTGCAGGACGACAACCCGCCGGGGGGCGAGGCGCACGGCTGGGGCTCATGCCCGGTCGCTTCAGGCGGCTGCGTCCTACCGGAGCGCTGGTTCGGGCAGCAGGCCGGACACGTCGTCGCGCCGACGCAGCCGATTCAGGGCCGGTGTGGTGAGGGCCGTGGTGACCGGAGCCATCCGGACCAGCATGGTGAACAAGTCCCGGCCGATCACGCCCAGTTCGAGACCGACGTTCGGAATGACGAGTTCGGTCGGGCCGCGGCAGTTCATCAGCGCGCCCAGTGACAGGGCCTCCCGCCGGCTCTGTCCGCAGACGCGGGCCGCCAGGGTGCTGCCGCCCCACTTCCCAGGATGGCGACGGCGAGGACGGCCACGGCCCAGAGCCGCAGGGCCGGGTCGTCGCCGAGCATGCCGATGTCCGTGCTCAGGCAGTCTCTGCCTGGCATGTGCCAACTCTGACTGGTACCTGCTAACGTTTCTTGGCATGTGCTGGGTGTTGCTATGAAAGCGCCTCTGCCAAGCGGAGACGAGTTGGTGCTGACGCTGGCGACGCTGGCCAACCCACACCGTCTGCGGGTGGTGGCGATGCTGGCCGGCGGGCGAAAGTACGTGAGCCAGTTGGCTCGGGACATGGGGATCAGCCGCGCGCTTCTCCAGGTCCACCTGAAGAAGCTGGAGGCCGCGGGACTGGTGTCGGCGCAGCTGGAGATCTCACCTGATGGGAAAGCGATGAAGTTCTACGAGGTGACACGGTTCTCGGTGCACCTGACGCCGGAGGCGATCGCGGCCGTGGTACCGGAGCTGACCGGTGCCGACACGACCCGTGGGGACGGGGAGGGGACTGTCTGATGAAGGCCACCGACTACCACACCGGTACCGACTGGCAGGAAGTGTTCGGTGTCATCGGCGTCTTCCTGCTGATCACCGTGGTGCTCACGGTGATCATCTGGCAGTTCGGTGCCAACTGGCGCGCGAAGGCCGTGCTGGCCCGTGAAGAGGAGTACCGCAAGCTGGCCGAGCAGGCGCTCGCGGCCCAGCAGGAGACGGAACGCCGCCTGGGCGACATAGACGGCCGCATGGCGTCGCTGGAGCGGATCCTCAAAGAAGTCGAGTAGACGCATAACTGGGCCGCCGAGCTGCAACTCGGCGACCCAGTGCTCGGAAGGCATGTCCCTCGCCGCTGGGCGAGTTTTCCCTGGATACGCTCCTCCACGTTTAAGGAGAGCAGCTCATGCTGCGCAAAGGCAAGTCAGACCGCGGGCTGCCCGCAGAAGAAGAGAGGCCGGACGCATCGCGGGCCCTGGACCCGGTGGGACCCGCCCGCGGGGTCGTGGAGTCCGTCGCCGGATGGTCGGTCCGGCACAAGGGCCTCGCCATTGCGGGCTGGCTCGCGCTGGTGATCGTCGCCATCCTCTCCAGCGCGCTGATCAGCGGCTCCGACGCCCGGTCCACCGATCCCGGTGAGGCGGGCCGGGCCCAGCAGATCGTGCGCACCGAGGACAGCGGTGACTCGATCCGCGAGAACGTGCTGTTCCAGTCGCGCGCGGCCGACGGTCCCAAGTTCACCGAGAGCAGCCGGCTGCAGAGCGCCGCCAAGGACCTGGTGTCCAAGCTGCGCGGTGCGGACGCCGGGGTGCGCGACATCGGCTCGCCGTTCAGCGGGAACGGCGGGCGATGGCTGTCCGACGACGGCCGGTCGGGCCTGGTGACCTTCGAACTCGGCGGACCGCTGGAGAAGCAGAAGGAGTACTACGTCAAGGTCGTCGGCCTGCTGAAGGAAGTGCAGGACAGCAACCCGGACCTGCGGATCGTGCCGGCCGGCGACCGCAGTCTGAACGCCGTGGTCGACGACGCGATCAAGGACGACTTCAAGAAGTCCGAGGTCACCTCGCTGCCCCTCACCCTGGTGATCCTGCTCGTCGTCTTCGGCTCGCTGATCGCCGCCGGTATACCGCTGCTGCTCTCCGCCACCGCGGTGATCGGCACCTTCGGACTGCTGCAGACCGTCGGGCACTTCGTGCCGGTCAACAGCGCCGCCTCCTCCATCGTGCTGCTCATCGGCATGGCGGTCGGCATCGACTACTCGCTGTTCTACCTGCGCAGGGAGCGGGAGGAACGGCTGGCGGGACGTGACACCCGGGACGCGCTCGCGATCACGGCCCGCACCTCGGGCCGCGCCGTGGTGGTCTCCGGCCTCACCGTGATGGTGTGCGTGCTCGGCCTGCTGTTCTCCGGACTCGATGTCTTCAAGGGCCTGACCGCCGGCACCGTGATCGTCGTGGGCATGACGGTGCTCGGCTCCGTCACCGTGCTGCCCGCGACGCTCGCCGCCCTGGGGCACCGGATCGACAGGGCACGCATCCCCTGGCTCGGCCGGCGCAGGACCGTGGCGCGCGAGTCGCGCATCTGGTCCTCGGTGGCCCGCACCGTGGTACGGCGCCCCGCGCTGACGGGCGGCGTCGCCGCCCTGGTCCTGCTGCTCGTGGCGCTGCCCGCCTTCGGGATGCGGCTCCAGGACCCGGCCACCACCGACAGCCTGCCGCGCAGCGTCGCCCAGGTCGACGCCGCGGTACGCATGAACGACGCGTTCCCGGGTGCCGCCAGCCCGGCCCGGGTGGCGATCGCCGCCGACGACGGCTCCAGCGCCGACACCCCCGCCCTGCGTACGGCCATCGACGCCCTGCACCAGGAGGCCGCCACGCCCGGTAGCGGAATCGCCGAGCCGATCACCCGGGTTTCCGTCGGCGACGTGGTGGTGGTGCGCGTACCGCTCGTCGGCAAGGGCACCGACGACACGTCCAACGCGTCCCTGGAGAGGCTGAGGGACAAGGTGCTGCCCGCCACCCTCGGCAAGGTGCAGGGCATCGACTACGCGGTCGGCGGCAAGACGGCGACGCCGTACGACTTCGCCCACCAGCTCAACAGCCGCTCCCCGGTGATCTTCGTCTTCATCCTCGCCCTGGCCTTCGTCCTGATGGTGGTGGCCTTCCGCTCCTGGGCGATCCCGCTGGTGTCGATCCTGCTCAACCTGCTCTCGATCGGCGCGGCCTACGGCGTCCTCACCTGGGTGTTCCAGAGCGGGCATCTGGGGTCGTTGCTCGGCTTCACCTCCTATGGAGGCGTGGTCGCCTGGCTGCCGTTGTTCATGTTCGTCATCCTCTTCGGGCTGAGCATGGACTACCACATCTTCATCCTCAGCCGGATCAAGGAGCGCTGGCTGGGCGGTGCCGACGCGCGCGCCGCGGTCATCGGCGGAATCAGCAGCAGCGCGGGTGTGGTGAGCAGCGCGGCCGTGATCATGATCGGTGTGTTCACGGTCTTCGTCAGTCTCTCCGCCATCGAGTACAAGATGATGGGCGTCGGCATGGCGGTCGCCATCCTCGTCGACGCCACCGTCGTCCGCGGCGTGCTCCTGCCCGCCGCCATGACCCTGCTCGGCGACCGCGCCTGGTCGCCCCGGCCCGGCAAGAACGGCAGCCGCGAAGGCTCCGCGGCGGTGTCCGCCGAGACGCAGACCCCCGAACCGACGACGTTCAGCGGCTCGCGTCGGGAACTCCCGTGGCCGGCGTGTCGGCCGACAGGGGCCGGCGGGCGTACCGACGCAGTCCGTACAGCAGCGGTGCGGGCGTGAGATCGCGCGGGGGTGAACCATGGCGGATACGGGGTCGTTCGGGATGCGTGGTCCGGGACGGTCACCCGTCCCGGCGACGGCTCAGTTTCCGTACGGCTGCCGCAGGTGGGCGCTCTCGGGCGCGCACAGCAGGAGGGGGAGCGTGTCTGTCTCGGCCATGGGTTGTCTGCCTTCCCGCCGGAGCCGTGGAGACGGAGCGCCGGCCGCGCCGCGGTGTTGCGGGGCGTATACGCGCCGGCATTCGATCGGTTTCAGCCTGGGCGAGTCCCCTATAGACCAGCTGTACGGACCGGGTTTACGTGGGTGATGCAAGGAAGGCCCCGGCAGCGCCGAAAGACACGAACGCGCTGCTCGGGGCCTGCTCCCCTAGCACTCGATGATGTTCACCGCCAGCCCGCCCCGGGCCGTCTCCTTGTACTTCACGCTCATGTCCGCCCCCGTGTCCTTCATGGTCTTGATGACCTTGTCCAGGGACACCTTGTGGGAGCCGTCGCCGCGCATGGCCATGCGGGCCGCGGTGACCGCCTTGACCGCGGCCATGCCGTTGCGTTCGATGCAGGGGATCTGGACGAGGCCGCCGACCGGGTCGCAGGTGAGGCCGAGGTTGTGCTCCATACCGATCTCGGCCGCGTTCTCGACCTGCTCGGGGGAGCCGCCGAGGACCTCGGCGAGCGCGCCCGCCGCCATCGAGCAGGCCGAGCCGACCTCGCCCTGGCAGCCGACCTCGGCGCCGGAGATGGACGCGTTCTCCTTGAACAGCATGCCGATCGCGCCGGCGGCGAGGAGGAAGCGGACCACGCCGTCCTCGTCGGCGCCCGGGACGAAGTTGATGTAGTAGTGCAGGACCGCCGGGATGATGCCCGCCGCGCCGTTCGTGGGGGCGGTGACCACCCGGCCGCCGGCCGCGTTCTCCTCGTTGACGGCCATCGCGTAGAGGGTGATCCACTCCATCGCGTGCGCCAGCGGGTCGCCCTCGGCACGCAGCTGGCGGGCGGTCACGGCGGCCCGGCGTTTCACCCGGAGCCCGCCCGGCAGGATGCCCTCCCGGGACATGCCGCGGGAGACGCACGCCTGCATCACCCGCCAGATGTCCAGCAGGCCCTCGCGGATCTCCTCCTCGGTGCGCCAGGCCCGCTCGTTCTCCAGCATCAGCGCGGAGATCGACAGACCCGTGTCCTTCGTCAGGCGCAGCAGCTCGTCGCCCGTGCGGAAGGGGTACTTCAGGACCGTGTCGTCCAGCACGATGCGGTCCGCGCCGACCGCGTCCTCGTCGACGACGAACCCGCCGCCGACCGAGTAGTAGGTCTTGGAGAGGAGTTCGGCCCCGGCCGCGTCGTACGCCCAGAGGGTCATGCCGTTCGCGTGGTAGGGGAGCGCCTTGCGGCGGTGGAGCTTGAGGTCGTCGTCGAAGGAGAACGGGATCTCGTGCTCGCCGAGGAGGGACAGGCGGCGCGTGGCCTTGATCGTCTCGACGCGGTCGTCGGCGGTCTCCACGTCCACCGTGCGCGGCGAGGCGCCCTCCAGGCCGAGCAGCACCGCCTTGGGGGTGCCGTGGCCGTGGCCGGTCGCGCCGAGGGAGCCGTACAGCTCGGCGCGTATCGAGGCGACGGACTCCAGCAGGTCCTCGTTGCGCAGGCGGCGGGCGAACATCCGGGCCGCGCGCATCGGGCCGACGGTGTGGGAGCTCGACGGGCCGATGCCGATCGAGAACAGGTCGAAGACCGAGATGGCCACGGGAACTCCTCCAAAGAGGGTGGGGGCACACGTCGTCGGGTGCCCCCACCAGGGAACTACTTGTTCAGACCGGGGTAAAGCGGGTGCTTCGCCGTCAGGGTCCCGACCCGGGCCCTGAGGGCCGCCGCGTCGTAGGACGGCTTCAGCGTCTCGGCGATCACGTCCGCGACCTCGGCGAAGTCCTCGGCCGTGAAGCCGCGGGTGGCCAGCGCCGGGGTGCCGATCCGCAGCCCCGAGGTGACCATCGGCGGCCGCGGGTCGTTCGGGACGGCGTTGCGGTTGACCGTGATGCCGACCTCGTGGAGGCGGTCCTCGGCCTGCTGCCCGTCCAGCTCGGACGCCCGCAGGTCGACGAGGATCAGGTGCACGTCCGTGCCGCCGGACAGGACGCTCACGCCGGCCTCGCGGGCGTCGGCGGCGGTGAGCCGCTCCGCCAGGATGCGCGCGCCGTCCACCGTACGACGCTGGCGCTCCTTGAAGTCCTCGCTCGCCGCGACCTTGAAGGAGACCGCCTTCGCCGCGATCACGTGCTCCAGGGGACCGCCCTGGAAGCCCGGGAAGACGGACGAGTTCAGCTTCTTCGCGAAGTCCTTGCGGGCCAGGATGATGCCGCCGCGCGGGCCGCCGAGCGTCTTGTGGGTGGTGGAGGTGACCACGTCCGCGTAGGGGACCGGGTTCGGGTGCAGGCCCGCCGCGACCAGGCCGGCGAAGTGGGCCATGTCGACCCACAGGTACGCCTCGACCTCGTCGGCGATCCGGCGGAACTCCGCGAAGTCCAGCTGCCGCGGGTACGCCGACCAGCCGGCGATGATCACCTTCGGGCGGTGCTCCTTGGCGAGCCGCTCGACCTCGGCCATGTCGACCAGGCCGGCGTCGTCGACGTGGTAGGCGACCACGTCGAACTGCTTGCCGGAGAAGTTCAGGCGCATGCCGTGGGTCAGGTGGCCGCCGTGGGCGAGGTCCAGGCCCAGGATGGTGTCGCCGGGCTGGGCCAGCGCGAACAGGGCCGCCTGGTTGGCGGAGGCACCGGAGTGCGGCTGCACGTTGGCGTACTCGGCGCCGAACAGCTCCTTCACCCGGTCGATGGCGATCTGCTCGGTGACGTCGACGTGCTCGCAGCCGCCGTAGTAGCGGCGGCCCGGGTAACCCTCGGCGTACTTGTTGGTGAGGACCGAGCCCTGTGCCTCCATGACCGCGAGCGGAGCGAAGTTCTCCGAGGCGATCATCTCCAGGGTGGACTGCTGGCGCGCCAGTTCGGCGTCGACCGCGGCGGCCACCTCGGGGTCGAGCTCGTGCAGGGGCGTGTTCAGAAGCGACAACTCAGACATCCGTTCTACGACTCCTCAGCCGGCGGTGAAGGCGGTGTACTCGTCGGCGGAGAGCAGGTCGGCCGGCTCGTCCGTGACACGCACCTTGAACAGCCAGCCGCCCTCGAAGGGGGCCGAGTTCACCAGGGACGGGTCGTCGACGACGTCCTCGTTGACCGCGGTGATCTCACCGGTGACCGGCGCGTACAGGTCGGACACCGACTTGGTCGACTCCAGCTCGCCGCAGGACTCGCCCGCGGTCACCGTGTCGCCGACCGCCGGGAGCTGGACGAAGACGACGTCACCGAGCGCGTTGGCCGCGTGCTCCGTGATGCCGACCGTCGCCACGCCGTCCTCGGCGGCCGTCAGCCACTCGTGCTCCTTGCTGTACCGCAGCTGCTGGGGGTTGCTCATGGCCTGAATTCTCCTGTACGCGGGGGAGTGCTGGTGAAAGGGGGACTGCTGGGAACGTGCGTGACCAGCGGCTCTGTGCGCCAGGTCACGCCCGGTGGCGGCTGCCGGTGCCGCCGGCGGCGGTTACTTCCGGCGCTTGTAGAACGGCAGCGGCACGACCTCGTACGGCTCGTGACTGCCCCGGATGTCCACGCCGACGCCCGCCGTGCCCGGCGCCGAGTGCGCCGCGTCGACGTACGCCATGGCGATCGGCCGGCCCAGGGTGGGCGAGGGGGCGCCCGAGGTGACCTCGCCGATCACCTCGCCGCCGGCGACCACCTGGTACCCGGCGCGCGGCACCCGGCGGCCCTCGGCGACCAGGCCGACGAGCACCCGCGGCGGGTTCTGCTCGGCGCGGGCGGCGGCCTCGGCGAGCGCCTCGCGCCCCACGAAGTCGCCCTCCTTCTCGAACTTCACCACCCGGCCGAGACCGGCGTCGAAGGGGGTGAGCGAGGTGGTCAGCTCGTGCCCGTACAGCGGCATGCCCGCCTCCAGCCGCAGGGTGTCCCGGCAGGACAGCCCGCAGGGCACCAGGCCGACGCCCTCGCCGGCCTTGGTCAGCGCCTGCCACAGCTCCACCGCGTGCTCCGGCTTCACGAACAGCTCGAAGCCGTCCTCGCCGGTGTAGCCGGTGCGTGCGATCAGCGCCGGGACGCCGGCGACGGTGCCGGGCAGCCCGGCGTAGTACTTCAGCCCGTCCAGGTCGGCGTCGGTGAGGGAGGCGAGGATGCCGGGGGACTCCGGGCCCTGGACGGCGAGCAGCGCGTACGCGTCCCGGTCGTCGCGGACCTCGGCGTCGAACCCGGCGGACCGCTCCACGAGCGCGTCGAGGACGACCTGGGCGTTGGAGGCGTTGGCGACGACCAGGTACTCGGTCTCGGCCAGCCGGTAGACGATCAGGTCGTCCAGGATGCCGCCGTCGGCGCGGCAGATCATGGTGTAGCGGGCCCGGCCGGTGCCGACGGAGGCGATGTTGCCGACCAGGGCGTGGTTGAGCAGGGCGGCGGCCTGCGGGCCGGTCACGGTGATCTCGCCCATGTGGGACAGGTCGAAGAGCCCGGCCCTGGTCCGTACGGCGACGTGCTCGTCGCGCTCGGAGCCGTAGCGCAGGGGCATGTCCCAGCCGGCGAAGTCGGTCATGGTCGCGCCGAGCGAGCGGTGCAGGGCATCGAGCGCGGTACGGCGGGGTGCGGCGGAATCGGTACTGCTCATCGGTCGGTCGTCTCCCGAAGGTTCCAAGGGCATGACAGGCGAGGGCTGTCCTCCCCATCTGTCATCGGAACCTGAGAGGTTCGCCCTGACCACGGACGTGGTCACGGCTTGCACCTTGGGTGGAGCCACTGACACAGCGGCCCGCTTTTCAGATGTGCCTCGCCCGCGCGGTAACGGGGCCTGAGAGATTCAAGGGAGGGACTTGCTCCTTCGGCGCCCCAGCGAAGACGGCTGGGGACTCTCCCGCGCGGATTCAAGCGGCCGGTATGCAGTTGGCGCGGACATCATTGCACGCCGCCCGGCGCCGCGGCAGACCCGGCCCGTGCCGCACCTTTGTGACGGGCCTGTGGCAGGACGCGAACGGAACCGCGAGACACCGTGCATTACCTTCTCTTTACATTAAGTGGGGAAAACCTTTCCTGAACCCCCAGGGAGGACGATCACGGTGACAAGGACCACGGCATACGCGACGACGACGGGCATCGCCCTGCCCCGGCAGCCGACGGCCCCGGCCCGCGAGCGGTGCGGCGAGAGCCCCGCACCGGTCGTCCGCGACCTGCGCGACCGGGCCGGCCACAGCCCGCACGGCCTGCTCTTCGGCCCCCGGGACCTGGTCGTGGTCACCGGGCTGCCCGGCAGCGGCAAGTCCACCCTGATGCACCGCGCCGTGCAGGGCATCTGCGTCGACTCCCAGGACACCCGCGACCGCTGGGACGCCCGGCTGGCCGGTCTCCTGCCGTACGCCGTCTACCGCCCGCTGGTCCGCCTCGCCCACTACGCCGGGCTGCGCCGGGCCCTCGGCACCGGCGAGGGCGTGGTCGTGCACGACTGCGGGACCCAGGCCTGGGTGCGCGACTGGCTGGCCCGGGAGGCCCGCCGCCGCGGCGGCACCCTGCACCTGCTGCTCCTCGACGTCACCCCGGGCACGGCACTGGACGGCCAGCGCGAGCGCGGCCGGGGCGTCTCCCGGTACGCCTTCCTGCGCCACCGCAGGGCGGCCGGCCGGCTGCTGCGCGCGGCGGAGCAGGGGAGACTGCCCGAGGGGGTCGGCTCGGCGGTCCTCGTCGACCGGGCCGCGGCGGACGCACTGCGCCGGATCGCCTTCGAGCGCTGAGAAGGCGGCGGTGCGCCGGGGCCGCTTTCGCGGCCCGAACCGGCTGGTGGGGTGGCTTTGTCGGTGCCACCCGCTAGCCTTTCCAGCCTCAGCAGCGGTTTCCAGCAGGCGGTAGGCAGATGGACTTCCCGGCGGACATTCCCGCGGACTTCCCGGCACAGGCGCACCCCCACCCGCACAGCGGGTGGCCAGGCAACGAACTGGAGGAGGTCCTGTCGGCCTCCCTCGGCGTGCCCGCGGCGGCTGGCCGGCTCATCGAGGTACTGGGCCGGAGTTTCCTGTGGATCCCGCTGCCCGAGGGCGGCGGCCCGCACAGCGGCCCGCTGGACCTGCCCACCACGCAGATCGAGGGCCGGGTGTACGTGCCGGTCTTCAGCTCCGAGGAGCAGTTCCGGCTGGTGGCCGGCTCCCACCTGTCGTACACGATCGCCCCGGCGGTCGAGTTCGCCCGCGGCCTGCCCCCGCAGGTCGGCATCGCCGTGAACCCCGGGGGAGTGGTCGGTGTCCCGCTGCCGCCGGAGGCGGTCGCCGAGCTCTGCCGGACCGGCCGTACCGAACTGGACGGCCCCGCCTCCGGCGGCCGGGTCCGCCTCTTCGAACCGGACTGGCAGGACGATCCGATGGACTTCCTGGCCGCGGCGTCGGCGGAGTTCGCGGCGATCGGCGTGGTCGCCACGGCCCGCCGCTGCCTGGCCGTGATCGAGACGGCCGACCCGGTGATGTTCGTGGGCGTCGAACTCTCCCAGTGGGAGGGCGACTTGCGCGCCCTGCCCCTGGAGGCCCTGGGCAAGGCGCTGGGCCGGGTCCCGCTGCAGTGGCCGGTGAACCTGGTCCTGCTCGACGTGGCGGACGACCCGGTGGGCCACTGGATGCGGGAGAACGTCCGGCCCTTCTACCAGCACGGCCACTGAAGCCCCCCTTTCCTGTGCAGCCGGCCCAAAGGGCAGCGGACCCAGGGGCGCTGGGGGTACCCCCGGCCGAAGGCTGGGGGAGGAACTGCGCGAAGTACCACGACGAAACCGGCACCCGCGCACGGACAATCGGCCCCCGCCCCCCGGACGCATAAGCTGTCTCCAAACGCGGGGCGCCCTCCAGACGCGGGGCACCAGATGAAGGGGCGGTAACACGTGAGCGCCAGCGGCACCGCGGCGGCCGGGCAGGTCGAGCACATGCTGCGCCAGGTAACCCCCGGGCGCTACGACGCCTACGAGGCACTCCTCCGCGCCCTCGCCACGCCCGCCTCCGGCCAGATCTGGATGCTGCTCTGGCACGGCCAGGCCGGCTCCCCCGACGCCCAGTACGGGAACATGGAGGTCGAGGGCCACGGCTACGCCCCCTGCGTGACCTCGGCCCAGGAGCTCTCCGCGAGCGGCTGGAACCGCTCGTACGAGGTGGTCGACGGCATCGACGTGGCCCGCACGCTCTACCCCGACCACTTCGGCCTCTGGCTCAACCCGCACGCCCCGGGCGGCGGCGTCGGCATCCCGTGGCTGGACCTGCGCCGCATCGCCACCGGCCTGGACCGCCAGCCGGCCGGGCCGCTGCGGCTCGCCGAACCGGCCATCGAGATCCCGCAGTTCTACGCCCTGCTCACGCAGAACGCCCACCGCACCCCCGCGATCCGCTCGCTGCGCCGGGCCTGGGTGCAGCCGGCCCTCGGGGCGCCGTACCTCGCGATCGGCCTGGACGTGTACGACACCTCGCCGTCCGCCGTGGACTCGGTGCGGGGGATGATGCAGCAGTCGATCGGCGCGGTGCCGGACGGACTGCCGGTGTCGACGGTCGCGATGACCGACGAGTACGACCCGGTCGTGATGTGGATGCGGGCGACGGCACGGCCGTTCTACGACCGCGAGGCCCACGCGGCTCCGGCGTCGGCGGCGGGATACGGGTATCCGCCTGCGCCCGGCGTCTACTGACCCGTCAGGACGATGGGGCCCGCCCTGTGCAACAGGCGGGCCCCATCATTTTTTTTCCGACGCGCGCCGGACTTTCCGCGGGTTTTCTACTTCGGCTTCGGGGTGCAGGCCTCGTTCTTGCTCTGGCACGAGGCGAAAAGCGGGTACGCGGTGATGGCGTGCACGGTGTTCGACTTCACCTTCACCACGTTGCAGTTCGGCTTCTCCACCCACTTGGTGGTGGTGAACGGCGTGTACTGCACCTTCGGCTGGACGTAGCCGTAGTAATGGCCGGCCACCGGCAGGGAGAAGGAGACGCTGCTGTCCTTCTTCGTCTGCTTGGTCACGTTGTACGCGTAGCTGCCGTCGACCTTGATCTTCTCGATCTTGGCAATCTCCCATTCGAGGCTCACGCCCACCGAGAAGGTGTGGGAGGTCTGGCGCACCGTGCTGAAGGCCAGATCGTACTTCAGAGTGGCCTTGGAGGCGCTGCTGTTGTAGGCGCCGACGCGGGAGCCGATGGCCGAGTAGTACGGCTTGCCCGCCTTCTTGATCGTGTAGCTGACCTCGCCCCCGCGGCAGGACGTCGGACCCTTGGTGCCGGCTGCCGCGGCATCGGCGGCAGGGGCCAGGGCGACCGCACCCACGACGAGGGAGGCCGCCGCAAGTGCCGAACAAGTGGTTCTGCGTACGCGAGTTGACATTCGTGTTCCCCGTTTCTCGTATTCCCGGACGTTATCCAAAAGGTCCGCCGCCCCGGAATTCGTGGCCGGTGAGCTTTTCGCTCGCCGCTGTTGGCGAAGAAGTTATCGAGGGGAAAAGAAAGCTGGCAAGCGGATTTGAATCACTGCTCATCGGGACCCTCAAATGACGCTCAAATTCCACTTCGGCTAGACTCGGTGCCGCCGGGGATTGCGCTGAATGTCCGGCCTGTGGCCGGGGATAAAGAGGGTCTCTTGTTGTGAACTGGGCGTCACGCCCCGTGGTGTGATGCGCATCACCATGGGGGCGGGGGTCGTCAAGTCGACCCCCTGTCGGGCGACTTGACTCCGCGTCGCCCGACGGGCATCGCTCGCCTCATCTTCGCGCGTAGATGAAGGTGAAAAGGGTCGGTTGCGCACTTCTTGGGGCGATTGGTTCCGTCCGGCTCCCGTTACCCGCCGTTCGGATAACGGAACCCCTCGGACTGCATCACGGTTGCGCATACTTTCTTCGTCAGGCCTGGCGGGTGATCGCGACGACGCTGAAGACTCGCCATTCAGACGTGAGGTCGGTTTAAACCTCATGATCGAGCAAGTCGACAAAGCCGCAATCCGCGGCTGGCGTAGGCCGGTCACCGCCGGCGAGAGGGGTCGCTCACCGTGACCGCACCGATCGAGACCACCGGGGCGGCAGCCGAGGCACAGCCGGAAGCTGTGCTGGAGGGTGCCGGTAAGGCGCAGATCGAGGGTCGTTCCCTCGGGCAGATCGCCTGGACCCGGTTCAAGAAGGACAGGGTCGCCGTGGCCGGCGGCATCGTTGTCGTTCTGCTGATTCTCGTCGCGATCCTCGCCCGCCCCATCCAGGCCCTGTTCGGTCTCGACCCCAACGCCTTCCACCAGGAGCTGATCGACGCCAACACCTCGCTGCCCACCGGCGGCTGGGGTGGCATGAGCCTCGACCACCCGCTGGGCGTGGACCCGAAGTTCGGCCGCGACATCGCCACCCGCATCCTGGAGGGCTCCTGGGTGTCGCTGGTGGTCGCCTTCGGCTCGACGATCCTGTCCAACGTGATCGGCGCGATCATGGGCGTCGTCGCGGGCTACTACGGCGGCCGGGTCGACGCGGTCATCAGCCGGCTGATGGACACCTTCCTGGCCTTCCCCCTCCTGCTGTTCGCCATCGCCATCTCCGCCACCCTGCAGGGCGGCGCGTTCGGCCTGAACGGACTGCCGCTGCACCTGAGCGTGCTCATTTTCGTCATCGGCTTCTTCAACTGGCCCTACCTGGGCCGGATCGTGCGCGGCCAGACCCTCGCCCTTCGGGAGCGCGAGTTCGTCGACGCCTCGCGCGGCATGGGCGCCAAGGGCCCGTACATCCTGTTCCGCGAGCTGATGCCCAACCTGGTCGGCCCGATCATCGTCTACTCGACGCTGCTGATCCCGACCAACATCCTCTTCGAGGCGTCCCTCAGCTTCCTCGGCGTCGGCATCCAGCCCCCGCAGGCTTCCTGGGGCGGCATGCTCCGCGAAGCGGTGACGTACTACCAGGTCGATCCCGAGTACATGATCGTGCCCGGCCTTGCCATCTTCGTGACCGTGCTGGCGTTCAACCTGCTCGGTGACGGTCTCCGCGACGCTCTCGACCCGCGCAGCCGCTGACGCCTGCTGTCATCGAGAGCCCGAAAAGTTTCCGACAATGGAGGGGATCCCGCCCATCATGCGAAGGTCAGCGCTGGCCGCGATCGCGGCCATCGGCTCCGCCACTCTGCTCGTTGCAGGGTGCAGCAAGGCCGATGACAACAAGGACGGCAACGACGGCGGCAGCTCCGCCGCGGCCAACGCCGCCACCAAGGGTGTCGTCAACGCGTCCGACAAGAAGGGCGGGACGGTCACCTACGAGCTGTCCGACGTCCCGGACTCGTTCGACCCCGGTAACACGTACTACGCGTACATGTACAACTTCAGCCGGCTGTACGCCCGCCCGCTGATGACGTTCGAGCCCGCCGCCGGTTCCAAGGGCAACACCCTGGTCCCGGACCTCGCCGCGGGCAAGGGCGTCTCCAGCGACGGCGGCAAGACCTGGACGTACAAGCTGCGTTCGGGCCTGAAGTACCAGGACGGCACGGCGATCACCTCCAAGGACGTCAAGTACGCCGTGGAGCGCTCCAACTTCGCGCGTGACGTGCTCTCCCTCGGTCCCAACTACTTCCAGCAGCTGCTCGTCGGCGGCGACAAGTACAAGGGCCCCTACAAGGACAAGAGCGCCAAGGGCCTCTCGTCCATCGAGACCCCGGACGACACCACGATCGTCTTCCACCTGAAGCAGGCCTTCCAGGAGTTCGACTACCTGGTCGCCGCCCCGCAGACGGCCCCGGTCCCGCAGGCCAAGGACAACGGCGTCGACTACGTCAAGAACATCGTGTCCTCGGGCTCGTACCAGTTCCAGAGCTACCAGGACGGCAAGCAGGCCGTGCTGGTCCGCAACAAGAACTGGGACGCGAAGACCGACCCGCTGCGCAAGCAGCTGCCGGACAAGATCGTCGTCAACCTGAAGGTCAACGCCGAGACGATCGACAAGGACGTCCTGGCCGGCGACGCGATCGACCTCGGCGGCACGGGTGTCCAGGCCGCCACGCAGGCCCAGGTGCTCACCGACGCCGGCAAGAAGGCCAACACGGACAACACCTACGGTGGCCGTCTGGTCTACATGGCGATCAACACCAAGGTGAAGCCGTTCGACAACGTGGCCTGCCGCAAGGCCGTCGAGTACGCGATCGACAAGGTCTCGGTGCAGACCGCCGAGGGCGGCCCGATCCGCGGTGACGTCGCCTCCACCGTGCTGCCGCCGGACATCCCGGGCTACGCGAAGGCGGACGTCTACGCCACCACCGGCAACAAGGGCGACGCGGCCAAGGCCAAGGAACAGCTGAAGGCCTGCGGCAAGACCGCCATCAGCACCAACATCTCTGCCCGCTCGGACCGTCCGCAGGAGGTGGACGCCGCCACGGCGATCATCAACTCGCTGAAGGCCGTCGGTATCAACGCCACCCTCAAGCAGTACCCGTCGGGCAAGTACTTCACCGACTACGCGGGTGTCCCGAAGTTTACCGAGCAGCAGAACATCGGCCTGATCATGATGCAGTGGGGCGCCGACTGGCCGTCCGGCTACGGCTTCCTGCAGCAGATCCTGAACGGTGCCGCGATCGGTGCCTCCGGCAACACCAACCTGTCGCAGTACAACAACAAGACGGTCAACGACCTGCTGTCGAAGGCGATCGGTACGCAGGACGACACCGAGCGCAACAGCATCTACACGCAGATCGACAAGCAGACCATGGACGACGCCGCCCTCGTGCCGCTGACCTACTTCAAGGTCCTGCTGGCCCGTCCGACCGGCTACACCAACCTGGTCTCCTCTGCGGCCTGGAGCGGCCAGTACGACTACCTCAACATCGGCGTCGCGTCGAAGTAGCAGCCCCGGAAGGCAGGTGAAGGCATTGGTGCCCGCGGGCCGAGAGGCCCGCGGGCACCAGCGCCGATCCCCGTGATCTCGTACATCCTCCGTCGGACGCTCGCAGCGGTGATCCTGCTGCTGGTCGTCTCCGCGGTCACCTTCGCCATCTTCTTCGTGCTGCCACGGCTGGCCGGGCAGACCGCTGATCAGCTGGCCCAGCAGTACATCGGCAAGGCCCCGTCGAAGGCGGACATCGCCGCGGTCAAGCACAACCTCGGTCTGGACCAGCCCGTCTACGTCCAGTACTGGCACTTCATCAAGGGGATCGTCTCCGGCGCCACCTATGACCTGGGCCCGACCACGGTGCACTGCGACGCACCGTGCTTCGGCTACTCCTTCAAGACCCACCAGGCGGTCTGGCCGCAGCTCACCTCCCGGATGCCGGTGACGCTGTCGCTGGCCGCCGGCGCCGCCGTGCTGTGGCTGGTCGCGGGCGTGGCGATCGGCGTGGTCTCTGCGCTGAAGCCGCGCTCCTTCTTCGACCGCACCTTCATGGGCGTGGCCCTCGCAGGCGTCTCGCTGCCCATGTTCTTCACGGGCAACCTGGCGATCCTGCTCTTCACCTACCAGTGGCCGATCTTCGGCCGAACGTACGTCCCGCTCACCGAGAACCCGGCGCAATGGGCCAACACCCTGATCCCCGCCTGGTGCTCGCTCGCTCTCCTGTATTCGGCCATCTACGCGCGGCTCACCCGCTCGGGCATGCTGGAGACGATGAACGAGGACTACATCCGCACGGCCCGCGCCAAGGGCCTGCGCGAGCGCAAGGTCGTGGTCCGGCACGGACTGCGCGCCGCGCTCACCCCGATCATCACCGTCTTCGGCATGGACCTCGGTCTGCTGCTCGGAGGTGCGGTGATCACCGAGACCGTGTTCTCGCTGCACGGCATCGGCCAGTACGCGGTGCAGGCCATCGACGACAACGACCTGCCCCCGATCCTCGGCGTGACCCTGCTCGCCGCCTTCTTCGTCGTGATCGCAAATCTCCTGGTGGACCTGCTCTACGCGGCCGCCGACCCGCGGGTGAGGCTCTCGTGACCGAACTCTCCAAGACCGGCGCCGCCGTGGGCGAGCCCACGCCGGCCGCCCCGTCCGACGCCTTCCTCGAAGTCCGCGACCTGAAGGTGCACTTCCCGACGGACGACGGCATCGTCAAGTCCGTCGACGGCCTCAGCTTCTCGCTGGAGAAGGGCAAGACCCTCTCCATCGTCGGCGAGTCCGGCTCCGGCAAGTCCGTCACCTCGCTGGCCATCATGGGCCTGCACCGGCTCGGCGCCCGCGGCAAGAACGTGCAGATGTCGGGCGAGATCTGGCTCGGCGGCAAGGAGCTGGTGAACGCGTCCCCGGACGAGGTGCGCCGGCTCCGCGGCCGCGAGATGGCGATGATCTTCCAGGACCCGCTGTCCGCGATGCACCCGTACTACAAGATCGGCGACCAGATCGTCGAGGCGTACCGGGTCCACCACAACGTCAGCAAGAAGGTCGCCCGCGCCCGCGCCATCGAGATGCTCGACCGGGTCGGCATCCCCGAGCCCGCCAAGCGCGTCGACGGCTACCCGCACGAGTTCTCCGGCGGTATGCGCCAGCGCGCCATGATCGCCATGGCCCTGGTCAACAACCCCGAGCTGCTCATCGCGGACGAGCCGACCACCGCCCTCGACGTCACCGTCCAGGCGCAGATCCTCGACCTGATCCGCGACCTCCAGAAGGAGTTCGGCTCCGCGGTCGTCCTCATCACCCACGACCTGGGTGTGGTGGCCGAGATCGCCGACGACGTCCTGGTGATGTACGGCGGCCGGTGCGTGGAGCGCGGCCCGGTCGACGAGATCTTCGAGAAGCCGCAGCACCCCTACACCTGGGGCCTGCTGGGTTCGATGCCGCGCATCGACCGGGAGACCTCCGACCGGCTCATCCCGGTCAAGGGTCAGCCGCCGAGCCTCATCAACGTCCCCTCGGGCTGTGCCTTCCACCCGCGCTGCCCGTACGCGGACCTCCCCAAGGGGAACGTCACCCGCACGGTCCGCCCCGAGCTGCAGCAGGTCGACGGCGGCCACTGGTCCGCCTGCCACCTCTCGGCCGAGGACCGGACGCGGATCTGGACCGAAGAGATTGCGCCGAAGCTGTGAGCGACACGAAGAAGACCGATGACGCCGTCATCCCGCAGCAGGCGTCGCCCTCGTCCGATCGTGAAGTGCTGCTGAAGGTCGAGGGCCTGCAGAAGCACTTCCCGATCAAGAAGGGCATCCTGCAGCGGCAGGTCGGCGCGGTGAAGGCCGTCGACGGCATCGACTTCGAGGTGCGCAAGGGCGAAACCCTCGGCGTGGTCGGCGAGTCGGGCTGCGGCAAGTCGACCATGGGCCGGGTCATCACCCGCCTCCAGGACCCGACCGGCGGCAAGGTCACCTTCGAGGGCCAGGACATCACGCACCTGTCCACCTCGAAGATGCGCCCGCTGCGCCGCGACATCCAGATGATCTTCCAGGACCCGTACGGCTCCCTGAACCCCCGGCACACCATCGGCTCCATCGTCTCCGCGCCGTTCCGGCTGCAGGGCGTCGAGCCGGAGGGCGGGGTCAAGAAGGAGGTCCAGCGCCTCCTGGAGCTGGTGGGCCTGAGCCCCGAGCACTACAACCGCTACCCGCACGAATTCTCCGGCGGCCAGCGCCAGCGCATCGGCATCGCCCGCGCGCTCGCCCTGAAGCCGAAGCTGGTGGTGGCCGACGAGCCCGTCTCCGCGCTGGACGTGTCGATCCAGGCGCAGGTCGTCAACCTCATGGACGACCTCCAGGAGGAGCTGGGCCTCACCTACGTGATCATCGCCCACGACCTCTCCGTCGTCCGGCACGTCTCGGACCGGGTCGCGGTGATGTACCTCGGCAAGATCGTCGAACTCGCCGACAGCACCAAGCTGTACGAGTCGCCGATGCACCCGTACACCAAGGCGCTCATGTCGGCGGTCCCGGTCCCGGACCCGAAGCGCCGCGGGCAGAAGAGCGAGCGCATCCTGCTCCGCGGTGACGTGCCGTCGCCGATCGCCCCGCCGTCCGGCTGCCGCTTCCACACCCGGTGCTGGAAGGCGACGGAGATCTGCAGGACGGCCGAGCCGCCGCTGCTCGAACTCCGTCCGGGCCAGCGGGTGGCGTGCCACCACCCGGAGAACTTCGCCGACCAGGCCCCGCAGGACACCGTTCTGCTGACCGCGGCGAAGGAGGCCTCCGAGCTGGTGGGCGAGGCGGTCCTGGAAGAGCAGGCGGAGCCGACGGAGCCGGCCGAGGCCACGGAGGCCGCGACCACGGACACTCCCGAAGCCGAAGCCGAAGCCGAAGCCGAAGCCGAAGCCGAAGCCGAAGCCGAAGCCGAAGCCGAAGCCGAAGCCGCGGAGAAGCCTGCGGCTGATGCCGAAGCCGAGCCCGAGGCCGCGGAGAAGTCGGCGGCCGGTGACGCCACAGCCGAGGCACAGGAGTCACAGGAGCCAACCGGCAAGTAGCGCATGACACGACTTTGCAAAGTCATGTACATGCCTGAACGGGAGAGCGCAGAGTCGACCGTGTCCGTCTACTGATCGACACGCTCGAAAGGGACGACCCATGCGCCTCTCCCGTTCGGCACGTCTGGCGGCCGCCCGCCCGTCGCCCACCACCACCCTCAAACGACGCGCTACGCGCGGAGGGTTACTTTTCACCGCGGCGGCCGCCTCCTTCGTCATAGCCGCCGCCCCCGCCCCCACCCCGGGCGCCGACGGCATCGGCGACCCCTACTTCCCGCAGCTCGGCAACGGCGGCTTCGACGCCCGTCACTACGACCTCGACGTGGCCTACGCCCCGGACACCGGCCGCCTCGACGGCCGGACCACGCTCACCGCCCGCGCCACCCAGAACCTCTCCGCCTTCGACCTCGACCTGCAGAAACTGGAGGTCACGAAGGTCGAAGTGGACGGCAGACGGGCCCGGTTCACGCGCAGCGGCGACGAGATCACCGTCACCCCGCGGGACGCGCTCCGCAAGGGGCGGGACTTCACGGTCTCCGTCACCTACGGCGGGACACCCGTGCCCCTCAACGGCCCCATCGTCTTCGGCTCGGACTACGGCTGGATGAAGACCCCCGACGGCGTCTTCGTCGCCTGCGAGCCCAACGCGGCCTCCACCTGGTTCCCGTCCAGCGACCACCCCTCCGACAAGGCCACCTACGACATCCGGATCAAGGCCCCCAAGGGCCTGACCGGCGTCTCCAACGGCCGGCTGGTCTCGACGTACGACAAGGGCGCCTCGACGTACACGCACTGGCGCGAATCGAAGCCGATGGCGACCTACCTCGCCACCGCCACCATCGGGAAGTTCGACGTGCGGACCGGGAAGACCCCCTCCGGCATCCCGATCTACGTCGCCATCGACCCGGTCCTCGCGAACAGCAACAGCGTCGACGTGTACGCCGTCACCGCGGCCGCCACCGACTACTGGTCGCAGCTCTTCGGGCCCTACCCCTTCGAGGAGACCGGGGCCATCGTCGACGACATGCCCGAGGCCGGGTTCTCGCTGGAGGTGCAGAGCAAGCCGGCCTACTCGGCGGTGCGCAACGAGACGACGATCGTGCACGAACTCGCCCACCAGTGGTTCGGCGACTCGGTGAGCGTGGCGCAGTGGAAGGACATCTGGCTCAACGAGGGCTTCGCCACCTACGCCCAGTGGCTGTGGGCGGAGCACCAGGGCACCAGGTCCGCCCACGACTCGTTCCTCGCCGCCTACAACTCCCGGGCCGCCGACAACGCCTTCTGGCAGACCGTCGTCGGCGACCCACAGCGCGACACCATGTTCGCCTCGGCCGTCTACCAGCGCGGTGCGATGACCCTGCAGATGCTGCGCGAGCGCATCGGCGACACGGCGTTCTTCAAGCTGCTCCCGGCCTGGACGAAGCTGCACCGCTACGGCAACGCCGACACCGCCGACTTCATCCGCCTCGCGGAGAAGGTCAGCGGGCAGCAGCTGGACGACCTCTTCCAGACCTGGCTCTTCACCACAGGGAAACCCGCCCTGTAGGCCTGGGTTTGTAAGGCGCATGCGCCCTGGCAGGTCACAATGTCAGGGTGCAGCTCCAGCAACTCTTCTCTCCCTCCGTCCAGCACACGCTCGACGTCATCGGCATCTTCGTGTTCGCCATCTCCGGCGCGCTGCTGGCCGTCCGCAAGAACTTCGACGTCTTCGGCATCGCGGTGATGGCCGAGGTGACCGCGCTGGGCGGAGGGATCTTCCGGGACGTGATCATCGGGGCGGTGCCGCCGGCCGCCTTCACGGACCTCGGGTACTTCATGACCCCTCTGATCGCCGCCCTGGTGGTGTTCTTCCTGCACCCGCACGTCGAGCGGATCCAGTCGGCGGTCCTGGTCTTCGACGCGGCCGGCCTCGGCCTGTTCGCGGTCAGCGGTACCACGAAGGCCTACTCCTACGGCCTCAACCTCACCGCCTCCGCCGCCCTGGGGCTCGCCACCGCGGTCGGCGGTGGCGTGCTCCGGGACGTGCTCGCCAACGAGGTTCCCTCGCTGCTGCGCTGGGACCGCGACCTGTACGCGGTCCCGGCGATCGTCGGGGCGACGACGGTGGTGCTGTGCATCCACTACGACGCACTGAATCCGCTCACCAGCGGGCTCGCCGTCGTCACCGCTTTCGTACTGCGCCTGCTCGCGATGCGCTACCACTGGCGAGCGCCGCGTGCGTGGAACCGGCGTTCGACGGTTCGGGAGGAGTAGCCCCGGCCCTGGTGTGGCTCTGGCCCATGTTGAGGGTGAGCCATTCGAAGACCGTCGGCACCTGGGGCCGCCACAGCGCCATGTTGTGGCCGCCCGCGCTGCGCGGCAGGTACACCACGTGCACGGTGGTCGGAGCCTTGGCGATCTGTTCGAGCGCGACCCCGGCCTGGTACCCGTCGCCGGACTCGCCGGAGATGTAGAGCGCGATCCGGGGCGGGGCGGCCGCCTTCCGCAGCAGCAGGTACGGGTTGTTCTGCTCGCGCAGGGTCACACTCTGCGCGGCGAGCGAGTTGCGCTCGCCGATCGGGTCGTTGTAGCCGGACAGGCTGATCGCGGCCCGGTAGCGGTCCGGATGGGCTACCGCCAGCTTGACCGCGCAGTGCGCGCCCGCCGAGTAGCCGGCCACGGCCCAGTTCGCGGGGGCGGCCGCGGCACGGAAGTTGTCGGTCACCATCTTCGGTACGTCGATGCTGAGCCAGCTGTCCGCGTTGACCGTGCCCGGGATGTTGGCGCAGCCGGTGTCCACACCGGCCAGCAGGTTGGTGCGCGGCGCCACCAGGATGAAGGGCGCGACCTTGCCGCTCCTCATCAGCGGCTCCAGCTGTTCGGTCACCTTCAGTGAACCGAACCAGGCCTTCGCCGAGCCGGGGTAGCCGGGCAGCAGCTCCACGACCGGGAAGCGGTGGTTGCGGTAGGCGGCCTCGTGGTACTGGGGCGGCAGCCAGACGTAGACCTCGGCGTTGACGCCCGAGACCCGGCCCTTGAGCTGGGTGACCTCGACCCCGCCGGCCGCCCGCATGCCGGGTCCGTCGGCCGCCGCGAAGGCCTGCTTCACCTTCGGCAGCCGCTTCAGCGCTATGCCGCCGGTACCGTCCTGGCCGAGGTTCGCGGCCTGCTGGACGTGGTCGCCGGTGCCGAGGAGGTCGGCCCAGTTGTCGTACAGGCTGTTCTCGTTGTTGACCAGCACGAAGATCAGCGTGACCGCGGTGGCCTGGGCGAACAGGAGCATCAGGATCCGGGCCGCGGCGCGGACGGCCTTCGGCCCGCGCATCCTCGACCACAGGACGAGCGGCAGTATGAGGGCGACCACGGACAGGACGATGGTCGTGTAGAGGAATGGAGTCCCGGTGAGGCTCATGTCCCCATAGAGGGGAATCGAGGGCTCCGGGTTACGGACGTGTCCGGACACTTACCTAGAAATTGCCGGAACCTCACTCGGCGGACGGAGCCCTTACCGACTGGACGCCGACTGGACGCCGACCGGACGCAGGCGGGGCGCCGACCGGACCGATGGTACGTGGATCACAAAAGCTACCGCTTAGTAATAGCTTCTTGTACCGTTCAAGCATGCCAGAAGCAGCATCCACGCGGGCCGTGATCGGCGACAGCGAGTTCGACCGCGACACCGCGGTCACCCGGCGCGCTCCCGGCGTCTACGACATCGACCTCTCGGCCGGCTGGACCATCATCAGCGCCGTGAACGGCGGCTACCTCCTTGCCGTGCTGGGCCGGGCACTCGCGGACGCGCTGCCGCACCCGGACCCGTTCACGGTCTCCGCGCACTACCTGACCGCGTCCCAGCCGGGCCCGGCCGTGATCCGCACGGACACCGTCCGCACCGGCCGCACCCTCTCCACCGGCCAGGCTTCGCTCTTCCAGTACGACGACGAGGGCAACGAGGTCGAACGCATCCGCGTCCTCGCCTCCTACGGCGACCTCGCCGCCCTGCCCGACGACGTCCGTACGACCGCCACCCCGCCCGCGATCCCGCCCATGGAGCACTGCTTCGGTCCGCAGGACGGTCCTGCCCCGGTCGACGGCAGCTCCGCCATCACCGAGCGCCTGATGCTCAAGCTGGACCCCGCCACCCTCGGCTGGGCTCTCGGCGCGCCCTCCGGCAAGGGTGAGATGCGCTCCTGGTTCGGCCTCGCGGACGGCCGTGACGCCGACCCGCTCTCCCTCCTCCTGGCGGTGGACGCGCTGCCGCCGACCGCGTTCGAGATCGGCCTCAAGGGCTGGGTGCCCACGGTCGAACTCACCGTCCACGTCCGCCACCGCCCCGCCCCGGGCCCGCTGCGCGTCTCCATCACCACCCGCAACCTGGCCGGCGGGTTCCTGGAGGAGGACGCCGAGGTCTGGGACACCGAGGACCGACTGGTCGCCCAGTCCCGCCAGCTGGCCCGGGTCCGCCTCGGCTGAACCCGGACCGGCGCGTCACCGTTGCGACGGCGGGAACCCCGTTCTGTCACGGGCGTGTACCAGCGAGTAGGCGCCGCCGTCGAGTGAACTGCCTGGTCTGCGCCGCCTCTTGGGGAGCGCTTTACCTCCCTGACAGGCGGCGAACAGTGCGGGCCCAAGAAGGCCTTAAGCGCCGTTGGTTGAGTGCCACTCCTCAGGACTCCCTCATCCTCAATGGAGTTGTCTCTCATGAAGCGTGTACGTCTCGTCCCCGCCGTGGCTCTGCTCGCGCTGTCCCCGCTGCTGCTGACCGCGTGCGGCGGATCGGGTGACTCGTCGTCGTCCTCCGGCAGCGGCAACTCCGGCCAGCAGAGCTGTCAGCAGCCGACCGGCATGCCCACCGGCAACGCGTCGGGCAGGCCCAGCGGCGCGCCGACCGGCAGCTCGACCGTCAAGCCGACGGGCACCCCCACCGGCATGCCGAGCGGCGGCCCGGGGGCCGGCGGCCAGGGCGGGCAGGGCGGCCCCGGCGGTGGCATGGGCGGCGGCTGCGGCGGCGGCCAGGGCGGCCCCGGCGGCGCGGCGCCCAGCGGCGCACCGACCGCGCAGGCGACGAAGAGCTGACGGCAGAGGCCCTAAGACAGGGGCGGGGGGGGGGGGGGGGGGGGGGGGGGCGCCCCCCCGGCGGGGGGGGGGGGGGGGGGGGGGGCCCCCCCCCCCCCGCCCCTGTGTGCTGCTGCCGTTCGTGCGCTCCTCACCCCCGGCCTTCGGCCGGGGGCACCCCCAGCGCTCCTTCGGGGCGCTGGCGTGCCGTCAGTCCAGCCAGTGCTGCCGGCCGAGGCTGATCAGCCGCAGCTGCCGGGTCGCGACCTGGACGACGCGCTGCCGCGCCGCCTCCGAGGGCTCCGGGGACTCCGGGGAGTCCGGGGACTCCAGGGTCTCCAGGAACAGGGAGGCGGTGATGAGCATCTGGTCCACGTAGAGGTGGGCGAGCATCAACAGGTCCTCGTCGCTCCACCCTTCGGCCTCGGGGTCCTTGGCCAGCTCGGTCTTGACCTCCACAGCGAACCGGGCGAGCTGGGCCCGGATCGCCTCCCGCACAGGCTGCACCCCGCCGTGCCGCTCCCGGGCGATGAACCTGACGTGCGCCGGGTGCGCGGCCACATGGCCGGCGATCAGCTGCACGGCCCGGGTGATGCGCTCCGCGCCGGCCGTGGCGACCGTCGTGCGGACCATCGGATGCAGGCTGCCCAGCGCCTCGTCGACGAGGGCGACGCCGAGGTCGGCGGTGGAGCGGAAGTGCCGGTAGAAGGCGGTCGGGGCGACGCCCACGGCCCGGGTGACCTCGCGCAGTCCCAGGCTGCTCAGGCTCTGCTCCTCCAGCAGGGCGAGCGCCGCGTCCAGGAAGGCCTGGCGGGTCTTCTGCTTCTGGGCCTGTCGGATGCCGAGGGTGTGACTCATGTCATCCAGTTAACAACTGTTCTCCGGAATTGGAAAGCCGTGCGAGTTGCTAGACTCAAAGTCAGTGAACAAGTGTTACTACAACCGTTCACCCAAATGTAACGGAGGGGGATCGAACCCATGCTGTTCCTCGTCGCCGCACTCATGCTGCTCGGCGTGGTGCTGGGCACCGTGGCCCACGCGCCGCTCGACGTCACCGCAGGCCTCGCCGCCGTGATCGTCGTCTGGCTGGCCGGCTTCGCACTCCGCGAGCGCCTCGCCCGCCGCCGTCACACCTCGGCCAACTGACCTCCCGTCCCCGCTCACTTGAGGAGCTGAGCATGATGCAACTCACCGCCCCCGCCACCCCCCGCCCCGAGACCCGCACCGGCACCCGCGACGCCGACGGCATGGCCGTGGCGTCCTTCATCCTGGGCCTGCTCGGCCTCCTGGTCCTGAACCTGTTCCTGGGCCCGATCGCGATCATCCTGGCCCTGGTCTCCCTGTGGCGCGGCACGGCCCGCAAGGGCCGCGCGTACCTGGGCCTCGCCCTCGGCGTGGCCGACCTCGCGGTCCTCGCCATCGCCATGGCGGCCTCGAACACGATCTCCTGGAGCCTGTAGACGTGATCTCCGGCGCCGTTCACAGGTGCGCCCCTCCAGGGGCGCGGGGAACCGCGCGACCAGCCACCCCCCACCGGCACCCGCACACCGGCACGGGCCACCTACGGCGGCTGGGCGACCCGCACCCCGCCCCCCGTAGAATCGACTCATCATGGCCTACCTCGACCACGCCGCCACCACCCCCATGCTCCCCGAGGCGGTAGACACCCTCACCGCCACCCTCGGCGTCACCGGCAACGCGTCCTCCCTGCACGCCTCCGGCCGCAAGGCCCGCCGCACGGTCGAGGAATCCAGGGAGACCCTCGCGGAAGCGCTCGGCGCCCGCCCCAGCGAGGTCGTCCTCACCTCCGGCGGCACCGAGGCCGACAACCTCGCGGTCAAGGGCCTCTACTGGTCCCGCCGCGACGCCGACCCGGCCCGCACCCGGGTCCTGGCCAGCCCCGTCGAACACCACGCGGTCCTGGACGCCGTCGACTGGCTCGGCGAACACGAGGGCGCGACGGTGGAGTACCTCCCCGTCGACACCTACGGCCGGGTCCACCCCGAGGCGCTGCGCGAGGCGATCGAACGCAACCCCGACGACGTGGCGCTCGCCACCGTCATGTGGGCCAACAACGAGATCGGCACGGTCCTGCCGGTCCGTGAACTCGCCGCCGTGACCAACGAGTTCGGCATCCCGCTGCACGCCGACGCGGTCCAGGCCTTCGGTCAGGTCCCGGTGGACTTCGGCTCCTCCGGCCTCGCCGCGATGACCGTCTCCGGCCACAAGGTCGGCGGCCCGTACGGCATCGGCGCCCTGCTCCTCGGCCGTGAGTACACCCCCGTACCCGTCCTGCACGGCGGCGGCCAGGAGCGGCACGTGCGCTCTGGCACCCTCGACGTCCCGGCGATCGCGTCCTTCGCGGTGGCGGGGCGGCTCGCCGCCGAGCGCCGCCCGTATTTCGCCCGGGAGATCGGTGCTCTGCGCGACGCGCTGATCGACGCCGTCCGTACGGCCGTACCCGACGCCATCCTCGGCGGCGACCCGGTGGACCGCCTCCCCGCCAACGCGCACTTCACCTTCCCCGGCTGCGAGGGCGACTCGCTGCTCCTGCTGCTCGACGCCCAGGGCATCGAGTGCTCGACGGGCTCCGCGTGCACCGCCGGGGTCGCCCAGCCCAGCCATGTCCTGCTGGCCACCGGCACCGACCCGGACCTGGCCCGCGGCACCCTGCGCTTCTCGCTCGGCCACACCTCCACCCAGGCCGACGTCGACGCGGTCGGGAAGGCGATCGGCCCGGCGGTCGAGCGGGCCAGGGCCGCCGGGCTCAGCTGACCGGCGGCGGTGGTCCCGGCCGCCCCCGCGACACGCGGAATTGGCGCCGACTGGGCTGCAAACAAGCGGAGTTGAGGGGTTTGCCTCCAGAGACCTCACAGTGCGTGGCCATGGCTCACCTGAGGTCGGTCCCTAGCGTCTGCTGACATGACAGACCACACTTCTGCCTCCGCGCAGACCCCCGAACCCGTTTCCCACGACGCCGGCTCCGCCGACGGCACCGTGCAACGGCGGCGCGTGCTCATCGGCGGCGCCACCGTCGCGGCGGCCGGCGGACTGCTGGCCGCCGGCCTCGCCTCCGCCTCGACCGCTTCCGCGTCGGCCGTCACCGCCGGGACGAGGACCGTCGGGACGAGGACCGGCGGCTCCGCCGCGGCGGCCGCGGCCGACGTCTGCACCCTCACCGAGGAGGTCACCGAGGGGCCGTACTGGCTGGCCGGAGCACTCGTCCGGGAGGACATCCGGGAGGACAAGGACGGCTTCGAGGTCCGGTACACCTTCACCGTCGTCGACCAGGCGAACGACTGCGCGCCGCTGGAGAACGCCCTGGTCGAGATCTGGCACGCCGACGCCCTCGGCGAGTACTCCGGCTACGTCGGCGGCAACGGCCACACCGAGGACGACGACAGCACCTTCCTGCGGGGCGGCCGGCTGACCGGCTCCGACGGCCAGGTGAGCATCACCTCGGTCTGGCCCGGCCACTACGTCTCCCGCGCGGTCCACGTCCACCTGCGGGTGCACACCGACGTCACGCTGACCGACGACTCGTACACGGGCGGCTCGATCATCCACACCGGTCAGCTGTTCTTCGACCCGGACATCAACTCCGAGGTCCAGGCGCTGTCGCCGTACTCCGCCAACACCACCACGGAGACCCGGCTCGACGACGACGGTGTCTACGACGGCGGCGGTGCCTCCTCCGGCCTGCTGACCCTGACCGCGCTCGGCGACAGCGTCTTTGACGGGTACGCGGCGACGCTCACCGTGGGCGTCAGCTCCTCCTGAGCAACTGCCCATTGCCGGTCGGGCAGTCGGTCCGGGCCGGCCGGCGGCAGCTCGGTCCCGGGGGCTGCCGTCCGGTCGGCACCGGCAGACGCGAACGGCTGCCGCCGGCACTTCCACTGCCGGCGGCAGCCTGCTCGGGAGGCCCGGACGGCGGCTAGCTGTCCGTGACCATGAGGGACGCCATCATGCCCTCGTCCTCGTGCTGCAGCAGATGGCAGTGGAGCATGTACATGTAGGTGTCGTCGGAGAAGTCCGTGAACTCCATGGCGATCTCGATGGAGCCGCCGCCGACCACCTCGTAGGTGTCGTACCAGCCGAGTTCGACGCCGGTCGGATCCTCGCCGTTGATGGAGATCAGCTGGTACGGCACGTCGTGCAGGTGGAACGAGTGCTCCAGCTGCGTGCTGTTCTTGATCGTCCAGATCTCCTTGGACCCCAGCGTGGTGCTGATCATCGCCATGGAGGACATGCTCGTGCCGGCCGAGCCGTTGATCAGCATCGTGGTACCGGACTGGCCGAGGGTGATGGTGCGGGCGGTGAAGTCGCTGGTGTCGTACCGGTCGATGGTCCGCAGCGAGCTGGGCAGGTCGCTCGCGGTGTCGGTGCCGCTCGCGGTGACGGCGAGGAAGTCGTACGTGCCGCTGCCGCCGCGCACCCAGCCGGTGGTGACGACCGCCTGGAGGGTGACGTCGTCCGAGAGGTCCATGACCATCTCGGCGCGGGCGCCGGCCACCAGCCGGATCGTGGTCACGTCCGCAGCCTCGGCCAGGTAGCCCTGGTCGGTGGCGATCTGGGTCATCGTGCCGCCGTCGCTGCGCTGGATGGTGATGATGTCCGACGGCGAGGCGTTGAGCAGCCGGAACCGGGTCCGGGTCTTGGTCGCGGTGAAGGTGAGGGTGGTGTCGTCGACGTTGGTGCCGTTGACCAGCAGCGGGTAACTCAGGCCGCTGCTGAGGTAGCCGGTGAGGTCGTACTTGATGTCGCCGTCGGCGTCCACCGCCAGGCACTGGAAGATCAGCGGGATGTCGTCGGTGCCGTAGGTGGTGGGCAGATCGGCGCTGGTGGTGTTGTCGCTGTCGTCGACGATGATCATGCCGGCCAGACCGTGCACCGCCTGCTTCGCCGTGGTGCCCAGCGCGTGCGGGTGGTACCAGAGCGTCATCGGCTCGTCCTTGACCGTGAAGGTCGGCGACCAGGTCTCCCCGTCGGCGAAGGCGACCTGCGGACCGCCGTCCATCTTGGCCGGGACATGCGCGCCGTGGAAGTGGACCGTGGTGTCCTCGCCCAGGCTGTTGGTGATGTTGAGGACGTTCGTGTTGCCCTTGGTCCACTTCATGGTCGGGCCGAGGAAGGACTGGTTGTAGCCCGCGGTGGTGCTGGTGACGCCGCTGAGCACCTCGGCGCTGCCGGTCTTCGCCTCCAGGGTGAAGGTGGTGGTGCTGTCGGAGGTGGTGCCCTCCAGGAGGTCCGGGACGGTCAGGGTCGCGGTGTTGGTCGCCGCGCCGGCCTTGTTGCCGTTCGCGTCGGTCAGCAGGGCGAAGGTGGAACCGGCCGCGGCGACGGCGCCCAGGCCGACGCCGGCCATGCCGCCGAGGAACTTCCGCCGGTGAACGCCTTTGCCGCGCTTGGCCGTTCCCTCCTTGGAGTGCTCGGCATCGGTGACACGAGCCGCCTTGGAGTGCTCCGCGCCCTTGGCGCGCCGCCGCCGGCCGCCGGTGCCCTGCTGCTCTTCGGCTCCGTCCGCCTCGAAGGCGGGATCTGTGGTGTGGGTCATGGCCCCGGATGTTTGACCTGAGGACTGTGTGAAATCTGAGGCGAAGTTAGGAGCGGACCGGGGCGACTGTGAGGCGGCCGTGGATGATGGTAATTCTTAACTCCCTTGGAAAAAGGGCCAGTTGAGCAATCGCAGCTCGTGCCCCGGGTGCGGGACGCAACGGACACAGACGGCGTGCAGCACGGGCACAGGATAACGATTGAGTCACAGGTGGAACCGGGGGTCAGGCCTGTCCGACGCGCCGAACAAGTCCCATGTAGCGACCCCAGTCCCAGTGCTCTCCCGGGTCGGTGTGATCCGTCCCCGGCACCTCCACATGACCGATCACGTGCTCGCGGTCCACGGCCATCCCGTACCGCCGGCATATCGCGGCCGTCAGCCGCGCCGAGGCCGCGTACATCGCGTCCGTGAAGTCCTCCGGGCGGTCCACGAACCCCTCGTGCTCGATCCCGACACTGCGCTCGTTGTACGACCTGTTCCCCGCGTGGAACGCCACGTCCAGCTCGCGGACCAGCTGGGTGATCCGCCCGTCCTTGCGCACGATGTAGTGCGCCGCCGCCTGGTGCGCCGGGTCCTGGAAGGCCTTCACCGCGCTCGTGTAGCCGCCCTGGGTGACATGGACGACCACCCGGTCGACCGGGTAGTCGGACGGCCGGTCCGCCGTCCGGTAGTTCGCCGGGGACGCCGCCACCCAGCGCGCGCCCCTGAAGTCCACCGCGCCCGCCACCCGCGCCTTGCGCACTCCCGGCAGCCGCCAGTACAGCCGCGACAGCTCGTCCCTGGTCAGCGCCACCGTGCCCGCGGCCGCCGCCGCCCCGCCCACCAGCAGAGCCCGCCGCCCGAGCCTGCGGTCACCGTCACTCGCCACTGTCCGCACTCACCCCCATGTGATCCCCAACGGATACTCGCGGGCCCCGGTTCCCGCGCCCCCTTACCCTGGAGGGGCTATGACTGACACCCCGCAGCGCACCCGCCCCCTCCGCGTCCTCGCCGCCATGTCGGGCGGCGTGGACTCCGCCGTCGCCGCCGCCCGCGCGGCCGAGGCCGGCCACGACGTCACAGGCGTCCACCTCGCGCTCTCCGCGAACCCGCAATCCTTCCGGACGGGCGCCCGGGGCTGTTGCACCATCGAGGACTCCCGCGACGCCCGCCGCGCCGCCGACGTCATCGGCATCCCGTTCTACGTCTGGGACCTCGCCGACCGGTTCCGCGAGGACGTCGTCGAGGACTTCGTCGCCGAGTACGAGGCGGGCCGCACCCCCAACCCGTGCCTGCGCTGCAACGAGAAGATCAAGTTCGCGGCCCTGCTCGACAAGGCCCTCGCGCTCGGCTTCGACGCCGTCTGCACCGGCCACTACGCGAAGATCGTGACGCTCCCCGACGGCTCCCGCGAGCTGCACCGCGCCTCCGACATGGCGAAGGACCAGTCGTACGTCCTCGGCGTCCTGGACGAGCGGCAGCTCGCCCACGCCCTCTTCCCGCTCGGCGACACCCTCACCACCAAGGACGAGATCCGCGCCGAGGCCGAGCGCCGGGGCCTCGCGGTCGCCAAGAAGCCCGACTCCCACGACATCTGCTTCATCGCCGACGGCGACACCCAGGGCTTCCTCGCGAAGCGGCTCGGCAAGGCCGAGGGCGACATCGTCGACGAGTCCGGCACCAAGGTCGGCACCCACGAGGGCGCGTACGGCTTCACCATCGGCCAGCGCAAGGGCCTGCGGATCGGCCACCCCGCCGCCGACGGCAAGCCCCGCTACGTCCTCGACATCTCGCCGGTGGACAACACGGTGACGGTCGGCCCGGCCGCCGCCCTCGACGTCACCGGCCTCACCGCGATCAAGCCCCGCTGGTGCGGCACCGCCCCCGCCGCCCCCGGCGTCTACACCGCCCAGCTCCGGGCCCACGGCGGCGAGACCGAGGTGCGCGCCGAGCTGACCGACGGCGAACTGCACGTCACGTTCACCGAGCCGGTCCGCGGCGTCGCCCCCGGCCAGGCGATCGTCCTGTACGACGACACCCGCGTCGTCGGCTCGGCGACGATCGCCTCGACCGTCCGGCGTCAGCCGGTGACGTCCACCTCGTAGAAGCAGAGGTGGTCCTTGATCCGCGCGACGTCCGCCTTCGGCTCGGGATACGCCCAGACCAGGTCCGGCGCGTCCGGCAGGGACCAGTAGGAGGCGGTCCCCTTGAAGGGACAGACGGTGTGCGTCTCGGAGGGCGTGAGGAGGTCGAGGCGGACGTCCTCGGCGGGGATGTAGTAGCGCACGGGTGATCCGGTCTCCCGCAGGACGAGAGGCCGGTCGCTCTCGGCGAGGACCAGGTCCCCGTGCGTGACGCGGACGTGCTGCTGAGACTGCTCGATGGTGATCGTGTGTCCAGAGGCCATGTAAGGGTGACGCCGCTGGACGCCTACTTGTTCCCGCCGCTCGGTGGAGCGCCCCTTTAGGGGCGCGGGGCTGTATTCGATTTGCGGCTACCGCCGCGTGGGCGCGACCAGCCGCAACGTACCCGCAGCCGCCAACGGTCAACGCATACCCTTTCCCCATGCGAATCTGTGTCTTCCTCTCCGCGGCAGATCTCGACGACCGCTACACCCGCCCCGCCCGCGACTTCGGAAACCTGATCGGCAAGGGCGGCCACTCCCTGGTCTGGGGAGGCTCCGACACCGGCCTCATGAAAGTGGTCGCCGACGGCGTGCACGAAGCCGGCGGCAAGCTGATCGGCGTCTCCGTGGAGTTCCTCGCCAACAAGGCCCGCCCCGGCGCCGACGAGATGGTCATCGCCGCCGACCTCGCCGAGCGCAAGCGGCTCCTCCTGGAGAAGGCCGACGCCGTCGTCGTCATGGTCGGCGGCACCGGCACCCTCGACGAGGCCACCGAGATCCTGGAACTGAAGAAGCACGGCCGCACCGACATGCCCGTCGTCCTGCTGAACACCGCCGGTTTCTACGACGGCCTGGCGGAGCAGTTCCGCCGCATGGACGCCGAGGGCTTCCTGCCCCGCCCCCTGGCGGAGCTGATGCACGTCGCCGCCGAACCCGCCGACGCGCTCGCGTACCTGGAGGCGAACCAGCGCGCCCGCTGATGCGAGCATGGCACCCATGGCAACTCATGTGATCACCGGCGCCGGTTCCGGCATCGGCGCCGCCGTGGCCCGGCGCCTGCACGCGCGCGGGGACGACGTCGTACTGCACGCGCGCGACGCGGGCCGCGCGAAGGAGCTGGCCGCCGAGTTTTCCGGCGCCCGCACCCTGGTCGGCGACCTGGCGGACCCGGACAAGCTCTCCTGGGCCTTCTCCCACCAGACCCTCCCGGACCGGGTGGACTCGCTGCTGCACATCGCCGGCGTCGTCGACCTGGGCGAGGTCGGCGAGCTGACCCCGAAGTCCTGGCGCCACCAGCTCAACGTCAACCTGATCGCACCGGCCGAGCTGACCCGGCACTTCCTGCCGCAGCTCCGCGCCGCCCGCGGGCACGTGCTGTTCGTGAACTCCGGCGCCGGACTCAACGCGCACGCGGCCTGGTCGGCGTACGCGGCCTCCAAGCACGGCCTGAAGGCGCTCGCCGACTCCCTCCGCGCCGAGGAGCACGGCAACGGCGTCCGCGTCACCTCGGTCTACCCGGGCCGCACGGCGAGCCCGATGCAGGCCAAGGTCCACCAGCAGGAGGGCAAGGAGTACGACCCGGCGCGCTGGATCGACCCGGAGTCGGTGGCGACCACGATCCTGACCGCCCTGGACCTGCCGGCGGACGCGGAGATCAACGACCTCACCGTGCGCCCGGGGCCGCTTCCCGGCTAGGCGCTCCGCCGGACATGCCGTGATCAGCCGTGTGCCGACTGCGGCGCCGTCGTGGCTGGTCGCGCCCGCGCGGCGGAGCCGCACACGGGTACAGTCCCGCGCCCCTTCGGGGGCGTTGCTCACCGCAGCGTCAGCCGCCCCCGGAAGTTCTCCGGCACCGGCGCGAACCGCAAGGCCATGGTGACCGCCCCCGGATCCGCCACAGTCAGCCGGTAGCGGGTGCACAGCAGGTGGCACAGGGCCATCAGCTGGACGACGGCGATGTTCGCGCCGATGCACTTCTTCGGCGCCCAGCCGAACGGCACGTAACAGCTCCGGCCGGCCGGGCCGTGCGGCGCGCCCGGCAGGAAGCGGTCCGGGTCGAAGACGTCGGGCTGCTGCCACACCCGCTCGTCGCGGTGGATCAGGTGCGGGCTCAGCAGATACCACTGCCCCGGCTCCAGCCGGGTCCTGCCCAGGTCGAACCCGAACGCGGAGCGGCGCACCAGCAGCAGCGGCGGGCTCCACATCCGCAGCACCTCCTTCACGAACCGGTAGGTGACCGGCGCCGCCCGGGTGGGCGCCGTACGGAACGCCACCGGGTCCACCGCGCCCAGCTCCGCTTCGAGCCGGCGCCGCCACCGCGGCTGCCGGACGAACTCGAACAGCACGCTCGCGGCGGCGGTGCCGGGCGGCCCGCCGATGGCCGTGAGGACGGTGGTCACGACGTCCAGCGCCCGGTCCATGCCGAGCTCCGGCAGCAGGTCCACGAAGGGGTCGGCGAGGTCCGGCTCGCGCCCGCGCCGGCCCCGGGCCCGCTGCCGCAGGACCCGGCGCACCACCAGCCCGGCCCGCACCTGGACGGCGACGTGCCGCAGGTGGTGCAGGACGCCGCCCGGCGCGGGCGACACCAGCCGCGCCAGCTTCATCTCCAGGTCGCGGCGGACCAGGTCCGCCTCGCCGCCGGTGAGCCCGCCGAGCGCGACGGGCAGCAGCGACCGCAGCGCCACGTCCTGCATCAGCAGGGTCAGGTCGGTGTCGGCCTCCTGTCCGGTCCGCGCGTCCAGCACCCGCTCCATGCGCGCGATCAGCAGGCCGTGCTGCTCCGCCGTCGCGAGCGCGTGCAGCTGGGTCATCCAGGCGGAGCGGATCCGGCTCCACCGCATCTCGGGGCTGCGCCGCCGGCGCACCATGTCGACCAGCCGGTCGTGCATCACGTACCGCTGCCAGTTGGCGGCACTGACCCGGCGGGCCGCCTCCGGCTCGAAGACGCCGAGCCGCTGGTCGTCGACCCAGAAGATCCCGTCCTCCCGCGCGCTGCGCAGCCGCATCGCACTCAGGAAGTCCTCGGGGTGCTGCGGAGTGGTCATCGTGGGCGTTCCCCCTCGTGGGAGCGCGGGGAGCCGACCGGCTGTCGCCTCCCCGCGCGGGCCGGTCAGATGTGGTGGTACAGGTACCAGAACTGCCCGTACGTGCGTCGGACGTTGAGGACCGACTTCGTCTTGAGGTACAGCGCGCGCATGCTGGTTCACCTCCTCTCGGGCCAGCCGTCGGGACGGCTCAGCACCGCGGTGAACCGCGGCGGAGCCAGCGCCGGACCCACCTGGGGCCCGCCGCCGTCAGAGGTGACCGACACCCGCCAGTCACGGGTGAGGAGGCCGACCAGGTCCTCCAGCAGCCGTACGGTGACGGTCGCGCCGGCGCAGGTGTGCGGACCGAGACCGAACGGCAGGTACGCCCCGTCCGGCACGCCCTCGGCCCAGCGCTCCGGGACGAACTCGTCGGGCCGCTCCCAGTGCCCGGGATGCCGGTGCACCAGGTAGCTGCAGACCATCAGCCGGTCCCGGGGCGTGACCGGTGTCCCGCCCAGCTCCAGCGCGCGGCTCGGGGTGCGGGCGAACAGCCACGCCACCGGCCACAGCCGCAGCGCCTCGCGGACGGTCCGGCCCGGGTCCGCCGCGGCCCGCTCCGGGTGCGTGCCCGCCAGCAGGACCGACCAGCCGAGCGCGAACCCGATCGAGCCGGCCGTGGCGAACAGGAAGGAGAGGTAGACCTCGACGAGTTCGCCGGCGTCCGCCACCGGGCCGCCCCCGCCGACGACGACGTCGAGGAGGTCGCGCGGCCCCGCCGGGTGGCCGGGCGGCCGTGCCGCGCGCTGCCTCGCCCGTACCTCGGTGCGCAGGGCGTGCAGCGTGCGGCGCCGGAACAGCAGCCGGGCGGGGGCGGAGTGGCGCCGCCTCGCGCCTGCCGACACCGCGCGGGCGACGATCGCGTCCACCGTCCGGTGCAGGTGGCGCGGGGCGTCCGGGTGCAGCAGCACATCGCGCAGGTGCTCCAGGACGAGCAGGTTCCCGGCGTCCGGCCACTCGCTGCGCGGTGCGAGGCGACCGGCGACCAGCGCGGGCAAGTCGGCCCGGCGGTCCTGGAGATGCCGCTGTATCAGGGTGCGGGCCGCGCGGCCGATCGTGAGCTGTGCTTCGCGCGGCCCGAAGACGCCGTGCCGGTGGTGGTAGAAGTCGGAGGTCTCCGCGACGACGCCGTCCCGGTTGCCCATCACCGCCCGCGCCGCCGCCGGATCCGCCACGCACACCGCCCCGCCCAGCGCCGAGTGCCACACGTCCGTCCCGGCCTCGGCCCCGGCCTGGAACTCCGCCTTCAGCAGGGCGAGTTCGTCACCCGGTGCGGGACGCTGCGGCGACGACGTCATGGGTGTCCTCCCTGAGCGGCGGCGGGGCCGCGGAGCCGGTCCGCGCTGCCGGAACCAGACTGCGCGGCGGGCCAGGCCCTGTCGTCCGCTGTGCCGTTGAGCGGAACGAGCCGGGTGGACGGGGGAGCCGGGCGGACGGGAGGAGTTGGGCGGACGGGAGGAGTTGGGCGGGCCGGCCGGGCGGACGGGACGGTGGCCCGGGTCAGCGGCGGCCGAGCCCCGCCGTGACGGCCGACGCCGCGCGGCGGGCCGTGTCGGCGAGGCGCTCCAGGTGGTGGCCGGGGCCGGTCAGCACGCACAGCGCCGCCACCGGGACCCCGCCCGCCACGGCCACCGGGACGGCGGCGCAGCACACCCCCGCCAGCACCTCCTCGCGGTCGTAGGCGGCCCCGGACTCGCGGATCCGCGCGGCCTCGCGCGGCCAGTCCCGGGGCGGCGGGCCGGGTGCCGGACCGGGGCGGCCCCAGGCGGCCAGGACCTTCCCGGCCGCCGTGTACCAGGGCCAGACCGTCCGGTCGTCGGGCAGCGGGCAGGCCGCGTCCGCGGGCGCCGTCCAGTCCAGCACCAGCGTCTGACCCCGGTGCAGCACGGCGAGGGCCGCCGTCGCCCCGGTGACGGCGGCCAGCCGCCGCAGCGGCCGCGCGGCGGCCGGCCGCAGTCCCGGGTACGGCTGCCAGCCGTTGCCCAGCCGGAACATGCCCGGCCCGATGCGGTAGCGGCCCGCGCTGCGTTCCACGGCGCCCAGCTCCGCCAACTGGTCCAGCAGCCGGTACGCGGTCGTCTTGGGCAGACCGCACACCTCGGCCAGCGCGGTCACCCCGGCGCCCTGCTCCTCCTGGAGGGCGTGCAGCAACGCGAAGGCGCCTTCCAGCACCCCGCGCCCGGCCGCCCCGGCCAGGGGCCCGCCGGGGCCGGCCGGGGACACCGTCTGCGGCGGCCTGTTCCGTGGCGGTTCCGGGGCGGCCGTGGCCGCCCTCGCCGATCCGTGCACGTGTCTACCCCCGTGGTCACGTGTGGACCCCGTCCGGTACCGGACGGGGCGCGGTGGCGGGCGCGACACGCCGACGAACCGGCGCGGCACCGCCCCGACCAGGGTGGGTTGCGCGCATGGGCCGATTCTTTGCCGAAAGGTTGTCGTCCAGCCCACCCATGTGAGGAGACTGTGAAATCCGGGCGGACGGGGGTGGACGCAATGCTGCGGTTGTGCTTGTCGGGACCGGTGGAAGTGCTCGCGCACGAGGCGCCGGTCGATCTCGGGCCGCCCCAACGCCGGGCGGTGCTCGCCGCGTTGGCCGTGGACGCCGGCCGGCCGGTCCCGGTCGAGGTGCTCGTCGACCGGGTCTGGGGCGCCGATCCGCCGGAGGGCGCCCGCCGCGCCCTGTACGCGCACATCGCCCGCATCCGGCGGCTGGCGGAGCGCCTCGACGACAGCGGCGCGGGACGATTACCGGTGCTGCGCCGCGCCGGCGGCTACCAGCTCGACCTCGACCCCGACCGCGTCGACCTGCACCGCTTCCAGCGGCTGGCCGCGACCGCCCGCGACGACGCGCTGCCCGGCCGCACCCGGGCCGCGCACCTGCGCGAGGCGCTCGCCCTGTGGCGCGGCGAGCCGTTCGCGGGACTGCCCGGGACCTGGCCCGCCCGGATGCGCGAGACCTGGCGGCGGCAGCGCGTGGACGCCGCCGTACGGCTCGCGGACATCGAGATCCGCAGCGGCGACCCGGCCGCCGTCGTCGGCCGGTTGACGGACCTGCTCGGCGAGTACCCGTTGACGGAACCCCTGGCGGAGGCCCTCATGCGGGCCCTGCACGCGGCCGGCGACAGCGGCGAGGCACTGCGCTGCTACGCCCAGACCCGCAGCCGCCTGGTGGCGGAGCTCGGCACGGAACCCGGCCGCCGGCTGTGGGAACTGCACCAGCGGATTCTCCGGGACCACCCCGTCGCCCCCGCCGGCGAACACCCGGCGGACACCGCGGCCGTACGGCCGGCCCCCGCCGCGCCCGCCGGACGGGACGCGGCCGGACACCACGGGCCGCAACCGCCGTCCGCCCCCGCCGGACCCCGGACCACCCCCGTGACCGGCGACCGCACCCCGTACCCCGCCCAACTCCCGCCGGGCACGGCCGGTTTCACCGGCCGTGTCGACGAACTCGCCCGGCTGGACGCGCTGCTGGCGGAACTCGGACGGCATCCGGCGGCGGCCGGGGTGTCCGTCCTGTCGGGCATGGGCGGCGTCGGCAAGACCGCACTCGCCGTGCACTGGGCCCGGCGGGCGCGCCCGGCCTTCCCCGACGGGCAGTTGTACGTGAACCTGCGCGGCTACGACCCGAGCGGCGCGCCGCTCGCCCCGGACCGTGCCCTGCGCGGGTTCCTGGAGGCGCTCGGGGTGCCCGCCGCCCGGGTGCCGGAGTCGCCCGACGCCCAGGTCGGCCTGTACCGCAGCCTGCTGTCCGGCCGCCGGGTCCTGGTGCTCCTCGACAACGCCCGGGACGCCGGCCAGGCACGGCCGCTGCTGCCCGGTGCGGCCGGCTGCCTGGCCCTGGTGACCAGCCGCGCCCCGCTGACCGGGCTCGCCGCCGCGGAGGGCGCCCGGCTGCTCGCCCTCGGCCCGCTCGGCGCCGAGGAGAGCCGCGAACTGCTCGCCGCCCGGCTGGGCGCCGCCCGGGTGGCCGCCGAGGCCGCCGCGGTCGACGAGACCGTCGTGCGGTGCGCCGGGCTGCCGCTCGCCCTCGCCGTCGTCGCCGCCCGCGCCGCCGCCCGCCCCGACCAGCCCCTTGCCGGTGCCGCCGAGGAACTGCGCACCGCCGAGCGGATCCTGGACCCCCTGGACACCGGCGACCCGGCCACCGCGGTCCGGACGGTCTTCGACTGGTCGTACCGCATCCTCAGCCCGGCGGCGGCCCGGCTCTTCCGGTTCCTCGGCCTGCATCCCGGCCCCGACGCCGACCTGACCTCCCTGGCCGCGCTGGCCGGCACCGGCGTGGACCGGGTCCGGGCCCAGGTGGCCGAACTGACCGCGGCCCACCTGCTGACCGAGACCGCCCCCGGCCGCTACACCTGCCACGACCTGCTGCGCGCCCACGCCGTCGAACTGGCCGCCGAGCACGACGACGCACGCGCGGTACGGGCCGCGAGCCGCCGGGTCCGCGACCACTACCTGCACACGGCGTACGCGGCCGACGCCCTGCTGACCTGCCGCCGGCAGCCGATGACCCTCGCCCCGGCCGAACCCGGCGCGCTGCCACGCCCGTTGGCGGACTACGACGAGGCGCTGGCCTGGCTGATCGCCGAGCAGTGCGTTCTGTTGTCGGCCGTGGAGCGCCCGGCCCCGGGCCTGGACGCCCACAGCTGGCAGCTGGCCGCGACCCTGACCACGTTCCTCGAACGCCAGGGCAACTGGCAGGCCCTCACCGACGTCCACACCGCCGCCCTGCGCGCGGCCGGGCACCACGACGACCTGGCCGGTCAGGCCGCCGCCCACCGCGGCCTGGGCCTGGCCCGCTTCCAACTGCGGGACGTGCTCGGTGCCCGGCACCACCTCACCCGCGCCCTCGGCCTCTTCCGGTGCCTGGACAACCACCCCGGTCAGGCGCGCACCTGCCAGAACCTGGCCAAGATGGCCTGGGCGCACGGCGCGACCCGGGAGGCACTGCAGTACGCGCGCCGCGCCCTGGACCACTTCCGGCTCGCGCACGACCACGGCGGCCAGGCGGTCGCCCTCAACGACATCGGCTGGTACCTGGCCGAACTCGGCGAGCTGCACGAGGCGCTCGAGCACTGCCGGCAGGCACTGCCGCTCGTCCAGGCGACCGGCGACCTGAGCGGCCAGGCACACACCTGGGACAGCCTCGGCTACATCCACCGGCACCTGGGCCGGCACTCCACGGCCGTGGAGTGCTACGACCGGGCCCTCGCCCTCTTCCGCAAGACGGGCGACCGCCGCAGCGAGGCCGTCGGCCTCACCTACCTCGGCGACACCCACGAGGCGGCCGGCACGCCCGGCCCCGCGCTCGACGCCTGGAGCCGGGCCCTGGACCTGTTCGACGCACTGGGCCTGCCGGAGGCCGAGGCGCTGCGCGCCAAGATCCGCGCCCACACCCCGGCACACCGCACCGCCCGCCCCGCTTAGGCTCCTCACGTGAACGCACTCTCCGACTTCGGTCCCGCCACAGGCGTCGGCTCGCTCCCCGGCACCGACGCCCGCGAGGCCGCCAAGACCGCGACCGGCAGCTTCGAGGACTTCCCCTTCCTGCCCGAGCTGCCCGCCCGCGGCCCCGGCGCCGACATGATCGGCCGCACCGCGGGCCTGCTCGTCGAGCTGTACGCGCGCGTGGAGCCCAGCGGCTGGCGGCTCGGCGACCGTCCCGGCCGGGACACCCGGCGGGCCAGGTCCTGGCTGGGCGAGGACCTGGACGCGCTGGAGGAGTTCACCCAGGAGTACGCCGGCCCGCTGAAGGTCCAGGCGGTCGGCCCCTGGACCCTTGCCGCCGCCCTGGAGCTGCGCAACGGCGAGTCCGCCCTCTCCGACCCCGGCGCCTGCCGTGACCTGGCCGCCTCGCTCGCCGAGGGCCTGCGGCTGCACCTGGCGGAACTGCGGCGGCGCATCCCCGGCGCCCGCCCGGTGCTCCAGCTCGACGAGCCGTCCCTCACCGCCGTACTGCGCGGCGAGGTGAGGACCGCCTCCGGCTACCGCACCCACCGCGCGGTCGACCGCCAGCTCGTCGAGTCCACCCTGCGTGACGTGTTCGCCGTGCACGCCGACGGCCCGGTCGTCGTCCACTCGTGCGCCCCGGACGTCCCCTTCGCCCTGCTGCGCCGCGCCGGAGCGGCCGCCGTCTCCTTCGACTTCGCACTCCTCACCGAACGTGACGACGACGTGATCGGCGAGGCGGTGGAGGCGGGCACCCGGCTCTTCGCCGGTGTCGTGCCCGGCACGGACACGGCATTGTCAGACCCTGCCGGTAGCGTCATGGGTGTCAGGACGCTGTGGCGCAGGCTGGGGCTGCGACCGGGGCTTCTCGCGGAGTCCGTCACGGTCACCCCGGCGTGCGGGCTGGCGGGCGCTTCCCCCGCGTACGCCCGGGAGGCGCTCGCCCACTGCGTCCGGGCGGCGAGATCACTCGCGGACAACCCAGAGTAACGGGAGGAACACGGTGGCCGGCGACAAGCAGCAGGCGGAGACGGCAGTGCCCGCCGAGGCACGGGAGAAGCACGCGCGGCTCGCTGAGCAGATCGAGGAGCACCGCTTCCGGTACTACGTGAAGGACGCTCCCGTCATCAGCGACGCGGAGTTCGACAGGCTCCTCAAGTCGCTGGAGGCGCTGGAGGACGAGTACCCCGGGCTGCGCACGCCCGACTCGCCGACCCAGAAGGTCGCCGGGGCGTACGAGACGGAGTTCACGGCGGTCGAGCACCGCGAGCGGATGCTGTCGCTGGACAACACGTTCAACGACGACGACCTCGCGGCCTGGGCCGAGCGGATCCACAAGGAGCTGGGCGAGCAGGAGTACCACTTCCTGTGCGAGCTGAAGGTCGACGGCCTCGCCGTCAACCTCACCTACGAGCACGGCCGCCTCACCCGCGCGGCGACCCGCGGCGACGGCCGCACCGGCGAGGACATCACGCCCAACGTCCGCACGATCGCCGAGATCCCGGACCGGCTGCACGGCGAGCGCGTCCCCGACCTGGTCGAGATCCGCGGCGAGGTCTACTTCCCGATGGAGAAGTTCGCCGAGCTCAACGAACGCCTGGTCGCGGCCGGCGACAAGCCGTTCGCCAACCCGCGCAACGCGGCGGCCGGTTCGCTTCGCCAGAAGGACCCGCGGGTCACCGCCTCCCGCCCGCTGCACATGGTCGTCCACGGCATCGGCGCCCTGGCCGGCTTCGAGGGCCTGAACCGGCTCTCCGAGGGCTACGACCTGCTCAAGACCTGGGGCCTGCCCACCTCCCCGCACAACAGGGTGGTCGACGACCTCGACGGGGTACGGGAGTTCATCGCCTACTACGGCGAGAACCGGCACTCCGTGGAGCACGAGATCGACGGTGTCGTCGTGAAGCTGGACGAGATCCGGCTGCAGGGGCGCCTCGGCTCGACGGCCCGCGCGCCCCGGTGGGCGATCGCGTACAAGTACGCGCCGGAAGAGGTCAACACCAAGCTGATCGACATCAAGGTGGGCGTCGGCCGCACCGGGCGGGTCACGCCGTACGCCCAGGTCGAGCCGGTCACCGTGGCCGGCAGTGAGGTGGAGTTCGCCACCCTGCACAACCAGGAGGTCGTCAAGGCCAAGGGCGTGCTGATCGGCGACACCGTGGTGCTGCGCAAGGCCGGTGACGTCATCCCGGAGATCCTCGGCCCGGTCGTCGACCTGCGGGACGGCAGCGAGCGGGAGTTCGTGATGCCGGCCGAGTGCCCGGAGTGCGGGACGCCGCTGCGGCCGATGAAGGAGGGCGACATCGACCTCCGCTGCCCCAACGCCCGCGCGTGTCCCGCCCAGTTGAGAGAGCGGGTGTCCTACCTCGCGGGCCGCGAGTGCCTGGACATCGAGCACTTCGGCGGGGTCGCGGCGGCCGCGCTCACCCGGCCGCTGGAGCCCGCGGACCCGCCGCTGGTCGACGAGGGCGACCTGTTCGACCTCACCGTCGAGAAGCTGCTGCCCATCAAGGCGTACGTCCTCGACCCGGACAGCGGGCTGCCCAAGCGCGACCCCAAGACCGGCGAGGAGAAGGTCGTCACGGTCTTCGCCAACCAGAAGGGCGAGCCGAAGAAGAACACCCTCGCGCTGCTCCAGAAGATCGAGGAGGCGAAGACCCGCCCGCTCGCCCGCTTCCTCAACGGCCTGTCCATCCGGCACGTCGGACCGGTCGCCGCCCAGGCGCTGGCCCGCGAGTTCCGCTCCATCGACCGCATCGAGCAGGCCACCGAGGAGGAGCTGTCGAACATCGACGGCGTCGGCGGCATCATCGCGACCGCGCTCACGGAGTGGTTCGCCGAGGAGTGGCACCGCGAGATCATCCGAAAGTGGAAGGCCGCTGGAGTCCCGCTGGAGGACGAGTCCACGGGAGAGGACGAGGGACCGCGTCCGCTGGAAGGCCTCACCGTCGTCGTGACCGGAACCCTGGAGCACTACACCCGGGACGGCGCCAAGGACGCACTGCAGAGCCGCGGGGCCAAGGTGACCGGCTCGGTGTCGAAGAAGACCGCGTTCGTGGTCGTCGGTGACAACCCCGGATCGAAGTACGACAAGGCGATGCAGCTGAAGGTTCCCGTTCTGAACGAGGACGGATTTGTCGTCCTTTTGGAGCAGGGACCGGACGCCGCGGCCGAAGTCGCCCTTCCGGTCGAGGAGTAGCGGTTGAAGGCCACCCGTTCGGCGCATATCAGATGCATACGGGTGGCCGGTGCGCAATCGGGCAACCGTCTACGACCGCTGCCCGTGGAAGCCTTCTGCGGCCTACTGTTGAGACGTGCACCTGCCGTGCCCAGCTCGGTCGGAGCATTCCCGTGCTCCGGCAGGGCACGGACCGCATGGCGTGGGCACCGCCGGCTGTGAGAGGGACGGGAATGGAACCGACCGAGAGCGCCGCCACGGGCGCGCGGCCGCCGCTGCGCCGCCGGGCGTGCGCGTGGCGGGGCAGCCGCTGGACGGTGCGGGGCGACCGGCGTCCCGGCATGCCGGGTACCCCGGGCAGGCCGGCGGTGAGCGCCGCGGCGGACGCGCGCGACCCGCTGCCGCTGGCCGCCGTCGAACCGCCGCCCGGCCTGGTCGGCACCGAGCACGAACGCCACCTGTCCTGGCCCGCACTGCCCGCCGGAGTCGTCGCGGTCGCCGCGTTCGTCCTCGGCGCCGGGTTCTACCGCGCGTTCTCCGACGACCACGCGCTCTTCCCGTCCGGCACGGTCGGCTGGTCGCTGGCCGTGCTGACCGGCATCATCGTCGGCCACCTCGTGCTGCTCGGCCGCGCCCGCTGGTGGGGCGGCACCGGCTCCGGCGCCGCCCTCACCCTCGCCGTCCTCCTGCTGTACGGCTGGGTGCCGGCCGGCATGGTCAGCCTCACCGTCGTCGTCCTGGTCGGCATAGCCAGGCGCCACCGCTGGCGGCAGGGTGTCCTGCACGGCGCGGTGGACATCCTCGGCATCGGCGCCGGCGCGCTGGTGCTCCTCGTGTGCGGACGGGTCCCGACCGTCGAGTCGCCCTGGAACCCCGGCAGCTGGACCGTCGCCACCGCTCCCGAGGTCGTGCTCGTCGCGGCCGCCTACCTCGCCGTCACCCGCGCCCTGCTCTGGTACCTGCACGCGCCGCGCGGCGGCGGGCTGCCCACCGTCGCCCGCACCGCCCTGATGCGGCAGGGCCTGGTCGCCGTCGCCCTGCTCGGTATCGCCCCGCTGATCTGCGTGGTCGCCGTCGCCCAGCCGCTGCTGCTGCCGCTGTTCTCCATCCCGCTGGTCGCCCTCGACTCCACCCTGTGGATAGCCCGCGCCCGCGCCGAGGAGCAGCTGCGCGACCCGCTGACCGGACTGCCCAACCGGCAGTGGCTCCTTGAGCGGATCTGGACCGCCCTCGACGACGCCGAACGCATCGGCGCCCGCTCCGCCCTCATGCTGATCGACCTCGACCGGTTCCGTTCGGTCAATGACACGCTCGGTCATCTCGCCGGTGACCGGCTGCTCCTCCAGATAGCCGACCGGCTGCGGGCCGCGCTGCCGCGCGGTGCGGAGGCGGCCCGGCTCGGCGGCGACGAGTTCGCGGTCTTACTCCCGGTCGCCGACTCCACGACCTCGGCCACCCGGGTGGCCCGGAGCCTGGTCACGGCCCTCTCCTCGCCGCTCGACCTCGACGGCCTCACCCTCGTCCTGGAGGCCAGCGCGGGGGTCGCGGTCTTCCCCGACCACGCGCTCGACGCGGAGGGGCTGCTGCGCCGGGCGGACGTGGCGATGTACCAGGCGAAGCGGGACCGGACCGGCGTCGAGGTGTACGAGTCCAAGCGGGACTCCAACACCCCCGACCGGCTGGGCCTGCTGGGCGACCTGCGGCGCGCCCTGGACGCCCACGAGGTGCAGCTGCACTACCAGCCGAAGGTCCGTTTCGACGGACAGGTGGCCGGCCTCGAGGCGCTGGTGCGGTGGGTGCACCCGGAGCGGGGCAAGGTGCCGCCGGACGAGTTCATAGCGATCGCCGAGTCCTCAGGGCTGATGCCCCATCTGACGGAGTACGTGCTGGAGACCGCGCTCGGGCAGGTCGCCCGATGGCGGGCGCAGGGGCTGCGGGTGCCGGTGGCGGTCAACGTCTCGCCGCGCGACGTCCACACGCCGGGGTTCGCCGGCCTGGTGGCGGCGCGGCTGGCGCGGCACGGCGTGCCGGCCGGGGCGCTGCAGCTGGAGATAACCGAGCACGTGCTGCTCGAGGACCCGCAGCGGGCCGCCGACACCCTCGCGGGGCTGCACGGGCACGGCGTGAAGATGTCGCTCGACGACTTCGGCACCGGGTACTCGTCGCTCGTGCACCTGCGGCGGCTGCCGGTGAGCGAGCTGAAGATCGACCGGTCCTTCGTGGCCCGGCTGGCGGTCGACAACGAGGACGCGGAGATCGTGCGCTGCACGGTCGACCTCGCGCATTCGCTGGGCCTGCTGGTGGTCGCGGAGGGCGTGGAGGACGACGAGACGTGGGAGCGGCTGCGGGACCTCGGGTGTGACGCCGTGCAGGGGTGGCTGGTCGCTGCCGCGATGCCGCCGGAGGAGACCACGGCGTGGTTGCTGGCGCGGGGGTCGCGGGGGTGGCAGCGGCCGCGGGCGGCTCTGCCGGCCGCCGAGTAGTTTTCCCGCCCGCCCGTTCACCGTTTCTGGAGAGGTGAGCGTCTGCCGTGGGGATGCGGTGGTGTCGGCGGGTGCGGGTGCGTCGTGGTTGCTCGCGCAGTTCCTCCCCCAACCTTCGGCCGGGGGTACCCCCAGCGCCCCTGAAGGGGCGCCGCCCTCACTCACGCAGTGACGAAGCGGCCGATCAGTAGCCTCAGCCTCTCCTCGTGGGCCTCCTCCGGCAGGCGGCCGCTGCGTGTCAGGGTCACCATGCCGTGCAGGCCCGCCCAGAACGTCTCCGTCAGGATGCCGGGGTCGTCGCCGCCCGTGGCGATCGGCTCGACCGCCTGCAGCAGCTCACCGAACGCCGCCCACAGGGCCTGTGGGGCCTCCTGGGTCGCGAACGGCAGGTCCACCCGGTGGGTGAACATCGCGTCGTACAGCGCGGGGCGCCTGCGGGCGAACGACGTGTACGTCTCCGCCACCGCCGCCAGCGACTCCCGCACGCCCGTCGCCGCCGCGCGGGCCGTCCGCAGCTCCGTCGCCATCTCCGCGAAACCCTGGACGGCCACCGCCGCCATGATCGCGTCCTTGCCCTTGAAGTGGCTGTAGAGGACCGGCTGGCTGTACTCGATCTCGGCGGCCAGGCGGCGCGTCGTCACCGCGTCCCAGCCTTCGCTCTCGGCGAGTTCGCGCGCGGCCGTGACGATCAGCTGCTCGCGCTCTGCCCGTTCGCGTTCCCGGCGGTTCTGAATCGACATGCTCCGGATTCTAGCAGCGCTAGCCAATCTGTCGATGCTCTGTTAGCGTCGCTATCAGTCCTAGCGCTGCTAGAAACCAGTCAACAGGGGGCCACCATGACCGTCACCGCCTACACGCTCGCCGTCGCGCTCGACCTGTTCTGCCTGTTCCTCGGCTACCGGTTCCTGTTCCAGCCGGGGCCTGCCGCCGCCGGATACGGCGTCCCCGCCGACCCGACGGGCGACGCCCGCGCCTACCTCACGGTCAAGGGCCTCAGGGACGGCACGCTGGGTGTCGTCGGGCTCGCGCTGCTGGCCTTCGCCGGCGCACACGCCGAGGCCTGGTTCATGCTCTGCGTGGCCCTCGTCCCGTTCGGGGACACGCTGACGGTGCTGCGGAACGGCGGGGCGAAGGCGGTCGCCTACGGGATCCACTTCGCCACCGCGATCGTTGTACTGATCAGCGCCGTCCTGCTGTTCCTCGTCTGACCGCTCGTCGTCTCGTCTCGTCGTCTCGTCATCAACCGGGGGTTCGGAAATGTCGTTGTTCGTGCCGAAGTTCGATGAGTCCGTGATCGTGCGGGAGGCCGACGCCGAGCTCGTCGGCGGTGACCCGGTCGGCGTCAGGCTGCTCGCCGACAGCAGTGCCACCGGCGGCGCGCTCTCCACCGTGCGCGTCACCCTCGGCGAGGGCGCCGACGGCGCCGTGCCGCATCTGCACCGCAACTCCGCCGAGCTGTTCTACCTGCTCGACGGTGCCGCCGACGTGCTCTGCGGCGACGACGTCGTCACCGCCGGACGCGGCGACCTGGTCGTTGTCCCGCCCGGCAAGCCGCACGCCTTCGCCGCGGTCCCCGGCAGCACCGCCGACATCCTGATCGTCATCACACCCGGCGTGGAGCGCTTCGAGTACTTCCGCCACCTCCAGCGGCTGCGCCTCGGCGAGGCCACCCTGGAGAGCCTCCTTGAGGTGCAGGAGCTGTACGACAACCACTACCTGCGGAGCGAGGCCTGGGACACCCGGCACTGAAACCGTTTAACGGGTACGGGGTGCTGCCCCATAGGATTGGGCACTGGCGTCACATTTCCGCCTGCCTCGCGACGCCTGGCACGCACGCTCGCCGCGTTGCCGAATCGCCCACGTGGCTCCGCCACGAGGGCGCTCCGGCGCCTTGCGATCGCACGCACCGGACGCCGCGAGGCCCGCCCTCCGGACGGACGGCGGAAATGTGACGCCAGCGCCCCGCTCCAAACCACACACACTCACCCCAGAGGAACGCTGCATGCCTGGCATCACGCGCGAGGAGGTCGCCCACCTCGCCCGGCTGGCGCGTCTGGAGCTGAAGCCCGAAGAACTCGAACACTTCGCCGGCCAGCTGGACGACATCATCGGCGCGGTCGCCCGCGTCAGCGAGGTCGCCGACCAAGACGTACCGCCGACCTCGCACCCGCTGCCGCTGACGAACGTCATGCGCGCGGACGAGGTCCGTCCCTCGCTCACCCCCGTGCAGGCGCTCTCCGGCGCCCCGGCCCAGGAGCAGCAGCGTTTCAAGGTGCCGCAGATCCTGGGGGAGGACTAGACAGCCATGACGGACATCATCAAGCTCACGGCCGCCGAGACCGCCGCGAAGATCGCCTCCGGTGAGCTCACCGCGGTGCAGGTCGCCGAGGCCCACCTCGCCCGCATCGAGGCCGTCGACGAGAAGGTGCACGCCTTCCTGCACGTCGACCGCGAGGGCGCGCTGGCGCAGGCCCGTGCCGTCGACGAGAAGAAGGCCCGGGGCGAGAAGCTCGGCCCGCTCGCCGGCGTCCCGCTCGCGCTCAAGGACATCTTCACCACCGAGGGCGTGCCGACCACCGTCGGCTCGAAGATCCTCGAAGGCTGGATCCCGCCGTACGACGCCACGCTCACCAAGCGGCTGAAGGCCGCCGACGTGGTCATCCTCGGCAAGACCAACATGGACGAGTTCGCCATGGGGTCCTCCACCGAGAACAGCGCGTACGGGCCGACCGGCAACCCGTGGGACCTCACCAAGATCCCCGGCGGCTCCGGTGGCGGCTCGTCCGCCGCCCTCGCCTCCTTCCAGGCGCCGCTCGCCATCGGCACCGACACCGGCGGCTCCATCCGCCAGCCGGCCGCCGTCACCGGCACGGTCGGCGTGAAGCCGACCTACGGCGCGGTGTCGCGGTACGGCATGGTCGCCTTCTCGTCCTCCCTGGACCAGGGCGGGCCCTGCGCCCGTACGGTCCTGGACGCGGCGCTGCTCCATGAGGTCATCGCCGGGCACGACCCGCTGGACTCCACGTCGATCGACGCCCCCGTGCCGCCGGTCGTCGAGGCCGCGCGCAACGGCAGCGTGGCCGGTATGCGTGTCGGTGTCGTCAAGCAGTTCCGCGGCGAGGGCTACCAGGCCGGCGTCATCCAGCGGTTCGACGAGTCCGTCGCGCTGCTGAAGGAGCTGGGCGCCGAGATCGTCGAGCTGGACTGTCCGTCCTTCGACCTCGCGCTGTCGGCGTACTACCTGATCGCGCCCAGCGAGTGTTCGAGCAACCTGGCCCGCTTCGACGGCCTGCGCTACGGCCTGCGGACCGGCGACGACGGCAGCCACTCCGCCGAAGAGGTCACCTCCCTCACCCGCGAGGCGGGCTTCGGCCCCGAGGTCAAGCGCCGCATCATGCTCGGCACCTACGCGCTGTCCAGCGGTTACTACGACGCCTACTACGGCTCCGCCCAGAAGGTCCGCACGCTCATCACGCGGGACTTCGAGAAGGCCTTCGAGCAGGTGGACGTCATCGTGTCGCCCACCACGCCGACCACCGCCTTCGCGATCGGCGAGCGTGCCGACGACCCGATGGCGATGTACCTGGCCGACCTGTGCACCATCCCGACGAACCTCGCGGGCAACGCGGCGATGTCGCTGCCCTGCGGTCTCGCCCCGGAGGACAACCTCCCGGTGGGCCTGCAGATCATCGCCCCGGCGCTCAAGGACGACCGCCTTTACAAGGTCGGCGCCGCCGTCGAGGCCGCCTTCGTGGAAAGGTGGGGGCACCCGCTCCTGGAGGAGGCACCGTCGCTGTGAGCAACGCACTGTCGAAGGCCAAGGGCTTCAAGAAGTCGAAGTCCGGTACGTACCTGTCCATGGCCACCACCGCGTTCGGCGCGGTCGGTGTCGCCAAGCAGATCAAGAAGGCCCGCGCCGAGCACGACACGCTCCGGCTCATCGACGCCACCGTGTCCGCCGTCGCGATCGTCACCGGTTTCGCCCTGCTGTACCGCGAGCTGAAGCGGCTGGGCGACGACGACGTCCTGCTGGGCTGAGAGGGAAGTTTCACCGTGACCACCACGACCGACCTGGTGTCGTACGAGGACGCGCTGGCGTCCTACGACCCCGTCATGGGCCTCGAGGTCCATGTCGAACTCGGCACCAGGACCAAGATGTTCTGCGGCTGTTCGACCGAGCTGGGCGCCGAGCCCAACTCGCAGACCTGCCCGACCTGCCTCGGCCTGCCCGGCGCGCTCCCGGTCGTCAACGCGACCGGCGTCGAGTCCGCGATCAAGATCGGCCTCGCGCTGAACTGCGAGATCGCCGAGTGGTGCCGCTTCGCCCGGAAGAACTACTTCTATCCGGACATGCCGAAGAACTTCCAGACCTCCCAGTACGACGAGCCGATCGCCTTCAACGGCTACCTCGACGTGCAGCTGGAGGACGGGGAATCCTTCCGCGTGGAGATCGAGCGCGCCCACATGGAGGAGGACACCGGCAAGTCGACCCACGTCGGCGGCGCCACCGGCCGTATCCACGGCGCGTCCCACTCCCTGCTCGACTACAACCGCGCGGGCATCCCGCTCATCGAGATCGTCACCAAGCCGATCGAGGGCGCCGGCGAGCGGGCTCCCGAGGTCGCGCGGGCGTACGTCCGTGAGCTGCGCGAGGTCATCCGGGCGCTCGGTGTCTCCGAGGCCCGCATGGAGATGGGCCAGATGCGCTGCGACGTGAACCTGTCGCTGCGCCCCGACGGCACCGCGAAGTTCGGCACGCGTTCCGAGACGAAGAACGTGAACTCGCTGCGGTCCGTGGAACGCGCGGCCCGCTTCGAGATCATGCGGCACGCGGCCGTGCTGAACGGCGGCGGGACGATCATCCAGGAGACCCGGCACTTCCACGAGGACACCGGGTCCACGACCTCGGGCCGCGTGAAGGAGGAGGCCGAGGACTACCGGTACTTCCCGGAGCCCGACCTGGTCCCCGTGGCGCCCTCGCGCGCGTGGGTCGAGGAGATCCGCGCCGCGCTGCCGGAGATGCCGCTGGCCCGCCGCAACCGGCTGCTCGCCGAGTGGGGCATCTCGGCCTTCGACATGCAGGCGATCATCAACGCCGGTGCGCTGGACCTGATCGTCGCCACCATCGACGCCGGGTCCGACGCGGCCTCCGCCCGCAAGTGGTGGATGGGCGAACTGGCGCGCAGCGCCAACGAGTCGGGCGCCTCGCTCGACGAACTGGCGATCACCCCGGCGCAGGTCGCCCGGGTCACCGAGCTCGTCACGAACGGTGACCTGAACGACAAGCTGGCCCGGCAGGTCATCGAGGGCGTCCTCGCGGGCGAGGGCACCCCGGACGAGGTCGTCGACAAGCGCGGCCTGAAGGTCGTCTCCGACGAGGGCGCGCTGACCGCCGCCGTCGAGGAGGCCATCGCCGGCAACCCGGGCGTCGCCGACAAGATCCGCGGCGGCAAGGTGGCCGCGGCCGGTGCCCTGGTCGGCGCGGTCATGAAGGCGACCCGCGGCCAGGCCGACGCGGCCCGCGTCAAGGAGCTGATCCTGGAGAAGCTGGGCGTCAGCGAGGGCTGAGCGAGCAGGCGCCACGCACCTGGTACGGCCCCGGAGGCAGCGCCTCCGGGGCCGTACCGCGTCACAGGCGGCGGCCCACGATCCGGGCGAAGCCGAGGAGCCGCCCCTGATCGGCCGTCACCAGCTCCACCGACTCCCGGGCCATCCGGGCCATCTCCGGGTACGGGCTCTCCGCGGCGCACACCTCGCTCCACAGCAGCCAGTCGCGCCAGCCGTCCGCCAGCCAGTCGGCGGCCTCGACCTGCACGGCCCCGCTGCGGGTCCAGTGCCGGTGCCACCAGCCGGGGGAGTGGAACGCCCAGAAACCGGGGTCCCAGTGCGCCTTCAGGTGCTCGGGCGGCTCGGCGCCGTCGAGTTCCTCGCGCACCGCGGGCACGACGATCCCGATCCGGCCGCCGGGCTTCAGCAGCCGGGTGAGCGTGGGCAGATAGAGGTCGGCGGTGCCGAAGTACTGGTACGCGTCGACCGAGACGATCGCGTCGAAGCTGCCCTCGGCGAAGGGCAGGTCGTGTGCCTCCACGTGCACCGGCTGCACACGGTCGGCGAACCCGGCCTCGGCGATCCGCCGGGCGTTGTCGTCGGGCCCGATCCACAGGTCCGCGGCGGTGACCTGCGCGTGGAACTCCCTGGCCAGGAAGATCGAGGTCATCGCCCGGCCGCAGCCCAGGTCGAGCACGCGCGCACAGGGGTGCAGGGCGTCCAGGCCGAGGGCGGGGGCCAGCCACTCCAGCAGCCACAGGGCGTGCGGGCCCATCTGGTTCTCGACGGCCCAGCGCGGGTCGTAGGCGCTGCTGAGCGGGTAGCGGGGGAGGGTCAGGCGGTCAGTGAGAGAGGCGTCCTTCGACGGTGCGGGAGAGACGGCGTCGGACATGGCTGAACGGGCTCCTTGTGATCTTCGTAGTGGAAGGCGATGCGTAGGAGTTCGTTCGAACCGTCAAACAATGCACCCGCTTCAGTCGTCGGCGAGGGGCCGATGGAGGCTGACCAGCGGAAGCTAGCAGTTGTCCAGCTGGTTCGCAGCCGGTTTCCTCAGGTGCGGGTACTACGCTCGCCCGCCATGACCGCACACGCCGAATCCGACGCCGAGTCCGGGACACCCGGGGCGGAGGCCGCGGACGACGAGGACGAGGACCTCTACGAGGACGCCCGCCGGGCCCGCTGGACCGCCACCGTGACCGGGGCGCTGCTGGCCCTGATGGGGCTCACCGCCGCGCTCATGAGAGTGGGCGGGGGCGTGCCCGCCCTGGTGCCGGCCGCCTACGGGTCCGGATCCGCCGTGTGTGTGTCCGCGGCGGTGCTGGGGGCCCGCGGCCGTACCCGCTGGGCCCTCTGGCTGATGATCCTGGGGGTCATGATCATGGCTCTCGGCGACCAGTTCGACTGAGGCACCGCTCCGGACCGGCATCGGGCCGTCCGGGCACCGCGCCGCACATGAGAGGCTCGACGTGCCGGCCGAGGACGTGGTGGAACTGGAGAAGAACGATGTACGCGATATCCCTGGGTGACGACGGCGCCGAACTGCGCCCACTGGAGCCCTGGCACGCCGAGGAGTTCCTGGCCCACCTGGAACGCGGGCGGGAGTTCATCGGCCAGTTCATCGCGTTCGGCACCAGGGAGAAGGACGTGCCGGCCGCACGGGCCATGCTCCAGCGGTACGCCGACATGCGGGCCGCCGACACGGGTTCCCTGCACGGCCTGTGGCTGGAGGGCACGCTCGTCGGCGGGGTGCTCTTCCTGAACTTCGACGCCGAACACGGGAACGCCGAGGTCGGCTGCTGGCTGGAGCCGGCCGGCACCGGGCGCGGACTCGTCACGCGCGCGATGCGGGTCCTGCTCGACTTCGCGGTCGACCAGCGTGGCATCCACCGGATCGAGTGGGTCGCCGCCTCGGGCAACGAGCCCAGCCTGAACGTGGCCCGGCGGCTGGGGATGACCCGCGATGGCGTACGCCGTCAGGCGCACCCCTATGGTGGCGTACGGCACGACCTGGAGGTGTGGTCGATCCTCGCCCCGGAATGGCGTGAAGCACGCGCGCGTGCCCTTGCGAACGATCATTAAGACGCCTCTCAGACAGGATCCGTACGGTGCCGGACATGGGAACCAAGACAGCTGACGAGACCGGTGCCGAGACGGGCGCCGAGGCCACGACCGACGAGGAGAAGGTGAGCGTCACCAAGAGCGCCGACGACGCGCCGGAGTCCACCCCCGAGGCCGGGACCGGGCCGGAGGCGGCGGCCGCCGACCCCGACGCGGCGAACGCCGAGGACGCGGACAACGGTGCGGACGCCGAGGACGCCGATGACCTGGAGGACGACGCCGACCTTGCCGGGGACCTGGCCGAGGCCGAGGGTCCGTCCGGGGTCGGCCAGGGTGCCGCCGCCGTCGTCTCCGTCGCGCTCGGCCTGGTCTCCCTCACGGGTGGCTGGATCGGTACGGTGGCCGCCGCCCGCGAGACCCTCGTCGGCCAGCTCCAGACCTCGTCGACCGCGAGCGTCGCCACGCAGGTCAAGGAGGTGTACGGCGACGCGTGGGCGACCACCGCGCTGTGGGCCGGCCTGTTCGCGCTGGCCGCGCTGCTCACCGGTGTCGTGGTGCTGGCCCGGCCTGCCTTCGGTGCCCCCGGCAAGCCGCAGGCGCCGTGGATCAAGTCGGTCGCCTGGGCGGGTGTCGCGCTCGGTGTCATCGGCCTGCTGCTCGCCGTCCTCAAGTATTCCGACGCACTCCTCGGACTGCCGTCGACCAGCTGAGCCGGCCGCGACGGCCCAGGTCGGAAGGGGCCTTAGGGCGTCCGTAAGCACCTTACGGACGGTCTGAGGCCCCTTACGCGTGTCCGGGGCCCGGCGGCCCCGCGAAGATGCGGAACTCTCCCGATGTGGCGCACCCCCCTGGGAGACGAAGGTGGAGGCATCGCGGAAAGCGAAGCCCGATCACCCGATCTCACAAGGGACACCACCATGTTCGAGTACGAACTCCACCGGATCCGATCCGCCGAACTGCGCCGGCAGGCCGAGGACGCCCGTCTCGCCCGCGAGGCCGTCCGTTCCCGCCGTGCCGCCCGCCGCGAGGCCCGGGCGGCCAGGGCGGCCAGGGCGGCCGGGGCGGCGGGGCACACCACGGCGACGGGAGGCGCCGTGGCGGCGCAGGAGGCCCCTGCCGACCGCCGTGACCGGCGCCGGCTCCCGCGCGCCGCGTGAACACGGCAGGGCCGGGCGGGACACACCGCCCGGAGACCGCGAACGGGGAAGCCGGTGGCCGCACGGGGGTCGGCCACCGGCTTCCCCCATTGCCCTCCACCGGTACGACAAGCGCACCGGCGCTGTGGAAAACCGCTGCCGTCGGCTCCGCGGCCCATGCGATGCTCTGGCCTGTGGAAACCAGGTCCGTGAGTCCCGTGTTCGTAGGCCGCAACGACGAGTTGGACACACTGAACGACGCGCTGGAGCGTGCCGGGGCCGCCGAGCCGCAGGCGCTGCTGCTCGGCGGCGAGGCCGGCGTCGGCAAGACCCGGCTGGTCGAGGAGTTCGCCACCGCCGCCTGCCGCAAAGGCGCGGTCGTCGCCCTGGGCGGCTGCGTGGAGATCGGCGCCGACGGGCTGCCGTTCGCCCCCTTCTCCACGGCCCTGCGCGCGCTGCGGGCCGCCCTGCCCGACGAACTGGCCGAGGCCGCCGCGGGCCAGGAGGACGAGCTGGCCCGGCTGCTGCCCGAACTCGGCGAGGCCACCTCCGGCCGCCACGACGAACAGGGCATGGCCCGCCTCTTCGAGCTCACCGCGCGCCTCCTGGAACGGGTCGCCGCCGAGCGCACGGTGGTCGTCGCCCTGGAGGACCTGCACTGGGCCGACGCCTCCACCCGCCACCTCCTCGCCTACCTGCTGCGCACCCTGCGCACCGGCCGGCTCGTCGTCCTCGCCACCTACCGCTCCGACGACATCCACCGCCGCCACCCGCTGCGCCCCCTGCTCGCCGAACTCGACCGGCTGCGCACCGTCCGCCGCCTCGAACTCGCCCGGTTCACCCGCGAGGAGGTCGGCCGCCAGATCGCCGGCATCCTCGCCGCCGAACCCGACCCCGCCCAGGTCGACGACATCTTCGAACGCTCCGACGGCAACGCCTTCTTCGTCGAGGAGCTGGCCGTGGCCGGCGCCGAGGGCTGCTGCACCGGGCTCACCGACTCACTGCGCGACCTGCTCCTGGTCCGGGTCGAGGCGCTGCCCGAGAGCGCCCAGCGGGTCGCCCGGATCGTCGCCGAGGGCGGCTCCACCGTCGAGTACCGGCTGCTGGCCGCAGTCGCCCAACTCGCCGAGGACGACCTGATCGAGGCGCTGCGGGCCGCCGTCGGCGCCAACCTCCTCACCGCCACCCCGGCCGGCGACGGCTACCGCTTCCGGCACTCCCTGGTCCGCGAGGCCGTCGCCGACGACCTGCTCCCCGGCGAACGCTCCCGGCTCAACCGCCGCTACGCCGAAGCCCTGGAGGCCGACCCCCGGCTGGTGCCGGCCGACGCTCGCGTGACCCGCCTGGCCAGCTACTGGTACCAGGCCCACGACCCGGCCAAGGCCCTGCCCGCCGCCCTCGACGCCTCCGTCGTGGCCCGCCGCCGGCACGCCTACAGCGAACAACTGCGGCTCCTGGAGCGGGCGATGGAGCTGTGGGACACCGCCCCCGAGGAGGTCCGCGCGGCCCTGCGCCCCGTCGACTACACCGACGTCTACCCTCCCTGCGGCTGCGATCCCGCCACCACCCCGCTGCGCTACCTCGACCTGATGGCGGAGGCGGCCGTCGCGGGCCGCTTCTGCGGGGAGCGCGAACGCGCCCTGAAGATCACCAAGAAGGCGCTGCGGATCCTCCAGGACGAGCACGACCCGCAGCGCGCCGCCTGGTTCTGGGTGCAGCGCTCCCGGCTGGTCCAGGGCCTGGCCCGCGGCGACGGCTGGCAGGAACTCGGCACCGCCCAGGACCTGGTGCGCGGCCTGCCGCCGTCCGAGGTGCACGCCGACGTGCTGGCCAACGCCGCCGCCTGGTCCATGCTGCACGAGCCCGGCCCCGAAGCCTTCGCCGCCGCCGAACGGGCCGTGGAGTACGCGCGGATGGTGGGCGCCCGCGAGATCGAGCTCAACGCGCGCGTCACCCTGGGCACCCTCATGGTCGACGCGGGCGACGTCGACAACGGCCTCGCGGAGCTGGAGCGCGTCAAGGACGCCGCGCTCCAGGAAGGCGTCGCCCATGTCGCGGGCCGCGCCTACACGAACCTGCCCTCCGAACTGGAGTCGGTGGGCCGCTCCCGCGAGGCGGTGCCGATCCAGCGCGAGGGCATCGCCTTCACCCGCAGATACGGCCTGCTGGACTCCGAGGCATGGGTCTGGGGCAACCTCTCCGAGTCGCTGTACGCGCTCGGCCGGTGGGACGAGGCCGCCGAGGCAGCCGCGGGCGCCCTCGGTTCCGCGGCCAGCGCCAAGCCCCGGGGCGCCGGCGCCCTGCACCTGGCCCATATCGCCCTCGCCCGCGGCGACACGGCCGAGGCCGCCCGCCGGCTCGCCGTCGCGCGCGCCCACTACGGCACCCACGACCCGATGCCCCAGGCACAGCTGCCGGTCGCCCGGATCGCGATCGGCGTCGCCGCCGCGGAGGGCAGGATCCTCGACGCCCGCGCCGAGCTGGACCACGCCCTGGCGTCCGGCTTCCCGCCCAGCACCCACCGCTACGGCTGGCCCCTGCTGCTGGCCGCCGCCACCGCCGAGGCCGACGCCCGCGCCCTGCCCGCCGCGGCCGAGGGCCGCGCCGAGGCGCTCGACCGGCTCGCCGAGACCGCCCGCAAGCTCGCCACCGGCGCGCCCCTCTGGCAGGCGTACGAGCGCTGGACCCACGCCGAGCTGCACCGCGCCCGGGGCACCGGCACCGCCGCGGTCTGGTCGGACGTGGTCACCGACTTCGAGCACCTGGACCGCCCCTACGACCTCGCCCGGGTCCGCCGCCGCCTCGCCCAGGCCCTGCTCGAAGAGGCAACCGGCGACGAGGAACGCGACCGCGCGACGGAACTCCTCCGGCTGTCCGGGGCCGTCGCCGACCACCTCGGCGCCCGCCCGCTGGCCGAGGCCGTCGCCCTCCTCGCCCAGCGCGCCCGCCTCACCCTCGCCGCCCGCGCCGCCCGTCCGGTCCTCGATCCCGCCGAGAGCCTCGGCCTCACCAGCCGGGAGCGCGACGTCCTGCGCCTGGTCTCGGCCGGCCGTACCAACCGCCAGATAGCCGAGGAGCTCTTCATCTCCCCGAAGACCGCGAGCGTCCACGTCTCGAACATTCTGGGCAAGCTGGGCGTTGCAGGGAGGGGCGAGGCGGCGGCGGTGGCACACAGACTGGGGATGTTCCCCGCCGAGGCCCTCGACCCGACCAGGTAAGGGGACGGCGGAGGAGGCACCGTGTTCAACATGTTCGAGGAACTGTTCGCACCCGGCCGCAAGCACACCCACGAGGAGCAGAAGCGGCTGGAGCTGACCCGGGAGGACGTGGGGGACACGGATCCGGGACGCGGGCCGATAGACCTCGCGTCCGGCAAGGTCGTCATACGGCTCCCGCAGGAGGAGCCGACGGCGGAGCACACGGTGGGGGCCGAGGACGAGCCCGCGGCGGACGCCGGGGACGACGGGGTGTGAGCGGCGCGGTCCGCGCCGCCTACTTCACCGCCAGCTCCAGGATCCGGTCGTCGCCCGTCTTCGGCTTGCCCCGGCCGTCGGTGTTGCTGGTCACCAGCCACACCTTGTCGCCGCCGGCCGCCACGACCGTGCGCAGGCGGCCGTACTCGCCGGTGAGGAAGGCCTGCGGAGCCGCGGCGGCGGTCGTGCCGTCCAGCGGGATGCGCCACAGCCGTTGGCCCTTCAGCCCCGCCATCCAGATGACGCCGCCGACGTAGGCGATGCCGCTCGGGGACGCGTCGTCGGTGTGCCACTGTGCGATCGGGTTGACGTACTTCGGGTCGGACGACTTTCCCTCCGCGTCCGGCCAGCCGTAGTCGCCGCCGGGCTTGATCGCGTTCAGCTCGTCCCAGGTGTCCTGCCCGAACTCCGAGGCGAACAGCCGCTGCTTGTCGTCCCAGGCGAGGCCCTGCACGTTGCGGTGGCCGTAGGTGTAGACGGGGGAGCCCGGGAACGGGTTGCCGGGCGCCGGGTCGCCCTCCGGCGTCAGCCGCAGGATCTTGCCGCCGAGCGACTTCCTGTCCTGCGCGAGCCCCCGCTGCCCGCTCTCCCCGGTCCCCGCGTAGAGCATGCCGTCCGGGCCGAAGGCGATCCGCCCGCCGTTGTGGATGTACCCCTTGGGAATCCCCTTGAAGATCGTGTCGGGGGCGCCCAGCTGCTCCTTGGTCGGCTTGCTCTCGTCCCAGAGCATGCGGACGATGCGGTTGTCGGAGGCCGACGTGAAGTACGCGTAGACCATGTGGTCGGAGGCGAAGCCGGGGGAGAGCGCGATGCCGAGCAGACCCCCCTCACCGGCCGCGGACACCCCGGAGACGACCCCCAGCTCCGTGATCTTCCCGGTCTTCTCGTCGACCTTGCTGATCGTCCCGTCGTCCCGGTCGGACACCAGCAGCCCCGCCCCGTCCGGCAGCGCCGCCAGCCCCCACGGCGACTTCAGCCCCTCGGCGACCGTACGCACCACCGTGACCGACCCCTTGGCGGACGCGGCCGAGTCCGGTGCCCCGCCGGGCGCGGAGGCCACCCCGGAACCACTCGCCGACGACCCCCCGGCCCAGGACGGCGTGGGCAGATCCCCACCCCCGCCCCCGGCGGAACATCCCGCCACCAGCAGGAGTCCAGCCGCAGCCAACAAGGCGACCACACCTCGACGTCGCACGATCACGGTCCCTTCGAACAGCCCCCGGCTCCTCCGCCCGACGGTAGTACAACGCGCCCCGTAAGGGGCGCGGGGCTGTGTAGATATGCGGCTCCGCCGCGTGGGCGCGACCAGCCCCCACGGCGCCGCACCCGACCGACGACAGATCGCGGCCCATCCCCCAGCACGCCTAGTCCCAAGAGCCCTGCGCGGCAGGCAACCCGCCCAGCTCCGCCAGATCCTCCACCGTCAGCCGGACCTCCGCGGAACCCGCGTTCTCGGCCACCCACCGCCCCCGCTTGGCCCCCGGCACCGGCACCACATGCGCCCCCTGCGCCAGCACCCACGCCAGCGCCACCTGAGCCGCGGTGACACCGCCGCCCCCCTGCCGGCCCGCAACCCTCCGCAGACCGGCCACGATCGGCTGGTTCGCCGCCATCATCTCCGCCGTGAAGCGGGGGTGTCGCGCCCGCAGGTCGTCCGGCTCGAACCCCTCACCCGGCGTGAGCGTCCCGGTCAGGAAGCCGTTGCCCAGCGGCATCGCCGCGAGGAACCCCACCCCCCGCGCCGCACACCAAGGCAGCAGCGACTCCAGCGCCTCCGGCGACCACACCGACAGCTCCGCCTCGACCGCGCTCACCGGAAACACCTGCTGCACCCGCTGCAGCTGCCGCAGGGTCGCGTCATGCAGCCGCGCGCCGGACCTGCGCCCCCCGCGCGCCCCCACGGCGCACAACCCCAGCGCCCGCACCTTTCCCGCCTGCACCAACTCCGCCATCGCGCCCCAGGTCTCCTCGACGGGAACCTCGGGGTCGGCGCGGTGCAGCTGGTAGAGGTCTATGACATCGGTCTGGAGCCTGCGCAGCGACGCGTCGCAGGCCCGCCTCACATAGCCGGGCCGGCCGTTGGCCACGATGTGCTGGTCGCCCACCAGCAGCCCCACCTTCGTCGACACGAAGGCCTCCGCTCGCCGCTCCCTGAGCACCCGCCCCAGCAGCAGTTCGTTGGTGAACGGACCGTACATGTCGGCCGTGTCGAGGAGTGTCACGCCCAGATCCAGGGCCCCGTGCACCGCTCTCAGCGACTCGTCACCCCGCTGCCGCGACCCGCTGTACGCCCAGCTCATCGGCATGCACCCGAGTCCGACGGCCCCCACCGCGAGCGCCCCCGCGCCGATCGTCCTGCGCTCCACCAGCCCGTGAACCTCCTTCTTGGGTCCCCAACCTAACCCGCCCGCCGCCGCACCCCTGACATAGCCTCCTGACCATGACCCGAGACGCATGGCTGCCCATCCCGCCCGACGAGTTCACGGACCTGCCCGACGGCCTCGACTACCTCTTCTGGAACGGCGACCAGGACTTTCCCGGTGACCCCGCCGACTGCGCCGTGTACGTCGTCCCCTACATGAAGCGGCAGCCCGTCAAGGTGCGCCCGCTGGCGGGAATGCGCAACGTCCGGCTCATCCAGACCCTCACCGCCGGCGTCGACGACATGACCGCGGCCCTCGACCTGATCGCCCCCGGGGTGCAGCTCTGCAACGCCCGTGGCGTGCACGAGGCGAGCACCGCCGAACTCGCGCTCGCGCTCACGCTGGCGTCCCTGCGCGGCATCCCGGGATTCGTCCGCGCCCAGCAGCGCGAACACTGGCAGAGCGGCTTCCACCAGGCCCTCGCCGACAAGTCCGTCCTCATCGTCGGCTACGGTGCCATCGGTTCGGCCATCGAGGACCGGCTCGTGCCCTTCGAGGTTGCGCGGGTGGCGCGCGTCGCGCGCTCCGGGCGCGCCTCGGCGCGCGGTCCCGTGCATCCGCTCACCGAACTGCCGAATCTGCTTCCGGAAGCCGATGTCGTCATCCTCTCCACGCCCCTCACGGACACCACACGTGACCTGGTCAACGCGGAGTTCCTCGCCCGGATGAAGGACGGCGCACTGCTCGTGAACGTCGCGCGCGGGCCCGTCGTGGACACCAAGGCCCTCCTCTCCGAGCTGGAGAGCGGCCGCCTCACCGCCGCCCTGGACGTCACCGACCCCGAGCCGCTGCCGGCCGGACACCCCTTGTGGCAGGCGCCCGGAGTGCTGATCAGCCCTCATGTCGGCGGCCCCACCTCGGCGTTCCTGCCGCGCGCCAAGTACCTGGTCACCGAACAGTTGAACCGTTTCGTGAACCGGGAGCCGTTGCGAAACGTGATTTTGACGACGGGATCCACCGACAACTGACCATCGCCGCAATACGCGTGTAATCCGCTTCCGGTACGGTCCGCAACCTTCCGGGCGCGGTGCGTGCGCACACGCCCGCTGATCGTCACGGAGCGTAGAGAAGCTATGTCCCTGAGTGACGAGACTGGTGTATCGTCCCGGAAGGGGCTGCGCCGCGAGCCATACGGCGCCGGGGATGGACATTTCAGATTTGTGAGGGGGGCGACGGGCGATGCACGGCCTATGGACGAACGATCCGACGCGGCGGAGCCGCCGGCGGCGACCCTGGCGCACAGCTGCGCGCAGACGCGGCCACCACACCAGCCATCACCACCACCGCAGGCACAGCGGACGCAGGAGGCACGCTCACCCAGCGCACCGGGACCCGCGGGACCCGACGGCGGCGCGGACCGGGAGGGTCCGGTGACGACGCCGACGCCTGTGACGACCACCCTCCCCGGAGCGCTGCGGGCACAGCCTCCGGCGGGGAAGCCGCACCCCCGGCCGCCGGCCACCGGCGGCGGGACCGGCGTGGTCCGCCAACTCGTCCTGGCCCTGATCTGCGCGGGATACGCCGTCGGTTCCGCGCTCGACTGGGGCTCGAACCAGATCGCCCTGTTCATGGGGGACTTCGGTCTGACCGCGGCCGCCGGCACCGCCGCCGTGTCGTGCTTCTGCTACGCCCGCTCCCCGCGGGTCCGCTTTCGACCTGCCTGGCTGCTGTTCGCCCTCTCCTCGGCGATGGCGGCCCTGGGCAACGCGGTCTGGGGGTGGTACGAGGTCGTGCTCCAGCGGCCGGTGCCCAGCCCCAGCTACGCCGACCTGTTCTTCCTGTGCTTCGCGCCGCCCGCCATCGTCGGCCTGCTGGTGCTGGCCAAGCGGCCGGTGACCAAGGCCGGCTGGATCTGCCTGGCGCTGGACGCCTGGCTGATCGGCGGCTCGCTGCTCACCCTGTCGTGGAGCCTCGCGCTCGCCCAGGCGGCCCGGTTCGACGGGCCCAGCGTCGCGCACACCGCGCTCTCGCTGGCCTACCCGCTGCTGGACATCGCCCTGGTCAGCATGGTGCTCGCGCTGCACTTCCGGCGCTCGCCGGGCAACCGCACCGCGGTGAACACCGCGATCGGCGCCCTCGCCCTGACCGTGATGTGCGACGCCCTGTTCACCTCGCCGCTGCTGCACAGCAGTTACCGCTCCGGCCAGCTGCTGGACGCAGGCTGGTTCGCCGGCTCGCTGCTGCTCGCGTACGCCCCCTGGGCCGCACCCCGGCCCCAGGGCGCCCAGGACCCCGAGGGGCACACGCGCGTGGTCCACGAGCACGTGCCCGGCGGCCGTGCCCCGGCGGCCAAACAGCCGCCGGCGCCCGCCCCGGGAGGTGATCACAGCCGGTACCCGGCCGGCCGGCCGATCACCGGCTCCCTGGCGGCGCTCACCCCGTACCTGGCCGCCGCCGTGTGCACCCTGGGCATCCTCTACAACGTCCTCAACGGCCGCAGCCCGGACCACGTCGTCCTGGTCACCGCCGGCTGCGTGGTCCTCGCGCTCGTCGTGCGCCAGGGCATCATGCTGCTCGACAACATCACCCTCACCCAGGAACTGGCGCAGCAGGAGAACCACTTCCGCTCCCTGGTGCAGGGTTCCAGCGACGTCATCATGATCGCCGCGCCGAACGGCATGCTCCGGTACGTCTCCCCGGCCGCCGTCGGGGTCTACGGCCGTTCCGCCGAGGACCTGGTGGGTTCGGAACTGGCCAATCTCATCCACCCGGAGGACCTGGGCTGCGTGGTGCACGAGGTGCGCCGCTTCCTCGCCGCCAGCTCCCTGGAGGAACCCACCACCCGCATCGAGTGCCGGTTCCGGTCCGGCGAGGGCGGCTGGCTCAACGTGGAGTCCACCGTCAACCGCCACCACGGCGGCCTCATCTTCAACAGCCGGGACGTGACCGAAAGAGTGCGCCTGCAGGCGCAGCTCCAGCACAACGCCGAGCACGACCCGCTCACCGACCTGCCCAACCGCGCCCTGTTCACCCGGCGCGTCCAGCAGGCCCTGTCCGGGCGCCGCTCCTCCGACCGGGGCCCGGCCCTGAGGAACACGGCGGTGCTCTTCATCGACCTGGACGGGTTCAAGGCCGTCAACGACACGATCGGGCACCAGGCCGGGGACGAACTGCTCGTCCAGGCCGCGCGCAGACTCCAGGACGCGGTCCGCCAGGGCGACACCGCGTCCCGGCTGGGCGGCGACGAGTTCGCGGCGCTGATCGTCGGTGACGGCACCCGTGACCGCAGTGCCCGGGAGCGGCACATCCTGGAGCTCGCCGACCGCCTCAGGGTGACCCTCTCCCAGCCGTACGCCATTGACGGCAACGATGTCCGTGTCAACGCGTCCATCGGTGTCGCCTTCGCCGAACCGGGTCTCGGCGCGGGCGAGTTGCTGCGCAACGCCGACCTGGCGATGTACCGCGCCAAGTCGGCCGGAAAAGGCCGCGTCAAGCTGTACAAGCCGCAGATGCAGCAGGACGTCGTACGCAAGGCGGAGCTGGCCACCCGGCTGCGGGCCGCCCTGCACGACGGCGAGTTCGCGCTGCTGCACCAGCCCGTGGTGTGCCTGGAGACCGGCGGGATCGAGTCGGTCTCCGCGCAGGCCCGCTGGCGCTCCTCGCAGGGGGTGCTGTTCACGCCGGCCGAGTTCCTGCGGGTCGCCGAGGACAGCGACAAGACGGCCGAGCTGGACCGCTGGATCCTCCAGGAGGCGGTCGAGCAGGCCGCCGAGCGGGCCGCGAGCGGGCTCGTGGTGCCGATCGCCGTCCGGACGTCCGCCCGGCGGCTGCTCGACCGGTCCTCGCCGCTCGGCTCCGTGGAGGCCCTGCTCACCCGGCACGGGCTGCCCTCGGGGGCGCTGCTCCTGGAGCTGTCCGACACCGACCCCAGGGTCCCGCTGGACGAGCTGGAACGGCGGCTGACCGTGCTCAGCAGGCACGGTGTCCGGATCGCGCTGGACGGCTTCGGCAGCGGCTACGCGGCGATCACGGCCCTGCGCAAGCTCCCCGTCGACGTGCTCAAGCTCGACCGCAGCCTGGTCGAGGGGGTCGTCGAGTCGGCCCGGCTGCACAAGATCACCAGCGGGCTGCTGCGGATCGCCTGCGATCTCGGCCTGCAGTCCGTGGCCGAGGGCGTGGACCTGCCCGAGCAGGTCACGGCGCTGCGCGCGATGGGGTGCACGCACGGGATGGGCATGGCGTTCTCCGGTCCGGTGGACGAGTACCGGCTGCGCAGGGCGCTCGGTTCCGGCCACTATCCGGTTCCGCACGCACCGGCCGAGCCGGCGTTCGCGGGCGGCGGCCCGGGGGTGTACACCAGTGGTGTGTCTGCCGGTGTACCCGCCGTGCTCGGAGGCGGAAGTGGCCTACGCTCACATAATGAGACGCCCGTCCCACCCACTTGACACGTGGTGCGCGTCGGAGGGAGGGTCAGTCCCATGCGCACCCGAATTCTCGTACTTGGACAGCGCGTCGGCTGAGCTGGGACCCACCGGAGGACGATCCGGAATCCCCAGCGACCACACCGGCGCGCTCCCCTCGCTTGCCTTTTGGCACGAGGGGTTTTTTGTTGCACCAGCACCAGACGTACGGCAGCGAAAACCCGTACGAACCTCGCAAAAACCCTCAGCATCGAGAAGAGAATGCCGATGACCGAGCAGGCCACCGGGGCCCACCATCCGCAGCCGCGGCCCCGTTCCGGAGGACAGCAGACCCCGACCGTCGAGCACGTCTCGGGTGCGAAGTCGCTCATCCGCTCGCTTGAGGAGGTCGGCGCTGACACGGTATTCGGCATCCCCGGTGGCGCGATCCTGCCGGCCTACGACCCGCTGATGGACTCCACCCGGGTGCGCCACGTCCTGTGCCGGCACGAGCAGGGCGCCGGTCACGCGGCCACCGGCTACGCGCAGGCCACCGGCAAGGTCGGCGTCTGCATGGCGACGAGCGGCCCGGGTGCGACGAACCTGGTGACGCCGATCGCGGACGCGCACATGGACTCGGTGCCGCTCGTGGCGATCACCGGGCAGGTCGCGTCCTCCTCGATCGGCACGGACGCCTTCCAGGAGGCGGACATCGTCGGTATCACCATGCCGATCACCAAGCACAACTTCCTCGTCACCAAGGCCGAGGACATCCCCCGGGTGATCGCCCAGGCGTTCCACATCGCCTCCACCGGCCGTCCCGGCCCGGTCCTGGTCGACATCGCCAAGGACGCCCTCCAGGCGAAGACCACCTTCTCCTGGCCGCCGGTCATGGACCTGCCCGGCTACCGTCCGGTGACCAAGCCGCACGCCAAGCAGATCCGCGAGGCCGCCAAGCTGATCACCGCCGCGAAGCGGCCCGTCCTCTACGTCGGTGGCGGCGTCATCAAGTCGCACGCCACCGCCGAGCTCAAGGTCCTCGCCGAGCTCACCGGAGCGCCCGTCACCACCACCCTGATGGCGCTCGGCGCGTTCCCCGACAGCCACCCGCTGCACGTGGGAATGCCGGGCATGCACGGTGCGGTCACCGCCGTCACCGCGCTGCAGAAGGCCGACCTGATCGTCGCCCTCGGAGCCCGCTTCGACGACCGCGTCACCGGCAAGCTGGACAGCTTCGCCCCGTACGCGAAGATCGTCCACGCCGACATCGACCCCGCGGAGATCGGCAAGAACCGCGCCGCCGACGTGCCGATCGTCGGTGACGCCCGCGAGGTCATCGCCGACCTGGTGCAGGCGGTGCAGAAGGAGCACGGCGAGGGCCACCGGGGCGACTACACCGCGTGGTGGAAGGACCTGAACCGCTGGCGCGAGACGTACCCGCTGGGCTACGACCTGCCCGACAACGGGTCGCTCTCGCCGCAGCAGGTCATCGAGCGCATCGGGCAGCTCGCCCCCGAGGACACGATCTTCGCGGCGGGCGTCGGCCAGCACCAGATGTGGGCCGCGCACTACGTGCAGTACGAGAAGCCCGCCACCTGGCTGAACTCCGGCGGCGCCGGAACCATGGGCTACGCGGTCCCGGCCGCCATGGGCGCCAAGGCCGGCCGGCCCGCCCGGACCGTCTGGGCGATCGACGGCGACGGCTGCTTCCAGATGACCAACCAGGAGCTCACCACCTGCGCCCTGAACAACATCCCGATCAAGGTCGCCATCATCAACAACGGCGCCCTCGGGATGGTCCGCCAGTGGCAGACCCTCTTCTACAACCAGCGGTACTCCAACACGGTGCTCCACTCCGGCCCCGACGACGTCAACCCGGACGCCCGCGGCACCCGGGTCCCCGACTTCGTCAAGCTGTCGGAGGCCATGGGCTGCTACTCCATCCGCTGCGAGTCCCCGGACGACCTCGACAAGGTCATCGAAGAGGCGAACTCGATCAACGACCGCCCCGTCGTCGTCGACTTCATCGTCCACGAGGACGCCATGGTGTGGCCGATGGTCGCCGCCGGCACCTCCAACGACGAGATCCTCGCCGCCCGGGACGTCCGCCCCGACTTCGGCGACAACGAAGACGACTGAGCGAGAGACGTCAAGAAAGACGCTGAGAGAGAGACGCAGAAGAAAATGTCCAAGCACACGCTCTCCGTCCTGGTGGAGAACAAGCCGGGCATCCTGGCCCGGATCGCGGCCCTGTTCTCCCGCCGCGGCTTCAACATCGACTCGCTCGCCGTCGGGGTCACCGAGCACGCCGACATCTCCCGCATCACGATCGTGGTGAGTGTCGAGGCGCTGCCGCTGGAGCAGGTCACCAAGCAGCTCAACAAGCTCGTCGAGGTGCTCAAGATCGTCGAACTGGAGCAGGGGTCGGCCGTCCAGCGCGAACTCGTCCTGGTGAAGGTGCGCGCCGACAACGAGACGCGCTCCCAGGTCGTCGAGATCGTCCAGCTCTTCCGGGCCAAGACCGTCGACGTCTCCCCGGAGGCCGTCACCATCGAGGCCACCGGCAGCAGCGAGAAGCTGACCGCCATGCTCAAGATGCTGGAGCCGTTCGGCATCAAGGAACTGGTGCAGTCCGGCACCATCGCGATCGGGCGCGGCGCCCGTTCGATCACCGACCGGTCGCTGCGCGCCCTCGACCGATCTGCGTAAGGCTTGATACGGGCGGCCGACGGACCTTCCCGGCGCGTCGGCCGCCCGTATGCCGAGACCCTGAAACTTTCCGTCCGCCCACCGTCATACGGTGGGACGCAACACCTGCACACCAAGGAGAGAACCCAAAGTGGCCGAGCTGTTCTACGACGCCGACGCCGACCTGTCCATCATCCAGGGCCGCAAGGTCGCGGTCATCGGCTACGGCAGCCAGGGTCACGCCCACGCCCTGTCGCTGCGCGACTCGGGTGTCGACGTGCGTGTCGGTCTGCACGAGGGCTCCAAGTCCAAGGCGAAGGCCGAGGAGCAGGGCCTGCGCGTGGTGACCCCGGCCGAGGCCGCCGCCGAGGCCGACGTCATCATGATCCTCGTCCCGGACCCGATCCAGGCCCAGGTCTACGAGGAGTCCATCGCCCCGAACCTGAACGACGGCGACGCCCTGTTCTTCGGCCACGGCCTGAACATCCGCTTCGGCTTCATCAAGCCCCCGGCCGGCGTCGACGTCTGCATGGTCGCCCCCAAGGGCCCGGGCCACCTGGTCCGCCGTCAGTACGAGGAGGGCCGCGGCGTGCCCTGCATCGTGGCCGTCGAGCAGGACGCCACGGGCAACGGCTTCGCGCTGGCGCTGTCGTACGCGAAGGGCATCGGCGGCACCCGCGCCGGCGTCATCAAGACGACCTTCACCGAGGAGACCGAGACCGACCTGTTCGGCGAGCAGGCCGTCCTCTGCGGTGGCACCGCCGCCCTGGTCAAGGCCGGTTTCGAGACCCTGGTCGAGGCCGGCTACCAGCCGGAGATCGCCTACTTCGAGTGCCTGCACGAGCTGAAGCTCATCGTCGACCTCATGTACGAGGGCGGCCTGGAGAAGATGCGCTGGTCGGTCTCCGAGACCGCCGAGTGGGGCGACTACGTCACCGGCCCGCGGATCATCACCGACGCCACCAAGGCCGAGATGAAGCAGATCCTCGCCGAGATCCAGGACGGCACCTTCGCCAACAACTGGATGGACGAGTACCACGGCGGTCTGAAGAAGTACAACGAGTACAAGAAGCAGGACTCCGAGCACCTGCTGGAGACCACCGGCAAGCAGCTGCGCAAGCTGATGTCCTGGGTGAACGAAGAGGCGTGAGCCCCAGGTGACAGGGCCGGGGCGAGCCGCCCCGGCCCTGTTGTCCACCCCGTCGAAGCTCGGACGGGTGATCCTTCCGCAGAGGCGCAGGACGACTCCCGCCACGCCACTACACTGCCGTACTACATACGCGTCAGGCCCACAGCGTCGTGCGTCTCCACGCGGCTAGCCAACCTCCACCGCCTGCGGCCGTCGGGACGGCCGTCCGCATTGGACATGTGAGGACTCACGTGAGCTCGAAACCTGTCGTACTCATCGCTGAAGAGCTGTCGCCCGCCACCGTCGACGCGCTGGGCCCGGACTTCGAGATCCGGCACACCAACGGAGCAGACCGAGCCGAACTGCTCCCCGCCATCGCCGACGTGGACGCGATCCTGATCCGCTCCGCCACCAAGGTCGACGCCGAGGCCATCGCCGCGGCGAAGAAGCTGAAGGTCGTCGCACGAGCCGGCGTCGGCCTGGACAACGTCGACGTCTCCGCCGCCACCAAGGCCGGCGTGATGGTCGTCAACGCCCCGACCTCCAACATCGTGACCGCCGCCGAACTGGCCTGCGGTCTTCTCATCTCCAGCGCCCGCCACATTCCGCAGGCCAACGCCGCGCTGAAGAACGGCGAGTGGAAGCGCAGCAAGTACACGGGCGTCGAGCTCGCCGAGAAGACCCTCGGTGTCGTCGGCCTCGGCCGCATCGGCGCCCTGGTCGCGCAGCGCATGTCCGCCTTCGGCATGAAGGTCGTCGCGTACGACCCCTACATCCAGCCCGCCCGCGCCGCCCAGATGGGCGTCAAGGTGCTGTCCCTGGACGAGCTGCTCGAGGTCGCCGACTTCATCACCGTGCACCTCCCGAAGACCCCGGAGACGGTCGGTCTGATCGGCGACGAGGCGCTGCGCAAGGTCAAGCCGTCGGTGCGGATCGTCAACGCCGCGCGCGGTGGCATCGTCGACGAGGAGGCGCTGTACGCGGCGCTCAAGGAGGGCCGGGTCGCCGGCGCCGGCCTCGACGTGTACAGCAAGGAGCCGTGCACCGACTCCCCGCTGTTCGAGCTCGACCAGGTCGTCTGCACCCCGCACCTCGGCGCCTCCACCGACGAGGCCCAGGAGAAGGCGGGCATCGCCGTCGCCCGCTCCGTCCGCCTCGCCCTCGCCGGCGAGCTGGTCCCGGACGCGGTCAACGTCCAGGGCGGGGTCATCGCCGAGGACGTCAAGCCGGGCCTGCCCCTCGCCGAGCGCCTCGGCCGCATCTTCACCGCGCTCGCCGGTGAGGTCGCGGTCCGCCTCGACGTCGAGGTCTACGGCGAGATCACCCAGCACGACGTCAAGGTGCTGGAACTGTCCGCGCTCAAGGGCGTCTTCGAGGACGTCGTCGACGAGACGGTGTCGTACGTCAACGCGCCGCTGTTCGCGCAGGAGCGCGGTGTCGAGGTACGGCTGACGACCAGCTCCGAGTCGGCCGACCACCGCAACGTCGTCACCGTGCGCGGCACCCTCGGCAACGGCGAGGAGGTCTCGGTCTCCGGCACGCTGTCCGGCCCGAAGAACCTCCAGAAGATCGTCGCGGTCGGCGACTACGACGTCGACCTCGCGATCGCCGACCACCTGCTGGTGCTGCGGTACGAGGACCGGCCGGGTGTCGTCGGCACCGTCGGCCGCATCCTGGGGGAGGCCGGGATCAACATCGCCGGTATGCAGGTCGCCCGTGCGGCGGCGGGCGGCGAGGCGCTGGCCGTCCTGACCGTCGACGACACCGTGGGCTCCGGCGTGCTGGCCGAGGTCGAGGCGGAGATCGGGGCCACGTCGGCTCGTTCGGTCAACCTGGTGTAACAGCCTTCAGCGAACGGCGGGCGGGCTGACACAGGTCAGCCCGCCCGCCGTTCGCATGTCCCGCTACTCACCGGGCTTCCGCAGCGTCACCCCCGCCCCCACCGCGGCCAGCACCAGCAGCACCGCCCCCGCGATGGCCGCTCCCTGCATCCCGCTGGTGAACGCCTCCCGCGCGGTCCGGGTCAGGGTCTCTCCCGCGGGCCCCGTCAGCCGGCTCGCCGTGGCCAGCGCGCCGCCCAGCGTCTCGCGGGCCCCGGCCGGGGCCGTGGCCGGCATCTCGTGGCGGTAGACCGCCGTGCCGATCGAGCCCAGCACCGCCATGCCGAGCGCACCGCCGAACTCCGAAGCCGTCTCCAGCAGCGAGGACGCCGTCCCGGCCCGTTCCACCGGCGCGCCGGTCATCGCGAGGTCGGTCAGCTGGGACATGATCGCGACCATCCCGCAGGCGAGGACGCCGGCGCCGGTCAGCACCAGCCACAGCGAGTCGGTGCCGACCAGGGCGAGCAGGACGAACCCGGCCGCCATGGCCGCGAAGCCGCCGGCGACGACGTACCCCCGGTCGGCGCCCCGCTGCACCAGCTGGGCCGTGAGCGGCCCCGCGGCCCCGATGAACACCGAGGGCAGCAGGCTCCACAGCGCCGCCGCGAGCGGGCTCATCCCGAGGACCGACTGCAGGTACTGGGTGGTGAAGATCGCCGACCCCATCATGGCGAGCGTGGCGACCAGGTTCAGGACCAGCGCCGGGGTGAAGCCCCGGCCCTTCAGCAGGGCCGGCGGGATCAGCGGGGAGCCGGTGGTGCGCTGGCGGTGGACGAAGAGGGCGGCGAAGAGCAGGCCGACGGTGACCGAGACGACGTAGAGCGGGTGCCAGCCCTCGGAGGGGATCTCCTTGACGCCGTAGACCACGGGGAGCACGGCGGCCATCGAGAGCGGGACGCTCGGCCAGTCGAAGCGGCCGGGGGAGGGGTTGCGGGACTCCGGGAGCAGGAACGGGCCGACGAGCAGGAGCAGGGCCATCGCCGGGAGGTTGACCAGGAAGACCGAGCCCCACCAGAAGTGCTCGACGAGGATCCCGCTCATCACCGAGCCGAGGGCGATCCCGCCCGTCATCACCCCGGACCACAGGCCGATCGCCTTCGCGCGCTGGCCCGGGTCGGTGAACATCGTGCGCAGCAGCGCCATCGTCGACGGCATCAGGGTCGCGCCACCGATGCCGAGGACCGCGCGGGCGGCGATCAGGGTCCCGGCGCTGTCCGCGTACGCGGCGAGCAGCGAGGCGCCGCCGAAGGCCGCGGCGCCGAACAGCAGCAGTCGGCGGCGGCCGATGCGGTCGCCCAGCGCGCCCATGGTCATCAGCAGACCGGCCAGGACGAAGCCGTAGATGTCGAGGATCCACAGCTGCTGGGTACCGCTCGGCGCCAGGTCCGCGCCGATCGCCGGGAGGGCGAAGTAGAGGACCGAGACGTCCATCGAGACCAGCAGGAGCGGAAGCATCAGCACGCCGAGTGCGGTCCATTCACGGCGCCCGGCAAGGGAGTTGGTCTCGGGTGTGCCTGTGGTCGTGCCCGTGTTCGTGCTCGTCGGGTTCGTCATGCCAAGGAATGTACGGGCGTCTTAAACGCTTGTCTAGAACAAATGTATAAGTCATGCGTCTAGGACAGCTGTATGGATCCCGGGGTAGGGTGACCGCATGGGACACCGTGAGGATCTGCTCGAAGGCGCCAAGCGCTGCCTGCTGGAGAAGGGGTTCGCGCGGACCACGGCGCGCGACATCGTCAAGGAGTCGGGGACCAACCTCGCCTCCATCGGCTACCACTACGGGTCCAAGGACGCGCTCCTCGCACAGGCCTACATCGCGCTGGTGGAGGAGATGTCCTTCGAGGGCGGCGACGGGGGGCTGACCGGCGCGCCCGGCTCCCTCGAACGGTTCCGGGAGGTGTGGTCGAACATCGTCGGCAGCATGCGCGAGCCCGGCACGATGTGGCGGCTGAGCGTGGAGATCGTGGCGATGGGCGACCGGATGCCGGAGGTGCGTGACCAGTTGGCGCGCGCCCAGCGCGAGGGCGGCCGGGGGCTCACCTCGCTGCTGATGGGCGTGCCGGAGGAGGAGGTCTCCGACGAGACCGCCGACACCCTGGGCCGCTTCTACATGACCCTGATGTCCGGCCTCATCTCGCAGTGGACCTTCGACCCGAAGACCGCGCCCGACGGCGACACGCTCGCCGAGGGGCTGCGGCAGATCGTCGAGGCCGCGAACCGGAGCTGACGCGTCGCGGACGCCGGTGCGCGGGTCAGCCGAGCGGGTACGTGATCACGGCGCGGGCCGGGAACCGGAGCGCGCCGTCGTACAGCGGTGACCGCTCGACGGTGACCCGGACGCCGTCGGTGGCGTCGTAGTACCAGACGGGGCTCTGCAGGGTGGGTCCGCACAGGCCGTCCGGGAGCTTGTACGGCTCATCGGCCACGCCGACGCCGCCGTGGCGCTTGTCGAACAGGTCCGCGCCCGCCGGCACGATGCCCGCGCCGCGCAGGTAGTACGGGAGCAGGCCGCTGCGGAAGGACAGGGCGGCCCGGCCGTTCCGGGTGAAGTAGTGGACGTCGGCGGCGTCGGAGGGGATCGGCGTGCCGTGGACGAGGATCCGGGCCGGCAGCCGCTGCTCGCTTCCGGCGCAGGCGCGTTCGTCGCCGAGCGGGTGGGGCAGGTCGTCCCGGAAGAGCCAGACGGCTCCGGAGGCGCACCCCGCGAGGGCGAGCGCCCCGATCCCCAGCGCCGCCGCCCGGCGGCCCGGCCGGCGCTGACCGCGTGCCCGGGGCTCCCGCGCCGGCGGCTCGGCGGCCCCGTCCTGCCGTATGTCCGGACCCGAATCGCCCATCGTCCGCCCCCGCCGACAACCTTGATGTGAACACGCGGAGCATACGCCGATCGGCCTCCGCGTACGGCACTGGAAACGCGCACCTCAGGCGAGCCGGGCCGCCTTCAACGCCATGTGCAGCAGCAGGCGGTCCTCGCCGTCGTCCAGGTCGAGACCGGTGAGCTGCTCGACCCGGGACAGGCGGTAGTACAGGGTCTGCCGGTGGATGCCGAGCGCGGTGGCCGTGCGGCCCGCCTGGCCCGCGTGGTCGAGGTAGACCTCGGCGGTGCGGGCCAGTTCGTGGTGGGCCGGGGCGAGGAGCGGGGCCACGGCCGGGTCCTGCGGGGCCTGCGGCGGCAGCGCGGTCAGCAGGCGGTACGGGCCGATCTCCGCCCACCGGACGACCGGCCCCCACCGCGGCTCCGCCAGCGCGGCACGGGCGGCCGCCACGGCCTCCTGCCAGACCGCGCCCAGTTCGGCCAGCCCGGTCCGGGCCCCGCCCACCCCCGCGGCGCAGCCCTGCACCGCCGCCGGGAGGGGTCCCGCGAACCCCGCGGCGACGGCCGCCGCCGTCCGTGCCCCGGCCCCGCGGGCCGTCGCCGACCGGGCCGCCCCTGCCTCCTCGGCCTCCTTGAGCAGTCGGGCGGCGGCCGTCAGGGCGGGTGTGGCCGTGTCCGTGCTGCGCAGCCGGACCAGTACGGCGAGGCTGTGGCCGGTCGCGCCCCAGGGCAGCGCGCACAGCGCGGTGGCGTGCGGGACCGTGCGCGGGGACGGGGCGTCGTCCGGGTCGGCGGACGGCCAGGGGGCGACGCAGACCAGGGTGTGCGGGGCGTCCGCGCGGGTGCCCAGGGCCGTGCGGAGTTCGGCCACCGCCATGTCCCGCTGCCAGCCGCCCTCCGCGACCAGTACCGCCCGCAGCTCCCGGCCGAGTCCGGCCCCGGCCTGTGCCTCGTCCGCGAGCAGCGCCCCGATCCGCCCGGCCACCACCATGGCGGCGGCCAGCTGGGCGTCGGTCGGGCCCGGATCGTCGTCGAGCAGCCAGACATAGCCGAGGACGACACCCCGATGGCGTACCGGAAGGCAGATCCGTCCCCGGTACACGCCGGCCTCCGGGGTCGGCGGGATCCGGACCGGTCCGGTCGCCCGGGTGATGCCGAAGCCCTCGAACCAGGTGCGGACCGCCGCCGTCGAGCGCCGGGTCAGGATCGACCGGGTGCGCACCGGGTCGAGGGCCGACGGGTCGAGGTCGCCCTCACTGTCGTACGCCCCGAAGGCGATCAGCTCGAAGTCGCGGTTCTCCAGGGTCGCCGGGACGCCCAGCAGCTCCGAGATCTCGTCGACCAGCTCCTGGTAGTCACCCTTGAATTCCGACGTCACCCGGGCATTCTCCCGCAATTCACGGCCGCCTTCATACATCTGTCTGAGATCCGCGGCACGGATGCGTGACAGCTGTCGATGGCCCACGATCGGAGGGATCCTTAACTTTCACGGTGGTTCCCCGTGCCGTATCCAAATCGTCGGATCGCGGCCTGTCTGGCATGTGTTGTGGAGGTGCCCCGTGCTGGGTCCCGTGATTCTCGCCGCGTCGCGCAGCGACCGGATGCGACGTCTGATCTCGGCGGCCCCGGTGACGAAGCAGGTCGTCGACCGCTTCATCCCCGGTGAGTCGGTCGCGGACATCGTCCCGATCATCGAGGAGCTGACAGGCCGCGGCCTGGAGCTGACGATGGACGTCGTCGGCGAGGACATCACCACCCCCGAGCAGGCCGCCGCCGCCCGGGACGCCTACCTCGCGCTCGTCGAGCGGCTGAAGGACCTCGGCCTCGGCGAGCGCGTCGAGATGTCGGTCAAGCTGTCCATGTTCGGACAGGCGCTGGAAGGTGGGCACGAGCTCGCCCTCGCCAACGTCCGCCCGGTCGTCGAGGCCGCCGCCGCCGTCGGTACGACCGTGACCCTCGACGCCGAGGACCACACCACCCTCGACTCGATGTTCGCCATCCACGAGGAGCTGCGGAAGGACTTCCCGCAGACCGGCTGCGTCATCCAGGCGTACCTCTTCCGCACCGAGGCCGACGCCCGCCGCCTCGCCGACTCCGGCAGCCGGGTCCGCCTGGTCAAGGGCGCCTACAAGGAGCCCGCCGAGGTCGCCTACCAGCAGAAGCACGAGATCGACAAGGCGTACGTGCGGATCCTGCGGACTCTGATGGACGGCGAGGGGTACCCGATGGTCGGCTCCCACGACCCGCGCCTGATCTCCATCGCCCAGGAACTCGCCCGGCACGCGGGCCGCAAGCCCGACGAGTACGAGTTCCAGATGCTGTACGGCATCCGCGGCGACGAGCACCTGCGGCTGGCCGCCGAGGGCCACCGGATGCGTGTCTACACCGCGTACGGCACGGACTGGTACGGCTACTTCATGCGCAGGCTTGCCGAAAAGCCCGCCAACCTGCGATTTTTCGTCCGCTCAATGATCAGCAAGGGGTGATGCGCTGGATGAGCCACGGCTGTCGGTCGCCGAGGAGTTCGGAGGCCAACAGCCGCAGCCCTGCGGCCGGCTGAGCCGGACCCAGACCCGTGGAAAGGAGTTACGGATCTCGTGACTCCGCCCCCGAAGGGGCTTCTCACGGCTCGCCACAGCGAGTCCGTGACGGTCAAGCCCTGACCGCTGCTCACCATACGCAACTGCTTCGGCCTCCTCCGGCTGAAGCCAGGGACTCACTCGGAAGAGGTAACTCATGGACGCTGTGACCCAGGTCCCCACCCCCGTCAACGAGCCGGTGCACGGCTATGCCCCCGGTTCCGCCGAGCGCACCCGCCTGGAGGCGAAGCTCAAGGAGCTCGCCGAGAACCCGATCGAGCTGGCGATGACCATCGGCGGCGAGAAGCGGCTCGGCGGCGGCGAGCCCTTCCAGGTCGTGCAGCCGCACCACCACAAGGCCGTCATCGGCACCGGCCGGCACGCCACCCAGCAGGACGCGCAGGACGCGATCGACGCGGCCCTCGCCGCCGCGCCCGCCTGGCGCGCGATGGCCTTCGACGACCGCGCCGCCATCATCCTGCGCGCCGCCGAACTGCTGGCCGGCCCCTGGCGCGAGACGATCGCCGCCTCCACCATGCTCGGCCAGTCCAAGACCGCCCAGCAGGCCGAGATCGACTCGCCCTGCGAGCTGGTCGACTTCTGGCGGTTCAACGTCCACTACGCCCGCCAGATCCTGGCCGAGCAGCCCCCGGCCAACTCCCCGGGCGTCTGGAACCGCCTCGACCACCGCCCGCTGGAGGGCTTCGTCTACGCGATCACGCCGTTCAACTTCAGCGCGATCGCCGGCAACCTGCCGACCGCCCCCGCCCTCATGGGCAACGTGGTCGTGTGGAAGCCGTCCCCGACCCAGACCCACGCCGCCGTGCTGCTGATGCAGCTGCTGGAGGAGGCCGGTCTGCCCAAGGGCGTCATCAACCTCGTCACCGGCGACGGCATCGAGGTGTCGAAGGTCGCCCTTGAGCACCGGGACCTGGCCGGCATCCACTTCACCGGCTCCACCAAGACCTTCCAGTACCTGTGGAAGACGGTCGGCAACAACATCGAGAAGTACCGCTCGTACCCGCGTCTGGTCGGCGAGACCGGCGGCAAGGACTTCCTCGTCGCCCACCCGAGCGCCGACCGTGCCGTCCTCAAGACGGCGCTCACCCGCGGTGCCTTCGAGTACCAGGGCCAGAAGTGCTCGGCGACCTCCCGCGCCTACATCCCGGCGTCCATCTGGAACGACGGCTTCCGCGAGGAGTTCGCCGCCGAGGTCGACTACCTGACCATGGGTGACGTCACCGACCTGTCGAACTTCATCGGCGCCGTCATCGACGACCGCGCGTTCGCCAAGAACAAGGCCGCGATCGACCGCGCGAAGACCGACCCGGCCTGCGAGATCGTCGCGGGCGGCTCCTACGACGACTCGGTCGGCTACTTCGTCCGCCCGACGGTCGTCGTGTGCAGCGACCCGGAGAACGAGGTCTTCCGCACCGAGTACTTCGGCCCGTTCCTCGCCGTGCACGTCTACGAGGACGACCAGTACGACGAGATGCTGACCCAGATGGAGTCGGTGTCCGACTACGCGCTCACCGGCTCGGTCATCTCCAACGACCGCGCGGCGGCCGCGTACACGATGGAGAAGCTGCGCTACGCGGCCGGCAACTTCTACATCAACGACAAGTCGACCGGCGCCGTCGTCGGCCAGCAGCCCTTCGGCGGCGGCCGCTCCTCCGGCACCAACGACAAGGCCGGCGCCCCGCAGAACCTGCTGCGCTGGACGCTGACCCGCGCGATCAAGGAGACGCTGGTCGCCCCGACCGACTACGCGTACCCGCACATGGGCTGACCCACAGCCCTCCCGAGCACGGGCCGGGAAGCCTGACCCACGAGCAGGCTTCCCGGCCCGTTCCCATGCCCGGCCGGGGTTCCGCCACAGCGGCTGCCGGTGCGCCCGCAGCGGCCCGCAGACCGGCACCGAGGGCACGGACGCGATCGTCCGCCTCGCCACCGGGCCGTCCGGCGCCGGACGGGCCGGTTCGTCGACCGCAACGGCCCCGTCGCCGGGTCGTCCGTACGACACTTGGGCCATGTCTCTCACCGTCGCCCACACCGCCGACCTCGACCCGGCCGACCTGCGTGCCGCCCGTGCCCTCCTCCACGAGGCGTTCGGCGGGGACTTCGCCGACAGCGACTGGGAGCACGGGCTGGGCGGCCTGCACGCGCTCGTCCACGACGAGGCCGGGCTCGCCGCCCACGGCTCGGTCGTCATGCGCCGCGCCCGGCACCGGGACCGCTGGCTGCGCGTCGGCTACGTCGAGGCGGTGGGCGTCCGGCCCGACGCCCGGCGCCGGGGGCTGGGCGGGCAGGTGCTGGCGGCGTTGGAGGGGGTCGTCGGGCGGGCGTACGACTTCGGCGCGCTGTCCGCCAGCGAGGACGGGGCCCGGCTCTACACGGTCCGGGGCTGGGAGCGTTGGGCCGGCCGGGTCTGCGCACTGTCCCCGGCGGAGGGAATCGTGCGGCTCGCGGACGAGGAGGGGGACGTGTACGTGTGGCCCGGACTCGCCGGGGACGTCCTCGACCCGGCCCAGGAACTGGTCTTCGACTGGCGGGACGGAGACGTGATGTAACCCGTTCGCCCCTCCGGAGCCGTCTGCCCCACCCGCCCCGCCCGTCAAAAGCCCAGCTCACGGCCGGGTGGCCGATGCCGCCGTCTCAGATAGTAGGAAGTCCGAGTAATTGTGCAGACAGAAGCGGGCCGCTCGCTTACTTTTGTAGAAGCCGAACGTCTCGCTCGATCAAGCGAATGGCGGTCGTGAGCCGGGCCCCGTGCAGGCAACCCCTGCGGCACCGCTCCCCGCCCCTTCCGGCGTCTCGTATCCCCCCTGCCGTACTCCCTGTATGCCGAAGGAGTCGATTCCCATGGCCGAGACGACCGTCCGCCGCCGGGTCCGCCACGTGTCCCGCACCAGCGAGTCCGAGCGCAAGAACGCCGCCGCCGCCCTCCAGCGCGCCCTCGACCGCCGCGACAACGGCGGCGAGACCGGCCACTGAGCCGTCGGCGCACCGTTGACGCACCGCCGGTAACACGTGTAGCAACCCCTCAACGGGAGCCGCACCCGCACGGAGTACGGCGCGGCCGGGACAGCCGCGCCGTACTCCGGGGAACCGCGGGGAACCCCGCGGATCAGCCGCCCCGGCGTATCTCGAAGTGGTCGATCCGCGCGCCGCTCTGCGCCAGCGCCGACACCGTCAGCCGCGGGGCCGTACCCGCCTCCGCCTCGACCCTGAGGAAGGAGAAGCCGGCGTACCGCACCCGCGACCACTCCACCGTCTCCGCGACGTTGTGCTGCCCCTTGGCCCAGTGGAAGCTGTGCACCGCGTCGTGCCGGGTGACGTGCCCCTCGTAGCTGTCCCGCACCCCCGAGGGGAACCCGTACAGGTCCCGCCCGCCGCCGCCCGCCGTGACGTACACGATCCCGTCCCGCGTCGGGTCGGTCGAGCCGCCGACCGGGACCGCGCGGCCGACCCTGCCGCCCTTCACCGCGTCGGTGCGCTCGTAGACGTGGTTGTGCCCGTTGATCACCAGGTCCACCTGGTAATCGGTGAACAGCGGCAGCCAGGCCGCCCGGATCCCGCCGTCGGAGGCGTGCGAGGACGTCGAGTACGCGCAGTGGTGGAAGAAGACGACCACGAAGTCCACCCCCTTCGCCGCCCGCAGCTCCTTCAGCTTCTCCGCCAGCCATTTCGTCTGCCGGCCGCCGCTGTAACCGAGGTTGGCGGGGATCTCGTACGACACGTCGTTCGCGTCCAGCGCCACGAAGCCGACGTTGCCGTAGGTGAACGCGTACACGCCCGGTGAGCCGTGCGGGTCGAAGCCGTTGTCCGGGAGGGCGAAGCGGGCGTACTGGCCGCCGTAGCCGTCGGGGGAGTACCAGGCCTCCATGTCGTGGTTGCCGGTCGTCACCATCCACGGCACGGACCGCGCCACCGGGTCGTTCTGCTTCAGGAACCGGTCCCACTCCCGGGCGTCGTAGCCGTCCGAGGTCTTCCCGGCGCCGTTGCCGTCGGCGTAGCAGATGTCGCCGGCGTGCAGATGGAACGCCGGCTTCTGCTTCAGCAGCGCGTTGTCACTGGCCTTCCCGGCCCGGCTGACGCCCTGGTCGCCGAAGGCCGTGAAGACGAACCGCTCCGGGCTCGCGGGCGCGGTGCGGAACGGGGTGATGGCGGCGCGGTGGTTCGGCGCGGCCGGGTCCCAGCCGTCGTGGCCGACGCCGTAGTAGTACGTGGTGCCGGGCGCGAGGCCGGTCAGGGCCGCGTGCACGTAGTACTGCTCGACCACCGGGCGCACCCCCCGCACCCCGGGCGTGTGCAGGTGCCGGATCTCGGCGGCGACGCGCGCGCCCAGCCGGTCCGGGCGCGTCCCGATCCGCACGAACGGCTTCCTCACCGCGAACGGCACCTGCCAGGAGATCCGCATCTGCGTCCGCGGGTCGGCGCCGAAGGCGAGATGGCGGCCGAACGGCACGACCGCCGCGCCCCGGATCGCGGAGGTCGCCGGAGCCGGGCTCGCCGACTTCGCCGTCCTCGCGCAACCGGCTGCCAGCGCACCGCCGGCCACCGCGCCCGCCGTCACCAGGGTGCGGCGGCTCACCAGCCGGGCCCGCAGATACTCGTACTGCTCGGCCATGCTCATCCCGGCGGCGAGCCGCGGCGGGATGCCGAAGTCGGGGAGGTGCGTGCCAGGGTGATCGGTGCCGGGGAGGTCCATGCCGGAAACGTGCCCAGCACAGGCCAACACCGGCCCCACGTACGGGTGAACGCCCGTCGACGGAACGACCCGCCGTGTCCGCATGCCGGACGGTGTGTGTCATCCCATGGGACGCGCAGTAGGGTGCCGACATGTCTCGCAGCATCGATCTCGCAGTGATCCCCGGTGACGGCATCGGGCAGGAAGTCGTGGCCGAAGGCCTCAAGGTCCTCTCCGCCGTCCTCCCCGGGGACGTGAAGCTGGAGACCAAGGAGTACGACTTCGGCGCCAGGCGTTACCACGCCACCGGTGAGACCCTCACCGACGCCGACCTCGACGCGCTCAAGGGGCACGACGCCATCCTGCTGGGCGCCATCGGCGACCCGAGCGTGCCCTCCGGCGTTCTGGAGCGCGGCTTCCTGCTCAAGCTCCGCTTCGCCTTCGACCACCACGTCAACCTGCGCCCGTCGAAGCTGCTCCCGGGTGTCGCCACCCCGCTGGCCGGCGAGCCCGAGATCGACTTCGTCGTGGTCCGCGAGGGCACCGAGGGCCCGTACACCGGCAACGGCGGCACCATCCGCAAGGGCACCGAGCACGAGGTCGCCACCGAGGTGTCCGTCAACACGGCCTTCGGCGTCGAGCGGGTCGTCCGGGACGCCTTCGCCCGCGCCCAGGCCCGCCCGCGCAAGAAGCTCACGCTGGTCCACAAGAACAACGTGCTGACCTTCGCCGGGCACCTGTGGACGAACATCTTCAACCGGGTGGCCGCGGAGTTCCCCGAGGTCACCACGGACTACATCCACGTCGACGCGGCGACGATCTACCTCGTCACCGACCCCGGCCGCTTCGACGTCATCGTCACCGACAACCTCTTCGGTGACATCATCACCGACCTCGCCGCGGCCGTCTCCGGCGGCATCGGCGTCGCGGCGAGCGGGAACATCAACCCGAGCGGCGAGTTCCCGTCCATGTTCGAGCCGGTCCACGGTTCCGCGCCCGACATCGCCGGCCAGGGCAAGGCCGACCCCACCGCCACGGTCCTGTCCGTCGCCCTGCTGCTGCGCCACCTCGGCTACGAGGCCGAGGCCGCCCGCGTCGAGGAGGCCGTCACCGCCGACCTCACCGAACGCCAGGGCAGCCCCGCCCGCTCCACCTCGGAGATCGGCGACGCGCTCGCCGTACGAGTAGCCGGCTGACCCGAGCCACTCGAAGCACGACTTCGAAGCCGCCGGGTCGCACCAGCGCCCGGCGGCTTCCCCATGCCTGCCGCCGGGTGCCACCATCAACCCCGGGTCCGCTTTCACCCTGATTCCTTCCGGCCAGGTCCCCGCGCGATAATCGAACGCGAAGCCGCGGTATGAGGGAATGCTCGGACGTCCTAGGACAGGGGAGTGAGCGCGGCCACTACTACAACCGGTGAAGGACTACCACTGATGACGACGCCCACGATCGAGCTCAAGCCGTCCGCGCACCCGACCGCCGCCGCCGAGCGCGAGGCGATCCTGGCCAGCCCCGGATTCGGCCGCCACTTCACCGACCACATGGTGACGATCAAGTGGACCGAGGGCCGCGGCTGGCACGACGGCCAGCTCGTCCCGTACGCGCCGATCCCCCTCGACCCGGCCACCAACGTCCTGCACTACGCCCAGGAGATCTTCGAGGGCCTGAAGGCCTACCGCCGCCCCGACGGCTCGGTGGCCACCTTCCGCCCCGACCAGAACGCCAAGCGCTTCCAGCGTTCCGCCCGCCGGCTCGCCATGCCCGAGCTGCCGGTGGAGACCTTCATCGAGGCCTGCGACCTGCTCGTCCAGCAGGACAAGGCGTGGGTTCCGGCACACGGCGGCGAGGAATCCCTCTACCTGCGCCCCTTCATGATCGCCACCGAGGTCGGCCTGGGCGTCAAGCCGGCCAACGAGTACCTCTTCCTGGTCATCGCCTCCCCGGCCGGCGCCTACTTCCCCGGCGGGGTCAAGCCGGTCTCCATCTGGGCCTCCGAGGACCGCGTCCGCGCCGTCCCCGGCGGCATGGGCGACGCCAAGACCGGCGGCAACTACGCGGCCTCCCTGCTCGCCCAGGCCGAGGCCGCCGAGCAGGGCTGCGACCAGGTCTGCTACCTCGACGCGGTCGAGCACAAGTGGGTCGAGGAGCTCGGCGGCATGAACCTGTACTTCGTGTACGGCGACAAGATCGTCACCCCGACCCTCACCGGCTCGATCCTCGAAGGCGTCACCCGCGACTCCCTCCTCACCGTCGCCCGCGACCTCGGCTACGAGTCCGAGGAGGCCCGGGTCTCCATCGAGCAGTGGCAGCGCGACTCCGAGAACGGCACCCTCACCGAGGTCTTCGCCTGCGGCACCGCCGCCGTGATCACCCCCGTCGGCACGGTCAAGCGCGCGAACGCCGAGTGGCAGCAGTCGGGCGGCGAGCCCGGCGAGGTCACCCTCAGGCTCCGCGAGGCCCTCCTCGACATCCAGCGCGGCAAGGCCGAGGACAAGCACGGCTGGATGCACCAGCTCGGCTGATCGATCTTCGGTTGTCCGTTCGACGCGTATCACCTCCCCCGTACGGGTATCTCCTGGTTCCACACGGGGGAGGGAACACGCGTGAGCGGACGATCGCCGATGCCACGACTGCGCTGGCTGATGCGCACGTTACGCACCCCGCGCCGCCCGCAGAGCCTCACCGTGCTCGCCCTGCTCACCGCCGTCGCGGGTCTGCTGCTGTGGCGGGCCTCGACGATGGACAGCTACGGGCAGAACCTCGCCCTGAACCTCGGGACCGACCTCGTCGGCGTGGTCATCACGGTGTTCGTCATCGGCCCGCTGATATCCCGGGCCCAGGAGGGCCGGGTCCGCGAGCACACCCGGCTGGACTACGAGTGGTTCGCCGCCCAGGTGCACGGCTCGACGTCCAACGTGAAGGTCCTGGACACCTTCTCCAACCTGTTCGGCCCGCAGTTCTCCGAACGCCTGTTCCGGGGTGTCAGGTCCGCGACCGCGAGCGGTGCCCGGGTGCAGATCCTGCTCCTGGACCCCGACTCCCTCGCCGTCATCCTGCGCGGCCGCGAACTGGGCGAGCAGAGCGCCGACATCCGCCGGGACATCATGCGCAACCTGCGCACCCTGGACGGGTTCGCCCGCCGCCTCGACGCCACCTCCCGGCAGCTCCTGGAGGTACGGCTGTGCTCCACCTCCCCCGGCGTCACCCTCTACCGCTGGGACGAGCGCTGCCTGGTCTCCTTCCTGACCGTAGGCCGGCTCTCCGGTGAGGGGGTCCAGCTGGAGGTCGCGGTCCGCTCGCCGCTGGGCACCTTCGTCGAACAGCGCTTCGACGAACTGTGGCAGCAGGGCAAGCCGATGGACCGGTTCACCCGCCTGCCCGTCACCCTCGTCGACGCCACGGACGGGCGACGCGAGTTCGTCTGCCACTTCGTCTTCCTCGACGACCGCCTGTACGTCGCCGCCCCCGACCTCGTCACCTACCTGGCCCGCCACCGGCTCGACCAACTCAGTGCCTACAGCGACGCCCTGAGCGGGTCCGGCGCGCACGACGTCCTCGTCGTGGACGACGAGAGCGAGCTGCATCGGCGGCTCATCCACCACTTCGGGGAGAAGTACGATGCGCAGGCGGCCGCCTTCGTGGAGTTGCGGCCGTCCACGGTCCTGGTCACGGAATAGAGGGCCCCCGCACCATGAGTTCAGCGCACCACCCCCGCTTTCGCGCCTTCACGCCCCGTGACCTGGACGGTCTGCTCCGGCGTGTCTCCCTGACGGACGATCAGCGGCTGGCGCTGCGGGCGGTCTCCTCGGTCCTGCCGTTCCGCACGAACACGTACGTCGTCGACGAGCTGATCGACTGGACGGCCGTACCCGAGGACCCGATCTTCCGGCTGACCTTCCCGCAGGCCGGGATGCTGCCCGCGCCCGACGTCCGCCGGATGGCGGACCTGCTGCGCCGGGACGCGCCGCGCGCCGAGATCCAGCGCGCCGCGCACGAGATCCGGATGCGGCTCAACCCGCACCCCTCCGGCCAGCTCGACGCCAACGTCCCCGTGCACGAGGGGCAGCGGCTGACCGGCCTGCAGCACAAGTACCCGGAGACGGTGCTGGTCTTCCCGCGCCAGGGCCAGACCTGCCACGCCTACTGCACCTACTGCTTCCGCTGGCCGCAGTTCGTCGGCGAGGCCGACCTGCGCATCGCGACGGACGACATCGCGGCCACCAGCTCCTATCTGCGGGCCCACCCCGAGGTCGCCGGCGTCCTGGTCACGGGCGGCGACCCCCTGGTGATGAGCACGGACGTACTGCGCCGCTACGTCGAGCCGCTGCTGCGGATCGACACCGTCCGCTCGATCCGTATCGGCACCAAGTCCCTCGCCTTCTGGCCGTACCGCTTCACCACCGACCGCGACGCCGACGACCTGCTGCGGCTCTTCGAGGAGGTGGTGGCGAGCGGCCGGCACCTGGCGCTGATGGCCCACTTCACGCATCCGCAGGAGCTGCGCCCGCCCGTCGTACGGGAGGCGATGCGGCGCGTCCGCGACACCGGGGCCGTGATCCGCTGCCAGGGGCCGCTGGTGGCCGGGATCAACGACAGTGCGGACGCCTGGGCCGAGCTGTGGGAGGAGACGACCACGCTGGGGGCGGTGCCGTACTACCAGTTCGTGGAGCGGGACACCGGCCCCCAGGGCTACTTCGGCGTCCCGCTGGCCCGCGGCCACGCCGTCTTCCGCGACGCCTACGCCCGCGTGTCGGGCCTCGCCCGTACGGTCCGCGGGCCGGTCATGTCGGCGATGCCGGGCAAGGTCTGCGTGGACGGCGTCGCCGAGGTGGCCGGCGAGCGGGTCTTCGTCCTCCACCTGATCCAGGCCCGCGATCCGGACCTGGTCGACCGGCCGTTCTTCGCCGCGTACGACGAGGGGGCGACGTGGTGGACCGACCTGAAGCCGGCGTTCGGGGAGCCCCGGTTCCTGCCGGGGCTTGAGCCGGGGTGACGGTCCTTCCGGGGGCTGCGCCCCCAGACCCCCCTTCGGCCTGAACGGCCTCGTCCTCAGACGCCGGACGGGCTGGGGGGTGATGCTGTTCGGTTTTCGTCCTCAGACGCCGGAGGGGCTGGGGGGTGGTGCTGTTCGGTTTTCGTCCTTGGACGCCGGATGGGCTGAGGGGAAAGCGGACCGGTCTTCGTCCTCAGACGCCGGACGGGCTGAGATGTGGCTGGGCTTCGTTGTCGGACATCGGATGGGCCGAGTCTGCCCGATTCCACGTGAGAAGCAGGTACACCAGCCCACCGACCGTCCCCGACAGCAGGAAGCTGCAGTCCACCCCGCCCGTCAGTGACAGCAGCGGCCCCTCGTACGACGGGAGGGACACCGCCAGCAGGCCGACGCCCGCTCCCAGGGCCCAGGATGCGGTGGCGCGGATGTTCCAGCCGGACCGGTACCAGTAGATCCCGCCCCGCGAGCGGCGGTTGAAGACCTGGAGGGCGTCCGCGTCGTAGACGCCCCGGCAGCGGACGAAGCCGATGAGGGTGATGACCGCCCACGGGGTGCCGATGGCGGTGAGGAGGAGGACGAAGGAGGTCATCGCGGACTGGGCGTTCCAGGCGTAGTGGCCGGCGAAGACGCAGGCCGTGGCGACGATGGCGACCGTGTAGGTGGCGCGGGCCCGGGACGCGCGGGGGAGGATGGCGTCCAGGTCGAGGCCCATGGAGTAGAGCATGAGGCCCGCGTTGCCGACCGAGCCCGCGGAGGCGGAGAGCAGGAGCGGGACCAGGTACCAGGCGGGGGAGGCGGAGACCAGCGGGCCCGCGTAGTCCGCCGCCGCCCGTGCCGCGTACGCGGTGAACGTGCCGAAGAGCTGCGGGACCAGCAGGCCCAGGATCAGGCCCAGCCACGTCGCGTGCAGGACCCGGCGGGAGGTGTGGCGGGCCGGGGAGATGTAGCGGGTGTAGTCGCCGAGGAGGGTGATGAAGGCGACGGGGCCGGAGAGGCCGGCCGCCACGGCCGCCAGGCACCAGGTCGGCCAGAAGCCGCCGAGCAGGTAGCCGCCGGCCTCCGGCAGCGCGGAGGTGGTGAAGTGCGGGCCGTAGGCGAAGATCCCGAGGACCAGCAGGGCCGTCATGCCGATGGCGAGGACCTTGGACATGGCGAGCAGCACCCGGTAGCCGTAGACCGCGCCCGCCACCGTCGCCGCCGCGAGCACGGTGTAGACGACGGCGTAGGACAGCCCGTCCGCGGGCAGACCGAACAGCCGGCCGAGCACGCCCACCATCACGTCGCCGCCGATCCACACGGTCAGCGCGGTGTAGCCGAGGGCCAGCAGCAGGCCCACCACCGAGCCGACCAGCCGCCCGCGGACCCCGAACTGGGCGCCCGAGGAGGTGGAGAGGTTGGTGGCGGTGCGCAGGGAGACCAGGGCCAGCGGGGCCGTGAAGACCGTGCCGATCAGCGTGCCCGCCACGATCGCGCTCACCGACGCCCACCAGCCGAGCCCGAAGGACGGCGGCAGCCAGCCGAAGATGATCACGCCGAGGCAGAGGTTGGAGCCGAGCAGGATCGAGACCAGGTCCTTCGGACCGCTGGTGCGTTCCCCGTCCGGGATCGTGTCGACTCCGCGCTGTTCTATCGGCATGGCTGGTCTCCTTCGACGGCCGTCCAAAAGTTAGAGCGACGTTCAATGTGGGTGACCTGGGGGTCGATGTCAATGGTTCCCTTCTCGTAATCCGGCATTTAGAGTGTTGTTCTAAGTGGAGCTAGGTATGAGGAAGCGAAGGAGGTGCCGGGCGTGCGACTGACCCCCACCGAACGTGACCGGCTGCTGCTCTTCGGCGCCGCCGAGCTGGCCCGTGCCCGCCGTGCCCGGGGCCTCAGGCTCAACGTGCCGGAGGCCACCGCGCTGATCGCGGACACCGTCTGCGAGGCCGCCCGGGACGGCCGGCGGCTCGCCGAGGCGATCGAGGCGGCCCGCTCCGTCCTCGGCCCGGCCGACGTGCTGCCCGGCGTCGCCGACATCGTCACCGAGGTGCACGTCGAGGCCGTCTTCGACGACGGGTCCAGGCTCGCCGTGGTCACCGACCCGATCGGCGGCGGGGGACTGGGCGAGGACGCGCCCGGCGCGCTGCTGCCGGGGCCGGAGCACGCCGACCCGGAGGCGGTCGTACGGCTGACCGTCACCAACACCGCGGCCGTCCCCGTCTCCGTCACCTCGCACTTCCACTTCTTCGAGGCCAACCCGCGCCTCGACTTCGACCGCGCCGCCGCCTACGGCCTGCGGCTCGCCGTGCCCGCCGGGTCGTCCGTGCGGTTCGGGCCGGGGGACTCGCTGGAGGTCGGTCTCGTGCCGATCGGCGGTTCCCGGGTCGCCATCGGCTTCGCCGGGCTCGTCGACGGGCCGCTGGACGCGCCCGGCGCCCGCGCGGAGGCGCTGCGCCGCGCCGCCGCCTGCGGATACCTGGGTGTACGAGAGACAGAGGAGGCCGATCGATGAGCCGCCCCGGAGGCCACCCCGCCGAGGCCCGCCGCCTCACCCCGCACGAGTACGCGGCCACCCACGGCCCCCGCGCCGGCGACCGCGTCCGCCTCGGGGACTCGGGGCTCGTGATCCGCGTCGAGGACGACTCCCAGCGCCACGGCGACGAGTTCCTGGCCGGTTTCGGCAAGACGGCCAGGGACGGTCTGCATCTGAAGGCCGCCGCCGTCCGGGAGACCTGCGACGTCGTGATCAGCAACGTCGTCGTGATCGACGCCGTGCTCGGGATCCGGAAGGTGTCCATCGGCATCCGGGAGGGGCGGATCTGCTCGATCGGGCGGGCCGGCAACCCCGACACCCTCGACGGGGTGGACGTCGTGGTCGGCACCGGCACGTCCATCGTGTCCGGGGAGGGGCTCATCGCCACCGCCGGGGCCGTCGACACCCACGTCCACCTGCTGTCGCCGCGCATCATGGAGGCCTCGCTGGCCTCCGGTGTCACGACGGTCATCGGGCAGGAGTTCGGGCCGGTGTGGGGTGTCGGCGTCAACTCGCCCTGGGCGCTGAAGCACGCGTTCGGCGCCTTCGACGCCTGGCCGGTCAACATCGGCTTCCTCGGCCGGGGTTCGTCCTCGCACGCGGCCCCGCTGGTCGAGGCCCTCGCCGAGGGCGGCGCCTGCGGCTTCAAGGTGCACGAGGACATGGGCGCCCACACCCGGGCCCTGGACACGGCCCTGCGGGTCGCCGAGGAACACGACGTCCAGGTCGCCCTGCACAGCGACGGGCTGAACGAGTGCCTGTCGGTCGAGGACACCCTGCGGGTCCTGGAGGGCCGCACCATCCACGCCTTCCACATCGAGGGCTGCGGCGGCGGACACGTGCCCAACGTGCTGAAGATGGCCGGCGTCCGCAACGTCATCGGCTCCTCCACCAACCCCACCCTGCCCTTCGGCCGGGACGCGGTCGCCGAGCACTACGGGATGATCGTCTCCGTCCACGACCTGAAGACCGACCTGCCCGGCGACGCCGCCATGGCCCGCGACCGCATCCGCGCCGGGACCATGGGCGCCGAGGACGTGCTGCACGACCTGGGCGCGATCGGCATCACCTCGTCCGACGCGCAGGGCATGGGCCGGGCCGGGGAGACCGTCCGCCGCACCTTCGCCATGGCCGGCAAGATGAAGGCCGAACTCGGCGCCCCGGACGACGGCCACGACAACGAGCGCGTGCTGCGCTACATGGCCAAGCTGACCATCAACCCGGCGATCGCGCACGGACTCTCGCACGAGGTCGGCTCGATCGAGGTGGGCAAGCTCGCCGACATCGTGCTGTGGAGCCCGGAGTACTTCGGGGCCAAGCCGCAGCTGGTGCTGAAGGCCGGCTTCCCGGCGTTCGGCGTCACCGGCGACCCCAACGCGGCCACCGACACCTGCGAACCCCTCGTCCTCGGCCCCCAGTTCGGGGCGCACGGCGCCACCCCGGCCGAGATCTCCGTCGCGTTCGTGGCGCAGGCCGCCCTCGACCAGGGCCACGACACCATGCCCACCCGGCGCCGCCGGGTCGCCGTCCGCGGCACCCGCGGCATCGGCCCGGCCGACCTGCGGCGCAACTCCCGTACCGGAGCGGTCGACGTCGACCAGCGCACCGGCCTGGTCACCCTCGACGGCGAGCCGCTGCGCTCGGAGCCCGCCGACTCCGTCTCCCTCAACCGCCTGTACTTCCTCTGAGGATCACCGATGACTGCTGCCTCCGACGGCTTCCGGATGCCCGCCGAGTGGACCCCGCACGAGCGCACCTGGATGGCGTGGCCGGGTCCCAACCCCACCTTCGACGACGCCGACGACCTCATCGCCGCCCGGATGGCCTGGGCGTCGGTGGCCCGTGCGATCCTCCGCTTCGAACCGGTGACCGTCGTGTGCGGCCCCGGCCAGTCGGCGGCGGCACAGACGCTGCTCGGGCCCGGCGTCGACACCGTCGAGCGGGACCTCGACGACGCCTGGATGCGGGACATCGGCCCCACCTTCCTCACCGACGGACGTGAACTGGCGGCCGTGGACTGGACGTTCAACGGCTGGGGCGCCCAGCACTGGGCCCGCTGGGAGCACGACGCGAAGATCGCCGCGCATGTCGCGGACCTCGCGGGCGCGCGGACGTACGCCTCGCAGCTGGTCAACGAGGGCGGTGCGATCCATGTCGACGGCGAGGGCACCGTCCTGCTGACCGAGACCGTGCAGCTGGGCCCCGAGCGCAACCCGGGCTGGACGAAGGCGGAGGTCGAGGCCGAGATCCACGGGATGCTCGGCACCCGCAAGGCGATATGGCTGCCCCGCGGCCTCACCGGCGACTACCCGCCGTACGGCTTCGGCACCCTCGGCCATGTCGACATCGTCGCCGCCTTCGCCCGCCCGGGAGTCGTGGTCGCGCACTCCCAGCCCGACCCCGCGCACCCCGACCACGAGGTGAGCAAGGAGGTCGTCGGCCTGCTGCGGTCCCAGACCGACGCCCGCGGCCGCACCCTGGAGGTCGTCGAGGTGCCCGCCCCGACCGTCCTGGAGGCCGACGGCCACTGGGCCGACTACTCCTACATCAACCACTACCTCTGCAACGGCGGGGTCGTGCTGTGCGGCTTCGACGACCCGCGCGACGAGATCGCCGCCGGGATCTTCCGCCGTCTCTTCCCCGAGCGGACGGTGACACTGGTGGACGCCCGTACGATCTTCGCGGGGGGTGGCGGTATCCACTGCATCACCCAGCAGCAGCCGAGGATCTAGTGCCAGGGGTTCTGGTTCTGGTCGTAGTTCGAGGAGCCGAAGATGGCCGGTGGGCGCAGACAGGCCCCGCCCCGCGAGGACGTGCTCGCCGCCGCCATGACGATGATCGCCGGCCGGGGCCTGGAGAAGCTCACCATGGCCGCGCTCGGCCGTGAGGTCGGCATGAGCAGCGGCCATCTCCTCTACTACTTCCACTCCAAGGACGAACTCCTGCTCCAGACCCTGGAGTGGAGCGAGGGCCGGCTGGGCGCCGAACGCGGCCGGCTCCTCACCCGGCGCGGCACCGCCCGCGAGCGCCTCGACGCCTACGTCGACCTGTACGTCCCCGACGGGCACCGGGACCCGCACTGGACGCTCTGGCTGGAGGTCTGGAACCGCTCGCAGAACGCCGACGAGGCGGCCCGCGACCGGCAGGCCGCCATCGAGGGCGCCTGGCACCGCGACCTGGTGGCGCTGGTCGCCGAGGGCATCTCGCGCGGCGAGTTCCGGCCGGTCGACCCCGACCGGTTCGCCGCCCGGCTGCGCGCACTGCTCGACGGTTTCTCCATCCACGTGGCGATCGGCCTGCGCGGCACGGACCGGGCGCAGGTGCTCGGCCATGTGCGCGACTTCCTGGAAGCGGACCTCCTCGCGGACGCGTGACGGACTGCACACTGTTCGCATCATGAGACGGACGGTGAGCACGGGGGCGGTCTGTGCCAGACTGCGTCCGTGCTCTCGTTCGCCATGATTATTGGCAGCAGGCGCGCCGGTCCGCAGTGACCACCACGTACGACCAGGTACGGGTGGCCATCGTCGTCCTCGACCCGCGCGCAGACCTCTCGCACCCGCGAGGGGTTTTTTCGTTTTCCGGCCCACCTTCAGCCGGGGGACGGGCGCGAGGGACCATGGAGGGACGGTGGAGCCGGTCATTCCGGTACGACCGAGATTCGACATCAGGAGCCTTGAGACCATGACCGAGACGGAAACCAACGAGCTGGACGACTCGTTCCACGTCTTCGACACCACGCTGCGCGACGGCGCGCAGCGCGAGGGCATCAACCTCACTGTCGCGGACAAGCTCGCCATCGCCCGGCACCTGGACGACTTCGGCGTGGGCTTCATCGAGGGCGGCTGGCCGGGCGCCAACCCCCGGGACACCGAGTTCTTCGCCCGCGCCCAGCAGGAGATCGACTTCAGGCACGCCCAGCTGGTCGCCTTCGGCGCCACCCGCCGGGCGAACGCCAAGGCCGCGGACGACCCCCAGGTCAGGGCGCTGCTGGAGTCCGGCGCCCCGGTGATCACACTGGTCGCCAAGTCCCACGACCGGCACGTCGAGCTGGCTCTGCGCACCACCCTCGACGAGAACCTGGAGATGGTCCGCGACACGGTCTCCTTCCTCAAGGCCCAGGGCCGCCGGGTCTTCGTCGACTGCGAGCACTTCTTCGACGGCTACCGCGCCAACCCCGAGTACGCGAAGGCCGTCGTACGGGCCGCCGCCGAGGCCGGCGCCGACGTGGTCGTCCTCTGCGACACCAACGGCGGCATGCTCCCCGCCCAGGTCAACGCCGTCGTCTCCACCGTCCTCGCGGACACCGGCGCCCGGCTCGGCATCCACGCCCAGGACGACACCGGCTGCGCGGTCGCCAACACCCTCGCCGCGGTCGACGCGGGCGCCACCCACGTCCAGTGCACGGCCAACGGCTACGGCGAGCGGGTCGGCAACGCCAACCTGTTCCCGGTGGTCGCCGCCCTGGAGCTGAAGTACGGCAAGCAGGTGCTGCCCGAGGGCAGGCTCCGCGAGATGACCCGGATCTCGCACGCCATCGCCGAGGTCGTCAACCTCACCCCCTCCACCCACCAGCCCTACGTGGGCGTCTCGGCCTTCGCCCACAAGGCGGGCCTGCACGCCTCCGCGATCAAGGTCGACCCCGACCTCTACCAGCACACCGACCCGGCCCTGGTCGGCAACACCATGCGCATGCTGGTCTCCGACATGGCCGGCCGCGCCTCCGTGGAGCTCAAGGGCAAGGAGCTCGGCGTCGACCTCGGCGGCGACCGCGAACTGGTCGGCCGGGTGGTGGAGCGCGTCAAGGAACGCGAGCTGAGGGGCTACACCTACGAGGCCGCCGACGCCTCCTTCGAGCTCCTGCTGCGCGCCGAGGTCGAGGGCAAACCGCGCTCCTACTTCCGCGTCGAGTCCTGGCGGGCCATCGTCGAGGACCGCCCCGACGGCACCCACGCCAACGAGGCCACCGTCAAGCTCTGGGCCAAGAGCGAGCGCATCGTCGCCACGGCCGAGGGCAACGGCCCGGTCAACGCCCTCGACCGCGCCCTGCGCGTGGGCCTCGAAAAGATCTACCCGCAGCTCGCCAAGCTGGACCTCGTCGACTACAAGGTCCGCATCCTGGAGGGCAAGCACGGCACCGAGTCCACCACCCGCGTCCTGATCTCGACCTCCGACGGCACCGCCGAATGGTCCACGGTGGGCGTCGCGGAGAACGTCATCGCCGCCTCCTGGCAGGCCCTGGAGGACGCGTACACCTACGGCCTGCTGCGCGCGGGGGTCGAGCCGGCGGAGTAGGCCCCCGGTTCAGCAGGAGTCCTCGGCGAGCTTCTCGAACTCGCCGAGGCTCATGACCCGGCCGTCGGCCCAGACCCGGCCGGGCCTCAGCTTCGCCAGGTCGGTCGTGCGGAACGTCAGCGTCGTGCTGTATTCGTAGTTGAACTCGCCCTTCATGAAGCCGAGTCGATAGGTGTAGGCAGCCACCGTGCGCTGGGTCCCGGTGTGCCGGGCGTGCCAGTCGGCCGGCGGATCGAAGAGCGGGAAGCTCGCGTCACCGGTCCGCAGCGTGCCGTCGACCCGCCAACCGGACAGGTCGCGCCCGGAGCCGTCCCGGGCCCGGGTGCCGGTCAGCGACAGCCCTTCGATCCGGTCGTCACCGCACGGCCGGATGACCGCGTGCGGCATCCCGTTCGCCCCCACCCGCACCGCGGCCAGCGGCAGTTCGATCGCCCCGCAGCCGCTCAGCAGCAACGCACCGGCGGCCGTGCCCAGCACGGCCGCCGCCCCCGTGGTACGTCTCATGGCGCTCCTACTGCAGGTGCCACTTCTGGTTGGCGGCGCCCGTGCAGGACCAGATCTGCGCCCTGGCCCCGTTCGCCGACGAGTTGTCCGTGACGTCCAGGCACTTGTTGGCCGCCGTGTTCACCACGTCACCGGAGGACGAGTTGTACGACCACTGTTGCGCACCGGTGCCGTTGCAGTCGTACAACTGCACCTTCGCGCCGTCCGCCGTCGACGCCGACGTCACGTCGAGGCACTTGCCGAGCGCCCGGACCGACCCGTCGGACTGCACGGTCCACTGCTGGGCGGTGGAGCCGTTGCAGTCGTAGAGCTGGACGGCCGTGCCGTTGGTGGTCGAACCGCCCGCCACGTCCAGGCACTTGCTCGCGAGGCCCACGAACGCCCCGGTCTGGCTGGAGCCGCCCGACTGGGTGCCGGACCAGGTGAAGGTCGCCGAGGTCTTGCCGGGGAGCGAGTAGGTGGCGTGCTGGGAGCCCCAGTTGATGGTCACCGACTGCGCGCTCGACGAGTCGTTGTAGGCGATCAGCGCCTTCGAGCCGTCCGGGTTGCGCCAGGCCACGTTCGGCACGGTGGTGGACGCGGTGGAGGCGATCCGCTGCGCGCCGGGCCGGACGAACTTGGTCAGGTGGCCCATGTCGTAGTACTCGACGGTGTAGTCGACCGTCCCGCTCGCGCCGTCCCCGTTGTGGACGGTGACCAGGCCGGTGCAGGTGCCGCAGCCGCCGTTGTGCGGGCCCATGTTCTGGTCCACGGCCAGCGACCACTTGGTCACCGACTTCGCCCAGTTGCGGGTGTAGTCGATGATGTTGGCCATGTCCTCCTTCTGCTGGTTGGCGACCCAGGTGCCGCCGGAGTGCTCGGTGCCGAAGGCGTCCAGCGTGGGGTACTGGTTGTGCACGGTGGTCTGCTCGGAGACGTCACCGCCGTAGCCGTGCCAGGCGATCCCGCCGAAGTTGGGGTGGTTGCGGATCGTCGAGTCGTTGACGAGCGCGGCCGCGTACGAGTCGTACACGTCCCAGTTCCAGTCGTGCGCGAGGACCTTGGTGGACAGGCCGGCCGACTGGAGCTGCGGCAGCAGGTCGTTCTTGAGGAAGTACTGCAGCCCGGAGGCGTTCCAGCTCATCGACGGGTAGCCGGAACAGCAGGTGGGCTCGTTCTGCGGGGTCACGTAGGAGACGTTGACGCCCTGCGCCTGGTACGCCTGGAGGTACTTCACGAAGTACGCGGCGTAGGCGGCGTAGTCCTCCGACTTGAGCCAGCCCCCGTTGAGCGAGCCGCTGTCCTTCATCCAGGCCGGCGCCGTCCATGGCGAGGCCATGACAGTCAGAGAGGGGTTCAGCTGGAGCGCCTGCTTGGTGAGCGGCACGACGTCCGCGAGGTCGTGCGAGATGGAGAAGCTGTTGAGGTTCGGGTCGGTCTGCCCGGCGGGTACGTCGTCGTACGTGTACCCGTACCGCGCCAGGTCCGAGGCGCCCATCGGATTGCGCAGGAACGAGAGGCCGATGCCGTTCGTCGGCGAGAACAGCTTCTGCATGGTGGCGTCCCGGGTGGTCTGGGACAGCGCCCCGCTGCTGTTCATCAGCCAGGCCGCGGTGTCCGTGAAGGACGCGCCGCCGCCGGTGAAGGTCTGGTAGCGGGTGTTCTCGTCGACGGTGATGTTCGTGCCGCTGCCGCCGGTCCCGGCGGAGAAGGCGAACGGCGTCTGCGCCTGGAGCCCGCGGGTGACATGGCGTCCCGCGGAGTCGTCGGTGGTGGTGAGGTACGCGGTGACCTGCTCACCGGCCGCGTGCGCCGGCGGTACGACGGCACTGAAGCCGGCCGCGGTCAGCAGCCCGGCCAGCAACAGGCGCAGGGTGTGGGGGGTTCTTCTCATGGGCACATCGCCCTTCCTGACGGGACGTCTTGACGGGGGTGCGAGCCGTTAGTTAACTCACGTCGTGATCTAAGCCATGAGTGAACTGTGAGAGCCCCGAGTGAACCAGAGAGTCGAGGGAAGGTCCATGCCAAGAGCCGCCCTGCTCGTCTCCACCGCACTGCTCGCCGCCCTGATCCCCCTGTCCGCCGCCAGCGCCGCCGACGACCCCGCTCCCACCCCCGTCGACCACTTCGAGGGCGAGGTCCCCTTCGCCTCCCAGCCGGCCGACGGCATCTTCACCTGGGGAGGCGACAGCGACGACCCGCCCGCCTTGCAGTTCGCCGACCGTGCCGACGCCCCCGAGGGCGCCAAGGTCCTCGCCGGGACCTACGACATCAGCGGCTACGGCGGCTTCACCCACGACTTCGCCGCCACCGAGCCCGCCCACGACTGGTCCGCGCACAAGGGCATCCGCTTCTGGTGGGACGGCCAGGACAACGGCAGGAAGACCGCCTTCGAGATCAAGGACGGCGGCACCAACGGCGAGGCCTCCGAGCTGTGGACGACGTCCTTCACCGACGACTTCACCGGCTGGAAACAGATCGAGATCCCGTTCACCGACTTCGTGTACCGGACCGACTACCAGCCGGTCGGCGGCATCGACCACGTCCTCGGCCTGACCCAGATGTGGGGCTACGCGGTCACCCTCCCCGTCGGGGTCAAGGGGCAGTTCGCCATGGACGACGTGGAGTTGTACGGCAAGGCCGACCAGGCGCTGCGCGCGTCGGTCACCACGGACGCGGCCGTCTACCCGGTCAAGGAGGGCGCCACGGCGACCGTCAAGGTCACCGTCGCGACCACCGGCTCGGCCCCGATCGACGACCCGGTGACCGTCGCCTACGAGACGTCCGGCGGGACCGCCGAGGCCGGCAAGGACTACCGGGCGGTCTCCGGCACCGTCACCTTCCCGGCCGGCACGGCCTCCGGTGCGACGCAGACCATCAAGGTGCCGACGCTGAAGGACCGGTCGGCCGAGTCGGCGGAGACCATCCCGCTGAAGCTCACGGTCACCGGCGCCAAGGCCCCCGCGGAGACCCCGCAGGTCGTTGTCGACGCCCACGGACTGCCGTACCTGGACAGCAAACTGCCCGTGAAGAAGCGGGTCGCCGACCTCCTCTCCCGGATGTCCCTGGCGGAGAAGGTCGGCCAGATGACCCAGGCCGAGCGCGGGGCCGTGGGCACCGGCGGCGACGTCACCGCGTACGACCTCGGCTCGCTGCTCTCCGGCGGCGGCTCGACCCCGACGCCCAACACGGCCGCGGCCTGGGCGCGGATGATCGACGACTTCCAGCTCCGGGCGCAGGCGACCCGTTTCCAGATCCCGCTCGTCTACGGCGCCGACGCCGTCCACGGCCACAACAACCTGGCCGGCGCCACGATCTTCCCGCACAACATCGGCATCGGCGCCACCCGCGACCCCGGGCTCGCCGAGCAGGCCGGTGCGGTGACCGCCTCCGAGGTCCGTGCCACCGGCGTCTCCTGGGACTTCGCCCCCTGCCTCTGCGTCACCCGTGACGAACGCTGGGGCCGCTCCTACGAGTCCTTCGGCGAGGACCCGGCGCTGGTGAAGTCCATGGAGACCGTCATCCAGGGCCTCCAGGGACGCGCCGACGGACGGGACCTGAAGGACGACGACAAGGTCCTCGCCACCGCCAAGCACTTCGTCGGCGACGGCGGCACCGCCTACGGCTCGTCCACGACCGGCACGTACACCATCGACCAGGGCGTCACCACGGTCACCCGGCAGCAGCTGGAGGCGATCCACCTGGCGCCGTACCAGACCGCCGTGGACCGGGGCATCGGCACGGTCATGCCGTCGTACTCCTCGCTGGAGATCATCGGCGACGGCCGGGGCCCGGTGAAGATGCACGCCCGCGCCGACATGATCAACGGGGTGCTGAAGGGCCGGATGGGCTTCCAGGGCTTCGTGATCAGCGACTGGAACGCCATCGACCAGCTCCCGGGCGACTACGCGTCCCACGTCAGCACGGCCGTGAACGCGGGCGTCGACATGATGATGGTGCCGTACAGCTACCAGGACTTCACGAAGACCCTGACCGACCAGGTGAAGGCGGGCACTGTCAGCGAGCAGCGCATCGACGACGCGGTGTCCCGCATCCTCACCCAGAAGTTCAAGCTGGGCCTGTTCGAGCACCCGTACGCAGACACGAGCAACGCCTCGAAGATCGGCTCCACCGGGCACCGGGCCGTCGCCCGGCAGGCGGCCGCCGAGTCGCAGGTGCTGCTGAAGAACTCCGACGGCGTCCTGCCCCTGAAGAAGTCGGAGAAGGTCTACGTCGCCGGGTCCGACGCCGACGACCTCGGCAACCAGACCGGCGGCTGGACCATCACCTGGCAGGGCCAGTCCGGCACCCACACCACCGGCACCACCATCCTCCAGGGCATGAAGAACGCCGGGGGAGACGTCACCTACTCCAAGGACGCCTCGGCGCCGACGAGCGGGTACGACGTGGGCGTGGTCGTGGTCGGCGAGACCCCGTACGCCGAGGGCGTCGGCGACGTCGGCAACGGCAACGACCTCACGCTGACCCCCGCCGACCAGGCCGCCGTGGACAAGGTGTGCGCGGCCATGAAGTGCGCGGTGCTGGTGGTCTCCGGGCGCCCGCAGCTGATCGGCGACCGGCTCGGCGAGATCGACGCCCTGGTGGCGTCCTGGCTGCCGGGCACCGAGGGCGACGGCGTGGCCGACGTGCTCTACGGGAAGAAGGCCTTCACCGGGCAGCTCCCGGTCACCTGGCCGAAGTCCGAGGCGCAGCTGCCGATCAACGTGGGCGACGCGTCGTACGACCCGCAGTACCCCTACGGCTGGGGTCTGACCACGCTGACCAAGGCCCCCAAGGGCGGCGAGGCCACCCTGAAGGCGCTCGGCGCGGCGGCCAGGGCGGCCGATCGGACGGGCTCCGACTCGGCGGCCCGCAAGCTGGTCGGCAAGGCCCGGCTGCTGGTCCAGGCGAAGATCGGGCAGTCGGTCACCGCGGCCGTCTCCAAGCCCTTCGCCGACGCCGACCACCTGCTGCTGACCGGCAGGTACGCGGCGGCGGTGGAGAAGCTGACGGAGGCCTACCGGGCAGCGTAGGAGGACAGCGCCCGAAGGGAGGCTTCGGGGTAGGTTCGAAGCATGAACGCGGTGCGACGGACCACCCGAAGCCTCCCGGGGCTGCTGTTCCTGGCGCTCGTGCTGGCGCTGCTCGCGCTGGCCGCGCCCGCCCCACGGGCGAGTGCGGCCACCGGCGTCTCGGCGGTCGCCGACGCCCTGCGCAAGAACCCGGTGTACGTCGACCCGGCGGCCGCCGCCCAGTTCTCCACGGCCGACGCCCACGCGCTGGCCCGGCAGATCAAGGACGCGGACAAACCCCTGTTCGTCGCCGTCCTGCCGGCCGGCTACCCCACCAAGGACCTCTTCACGAACCTGCGCACCGCCACCGGCGTCACCGGCCTCTACGCGGTCCGCCTCGGCGACCGCTTCGACGCCCGCGCCGACTCCTCGGTGCTGCCGAGGACGGCCGTGCAGAACCTGGTCACCAGCGTCCAGGGCGAGAGCGCCAAGGCCCAGCTGACCGACTTCACCGACCGCGCCCTGACCAACATGGGCGGCAAGGCCCCCGCGTCCTGGGGCGGCGGCAGCACGGGCGGCTCAGGGGTCTCCAGTACGGCGCTGATCGCGCTCGGAGCCGTCGTGGTGGCCGGCGGGGCGGGCGCGTACGCCCTGGTCCGCCGCAACCGCAGGCGCCACGCGGAGGAGCAGCGGGCCGCCCTGGACCGGCTCCGGGTGGTCGTGGACGAGGACATCACCGCGTTCGGCGAGGAACTGGACCGCCTCGACTTCCACCCGGCCGAGCCGGGCGCCGACGACGCGATGCACGCCGACTACGAGCACGCGCTGAACGCTTACGACCAGGCGAAGTCCGCGATGGCCGACGCCCGCAGACCGGAGGACGTCCGGGCGGTCACCCAGGCCCTGGAGGACGGCCGGTTCTCGCTCGCCCAGCTGGCCGCCCGCCGAGCTGGCCGCCCGCTCCCGGAGCGCCGCCCGCCCTGCTTCTTCGACCCCCGGCACGGCCCCTCGGTCACCGACGCCGCCTGGACCCCGCCCGGCGGCGCGCCCCGCGAGGTCCCGGTCTGCGCGGCCGACGCCGCCCGCCTCGCCGACGGCCACGATCCCGCGGTCCGCGAGGTCGACACCGACTACGGCCGCCGCCCCTACTGGGACGCGGGCCCGGCCTACGGCCCCTGGGCGGGCGGCTACTTCGGCGGCGGCATCCTCCCCGGCCTCCTCATCGGCACCGCCCTGGGCGGCTGGATGTCCGCCCCCGCCTACGCGGCCGACTACGGCACCGGATACGGCGACTTCGGCGGCTTCGACACCGGCGGCTACCAGGGCGGCGACGTCTCGGGCGCGGACTTCGACCCCGGGGACTTCGGATCCTTCGGCGGGGGCGGGGACTTCGGGGGCGGGGGCGGCGACAGCGGGGACTTCGGCGGCGGTTTCTGACCTACGGCACGCCCCCCAGCCGCTCCATCACGGAGGCCGCGAGCGACAGCACCCCGCGCTCGGTCTCGCTCAGCGCCCCGAGCGCCGTGGCCAGCCAGGCGTCCCGCTGTGCCATGTCGTCCTCCAGCGCCCGCCGCCCCGCCGCGGTCAGGCTCAGCACGGACTGCCGCCGGTCGGCGGGGTCCGGCGCCCGCCCGACCAGCTCCTCCGCCTCCAGCTCCGCGAAGACCCGGGTCAGCGACTGCGGCCGCTGCCGCTCGGCCGCCGCGACCTCGCCGGGCGTGGACGGCCCGTGCCGGTACAGATGGCCGAGCACCGACAGCTGGTTGGGACTGAGGCTGCCGTCCCCGCGCTCCTGCCGCAGCCGACGGTTGAAGCGGAGGACGGCACGACGGAAGCGGGCGGCTTCGGCGAGATGCTCCATGACAGAAAATCGTACGCGATTACTTACTACTGTCACGTCATGATGACCGTATTATCGGCTCCGTGACCGTCAAACTCATACGCAACGCGTACGAAGTCGGGCTGACGATGACGGCCGTGCTGCTCTCCTGGGGAGCCGCGCTGGCACTGGAGGGGATGGCCGGGCTGCACACCGACGTGCTGGTCCTCGCGGTCGCCCTCACCCTGACCCTCGCCTCGACCCAGCGCACCGCCGACACCCGCCGACGGCTGACGTCACTGGTGCTGCTGCCCGCGACGGCCGCCGCCTCGATCTTCGTCGGCCGCCTGCTCGCCTCCCACTACGCGGCGGGCGCGGCCCTCTACACGGCCGGGATGGCACTGGCCGTCTGGATCCGCCGCTTCGGCCCGGCCGCCACCAAGGCCGGCACCCTGATCGCCCTCCCGCTGGTCGCCCTGCTCGTCGTGCCCGGCCCGGCGCTGCCGCCCGAGGCCCGGAGCGGGCTGGTGACCTGGGGCTGGTCGGCGCTGGTCGGGGCGATGGCGTGCGGCTCGGTCTGGCTGGTGCAGTCCCTCGGCGACCGTTTCGCCCCCTGGCCCCCGGCCCCGGCCCCGGCCACACCCTCGCGCCGCTCCCGCCTCCACCCCCGCCCCAGCACCCGCATGGCACTCCAGATGGCCGCCGGGATCGCCACCGCCTTCACCCTCGGCCACCTGCTCTTCGACGACCACTGGCCCTGGGTCGTACTGACCGCCTACGTCGCCGCGAGCGGCAACCGCGGCCGAACGGACGTACTGCGCAAGGGAATCGAGCGGCTGGCCGGCGCCTGCGCGGGCACCCTCCTGGCGACGGGCGTGGCGGCCACCGGCGTCACCGGCCACACCGCCGTGGCCCTGATGTTCACGACCCTCGCGATCGCCCTCTGGCTGCGCCCCCTCAACTACGCCTACTGGGCGGCAGGCATGACCTGCGCCCTCTCCCTCCTCCTCGGCTACTTCGGCCAGCACGCGGAGTCCCTGCTGCCGACCCGCCTGGAGGGCATCGCGGTGGGCGCGGTCCTGTCGGTGGCGTCGGCGTGGTGGCTGCTGCCGGTACCGAAACGCCGCGAGCCCGCGGCGGCACGGCCGGCGTGGACCTAGTGGTGCCGCCGGTGGTCCGCCGCGAACGCGTCGGAGAGACTCACCGCGGGGCGGCCGAGCAGCTCCGTGAGCGTGCGCCGCTGGCGCTCGGTCAGGGCGGTGACGAAGATCACCGCGTCGGCGCCGGCCCGGTCGCACACCTGAGCCACCTCGCGGACCTTCCCGTACCTGAGCAGAGTCCGCGAGGAGAAGGGCAGACCCGTCTTCCGGACCCCGCCGTCCGAGACACCTCGCCGCTGCACGATCCGGGCGACGACCCGAGCGCCGCGTGCCGCCAGTTCGGCGGCCGCCGACGCCATGACCGTCTCGAAGTCCTTCTGCTTCGCCGAGAAGCAGCCGACCAGAACCACGTCGGCGTCCGCCACCGGGAGCGGGCACACCTGCCGCCGGACCGGCTCCGACGGCCGGCGGCGAGCCGGGCGGCGGTCACGCCTTCGGGACTGATGCATGCGCCACAGGCTAGATGCGGGGCCTCCTCCGACGACACCGCGTTTCCGCCCCGGCCCGCTCGAAGCGGCTGGTGCGAGTGCACGGTGCGGGGCGGTCTCGGTACGGGGACCGTCCGTGACCGGCCCGATCCGAGCCTCGTCACAAGCTCAGGAGGCGTTCATCGTCCTGGCCGCGGTTCCGGGACAGCGGTGGCGTCCCCCTCTGACGCCGTCGACGGGACGGACGCACTGATCCGGACACTGTGGCGGAGGAAGGACACCAGCTTGGTGACGGCCTGGAGCAGGTTCGCGCACGCCAGGGCGGTCCACAGGCCGGGCAGTCCGGCTGTGTCGGCGACCGGGACGGACAACGCGGCCAGGATCCCGAACCACACCGCGGTGGACACCAGGCTCGGCCCGGTGCGTTTGAGTCCGACCAGGCCGAAGCCCGCCACCGCCTGCACGGCGTCCGTGGCCACCACCGCCAGGATCAGCGGCAACAGCCGGATCACCTGATCCTCCAGCGCCGGGGTCCTGGTGAACAGGCCCACCATCGGGCCCCGCAGCATGACCAGGACGGCCCCGAGTACGGTGACCGCGCACAGGGCCACCCGCATCCCGGCCCAGACGCTGCGCCGGATGCGAACGGCGTCCCGGGCCTCGGCGTATTCGGCGATCAAGGGGACCGTGGCCTGACCGACGGCGACCGCCGCGGTGAAGATGACGTTCACCAGCGATTCGGACACGCTGTGCACGGCGGCGCTGTCGGGGCTGATCCGGGCGGCCGCGAAGGTCAGTACTCCGAGCACCGCGAACTTGACGAGTACGGTTCCGCCGAGTGGGAGCCCCACCCGGGCCAGACGCAGTATCCGGCGCGGATCCGGCCGCCCGGGGCGTATCCGCCGGCCGGCCAGCACTGTGCGGCGGCGCAGCGCGTACTGGTTGAGGCCGGTACTGATCAGGCTGGAGGCGAGCATGGCCAGGCCCGCGCCGGTCAGCCCGTGGCTCGGTAACGGTCCCGGGCCCCCGACGAGCAGCACCGACAGGGTCACCGACGCGGCGGTACCCACCAGACCGGACCGCATCACCTGAGCGGAGTGGCCCAGGGCGACCAGCACGGACGTCGCCGACTGGCCGACCGCGATCAGCAGCACGCTGGCCGCCAGCAGCCACGGGAACGCACCCAGCCGGGTGAGGACGCCGGGCCGGACTCCGAACATCTCGCCGAGCAACGGCACCGCCGCCACCGCGGCAGCACAGATCCCGCCCACGGCGAACGCCAGCCACATACCGCTGCGTACCAGCGGCAGCAGTTCGCCGGGGGCGTCGCGATGCGGCGCGACGAACGGCATCACCCCGCGGAGCGCACCCGCCACGGTGGCGGTGGCCGGGCTGAAGACGGCCATGGTCACGGCGAACGCGGCCAGGGAGAGGGTCCCGTGGCGACCGAGGAGCGCGGTGTCGACGAGCGAGCCCGCCGACGCCGCGAGGGTGGTCACGTAAAGCGGCGCGGCCACCTTGGCAATGGTCACGAATGCGCTGCGGTCGCTCACACACGCAGATCGTGTCACTCAACCCCGTCCCCCCGCACGCCAGTTGCCCGATCGTCCCCGAATCCGCCGACGCGGCGGCGAACCGGGGCGCCCGGAGCGGCCGTGCCACGTCACCGCGCTGCCCGCCGCGGGCGACCGGCCTAGACTTGGGGGCCTGGGAGGGGGACCCCACTCCAGGAGGACGCGATGGTGCGGCAGACCAGGCTGGTCGGGGAGTCCGAGGAGTACCTCGGTGCCCGGGAGGAGCTGCGGCTGGCCGAGATCGAGCTGATGCGGCGCCGGGAGGAGGTCGCGGCGCTGCGGCGGGCGCTCCCGCCGGGGCCGGCCGTCGACGACTACGTCTTCCTCGAAGGACCCGACGACCTCGGCGCCGGTGACGCCCCGGTCCGCGAGGTCGCGTTGAGCGAGTTGTTCACCGGGCCCGAACGGCCGCTGATCGTCTACCACTTCATGTACGGCAAGCTCCAGACCAGCGCCTGCCCGATGTGCACGCTGTGGATCGACGGCTACAACGGCATCGCCCACCACGTCACCCGCAACGCGGACTTCGTCGTTGCCGCGGCCGCCGACCCGCCCACCCTCCGGCAGTACGGCCGCGACCGCGGCTGGCACCGGCTGCGGCTGCTCAGCTGTGGTGACAGCACGTTCAAGTACGACCTGGGGAGCGAGGACGAGGACGGCGCGCAGGACTCCACGGTCTCCGTCTTCACCCGCGACGGCGACGGCACGGTCCGGCTCACCTACTCGGCCCATCCGCGGATGGCCGACGACATCCAGGAGCGCGGCATCGACCTGCTGACGCCCGTCTGGCACCTGCTCGACCTGACCCCGCAGGGGCGCGGCGACTGGTACCCGACGATCGACTACTAGGGCACGGCGGACGCAGGGCGCCCGGACATGGCGGAGCGCCGCCCTCAGGGGAGTGGAGGGCGGCGCTCAGCGGGCGTGGTCGGGGCCGGCGGTCCGGCGCCGCGGGGTCACGCGTTCTTGATCGCCGAGATGTCGAAGTTCAGCTTGATCTTGTCGGAGACGAGGACGCCGCCGGTCTCCAGCGTCGCGTTCCAGGTGACGCCCCAGTCGGAGCGCTTGATCTCGGCCTTGCCCTCGAAGCCGACGCGCTCGTTGCCGAACGGGTCCTTGGCGGCACCGTTGAACTCCAGGTCGATGGTGATCGGCCGGGTGACGCCGAGGATCGTGAGGTCGCCGGTGATGCGGTAGTCCTCGCCGCCCAGGGCCTCCGCCTCGGTGGAGCGGAAGGTCATCGTCGGGAACTCGTCGATCTTGAAGAAGTCGGCCGACTTCAGGTGACCGTCGCGGTCGGGGCTGCCGGTGGTGATGCTGTCCATCTTGATGTCGAGGGAGGCCGTGGACTTGGACGGGTCCGTGCCGTCCAGGTGCAGGGTGCCCTCGAACTCCTGGAAGCTGCCCTTGACGTTGGTGACCATCGCGTGGCGGGCCACGAAGCCGAGCGTGGTGTGCGCCGGGTCGATGGTGTAGTCGCCGGTCAGCGCGGCCGTTTCGGCGGTCGTGCCGGCGGCGGGGGTCTCGTCGTTCTTGCGGCCGAAGATGCCCATGAGGTGCTCCTTGGGGGGACGGGTCGCGACTTCTGAGCGGTGCATGAAGCGGTGTGTGCGGAAGGCGCGGACTTGATGTTTAACGTTCAACGAACTCAACGAGAGACACCGTAGACCCATTCCCTTCAACCTTCAACATCATCGACATGCGTGTCGCGTTCGTCACTCACCGTAACGTCGTGTGACCCGATGTCGTGTCGGGAATCGCTGGGGGAGCGGCTAGGCTCCGTGTGGGTGAACCGCCGTCCGGAGGCCTGTGTCACTCCGCGGGTGGTACGGACCGCCGGTGAATGTGAGGCGCATCTCGGCCCCGCCCTTGTGGTACTCCTACAACCGCGAAGCCCTCTGAGCAGTCGGAACGGCTGCATGGGGTTCTGGTTCTGTTCAGTGGTTCCAGGAAAACGCGCCGGAGACTGTACGGAGTCGACGTCTCGCAATCGTTGGTGTCCTTCGTAAGGTCGCTACATGACCGTTTTGGAAGAGACGACGGGTGAGCCCACCGGTGAGCCGACGGACGCGCGCGGGCGCGTCGCCGAGCTGCACGAGATCCGTGCGGCGGCCGTGGCGGGCCCCGGCGAGAAGGCGACCGAGGCGCAGCACGCCAAGGGCAAGCTGACGGCCCGGGAGCGCATCGAGCTGCTCCTGGACCCGGGTTCCTTCCAGGAGGTCGAGCAGCTGCGCCGGCACCGGGCGGTCGGCTTCGGCCTGGAGGCCAAGAAGCCGTACACCGACGGTGTCATCACCGGCTGGGGCACGGTCGAGGGCCGCACGGTCTTCGTCTACGCCCATGACTTCCGGATCTTCGGCGGCGCGCTGGGCGAGGCCCACGCCACCAAGATCCACAAGATCATGGACATGGCCATCGCGGCCGGTGCCCCGCTGGTCTCGCTGAACGACGGCGCCGGGGCCCGGATCCAGGAGGGCGTCTCCGCCCTCGCCGGCTACGGCGGCATCTTCCAGCGCAACACCAGGGCGAGCGGTGTCATCCCGCAGATCTCCGTGATGCTCGGCCCGTGCGCCGGCGGCGCGGCCTACTCGCCCGCCCTCACCGACTTCGTCTTCATGGTCCGCGAGACCTCGCAGATGTTCATCACGGGACCGGACGTCGTCAAGGCGGTCACCGGCGAGGAGATCACCCAGAACGGGCTCGGCGGCGCCGACGTCCACGCGGAGACCTCCGGCGTCTGCCACTTCGCGTACGACGACGAGGAGACCTGCATCGCGGAGGTCCGCTACCTCCTCTCGCTCCTCCCGCAGAACAACCGCGAGAACCCGCCGCGCGTCGAGTCCACGGACCCGGTCGACCGCCGCAGCGACGTCCTCCTCGACCTCGTCCCGGCCGACGGCAACCGGCCGTACGACATGACCAAGGTCATCGAGGAGATCGTCGACGACGGCGAGTTCCTGGAGGTCCACGAGCGCTGGGCGCGGAACATCATCTGTGCGCTGGCCCGGATCGACGGCCAGGTGGTCGGCATCATCGCCAACCAGCCGCAGGTGCTCGCGGGCGTCCTGGACATCGAGGCGAGTGAAAAAGCTGCGCGCTTTGTCCAGATGTGTGACGCTTTCAATGTTCCGATCGTCACATTCCTGGACGTACCGGGCTTCCTGCCCGGTGTCGACCAGGAGCACGGCGGGATCATCCGGCACGGCGCGAAGCTCCTCTACGCCTACTGCAACGCGACCGTGCCCCGGATCTCCCTGATCCTGCGCAAGGCGTACGGAGGTGCCTACATCGTCATGGACTCCCAGTCGATCGGTGCCGACCTGACCTACGCCTGGCCGACGAACGAGATCGCGGTCATGGGCGCCGAGGGTGCGGCCAACGTGATCTTCCGCCGGCAGATCGCCTCCGCCGAGGACCCCGAGGCCATGCGGGCCCGCATGGTCAAGGAGTACAAGTCCGAGCTGATGCACCCCTACTACGCGGCCGAGCGCGGCCTGGTCGACGACGTCATCGACCCGGCCGAGACCCGCGAGGTGCTCGCCAAGTCGCTGGCGATGCTGCACACCAAGCACGCCGACCTGCCGTCCCGTAAGCACGGCAACCCCCCGCAGTAATCCTGCGGAAACCTCTCTCACGGAGACTGACACCCATGAACGTGCCTGACATCCGCGTCGAGAAGGGCAATGCCGACCCGGAGGAAGTCGCCGCCATAACGGCGGTCCTCCTGGCCCGTGCGGCCGCCCGGCCGACCGCCGACACCGAGCAGACCCACCGCGGCCGCGCCAAGGCAGGCTGGCGCCGCCTGGAGCGCGAGAACGGCTTCCGCGCCCCGCACAGCTGGCACTGACCCTTCGGGCGACGTGCGCCCTGACCCCGCTCTCCTCCGGGAGGGCGGGGTCAGTGCCGTTTCACGCGGATGCCGGGGATGGGGGCGGCGGGCGGCGGGACCTGCGCCGAAGCGATCACCACCAGCCGGCGCTGATGCGGACCACGGCCCAGGGTGCGCAGGTCGAGGGGGTTGTCCGCGCCGGCCGGGTGCGTCCGCAGGTCCAGTGTGCGCAACTGGTCCAGCGCGCCGACGGGCCCCAGGTCGGCCGGCAGCCGGCAACCGTACAGTTCGAGCCTGGACAGCCGCGGTGGCCAGCTCTCCTGGGCGGGAAGCCACGTGCTCAGGTCGTAACCGCACAGGCTCAGGTGGGTCATGTCCGTCAACCGCCCGAGCCCGCCGAGGCCCCGTGGCACGCCGGAACCGGTGAGGAAGAGGCTCTGCCAGGGGGCTCGCTCCAGCAGCGGAGCCAGGTCGACGTTCTCGGCGAGTGTGCCCAGCCCCAGGCTCACCAGGGAGTCCGGCACGGGGACGGCGTCGAGCTTCGGCAGGGAAGTCCAGTTCTGCAGCTGCAGGTTGGTCAGCCCGGTCAGACCACGCAGCGGTTCGACGTCGGCCAGCGGCAGGTCGTCCATGCCGCACAGGACCAGGTTGCGCAGTCCGGGCCGTTCGGCCAGGGGCGAGAGGTCGTTCTCGCCCACCAGGCGCGGCACCCAGAGCTGGTCCAGCTCGCCGAGCGCGGACGTGGCGGCCAGCCCTTCCGTGAACTCGTATCCGATCCATATCCGCCGTGCCCCGCGCAGCTGCAGTACCGCCGGCCACTGAGCGGGGTGGGACAGATGCAGCTCCACCGAGTCGAGCGGAAGCCGGGACAGCACCCGGCGCGCGTACCCGTCCGGGTCGAAGTACGCCCACGACTCGACGAGTTCGTCCCGTACGCCGGCGTCGTCACTGGCCGCCGCGAACCCGGCCAGCCGGTCCATGGCCTCCTCGCCTCCGATCAGCGCCGCCGTGCGTACGGTCGTCCGCGCCGCCCGCGCCGAGAGCCCGTCCAGGGCCGCGGGCAGCCGGTGCGTCAACACGGGCCCCACGGCCGCGAGCGACCTCGCCTCGGACTCCCGCCGGGGCGGCAGCAGCACGCCCAGCGCCTCGTCGAGCCGGCGTGCCACATCGTCCGGCACGGTCGTCATGGTCTCCAGGCAGGACGCGGCGAGCAGCCGCAGCCGCCGGGCGTGGCGGGGCTCGTCGGCGGCGCGGTCCAGGAGGGCGCCGATCAGTTCCCGTCGCTGCCTCAGGTTCGCGTGCCCCGCCGCCATCACGATCGTCTCGCGCCACAGGTCGAGGTGAGCGCGCTCGACCAGGTTGCCCATGTTGTCCTCGTCCGCCGCGTCCTCGGCGGCGAGATACTCCTGAAAGGTGCGGTGCACGAAGTCGACGCGGCCCGCCACGGGGGAGCGCAGGACCCCCGACCGTCCGATCAGGTGGTCCAGGACCGCATCGCCGTCGGCCTCGTCCAGATGCCGCATGGACCTCAGCCGGGAGGCGACGTGCCGGCAGGCCTGCTCGGTGGAGATCTCGGTGCGGTTGTTGTCGGACAGCCGCCATGCCAGGTCGCGCAGCACGCACAGCTTGTCCGACAGGGTGAGCGGGCTGTCCAGGGCGCTCGGCACCCGGCGGTCCGCGTCCCGGTGCTGGACCAGCGTCTCCAGTGCGATCTTGTACAACTCCATGCGGTTACGCGGCAGTTGGCGGCCCTTGCTGAGGTGCAGGGTGCAGATCAGCGCGGCCAGCAGCGGGTTGGCGGCCAGCGACTGGAGATGCGGACGGTCCTGCAGACTGGTGAGCAGCGACTGCTCGTACTGCGGGAGCTCCTCGACCGCGCACGGCAGTTCGTCGCCTTGTTCCCGTACCGCACGGTGCCACTGCCGGACGAAGGCGGTCAGGTCGGCCGGGGCCAGCCGGTCCAGCTGGTAGGCCGTGAAGTCCAGCGCGCGCAGCCAGTCCGTGCGGGCGGCCGCCGGCCGGGTCGTGACCACGGCCCGGATGCCGGGGTACGCGTTCAGCAGGCCGGTCAGCCAGGCGCGCACCGCCTGCCGCTCGCCGGCCGGCAGTTCGTCCACCCCGTCCACCAGGAGCAGCACCCGTCCGTCGCGCAGGGCCCGGTCCATCCAGCCCCTCGGCGTGTGGCCGGTGAGAGCGCCCGCGACCCCGTCCAGCAGGGCCTCCGGCAACGGCAGTTCCCGTCCCGCGTACCGCCGCAGCTTCACCAGGACCGGAATCAGCCCGTTCCAGCTGCCCAGCGGCCCGGAGAAGGCCCCTCTGGCCGCCGTCACCGCCAGCCACTGCATCAGCGTGGTCTTCCCGGAGCCCGCCTCTCCGCGCAGCAGTACCCGGGAGGCACCGCCCAGCGCGTTCTCCACCCGCTTTCCGGAGCTGTCCGGCTCCTCCCAGTCCCGCAGGCCCCGCCGCAGCAGCGGACGCCTCTCGACGGCCGTCCGGCGGTGTCCGTCGTCCGGCGTGGCCCGCATGCTCACGTACGCGACCGACAGCTTCGCCCGGGTCACCTGCTCCGAGGCCACACGGAACAGCTCCACCTCGTCCAGGGACCGGCTCACCAGGCCGAGGTACTCCCGCAGGAACGCCTCGTCCTCGTCCGAGCCCTCGGGCGCGTACAGCGAACGCGTCGGCAACCGCTCCAGCACCCGGGCGAGTTCGGCCCCGAGCGAGGTGGTGCGGCCGAGCAGCTCCGTGACGGCCCGCTCGGTGAACACGGGCAGGCGGCGCAGCACCCGTACGTAGCACTCGCAGCACTCGGCGAAGAGCACCTCGTAGTAGCGCTCCGCGGGCTCGCCCAGTCCGCCGGGCCGGGGAGTGTCGTGCCGTATCCGCCGTACCAGCTCCGCCGCGTCCGCGTCCGATCCCAGCACCGTCTCGTCGGACAGGTCGGCGTGCGCGAACGTGTCCGTGACGGCCTGGACCGCGGCCAGCCGTTCGTGCTCGGCGAGCCCCGGGAACTCGTGCGCCAGCAGCGGCTCGACCCGGGCCGCCACGGCGTCCGCGATCTCCTCGAACTGCCGTTCCACGCTCCGCTGGGACCTCAGGCCGGGAACCCGGGACCGGATCAGGTCCGACATCTCCGCCCGGCGTTCCTGCTCCTGCCGCCGGGCACCCAGCCACAGCCGTACGGCACTCGTCGCCACCGTCTGCCCCAGGCGCACCGCGGCCACTTCGATGCTCATCCCCGCCTCCCCCACTCGGCAGATGGCTCATTGTGGCAGCGGGGTACGCCAAAAGGGCCCCTGCCTGATGGAAAGGGGCCCCAGGAACCTCGGAGAACCGGCCGCTACCGCAGCCGGGCCATCAGAGCGTGCTCGACCAGCGTGATCAGCGCCGACTTCGCGTCGGCACGGTGCCGCGCGTCGGTCGTGATGATCGGGGTGTCGGGGCCGATCTGGAGGGCCTCGCGGACCTCTTCGGGGTTGTACGGCTGGTTGCCGTCGAAGCCGTTGAGGGCGATGACGAAGGGGAGACCCGAGTTCTCGAAGTAGTCGACCGCGGGGAAGCAGTCGGCGAGACGGCGGGTGTCCACCAGGACGATGGCGCCGATGGCGCCGCGTACCAGGTCGTCCCACATGAACCAGAAACGGTCCTGACCGGGCGTGCCGAACAGGTAAAGGATCAGGTCCTGGTCCAGGGTGATGCGGCCGAAGTCCATGGCGACCGTCGTGGTCGTCTTGTCCCCGGTGTGGGTGAGGTCGTCGATGCCGGCAGACGCGGACGTCATCACGGCCTCTGTGCGCAGCGGGTTGATCTCCGAGACGGCACCGACGAACGTGGTCTTGCCCACGCCGAAGCCGCCCGCCACCACGATCTTCGCGGAGGTGGTGGAGCGGGAAGGACCGCCGCTAGAGCTTGCGAAGTCCACTGAGCACCCTTTCGAGCAGTGTCACGTCTGGCTGGCCACCGGCGTTCTCGTCGCCGCCGGGCTGATGGATGGCGACCAGGCCCGCCTCCGCCAAGTCGGCGACGAGGATCCTGGCCACGCCGAGAGGGATCGACAGCAGGGCCGAGACTTCGGCCACCGACTTGATCTCCCGGCAGAGGTTGCAGATCCGCTGATGCTCGGGCAACTGGCCCTGCATCTGGTGCGGCTGCGCGGTGGTGTGCACCAGCGCCTCGATGGCGAGCTGGTACCGCGGGCGGGTCCGGCCGCCGGTCATGGCGTACGGACGTACCAGGGGGTTGCTTGACCCCGAGGCCGGCGCCGGCTCGGGGCGGCGCTGCGGCTGCACGGGCTGGATGCGCGGCGCCGGCGGCTGGTCGTACGGCGAGGGGCCGGGGCCCTGCGGAGCGTACGGCTGCCGGTGGCTCGGCGTGGAGGGGAAGTTGTACCGGTTCCCGGAACCGTCGCCCTGGCCCTGCGCAGGCCCGTACGACCAGTTGCCGTTATTAGAACCGCCTGGGGGTGTTGCCACTTTCTCTCCTCCTCCGACCGTGCCGGGCACCCAACCTTGTGGAGCCGCGTCCCGAAACCTTACGGCCCCGGGACGCGAAAACGCACCGTCTGACTATTAGTTGAGAAGGCTTCCCTGGAGTTCCGCACGCAGATCCGGGGTAAGAACCGTGCCCGCGCGGTCCACCAAAAGGGCCATCTCGTACCCAATCAGGCCGATGTCGGCCTCCGGGTGGGCCAGGACCGCGAGCGAGGAACCATCGGAAACGGACATGATGAACAGGAATCCCCGCTCCATCTCCACAACCGTCTGATTCACGCTGCCGCCCTCGAAGATCCGGGAGGCGCCTGCCGTCAGAGACGTCAGACCGGAGGCGACGGCCGCGAGCTGGTCGGCGCGGTCGCGGGGGAAGCCTTCGGACATCGCCAGAAGGAGTCCGTCGGCGGAGACCACCACCGTGTGGGACACCCCCGGGGTGTTGTCCACGAAGTTGGTGATCAACCAGTTCAGGTTCTGTGCCGCCTGGCTCATCGGGCTCACACTAACGCTCCTGGTTGTAGGTGCTGTCAGGACCGAAGCCCTGGCCGTTCGTTTCACTGCCTGCGTTGCGTCCGCGCTCGACGCCGCGACGCAGGTTGCTCAGCCTGCCCCGGATGTCCTCCGGGGCGCGGGAGACCTGGGGGCCTCCCTGAGGGGTGCTCTCCGCGGCGCCCTCGACCAGGTTGGCCTTGGGTACCCGCCGCGGCAGACCGGAGGAGGTGACCCCGCCCGCCTTGGGCCTCCGCAGTGCCGAGGCCTGCTGCCAGCGCTCGTCGTTCTGCGAACGCCAGGAGGTGTCGCCGCCCGGTTCCGGAGCCGGGGCCGCGGGAGCCACCGGTGCCGGGGCCGCAGCCGGAGCGTGCCGCGCGGGACCGCCGCCGTTCGGGCCGCCCGTGCCGCCGCCGACGGAGCCCCGGCGGGGCAGTCCGGCGTCGGTCAGCCGGTGGCCGTTGGAGGGGGCCGTTCCCGGACGGTCGAAGCCTACGTGGTTCCGCTCGTCCACGGCACCGGCCTGCGCCGACTCCGCCTGCGGAGCGTACTGGGCCCCGTAGCCGTTCTGGTAACCGTCCTGCTGCGGCCAGTCGTCCTGGTAGGGCTGCTCGCCGAAGGCCGGGAAGGCCTCCGCGGCGGCGGCCTGCGCGGCCGCGGGCTCCTCCTGGGCCGGCTCCGGATAACCGGGCTCCGGGTATCCGCCGCTGACGGAGAACGCGTCGGGGGAGAAGGTGTCGTTCTGCGGGAGGCCGCCGTTGGGCGCGTAGTACTGCTCGTCGTACGTGCCCTGCGGCTGCTCCTGGTACGCCGGCTGCCCGTCGTAGCCCGTGGGCTGTTCCTGGAAGCCCGTACCGTTCGGGTCGTAGTCCGCCCGGCCGCTGTCGAACTCGTCGACGTACGCGGGGATCTCGGCGGTCTCCTGGGGGGCCTGCGGGGCCTGTGCGGCCTGCGGGGGCTGTGCCTGGGCCTCCAGGGCCGCACGGCGCTCCTCGCGCATCAGCGAGCGGCCCACGGGGTCCAGGTCGCGGATGTCGTCGGGGACCTCGATGTAGCGGCTGTCGTCGAAGCCGAGTTCGGCCGCCGTACGCATCGGCTGGAGCTGCGGCTGGTTGAAGTTCTCGGGCTGGAACTGCTGCTCCGGGATGATCTGCGAGACGGTGAACTGGTCGCGCTCCAGGGGCTGTTCGCCGCCACCGCCGTGGGTGATCGCGTCCGGCAGCATGACCAGCGAGGTGGTGCCGGCCTGCTCGCCGGAGGGGCGCAGCTGGACCCGGATGCCGTGCCGGTCGGAGAGCCGGCCGACCACGAAGAGGCCCATGCGCTGGGAGATCGCGGCGTCCACGGTCGGCGGGTTGGCCAGCTTGTGGTTGATGTCCGCGAAGTCCTCGGCGGTCAGGCCGATACCCTTGTCGTGGATCTCGATCATGATGCGGCCGTCGGGGAGACGGGTCGCCGTGACGCGGACCTTGGTCTGCGGTGAGGAGAACGTGGTGGCGTTCTCCAGGAGCTCGGCGAGCAGGTGCACGAGGTCGGTGACCGCGCGGCCGTGGATCTCGGCCTCCGGGACGCCGGAGAGCTCGACGCGCTCGTACTGCTCCACCTCGGAGGAGGCGGCGCGCAGCACGTCCACCAGCGGGACCGGCTGGTCCCAGCGGCGGCCGGGCTCCTCGCCGGCGAGGACCAGGAGGTTCTCGCCGTTGCGGCGCATACGGGTCGCGAGGTGGTCCAGGCGGAAGAGGTTCTCCAGCTGGTCCGGGTCGGCCTCGTTGTTCTCCAGGTCGGTGATCAGGGTCAGCTGGCCCTCGATCAGCGACTGGTTGCGGCGCGACAGGTTGGTGAAGATCGCGTTGATGTTGCCCCGCAGCAGGGCCTGCTCGGCGGCGAGCCGGACGGCCTCACGGTGGACCTGGTCGAACGCGCGGGCGACTTCGCCGATCTCGTCGGTCGAGGTGATCGGGATCGGCGCCACCCGGGTGTCGACCCGGCCCGGGTCGGTGCGGGAGAGCTGGTCGACCAGCATCGGCAGGCGCTGCTCGGCGATGCCGAAGGCGGCGTTGCGCAGCTGGCGCATCGAGCGGGACATCTGGCGGGCCACCATGCCGGCCAGGATGAACGCGGCGAGCAGGGCGACCATGACCGCGGCACCGGTGATGAACGCGGAGGTCTTGGCGTCGTCGGCGATGCCGGAGGCCTCGCTCACCGCCTTGTCGGCCATGTCCGACTCGATCGTGCGGTAGGCCTGGTACTTGAGGGTGTTGACCGTCCACCAGTTCTCGGCGGTGACGCCCTGGGCGGCCAGCGCCTGGCGGGTGCTGGTGTCGGTGTTCGGCAGCGTCGCCAGCGCGTTGACCATCGCGTTGTCCTTGGACGGCGGGGCCACGTAGTTCGGGTCCTTGGCCTTGGCCTGCTGGGCCAGTGCCGCGCCGTCCGTCTTGATCTTCTTCTCGAGGTCGGTCAGCTTCTGCGCGTCCGCCTCGGTGCCACCGCCGATGTACTCCTCGACGGCGATGCCCTCCAGGTAGGCGTACGAGGAGAGGGCGACCCGCTGGCTGGCCAGGTTGCCGGCGTCCGGGCCGGGCTTGACCAGCAGGTGCATGCCGATCGACCGCTCCAGCGACAGGGCCGCCTTGGTGAGCGAGATGGCGTAGACGGTACGGCCGTAGGAGGTGATGTTTCCGGTGCCCAGACCGAGTTCGTTGGCGAACTCCATCAGCGGGTGGGCGACCCCGACGTAGCCCTCTTCGGTCTGCACGCCGGAGAGCTTGCTGGTGTACGAGGCGGCGCGCAGGTTCGTGAGCTGCGGCTCGGCCTCGCGGAACAGCTTCAGGCGGCGCTCCAGGCCCGGCTTCTGCGGCATGTTCTGCGCGGCCGCGTCGAAGGCGTCGGCGGCCTTGTCGGTCGCGGCGCGCGCCTGGGTGACCGTCGCCTTGTCCTTGTTCAGGAGCAGCGGTGCCGCGCTGACGTCACGCTCGTTGTAGAGGGCGTCGGCGTAGGTCAGGGCGGCGCGGACCAGGCGCGCGGTGTTCTCCGCGTCGCGGGCGTCCTGCCAGGTGTCGATGGAGCTCTTCACCTGGAAGCCGCCCATCACCAGGCCGACGGCCACGGGTATGAGCAGGATCGCGTTCAGCCTGGTCGGCACTCGCCAGTTGCGCGGGGAGAAACGGCCGCCGCTCTTCGCGGGCGCGGCCGGTGGTTCCGCGGCTGGCACAGGGGTGGGCGCCGCAGCGCGCGGCGGCGGGGTGAAGTTGCCCCGTGCCGACGGCTCGGGACCGTTCTTGCTTCGCCTCACTCGACCAACAACCTCTCGGCGGCGGGCACCTGTCGTCGTGCCGCAGTCTCTCAGAGCCCGGTGTGTCTCAGACCACTACTCAGTACGTCTTTGACTAATGGGCAGTTCAGGCATTCCAGCACGGGGGCCGGTGCACTTCCAAACAGTCCATTGGGGCAGAGCGCACGGATGTAAGCCCCAGATAAAACGGTCATAAAGAGCGAGCCCCGCCAAAAGGCGGGGCCATTGTGAGCGCAGCGGCACCGCACGACCGCGACGCGTGGCGATACCACTGGATTCCTCTGCCGAAACGTTATGAACACCGGAGCCGACCGTGTCAAAGGCCACAGTCGGCTCCGGTTTCCATACGACAACTGCCGTACTCGATGACGGACTTGAGTACGGCGGCGGCGCTACCGCAGGCGCGCCATGAGGGCGTGCTCGACCAGCGTGATCAGCGCGCTCTTCGCGTCGGCGCGGTGCCGGGCGTCGGTCGTGATGATCGGTGCGTCCGGTCCGATCTGCAGCGCCTCGCGCACCTCTTCGGGTGTGTAGGGCTGGTGTCCGTCGAAGCCGTTGAGGGCTATGACGAACGGCAGACCGCTGTTCTCGAAGTAGTCGACGGCCGGAAAGCAGTCGGCCAGACGCCGGGTGTCCACGAGCACCACCGCGCCGATCGCACCGCGTACCAGGTCGTCCCACATGAACCAGAAACGGTCCTGACCGGGCGTGCCGAACAGGTACAGGATCAGGTCCTGGTCGAGCGTGATACGGCCGAAGTCCATGGCCACCGTGGTGGTGGTCTTGTCCCCGGTATGGGTCAGGTCGTCGATGCCCGCCGAGGCGGACGTCATCACGGCCTCCGTGCGCAGCGGGTTGATCTCGGAGACCGCTCCCACGAACGTGGTCTTGCCGACGCCGAAGCCGCCCGCCACCACGATCTTCGCGGAGGTGGTGGCCCGACCTCCGTCAGAGCTTGCGAAGTCCACTGAGCACCCTTTCGAGCAGCGTCACGTCAGGAGCGCCGCCGTTGTTCTCGTCGCCGCCCGGCTGGTGGATGGCGACCAGGCCGGCCTCGGCGAGGTCGGCCACCAGGATCCGGGCCACACCGAGCGGCATGGCGAGCAGCGCCGAGACCTCGGCCACCGACTTCACCTCGCGGCACAGGTGGCAGATGCGCTGGTGCTCCGGGAGCAGCCCCATGAGCGCTGCCGGGTCGGCCGTCGTGCTGATCAGCGCCTCGATGGCGAGCTGGTAGCGCGGCCGGGTCCGGCCGCCGGTCATCGCGTAAGGACGTACCAGCGGCTGGTCGCCCTCGTCCCCGTACGGCTCCGCGTACGGATCATGAGAGGCGGTGGGCGGGGTCATCGTTCCTCCGGGCGGGACAGCAAGTCGGTCGGGCTAGCCGTCGGACGTGGCCGGTGGGGGGATTGTGGCGGCCGGACGGTGATTTGGTGAGGCGGGTTGGATCCGGGCTGTCAGTGGAGCAGACTGCCTTGCAGTTCGGCACGCAGGTCGGGCGTGAGCACCGCGCCCGCGCGGTCGACCAGGAGCGCCATCTCGTAGCCGACGAGACCGATGTCGCACTCCGGGTGGGCCAGGACCGCGAGGGACGAGCCGTCGGAGACGGACATCAGGAAGAGAAAGCCGCGTTCCATCTCGACGACCGTCTGCGCCACGTTGCCGCCCTCGAAGATCCGGGAGGCCCCGGCCGTCAGCGAGGTGAGCCCGGACGCGACGGCCGCCAGCTGGTCGGCACGGTCACGCGGGAAACCTTCGGACATCGCCAGAAGGAGGCCGTCGGCGGACACGACGACGGTGTGGGACACACCTGGGGTGTTGTCCACGAAGTTGGTGATCAACCAGTTGAGGTTCTGTGCCGCCTGGCTCATCGGACTCAACTAACGCTCCTGCTGGTGAGTGGGGCTCGGGAAGCTGCCGGTCTGCGGGCCGCTGCCGGCCTGCCGACCCTGCGCGATACCCCGACGGAGATTGGTCAGCCGGCCGCGAACGTCGTCAGGCGAACGCGAGACCTGCGGACCCGCTTGGTGCTGTTGCTGCTGTGCCGTGCCCGGTACCAGGTTCGCCCGGGGGACCCGGCGCGGCAGACCGGAGGTGGTGACACCGCCCGCCGCCGGCTGCCGTACGCGCTCCGCCTGCCGGACGAGGTCGTCGTTCGGGGAGGTGCGCCAGGCTGCCTGGGCGGGACGCTGGGGGGCCGCGGCGGCGGGCGCCGGCGGCTGTGCGGGCACCGGCGGGATCGGCGGGACCGAGGCCGCCGAGCCGTTGCCGTTGCTCTGGGGGCGCTGCTGCTCCTGCTGGCCGCCGTGGAACCAGTTGGTCTCCAGCGTGTCGTACAGCGGGGTACGACCGTCACCGGGACCGGTGGCCGGCGGCAGCGCCTCCGGCTCCTGGCGGACCGGCGGCGCGGGCGGGACCGGCGGGCGCTGCGGCGCACCGTAGTCGACGCCGCGGCCGTTGGTCCCCGGACGCTCGTACTGGCCGGTGCCGTACTGGCCCGTGCCGTACTGGCCGTTGCCGTTCTGGCCGTTGCCCGGGTAGCCGTTCTGCCGGCCGGGCAGGGAGTGCTGACCGGTGGAGCTGCCGTCGTAGGACGGCGTGGCGAACTGGCCGGTGGAGCCGTTGTCGTAGGCCTGCGGAGCGGCGAACTGCCCCGTGTCACGGGAGCCGTTCTGCGGCGCGGCCGGCGTGCCGAAGACGTCGGAGCGCACGAACTGGCCGGAGTCCTGCTGGCCGTTGACGTTCGGCCGCGGGAACGAGCCGGTGTCGTGGCGGCCGTTGACGTCGGGCCGCGGGAACGAGCCGGTGTCCTGCGGGCCGGTCGTCCCCGGCCGCGGGAACGATCCCGTGTTCTGCGAGCCGTTCGGCGCGTTGAAGTCCGGGCGCGGGAACTCGCCGGTCGACGGAGCCTGCGGGATCGCCGGCATCTGCGAGGTGGCGCCGAGGTCCTGCCGGTCGTCGACGCGGGGCATCGGCGCGGTGTGGGTCGGGTCCTGCTCGTCGTGGCCGCGCGGGGTGTCCAGCGAGGCACGGGACAGCGGCGGCTGGGCGTTCTCGTCGCTCCAGCTGGGCCGGCCCGCCGGCGGGGTGGCGCCGGGCAGTTCGGCCCGCGGGCCGCCGCGCGGCGGCAGCTGGGGCTGACGGCCCTGGTCGGAGGGGTTCGCGGAGCGCTGCGGCGGGACCGGGGTGCGGTTGCCGAAGGCGTCCTGGCCGCCGAAGGAGTCCTGCGGGTTGCCGAACGCGTCCTGGTTGCCGAAGGCACCGGCACCCGCGTTCGACCGGCCCTGCGAGCCGCGTCCGCCGCCCTGTGCACCGGGAGGACGGCCGCCGTTGGGGCCCGCGCCGGGCAGCGCGGCCCGGGGACCCTGGCCGGCACCGACCTGACCGCGCGGACCCGCACCGGCGCCGAGCAGTCCGCCGCCGGAGGGGGCGCCGGAGCCGAGGGCCCCGCCGCGTCCGCCTGCCGTACCGGCACCGCCGCCGAGCGCCGGGGCCGGGGCGCCCGCGCCGAGCGAACCACCGGCGCCGCCCTGGCCGCCTCCGCGACGGGCGGCGGCCGCACCGGCCGCGGCCTGCGCGGCCGCCGGGCCGCCGGACTGGGCCGGGGCACCGGGCTTGCCGGGAGCGGGCTTCTTGCCGCCCTGGGCGACGTCGACCGGGAGCATGACCAGCGCGGTCGTGCCACCGGAGTCGGACGGGCGCAGCTGGATGCGGATGCCGTGCCGCTGCGACAGACGACCGACCACGAAGAGGCCCATGCGGCGGGAGACCGAGACGTCCACGGTGGGCGGCGAGGCGAGCCGCTCGTTGATCGCCGCGAGGTCCTCGGGGGAGAGGCCGATGCCGGTGTCGTGGATCTCGATCAGGACGCGGCCGTCGGGCAGCGCGTGACCGGTGACCTTGACCTTGGTCTGCGGGGAGGAGAACGAGGTGGCGTTCTCGAGGAGCTCGGCGAGCAGGTGCACGAGGTCGTTGACCACGCGGCCGGCCACTTCGGTGGTCGGCACGGCGGCCAGCTCGATGCGCTCGTACTGCTCCACCTCGGACGCGGCGGCGCGGAGCACGTCGACCAGCGGGACCGGGCGGGTCCAGCGGCGGCCGGGCTCTTCACCGGCGAGGACCAGAAGGTTTTCACCGTTCCGGCGCATACGGGTCGCGAGGTGGTCGAGCTTGAAGAGGGAGGACAGCTGGTCCGGGTCGGCCTCGCGGGACTCCAGTTCGGAGATGAGCGAGAGCTGACGCTGGATGAGGCCCTGGGAGCGGCGCGAGAGGTTGGTGAACATCGCGTTGACGTTGCCCCGCAGCAGGGCCTGCTCGGCGGCGAGGCGGACCGCCTCGCGGTGCACGTCGTCGAAGGCCGCGGCCACCTGGCCGATCTCGTCCCGGGAGTGCACACCGACCGACTCCACGGACGTGTCGACGTCCTGCGGGTCGGACTCGGAGAGCTGCTTGACCAGCTCGGGCAGCCGGTCCTGGGCGACCTTGGTGGCGGTCTCCTGGAGGCGGCGCAGCGAGCGGATCATGGAGCGGGCCACGATGAAGGCGCCGACCAGCGACACACCGAGGACGAGCAGGATCAGCGCACCGGAGATGATCGCCGACTGCTCGGAGGAGTTGCGCAGCTCGCGCGCCTTCTGCTCCATGTCCTCGAGCAGCGTGTGCTCGATCTTCTTCATCTGGTCGATCTTGGTCGAGCTGTCGTCGACCCAGTCCAGGTACGAGCGCTTGCTGAGCTCGTTCAGACCGTTCTGGGCGCCGAGCGCACGCTTGGCGTAGGTGTCGGCGGCCTCGATCGTCGGGTTGTTGCCGTCGATCGGGCTGAGCAGGTCGGCCGCGTTGCCGGCGTAGATCTTCCGGAAGATCGTCAGCTCGGAGGTCTCGCTCTCCTGGGCGGACTCGCCGTACAGGCGGTCGTTCTCGGAGAGGTCGCCGGCGCTGGTGCCGTTGGCGGGCAGGGCCGCGGCGATGACGGCGCGCTGTACGGACGCGTACTCCTTGGCGGTGGAGAACGCCGCCAGGGCGCGGGTGCGCTGGATCATCTCCGGGTTGCTGGAGGCCTGCGCCATGTCCTGGGAGAGGTCGATCAGCTGGGTGATCAGCCGGTGGTAGGCCTCGACCGTCTGGGTCGAGTTCTCCTTCTGCTGATAGGCGTCCTTGCGGATCTTCGCCAGGTCGTCCAGCTGGCCGGCCAGACCGACGAGGCTGTCGCGGACGCCCTGCAGCTGACCGTTCTTGCTCGCGGTGTCGATCGACTCGGAGGCGTTGAGGAAGTTCTCGCGGGCGCGGTCGGTCTGGTCCTCGTAACCCTTGACCGCGACGCTCGAGACCGACCCGCCGTGCGCCAGCGGACCGGCGGTCTTGTCGCGCTCGGTCTGGAGCGCGGTGGCCAGCTCGGTCGCCTGCGTGGTCATGTCCGTCAGCAGCTGCATGTTGTCGAGCTGCTGGATGTCGTCGAGCGAGTCGTTGATGCGCACCGCGCCCAGCGTCGTCGCCGCCACCACGGGGAGGGCGAGCAGCGAGACCAGGCGCGTGGAGATGCGCCAGTTGCGCAGGGCTATGCGCGAGCCCGGGTTGGGGGAACCCTGCGCGGGCTTGATCGTCGGAGTCGGACCCGCGGTCGGCTGGGGGCTCGAAGACGCCGACGCGGCGGGGCGCCCGGGGCGCTCACCGCCGTCACCGCCGCCGGCCGGGGCCGGGCCCGGGTTCTGGGCGTGCTGGGGCGAGGAACCGCGGTCGGTCCCGCCGTGCGCCTCCGGCTCCGCCGAAGCGCTGCCATCCCTCTTGAAACGTCCCTGCACTAGCGTCGCAACCTCTGGACCAGGCGCCCTTCCGGGAACGGAAGGACACGGTGTCGGCGTTGAACGGGGAGCGCCCTGAATGCGCACCCTGTTGGTCGTGAGTGTGACCGGCGCTGGCTCCCCCTGTCTCGCCGCCACTCGGCGCTGCGTTGCGCCCCCTGCGCGCCGGCTCGATCCTGCGGCGGTCCGTGGAATTCCAGCACAGTGCCGGATCTCCAACAAGGGCCGCGGACCGAGCTGTGACCTCCGTGACAGCGTGTGAGTGACACGTTACGAGATGTGGAAGCCGATCGCGTACATAAAGGGCGTATCCCTGTCAGTTGCCGGTGTGCCGACCGTGTCCCAGTCGCCATGATCAGGAGCGGAATGACAGGTTCAGTTCGCCAATGTCCGTTTCGTTGCGGTGACTTGTCAGCCGGATATGACCGCTTTGACCCTCGGGTCGTGAGCAAACTCACACGCAGATCAAGGCCTCTTCGCGGCTTCGGCCGGGAATTCGATGTTTAGCCTGGCGCTTTACAAGAGGGAAGTCTCTGCCAACCCACACATGACGGGGTCCAGTACAACCGTGAAGACGACGATGATGTTCCGCAACATAGCCAACCCCCGGCGCACCACCCTCGCCCACCTCAAGGACGCCGAGGAACTGCAGACCCCCGAGCTGCCCGAGCACTCCCTCGATCTCCCCTCCCAGACCGCCAACCCCCGGCGCACGATCCTCATGGAGATCCCGGTCGGGACCTCGGTCGCGGAGTAGTACGGGACCCGGCCGCCGATCACTCACGCACCCGGTGACCGGGTAATTCCGCGGCGGCCACCCCTCACCGCGTTAGCCTGGGGCGTCAGACTCCAGCCGGTTCAGTGAGGGGCGCCAGGATCCCGTGCGCATCGCCAGGTTCTCCATCGACGGGAACGTCGCCTTCGGCGCCGTCCAGGGCGACAAGCAGGACGAACTCGTCCTCGACATCATCAAGGGCATTCCGTTCGCGGACTTCGAGCTCTCCGGCACGAAGGTCCCGCTGAGCAAGGTCCGCCTGCTCCCGCCGGTGCTCCCCAACAAGGTCGTCGCCTACGGCCGCAACTACGCGGAGCACGCGCAGGAGCTGAGCAACGAGGTCCCGGAGGTCCCGTTCGCCTTCTTCAAGCCGTCCACCTCGGTGATCGGCCCCGGCGACGACATCCAGTACCCCTCCTTCTCCCAGGACCTCCACCACGAGGCCGAACTGGCCGTGGTCATCGGCCGCATGTGCCGCGAGGTCCCGCGCGAGCGCGCGGCCGAGGTCATCCTCGGCTACACCTGCGCCAACGACGTCACCGCCCGCGACGTGCAGCGGCGCGAGAAGCAGTGGGCCCGTGCCAAGGGCTTCGACACCGCCTGCCCGCTGGGCCCCTGGGTGGAGACGGACCTGGACCTCGCCACCGCGTCCGACCTGACGATCCAGCTCACGGTCAACGGCGAACAGCGCCAGCTCGGCCGTACGAGCGAGATGATCCACTCCATCGCGGACCTGATCGTCAACATCACCGAGGCCATGACGCTGCTCCCCGGCGACGTCATCCTCACCGGCACCCCGGCAGGGGTCGGCCCCCTCAGCGTCGGCGACGAGGTCGCCGTCACCATCGAAGGCATCGGCACTCTCACCAACAAGGTTGTCAAGCGTGGCTAGCGCACCCGGCACTCCCGTTCGCGTTCGTTTCTGTCCGTCCCCCACCGGTAACCCCCACGTGGGCCTGGTCCGCACCGCCTTGTTCAACTGGGCGTTCGCCCGGCACCACCAGGGCACGCTGGTCTTCCGCATCGAGGACACCGACGCGGCCCGCGACTCCGAGGAGTCGTACACCCAGCTGCTCGACGCGATGCGCTGGCTGGGCTTCGACTGGGACGAGGGCCCGGAGATCGGCGGCCCGCACGCGCCGTACCGGCAGTCGCAGCGCATGGACCTCTACGCCGACGTCGCGGCCAGGCTCCTCGACGCCGGCCACGCCTACCACTGCTACTGCTCCCAGGAGGAGCTGGACAGCCGCCGCGAGGCCGCCCGCGCCGCCGGCAAGCCGTCCGGCTACGACGGCCACTGCCGCGACCTGACCGGGGAGCAGGTGGCGGAGTACCAGGCCCAGGGCCGCACGCCCATCGTCCGCTTCCGGATGCCCGACGAGACGATCACCTTCACCGACCTGGTGCGCGGCGAGCTGACCTTCACCCCGGAGAACGTCCCGGACTACGGCATCGTCCGCGCCAACGGCGCCCCGCTGTACACGCTGGTCAACCCGGTCGACGACGCCCTGATGGAGATCACCCACGTCCTGCGGGGCGAGGACCTGCTCTCCTCCACCCCCCGCCAGATCGCGCTCTACAAGGCGCTGATCGACCTCGGCATCGCCCGGCAGATCCCGGCCTTCGGCCACCTCCCCTACGTCATGGGCGAGGGCAACAAGAAGCTGTCGAAGCGCGACCCGCAGGCCTCCCTGAACCTCTACCGCGAGCGCGGCTTCCTGCCCGAGGGCCTGCTCAACTACCTGTCCCTGCTGGGCTGGTCGCTCTCCGCGGACCAGGACATCTTCTCGGTCCAGGAGATGGTCGCGGCCTTCGACATCTCCGACGTGAACCCCAACCCGGCCCGCTTCGACCTGAAGAAGTGCGAGGCGATCAACGCCGACCACATCCGCATGCTGGACGTGAAGGACTTCACGGAGCGCTGCGCCCCCTGGCTGAAGGCGCCCTTCGCGCCCTGGGCCCCGGAGGACTTCGACGAGGCGAAGTGGCAGGCGGTCGCCCCGCACGCCCAGACCCGGCTGAAGGTGCTCTCGGAGATCACCGAGAACGTCGACTTCCTGTTCCTGGCGGAGCCGGTCGAGGACGAGGCGTCCTGGACCAAGGCGATGAAGGAGGGCAGCGACGCCCTCCTCGCCACGGCCCGCGAGAAGCTGGAGTCGGCCGACTGGACCTCCCCCGACTCCCTGAAGGAGGCCGTCCTGGCCGCCGGCGAGGCCCACGGCCTCAAACTCGGCAAGGCCCAGGCCCCGGTCCGCGTCGCCGTCACCGGCCGTACGGTCGGCCTGCCGCTCTTCGAGTCCCTGGAGGTCCTGGGCAAGGAGAAGACGCTGGCGAGGATCGACGCGGCGCTGGCGAAGCTGACCGCGTAACACCGCGACACGCGTGAGGGGCGGTACCCGGGCCTCCCGGGTACCGCCCCTCACGCGTCGGCCCACCCCGCGTCCGCACGGGCCTCGGCGGTGAACGGGAACCGGTACTCGCTCATGCCCCCGGTGTGCCAGTCTGGGAGGGTGATCAGAGCCGTGGTGTGGGACGTCGACGACACCCTCTTCGACTACACGAGTGCCGACCGCGAGGGGATGCGGGCGCATCTGGCGGCGGAGGGGCTGCTCGCCGGACGGGAGAGCGCGGAGGCGGCGCTGGTGCGGTGGCGGGAGATCACCGACCGGCAGTGGGCGCGGTTCTCGGCGGGCGAGGTCTCCTTCGAGGACCAGCGCCGCGACCGGGTGCGGGTCTTCCTCGGCGCGGAGCTGACCGACCCGCAGGCCGACGACTGGTTCCGCCGCTACCTGACGCACTACGAGTCCGTCTGGGCCCTCTTCCCGGACGTCCTGCCCGCCCTGGACGCGCTCGCGGCCGGCTACCGGCACGCCGTGCTGTCCAACTCCAGCCTGCACGTCCAGGACCGCAAGCTGCGCACGCTCGGGGTGCACGACCGTTTCGAGGCCGTCCTCTGCGCCGCCGAACTGGGCGTCTCCAAGCCCGCCGCCGGTGCCTTCCTGGCGGCCTGCGAGGCCCTGGAACTCGCCCCGCACGAGGTCGCGTACGTCGGTGACCACCCGGAGATCGACGGGCGCGGCGCCGCCGGCGCCGGGCTGCTGTCGGTGTGGATCGACCGCCACGGACCGTCCGCCGGCCCGGCCACCAGGGCGGACGCCCCCGGCGGCCCGCACCGGATCTCCTCCCTCGCCGAACTGCCCGCGATCCTCCGCGCCGATACCCGTTTTGGAGCCCCGTCCACCTTCAGGTAATGTTCTTCCTGCGCCGCCGGGGAGCGGGCCGAAAGGCCGGAACCGAGGGCGCAAAACTAGAACAAGATCCCCTCAGGGGCTTGCGTTCCAGTGGCCTATGGTGTAATTGGCAGCACGACTGATTCTGGTTCAGTTAGTCTTGGTTCGAGTCCAGGTAGGCCAGCTCGCAGAGCTCATCTGCAAAGCCCCCGTTGTGTAGCGGCCTAGCACGCTGCCCTCTCAAGGCAGTAGCGCCGGTTCGAATCCGGTCGGGGGTACGGAGATCTTCCACGGATGATCGCTAGGGCCCCCGTTGTGTAGCGGCCTAGCACGCCGCCCTCTCAAGGCGGTAGCGCCGGTTCGAATCCGGTCGGGGGTACGAACTGGTCTAAACCATCATTGGTCTATGGTGTAATTGGCAGCACGACTGATTCTGGTTCAGTTAGTCTTGGTTCGAGTCCAGGTAGACCAGCTCGGATCTGCGGCGTTGTACATCAAACGCGCGTAAGATCCACGCCCCCGTTGTGTAGCGGCCTAGCACGCCGCCCTCTCAAGGCGGTAGCGCCGGTTCGAATCCGGTCGGGGGTACGCGAGGAAGGCCCTCCGCTTCGGCGGGGGGCCTTCTGTCCGTGTGTACGGCTGTGTACGGCGCCCTACTCGAAGCCGTAGCGCCGGGCCGACTCCTCCTCCTGGGCCAGCCGGTGCAGCGCCTGGAGCATCGGCTCCACCAGCACCGCGCTGGCGACCGCGGCCTCCACCTTCTCCTCCTCCGACGGGCGCGTCTCCAGGAAGTCCAGGTCGGCGACGGCCGCCTGGTACATCAACTTCGCGTGGGGTACGAGGAGTTCGGCGCCCCAGTCGTAGCCGAGCCGGCGGAACGCGGCCAGCGCGACCACCAGCTGCCGGTACGCCGGCGAGATCGTCGTCAGCTGCCTGGCGTTGTCCCAGCCGAGGGCGTCCAGCAGGGCGTCGGCCTCCCGGTGCGCGCCCCGCACGTACTCGTCGTCCTCGTCCGGCTCCGGCAGCTGCGGCAGCGCCCACAGTGCGGCGCCCACCCGGATCGTGCGGCCCAGTGAGTCGTCGTCGACATGCCGGAGCACCTCGCGGACCGTCGCCACGGGGACTCGTCCCACCTGGATCATCGCCCGCACCAGCCGCAGCCGCCGCAGATGCTCCTCGCCGTACTCGGAGGTCGTGGCGTTGACCTGGCGGCCGGGCGGCAACAGCCCCTCGCGCAGGTAGTACTTGATCGTCGCGGCGGACACCCCGCTGCGCTCGCTCAACCGGGCAAGCCGCATGTCTTGCGCGCCTCCTTGGTAAGTGCCACTATCCAAGCATTCACAAAAGGATAGTGTCGCTATCCGACAAGGCTCCGGGGGTGTCGTTCCACATGGTCTCCATGTCCGCCAAACCGATTCCGGGCCGTACGACCGCAGCCCGCGAGGGCGACGCGGTGGTCCTGCTCATCGGGATGCGCATCAACCACTTCTGGGCGGTCCACCAGTGGCTCCCGGTCATGGTGGCGATGTTCCGCATGCTGGCCGAGTTGGCGCGGGACCCCGGCCGGGGACTGCTCGGCCGCATCCTGCTGACGGCCTCGCCGCGCACGTACTACGTCGTCCAGTACTGGGAGTCCAAGGAGAAGCTGTACGCGTACGCGAGCGAGGTGGGCCTGCTCCATCACAAGGTGTGGGGCGCCGTGAACCGCAAGGAGAAGGCGGGCAAGCTGCACGCACACGTGGGCCTCTGGCACGAGACCTACGTCGCCCCCGAGGGCTCGTACGAGTCGATCTACTTCGACATGCCGGAGTTCGGCCTGGGCGCGGCGAGCGGGGTGGTCCCGGTGGAGCAACGGGGCCGGTACGCGAAGGACCGGTTCGCTCACCGGAGCGCCCCGTAAGGGGCGCGGGGAACTGCGCGACCAGCCACGACGGCGGCCCGCCCGGCTGACGGCCGGTGGCTGTGCGAGGAGCCGCTTCGCCTGTCGATCGGCTTGAGTGCAGCACCCCGCCAGGGGCGCGGGGAACTGCGCGACAAGTCGCGACGGTGTCACGGACGGGTGCGGTCGGTGGTGGCAGTGACTGCGCCGTGGGGGCTTCGGTCGCTGGGCGGGCGTGGGTCGCGCGTGGCTGGTCGCGCAGTTCCCCGCGCCCCTTACGGGGCACTGCACTCGCGTAGGGAGAGGCCTGCCGCGGCGTTGAGGCCGGGCTCTCCCTGCGGGGTGTCAGCCTGTGCGGCGCAGGGCCTCGGAGAGGCGGGCCGCCGCGTCGATGACGGCCTGGGCGTGCATGCGGCCGGGGTGGCGGGTCAGGCGCTCGATGGGGCCGGAGACGGAGACGGCGGCCACCACGCGGTTGGAGGGGCCGCGCACCGGCGCCGACACCGACGCGACGCCCGGCTCCCGCTCGCCGATGGACTGGGCCCAGCCGCGGCGGCGCACCCCCGACAGGGCCGTCGCCGTGAAGCGGGCACCCTGCAGGCCGCGGTGCAGCCGCTCCGGCTCCTCCCAGGCCATCAGGATCTGCGCCGAGGAACCGGCCTTCATGGTCAGCGTCGAGCCGACCGGCACCGTGTCCCGGAGTCCGGACAGGCGTTCCGCGGCGGCCACGCAGATCCGCATGTCGCCCTGGCGGCGATAGAGCTGCGCGCTCTCTCCGGTGATGTCACGGAGGTGCGTCAGCACCGGGCCCGCCGTCGCGAGCAGGCGGTCCTCGCCGGCCGCCGCGGCCAGTTCCGCGAGTCGCGGGCCGAGAATGAAACGGCCCTGCATGTCGCGTGCCACCATGCGGTGGTGTTCCAGGGCCACGGCCAGCCGGTGGGCCGTGGGTCGTGCCAGTCCGGTGGCCCCGACCAGACCCGCGAGGGTGGCCGGACCGGACTCCAGGGCGCTCAGGACAAGGGCCGCCTTGTCCAGCACGCCGACGCCGCTACTGTTGTCCATGCAACGATACTCACGTCTCACTCTGTGAAACGCAAGTTCAATTTTCCGTGGAACGCGCCACCCTGGAATCACACGGTGGCCCGCAGACCAACGGGCCCGGCGGCGGACGCCCGGAACCACGACTTCAGGGGCCCGGAACACGGGCAGCCGCCTCCTCAAGATCTCTAGTTGGGCCGGTGCACGCTTGCCGGCCGGAGGGAAAGCGATGGGTAGGACACTCGCGGAGAAGGTCTGGGACGACCACGTCGTCCGGCGCGCCGAGGGCGAGCCCGACCTCCTCTTCATCGATCTGCACCTGCTGCACGAGGTGACCAGCCCGCAGGCCTTCGACGGGCTGCGCCAGAACGGCCGCCAGGTGCGCCGCCTCGACCTCACCATCGCGACCGAGGACCACAACACCCCGACCCTCGACATCGACAAGCCCATCGCGGACCCGGTCTCCCGCGCCCAGCTGGAGACGCTGCGCAAGAACTGCGCCGAGTTCGGGGTGCGCCTGCACCCGCTGGGCGACGTCGAGCAGGGCGTCGTGCACGTCGTCGGCCCCCAGCTGGGCCTGACCCAGCCGGGCACGACCGTGGTCTGCGGCGACTCGCACACCTCCACGCACGGTGCGTTCGGCGCGCTCGCGTTCGGCATCGGCACCTCCCAGGTGGAGCACGTGCTGGCCACCCAGACGCTGCCGCTGGCCCGCCCCAGGACCATGGCCATCACGGTCGACGGCGAGCTGCCCGAGGGCGTCACCGCCAAGGACCTGATCCTGGCGATCATCGCCAAGATCGGTACCGGCGGCGGCCAGGGCTACATCCTGGAGTACCGCGGCTCCGCCATCGAGAAGCTCTCGATGGAGGCCCGGATGACCATCTGCAACATGTCGATCGAGGCCGGCGCCCGCGCGGGCATGATCGCCCCCGACGAGACCACCTTCGCCTACCTCAAGGGCCGCGCCCACGCGCCCGAGGGCGAGGACTGGGACGCCGCCGTCGCGTACTGGAAGACCCTGAAGACCGACGCGGACGCCGAATTCGACGCCGAGGTGCACATCGACGCCGCCGCGCTCTCCCCGTTCGTCACCTGGGGCACCAACCCGGGGCAGGGTGCGCCGCTTTCGGCGGACGTCCCCGACCCGGCTTCGTACGAAGACGCTTCGGAACGCCTCGCCGCCGAAAAGGCCCTGGAGTACATGGGGTTGGAGGCCGGCCAGTCGCTGCGCTCGATCAACGTGGACACCGTCTTCGTAGGCTCCTGCACCAACGGCCGGATCGAGGACCTGCGCGCCGCCGCCGAGATCCTCAAGGACCGCAAAGTCGCCGACGGCGTACGGATGCTGGTCGTCCCCGGCTCCGCGCGGGTCGGGCTGCAGGCCGTCTCCGAGGGCCTGGACGTCGTCTTCAAGGACGCCGGCGCCGAATGGCGGCACGCGGGCTGCTCGATGTGCCTCGGCATGAACCCCGACCAGCTGGCCCCCGGCGAGCGCTCCGCGTCCACCTCCAACCGCAACTTCGAGGGGCGGCAGGGCAAGGGCGGCCGTACCCACCTGGTGTCGCCGCAGGTCGCGGCCGCAACCGCCGTCCTGGGCCACCTGGCCTCCCCGGCCGACCTGTCCGACGCTCGTACGCCCGCTGGAGTCTGATCAGCCATGGAAGCATTCACCACGCACACCGGCCGGGCCGTCCCGCTGCGCCGCTCCAACGTCGACACCGACCAGATCATCCCTGCTCACTGGCTCAAGAAGGTCACCAGGGACGGCTTCGAGGACGGGCTCTTCGAGGCCTGGCGCAAGGACGAGGAATTCATCCTCAACCGCCCCGAGCGGCAGGGCGCCACGGTGCTGGTCGCCGGCCCCGACTTCGGCACCGGCTCCTCCCGTGAGCACGCCGTCTGGGCGCTGCAGAACTACGGCTTCAAGACCGTGATCTCCTCCCGCTTCGCCGACATCTTCCGGGGCAACTCGCTGAAGAACGGCCTGCTCACGGTGGTCCTGGACCAGAAGATCGTGGAGGCGCTGCAGGAGCTCACCGAGAAGGACCCGCAGGCCGAGATCACCGTCGACCTGGAGGCCCGGGAGGTGCGCGCCGAGGGCGTCACCGCCTCCTTCGAGCTGGACGAGAACTCCCGCTGGCGGCTGCTGAACGGTCTGGACGACATCTCCATCACCCTCCGGAACGAGGCCGACATCGCCGCCTACGAGGCCAAGCGGCCGTCGTACAAGCCGCGGACGCTCCAGGTCTGACCCGGGGCCCGCTTCGGCGGGAACCGCCACATCTGAATACGGCTGGTTTCAGCCACCGGAACACCCCGCCTGTACCCCCGATCGCCACGATTGGGGGTACAGCCATGTCTGCACCCGAACGGGCGCTCGCGTTGTCGCAGGTCTTGCCAACTTCCCACGTTAGGGCGGATGTTGTCGGGGTACGTGAGTGCTGTGTCCGCGGCTTCCGCAAGTGCCCCGAAGGCCATTCGAGGCGCCAGTTGCACCCTGCGCAGGCGACAACTCGCCCCAGATGGCACAATCTGTGCATGGAACACGACGGCCAACTCCAGCTCTATGCGGCGGTCGCGGACCAACTCAAGGAAGCGCACACAAAAGTGCGCGCACTGCAAGTCCCGGAGGGCGTACGGATGGCGCTGACCCGGAAGCTGCTGGTCATTACGGCCGCGGCCAAACACGACGTGGCCGACGCGGCGAGGCGGCTCGAACGGTTCAACGCGGACCTCGATGCGGGTCGAATCCCCGAAGAGGACCGCTGACCGGACCGTACGAGCGGCCGAGTCGGTTGCGGCACAAGGGTGATAAGCCCGTTTCGTGTTTGATTTGCGGTATATATCTGCCTAACGTGCGAAAAAGCTTGAACACATTCGTTCTGGCGATGTCTCCGAAGGGGAAGACGTGAACAAGGCGCAGCTCGTAGAAGCGATTGCCGACAAGATGGGCGGCCGCCAGCAGGCCGCCGAGGCTGTCGACCATGTCCTGGACGCCATCGTCCGCGCGGTCGTCGCGGGTGAGCGGGTCTCGGTCACCGGCTTCGGGTCCTTCGAGAAGGTGGACCGCCCCGCCCGTTACGCCCGCAACCCTCAGACGGGCGAGCGGGTTCGGGTCAAGAAGACCTCCGTGCCGCGCTTCCGTGCCGGTCAGGGCTTCAAGGACCTGGTGAGCGGCTCCAAGAAGCTCCCGCGCGGCGGTGAGGTCGCGGTCAAGAAGGCGCCCAAGGGCAGCCTGACCGGCGGCGCTTCGGCAACGGTCAAGAAGGCTGCGGCGAAGAAGACCACCACCGCCAAGAAGGCGACGGCGGCGGCGAAGAAGACCACCGCGAAGAAGACGGTGGCCAAGAAGACCACCGCCGCTGCCGCGAAGAAGACCACGGCGACGGCGAAGAAGACCACCGCCAAGAAGACCACGGCGACCGCGAAGAAGGCGGCCGCGAAGAAGGCTCCGGCCAAGAAGGTCACCGCCAAGAAGGCGCCGGCCAAGAAGTCGACGGCGCGCAAGGCTGTCGCCAAGAAGGCCGCAGCCCGCTAGGCGAGCGGGGCTCGGGGACACTCACGCGACGGGCCGGATTCCCTTGGGGAGTCCGGCCCGCGGTGTGTTCGGCGACAGAGTTGCGTTGTGTTTCGGGTTCGGCCCGGTGGGGCTGGTCGCGCCCACGCGGCGGAGCCGCACATCGAATACAGTCCCGCGCCCCGTGCGGGGCGCTTGCGCTTCAGAACGTTTGCAGGGTCACCAGGGTCACGCGAAGATCTTCGCCCGACCCCTCGGTCTCGATCCGTACCCGCTGACCAGGCCTGAGCAGCCGCAGGCCGCCCGCCTCGAAGGCCGGGCCGTCGAACGGCACCGGGGTGCCGTCGTCCAGGAGCACCTGGCCGCTGTGGGTCTCCGGGTCGTACGTGTATGCGGTCGCCTGCATGAGCGCAGCCTACTGGTCCGGGATCAGCAGGCGGGCGGCCACCGCGGCCGTGCGGGGGCCCACGCCCAGGGCGAGGGCCGCGCGCAGGTCGGCGCCGGTGTCCACGTCCTGGCGTACCGAGTCCACGCCCACCAGACGCAGTTCCGCGGCGCCCGAGGCGGCGTGCCGGGCGCGGGAATCCGGGCCGAACGCGGGCGCCAATTCCCGGCCGGGAGCCGCCGCCAGCAGGGTGGTGCCGATTGCCGCGGCGTCCGGGAGAAAAGCGCGCGGGAATTCCGCGGCCGCGTCGAGAACCCGGGCCAATTCCAGCGGGCGGACGGCCGGGAGATCGGCGTTCAGGGCCGCCACGGGGCTTTCCGGACGCGATGCCCGGACCGCCGCCGCCCCGTGCCGCAGCGCCGCGTTCAGACCGCCGCCCGGCGTGTCCGGGACGATCCGCGCGCCCAGTGCCGACAGCTCCCGCCCGGCCAGCGTGTCGTCCGTGACGACCGCCACATCCTTCACCGACTGGCAGGCCAGGGCGGCCGCCACCGTGTCCTGGGCGAAGGCGAGGGCCAGTGACGGGCGCACGCCGTCCGATGCGGTGTCCGCGAGCCTGCTCTTGGCACGGGCCAGCGGCTTGAGCGGGATGACCAGGGTCCACTGCACAGTCGTACCGTCCCTCCCTTGTTGCCTCATTGTCACCCGGGCCCACGGGGTGGCCGCGACACCGAGGCGTACGGTGTTCTCGACAGGCCGGCGGGCCGGGGCCACACTTCTTCCCGATCCCAGGCCGGGAAGAAGTCCTAGAGGAAGGTGTCCGCGTGCCCCGCCGGAGAATCGGCTTCTGGTACCGCTTCGCTGCGGTGCTCTGCAAACCTCCGCTGGTGGTTCTGATCAAGCGGGACTGGCGTGGAATGGAGAACATTCCGGCCGAGGGCGGTTTTATCACCGCGGTGAACCACAATTCCCACATCGACCCCTTCGCCTACGCCCACTATCAGTACAACACCGGCCGTGTTCCGCGATTCCTCGCGAAGAGCGGGCTTTTCAAGAAGGGATTCGTCGGCGCCGCGATGCGAGGCACCGGCCAGATCCCCGTCTACCGCGAGTCCACCGACGCGCTCAGCGCCTTCCGGGCCGCGATCGACGCCGTGGAGCGCGGCGAGTGCGTCGCCTTCTACCCTGAGGGAACGATCACCCGCGACCCGGACCAGTGGCCCATGGCCGCCAAGACCGGTGCCGCCAGGGTCGCCCTGCAGACCAAGTGCCCGGTGATCCCGGTCGCCCAGTGGGGCGCCAACGAACTCCTCCCGCCGTACGCGAAGAAGCCCAACCTGCTGCCGCGCAAGACGCACCACGTCCTCGCCGGACCGCCCGTCGACCTCACCCGCTTCTACGGCAGGGAGATGACCCAGGACGTCCTCAAGGAGGCGACCGAGGTCATCATGGCGGCCGTCACCCGCCAGCTGGAGGAGATCCGCGGCGAGAAGGCTCCCGAGACCCCCTACGATCCACGCCAGGTGCGGATCGAGCAGCGGCGCCGCACGCGTGCCCAGAGTGGTCTGGAAGAGGAGAGCGGCAAGTGAGCATGCCTGCCAAGGCGGCGGTCTTCAGCGCGGGTTCGTGGGGTACGGCCTTCGGGATGGTGCTCGCCGACGCCGGGTGCGAGGTGACCCTGTGGGCGCGGCGCCCGGAGGTGGCGGAGGCTGTCAACTCCGGCCGTACCAACCCCGACTACCTGCCGGGTGTGGAACTCCCCGGGAACCTGCGGGCCACCACCGACCCCGCCGAGGCGGCAGCCGGCGCCGACTTCACGTTCCTGTCGGTGCCGTCCCAGACCATGCGGGCCAACCTCGCCGAATGGACGCCGCTGCTCGCGCCCGGGACGGTCCTCGTCTCCCTGATGAAGGGGGTCGAACTCGGCACCGCCATGCGGATGAGCGAGGTCATCGAGGACGTCACCAAGGTCGGCGCGGACCGCGTCGCCGTCGTCACCGGACCCAACCTCGCCCGGGAGATCGCGGCCCGGATGCCGGCCGCCGCCGTGGTCGCCTGCACCGACGAGACGGTCGCCCGGCGGCTGCAGGCGGCCTGCCACACGCCGTACTTCCGGCCGTACACCGAGACCGACGTCGTCGGCTGCGAGCTGGGCGGCGCGGTGAAGAACGTGATCGGCCTCGCCGTGGGCATCGCCGACGGCATGGGGCTCGGCGACAACGCCAAGGGCTCCCTCATCACCCGCGGTCTCGCGGAGACCGCGCGGCTCGGCCTCGCCCTCGGCGCCGACCCGCTGACCTTCTCGGGACTCGCCGGGCTCGGCGACCTGGTGGCCACCTGCTCCTCCCCGCTCTCCCGCAACCACACCTTCGGCACCAACCTCGGCAAGGGCATGACCCTGGCGGAGACCATCGCGGTCACCCGGCAGACCGCCGAGGGCGTCAAGTCCTGCGAGTCGGTGGCCGATCTGGCCCGCCGGCACGGTGTGGAGATGCCGATCACCGAGACGGTCGTCGACATCGTGCACGAGGGCAAGCCCCCGGTGGTCGCCCTCAAGGAGCTGATGTCGCGCAGCGCGAAGCCCGAGCGACGCTGAGCGAACCCGTCCTGCCGTCGCTGTCTCGGGGCCCTACCACCGGGTACTCTCAACGCGATATGAGCACCGAGAACCTCCCCCAGAGCCCTGAGCAGCCCGCTCGCAAGCCGCGCGTGGCCGTCGTCTTCGGCGGCCGCAGCTCCGAGCACGGGATCTCCATGGTCACCGCCGGAGCCGTGCTGAGCGCCATCGACCGGACCAGGTACGACGTCCTGCCGATCGGCATCACCCGGGAAGGCCGCTGGGTGCTCACGGCCGACGAACCCGAGCGCATGGCGATCACCGAACGCCGTACCCCCGAGGTCGCCGACCTCGCGGAGTCCGCCGAGGGCGGCGTGGTGCTCTCCGTCGACCCGGCCGACCGCGAGGTCGTCTACACCGAGCCCGGCTCGGTGCCCAAGGCGCTCGGCGAGGTCGACGTGGTCTTCCCGATGCTGCACGGCCCGTACGGCGAGGACGGCACCCTGCAGGGACTCCTGGAGCTGTCGGGCGTCCCGTACGTCGGCTCGGGCGTGCTCGCCTCGGCCGTCGGCCAGGACAAGGAGTACATGAAGCGGGTGTTCGCCTCCTTCGGGCTCGCCGTCGGCCCGTACCTGGTGATCCGGCCCCGCGAGTGGCAGCAGGACGAGTCCGCCGCCCGCAAGAAGATCGTCGACTTCGCCGGCGAGCACGGCTGGCCGCTGTTCGTGAAGCCCGCCCGCGCGGGTTCGTCGATCGGCATCACCAAGGTCGACGGCCTCTCCGGCCTGGACGAGGCGATCGCCGAGGCCCAGTCCCACGACCCGAAGATCCTGATCGAGGCGGCCGTCCGCGGCCGCGAGATCGAGGTCGGCGTCCTGGAGTTCGAGGACGGGCCGCGGGCCTCGGTCCCGGCGGAGATCCCGCCGCCCTCGGAGCACGCGTACTACGACTTCGAGGCCAAGTACATCGACTCCACCCCCGGCATCGTCCCGGCCCCCCTCACCCCCGAGGAGACCGCCGAGGTCCGCGGGCTCGCGGTGGACGCCTTCGAGGCCGCCTCCTGCGAGGGCCTGGTCCGTGCCGACTTCTTCCTCGCGGAGGACGGCCGCTTCGTCATCAACGAGATCAACACGATGCCGGGCTTCACCCCGATCTCGATGTACCCCCAGATGTGGCAGGCGACCGGCGTCCCCTACCCGGAGCTGATCGACCGCCTGATCCAGGCCGCCCTGAACCGTTCAACAGGGCTCCGCTAGAAAACGCCCCGAGCTGAAGCGCCCCGAAAGGGGCGCGGGGAACTGCGCGAGCAACCACGCACATCCCGCACCCGACGGATCACCCGCCGTGCCACGGCGCTCCGCCGGAAGTGCCCCGTCATGTCGTCGCCCCGCCGCGGCGCCGTCGCGGCTGGTCGCGCAGTTCCCCGCGCCCCTTACGGGGCGCTGCCCGCTCAGTCGGCGATCCCCTCCGGAATCGCCTTCCTGATGGCAGGCGCCAAGCTCACCAGCGGCGCCATGCCATCCCCGGTCCGCCCCGCGGGAATCGTCACCTCGACATACGCCTTCCGCAACGTCGTGGTGAACCGAAACGATTTGTCGGACTCCTGTTCCAGCAGCCACCCGACCCCGTTCACCTCGACCCCGTCGGCCTCGGCGTCAGCCATCTTGGCAGGCCGCTCGACACCGCAGCGCAGTATGATCGCCGGGTCGCCGCCCCAACCGGCGGTCAGCGGGGAGGCCGGTTCGGGATCCCGTCGGCCCAGCTTGTCGACCTTCGCCGGAAGCACCCGGTCAAGGCGATCGCAGAGCGTCGCAACCGCCCCGCCAGGACTGGGAACCGCCGCCGACGGGGCGTCGTCCGCTGATGAGCAGCCCGCTGCCGCGATCATCAGCGCGGCGAGCGCGGGCAGGCCGAATGGCCGGTGACGGAAGAAGTTCACCGGCCAAGGGTAGACGGGGGCTACAGATGGACCACCGGGCAGGTCAGGGTGCGCGTGATGCCGTCCACTTGCTGGACTCTCGCGACCACCAGCCGGCCGAGTTCGTCGACGGTCTCCGCTTGCGCGCGCACGATGACGTCGTACGGTCCTGTCACATCCTCGGCCTGGATGACTCCAGGGATCTTGCTGATGATCTCGGCGACGGTCGACGCTTTGCCGACCTCCGTCTGGATCAGGATGTACGCCTGTACCACGGAACCTCCAGGGCGGCCACGAGGATCATGTGGGGAAAAGGAACGGCCACGGTATCGCGTCGCCGCTCACCGCGGGGAGACCTGCGAGGACAGGGCTTGCGCGCCAGGGTGCAGGCACGACAGAAGTTGACGGTCACCTCGACCGTATCCAGGACGACGATGACGCGCGAGCGGGCACGGCAAGGCAGAGAAGGGGCGTAAGGGCAATGAAGGGCACTGTTGGTGAGCTGGGGGAGTTCGGGCTCATCAGGGAGCTCACCTCCCGTCTCACCACCACTCCGGCGGTCCGGGTCGGCCCCGGCGACGACGCCGCGGTGGTCGCCGCGCCCGACCGCCGGGTGGTGGCGAGCACCGACATCCTGCTGGAGGGGCGGCACTTCCGCCGCGACTGGTCCACGGCCTACGACGTGGGCCGCAAGGCGGCCGCGCAGAACCTCGCGGACATCGCCGCCATGGGCGCCGTGCCGACCGCCCTGCTGCTCGGCCTGGTCGTGCCCGCCGAACTCCCCGTGACCTGGCCCAGCGAGCTGATGGACGGCATCCGGGACGAGTGCCAGGTGGCCGGCGCCTCGGTGGTCGGCGGCGACGTGGTCCGCGGCGACACGATCATGGTGTCGATCACCGCCCTCGGCGACCTGCGCAACCAGGAACCGGTCACCCGGGCCGGCGCCCAGCCCGGCGACCTGATCGCCGTCACGGGCTGGCTGGGCTGGTCCGCGGCCGGCTACGCGGTGCTCTCCCGCGGTTTCCGCTCGCCGCGGGCGTTCGTGGAGGCGCACCGCCGTCCCGAGCCGCCGTACCACGCGGGTCCGGCCGCCGCCGCCCTCGGCGCGACCGCGATGTGCGACGTGAGCGACGGGCTGATCGCCGACCTCGGGCACATCGCCGAGGCCAGCAAGGTGCGCATCGACATCCGCTCCGGCGCGATCGACATCCCGACCCAGATGAACGACATCGGCCAGGCCGTCGGCGTCGACCCCATCCAGTGGGTGCTCACCGGCGGTGAGGACCACGCGATCGTGGCGACCTTCCCGCCGGACGTGAAGCTGCCCGCCCGCTGGAAGGTCATCGGCGAGGTCCTCAACCCGTCCGCGCTGCCCCAGGTGACCGTCGACGGCGCGCCCTGGACCAGCAAGGGCGGCTGGGACCACTTCGGGGACATCGAGTCGTGAGCCTGCCGCGCGTACTGACGGTCGCGGGCTCCGACTCCGGTGGCGGGGCCGGGATCCAGGCCGACCTGAAGACGATGCTCGCGCTGGGCGTGCACGGCATGAGCGTGCTCACCGCGGTGACCGCGCAGAACTCCGTGGGCGTACAGGGTGCCTGGGAGCTGCCGGTGGCGGCCGTCCGCGCCCAGTACCGGAGCGTGGTGGACGACATCGGGGTCGACGCTGTCAAGACCGGGATGCTCTCCTCGGCCGAAGTCGTCGAGACGGTCGCCGAGTTGCTCGCCGGGACCGACGCACCCGTGGTCGTGGACCCGGTCGGCGTCTCCAAGCACGGCGACCCGCTGCTCGCCGCCTCCGCCCTCGACTCGGTCCGCACCAGGCTCCTCCCGCTGGCCACCGTCGCCACCCCGAACCTCGACGAGGTGGCCCAACTGACCGGCGTACGGGTCGAGTCGGAGGCCGATCTGCGCCGGGCCGCGGCGGCCGTGCTGTCGTACGGCCCGACCTGGGTGCTGATCAAGGGCGGGCACCTGCCCGGCGAGGCCGTCGACCTGCTCACCGACGGCACCGACGAACTCCTGCTGCGCGCGCCCCGGTACGACAACCGGCACACCCACGGCACGGGCTGCACCCTCGCGTCCGCGATCGCGTCGCAGCTCGCGAAGGGGCAGTCGGTGCCGGGTGCGGTGACGGCGGCCAAGGAGTACGTCACCGGGGCGATCGCGGCCGGGTTCGCGCTCGGCGCCGGGATCGGACCCGTGGACCACGGCTGGGCCCTCAGGCCGCAAGCAGGGCCGGGTACTCCCGCAGCCTGATGCCGGTGGCCGCCTTCTCGGTCATCCTCTTGAAGAACCGGGCCAGCGGACGGGAGGCGAGCACCCGGTACATCCGGTCCCGGCTGCGGATGCGCCGCTCGGTCGGCGGGGCGAAGAACGGGCCCGCGTTCCCGGAGATCTTCTGGCAGCCCTTGGCGAAATCCCGGATCCGGGACTCGTACTCCGCGAAGGCGGTACGGAAGTCACCGCCCGCGAGCGCCAGCTCACCGGCGAGGACGTAGGCGCCGACGATCGCGACCCCCGTCCCCATCCCGCCCATCGTCGCCCCGTACCCGGCGTCCCCGAGCAGCGCCACCCGCCCCTCGACCAGCCGGTCGACGTGGATCTGGGCGATCGCGTCGAAGTACAGGTCGTCGGCGTCCGCCAGGGCCTTGAGCACGGCCGGGGTCTCCCAGCCCATCCCGGCGAAGCGGTCCGCGAGAATCCGCTTGATCGCCGCGACGTCCCGGCGGTCGTACGACAGCTCCTCGGACCGGAAGACCAGCAGGGCGCCCGCGCGGTCCGGGTCGCCGTCGTAGTTACCCATGACGATCCCGCGGCCCGGCTCGCTGTAGGCCCGGCCGGTGCGGTCCAGGCCCAGGTGGTTGGGGACGTCGAAGCCGGCCACGTAGTGGTCGAAGAAGCGCAGGTAGCGGGACTCGTCGCCGAACACCAGCCGGCGGGTGTTGGAGTGCAGCCCGTCGGCGCCGACGACCAGGTCGAAGCGGCGGGGCGCGCCCTTCTCGAAGGTGACGTCGACGCCCTGCGGGTCCTGGGCGAGGGAGGCGATCGAGTCGCCGAAGACGTACTCGACGTCGTCCCTGGTGCGTTCGTACATGATCTGCGCGAGGTCGCCGCGGAAGATCTCCACGTCGCCGCTCATCAGCTCGGCGGGCAGGTCCACCCGCGGGCTGCCGTCGGCGTCGACGACCGTCTGGCGGCCCATGTGGGTCTGGCGGGCGTGGATCTCGTCCCAGATGCCCATGGCGGTCAGGACGGTGCGGTGGACGTGGCCGCGGAAGTCGACCGCGAAGCCGCCGCCGCGCAGTCCGGCCGCCTTCTCGACCACGGTGACGCGGGCGCCGAGCCGGGCCAGGTTGAGGGCGAGGGCGGGGCCGGCGACGCTGGCGCCGGAGATCAGGACGCTGAGGTGGGCGAGGTTCGCCGGCGGGTTGCCTGTCGTGTTCTTCGTCATGCCATGAGCTTCGCCGGGGGCGCTGACCGTCCCCCTACCGTTCGCTGACCGCCGCTGACCGCTGCCGTCGGCCCTGCTCGAAGGCCCGGTCGTACGCCTCGGCGGACAGCTTCGCCCGCGCCTCCCGCTCGACGCGTACGACGTCCGGGTCGCCCTCGGTCCGGCCGCCCCGCAAGCCGGTCGCGGCGCCCAGCAGCTCCGCGGCCCGCTCGGCGGAGCCGGCGGTGGCGGCCAACGCCTCGGCCGCGTCGGCGAGTTCCAGGTCGCCCGGCCCCTCCACGGCCAGCTCGGCGGCCTGCCGGAACCAGTCGCGGGCCTCCCCGGCATGCCCCTCGGCGGCGGCCGTGCGGCCCAGCCCGATGAGGCTGCGGACGGTCTCGCCGACGCTGAACCAGTTGGCCGCGCATTCCCGGAGGGCGTCCTCGTAGTGCACGCGCGCGCGTGCCGCGTTCCCGGACAGCCGGGCCGCGTCGCCCAGGCCGCGCCGGGCGGCCGCCACCTTGTCGGGGAGCCCGGCGCCCCGCGCGAGCGCCAGCGCCTCCTCGAAGTGGGCCACCGCGGTCGCCGTGTCGCCCCGGTGCAGCAGCACGGTGGCCCGGGTGCGCAGCAGATCGGCGGTCTCCTCGGGCGCGGCCAGCTCCCGCACGTGGGCCAGCCCCTCGTCGAGCAGTTCCAGGGCGCGTCCGGACTCCCCGCGCGCGTGGGCGAGCATGCCGAGCGGATCGAGGCAGTTGGCCAGGCCCCAGCGGTCCCCGGTGGCCCGGTACCCGGCGAGCGCCCGGGTGAAGTACTCCTCGGACTCCCGCGGCCGTCCCGCGAACTGCGCCCGGAAGCCGAGGCCCACGTCGAGCAGGGCACGCGCCCAGGGGGAGGAGCCGGCCAGGGCCAGCGCGTGCGCGTCGGTGGCGGGCCGCGGACCGGCCGCGACCGCCCACAGCACGAGGATGTACGGCATCCGCAACGGCCCCCGGTACGCGTCCAGGACGGCGTCCACGCGCGCGATGAGCTCCGGTTCGTCGCCCGCACCGGAGAGTGCGTTGACCGCGCACAGCACGTACTCCTCCTCCAGCCCGGACGGTGGTGCGTCCCCGGCCGCGGCCAGCAGCTCCCGGGCCGTCGCCACGCGTTCGCCGTGCACCCCGCGCAGCCGCCAGAACCAGGAGAGGGGACCCATGAGGCGCAGGGCTCCGGCGGTGTCCCGGCGCACGAGGTGGCGCAGGGCCGCGTCGAGGTTGGCGTGCTCGGCGGCCAGCCGGGCCAGCCAGGGCAGCTGCCCGCCGCCGCGCAGGTGCGGCTCGGCCTCCGCGGCCAGCCGCAGGAAGTAGCCGGCGTGGGCGTCCGCCAGGCCTTCCGGACCGGACAGGCTCTCGGCGGCGAAGGCCCGGATCGTCTCCAGCATCCGGTAACGGCCCTCGGACACCTCCAGGAACGACTTCTCCACCAGCGAGGCCAGCACGTCCTCCGGATACGGCAGTCCGCACACCGCCTCGACCGCCGCCAGGGTCGCGCCCCCGGAGAAGACGGTCAGCCGCCGCGCCAGCTCCCGCTCCTCCTCGTCCAGCAGCCCCCAGCTCCACTCCACGACCGCGCGCAGGGTGCGGTGCCGGGGCGCCTTGGACCGGTCGCCGCGGGACAGCAGCCGGAAGCGGTCGTCGAGACGGTCCTGAAGACGGTCGGCGAGTTCGTCGGGGGTGAGGGTGCGCAGCCGGGCCGCGGCCAGCTCGATGGCCAGGGGCAGCCCGTCCAGGGCGGCGCAGACGTCGGCCACGCGCGTGTGCCCGTCGAATCCGGGGCGTACCGCGCGGGCCCGGTCCAGGAAGAGCCGCACCGCCGGTTCCGGCGGCAGCGGGGGCACCGGGACCAGGACCTCGCCGGTGATGCCGAGCGACTCCCGGCTGGTGGCGAGCACCCGCACCCCCGGGCAGGCGGCGAGGAGCAGCGCGGTGAGCCTCGCGGCCTCCTCGACCAGGTGCTCGCAGTTGTCCAGGACGAGCAGCAGCTCGCGCTCCTCCAGGGCGGCCAGCAGCCGGTCCGTGGTGTCGGCGGCGGGAGCGCGCAGGCCCTCGCGGATGCCCAGGGCGGCCAGGACGGCGTACGGGATCCGGGAGCCGTCGGTGAGCGGCGCGAGTTCCACGAGGCAGGCGCCGGGGTGCTGCTGGGCCGCCTCGATCGCGAGCCGGGTCTTGCCTGCCCCGCCCGGACCGGTCAGCGTGAGCAGCCGGGAGGCGGCGAGCCCGGCGGCGATCCGGACGAGCTCGGGTTCGCGGCCGACGAAGCGGGTGAGCTGGACCGGGAGGCGGGGCCGCTCGGGCGCCGCGCCCCGCAGCAGCTCCAGATGGAGTGCGGACAGCTCCGGCGAGGGATCGGCGCCCAGCCGGTCGGCGAGCGTGCGGCGGGCCTCCTCGTACACGGTGAGGGCCTCGGCGGGGCGCCCGGCCGCGTGCAGCGCCCGCATCAGCTGCCCGCACAGCCGCTCGCTCAGCGGCCGGCCGGCCAGCAGCGCCCGCAGCTCCGGCACCAGCTCCGCACCGCCGCCGAGCGCCAGGTCCGCCTCGACCCGGTCCTGTACGGCGGCCAGCCGCAGCTCGTCGAGGCGTGCGGCCTCGGCCCCGGCGTCCGGAAGGTCGGGCAGCGCGGGGCCGCGCCACAGGGCGAGGGCCTCGCGGAGCCGGGCCGCGGCCCCCCGGTGGTCGCCGGCGGCGAGGGCGGCACGTCCGGCCGCGGACCAGGTTTCGAACAGGTGTGCGTCCACGGTGTCGGAGGCGGCGGCGAGGCGGTACCCGGTGGCGGTGGCCTCGATCTCCGCATGCGGGGCCAGCCGCCGGCGCAGCCGTGAGATCTGCGACTGGAGCGCGTTGGCGGCCCCGGCGGGGGGCTCGGCGCCGTACAGGCCGTCGGTGAGGCGCTGGAGGGAGACCGGCCGGCCGGCGCCCAGGAGCAGCAGGGTGAGCAGGGCGCGGGGGCGGGGGCCGCCGGGGTCGAGGGGGGTGCCGTCGCCGGTGCGTACGTCCAGGGGGCCCAGGATGCCGAAGCGCATGGGATCAGCTTGTCAGGCCTGGTGCCGTGCCCGGCCGGGCACGGCAAAAAGCCGGCCCACCCGGAGGTGGACCGGCTCTGTGCAGCGAACCAGCGGTGGCCGCGCGCTCAGCGACAGTGCGTCAGCGCGAGACCTTGCCGGCCTTGATGCACGAGGTGCAGGCATTGACGCGCTTCGGCGTCCCGCCGACCACGGTACGCACACGCTGGATGTTCGGGTTCCAGCGGCGGGACGTACGGCGGTGCGAGTGCGAGATGTTGTTGCCGAAGCCCGGCCCCTTGCCGCAGACGTCGCAGTTGGCAGCCACGGGTCACTCCAAAGACTTCAGATGCACTTACGGTTGGATCCCGGCAGCCGGGATCCAGATCCTTGAGATCAGGGATCCTGAGTGGCGTTGCCAGGGAATGGCCCGATCGGATCGGGCAACCGGAGCAGCATACAACGGCTGCGTCCGTTAGACGAAACTAGCATGGCAGCTCAGGGGCCCGCCCCCGGCCCTCTTCCGGCGGACACCCTTCCGGGGTCTACGCTGCGTCCACGTTCGGCCGGCTCAAGGAGGCGCAGGTGGCGCAGGTGCCGCAGACATTCTTCGATGCTCTCGCGGTACGCACCTGGTGCGGACTGTCGCTCGGGGCGCTCGGGCGGGCCCGCGAGGAGATCGACGCGATCAACGTCTACCCGGTGGCCGACGGCGACACCGGCACGAACCTGTACCTGACGGTGGAGTCGGCCGCGGGGGCCGTGGAGGCCGTCTTCGCCGGCTACGAGCTGGGCGAGGAGGTGCCGACCCTGGCCGACGCCGTCCGCGCGATGGCGCACGGCGCCCTCATAGGCGCGCGCGGCAACTCCGGCACGATCCTGGCGCAGTTGCTGCGCGGCATGGCCCACGTCCTCACCGAGGGTGAGGCGACTCACATCGACGCGGACCGGCTGCGGCTCGCCCTGCGGCATGCCGCCGAGGCCGCCCGCCGGGCCGTCGCCCACCCGGTGGAGGGCACCGTGCTGTCGGTCGCGGCGGCCGCGGCGGACGCCGCCGACGCGGCCGAGGGCGACTACGGGGCGGTCGCGCGGGCCGCCCACGAAGGCGCGTGCAAGGCGCTCGCGGCGACGCCCGGACAGCTGGCCGCGCTGGAGCGGGCCGGGGTGGTGGACGCCGGCGGCCGGGGGCTGGTCGCGGTGCTCGGGGCGCTGGTGGAGACGTTCACGGGGGAGACGCCGGCCCCCTTCGACCCGCAGGTGCGCGTGGCGGGCACGGTCGTCCACGCGCGCGTGGACGCCGTCTCCGGCGCCCGGGCCGAGAACTGCGCGGAACGCGACGGCGGGCCCGCGTTCGAGGTCATCTACCTCCTGGAGGCCGAGGACGCCGCCGTGGACCGGCTGCGGACCCGGCTCGACGCCCTCGGCGACTCCCTGGTGATGGTCGGCGGCGACGGCCTGTGGAACATCCACGTGCACGTCGACGACGCAGGCGCCGCCGTCGAGGCGGGTGTGGAGGCCGGGCGGCCCCACCGGATCCGGATCACGCACTTCGGCGCCGGGGACGTGCACACCGGCGGGGCGCGGCCGCCGCGCGAGCGGGTGCAGCGGGCCGTGGTGGCCGTCGTGCCGGGGGAGGGGCTGGCGGGCCTGTACACCGAGGCCGGCGCGACCACCGTGCTCGCGCGCCCGGGGGAGCCGCCCGCCAGCGGGGAACTGGTGGACGCCGTGCGCCGCGCCAACGCGCGCGAGGTGGTGCTGCTGCCCAACGACGCCGACCTGCGGCACACCGCGGCCGCCGCGGCCGAACAGGCCCGCGCGGAGGGCGTCCGGGTCGCCCTCATCCCGACCCGCTCGGCGGTCCAGGGCATCTCCGCGCTCGCGGTGCACCAGCCGGACCGCCGCTTCGACGAGGACGTCGTCCAGATGACCTCGGCGGCCGGCGCCACCCGCTACGCCGAGGTCGTCCTCGCGGAGCGGCAGTCCTGGACCATGGCCGGCATCTGCCAGGCCGGGGACGTACTGGGGCTGATAGACGGGGACGTGGCGGTGATCGGCTCGGACGTGACGGCCACCGCCGAGACCGTCCTGGACCGCATGCTCCAGGCCGGCGGCGAGCTGGTCACCCTCGTCCTCGGCGACGAGGCCCCCGACGGCGTCGCCGACCGCCTGGAGGCACGCGTGCGCGAGGCGTACCTCGCCGTCGACACGGTGGTCTACCGGGGCGGCCGGCAGGGGGCCCCGTTGCTCATCGGCGTCGAGTGAGCCCCTCCTGCGGGCTTCCTTTCACTCCTCCGTGGGCTCCAGCAGCTGCCGGGCCTCCGCCCGCCGGGCCCGGACCGTCTCGTCGGCCGGGTCGGCACCCTCGTAGGCGTCCAGTACCGCACGCGCGCGTGCGGTCGCCGCGGCCGGCCTGCTGAGGTCGGCCTCTAGCCAGCCCGCGGCCAGTTCCGCGGCGGTACGGCTGTGCAGCCCGTCGTCGCCGAGCCCGGCGAACACCGAGATCGCCGCCGTCATCTGCGCGAGCGCCGCCTCGAACGCCTCCCGGATCGCCGCGTCGTCGGCGTCCTCCGGCACCGAGCGGGCCAGCAGGTCGCCGAACTGCCGGTGGGTGTGCCCGAGTTCACCGGCGAGCCGCTCCACGGCGGCCGGGTCCCCGGCCGTCTCCAGCGCCGCCTCGCACTCCCGGACCGCGTCCGCCATCAGCCTCCGCGCGCCCTCAGGACCCGCCTCCGTCCGCAGCGCCAGCCAGGCGCGGGCCCGCAGCGAACGCACCAGGAAGTGCACGTTGCCCATGGCCCGCCACAACTCGCCCGCGCGCGTGTAGGCCCGGTCGGCCTCCGCGGGCAGCCCTGCGTTGCCCAGCGACTCCGCGGCCAGGTGGGCGAGGGTGGCGTGGTCGTGCTGCTCGGGCCAGTGCCGGGCGATCTCGGCCGCCTGCAGCCGCCGTTCGGCCGCCGCGTGGTGCTCGCCGAGCTCGCTCAGGCAGTCCCCGAGCCACCACTGGGTCTGGACGACCGCGCCGTCGCCGTGCGTCTCGGCGCTCAGGTCGGCCAGCGCCGACTCCAGCACCTCGGCGGCCTCCGCGAACCGGCCCTGCCGCAGCAGGAAGCCGCCCAGCTGGTGCCTGGCCCAGGCACCCAGCGTGCCGCTCTGCCCGGCCTCGTCGGCCCAGTGCGCCGCCTCCAGGGCATGCTCGGCGGCCTCCTCGGCCGCGCCCCGGCCGCCGACGACCTCGGCGAGCTGCAGATGCAGCTGGGCCCGCCCGACCGGCTCCACGTACGGCCCGCCGTGCTCCAGCGCCGCGCGCAGCGCCCGCTCCGCCTCGGCCAGGTCGCCCTGCTCATGGGCGAGCGCGGCCACCCGCACCTCGTACTCGACCGCGAACCACGGCAGCTCCGCGCCGACGAACTGCGCCGTCGCCTGCCGGAACAGCTCGCCCGCCCGCTCCCCGTCCCCGGCGTGCTCGGCCAGCTCGGCGAGCATCGCCCGCCCCTCGGCCGCCCGGGACACCAGCCGCAGGTCGGACCCGCCGCGCCCGCCGACCAGCGCCAGCAGCTCCCGTACGGCCTGCTCGGCGTCCCCGGCGCCCGTGGAGCGCTCGTGCACCTGGCGCATCAGGATCCGCGCCCGGCTCATCAGCACGGACGCCGTCTGCCGCACCCCGGTCGCGTCGTCCGCGTAGAGGGCGAGGATCCGGTCGTACGGCTCGTCGATCGCGGCCAGCGCCTCGTCCAGCTCCCCCGACAGTGCGCGGACGTAGGCGGCACGCGCGCGTGCCGCGATCGCCTCGCCCTCGTCACCCGCCTCCGCGTACAGCTCCGCCGCCCGCTCGAACAGCCCGACCCCCTCGGGGCCGCGCCCCATCGCCGTGTGGTCGGCGATCTCCGCGCGGACGTACGTGTCCACCTCGGTCTCCTCGGCGGCCCGCGCGACCGCCGCCCAGGCCTCCAGGGCGTGCGGCCGGAGCGTGTCCGACAGCCGGCGCGCCTCGGCCAGCAGCGCGGGGAACGACGGCTGCCCGGCCTGCTCCGGCGCGGGCGCCGGGGCGACCGGCGCGAGGGGCCCGGCGGGCGCCGTCCGCACCGCCCGCACGCCCAGCGGCAGCCGGTCCACCAGCGGCTGCTGGGCCATCCGCTCGCGCAGCTGGTCGCCGACGTAGGAGGTGCCGTTGCGGGCGTCGAACCGCGCGGCCAGCTCCAGGGCCTCCGCGCGCGCGTGTCCGGCGAGTTCCGCGGCGGTCCACGTCCGCCCGGCGGGCCCCGGCACCCGCTGCCCGCCAAGACCCAGCCCGGCCAGCCGGTCCATCAGCAGTGCCACCACCGCCATGAAGTCCATCCGGCTGCGCGGCTGCCCGGTGTCCGTGAAGTAGGCGGGACGTTCCGCCAGCAGCTCCAGACCGCGCGCCTCGTTGCCGGTCAGTGCGCAGAACTCCACATGGTCCGCGTAGGCGCCCCGCATGCTCTCCATGGGGCGCACCAGACGGAAACCGCGCAGGTGGTGCGCGCGGGCCTCGTCGACCCGGCCGAGGCGCAGCAACGGGGCCAGGGAGGACGCCAGGACCGTGTGCGGCTCGTGGGCGCAGCTGTACTCGCCGTCCAGCACCGGCCCCCACAGCTCCAGGGCCGCCTCGTCCCGGCCGTTCTTCAGCTGCCAGCCGCCCTGCCCGTGCAGCTCGCACGCGTGGCAGTCGGCCATCCGGTCCCGGTCCGCCGCCAGCCAGGCCGCGTACGCCCGCTCCGCGCGCGGCAGGTCACCGACGTGCCCGGCGACACTGAACTCCGCGCTGCGCACCGCCCGCTCGGAGTGCCCGGCCAGCCGGTAGCGGTGCTCCATCTCGCCCAGCCACTTCTCGATCGAGGCGAGCGGGACGTGCGGCTGGTCGAGCATGCCGGCCGTCATCCACTTGAAGACCCAGTGCAGCGAATGCGTCTCGTACTCGTCGAAGTCCTCGGGCCGCTCGTCCCACATCCGCAGCAGCCGCGCGAACGGGACGAACATCTTGTCCTTCTCGGAGCTGTAGTTGTAGACCTTCAGCTGGTGCCCGAGCGCCTCGACCACGGCGAGCGGGATGTCCAGCTTCTCGGCCTCCGCCAGCAGCTGCTCCGCGCGCGCGTTGCGGGCGGGACCCTCCGGCTCCTCGGAGTTCTCCACCATCGCCCGGCGCAGCGAGTCGAAGTCAGCAATCTCCATCAGCGATCGTCTTCCCCATGCGTGGCCCACTCCAGGAGGCCGATGAACGAGCGGTTGAGCAGCGCCGAGTCGGCCGGGCGCAGCGGGCGCTGGGCCATCAGCAGCGCCTGACCGTAGAGCGACTCGGTCGCGGTGCCGATCAGCTCCGGGTCCTTGAGGGCACTGATCCGCCGGATCAGCGGGTTGAGGTGGTTGAGCACCAGCCGGGCCCGGGGCGTGCTGCCGCGCAGCGAGCCCAGGATGCCCGCCCACAGGTCGTCGGCCTGTTCCTCGGCCTCCGCGCGGGCCTGCTCGTGGCGGGCGGCGCGGTCGTCGAGGTGGAGGGCGGGGACCGAGAGGGGGTGGAAGGCCCTCAGTACAATGTCACATTGCAGTGGGTCCAGCTTCGCCCGCGCCACCCCCAAAAACCCGGCCACCGCCAGCTCCTCCGCCGGGTCCACCGCGTCCAGATGCGCGGTCACGGTGTCCGCGTCCAGCTCCGCGACGACCGTCCCGGGCCGCACCGACGGCAGCGCCTCGACCAGCTCGCTGTCGTACGTGTAACCGCCGTTGACCACCCCGACGCCCTGCGCGGAGGCGATCGGCGCGACCTGCCGGTACTCCTCGACGGTCCGCGTGAAGTGCACCACCGGGTGCCGCTGCGCGAACTCCTCCAGGGACAGCTGCCCGTCGGTGGTCTCGAAGGGCAGCCACGGCAGCATCGTCCGCAGCATCTCGCTGTCGTGCCGGGCCAGCGACTTCACACCCAGGTGGTGCACGGACAGGAACGCGGAGAGCCGTTCCGGATCGCCCGCCGCGAGCCCGGTCAGCCAGGACCGAATCCTTTCGCCGAGCGCCTCCCGTACGGCCGCCAGCGTCTCGTCCTCGTACAGCGACTCGCGCGAGGCGGTCGGCCGCAGGCTGTCCGTGTCCAGCACGCAGCGCACGAAGAACGCCCAGTCCGGCAGCAGCTGTTCGGCCCGCTCGGTGAGCAGCATGCCCTTCAGGTGCACCCGGTGCGTGGCCCGCTGCGCCGGACTCACCGCGGACGGCAGCACGTACGCCACTCCGCGGATCCCGGCCAGCGGCACGTCCAGCGCGATCGAGTCCAACGGCGTGAACCCGAACAGCTCGTGGCAGTGCCGGGCCAGCGCCACCCGCCGGGTGCTGGGGGAGGGGTACGGCCGGTCCCAGGGCGCCGGCAGGTCGGTGACCGCCTCGTCGCCCACCCGGACGTCGTACGGCAGCAGCGAACCGAAGTCCCGCGCCAGCGCGAGCACCCGCCGCTCGTCCAGCCACTCCGCCGCACCCGCCCGCGCCACCAGGTACACGGTGGTACCGGGCTCGGGCCGGGCCTCGGGCGCCAACGTCCGTACGGTGTACGACCCGTCGTCCCGGGCCGTCCACTCCACGGGCGGCGCGTCCGGCGTCCGGGCGCTGCGGCTGACCACCCGGATCCGCTCGGCGACCACGAAACAGGCCAGCAGCCCGATGCCGAACTGGCCCAGGAAGTCGGAGCGGGCCTCCTGCAGCCCGTCGCCCCGCTTGGAGCTGCGCCCGATCGTGGCGAGCAGGCTGTGCACGTCCGACTCGGTGAGTCCGACGCCGCTGTCCTCCACCCGGAGCGAGCTGCCGTCCGCGTACAGCCGGACCCGCGCCGGGGCACCGGGCTGCTCGGCCCGTCTCGCGGTGATCGCGTCCACGGCGTTCTGCAGCAGCTCGCGCAGGTAGACCTTGGGGCTGGAGTACAGGTGATGGGAGAGCAGGTCCACCAAACCACGCAGGTCGACCTGGAACGTATGAGGTGACTGTGATGCCTGGGATGACTGTGAGGTCTGGGAGTCCATCGTCGCTGCGCCGGAGGGGGGAAGACGTGGTCGGCGCGGGGTCGGGCGGTCCCTGGTGGGGCGGTGACCGCGGAAGGATGGCCGGAGCGCGCCATCCTATGACTCAAAACGGCCGTCTGACCAGGGGTTTCCCGAGACATATACGGCATTGTCAGTGGTGTGGTGTGCAATGGATCTCGTGCCCGCACTGGAAGAACCACTGAAGAAAGTGCTCGGCCCAGCCACCGCAAAGGTGATGGCCGAGCATCTCGGCCTGCACACCGTCGGCGACCTCCTGCACCACTACCCCCGCAGATACGAGGAGCGCGGCCAGCTCACCCACCTCGCCGACCTGCCCATGGACGAGCACGTCACGGTGGTCGCCATGGTCGCCGACGCCCGCCTGCACACGTTCGCCTCCGCCAAGGCGCCCCGCGGCAAGGGGCAGCGCCTGGAGGTCACGATCACCGACGGCAGCGGCCGGCTCCAACTGGTCTTCTTCGGCGCCGGCGTGCACAAACCGCACAAGGAACTCCTGCCCGGCACCCGCGCGATGTTCGCCGGCAAGGCCTCGGTCTTCAACCGCCGCCTCCAACTGGCACACCCGGCCTACGAGTTGCTCCGCGGCGACGACCCCTCCGAATCCGTCGAGACCTGGGCCGGCGCCCTCATCCCGCTCTACCCGGCCACCGCCAAACTGGAGTCCTGGAAGATCGGCAAGGCGGTCCAGACCGTCCTCCCGAGCGCCCAGGAGGCCCTGGACCCCCTCCCCCCGACCCTCCGCGAGGGCCGCGGCCTGCTCCCCCTCCCCGAGGCCCTCCTCAGGATCCACCGCCCGCACACCAAGGCGGACATCGCGGCGGCCCGCGACCGCCTCAAGTGGGACGAGGCCTTCGTCCTCCAGGTCGCCCTGGCCCGCCGCCGGCACGCCGACGCCCAACTCCCGGCCGTGGCCCGCCGACCGTCCCCCGACGGCCTCCTCACGGCCTTCGACGACCGCCTCCCCTTCACCCTCACCGACGGCCAGCAGAAGGTCTCGAAGGAGATCTTCGACGACCTGGCCACGGAGCACCCGATGCACCGGCTTCTCCAGGGGGAGGTGGGGTCGGGCAAGACGCTGGTCGCCCTCCGCGCCATGCTCGCGACCGTCGACGCGGGCGGCCAGGCCGCCATGCTCGCCCCCACCGAGGTCCTGGCCCAGCAGCACCACCGCTCGATCACCGAGATGATGGGCGAGCTGGCCGAGGGCGGCATGCTCGGCGGCGCGGACCACGCCACCAAGGTCGTCCTCCTCACCGGCTCGATGGGCACGGCGGCCCGCCGCCAGGCGATGCTGGACCTGGTCACGGGCGACGCGGGCATCGTCATCGGCACGCACGCGCTGATCGAGGACAAGGTCCAGTTCCACGACCTCGGCCTGGTCGTGGTGGACGAACAGCACCGCTTCGGCGTGGAACAGCGCGACGCCCTCCGCGGCAAGGGCAAGCAGCCCCCGCACCTCCTCGTCATGACCGCCACCCCCATCCCGCGCACGGTCGCGATGACGGTCTTCGGCGACCTGGAGACCTCGGTCCTGGACCAGCTCCCGGCCGGCCGCTCCCCCATCGCCACCCACGTCGTGCCCGCCGCCGACAAGCCCCACTTCCTGGCCCGCGCCTGGGAGCGGGTGCGCGAGGAAGTCGGCAACGGCCACCAGGCGTACGTCGTCTGCCCCCGCATCGGCGACGACATCGACGAGGCGGCCGACCCGAAGAAGGCCAAGAAGTCGGCCGAGGACGAGGCCGAGAAGCGCCCGCCGCTCGCCGTGCTCGACGTGGCCGACCACTTGGCCAAGGGTCCGCTGAGCGGCCTCAGGGTCGAGGTCCTGCACGGCCGCATGCACCCGGACGACAAGGACGCGGTCATGCGTCGCTTCGCGGCAGGCGACACCGACGTCCTCGTCGCCACCACCGTCATCGAGGTCGGCGTCAACGTCCCCAACGCCACCGCCATGGTGATCATGGACGCCGACCGCTTCGGCGTCTCCCAGCTCCACCAGCTGCGCGGCCGGGTCGGCCGGGGCGCCGCCCCCGGCCTCTGCCTCCTCGTCACGGAGATGCCCGAGGCGAGCGCGGCCCGCCAGCGCCTCACCTCGGTCGCCTCGACCCTGGACGGCTTCGAGCTCTCCCGCATCGACCTCGAACAGCGCCGGGAGGGCGACGTCCTCGGCCAGGCCCAGTCCGGCGCCCGCTCCAGCCTCCGCGTCCTCGCCGTGATCGAGGACGAGGAGATCATCGCGGAGGCACGGGAGGAGGCGACGGCTCTGGTGGCCAAGGACCCTGAGCTGACCGACCTCCCGGGACTCCGAACGGCCCTGGACGCCCTCCTGGACGAGGAGAGGGAGCAGTACTTGGAAAAGGGCTGAGCTGTAGCGCCCCGTCAGGGGCGCGGGGAACTGCGCGAGCAACCACGACGCACCTGCTGCCAAACTGAATCCGTAACCACCCCGGAAAACCCCAGACCGAGGATTCAAAATGACCCGCGTGATCGCCGGCGCAGCCGGCGGACGTCGGCTGACGGTGCCGCCCGGCACAGGAACCCGGCCCACTTCGGACCGCGCACGCGAAGGCCTCTTCTCCACCTGGCAGTCCCTCCTCGGCGGTCCCCTGGACGGCGAACGCGTCCTCGACCTCTACGCCGGCTCGGGCGCCGTGGGCCTGGAGGCGCTCTCCCGGGGCGCCGGCCACACCCTCCTGGTGGAGGCCGAGCCCAGAGCCGCCCGCGTCGTACGTGAAAACGTAAAGAATCTGGGGCTCCCCGGCGCCGAGGTAAGAGCGGGCAAAGCCGAGCAGATCATCCAGTCCCCGGCACCGGCGCAGCCGTACGACATCGTCTTCCTGGATCCTCCGTACGCCGTCACGGACGACGATCTTCGGGAGATTCTCCTCACACTCCACTCCGAGGGCTGGCTCGCGCCGGACGCTCTCGTCACCGTGGAGCGCAGCACCAGAGGTGGCGTTTTCAACTGGCCGGCCGGTTTCGAAGGCCTCCGGTCCCGTCGCTACGGCGAGGGAACGTTTTGGTACGGTCGCGCCGCCGCTACGTGCGAAGACGCACGATGACCGGACCGGAGAGCGAGGGATCTCAAGTGCGCCGCGCCGTCTGTCCCGGGTCGTTCGACCCGATCACCAACGGACACCTCGACATCATTTCCCGGGCGTCCCGTCTCTACGACGAGGTCTACGTCGCGGTGATGATCAACAAGTCCAAGAAGGGCCTGTTCGAGATCGACGAGCGGATCGACCTGATCCGCACGGTCACCGCCGACTACGGCAACGTCCGGGTGGAGGCGTTCCACGGCCTCCTCGTCGACTTCTGCAAGCAGCGCGACATCCCGGCCATCGTCAAGGGCCTCAGAGCCGTCAGCGACTTCGACTACGAACTGCAGATGGCCCAGATGAACAACGGCCTGTCGGGAGTCGAGACACTGTTCGTGCCGACCAACCCGACCTACAGTTTCCTCTCCTCCTCGCTGGTCAAGGAGGTGGCCCAGTGGGGCGGCGACATCGCCCACCTGGTTCCGCCGGCCGTTCTGGAGGCCCTCAACAAGCGTCTCGGCAAGGACTGATGGGGCTACAGTCGTCCCGTCCGTCTCCAACCCAGCTGTAGAGAGTGGCGAGCACAGGTGGACGTGCAGAAGAAGCTCGACGAGATCGTGAGCACGGTCTCCGGCGCCCGGTCCATGCCCATGTCGGCGTCGTGCGTGGTCAACCGTGCCGAGCTGCTCGCGATGCTCGAAGAGCTGCGCCAGGCGCTGCCCGGCTCGCTCGCGCAGGCCGAGGAGCTGATCGGCGGCCGGGACCAGATGGTCGAGCAGGCCCGCATGGAGGCCGAGCGGATCATCGAGACCGCGCACGCCGAGCGCGGCTCCCTGATCTCCGACACCGAGGTGGCCCGCCGCTCGCAGGCCGAGGGCGACCGGATCCTCGCCGAGGCCCGTCAGGAGGCCGAGGAGGTCCGTGCCGACGCCGACGACTACGTCGACTCCAAGCTCGCCAACTTCGAGGTCGTCCTCACCAAGACCCTCGGCTCGGTCGGCCGCGGCCGCGAGAAGCTGCTCGGCACCGGCCCCGGCCTGGACGAGCAGGGGTACGAGGACGAGGACGCCCCCGAGCGCAGCCACGACCCCGAGACCCTGCGCCGGGACGCCGACGCCTACGTGGACGTCAAGCTCGGCGCCTTCGAGGCGGTCCTCGCCAAGACCCTGGAGGCGGTCGGCAAGGGCCGTGCCAAGCTGCACGGCCGGATCGCCTCCGACGCCCTCGGCGCCCTGGCCGACGACAACACGACGTTCCAGCACTCCAGCGACGCCGACTACCTGGCCGACCTCGCGGCCCTCGCCGACCAGGACGACCGGGCGGTGCAGGCGGCCCAGGCCGAGCAGCCCGCCGCCCAGCCGCAGCAGCAGCCGCAGTACGACCAGCAGCCCATGCAGCAGCCCGTGGCGCAGGATCCGTACGGCTACCCCCAGCAGCAGCCCGTCTACGCCCAGCAGGACGCGTACGGCTACCAGCAGGACCCCTACGGCTACCAGCAGGCCGATCCGTACGCCGCCGCCTACCAGGGCTACGACACCGGCCAGCAGCCCGTCTACGACCCCCAGCAGCAGGCGGCCCAGCAGCATCAGCAGCACCAGTCGTACGCCCTCGACGAGACCAGCCTCTTCGACACCGGCATGATCACGCCGGAGCAGCTGCGGGCCTACGAGCAGGGCCGGGGCCTGTAGGGACCGGCCGGAAGCCCGGCGGGGAGGCGGCCGGCGGACCCGCGGATTGGGCCGACAGCGAAAGGTCCAGTATCCTGGCTCTTCGGTCGCGTCTACGTCCGCGATCCACGCTGCCCGGAGAGATCTCCGGACGGCGTCCCTCTGAACTCGAAGATCGAAAGCAGGAATGGCTCCTCACGCGCGCCTCGACCACCGCAACCCGTTCGTGTTCGACACACACGAGCTGGGACGGCGTCCTGGTGCCCTGCAGCGCCTGCCCCGCACGATCGACGCTCCCGAGGACTTCGGGATCAAGGGGGTCATCGGAGTGCCGCAGGGCGCCCCGGTGGAGCTCGAACTCCGGCTCGAGTCGGTCATGGAAGGTGTGCTCGTCACAGGCACCGCCCGTGCACAGGCCGAGGGGGAGTGCGTAAGGTGTCTGGAGCCGGTCGGGCAGGAGCTCGAAGCGGATTTCCAGGAACTGTTCTCGTACCCTGACGCCGACGACCGGGGCCGCGTGATCGCGGAACCGGGCGACGACGCCGAGGACGACGAGGACAGGTTCTTCATCGAGGACGGCCTGTTCGACCTCGAACCCGTGCTGCGCGATGCGGTGGTGCTCGCACTGCCCATGCAGCCGGTGTGCCAGGACGACTGCCTGGGCCTGTGCTCCGAGTGCGGAGCCCGGCTCACGGACGACCCGGACCACCACCACGACGCCGTCGACATCCGTTGGGCGGCTTTGCAGGGACTCGCCAGTTCCACCAAGGACGGCGAGAAGGACGAGATGAGCGGCGCTGACGCGGAAGCGGGCGTCGACGAGAAGCAGGAGAAGTAGCCGTGGCTGTTCCGAAGCGGAAGATGTCGCGCAGCAACACGCGCCACCGCCGGTCGCAGTGGAAGGCTGCGGTCCCCACCCTGGTTGCGTGCGAGCGCTGCCACGAGCCCAAGCTGCAGCACATCGCGTGCCCGTCTTGCGGCACCTACAACAAGCGCCAGGTCCTCGAAGTCTGAGCGGCCAGGTGAGAGGCACTGTGTCCAGTCCCAAGAAGGGCGATGAGCCCAAGGCGGACCCAACCGCCAAGAAGAAGGCGGACAGCACGGCCTCGTCCCACACGCTTCTGGAAGGGCGGCTCGGGTACCAGCTCGAGTCCGCCCTTCTGGTGCGTGCGCTGACCCACCGTTCCTACGCGTACGAGAACGGCGGCCTGCCGACGAACGAGCGGCTGGAGTTCCTCGGTGACTCCGTCCTCGGTCTCGTCGTCACGGACACGCTGTACACCACCCACCCCGATCTGCCCGAGGGCCAGCTGGCCAAGCTCCGGGCCGCGGTGGTGAACTCGCGTGCGCTCGCGGAGGTGGGCCGAGGTCTCGACCTGGGTTCCTTCATCCGGCTCGGCCGTGGTGAAGAGGGCACGGGCGGCCGGGACAAGGCGTCCATCCTCGCCGACACCCTGGAAGCGGTGATCGGCGCGGTCTATCTCGACCAGGGCCTCGACTCGGCGTCCGAGCTGGTGCACCGGCTCTTCGACCCGCTGATCGAGAAGTCCTCGAACCTCGGAGCCGGCCTGGACTGGAAGACCAGTCTCCAGGAGCTCACCGCGACGGAGGGCCTCGGCGTGCCCGAGTACCTGGTCACGGAGACCGGCCCCGACCACGAGAAGACCTTCACTGCTGCCGCCCGCGTCGGAGGCGTCTCGTACGGCACCGGCACCGGCCGCAGCAAGAAGGAGGCGGAGCAGCAGGCCGCCGAGTCCGCCTGGCGCGCCATCCGCGCCGCGGCGGACGAACGCGCCAAGGCCAGGGCGGCCGAGCAGGCCGCCCAGGCCGAAGCCGAGGAGGACGACGGCCCGCCGTCGTCCGCCGCCTCCGCCTGACGAACAGCGCAGCCCGAGCGCCCGCCACCTTTCACGGAGGCGGGCGCTCGGATCGTCCACGGTCCCGCACAGGAGTCCCGATGCCCGAACTGCCCGAGGTGGAGGTCGTCCGGCGCGGCCTGGAGCGCTGGGTCGCCCATCGCGTCGTGGCCGAGGCCGAGGTCCTGCACCCGCGCGCCGTACGACGGCACGTCGGCGGCGCCGACGACTTCACCCACCGGCTCAAGGGACACCGCATCGGCATCCCGAGCCGGCGCGGGAAGTACCTGTGGCTGCCGCTGGAGGACACCGACCAGTCGATCCTCGCGCACCTCGGCATGAGCGGCCAGCTCCTGGTGCAGCCCCACGAGACGCCGGACGAGAAGCACCTGCGCATCCGCGTCCGGTTCGCCGACACACTGACCTCAGCCTCCCCCACTCTCGGCTTCGCTCGAGCGGGGGGACCCCCATCCGCGGCGGGCGGCACCGAACTCCGCTTCGTCGACCAGCGCACGTTCGGCGGACTGTCGTTGCACGACAACACGCTCGACGGACTGCCGGACGTCATCGCGCACATCGCCCGCGACCCCCTCGACCCGCTGTTCGACGACGAGGCCTTCCACCAGGCGCTGCGCCGGAAGCGGTCCACCATCAAGCGGGCCCTGCTCGACCAGTCGCTGATCAGCGGGGTCGGCAACATCTACGCGGACGAGGCCCTGTGGCGTGCCCGCGTCCACTACGAGCGCCCGACCGCGGGCTTCACCCGTCCCCGCACCGCCGAACTCCTCGGCCATGTACGGGACGTGATGAACGCGGCCCTGGCGGTCGGCGGCACCAGCTTCGACAGCCTGTACGTCAACGTCAACGGCGAGTCCGGGTACTTCGACCGCTCACTGGACGCCTACGGCCGGGAGGGGCTGCCCTGCCGGCGGTGCGGTACGCCGATGCGCAGGCGACCCTGGATGAACCGGTCCAGCTACTTCTGCCCGCAGTGTCAGCGGGCGCCGCGCGTCTCGTCGTAACGCTCGCGGGCGGCCAGCACCTCGTCCATCCGGCCCTCCACGAAGTGCACGACGGCCAGCAGGTGCTCGGCGACCCCGCGGCCGAGCGGGGTGAGCTCGTAGTCGACGCGCGGCGGGTTGGTCGGCTGCGCCTCGCGGCGCACCAGGCCGTCGCGCTCCAGGGCCTGGAGCGTCTGGGAGAGCATCTTCTCGCTGACGCCGTCCACGCGCCGGCGCAGCTCGTTGAACCGGAACGAGCCCTCGTGCAGCGCGCTCAGGGTGAGCCCGCCCCAGCGGCCCATGACGTGCTCAAGGGTGGTGCGCGAGGGACAGGCCCGGACGAAGACGTCGTACGGAGGCTGCGGCTCCACGACGCCGTCCTGGGTGATGGTCATGCGTCAAGCGTACGGGAGCGCAGCGCTAACTGACAGGGTGCGCTAACTCGTGGTTAGCGACGGCCCTGCAATCGGCCGCCCGGCCGACGCCGCGACCCGCGAATTGGTCGTCCTCGCGCGGGAGCGCCCCGCAGCAGTCGGGTGCGTTCTGGCCGTTCAGGTGCGGGCTGCGGAGGCCGGGGCCGGGTGCGGCACGGGATGCGCGCGCTGAGGCACTGCGGTGGCCCGGTCCGCCTCGGCGCGGGGGAGAGCGTCAGGGCGCTCGGTGAGTACCCGGGTCACCTCGGCCCCGGGTTCACGATGCGGACGTACACCCACCTGCTGCCGTCGGTGGTTCCCGGGTCGCTGACCTGCGGCTGTCTCAGTAGCCGAAGTCCTGCGTCCACCACGGCCCGCCCTCGCCGAAGTGCACGCCGACCCCGAGGGTCTTGAAGTCGCAGTTCAGGATGTTGGCGCGGTGGCCCTCGCTGTTCATCCAGGCGTCCATGACGGCCTGGGCGGTGGCCTGGCCGCGGGCTATGTTCTCGCCGCCGAGGTTGGCTATGCCGGCCGCCGCGGCCCGGTCCCACGGCGTCTTGCCGTCCGGGTCGGTGTGGTCGAAGAAGTCCCGTGCCGCCATGTCGTCGCTGAACGCCTCGGCCAGCTTGGCCAGCGAAGAGCTCGCGGACAGCGCGCTGCAGCCGACCTTGGCCCGCTCCTCGTTCACCAGTTTCAGCACCTCGGCCTCGACGACCGCCTCCTGGGAGGTGGTGATCGGTGCGGCGGTCTTCACCGGCGCCTTGGTGGCCGTCCTGCTCGGGCTCGCCGTCGCCTTCTTGGACGGCGTCTCGGCGGTCGTCGGCTTCTCGGTCGCCGTCTTCGTCGGGGTGGGGGACGAGGAGGCGGGGGAGGATGCGGAGGCGGACTTCGAGGCGGACGCCGACGGGGTCGGCGAGGCGGAGCGCTGCGTGTCACGGCTGGTCGAGGAGCCGGTGCCGCGGCTCTCGGCGCTGCCGGAGGTGCCGCCCTGCTCGGCGGCCGTGTTGCTGGGCGCGCCGTCGGCCTGCACCCGCTCGCCGCCGGTCGTGCTGTTGCCGCCGCCGAGCTTGTAGTTCTCCAGGCCGGGCACCAGACCGGTGGCCACCGCGACCGTGCCGATGGCGACCGCGGCGGAGACCCCGAGCAGACCGGTGGCCACGGGCCGCCCCGACTTCTTGCGACGCCGGTGCCCGCCACCCGAGGAGGAGCCGCGGCCCGCGGTGAACTCCTCGACCGGGAAGTCGGCGGTGTTCATGAAGCGGGCGTAGTCGTCCTCGGTCGCGAACAGGTAGGCCGAGCTGCGCTCGTTGGCGTCGGCGTACTCCTCCGGGTACTCCTCCTGGCGCAGGTAGGCCGCCGTGCCCGTGCCGTAGCGGAGTCCCGCGTACGAGTCCTGCGGGTCGTGGCCGCCCGGGTACGGGCCGTCGTGCTCCGTGACCCCCGTGGCGTGGCCCGTGGCGGCGCGGCCGGCGGCGTGGCGTCGGTGGCGTCCCATGTCCTTGCCCTCTTCCCTCGTCCTCGCGGTCGGGTTGACCAGGGGCCGGTGTGGCCAATGACTCCTTCTGGTCAACCAGGCTCACCCGATCGAGTGAGTTTCATATGAGATTCATTGGGTGGGGACGGTACCGCATGCCGCTGAATGAGGGAGTGCCCCGAGTGACATTGGCCGGTTAGGTTGCACCCATGAGCGAGGATGTGCGACTGGTCGCCTGGGTCCGTGGACGGGTACAGGGGGTGGGTTTCCGCTGGTTCACGCGGGCCAAGGCGCTGGAGATCGGGGGCCTGAGTGGTTTTGCTCTCAATCTGGGCGACGGCCGCGTCCAGGTGGTCGCGGAGGGTTCCCGGGTGGGCTGCGAAGGGCTGCTCGACTGGCTCCAGGGCGATGACACGCCCGGGCGTGTGGAGGGTGTCACCGAGATCTGGGACACACCACGGGGCGGCTACGACGGCTTCGCCATCCGCTGAGCCCGCTCGGTGAAGCCGTGCGGGCGGAACCGGAGTGAACTGCCACTGGCATGTGCCCCGAGCAGAAATGGCCTGGTGGTTGCCAAGAACCGCGTGTCGTGGCAGGCTCCGCACTTACAGATGATCGCCACGCCCTGAGGGCCCCGCGGGAGTCGCAGTGCCGCCCCGTCAGGGCCGCCCGACTACGGGTTCGCCCGCCAATGCAGGGCGTGATCGTGTTGACCGTCAAACTTTTTGGTGAGACGCTGAAAGCCCCGCGCACCTTAGCTGTTTGGCATGGCGCAACAATCGAGAAACACTCGGATGTGTCAAGCACCGCGGGTGCGAATCCCTCACGACCCACACCGCTTCGGTCGGTCACTCAGTGTGGAGGACCATCCATCATGGCAAAGGCGCTTCTCGGTTACGTCGGCGGCTCCGACCCGCGACTCCTCGCCGAGATGCGACGGCTCCAGCAGCGTGTCCAGGACCTCGAATCCGAGCTCGTACGGATCCAGGCCGAGAACGACGCGCTGACGGCTGCCGCTTCTCCCGACAGGATCATGGAGAGCATCGACGCAAACCAGGCGGAGCCTGCGCTCACCTGATCGCTGCATCGCTCCACAACAGCACATGCGGCGGTTGGGCAGCCCTTTCAACCGCTCAAGTTGTCAAGATTTGCAAGGGACGCCCCGGCGTCCCTTCTTTCTTGCGCCCTCGCTCCCTGCCCCGTTCCAGCCCCGCGCATCCTTTCACCTTCTTTAACGTCTGGTGTGCCCTGCATGTTCATGCGCGAAACCGCGAGGTTGCGAGGGGTCGTGGAGTGCGGTAGCGGCGCCGGGTAGAGTCCGACGGCGTGCACCTCAAGGCCCTGACCCTCCGCGGGTTCAAGTCGTTCGCCTCGGCGACCACGCTCCGGTTCGAGCCGGGGATCACGTGCGTCGTCGGTCCGAACGGCTCGGGCAAGTCCAATGTGGTGGACGCGCTCACCTGGGTCATGGGCGAACACAGCGCCAAGTCGCTGCGCGGCGGCAAGATGGAGGACGTCATCTTCGCCGGCACCACCGGGCGTCCCCCGCTGGGCCGCGCCGAGGTGTCCCTGACCATCGACAACTCCGACGGCGCCCTGCCCATCGAGTACGCCGAGGTCACCATCACGCGGATCATGTTCCGCAACGGCGGCAGCGAGTACCAGATCAACGGCGACACCTGCCGCCTCCTGGACATCCAGGAACTCCTCTCCGACTCCGGCATCGGCCGCGAGATGCACGTCATCGTCGGCCAGGGCCAGCTCGACTCCGTCCTGCACGCGGACCCGATGGGCCGCCGCGCCTTCATCGAGGAGGCGGCCGGCGTCCTCAAGCACCGCAAGCGCAAGGAGAAGGCGCTGCGCAAGCTGGACGCGATGCAGGCCAACCTCGCGCGCGTGCAGGACCTGACCGACGAACTCCGCCGCCAGCTCAAGCCGCTGGGCCGCCAGGCCGCGGTCGCCCGCCGGGCCGCCGTCATCCAGGCGGACCTCCGCGACGCCCGCCTGCGCCTGCTCGCCGACGACCTCGTACGGCTCCGCAACGCACTCCAGACCGAGGTCGCCGACGAGGCCGCGCTCAAGGAACGCAAGGAAGCCGCCGAGCAGGAGCTGAAGAAGGCCCTCCAACGGGAAGCCCTCCTGGAGGACGAGGTCCGGCAGCTCACCCCGCGCCTGCAGCGGGCCCAGCAGACCTGGTACGAGCTCTCCCAGCTCGCCGAGCGGGTCCGCGGCACCACCTCGCTGGCCGACGCCCGGGTCAAGAGCGCCACCTCCGCGCCCCCCGAGGAACGGCGCGGCCGTGACCCCGAGGACATGGAGCGTGAGGCCCACCGCATCCGGGAGCAGGAGGCCGAGCTGGAGGCCTCCCTGGAGGCGGCCCAGCACGCCCTGGACGACACCGTCGCGCACCGCGCCGAGCTGGAGCGCGAGCTCGCCCTGGAGGAGCGGCGCCTGAAGGACGTGGCGCGCTCCATCGCCGACCGCCGCGAGAGCCTGGCCCGGCTGAACGGCCAGGTGGGCGCGGCCCGCTCCCGTGCCGGGTCCGCCCAGGCCGAGATCGACCGGCTGGCCGCCGCCCGCGACGAGGCCCAGGAACGGGCGGTCTCGGCGCAGGAGGAGTACGAGGCGCTGAAGGCGGAGGTCGACGGCCTCGACGCCGGCGACGAGGAACTCGCCGGACAGCACGACCAGGCCAAGCACCGGCTGGCCGCGGCGGAGGCGGCCCTGACCGCGGCCCGCGAGGCCGTCACGGCGGCGGAACGCAGCCGGGCCGCGACCCAGGCCCGCCACGAGGCGCTGGCCCTGGGCCTGCGCCGCAAGGACGGCACCGGCATACTGCTCGGCGCCCGCGACCGCCTCACCGGTATCCTGGGCCCGGCGGCAGAACTCCTCACCGTGACCCCGGGCCACGAGGTCGCCCTGGCAGCCGCCTTCGGCACGGCAGCGGACGCGATCGCGGTCACCACCCCCTCCTCGGCAGCCGACGCCATCCGCCTGCTACGCAAACAGGACGGCGGCCGGGCAGCCCTCCTGCTGGCAGGAGCCCCGGAGACCCCCCATCCCATGGCGCCCCACAGGGGCCCAGGGAACGGCGCGCCCGAGACCACGGCCGCAGGGGCCGCGCCCCAAAGGGGCGCGGGGAACGGCGCGACCGGCCACGATGCACCCGCACCCGAGATCACGGCCGCAGGGGCCGTGCCCCACAGGGGCGCGGGGAACGGCGCGACGAGCCACGATGCACCCGCACCCGAGATCACGGCCGCAGGGGCCGCGCCCCACAGGGGCGCGGGGAACGGCGCGACCGGCCACGACGGCGCCGCACTCGACCGACGACCCCCCACGGCCCCCCCGTCAGGGAACTTCGCCGCCGACCTCGTCCGCGGCCCCGCCGACCTGATGCCCGCCGTACGGCGCCTCCTCAGCGGCATCGTCGTCGTCGACACCCTCGAAGCCGCCGAGGACCTGATCTACCGCCACCCCCACCTCACCGCCGTCACCGCCGAAGGCGACCTCCTCGGTGCCCACTTCGCCCACGGCGGCTCCGCCGGCGCCCCCAGCCTGCTGGAGGTGCAGGCCTCCGTGGACGAGGCCGCCGCCGAGCTGGAAGAGCTCGCCGTCCGCTGCGAGGAGCTGTCCGACGCTCAGGAGTCGGCCCAGGCGCACCGCAAGGAGTGCGCGGCACTCGTCGACGAGCTGGGCGAGCGGCGCCGCGCCGCCGACCGCGAGAAGTCGGCCGTGGCCCAGCAGCTCGGCCGTCTCGCCGGACAGGCGCGCGGCGCGGCGGGCGAGGCGGAACGTTCCACGGCCGCCGCCGCCCGCGCCCAGGACTCCCTCGACAAGGCACTCGAAGAGGTCGAGATCCTCGCCGAGCGGCTCGCCGTGGCCGAGGAGATGCCCGTCGAGGAGGAGCCCGACACCTCGGCACGCGACCGCCTCGCCGCCGACGGCGCCAACGCCCGCCAGACCGAGATGGAGGCCCGCCTCCAGGTCCGTACCCACGAGGAGCGGGTCAAGGGGCTCGCCGGCCGCGCCGACTCCCTCGACCGCGCCGCCCGCGCGGAACGCGAGGCACGCGCGCGTGCGGAACAGCGCCGGGCCCGGCTGCGCCACGAGGCGGCGGTCGCCGAGGCCGTCGCCGCCGGTGCGCGGCAGCTGCTCGCGCACGTAGAGGTCTCGGTCGGCCGGGCGGAGCAGGAACGTGCCGCGGCCGAGGCCGCGAAGGCCCGCCGCGAGCAGGAGCTGACCGCCGCCCGCACCGCCGGCCGCGACCTCAAGGCGGAGCTCGACAAACTCACGGATTCAGTTCACCGGGGCGAGGTACTCGGCGCCGAGAAGCGGCTGCGGATCGAGCAGCTGGAGACCAGGGCGCTGGAGGAACTCGGTGTCGAACCGGCGGGGCTCGTGGAGGAGTACGGCCCGCACCAGCTCGTGCCGCCCTCGCCCCCCGCCGAGGGCGAGGTGCTGCCGGACGACCCCGAGCACCCGCGCAACCAGCCCAAGTCCTTCCACCGGGCCGAGCAGGAGCGCCGGCTCAAGGCGGCCGAGCGGGCCTACCAGCAGCTCGGCAAGGTCAACCCGCTGGCCCTGGAGGAGTTCGCGGCCCTTGAGGAGCGGCACAAGTTCCTCAGCGAGCAGCTGGAGGACCTGAAGAAGACCCGCGCCGACCTGCTCCAGGTCGTGAAGGAGGTCGACGAGCGCGTCGAGCAGGTCTTCACGGAGGCGTACCGGGACACGGCGAGGGAGTTCGAGGGCGTCTTCAGCCGGCTGTTCCCGGGCGGCGAGGGACGGCTGATCCTCACCGACCCCGACAACATGCTCACCACGGGCGTGGACGTCGAGGCCCGCCCGCCGGGCAAGAAGGTCAAGCGGCTCTCCCTGCTGTCGGGCGGCGAACGCTCGCTGACCGCCGTCGCGATGCTGGTGTCGATCTTCAAGGCGCGCCCCAGCCCGTTCTACGTCATGGACGAGGTCGAGGCGGCCCTGGACGACACCAACCTGCAGCGGCTGATCCGCATCATGCAGGAGCTCCAGGAGTCGTCCCAGCTGATCGTGATCACGCACCAGAAGCGGACGATGGAGGTCGCCGACGCGCTGTACGGCGTCTCCATGCAGGGCGACGGTGTGTCGAAGGTCATCAGCCAGCGGTTGCGCTGACGCTGGGTCCCGGCCGACTTCCGCGGGTGCGGGTGCGTCGTGGCTGGTCGCGCAGTTCCCTGCGTCCCTAGCTAGATCATCTCCTCCTATTCTTCAAGAAGTGAACGCATCTTCGTTGCGTGGTATCTGCAACTTCACACCGCACCGCCTATTGACTTCGAAACTTGAAGGCATAGTCTCTGCAACGTTGCTTTTACCTTCAGGTGTGAGCGGTGTGAAGATGTGCGCCACTTAGACCTGGGAGGGCTCACCCCCCACCCCCGGCGGCGTTGCCGGTGGCCCGAGGAGTTTCTTGTGACCAGCACTGCGCAGGCACCCCATTCAGGAGCCGGGACGGCTCACCCCGATCACCTCGGGCATGTCATCTTCATCGCGGCGGCGGCCGCCATGGGTGGTTTCCTCTTCGGCTACGACAGCTCCGTCATCAACGGCGCCGTCGAGGCGATCCGGGACCGTTACGACATCGGGTCCGCGGCCCTCGCCCAGGTCATCGCCGTCGCCCTGATCGGCTGCGCCATCGGCGCCGCGACCGCCGGTCGCATAGCCGACCGCATCGGCCGTATCCGGTGCATGCAGATCGCGGCCGTGCTGTTCACCATCAGCGCCGTCGGCTCGGCGCTGCCCTTCGCGCTCTGGGACTTCGCCTTCTGGCGGATCATCGGCGGCTTCGCCATCGGCATGGCCTCCGTCATCGGCCCCGCCTACATCGCCGAGGTCGCCCCGCCCGCCTACCGTGGCCGTCTCGGCTCCTTCCAGCAGGCCGCGATCGTCGTCGGCATCGCCATCTCGCAGCTGGTCAACTGGGGTCTGCTGAACGCCGCCGGCGGCGACCAGCGCGGCAAGCTGATGGGCCTGGAGGCCTGGCAGGTCATGCTCGGCGTCATGGTGGTCCCGGCCGTCCTGTACGGCCTGCTCTCCCTCGCGATCCCGGAGTCCCCGCGCTTCCTGCTCTCCGTCGGCAAGCGTGACCGCGCCCGCGCGATCCTCGAAGAGGTCGAGGGCAAGAACGCCGACCTGGACGCCCGGGTCGCCGAGATCGAGCACGCGATGAAGAGCGAGCACAAGTCCACGTTCAAGGACCTGCTCGGTGGCTCCTTCTTCTTCAAGCCGATCGTCTGGGTCGGTATCGGCCTCTCCGTCTTCCAGCAGTTCGTCGGCATCAACGTCGCGTTCTACTACTCCTCGACGCTGTGGCAGTCGGTCGGTGTCGACCCGACGGACTCGTTCTTCTACTCCTTCACGACGTCGATCATCAACATCATCGGCACCGTGATCGCGATGATCTTCGTGGACCGCATCGGCCGCAAGCCGCTGGCCCTCATCGGTTCGGTCGGCATGGTCGTCGGCCTGGCGCTGGAGGCCTGGGCCTTCTCGTACCACCTGGTCGACGGCAAGCTCCCGTCCGCGCAGGGCTGGACCGCCCTGATCGCCGCGCACATCTTCGTCCTCTTCTTCGCCCTGTCCTGGGGCGTGGTCGTCTGGGTCATGCTCGGCGAGATGTTCCCGAACAGGATCCGCGCCGCCGCCCTGGGCGTGGCCGCCGCCGCGCAGTGGATCGCCAACTGGGCCATCACCGCGAGCTTCCCGTCGCTGGCCGACTGGAACCTCTCCGGCACCTACGTGATCTACACGGTCTTCGCGGCCCTCTCCGTCCCGTTCGTCCTCAAGTTCGTCAAGGAGACGAAGGGCAAGTCCCTGGAGGAGATGGGCTGACCCGCACCGGGAGCCCCCCGAACTCGGGGAGAAGGGCCAAGTCCCCGCTGCCCCTCTCCTCGTACCCTCCGCCGCCCCGCCCGGTCACTGCCCGGGCGGGGCGGCGGTTCGTGTGCGGGCCTCACCAGATCAGGACGCCGCCGCCGATCTCCAGGGCCCTGCGGATGCTCTCCTCGATGATCCGCAGCCTGGTCTCGATCTGGTGCCGGTGCTCCTCGACCGTGCGGGGCCGCTCGGTGCCGTGGGCGACGTCGTCGAGACGGGAGCGCAGCAGAGCGACCTCCCGCCGGAACTCCGGCACGTCCCCGGCCTCGACACAGAGGTCCTGGTCGGCCAGCACGGGCAGGAAGCGGGCACCCAGCGAGCGCACGAACTCCGATCCCCACACCGTCCTGCGCCAGGACTCGAAGCCACCGGACCGGTACACGTCGTCGGGCACGTCGAGGATCCGTAGCCCGCCGTCCGGCTCCCGGACGAACACCTCCACCAGCAGACTCATGGGCCCAGCAGATCACCGATGGCCGCGACCGGGCCGGCGGTTTGTCGCCGCGGGTCAGCCGTCCAGCGCCGGAAGCACCCGCTCCCCGAACAGCCTGAGACTCCGCCACCCCTCCTCGACCGGCATCCCGCCCGCCAGCGGATGCAGGACCAGGTTGTCCAGCCCCGCCGACACGCACTCCTCGGGGGTGAGGATGCGGTAGACACCCTCCTCGCGCAGTTCCCCGACCGTGGTCGCGGCGGACCGCACCGCCGAGTGGATGTCCCCGGACTGCCAGGACGCGTACGTCCGGGCCTCGTGCAGGAAGTGCTCGCCGTACTGCGCCCACGCCCGGTCCGGGTCCTCGGCGATGTGCAGCAGCGGGGTCTCGGCCGTCGGCATCATCGTCCAGCCCTCCGTGCCGTGCTCGGTGAGCTGCTCCTTGTAGTACGCCTCCAGCTCCGGCAGGTGCGCGCTCGGGAAGAACGGCAGGCCGAGGCGGGCGGCGCGGCGGGCGGCGGCCCTGGAGGAACCGCCGACCAGGAGGAGCGGGTGGGGGTCGGTGAGGGGGCGGGGGGTGACCCGTACCGTACGGCCCCGGTACTCGAACTCCTCCCCGGTCCACGCCTTCAGCAGCGTTTCGAGCAGCTCGTCCTGCAGCCGCCCGCGCCGCTTCCAGTCCACGTCGAACAGCGCGTACTCCTCGGGCCGGTAGCCGATCCCGGCCACCGTCACCAGCCGGCCCCCGCTGAGCAGGTCGAGGACCGCGATGTCCTCCGCCAGCCGCAGCGGGTCGTGCAGCGGGCCGATCACCGCCGACACGGTCACCGCGATGGTCCGGGTCGCCCCGAACACCGCGCCCGCGAAGGCGAACGGCGACGGCAGCCAGTTGTTGTCGACGCCGTGGTGCTCCTCGGTCTGCACGGTGGTGACCCCGTGCTCGTCGGCGTACGCGGCCATGTCGAGGGCCGCTCGGTACCGGGCGCCCAGCGCGGCCGGGGCGGCGCCGGGGTCGACGAGGTTGAAGCGGACGACCGAGACGGGCATGGGAGTTCCCCTTCACCTTGGCTGGCCGGGCAGGTGTGCGGGGACAGTAGCTGACGGCGCGTCAGACAGCCAGGGGTGCGCGCTTCCCGGCCGCCGCCGGTACCACCGCCGGCTTCGGCAGCACCGCGTACAGCAGGCCCGAGACGGCGATCGTCGCGATCCAGCCGAGGCCGTACCGGCCGACGGGGTTGTTCGCGGCGAGCGGGCCGGTGAACCAGTCGCACGTGGTGAAGAGCAGCCCGGCCGCCAGGCCGAGCCCCCAGGCCGCGACGGCGGCGGGGGAGAAGCCCGCCCGGTACCAGTAGGCGCTGGTGCGCGTGGTGTCGAGCAGGGCCGTGGCGTCGTACTCCCGGCGGCGGAACATGTCGGCCCCGAACACCCCCACCCACGCCGAGAACGCCACCGCCAGCAGCGACAGGAAGGCGATGAAGGAGGCCATGAACGAGGTCGCCGCCAGCATCAGGACGGCCCCGAGGGCCAGCGAGATCACCGCGTTGACGGAGACCGCCCAGTGCCGGGGGATCCGCAACCCCAGCGTCTGCGCGGTGAAGCCTGCCGAGTACATCGACATCGCGTTGATCAGCAGCATCCCGGCCAGCGCGACGAGGAGATAGGGGACCGCCAGCCAGCGGGGCAGGATCTCGCCGAGGAAGGAGACCGGGTCGGCCGCCCTGGCGAGGCCCGGAGTGGCGGCCGCCGTCACCGCGCCCATCAGGACCAGGGGGAGTACGACGATCCCGGCACCGCCGACCGTGTTGCGTACGATCGCCGCCGAGGACGCCGTACCCGGCAGATACCGCGTGAAGTCCGGCGCGGCCGGCGCCCAGCTCATCCCGCCCGCCGCGATCAGCCCGGCGCCGGTGACCATCGCGGCCGCGGAGCCGGCGGGCTGTCCGAACACCCTGCCCCAGTCCGCCGTCGCGATCAGCCGGCCGAGGACGAGCAGCGAGAAGGCGCCGAACAGCCAGGTCGCCCACCGGTTGCAGAACCGCACCGCCTTGATGCCCATGCCCGAGATCACGAACGCGGCGATCACGAAGAGGAGAAGCGTGACGATGATCAGCGCGGTGTTGCTCCCGATCCCGAACAGGATGTCGAGGACGGTCAGCAGCGCGTAGCTGCCGGTCACCGCGTTGACCGTCTCCCAGCCCCAGCGCGCCACCCAGATCAGCGCGCCGGGGAGCAGGTTGCCGCGCTGGCCGAAGACCGCCCGGGACAGGGCCATGCCCGGTGCGCCGCCACGCTTGCCCGCGATGCCGATCAGCCCGACCAGGCCGTACGACACGATCGGCGCCGCGATACCGACCACCAGGGACTGCCAGAAGTTCAGCCCGAACGACACCGCCAGGCTCGCGCCCACGGTCACCAGCAGGACGGTGACGTTGGCGGCGATCCAGGTGGGGAGCAGACCACGGGGGGTGCCGGTGCGCTCGGAGTCAGGCACCGGCTCGATGCCCCGGGTTTCGAGGCCGTGGTGCTCCAGCGACTCTTCGAGATGTTCGAGCGCGCCATCGTGGTGGGCGGTGGTGCTCATAGGCAGTCATCGTACGTTAGGCCGACTAATCCCCTCAAAAGAGACATCCGGCTTCGGGGGATCATCCGGAAACTCCCGAGCGAGGGAGCAAAGTCGGCCGCGGGGGAGGGATGGATACTGGTCGGGTTATGGAAACCGTCATCCTTGCTGTAGTCATCGCCGTAGTCGTGCTCGGCGCGCTCGGCGGGCTCGTCATCGGCAGCCGGCGCAAGAAGTCGCTGCCCCCGCCGCCCCCCGCCGCGCCCGACATCACCGCACCCCCGGCCGAGCCGCACGTCGGCGACGAGGCCGAGACGCCGCGCGACGAACCGCGCCGGACGATAGAGGAGGTCGACCTTCCCGACGGCTCGGCTCCCGTCGCCGTCGAAGAACCCCCCGCGGTCGAAGCGCCCGAGATCGAGATCCCCGAGCCCACCGCAGGCCGGCTGGTCCGGCTGCGCGCCCGGCTCTCCCGCTCGCAGACCGCCCTCGGCAAGGGGCTGCTCACGCTGCTCTCGCGCGAGCACCTCGACGACGAGACCTGGGAGGAGATCGAGGACACCCTGCTCACCGCCGACGTCGGCGTGCAGCCCACCACCGAGCTGGTCGACCGGCTGCGCGAGCGCGTCAAGGTGCTCGGCACCCGGACCCCCGGGGAACTGCGCACCCTCCTGCGCGAGGAGCTGCTCAAGCTGGTCGGCACCGACGCCGACCGCGAGGTGAAGACCGAGCCCGCCGACCGCAAGCCGGGCATCGTGATGGTCGTCGGCGTCAACGGCACCGGCAAGACCACCACCACCGGCAAGCTCGCCCGTGTCCTCGTCGCCGACGGCCGTACGGTGGTGCTCGGCGCCGCCGACACCTTCCGGGCCGCCGCCGCGGACCAGCTCCAGACCTGGGGCGAGCGCGTCGGTGCCCACACCGTGCGCGGCCCCGAGGCCGGTGACCCCGCCTCCGTCGCCTTCGACGCGGTGAAGGAGGGCAAGGAGATGGGCGTCGACGTGGTGCTCATCGACACCGCCGGGCGGCTGCACACCAAGACCGGCCTCATGGACGAGCTGGGCAAGGTCAAGCGGGTCGTGGAGAAGCACGCCCCGCTGGACGAGGTGCTGCTCGTCCTCGACGCCACCACCGGGCAGAACGGCCTCGTCCAGGCCCGGGTCTTCGCCGAGGTCGTCGACATCACCGGCATCGTCCTCACCAAGCTGGACGGCACCGCCAAGGGCGGCATCGTGATCGCGGTCCAGCGCGAGCTGGGCGTCCCGGTCAAGCTCATCGGCCTGGGCGAGGGCGCGGACGACCTGGCGCCGTTCGTGCCGGAGGCGTTCGTGGATGCCCTTATCGGTGACTGACCCGAGGGGGGTGGATTTACCCGCCCCGAGATCGCGAAGAAGCGCCCGATCCCCGAGATGCAGCCGGGGACGGGCGCTTCGGCGTCTGAGCCGGACCTGTGCGGTTACGCCCGCGACCGGTGCGCGACGTAGGCCAGCGTGCCGAGCAGCAGCCTCGCCGCCGGGGGCCTGGTCGCCGAGTCCAGGGCCGGCGGGCGCAGCCAGCGCACCGGGCCAAGACCGCCCCGGTCGGACGGCGGGGCGGTGATGTGCGTACCCGTGCCGAGGCCGCGCAGGTCCAGGGAGGTCGGGTCGTCCCAGCCCATGCGGTAGAGCAGCGCCGGGAGTTCGGCGGCGGCGCCGGGGGCGACCAGGAAGTGCGCGCGGCCGTCCGGGGTGGCGGTGACCGGGCCGAGCGGGAGGCCCATCCGCTCCAGGCGGACCAGGGCGCGGCGCCCGGCGGGTTCGGCGACCTCGATCACGTCGAACGCGCGGCCGACCGGGAGCATCACCGCCGCGCCCGGGAACTCGCCCCAGGCCTTGGTGACCTCGTCGAGCGTGGCGCCCGCGGGCACCTGGGGCGCGAAGTCCAGCGGATGCGCTCCCGGCGCGGGACAGCCGGCCTGCCCGCAGGAGCACGCCCCGGCCGCGGCACGGGCGCCGGGCACCACGTCCCAGCCCCACAGTCCGGTGAACTCGGCGACGGCGGTGCAGTCCGATGAACGACCGCGCCGGCGCGTGCCGGAGCGGATCTCGCGAATGCCGCCGATCGTGAAGCCCATGCCCCCTCCAACGGGTCCGGCGCGCCGGTGGTTACGACCCGGAACGGGACGGAAACGGAACGTGACGCTACGGCTCCGCCTTCCCTCCGGCCCGCAAGGTCATGGCGGCGCCCTGAAGCTCTCCGGGTGGTGCGCCTGGGGATGTGCGCCCCAGAGTGCACCGTTCCGCCTACTCCCGGCCGTCCTATGTCAAGTGAATCGCGCCAAGGGCATCGTGAGTTCATTCGAAGGGGTGGCGAATGGTGGCGTTTCCGGGATCGCCGTGGCTGGAGCAGTGATCGTAGGATTACTTTGAGTGCACGAGGCCTGGGGGCACTTGCACTCGTGGGTATGCCGGAGGCAACTCGGCATCCCGTTCGAAGGGTGAGAACTACCGGACGGGCAGCCGTATTTACCGGCATTCTGATAGGGCTTGGCGCATCCGGCATCAAGTGGTCTCAGGGATGGGGGCGTTCCAGTGGGCGGCAACGGCGGAAGCGGGGCGACCGCGACCAGCACCGACAAGCGCCCCAACGAGCTGCTCAACTCGTGGTTCGTGCGCAGCGGCTGGTCCAAGGGCGAGCTGGCGCGGCAAGTGAACCGCAGAGCACGCCAGTTGGGCGCCAACCACATCTCCACGGACACGTCCAGGGTGCGCCGCTGGCTCGACGGGGAGAACCCGCGCGAGCCGATCCCCCGGATCCTCTCCGAGCTGTTCTCCGAGCGGTTCGGCTGTGTCGTCTCGGTCGAGGACCTCGGGCTGCGGGCCGCCCGCCAGTCACCCTCCGCGACCGGCGTCGACCTGCCCTGGACGGGCCCGCAGACGGTGGCCCTGCTCAGCGAGTTCTCGCGCAGCGACCTCATGCTGGCGCGGCGCGGCTTCCTCGGAACCTCGCTGGTGCTGTCTGCGGGCCCGTCCCTCATCGAGCCCATGCAGCGCTGGCTGGTCCCCTCGCCGGGCGGCCCGCAGCAGACCCCCGAGCCGTCCGCGGACCCCCGCCGACCCGGCCGCATCTCCCGGCCCGAGCTGGCCCTCCTGGAGTCCACCACGGAGATGTTCCGCCAGTGGGACGCCCAGTGCGGCGGCGGCCTGCGCCGCAAGGCGGTCGTCGGCCAGCTGCACGAGGTCACCGACCTCCTCCAGGAACCCCAGCCCGAGACCACCGAGCGCAAGCTCTTCAAGGTCGCCGCCGAACTCGCCGAGCTGGCCGGCTGGATGTCGTACGACGTCGGTCTCCAGCCCACCGCCCAGAAGTACTTCGTGCTCGCCCTGCACGCGGCCAAGGAGGCCGGTGACAAGCCGCTCGGCTCGTACATCCTCTCCAGCATGAGCCGCCAGATGATCCACCTCGGCCGGCCCGACGACGCCCTGGAGCTGATCCACCTCGCCCAGTACGGCAGCCGGGACTGCGCGAGCCCGCGCACCCAGTCGATGCTGTATGCGATGGAGGCCCGCGCCTACGCCAACATGGGCCAGCCCGGCAAGTGCAAGCGGGCGGTCCGGATGGCCGAGGACACCTTCGCCGAGGCCGACGAGTGGGACGAACCGGACCCCGACTGGATCCGCTTCTTCTCCGAGGCCGAGCTCTACGGCGAGAACAGCCACTCCTTCCGCGACCTGGCCTATGTCGCCGGCCGCAGCCCCACCTACGCCTCGCTGGCCGAGCCGCTGATGCGCAAGGCCGTCGAGCTGTTCGCCAAGGACGCCGAGCACCAGCGGTCGTACGCGCTCAACCTCATCGGCATGGCCACCGTGCACCTGCTGCGCGGCGAGCCCGAGCAGAGCACGGTGCTGGCCTCCGAGGCGATGGGCATCGCCAAGAAGGTGCGCTCCGAGCGCGTCAACACTCGTATTCGAAAGACGGTCGACACGGCTGTCCGCGACTACGGCGGCCTCGCGGCCGTGGTCGACCTCACCGAACAGCTCGCCGCCGATCTCCCGGAGACCGCCGAGGCGGTCTGAACCCCGGCGCTTCCCAGACCCCGGCCGCGGCCGGCCCTCCCGAACTGCCCGACTCGGCTCCCCCATGCCAGGTCATCGGACGGCCGACCGCGGCCGGTTCCCCTTTTTGCGCCTGAACCGGCGCCGCTCTCGCGGACGTGGCTGGTCGCCGTAGGGGTCCTCAATTGATGGTTGCGCTTGATCTCGCAATGGTTGCGTCACGATAACGATCAGCGAGCCCGGAATCCGGCAGTTCATCCAGGCGTAACACGCGCGGCGCCTTCGTCACTCCGGCGAAACAACGAGGGGCAACGACCGAAACCGCGCTGCGCCAATCTCATGGCGCATAACCGGCCCACCCCCCGCTTCACCGGACCGCTCACGCTCCGACCCGCACGGGGCCGTACAACCGACGAGGAGACGCCGATGGCACCAGCCGCCATCACGCTTGCCGCGGAGGCACCCAAGCTGTCCTCCGCGAACACAGGCTTCATGCTCATCTGCTCCGCCCTGGTGCTGCTCATGACGCCGGGTCTCGCCTTCTTCTACGGAGGCATGGTCCGCGTCAAGAGCACCCTGAACATGCTGATGATGAGTTTCGTCAGCATCGGGATCGTCACCATCCTGTGGGTGCTCTACGGCTTCTCCCTGGCCTTCGGCTCCAGCAACGGCTTCATCGGCTTCAACTCCGACTGGCTCGGCATGAGCAACGTCGGCCTGACGGAGCTCTGGGACGGCTACACCATCCCGATCTTCGTCTTCATGGTCTTCCAGATGATGTTCGCGGTCATCACCCCGGCCCTGATAAGCGGCGCCATCGCCGACCGCGTCAAGTTCTCGGCCTGGGCGCTCTTCGTCGCGCTGTGGCTCACGATCGTCTACGTCCCGGTCGCCCACTGGGTCTGGGGCGCCGACGGCTGGGCCTACAAGCTCGGCGTGATCGACTTCGCCGGTGGTACCGCGGTCCACATCAACGCCGGTGCCGGCGCCCTCGGCGTCATCCTGGTGATCGGCAAGCGGGTCGGCTTCAAGAAGGACCCGATGCGCCCGCACAGCCTCCCGCTGGTCATGCTCGGCGCCGGTCTGCTGTGGTTCGGCTGGTTCGGCTTCAACGCCGGCTCCTGGCTCGGCAACGACGACGGCGTCGGCGCGCTGATGTTCGTCAACACGCAGGTCGCCACGGCCGCCGCCATGCTGGCCTGGCTCGCCTACGAGAAGATCCGGCACGGCGCGTTCACCACCCTGGGCGCCGCCTCCGGCGCGGTCGCCGGTCTGGTCGCCATCACCCCGTCCGGTGGTGCGGTCTCCCCGCTCGGCGCGATCGCCGTCGGCGCCATCGCCGGTGTCGCCTGCGCCGCGGCCGTCGGCCTGAAGTTCAGGTTCGGCTACGACGACTCCCTCGACGTGGTCGGCGTCCACATGGTCGGCGGCATCATCGGCTCCCTGCTCATCGGCTTCTTCGCCACCGGCAAGGGCCAGTCCGCCGCGACCGGCGTCTTCTACGGCGACCACTCCTTCACCCAGCTGTGGAAGCAGTTCGCCGGTGTCGGCGCGGTCCTCGGCTACTCCCTGGTCGCCTCCGCGGTCCTCGCCTTCCTCCTCGACAAGACCATCGGCATGCGGGTCACCGAGGACGAGGAGGTCTCCGGCATCGACCAGGCCGAGCACGCCGAGACTGCATACGACTTCAGCGGCACGGGCGGCGGTGTCATCGGCTCCGTCTCCGCCGCGGCCCTGGCCGGGACCGGCAAGAAGGTGGACGCATGAAGCTCATCACCGCCGTCGTGAAGCCCCACCGGCTCGACGAGATCAAGGAGGCCCTCCAGGCCTTCGGCGTCCACGGCCTCACGGTCACCGAGGCCAGCGGCTACGGTCGGCAGCGCGGCCACACCGAGGTCTACCGTGGTGCCGAGTACACGGTCGACCTGGTGCCCAAGATCCGCATCGAGGTGCTGGCCGAGGACGAGGACGCCGAGCAGCTGATCGACGTCATCGTCAAGGCCGCCCGCACCGGCAAGATCGGTGACGGCAAGGTCTGGTCGCTCCCGGTCGAGACCGCCGTACGGGTCCGCACCGGCGAGCGCGGACCGGACGCACTGTAGAACAGAACCATCTGCATACAGGCAGGAGTCGCTGGGTGACGGGTACGGAAGTTCGGAACGACGCGGAGAACACGGGACCCAGCGGCTACGCGGCGGCCCGGCTGCGCCTCCTCACCGAGGGGGCGCGGTCCGGGCCGCCGCGCCGTACCGCCCTCGCCGAGCTGACCGACGAGTGGCTGACCGGCCTGTTCGCGGCGGCCACCGAGGGCATCAGGGGCGGTGTCTCGCTGGTCGCCGTCGGCGGCTACGGCCGCGCCGAACTCTCCCCGCGCAGCGACCTCGACCTCCTGCTGCTGCACGACGGCGCCGACTCCGGCGCGGTGGCCGCCGTCGCCGACCGGCTCTGGTACCCCGTCTGGGACCTGGGCCTGGCCCTGGACCACTCCGTACGCACCCCCGCCGAGGCCCGCAAGACCGCGGGCGAGGACCTCAAGGTCCAGCTCGGCCTCCTCGACGCCCGCCACATCGCCGGCGACCTCGGGCTCACCTCCGGCCTGCGCAGCGTGATCCTCGCCGACTGGCGCAACCAGGCACCCAAGCGCCTCCCCGAGCTCCAGGAGCTGTGCGCCGAGCGCGCCGAACGCCAGGGCGAGCTGCAGTACCTCCTGGAGCCGGACCTGAAGGAGGCCCGCGGCGGCCTCCGGGACGCCACCGCGCTGCGCGCCGTCGCCGCCTCCTGGCTGGCCGACGCCCCGCGCGAGGGCCTCGCCGACGCCCGCAGGCGCCTCCTCGACGTCCGCGACGCCCTGCACCTGACCACAGGCCGCGCCACCGACCGCCTCGCCCTCCAGGAGCAGGACCAGGTCGCCGCCGAACTGGACCTCCTCGACGCCGACACCCTGCTGCGCCAGGTCTACGAGTCCGCCCGCGTCATCTCCTACGCCAGCGACGTCACCTGGCGCGAAGTGGGGCGCGTCCTGCGCTCGCGCGCCGTCCGGCCCCGCCTGCGCGCCATGCTGGGCGGCGGCAAGCCGGTCGCCGAGCGCTCCCCGCTCGCCGAGGGCGTGGTGGAGCAGGACGGCGAGGTGGTACTCGCCCGCGCCGCCCGCCCCGAACGCGACCCCGTGCTCCCGCTGCGCGCCGCGGCCGCCGCCGCCCAGGCCGGCCTCCCGCTCTCCCTGCACGCCGTACGGCGCATGGCCGCCACCGCACGCCCCCTGCCCACACCCTGGCCCGCCGAGGCCCGCGAGCAGCTGGTCACCCTGCTCGGCTCCGGCCGCCCCACCGTCGAGGTCTGGGAGGCGCTGGAGGCGGAGGGCCTGATCACCCGCATCCTGCCCGACTGGGAGCGGGTCCGCTGCCGCCCCCAGCGCAACGCCGTGCACGTCTGGACCGTCGACCGGCACCTCATCGAGACCGCCGTCCGCGCCTCCGAGTTCGCCCGCCGCGTGCACCGGCCCGACCTGCTGCTGGTCGCCGCGCTGCTGCACGACATCGGCAAGGGCTGGCCCGGCGACCACTCGGTGGCCGGCGAGATCATCGTCAAGGACGTGGCGGCCAGGATCGGCTTCGACCGCGCCGACGTGGCGGTCCTGTCGACGCTCGTCCTGCACCACCTGCTGCTCATCGAGACCGCCACCCGGCGCGACCTGGACGACCCGGCCACGGTCCGCCTGGTCGCCGACGCGGTCGGCACCCAGGGCACCCTGGAGCTGCTGCACGCCCTCACCGAGGCCGACGCGCTGGCCACCGGACCGGCGGCCTGGTCCTCCTGGCGCGGCTCGCTCGTCACCGACCTGGTGAAGCGGGTCTCGGCGGTCCTCGCCGGGGACACGGCCGACGAACCCGAGCCCGGCGCGCCCACCGCCGAGCAGGAGCGGCTGGCCATCGAGGCCTTCCGCACCGGCGCCCCGGTCCTCGCCCTGCGTGCCCAGACCGAGCCGGCCGCCACGGACGAGGAGCCCGCCGGCGACCCCGAACCGCTCGGCGTCGAGCTGCTCATCGCCGTACCGGACCAGCCGGGCGTGCTCCCGGCCGTCGCCGGCGTGCTGGCCGTGCACCGCCTGGCGGTCCGCACCGCCGAGCTGCGCTCGCTCCGGCTCCCGGACGACGTCGACGACGGCACGGTCCTGCTGCTCGACTGGCGGGTCGCCGCCGAGTACGGCTCCCTGCCGCAGGCCGCCCGCCTGCGGGCCGACCTCGTACGGGCGCTGGACGGCTCCCTGGACGTCGCGGGCCGCCTCGCGGAGCGGGACGCCGCCTACCCGAGGCGCCGGGGCTGGGCGGCCCCGCCGCCGCGCGTGACCGTGGCCTCCGCGGCCTCCCGGCACGCCACCGTGTTCGAGGTACGGGCCCAGGACGCACCGGGCCTGCTGTTCCGGATCGGGCGGGCGCTGGAGGACGCCGAGGTACGGGTGCGCAGCGCCCACGTCAGCACGCTCGGCTCCAACGCCGTCGACGCCTTCTACGTCACCGGCACCGACCACGCGCCGCTGCCCGCGGAGGAGGCGGCCTCCGTGGCGCGCAAGCTGGAGGAGACGCTGAGGGGCTGATCGCACGGCTGTGCACGGCGGGGACCACTTCCTTGCGCGGCCGGATACCCTGGAAGACGCTCACCGCCCCCGACTCCGAGGACCGACGCCGCCGTGTTCGACACTCTCTCCGACCGCCTTTCAGCGACCTTCAAGAACCTGCGCGGCAAAGGGCGTCTGAGCGAAGCGGACATCGACGCCACGGCCCGGGAGATCCGCATCGCGCTTCTCGAAGCCGACGTGGCCCTTCCGGTCGTCCGCACGTTCATCAAGAACGTCAAGGAGCGCTCGCTCGGCGCCGAGGTCTCCAAGGCGCTCAACCCGGCCCAGCAGGTCCTGAAGATCGTCAACGACGAGCTGGTCACGATCCTCGGCGGGGAGACCCGTCGGCTGCGGTTCGCCAAGCAGCCGCCCACCGTGATCATGCTGGCCGGTCTCCAGGGTGCCGGCAAGACCACCCTCGCGGGCAAGCTCGCCCACTGGCTCAAGGAGCAGGGCCACTCCCCGCTGCTCGTGGCCGCCGACCTCCAGCGCCCCAACGCCGTCAACCAGCTCAGCGTGGTCGCCGAGCGCGCCGGTGCCGCGGTCTACGCGCCCGAGCCGGGCAACGGCGTCGGCGACCCGGTCAAGGTCGCCAGGGACTCCATCGAGTTCGCGAAGTCCAAGGTCCACGACATCGTGATCGTGGACACCGCCGGCCGGCTCGGCATCGACCAGGAGCTGATGCAGCAGGCGGCCGACATCCGGGACGCCGTCTCGCCCGACGAGATCCTCTTCGTGGTCGACGCCATGATCGGCCAGGACGCCGTCACCACCGCCGAGGCCTTCCGCGACGGCGTCGGCTTCGACGGTGTCGTGCTCTCCAAGCTCGACGGTGACGCCCGCGGTGGTGCCGCGCTCTCCATCCGCCAGGTCACCGGCAAGCCGATCATGTTCGCGTCGAACGGCGAGAAACTCGACGACTTCGACGCGTTCCACCCGGACCGGATGGCCTCCCGCATCCTCGACATGGGTGACCTGCTCACCCTGATCGAGCAGGCGGAGAAGACGTTCAGCCAGGAAGAGGCCCAGAAGATGGCCTCCAAGCTGGCGTCCAAGAAGGGCCAGGACTTCACCCTGGACGACTTCCTGGCCCAGATGGAACAGGTCAGGAAGATGGGCAGCATCAGCAAGCTGCTCGGGATGCTGCCCGGCATGGGCCAGATCAAGGACCAGATCCAGAACCTCGACGAGCGGGACGTCGACCGCACCGCCGCGATCATCAAGTCGATGACCCCGGCCGAGCGCCAGGAACCGACGATCATCAACGGCTCCCGCCGCGCCCGTATCGCCAAGGGCTCCGGTGTCGAGGTCAGCGCGGTCAAGGGGCTCGTCGAGCGGTTCTTCGAGGCCCGCAAGATGATGTCCCGCATGGCCCAGGGCGGCGGGATGCCGGGCATGCCGGGGATGCCGGGCATGGGCGGCGGTCCCGGCCGTACCAAGAAGCAGCCGAAGCAGGCCAAGGGCAAGCAGCGCTCCGGCAACCCGATGAAGCGCAAGCAGCAGGAGCTGGAGGAGGCCCAGCGCCGCGAGGCCGCGGCCCAGGGCGGTGCCTTCGGCCTGCCGCAGCAGGGCGCCCAGGACTTCGAGCTGCCGGACGAGTTCAAGAAGTTCATGGGCTGAGTTCACCTGTGCGGGTGCCAGGGGTTGGTCCGTGTCGTACGGTCCGCATATGACCAACCCCGCGCCGCCGCGCAAGTCACCCGACCAGCCCTGGCGTACCGAGGGCGCTCCCGAGGAGCCCCCGAAGCCGCCGAACGGCGGGCGGCGGATGCACGGCGGCTGGTGGCGGCTGATCGTCACCGCGCTGGTCGTGTACCTGCTGGCCAACCTGGTGCTCTCGTACTTCGACCAGGAGAACGAGCCGACGATCTCGTACACCGAGTTCAGCAAGCAGGTGAACGACGGCAACGTCGAGAAGATCTACGCCAAGGGCGACTCGATCCAGGGCCAGCTCAAGAAGGAGCAGAAGAACCCCGAGGGCGGCCAGAGCTACACCAAGTTCAACACCGAGCGCCCCTCCTTCGCCGGTGACGACCTGTGGACCAGCCTGACCAAGCACGACGTGACGGTCACCGCCGAACCGGTCGTCCAGCACCGCAGCTTTCTCGCCAATCTGCTGATCTCACTGGCCCCGATCATCATCCTCGTCGCGGTGTGGGTCTTCATCGCCCGCCGGATGAGCGCGGGCCTCGGCGGCGCGGGCGGCATGCTGGGCCGCAAGGCGCCGCCCAAGCCGGTCGAACTGGAGCCCGGACAGCAGCGGACCACCTTCGAGGACGTGGCCGGCATCGACGAGGTCGAGGGCGAGCTCAACGACGTCGTCGACTTCCTCAAGAACCCGGACGCCTACCGCAGGATGGGCGCCAAGATGCCGCGCGGCGTGCTCCTCGCCGGCCCGCCCGGCACCGGCAAGACGCTGCTCGCACGGGCCGTCGCCGGCGAGGCGGGGGTGCCGTTCTTCTCGGCCTCCGCCTCCGAGTTCATCGAGATGATCGTCGGCGTCGGCGCCTCCCGGGTCCGCGAACTGTTCGCCGAGGCCCGCAAGGTCGCCCCCTCCATCATCTTCATCGACGAGATCGACACCATCGGCCGGGCCCGCGGCGGCGGTGCCTCGATGGGCGGCCACGACGAGCGTGAGCAGACCCTCAACCAGATCCTCACCGAGATGGACGGCTTCTCCGGCTCCGAGGGCGTCATCGTCATCGCCGCCACCAACCGTGCCGACATCCTCGACCCCGCGCTCACCCGCCCCGGCCGCTTCGACCGGGTCGTCCAGGTCTCGCCCCCCGACCGCACCGGGCGCGAGGCCATCCTGCAGATCCACACCCGCCAGATCCCGCTCGCCGAGGGCGTCGACCTCGCCCAGGTCGCCCGCACCACCCCGGGCATGACCGGCGCCGAACTGGCCAACCTCGCCAACGAGGCCGCCCTGCTCGCCGTCAAGCGCAAACAGGACCAGGTCACCCAGTCCGACCTCTCCGAGGCCCTGGAGAAGGTCCAGCTCGGCGCCGAACGCCCGCTGGTGATGCCCGAGGAGGAGCGCCGCAGGACCGCCTACCACGAGAGCGGCCACGCCCTGCTCGGCATGCTCCAGCCCGGCGCCGACCCGGTCCGCAAGATCACCATCGTGCCGCGCGGCCGCGCCCTCGGCGTGACGCTCTCCACGCCGGACGCCGACAAATACGCGTACACCGAGGAGTACCTGCGCGGCCGCATCATCGGCGCTCTCGGCGGCATGGCGGCCGAACAGGTCGTCTACGGCGTGATCACCACCGGCTCGGAGAGCGACCTGGAACAGGTCACCAGCATCGCGCGCGGCATGGTGTCCCGCTGGGGCATGAGCGAGGAGGTCGGCCGCCTCTCCGCCCTCCCCAGCGACGCCCAGCAGGCCTACGGCCTCGCCGCGGCGCCCCAGACCCTCGACGTCATCGACACCGAGATGCGCCGCATCGTCGACGAGTGTTACGACGAGGCCCGCCGCAAACTCCAGGACCACCGGGACCAGCTGGACGCCCTGGCCCAGGCCCTCCTGGAGAACGAGACCCTGGAGGAGGCGGACGCCTACCGCATCGCGGGGGTCACGAGACTGACCAAGGACCTGGACGAGTCCTGACTTTCGAGCGCCCTTGAGCGCCCCGAAAGGGGCGCTGGGGGTACCCCCGGCCGAAGGCTGGGGGAGGAACTGCGCGACCAGCCCCCACGGCGCGGCAGCCGAAGACGGCGGCCGAGACCCAGCGTCAGCGAACCCGCGCGATCAAGTACCGGAACACATTCGGCATCCACACCGTGCCGTCGGCACGCACGAACGGCTGGAGCACCTCGACCAGCTCCTTGCCCACCTGCTCCTCGTCGGCCGCCAAGATCCCCGCATCGAACAGCCCGGTCGACAGCAGCCCCCGCACCGCACTGTCCGCGTCGGCGTACCCGAACGGGCAGGAGACCCGCCCGGACCCGTCGATCCGCAGGCCGGCCCGCTGGGCGACCTCCTCCAGATCGTCCCGGCACGCCGGGCGCCAGCTTCCCGTGCTCCGCAAAGGATCGGCCAATTTCGCCGCCACCCGCAGCACGGACGAGGTCGCGCAGCGCTCCGGCGGACCCCAGCCGGTCAGCACCACGGCCGCCCCGCGCTCCGCCAGGGGAGACGCCTCGGCCAGCAGGTCACCGAGCCGTTCGGCGTCGCCGGCCAGGCAGCCGATCGGGTCGAAGGAGGTGATCAGGTTGTACGCCGGTGCCTTCGCGTCCGCCGCGTTCCGGGGCGTGCCCTCGACGATCCGGGCGGCACGGCCACGCGCGCGTGCGCCCGGCGCCGGGTCGGGCAGCAGGCGCTCACGGGCGAGGGCGAGCCGCTCGGGGGAGGAGTCGACTCCGGTGACCGCGGCCCCTCTCGTCGCCGCCATCAGCAGGGCGAGACCGGAACCGCAGTGCAGGCCGAGCAGCCGGGTGGCCGGGCCCACTTCGAGTCGCTCGTGGACGGTCTCGTAGAGCGGCACCAGCATCCGCTCCTGGATCTCGGACCAGTCACGCGCGCGTGCGCCCAGGTTCACACGGGGTGGTGAGTCCACGTGAGACAGGTGGTGCCGCACGAGCGTAGGTGTCATAGGTAAGCGCCCCAATCCGCCGAGAGTTACGCACTGACCGATTCCGTGGCCCCCGTGCCGTGCGCTCGCACTTCCCACCTATGCCACATAACTCCGGGCTCGCGATGGCGTCCAGAGGTCGCGGGTCCCCGCTTGTACGTGGGCTGTGACTGTGGCGAGATTTCACATCCCGGCAACTTGGGGCTCTACCATCGGACCCACGACACGGCGGTTCCGGCCATGGTCGGCGGGCACCGTGGCCGCACGGTGTCCGGGCGCCGGAGCCGGGCGGATGCCGGATGACGACGGGCTGCGAGTAACGCGGGGGCCGCCGCGGACGCTGACCGGGATGAGACCCGGCCACGAGAGCGACCGAAACGCCTCTTGCGCATCCGCCGCTCCGCCGTCCAGACGTCCGGACCAGGGATACGTGGCGGGTCGTACGTCAGACTACGCACCGGCTTGGTACGAGCTGTGAGGCTTCTCCGCAGATCAGCGCACCCGTGCTCGTCTCCACGCATCAGCGGCAACTGACGGGTACGTGCAAATTATTTGGGATGCCCCGGAATAGGAACACAGGGGCCCTCCCGCTCGTTCTCATTACGTGAGCACGACACAGACACCACCTGTTCTCGCCGCAGAGCTGGCAGAGGCGTGGGCCGACATTCAGCGGTACCACCCCGAGCTGCCGGACCTTGCCGCGCCAGAGTCCCTGATCGGGGAGTCGTCGTCCGCGTGCGGTCACGAACTCTCCTTCGAACGACTGCTCCATGAGGCAGTCCACGGCATCGCCGCCTCCCGTGGAGTCCGCGACACCTCCCGGGCAGGCCGCTACCACAACCGCCGATTCCTCGCGATCGCCGAGGAGCTGGGCCTGGACCACCCCGACGAGCCGCATCCCAGCAGCGGCTTCTCGCTGGTCACGCTCAACCCCGAGGCGAAGCGACGCTACCGGCCGACCATCGAGAGACTGCAGCGCGCTCTCAAGGCGCACACGGTGGCCACGTCCGCCGACACCTCCCGCACGTTCCGCGGCCCGGCCGCCCGCCACGGCTCGTCCGGCGGGGGCGTCCGTGTCAAGGCGGTGTGCGACTGCGGCCGCAACGTCCGGGTGGTCCCGTCGGTCCTGGCCCAGGCCCCCATCGTCTGCGGCGGCTGCGGCAAGCCGTTCCGCATTCCGGAGGTCGTCGGCGCGGCATGAGGGACGGCTGCTCGTGGCAGCCGTAGCCATTGCGCCGCCACCGGCCCACGGACCGCAGGCACCCCGCCTCCCCGTGGGTGGTCGTGCCTTCCTCCTCCAGGGCGGCACGGGTGGGTGCGGACGTCAACTTCACAGCGCCTGTCCATCGCACCCGACGTGACCTCACCTCCACGCCGGGTGCGACTCGGGCATGCCCAGGAGCCGCTCGCCCACCCGCCGGCCCAAAGCGACCCGCAGGGTGTGGCACAATGGCTAGCTGTACTCGACAGCCGCACAGGACCCCTCTCTCCTCCGGCTGACGCGTCCATCGGGCACTCGGGTACCGCAACCCCACGCGGCAGTCTCGCCGTGCCCAACCACGTCAAATCCAGGAGAACCCACTCCCGTGGCAGTCAAGATCAAGCTGAAGCGTCTGGGCAAGATCCGTTCGCCTCACTACCGCATCGTCGTCGCCGACTCCCGCACCCGCCGTGACGGCCGTGCGATCGAGGAGATCGGCAAGTACCACCCGACCTACAACCCGTCGGTCATCGAGGTGGACGCCGAGCGCGCCGCCTACTGGCTCGGCGTCGGCGCCCAGCCGACCGAGCCCGTGCTCGCCATCCTGAAGAAGACCGGCGACTGGCAGAAGTTCAAGGGCGAGCCCGCCCCGGCGCCGCTGCTCGTGGCTGCTCCGAAGGCCACGCGTCCGACGTTCGAGGCGCTCGGCGGTGACGACGAGGGCAAGGGTGAGGCGATCACCCAGAAGAAGAAGGCTGAGAAGAAGGACGAGGCCGCGGCTGAGTCCGAGTCGACCGAGGCCTGAGCAGCATGCTCGAAGAGGCGCTTGAGCACCTCGTGAAGGGCATCGTCGACAACCCTGACGATGTGCAGGTCGCCTCGCGCAACCTGCGCCGCGGGCGCGTGCTGGAGGTCCGGGTGCACCCCGACGACCTCGGCAAGGTGATCGGCCGCAACGGCCGCACCGCGCGTGCCCTGCGCACCGTCGTGGGCGCCATCGGCGGTCGCGGAGTCCGCGTCGACCTCGTCGACGTCGACCACGTCCGCTGACGCTTATCGCAACCGGCTCGGGCCGGGGAGGGCCACTGGCCGTCCCCGGCCCGAGCCGTATGAGCAGGTCGAGCAGGGCCGCGCAGGAGATGACAGGAGAACAGGCACAGTGCAGCTCGTAGTCGCACGGATCGGCCGCGCCCACGGCATCAAGGGCGAGGTCACCGTCGAGGTACGTACCGACGAGCCGGAGCTCAGGCTCGGACCGGGCGCCGTACTCGCCACCGATCCCGCCGGCGTGGGACCGCTCACCATCGAGACGGGCCGCGTGCACAGCGGCCGCCTGCTCCTGCGCTTCGCGGGCGTCAAGGACCGCACCGGCGCCGAGGCCCTGCGCAACACCCTCCTGATCGCCGAGATCGACCCGGAGGAGCTGCCCGAGGGCGAGGACGAGTACTACGACCACCAGCTCGTCGACCTGGACGTGGTCACCGAGGACGGCACCGAGGTCGGCCGGATCACCGAGATCTCGCACCTGCCCTCCCAGGATCTGTTCATCGTGGAGCGGCCCGACGGCAGCGAGGTGATGATCCCGTTCGTCGAGGAGATCGTCACCGAGATCGACCTGGAGGAGCAGCGGGCCGTCATCGCGCCGCCGCCCGGCCTGATCGACGACCGGGCGGAGACCGCCTCGTCCAGGGACGCGGAGACCGCCTCGGACGCGGAGACCGCCTCGGTCGCGGACGCGGACGCGGAGACCGCCTCGGCCGGGGACGACGACGCATGAGGCTCGACGTCGTCACGATCTTTCCCGAGTACCTCGAACCCCTGAACGTCTCGCTGGTCGGCAAGGCACGCGCGCGTGGGCAGCTCGGCGTCCAGGTGCACGACCTGCGCGGATGGACCTACGACCGGCACAACACGGTCGACGACACTCCGTACGGCGGCGGACCCGGCATGGTCATGAAGACCGAGCCCTGGGGCGACGCCCTCGACACGGTCCTCGCCGACGGCTACGAGACCGGCTCGCACGCCCCGGCGCTGATCGTCCCCACGCCCAGCGGCCGTCCCTTCACCCAGGAACTCGCCGTCGAACTCTCCGAGCGTCCCTGGCTGATCTTCACACCGGCCCGCTACGAGGGCATCGACCGGCGGGTCATGGACGAGTACGCCACCCGGATGCCGGTCTACGAGGTGTCCATCGGCGACTACGTCCTCGCCGGCGGCGAAGCGGCGGTACTGGTGATCACGGAGGCCGTGGCCCGGCTGCTGCCCGGCGTCCTCGGGAACGCCGAGTCGCACCGCGACGACTCCTTCGCGCCCGGCGCCATGGCCAACCTCCTGGAGGGCCCCGTCTACACCAAGCCGCCCGTCTGGCGCGGCCAGGGCATCCCCGACGTGCTGCTCAGCGGCCACCACGGCAAGATCGCCCGCTGGCGCCGCGACGAGGCCCTGAAGCGGACCACCGCCCACCGGCCCGACCTGATCGAACGCTGCGACCCCAAGGCCTTCGACAAGAAGGACCGGGAGATGCTCTCCATCCTGGGCTGGGCCCCGGACCCCGAGGGCGAACCCCACGGCCGATTTTGGCGCAGGCCACAGGGCGTGGAAGAATAGGCCGCTGTTGTGCGTCCGTCCGGCGTGCGCCCCTGCCGCAGGGGGACACGACGCCCGCCCCGACCCGCACGGCAGACCCCATGGAACACCTAGTTTCCGTTGATGACCTGTGGCATCAGCGAGGAAAGCAGACGAAATGTCTCACCTGCTCGACACCGTCGACTCCGCGTCGCTGCGCAGCGACGTCCCGGCCTTCCGCCCGGGTGACACCGTCAACGTCCACGTCCGCGTCATCGAGGGCAACCGCTCCCGTGTGCAGCAGTTCAAGGGCGTTGTGATCCGCCGTCAGGGCAGCGGTGTCCGCGAGACCTTCACGGTCCGCAAGGTCTCCTTCTCCGTCGGCGTCGAGCGCACCTTCCCGGTGCACACCCCGATCGTCGAGAAGATCGAGCTCGTCACCCGCGGTGACGTGCGTCGCGCCAAGCTGTACTACCTGCGCGAGCTGCGCGGCAAGGCCGCGAAGATCAAGGAGAAGCGCGACAACTGATCTCGCCTGCCGGCCTTCGGAAGCCGCAGGCGGACGAGCCGGTAAGAAGGAGTCTCATCGACGCCGGATAACATCTGGCCCCGATGGACACCGAAGCACAGCACACGGAGCGCGACCGCTCCTCCAGCCCCGAACCAGAGGCCGCGGAGGACCGGTCGCGTTTCGCGTTGGTGGCACGCGCCACCGAGCGGCTCACCGACTGGCTGCCGGGTGGCTGGATCACCCTCACCCTCTTCGCCTGCCTGGCGTTTTTGCTCGTCCTCAACACTTTCGTGGCGCAACCATTCCAGATTCCCAGCGGATCCATGGAACAGGGATTGAGGATCGGGGACCGCGTTCTCGTAAATAAGTTGGCGTACCGTTTCGGTGCCGGGCCGCGTCGGGGAGATGTCGTGGTGTTCGACGGCTCCGGATACTTCGGGGACGCCGACTACATCAAACGCGTCGTCGGTGTGGGAGGAGACCACGTGGTCTGCTGCGACAAGAAGGGGAGGATCGAAGTGAACGGCCGGCCGGTCGACGAGACCTCGATCCTCTATCCCGGGGACACCCCCTCCACCGTGCCCTTCAACGTCGACGTCCCCGACGGCACGCTCTTCGTACTCGGCGACCACCGCAGCGACTCCAGCGACTCCCGCGACCACCTCGGCTCGCCCGGCGGCGGCATGATCCCCGTCGGTCATGTCATCGGCCGGGCCGACTGGATCGTCTGGCCCTACGCCCACTGGACCCGTCTCACCCGGCCCGCCGCCTACGCGGGCGTGCCGGCCGCCGAGGCGTCCCATGGGTAACCGGGGCCGACCGCGCGGCGTACCGGTCGACGCCACCGCCAACCTGCTGCCCACCGGCGCGCGGCGCGCCTCCGGCCCGTCCGGCGGCCGGTCCCGCGCGGAGCGGCGCAAGCTGCAGCGCAAGGTCAAGCGCAAGCGACGGCGCGGTGCGGTGCGGGAGATACCGCTGCTGGTCGGCGTGGCCGTCCTGATAGCCCTCGTACTGAAGACGTTCCTCGTCCAGGCCTTCGTGATCCCGTCCGGCTCCATGGAGCAGACGATCCGGATCGGCGACCGCGTCCTGGTGGACAAGTTCACCCCCTGGTTCGGATGGCAGCCGCACCGCGGGGACGTCGTCGTCTTCCACGACCCGGGCGGCTGGCTGGCGGACGAGCAGACCACCAAGGCGAACGACCCGGTCGGCGTCAAGCAGGTCAAGGAAGGGCTCACCTTCATCGGCCTGCTGCCCTCCGCCAACGAGAAGGACCTCATCAAACGGGTCATCGGCGTCGGCGGCGACCACGTCAAGTGCTGTGACGCACAGGGCCGGGTGACCGTCAACGGCGTACCGCTGACCGAGGGGGACTACCTGTATCCGGGAAACGTCCCCTCCGCTCAGCCGTTCGACATCACCGTGCCGAGAGGGCGGCTGTGGGTGATGGGCGACCACCGCGGCAACTCCGCCGACTCCCGAGCCCACCAGGACACCGACTACGGCGGCACCGTGGCCGTCACCTCGGTGGTGGGCCGGGCCATGATGATCGGCTGGCCCATCGGCCACTGGACCAAGCTCGACGAACCTAAAACCTTCGCAAGCGTTTCGGACTCCGGGTCGGGGGCGACTGCGACTCCCCGGCTGTCGCATAGGGTTGCCTCCGACGATCCGAACGGATACATCCAACTCCCGACCCCTGCGGAACTCCCGCTCGTTATGGGAGTGGTGGGCCTGCGCCGGGTATGGCGCAGGCGGCGGCACGGAGTAAGGAGTTGGCGTGGGGGATGTGGCGGTTGGCGCACGGTCGGGACACGACGGCGAGGAGCACAGCGGGCGCCCCGTGGAGAATGTCCCCCCCGCGGACAGCGCCTTGACCTCCGGGAACGGCACCGGGCCCGGTGGAGACGGCACCCCGGCAGACGGTCCGTACTCCGGCGGTGACGGCTCGGGCACGGACGGGGACCCGGGCGAATCGGCGGCGCCCGCACCGAAGAAACCACGCTCCTTCTGGAAGGAGCTGCCGATCCTCGTCGTCATCGCGCTGGTGCTGGCGCTGCTGATCAAGACGTTCCTGGTGCAGGCGTTCTCCATCCCGTCGGACTCGATGCAGAACACCCTCCAGCAGGGTGACCGCGTCCTGGTCGACAAGCTCACCCCGTGGTTCGGCTCCAAGCCCGATCGCGGCGAGGTCGTGGTCTTCCACGACCCGGACGACTGGCTGGCGGGCGAGCCCACCGCCCAGCCGAACGCGATCCAGACCTTCCTCAGCTGGATCGGCCTGATGCCGTCCGCCGAGGAGCGGGACCTGATCAAGCGCGTCATCGGCGTCGGCGGCGACACCGTCTCCTGCAAGGGCAGCGGCCCGCTCATGGTGAACGGCCATGCGCTGAACGAGCCTTATGTGTACCCGGGCAACACGCCGTGCAGCGTCGACGACCAGGGCGGCCAGTTCACGGTGCACGTGCCCAAGGGCTACATCTGGGTGATGGGCGACCACCGCCAGAATTCCCGCGACTCGCGCTACAACCAGTCCGACAAGCACCACGGCATGGTCCCGGTGAAGGACGTCGTCGGCCGTGCCATCGTCAAGGCCTGGCCGATCAACCGCTGGGGCACGCTGCCGGTCCCGGACACCTTCGACCAGAGCGGCATCAACACGCAGTCGTCCGCCGCGGCCTCCCTCACGGTGGCGCCGCAGGGCGTGGCCGTCGCCGCCGTCCTCCCGGTCGCGGTGTGGCGCCGCCGCCGGGGCGACCGCAGCGAGCAGAAGTTCGACAAGCGTGTGGCGGCGGGCAAGCGCTGACCGGCTGCCGCATGCCTGTGCTGACCGTCCCATGTGAAGCCCTTGGGGAGCTTGTGACCAGGGGCGCCGAAGAAGGGCTGCCCCCGCCCGGTACCGCCGGGTAGGGTGCGGCCTCATGGGCGACAGCACGATACGTACGGCTCCGCGCGACGGCGCAGGCACCAGCACGAGCGCGGCACAGGCCGGCAGCAGGCTCGGACAGCGGCTGTCCGGGATCGCCGTCGCCCTGGGCATCGTGCTGTTCCTCGGAGGCTTCGGCTGGGCAGCGGTCGCCTACCGGCCGTACACCGTGCCCACCACTTCGATGACGCCGACCATCGACGCCGGGGACCGGGTCCTCGGCCAGCGCATCGACGGCAGCGAGGTGCGCCGGGGCGACGTCGTCGTCTTCAAGGACAAGAGCTGGGTCACCAACGCGGACGTCGTCAAGCGGGTGGTCGCGGTCGGCGGGGACACCGTGGCCTGCTGCACGAACGGCAAGCTGACGGTCAACGGCAAGCAGATCGAGGAGCCGTATCTCCCGGCGGGCAGCCAGGCCGAGCTCCAGGGCTTCCCCACCGTCACCGTTCCGAAGGGCCGGCTCTTCCTCCTCGGCGACGAGCGCCAGGGCTCCCTGGACTCCACCGCCCACCTCACCGACGCGGCGAAGGGCACGGTCGCGCGCAGCGCCGTCACCGCCCGGGTGGACGCCGTGATCTGGCCGATGAAGGGCCTCCTCAAGCGCCCGACCGGCTTCGAGACCCTGGGCACGCTCTCCCAGCCGGGCCCGCTCCGCGTCATCGAGTTCCTGATCGTGGCCGGAGGCGTGCTGGTCCTCGCGGGCGGTGCCTACGGCCCGGTCGCGAACCTGCTGGGCCGCTCCCGAAGCCGTGCCCGGACGGAGCCCGCCGGTGCCCGCTGAGGCGCCGTCCGAGGCGCCCGGGGGCGACCTGCGCAAGGTGGCCCGGGTGGTCCTGCTCGACCCCGAGGACCGCATCCTGCTCCTGCACGGCCACGAGCCCGACGACCCGGCCGACGACTGGTGGTTCACGCCCGGCGGCGGCCTGGAGGGCGACGAGACCCGTGAGCAGGCCGCTCTGCGGGAACTCGCCGAGGAGACCGGCATCACGGACGTCGACCTCGGTCCGGTGCTGTGGCGCCGGATGTGCTCCTTCCCGTTCGCGGGCCGCCGCTGGGACCAGGACGAGTGGTACTACCTGGCCCGTACGACGCAGACGGTCACCGAGGCCACGGCCCTCACCGAACTGGAGCGGCGCAGTGTGGCCGGAGCACGTTGGTGGACGTGCCAGGAACTGACCCGGGCACATGAGACGGTGTATCCGACCAGACTCGCCGAGTTGTTCCGTAGGCTGCTCGACGAAGGTCCCCCCGCCGGGCCCGTCACCCTTGACACGGAAATCGTCTAGGGGCGCGCGGGACTGGCGCACAATGGTGGGATCGCACGGCTGAAGGGGAACATGCCATGAGCGCCGAGGACCTCGAAAAGTACGAGACCGAGATGGAGCTGAAGCTCTACCGGGAGTACCGCGATGTCGTCGGTCTGTTCAAATACGTGATCGAGACCGAGCGGCGCTTCTACCTCACCAACGACTACGAGATGCAGGTGCACTCGGTCCAGGGCGAGGTGTTCTTCGAGGTGTCCATGGCGGACGCCTGGGTGTGGGACATGTACCGGCCGGCCCGTTTCGTGAAACAGGTCCGCGTCCTCACGTTCAAGGACGTGAACATCGAGGAGCTGAACAAGACCGACCTGGAACTTCCGGGCGGCTGAGGTGACTCGTACGGGTGACGGAGTTGTCCACAACCGCTGAGTAACCCACCAAGATCAACTTCTTGGCGGGGGATGCCTGACCGTTGGCGCCGGAGGTGGTGCCGACATGAACACGAATCAGGCACGCACGAATCAGGCACGCACGAATCAGGCGCGTCCGAACCTGGCACAGACGGGTCGGGCGCGTCCGAATCGGGCGCGCAGTGCGCTCGGCAGGTACGGCGAGACGCTGGCCGCACGGCGGCTGGCCGAGGCCGGTCTGACCGTGCTGGAGCGCAACTGGCGCTGCGGCAGGACCGGCGAGATCGACATCGTGGCGCGGGACGGCGACGTCCTGGTCGTCTGCGAGGTCAAGACCCGGCGGGCGGGCGTCTTCGAGCATCCCATGGCCGCGGTCTCCCCGGACAAGGCGCGGCGCCTGCGCGGCCTCGCCGAGCACTGGATCCACGCCCACGGCGGGGCGCCGCCGGGCGGCGTCCGCATCGACGTGGTCGGCGTGCTGCTGCCGCAGCGCGGGGCGCCCGTGGTCGAGCACGTCCGGGGGGTGGCGTGAGATGGGGTTCGCGCGGACCTGCTCGGTGGCGCTGGTGGGCGTCGAGGGCGTGGTGGTGGAGGTCCAGGCCGACCTGGAGCCCGGGGTGGCGGCCTTCACCCTGGTGGGGCTGCCGGACAAGAGCCTGACGGAGAGCCGGGACCGGGTCCGGGCGGCGGTGGTGAACTCGGGCGCGTCCTGGCCGTCGAAGAAACTCACCGTCGGGCTGAGCCCGGCATCCGTACCGAAGAGCGGCAGCGGCTTCGACCTCGCGGTGGCCGCGGCCGTGCTCGGGGCGGCCGAGCGCATCGATCCCCGGGTGCTCGCCGACATCGTGATGATCGGGGAGCTGGGTCTGGACGGCCGGGTCCGGCCGGTCCGGGGCATCCTGCCCGCCGTGCTGGCCGCCGCCGACGCCGGGTACCAGCAGGTGGTCGTGCCGGAGAACGCGGTGCCGGAGGCCTCGCTGGTGCCGGGAGTGTCCGTGCTGGGCGTCCGCAGCCTGCGCCAGCTGATCGCCGTCCTCACCGACGAACCGGTGCCCGACGAGGAGCCCGTCCCCGGCGAGATCCGCCCCGACCCGTTCCTCGCCGGGCTCGCCCTGCCCGGCATGGGGCTCGGCACCGGCGCGGCCACCGGCGACCACGCGCCCGACCTCGCGGACGTCGCCGGCCAGCACGTCGCCCGGGCCGCCCTGGAGGTGGCCGCGGCCGGGCGGCATCACGTCTTCTTCAAGGGCCCGCCCGGGGCCGGCAAGACCATGCTGGCCGAGCGGCTGCCGGGGCTGCTGCCCGAGCTGGGCCGCCAGGAGTCCCTGGAGGTCACCGCCGTCCACTCGGTCGCCGGCATGCTGCCGCCCGGCCACCCCCTGGTCGACAGGCCGCCCTACTGCGCCCCGCACCACTCGGCCACCATGGCCTCCCTGGTCGGCGGCGGAACCGGTATGCCACGCCCCGGAGCGGTCTCCCTGGCCCACCACGGCGTGCTCTTCCTCGACGAGGCCGCCGAGTTCCACAGCAGCGTCCTGGACGCCCTGCGCCAGCCCCTGGAATCGGGCCACGTCGTCATCGCCAGGGCCGCCGGGATACTGCGGATGCCCGCGAGGTTCCTCATGGCCCTGGCCGCCAACCCCTGCCCCTGCGGCCGCCACGGCACCCCCGGCGACGTCTGCGAGTGCCGGCCCTCCTCGATCAAGCGGTACCGGGCCCGGCTCTCCGGCCCCCTGATGGACCGGGTGGACCTCAGGGTGAGCGTCGAACCGGTCGCCCGGGAGGAACTGCTGCGGCTCCACACCGGCGCCGAGCCCTCCGCCGTCGTGGCCGACCGGGTGCGCACGGCACGTGAGCGGGCCGTCCGCCGCTACGAGGGGCTGCCCTGGCGCACCAACAGCGAGGTCCCCGGCCACGAACTCCGCACCCGCTGGCACGTCCAGCCTGGCGCGCTGCTCAAGGCCGAGCTGGACCTCGACCGGGGCCTGCTCACCGCTCGCGGCCTGGACCGGGTGCTCCGGGTCGCCTGGACCCTGGCCGACCTGGCGGGCCACGGCCGCCCCTCGGCCAACGACGTCAACCTGGCCCTGGAGCTGCGCACCGGCGTCCGGCGCGGCGCGGTCCTGGAAGGGATCGCCCCATGAGCGACACCGAACTGCTCGACCGGGTCTTCCTGGCCCGGGTGGCCGAGCCCGGCGACGAGACCGCCGGGCGGTGGGTGCGGGAACGGGGCGTGCACGAGGTGGCGGCCCGGCTGCGCGAGGGCGGGCCGCCCCTGCCCGGTGTCGGCGCCAGGCGCTGGGCAGGGCTGCTGGCCCGCGCGGCACAGGCCGACCCGCGCGCGGACCTCGTCGCCGGACGGGAGGCGGGCGCGCGGTTCGTGTGCCCCGGCGGCACCGAGTGGCCCAGCCAGCTCGACGACCTGGGCGACGCCCGCCCCCTCGGCCTGTGGGTGCGCGGCCTGCCCAGTCTGCGCATGTGGGCGCTCAGGGCCGTCGCCGTCGTCGGGGCACGGGCCTGCACCGAGTACGGCGCCCACATGGCCGCCGTCCTCGCCGCGGGGCTCGCCGAGCGCGGCTGGGTGGTGGTGTCCGGCGGCGCCTACGGCGTGGACGGCGCCGCCCACCGCGGAGCCCTCGCCGCCGGCGGGGCCACCGTCGCCGTGCTGGCCTGCGGGGTCGACCGGCCCTACCCCCGGGGCCACACCGAGCTGGTCAACAGGATCGCCGAACAGGGGCTGGTGGTGGGGGAGTTGCCGCCCGGCGAGCACCCGACACAGAGCCGGTTCGTGCTCCGCAACCGGGTCATCGCGGCGCTCACCAGAGGCACCGTCGTCGTGGAGGCCGCCCACCGCAGCGGCTCCCTGGTCACCGCGCGGGCGGCGCAGCGGCTCGGCCGGTACACCATGGGCGTGCCCGGTCCGGCCACCAGCGGCCTCTCGGCCGGGGTGCACGAACTGCTCCGCGGGGAGGCCGTGCTGGTCACCGACGCCGCGGAGGTCGTCGAGCTCGTGGGCGACATGGGCGAGCTGGCCCCGGCGAGACGCGGCCCCGTCCTCCCGCGTGACCTGCTGGAACCCGCCGCCCGCCAGGTCCTGTCCGCCCTGCCCGGCAACCGGCCCGCCTCACCCGAAGAGGTGGCGCGCGGCGCGCAGACGTCCGAGGACGAGGCCGTCGCGAGACTGTACGAACTCCGAGCACTTGGTTACGTCGAACGACACGGCGACGGCTGGAAGTTGACACGCCAGGCGATGATCTCGGTCCGGGCCGGTCGGAGCCGGTGCTGACCGAGCGTGTTCGGCCGTCCGGGGGAACCCCCGACGCCCTTGGGAATTCCCGGAGTTGACGCTTCCAGCCGGTCACGCAGAGCGACGCGCCGAGCGTGGTGGAGCGCGCCGTACAGGGGGTTCGCGCAGGGGTGGAGCCGCACTGTTCGCGCACCGCGACTCCTCAGTCACGCTACGCTCACGAAAGGCCTGACGCAGACCGCGCCAACCGACACGAGACCGACACCTCGCCCAACCATCGCTCTTCACTCCCCGCTCACCCCGCGCCACGGCACGACACGGCACTTCCTGGCACTTCACGGCAGAACGGCACAAGGCGACGAATGCCCCAGCACACCTCCGGGTCCGACCGGGCGGCGATCCCCCCAGCCGCCCGCGACGGTGGCAGCGTGCGGCCGCCCGCTCCCTCGACGCTCGACGAGCTGTGGCGGTCGTACAAGGCGACGGGGGATGACCGGCTGCGGGAACAGCTGATCCTGCACTACTCGCCGCTGGTCAAGTACGTGGCCGGGCGGGTGAGCGTGGGCCTGCCCCCCAATGTGGAACAGGCCGACTTCGTCTCCTCCGGGGTGTTCGGGCTCATCGACGCGATCGAGAAGTTCGACGTCGACCGGGAGATCAAGTTCGAGACGTACGCGATCACCCGGATCCGGGGCGCGATGATCGACGAGCTCCGGGCGCTGGACTGGATCCCGCGCTCGGTCCGGCAGAAGGCGCGGAACGTGGAGCGGGCCTACGCCACCCTGGAGGCACGGTTGCGGCGCACGCCCTCGGAGGGCGAGGTGGCCGCCGAGCTGGGCATCGAGGTGGACGAGCTGCACGCCGTCTTCAGCCAGCTGTCGCTGGCCAACGTGGTGGCGCTGGAGGAGCTGCTGCACGTCGGGGGCGAGGGCGGCGACGGCCTGAGCGTCATGGACACGCTGGAGGACACCGCCGCGGACAACCCCGTGGAGGTGGCCGAGGACCGGGAGCTGCGGCGCTTCCTGGCACGGGCGATCAACACGCTGCCGGAGCGGGAGAAGACCGTGGTGACCCTCTACTACTACGAGGGGCTGACCCTCGCCGAGATCGGGAACGTGCTCGGGGTCACCGAGAGCAGGGTGAGCCAGATCCACACCAAGTCGGTGCTGCAGTTGCGGGCGAAGCTGGCGAGTTTCGGCCGCTGAGCGGCGGTTTCCGGGGCCCGGCGGCGGCCGGGCGCCCGGTCTTCCGGTCGTGCTGCCTCCCGTCCTGCCCGGCGCGTCCGTAGAGTGGTCGACGTGCCAAGGATTCGAGCGGCCTCCGTGGCCGAGCACCGGTCGATGCAGCGAGCCGCCCTGCTGGACGCGGCGCGGTCCCTCCTCTCCGAGGGCGGTACGGAGGCGCTGACCTTCCCCGCGCTCGCCGAGCGCACGGGGCTGGCCCGGTCGTCCGTCTACGAGTACTTCCGTTCCCGGGCCGCCGTGGTCGAGGAGCTGTGCGAGGCCGACTTCCCCGTGTGGGCGGCGGAGGTCGCGGCGGCGATGGAGCGGGCGGGTTCCGCCGAGGGAAAGGTCGAGGCGTACGTACGCCAGCAGCTCGCCCTGGTCGGGGACCGGCGGCACCGGGCGGTGGTCGCGATCTCGGCGAGCGAGCTGGACGCCGGGGCACGCGAGAAGATCCGGGCCGCGCACGGCGGGCTGGTCGCGATGATCGTGGAGGCGCTGGGGGAGCTGGGGCACCAGCAGCCCCGGCTGGCGGCGATGCTGGTCCAGGGGGTCGTGGACGCCGCGGTACGGCGGATCGAGCTGGGGGCCGCGGAGGACCCGGCGGTCATCACCGAGGCGGCCGTGGCGATGGCGTTGCGGGGTGTCCAGGGCTGAAGTGAGCCGCGGCCGGGGGTGGGGACGACGCTCACCGTCTTCTGTCTTTCAGGGGCGCGGGGAACTGCGCGACCAGCTCCCACCGGCCCGCAGCCGAAACACAGCGGCCCCACCCCTCCGGCAACGGAAACCCCGGCTCACCCCTCCGGCAGCGGCACCCCCAACACCGGCAACAGCCTCGGCGGCCCCCCGTCCAGCAGCCACGGCGGCAACAGCAGCAACGGGTCCAGATACGCCTCCCCCCTGAGCAACCCCCAGTGCACACACGTGCGAGCCCCGCAGTGCGCGCCCCCCGCCGCCACCGTCCCCACCACCTCCCCCGCCGCCACCTCCTGCCCCTTGTCCACCGTCGCCGTCACCGGCTCGTACGTGGTGCGCAGGTCCGTCCCGGTCAGTGCCACCGACACCACACCCCGTCCCGCCACCTGCCCCGCATAGGAGACCCGGCCCGCCGCCACCGCCCGTACCGGCACACCGGGGGCCGCGCCCAGATCGATCCCCCGGTGCCCGGGGCCGTACACCGTCGCCGGCGGCTCCCAGCCGCGCAGGACCGGCGGCCGTACCCCCACCGGCCAGGTCCGGGCGACCGCCGGCACCGGCGGACCGGGCGGACCGGCCGGGGGCGGCGGGCCCTCCGCCCCGACCCAGGCCCGGGCCGCGGTCGCTCCCAGGGCCAGCGGCAACGCCGTCGCCGCCCACATCCATCGCATCGCGCGTCGCATGACCAACATGGTCAAACCGTCTCGCGGACCGACCGATCATGGCCGGTACCTGTGGATTACTCCCGAGTTGTGGACAGCGGCGTCACCCGGTGCCTCCTCGGTCCCGTACACTTCCCTTGGCGATCCGGGTCACCGGGTCGACTTCGCACGCCCCGACATCTGGCCCACACCAGCAGGTGTCAGCGCTTCTCGGTCCTTCGCGGCACAGCGCACACGGGCGTCAGGCGCGGGAGCCGTCCGGCACCCGCGGCACAACCGAGAAATTCAAGGAGATACGGCCATGGCCGTCGTCACGATGCGGGAGCTGCTGGAGAGCGGCGTCCACTTCGGTCACCAGACCCGTCGCTGGAACCCGAAGATGAAGCGCTTCATCTTCACCGAGCGCAACGGCATCTACATCATCGACCTGCTCCAGTCGCTGTCGTACATCGACCGCGCCTACGAGTTCGTCAAGGAGACCGTCGCCCACGGCGGCACGGTCATGTTCGTCGGCACGAAGAAGCAGGCGCAGGAGGCCATCGCCGAGCAGGCGACCCGCGTCGGCATGCCCTTCGTCAACCAGCGCTGGCTGGGCGGCATGCTCACCAACTTCTCGACCGTCTACAAGCGTCTGCAGCGCCTCAAGGAGCTCGAGCAGATCGACTTCGAGGACGTCGCCGCGTCCGGTCTGACCAAGAAGGAGCTTCTCGTGCTCTCGCGCGAGAAGGCCAAGCTGGAGAAGACCCTCGGCGGTATCCGCGAGATGTCCAAGGTTCCCAGCGCCGTCTGGATCGTGGACACCAAGAAGGAGCACATCGCGGTCGGTGAGGCCCGGAAGCTCAACATCCCGGTCGTCGCGATCCTCGACACCAACTGCGACCCCGACGAGGTCGACTACAAGATCCCGGGCAACGACGACGCGATCCGCTCCGTCACCCTGCTCACCCGCGTGATCGCCGACGCCGTCGCCGAGGGCCTCATCAGCCGCTCGCGCGTCGCCACCGGTGACAAGGGCGAGAAGGCCGCGGGCGAGCCGCTCGCCGAGTGGGAGCGCGACCTGCTCGAGGGCGAGAAGAAGGCGGACGACGCCGAGGTCCAGACCTCCGCCGAGACCGAGAAGGTCGCCGACGCCGAGCAGGCCGAGGCCCCGGCCGCCGCCGAGGCCGCTGTCGAGGCTCCGGTCGCCGAGGCCGCTGTCGAGGCGCCGGCTGCCGAGGCTCCGGCTGCCGAGGCTCCGGCCGCGGACGCCGAGCAGGCCTGACCCGTCAGCGTTGACGGCGGGGGCGGCGACATCCCGTACGCCCCCGCCGTTCACCCATAGATTCGCGCTCCACATCTACGTGTGGTTCGTGGATCGGGCAGATCTCCCGACTTCGAGAAAGACTTAACGACTCATGGCGAACTACACCGCCGCTGACGTCAAGAAGCTCCGCGAGCTCACCGGCGCCGGCATGATGGACTGCAAGAAGGCCCTGGACGAGGCCGAGGGCGACGTCGACAAGGCTGTCGAGGCGCTCCGGATCAAGGGCCAGAAGGGCGTCGCCAAGCGCGAGGGCCGCTCCGCCGAGAACGGCGCCGTGGTCTCGATCATCGCCGACGACAACTCCTCCGGCGTCCTCGTCGAGCTGAAGTGCGAGACGGACTTCGTCGCCAAGGGCGAGAAGTTCCAGGCCGCCGCCAACGCCATCGCCGAGCACGTCGCCAAGTCCTCCTACGCGGACCTGGACGCCCTGCTCGCCTCCGAGATCGAGCCCGGCAAGACCGTCCAGGCCTACGTCGACGAGGCCAACGCCAACCTCGGCGAGAAGATCGTCCTCGACCGCTTCGCGCAGTACGCCGACGGTTACGTGACGGCCTACATGCACCGCACGATGCCCGACCTGCCCCCGCAGATCGGTGTCCTCGTCGAGCTGGACAAGCCGAACGCCGAGGTCGCCCGGGGCGTCGCCCAGCACATCGCCGCCTTCGCGCCGAAGTACCTCGCCAAGGAGGACGTGCCGGCCGACGTCGTCGAGTCGGAGCGCCGCATCGCCGAGGAGACCACCCGCGCCGAGGGCAAGCCCGAGGCCGCCCTGCCGAAGATCGTCGAGGGTCGCCTCAACGGCTTCTTCAAGGACGCCACGCTGCTCGGCCAGCCGTACGCGCTGGACAACAAGAAGTCGGTCCAGAAGGTCCTGGACGAGGCCGGTGTCACCCTGAAGCGCTTCACGCGCATCAAGGTCGGCATCTGAGTCCGTACCGCGATCGACGCGCGACCCGCGGGGAAATCCCGATAGGGTCGGTCGACAGCAGTCGTCCGCACACACCGCCACACCCAGGGGCGTGACGGACGGCGGCAGATCTGACGAGGAGGCCATTGCCGCGCATGGGCAGCGAAAAGCGACCCCACCGGCAATGGCCTTCTTTGTATGTGCACCACGTGAAAGAGGCGGGATCTCCATGACCACCAAGGCCCAGAAGAGCGACGACGGCAAAGTGCGCGGCCGGTTTCTGCTGAAGCTGTCCGGAGAGGCCTTCTCCGGTGGCGGCGGCCTGGGCGTGGACCCCGACGTGGTGCACAAGATCGCCCGTGAGATCGCCGCCGTCGTCCGCGACGGCGCGCAGGTCGCCGTCGTCATCGGCGGCGGCAACTTCTTCCGCGGCGCCGAGCTCCAGCAGCGCGGCATGGACCGGGCCCGCTCCGACTACATGGGCATGCTCGGCACCGTGATGAACTGCCTCGCCCTCCAGGACTTCCTGGAGAAGGAGGGCATCGACAGCCGGGTGCAGACCGCGATCACCATGGGGCAGGTCGCCGAGCCGTACATCCCGCTGCGCGCCGTGCGCCACCTGGAGAAGGGCCGCGTGGTCATCTTCGGCGCCGGTATGGGCATGCCGTACTTCTCCACCGACACCACCGCCGCCCAGCGCGCCCTGGAGATCGACGCCGAGGCGCTGCTCATGGGCAAGAACGGCGTGGACGGGGTCTACGACTCCGACCCCAAGACCAACCCCGACGCCGTCAAGTTCGACTCCCTCGGCTACGGCGAGGTCATCACCCGCGAGCTCAAGGTCGCCGACGCCACCGCGATCACGCTCTGCCGCGACAACAAGCTGCCCATCCTGGTGTTCGAGCTGGTGACGGAGGGCAATATCGCCCGCGCCGTCAAGGGTGAGAAGATCGGCACGCTGGTGGGTGACCAGGGCAGCCGGGACTGACCGGCACCGCCTGACGGACCCTGACCGGGGGATGGACAATGTCCTGCCGGTCGGGAACCGTCAGGGAAAGAAGACGCGACGCAGCCGGCCGCCGCCCCCGGGCGGAACCGCAGCCGGGCCTTACTCAAGACACGCAGGAGCAAGTGGTGATCGAAGAGACCCTCCTCGAAGCCGAGGAGAAGATGGAGAAGGCCGTCGTGGTCGCCAAGGAGGACTTCGCCGCGATCCGCACCGGCCGTGCGCACCCGGCGATGTTCAACAAGATCGTGGCCGACTACTACGGCGCGCCGACGCCGATCAACCAGCTGGCCTCGTTCTCCGTGCCGGAACCGCGCATGGCGGTCGTGACCCCGTTCGACAAGACGGCCCTGCGCAACATCGAGCAGGCAATCCGCGACTCGGACCTGGGCGTCAACCCGAGCAACGACGGCAACATCATCCGGGTGGTGTTCCCCGAGCTCACCGAGGAGCGCCGCCGCGACTACATCAAGGTCGCCAAGGGCAAGGCGGAGGACTCCAAGGTCTCCATCCGCTCCGTCCGCCGCAAGGCCAAGGACGCCATCGACAAGCTGATCAAGGACGGCGAGGTCGGCGAGGACGAGGGCCGCCGCGCCGAGAAGGAGCTCGACGACACCACCGCGAAGTACGTCGCACAGGTGGACGAGCTCCTCAAGCACAAGGAAGCGGAGCTTCTCGAAGTCTGATGAACGACGCATCCTGGGGAGCCCCGCCGCACGCCGGGCCGCAGCCCGGGCAGGCCGGATCACCCGCCGGCCAGGCCGGAGCACCGGCCGGGTACTGGGGACCGACCGATCAGGGCACCGGCCAGGGGTACGACGACGGCTCCGGCCAGGGGTACGACCTCGGCTCCGGCCAGGGATACGGCCCCGGCCTCGCCAACGGCTCCGGCCAGGGGTACGGCACGGGCGCAGGCCCTGCCCAGGGTCCCGGCCAGGGGTACGACCTCGGTCGCGCCCACGGCTACGACCAGGGGCATGTCCGGGGAGCCGCTCCGGCGGGTCCCGCGTACGATGCGCAGAACGCGCAGCAGACTCGCCCCATGCCCATCGTGCCCGCCGACGACGGACCCGCGTACGGCTCGGACCAGGACGGTGACAGGGGGGCCGCCCGGCTGGGCGGCCCCATGTTCCGAGACGAGACGTTCCGCCACGACACACCGTCGGCGCAGCCCCTGCCCCATGCGGCGGCGCCGCAGAATCCGGAGCCCATGCCCGACGCCCCACAGCCCGCCCCCGCGCCGCAGAAGAAGAGCGCGGGGCGCGACCTGGGCGCGGCCATAGGAGTCGGCGTCGGACTGGGCGTCGTGATCGTGGCGTCCCTGTTCGTCGTCAAGGCGGTCTTCGTCGGTGTCGTGGCGGTCGCCGTCGTGGTGGGCCTGTGGGAACTGACCAGCCGGCTCCAGGAGCGCAAGGGCATCAAGGCGCCCCTGGTCCCGCTGGCGCTGGGCGGCGCCGCGATGGTGGTCGCCGGGTACGCGCGCGGGGCCGAGGGCGCCTGGGTCGCCCTGGCGCTGACCGGCCTCGCGGTCCTCGTCTGGCGCATGACGGAACCGCCGGACGGCTACCTCAAGGACGTCACGGCGGGTCTCTTCGCGGCGTTCTACGTCCCGTTCCTGGCGACGTTCGTCGCGATGATGCTCACCGCGGAGGACGGCCCGCAGCGCGTGCTGACCTTCCTCCTCCTCACGGTGGTCAGCGACACCGGCGCCTACGCGGTCGGCTGGCGCTTCGGCACCCACAAGCTCGCCCCGCGCATCAGCCCCGGCAAGACCCGCGAGGGCCTGGTCGGCGCGGTGCTGTTCGCGATGGTCGCGGGCGCGCTGTGCATGGAGTTCCTGATCGACGACGGCACCTGGTGGCAGGGCCTGCTGCTGGGCCTCGCGGTCGCGGCCAGCGCCACACTCGGCGACCTCGGCGAGTCCATGATCAAGCGGGACCTGGGCATCAAGGACATGGGCACGCTGCTGCCGGGCCACGGCGGCATCATGGACCGGCTGGACTCCCTGCTGCCCACGGCGCCCGTGGTGTGGCTGCTGATGGTGCTGTTCGTCGGCAGCAGCTGACCGACTCGGACGCCGGCCGGTCTGCAGAGACGTCGGCAGTGGTTGCCGTACAGCTGCCGTAGCCGAGCCCCCGCCCTCCGCAGGGCGGGGGCTCGACGGCATGTCGGCCCCGGATGACGCAGCAGAAATCGCATGGTCGTTCCGGCCGGAGGCAGACTCCCTGTGAGGACGCTGTCTCCTCCGACGCGCAGGGAGTGTGCCCATGCCCCTCGACCCGGATCCGGCCGCCACCCCGTCCCCCACCCCGCCTCCGCCGCCGGTGCGGTTCTGGCCGGTCGACGATCTGCCCGCGCTCGACCCCGACCCGTTCCTGGACGAGGTCATGCGCGAGGAGCCGGTCACCCGGATCAGACTCGCCCACGGCGCGGAGGAGGCCTGGCTGGTCACCCGGTACGAGGACGTCCGCTTCGTCACCTCCGACCCGCGCTTCTCCCGGCAACTGGTCGCCGGCCGCGACGTCACCAGCATGCGCCCGGCGCCCGTGGCCTCCCAGACAGCCGGCCTGCAGTACATCGACCCGCCCGGACACAACCGGCTGCGCCGGGTCGTCGCCCGTGCCTTCACGGGGCGGGCCATGCAGCGGCTGCGGCCGATGGCGGAGCGCAGGGCCGCCGAACTCCTCGACACGATGGCGGCGGCCGGTCCGCCGGCCGACCTCATGGAGCATCTGCACGGGCCGTTCCCGATCGCCGTGATCCGTGACTTCCTCGGCGTCGACGAGAAGGACTGGCACGGCTGGGCGGCGACCGGCGAGGCACTGCTCGCCGCCGGCCCCGACGCCGGGGAACGCACCCGCGAGGCCGCCCGGACCACCCGGGCCCGGATCGCCGAGCTGCTGCGGAGTCGCCGCGAGGAGCCCCGCGAGGACCTCGCGGGAGTGCTGGCCCAGGCCGCCGCGGACGGGGAGATCACCGACGACGAGGCGATCTCCCTGGCCACCGCCGTCCAGGTCAGCGGCGGCCACGCGGTCCGCAACAACAGCGGCTCGATGATGTACGCGCTGCTCACCCACCCCGGGCACCTGGACCGGCTGCGCCGCGAGCCGGAGCTGCTCCCCAAGGCGGTGGACGAGCTGTTCCGCTACGTCCCGCACCGCAACGGCGTGGGCATCCCGCGGGTCGCCGTCGAGGACGTCGAGGTCGGTGGCCGGCTGATCCGGGCCGGTGACGTCGTCTACAACGCCTACGTCGCCGCCAACCGCGACCCCGCTGTCTTCACCGACCCCGACGACCTGGACTTCGACCGCGCCGACGGCCCCCACATCGCCTTCGGCCACGGCCCCCACCACTGCATGGCCGCGATCATGGCCCGCATGGAGGCGGAGACCATGATCGGCTCGGTCCTCGCCCGCTTCCCCGGCATCCGGCTGGCCGTGCCTCCCGAGGAGGTCGAGTTCCAGCGCCAGGGTCTGATCCGCGGACCGCGTACGCTGCCCGTGACCTGGTGACCGGCGCGGGCCGGCGAGGACCGAGGAGGACCCCACGATGCTGACGACCACCTACGTCCCGGGCGCCCCGAACTGGCTGGACCTGGGCACCCCCGACACCGACGCGAGCGTCGCCTTCTACTCGGCCGTCTTCGGCTGGCAGCACCGGTCCGCAGGACCCGAGGCGGGCGGCTACGGCTTCTTCGAGCAGGACGGCGGCACGGTCGCCGGCATCGGCCCGCTCACGGCGGAGGGCGCGACCCCGTCCTGGCGGGTGTACTTCCACACCCCGGACGCCGACGCCACCGCCAAGGCCGTCGAGCAGGCGGGCGGCAGCGTCCGGATCGCCCCGGCGGACGTCTTCGCCTTCGGCCGGGCGGCCGCCTTCGTCGACCCCACCGGCGCGGACTTCGCGGTCTGGCAGCCGGGCGAGACCAAGGGCCTGGACCTGGTCGCGGTCCCCGGGAGCCTGGCCAGGACGGAGCTCTACACCACGGACGCGAACGCGGCGAAGGCGTTCTACGAGTCGGTCTTCTCCTGGCAGACCCGGGACGTGCCGATGGGCCCGGGACTGACCTACACGATCCTCACCCCGGCCGGCGCCGGCCCGGCGGCGGCCCACGGCGGCCTGATGCAGCTGCCCCAGGCCAACCTCGACGCCGGCTCCACCCCGGAGTGGCACCCGTACTTCGAGGTGACCGACTGCGACGCCACCTTCGCCGCCGCCACCGACGCCGGCGCCACCGTCCTCATCCCGGTCACCGAGGCCCCCGGCATCGGCCGCTTCGCCATGTTCCTCGACCCCCTGGGCTCCCTCTTCGCCGTCATCACGACGGCCACGGGCTGAGCCCCCGGCCCCCCCGCCGGACCATCGGTCGCAGGCCACCTCAGTTGATCTGCGACACTGATAAGGCCATGCCTAATCCCGGAGAACTCACTTTCGTCGCGCCGCGCGGAGCCAAGAAGCCGCCGCGGCATCTCGCCGATCTCTCGCCCGCCGAGCGCAAGGACGCGGTGGCCGAGGTCGGGGAGAAGCCGTTTCGTGCCAAGCAGCTGTCGCAGCACTACTTCGCGCGGTATGCCCACGACCCCGAGCAGTGGACCGACATCCCGGCCGGGTCGCGGGACAAGCTGCGGGAGGCGCTGTTCCCCGAGCTGATGACCGTCGTACGGCATCTGTCGACCGACGAGGGGACGACCCGCAAGACGCTGTGGCGGCTGTTCGACGGCACGCTCGTCGAGTCGGTGCTGATGCGGTACCCGGACCGGGTGACCATGTGCATCAGTTCGCAGGCCGGGTGCGGGATGAACTGCCCGTTCTGTGCGACCGGGCAGGCGGGGCTGGACCGGAACCTGTCCACCGCGGAGATCGTGCACCAGATCGTCGACGGGATGCGGGCGCTCCGGGACGGGGAGGTGCCCGGCGGGCCCGCGCGGCTCTCCAACATCGTCTTCATGGGGATGGGCGAGCCGCTCGCCAACTACAAGCGGGTGGTCGGGGCGATCCGGGCGCTCACCGACCCCGCCCCGGACGGACTCGGGCTCTCGCAGCGCGGGATCACCGTCTCGACCGTCGGGCTGGTCCCGGCCATCCACCGGTTCGCCGACGAGGGCTTCAAGTGCCGGCTGGCGATCTCGCTGCACGCCCCCGACGACGAACTGCGCGACACCCTCGTCCCCGTGAACACGCGGTGGAAGGTGCGCGAGGTCCTCGACGCCGGGTTCGAGTACGTCGAGAAGAGCGGGCGGCGGCTCAGCATCGAGTACGCGCTCATCCGCGACATCAACGACCAGGCCTGGCGAGGCGACCGGCTCGGGCGGCTGCTCAAGGGCAAGCCCGTGCACGTCAACCTCATCCCGCTGAACCCGACGCCGGGTTCGAAGTGGACCGCGTCGCGGCCGGAGGACGAGAAGGCGTTCGTCGAGGCGATCGAGGCGCACGGCGTGCCGGTGACGGTCCGGGACACCCGTGGTCAGGAGATCGACGGAGCCTGTGGTCAGCTCGCGGCCACCGAGCGGTAATCTGAGGACCGTAGGTACATCTTCATATTCCGACAGGGGAGCGCCACAGCGCTGAGAGTGCGGCAACCGGGCCGCAGACCCTCTGAACCTCGCCCAGGTCATTCTGGGTAGGAAGTTCGGTCATCACTCAAGCTGTTGCGCCCTGCCCGCACACCGCGGGCAGGGCCGCGTCTCTTCCTGGTCAACCCCAGGAGGAAAACACCAGTGCACACAAGGACCTTCTTGGCCGCGGCCGTAGGGCTCGGCCTCGTCACGCTGTCCGCGTGTTCGTCGTCGTCGGGTTCCGAGGCCGACTCCAAGACCGTCACCCTGGTCAGCCACGACTCGTGGGCCGTCTCCAAGAACGTGCTCCAGGACTTCGAGAAGCAGTCCGGCTACAAGGTCAGGGTCCTCAAGGACGGCGACGCCGGGCAGGCCGTCAACAAGGCGATCCTGACCAAGGACAACCCGCAGGGCGACGTCTTCTTCGGCGTCGACAACACCCTGCTCTCCCGGGCTCTCGACAACGGCCTCTTCCAGCCGTACGAGGCGAAGGGGCTCGGCACGGTCGGCACGGACTACCAGCTCGACGCGGCCAAGCACCGGGTCACGCCCATCGACTACGGCGACATCTGCGTCAACTACGACAAGGCGTACTTCAGCAAGCACAAGCTGACCCCGCCGACGTCCTACGCCGACCTCGTCAAGCCGCAGTACAAGAACCTCCTCGTCACCGAGAACGCGTCCACGTCGTCGCCGGGGCTGGGATTCCTGCTCGGGAGTGCGGCTCAGTACGGGGATGGTGGCACCTCCCGCTCGAGCGAAGCCGAGAGCGGGGGAGGGTGGCAGGGCTACTGGAAGCAGCTCAAGGCCAACGGCGTCAAGGTCGTCGACGGCTGGGAGCAGGCGTACAACGAGGAGTTCTCCGGCTCGGCAGGCGGCAGGAAGGCCGGGGGCGACCGGCCGCTCGTCGTGTCGTACGCCTCCTCGCCGCCCGCCGAGGTCATCTACGCCGACCCGAAGCCGAGCACCGCGCCCACCGGGGTCGCGACCGGCACCTGCTTCCGGCAGATCGAGTTCGCGGGGCTGCTGAGCAACGCGGGGAACACCAAGGGCGGCAAGGCGCTCATCGACTTCCTGGTCTCCAAGGAGTTCCAGGAGGACATGCCGCTGAACATGTTCGTGTACCCGGTGGTGAAGGGCGCGAGCGTGCCCGCCGAGTTCACCAAGTACGGGCCCGCCGCCCAGGACCCCGAGACCATGGCGCCCGACAAGATCGCCGCCAACCGTGACCAGTGGGTCAAGACGTGGACGTCACTCGTACTGAAGTAGCGGCCGGGAGCGGGCGTGGGAGTGCGGCGCGGCTCGGGCTGATGCTCGGGCCGGTCGCGTTCTTCGGCGTCTTCTTCGCCTGGCCGGTCGCGGCGATCGTCACCCGCGGGCTGAAGGTCGACGGGGTGTGGCGGTTCGGGCGGATCGCCGACGTCCTCGGCCAGTCCGACATCCGGCACGTGCTCTGGTTCACCACCTGGCAGGCGCTCGCCTCCACCGCGCTCACCCTGCTGGCCGCGCTGCCCACCGCCTACGTCTTCGCCCGCCTCGACTTCCCGGGCAAGCAGGTGCTGCGGGCCGTGGTGACGGTCCCCTTCGTGCTGCCGACGGTGGTGGTGGGGACCGCGTTCCTCGCCCTCGTCGGGCGGGGCGGCCTGCTGGACGAGCTGTGGGGCGTACGGCTCGACACCACCGTCTGGGCCATCCTGCTGGCGCACGTCTTCTTCAACTACGCGGTCGTCGTACGGACCGTGGGCGGGCTGTGGGCCCAGCTGGACCCGCGGCAGGAGGAGGCCGCCCGGATGCTCGGCGGCTCCCCGCTGGGCGCCTGGCGGAAGGTCACCCTGCCGGCGCTCGTGCCCGCCGTGGCCGCCGCCGCGCTGATGGTCTTCCTGTTCACCTTCACCTCCTTCGGCGTGGTGCAGATCCTCGGCGGTCCGACGTTCTCCACGCTCGAAGTGGAGATCTACCGGCAGACCTCCGAGATCTTCGACCTCTCCACGGCCGCCGTCCTCACCCTCGTGCAGTTCGCCGCGGTCGGCGCGATCCTCGCCGTGCACGCGTGGACGGTACGGCGGCGGGAGACCGCGCTCCGGCTGGTGGACCCGGCGGTGACGGCGCGCCGGCCGCGCGGCGCAGGGCAGTGGGCGCTGCTGGGCGGGGTGCTCGCCACCATCGCCGTGCTCCTCGTGCTGCCGCTGGCCGTGCTGGTACGGCGGTCGCTGGACGGCGGGTTCGGGTACTACCGGGCGCTGGGCGACGCCGACGGCGGAACCTTCCTGGTCGCGCCGATCGAGTCGGTCGTCAACTCGCTGCAGTACGCGGTCGTCGCCACCGCCGTCGCCGTGGTGATCGGCGGGCTCGCCGCCGCCGCGCTGGCCCGGCGGGACGCGGGGCGCCTCGTGCGGGGGTTCGACGCGCTGCTGATGCTGCCGCTCGGGGTGTCCGCGGTGACCGTCGGCTTCGGGTTCCTGATCGCGCTCGACAAGCCGCCGCTGGACCTGCGTCAGTCCTGGATCCTCGTCCCGCTCGCCCAGGCGCTGGTCGGCGTGCCCTTCGTCGTACGGACCATGCTGCCCGTGCTGCGGGCCGTGGACGAGCGGCTGCGCGAGGCGGCGGCCGTGCTCGGGGCCTCGCCCTGGCGGGTGTGGCGGGAGGTCGACCTGCCGCTGGTGCGGCGGGCGCTGCTGATCGCGGCGGGGTTCGCGTTCGCGGTGTCGCTCGGGGAGTTCGGGGCGACGGTGTTCATCGCGCGGCCGGACAACCCGACGCTGCCGGTCGCGGTGGCCCGGCTGCTGTCCCGTCCCGGTGATCTCAACTACGGCCAGGCGATGGCCCTTTCCACGATTCTGATGGTGGTCTGCGCGGTGGCCCTGCTGGTGCTCGAACGGCTGCGGACCGACCGGACGGGGGAGTTCTGATGCCGCTTCTCGAACTGGACCAGGCGACCGTGCGGTTCGGCGGGCGGGCCGTGCTCGACGCCGTCGGCCTGGAGGTGGCCGAGCACGAGGTGGTGTGCGTGCTCGGGCCGAGCGGGAGCGGCAAGTCGACGCTGCTGCGGGCGGTGGCGGGGCTGCAACCGCTCGACTCCGGGCGGGTGTTGCTCGGCGGCGACGATCAGGCGCGGGTGCCGGCGCACCGGCGGGGCGTCGGGCTGATGTTCCAGGACCACCAGCTGTTCCCGCAGCGGGACGTGGGCGGCAACGTGGCCTTCGGGCTGCGGATGCGTGGCGCCGGGAAGGCGCAACAGGTCGAGCGGGTGGGTGAGTTGCTGGAGCTGGTGGGGCTGCCGGGCGCGGCCGGGCGGGCCGTCGCCGGGCTCTCCGGCGGTGAGCAGCAGCGGGTGGCGCTCGCGCGGGCGCTGGCGCCCCGGCCCCGGCTGCTGATGCTCGACGAGCCGCTGGGGCAGCTCGACCGCTCGCTGCGGGAGCGGCTCGTGGTCGAACTCCGTGAGCTGTTCGGGCGGTTGGGCACCACCGTGCTGGCGGTGACGCACGACCAGGGCGAGGCGTTCGCGCTGGCCGACCGGGTGGTGGTGATGCGGGACGGGCGGATCGCCCAGTCCGGCACGCCGCTCGACGTCTGGCAGCGGCCCGCGGACGAGTTCGTGGCCCGCTTCCTCGGCTTCGGCAACGTGGTCCCGGCGACCGTCGAGGGCACGGTCGCGGTGACGCCGTGGGGGAAGGTGCCGGTGCCCGAGGGCTCGGCGCAGGGTTCGCGGACGCTGCTGGTACGGCCGGCGGGTGTGCGGCTCGTCGCAGCCGACGCGGGGCTGCCCTGCACGGTGGCCGCGCGCACCTTCCAGGGCACCCATGTCACCGTCCACCTCCAGCCCCAGGACGGACCTCGGCTGGAGGCGGCCTGCGCGCTGCGGGCGGCGCCGGAGGCCGGGGACGCGGTGGGCGTCGAGTTCGACGCGGCGGAGACCGTCGTACTGGACTGAGGGCGTCGCCGGTACGGCCGAGGCCCGTCCCCCGGGGATACGGGGACGGGCCTCGACGGTGTACGGATGGGGTGGGAAGCGCGTCAGCTGCCGCTGTGCGCCCCACGACGGCGCATGCCGAACCAGACAGCCCCACCGCCGACCGCCACGAGCGCGGCGGCGATACCGGCGATCAGGCCGGTGTTGGAGTTGGCACCGGTCTCGGCGAGGTTCGACTCACCGACGGCCGGGGACGGGGCGTTGTCCGACGTGGTCGCCGGGGCGGTGCTGCTGCTCTCCGAGGCCGACGGGGTCGGGGAGTCCGACTCGGCCGGGGTGGTCTCGGACGCCGAGGGCGACGGGGTGGCCGAGTCCGACGGGGAGGGGCTGGCGCTCTCGTCCGACTTGCACGCGGTCGACGGGGTGGTCAGGTTGGGCGTGATGTCCCTGTCGATCTTGATGCCCTTGGTGTCGACCACCACGTGGACCCGGTACTCCGCGTTCGGCTTCCAGTCCTCGGAGAAGGGGACGGTGGTGCCGGCCTTCGAGCCCTTGACGGTCTGGGCCTCGCCGACCTGCTGCGCGTCGGCGCCGTTGTTCTCGAGGAAGACGGTGATGGTGGCCGAAGTACCGGAGGCGTCGATGTCCTTGACATTGATGACGCCGTTGGTGCCGTCGCAAGTGGCTTCGGCGGAGAAGTCGGAGATGCTGCACGCGAGGGCGGAGCCGGAGGCGCTGAGCGCCAGCGCGGCCGACGCGGCGGCAACTCCCAGGACGCGCACGGAACGACGTGCACTGCGGCGGGATATGGACACGTTTGTCCTTACTGAGTGCATAACTGAGGGGGGCTGAGGGGGAGTTGATGCGGCAATGCGGTGAGGCATCAGAATCCCCAAGAGTCCCTCAGGTCTATAAGTGCGCCGTAAGTAGTGTCAACGCATATGCGGTCCACGGATGTTGACTTTACCTTCTGTTTAATTGGTGAGACGTTTCAGCGCTTGTGAAGCTTGCTCGATCCGGTCAACGAGGGCGATACGGGACGCCATCGCGCGCTCCCCCGCGAGCGAGGTCAGCAGCTGCCAGGCCGGCAGTTTCCCGCTCCAGTGCGCCTCGTTCACGAGCACCATCGGGGTCGGCTCACCGCGTGACTCGTAGTAGTTGGGCGTCGCGTTGTCGAAGATCTCCTGAACGGTCCCGGCGGCGCCCGGCAGGAACACCACACCGGCGTTGGAGCGGGCCAGCAGGCCGTCCTCGCGGGTGGCGTTGGCGAAGTACTTGGCGATGTGCGCGGCGAAGGCGTTCGGCGGCTCGTGGCCGTAGAACCAGGTGGGGATGCCGACCGAGGCGCCGCCGTCCGGCCAGCGCTCGCGGACCTCGAAGGCGGCGCGCGCCCAGTCGGTGACGGACGGCCGGAACGACGGTGCCTTGGTGAGGAGCTCCAGCGCCTCGTCGAGCATCCCGTCCTCGAAGGGCGCCGCGTACGCGCCCAGGTTCGCCGCCTCCATCGCGCCGGGGCCGCCGCCGGTCGCCACCGTGAAGCCGTCCCGCGCGAGCTCCCGGCCGAGCCGGGCGGCACCGGCGTACTCGGCGGTGCCGCGGGCCATCGCGTGGCCGCCCATCACGCCCACCACCCGGGCGCCGACGAGGAGTTCGTCCAGCGCGTCGGAGACCGCGTCGTCGTGGATCGAGCGCAGCATCGAACCGAATATGTCGCCGTCCGCCCTGGTCTGCTGGAACCAGGCGTACGAGCGGGCGTCCGGGGTCGCCTCGTAGCCCGTGTCGAGCGAGTCGAACAGCTCGCCGGGCGTGTAGACGAAGGCGCGGTAGGGGTCGAAGGGGAGGTCCGGGACCGGCGGGAACACCAGCGCGCCGGACGCGCCGGCCCGGGCGGCGGCCTCGGGGGACATCGGGCAGCCGAGGAAGACGGCGCCGGTGGTGTCGGTGGTCAGCAGGACGTCCGTACGGTCCGTCAGATCGACGGCCTGGAGCCGGTACTGGGCGAGCGTCCCGTGCGCGGCGACGACCTCGTCGAACTCGGCGAGGGACTCGATCTCACGGTCGCGGGCGGCCCGGTGCTGCGCCGGGTTCGGCTGGGCAGGACGGGGCTGCCCGGAGGACGGCTGGGCGGGTGTCGGATGCACCCGCCCACTGTAGGTGTCAGCCCTGCACCGCCGCCGGGTCCATCCACACGACCTCCCAGCTGTGGCCGTCCAGGTCCTCGAAGGAGCGGCCGTACATGAAGCCCTGGTCCTGGACGTCGTCGTTGGCCGTGCCGCCGGCCGCGACCGCCTTCTCCACCAGTTCGTCGACCTTCGCGCGGCTCTCCGCGCTCAGGCAGATCAGCACCTCGCTGGTCTTCGTCGAGTCGGCGATCTCCTTCTTCGTGAAGTCGGCGTAGCGCTGTCTGCTCAGCAGCATCGCGATGATCGTGTCGCTGATCACGACACAGGAGCAGTCGTCGTTGCTGAACTGCGGGTTGATCGAGTAGCCGAGCTCCGTGAAGAACTTCCGCGACGCGGCGACGTCGTCGGTGGCCAGGTTCACGAAGATCATCTGCTGGTACATGGGGTCTCTCCCTCGGGTGTCGTGCCGTTCGCGGGGATAGACCGGGGGACGCGGCCGAAGTCATCGCCGGGCCGGGTTTTTTTCGTACGGCCTTTCAGCGGGCGAGCGGGAGTGCGGCGAGTTCCGCGATCAGCAGGGTGAGGGGGCCGAAGAGGGCCAGCAGGGCGCCGGTGCGCAGGGCCGCCGCGCTGCGCAGCACGGCCGCCGGGGCGCCCAGGCGGAGCAGGGCCGCGGTGGTGTCGGCCCGGGACCGGCGGGCCTCGGTGGCGGCGGTGAGGAGGGTGGCGACCGTGCAGCCGGCCACCACGAGGCCGCCGAGCGCGGTGAGGGGGCCGAAGGCGGGGGCGCTGCCGTCGTCGCCGTAGAGGGCGGTGGTCGCGAAGGCGGCCGACGCCACCGCGCAGACGACGCCGAGGGGGCGGCCGATGCGGGTGGCCTCCGCCATCAGGACGCGGCCGGCGAGGAGACGGCGGGCGCCGGGGCGGACGGACTGGAGCAGGCGTCCGCAGAGGTGGGTGAGGCCGGGGGCGGCGAGGATCAGGCCGAGGGCGGTGAGGGCCCAGCCGGCCAGGACGCCGACGGGGCCGCCGGCCAGGCCGCCGGGGAGCGCGGTGCGCGGGGCGGTCTCGGTGACGCCGGCGTAGGACTCCACGGCGAGGCCTGCGGCGAGGACGGCGATACCCCAGGGGAGGCCGGTGGGCGGGGCGGTGGGGAGGTCGGGGAGGGGGGCCGGGGTGGAGTCGGCGCCGTCGGCCGGGGCCGGGGGGTGGGATTCGCCTGCCGGCGCCGGCCGGGTGCTGTCCGCGCCCGCCTGTGCCGCCCCGGCGGCACGACTGACCGCGGGTTCAAGCAGTGGCTGCGGGCTGTCCGCGGGGTGAGCGGGTCCGAGCGGTGGCCGGGTGCCGGGCGTCGGACCGCGGAAGAAGCGGGCACCGAAGCGGCCGTAGGTGCCGAAGGTCTCGGGTTTCGCCGTTCGGCCGTAGGCGCCGAAGCGGCCGTGGATGCGGGTGCGGGCGCCGGAGTGGGGCAGGTCGCGGGGGCGGAGGGCCAGGGCGACCGTCGTGGAGGCGAGGACCGGGAGGACGGCCAGGAGGGTCAGGGCCGCCGGGACCGGCAGGGAGCTGTCGGCTGCCAGGAGGTCCTTCGCCGCGCCGTCGAAGGGCAGGCCCGTCAGGTCGCCGCGCAGGTGGAGGAAGACCAGGAGGGCCAGCACGGAGCCGAGGGTGCAGGCGAGGGCCGTGTTCAGGGCGGCGATCGCCATCAGGCGGGCCGGGCCCAGGCCGAAGGCGGACAGCCCCGGGCGCGGCCTGGCGCCGGGGTCGGTGCGGGCCACCGCGACCGCGAGGTACACCGTGCTGGCGGCGGGGACCGAACACCAGGACAGGCGCAGGAGGGCCGCCGTCGAGTGGTTCGGGTGGGCCAGCGCGTAGCCGAGGGCGGACAGCAGCAGGAAGCCCGTACCGGCGGCCGCCGCGGCCACCAGGAGGCGGCGCAGCTGGACGGTCGGCCGGGCGGCGCGGGTCAGACGGAGACTGAGCACTCGGCCCGGCCTTCCGCTTCGGGGACCGGCGGCAGGTGCACGGTGTTCACCCGGCGGCCGTCCAGGAGGTCGACCTTGCGGTCGGCGAGGGCCGCCGTCTCCGCGTCGTGCGTGGCGAGGACGACCGTGATGCCGTGCGAGCGGGCCGCCGTGGTGAGGGTGCGCAGCACGTGGGCGCGGTCGGCGCGGTGCAGCGGGGCCGTCGGCTCGTCGGCGAAGAGGACCGTGGGCGCGGGGGCGAGGGCGCGGGCGATGGAGACGCGCTGGCGTTCGGCCTGCTGGAGCTCGGCCGGGTGCTTGCGGGCCTTGTCGCCGACGTCGAGGCGCTCCAGCCACTCCAGCGCGGCCACCTTGGCCCGGCGGCGGCCGGTGCCGCGCAGCATCAGGGGCAGGGCGGTGTTCTCCCAGACGTTCAGTTCGGGGACGAGGGTCGGGGCCGGGTCGATCCAGCCGAAGCGGTCGCGGCGCAGCCGCTCGCGGGCGAACGGGCCCATCCGGTGCACGGCCTTGCTGTTGAACCAGACCTCGCCGTCCTGCGCCGGGACCAGACCGGCCAGGCACCTCAGGAGCGTGGTCTTGCCGCTGCCGCGCGGGCCGCTGACGGCGAGGATCTCGCCCTCGCGCACGCCCAGCGAGATGCCGGTGATGCCGGGTGAGCCGTCCTGGTGGCTGAAGTGCAGGGCGCGTGCCCACAGCACGTCGTTGTCCGGCGGGGCCTCCATGGGCGTAACACCTCGGTTCTGATCCGTTTTGCCGTGCCTTCCCACGTCCGGGGGAACGAAGGCTGGGCCGATCGGTCACGTGCACGCTAGGCAAATCCATGGGCGGAGCCCGGACAGCACACGGCCCCGGGCCGCCGTTCTCACTCGAACGGGCGGCGCCGGGGCCGGATGATCAGACGGCTGATCCGATGATCAGAGCTTGGTCCACGCCTCCGTGAGGGTGGCGCGCAGGATCTGCTCGATCTCGTCGAAGGTCTCCTGGTTGGAGATCAGCGGCGGGGCGAGCTGGACGACCGGGTCGCCGCGGTCGTCGGCACGGCAGTACAGGCCGTTCTCGAACAGGGCCTTCGAGAGGAAGCCGTACAGGACGCGCTCGGTCTCCTCGTCGTTGAAGGACTCCTTGGTCGCCTTGTCCTTGACCAGCTCGATGCCGTAGAAGAAGCCGTTGCCGCGGACGTCGCCGACGATCGGCAGGTCGTGCAGCTTCTGCAGGGTGGAGAGGAAGGCGCCCTCGTTGTCCAGGACGTGCTGGTTGAGGTTCTCGCGCTCGAACAGGTCGAGGTTGGCGAGGCCGACCGCCGCGGAGACCGGGTGGCCGCCGAAGGTGTATCCGTGCAGGAAGGTGTTGTCGCCCTTGTAGAACGGCTCGGCGACGCGGTCGGAGACGATGCACGCGCCGATCGGGGAGTAGCCCGAGGTCATGCCCTTGGCGCAGGTGATCATGTCCGGGACGTAGCCGAACTTGTCGCAGGCGAACATCGTGCCCAGGCGGCCGAAGGCGCAGATGACCTCGTCGGAGACGAGCAGCACGTCGTACTGGTCGCAGATCTCGCGCACGCGCTGGAAGTAGCCGGGCGGGGGCGGGAAGCAGCCGCCCGCGTTCTGCACCGGCTCCAGGAAGACCGCGGCGACGGTGTCGGGGCCCTCGAAGAGGATCTCCTGCTCGATCTGGTCGGCGGCCCAGCGGCCGAAGGCCTCCGGGTCGTCGCCGTGGATCGGGGCGCGGTAGATGTTGGTGTTCGGGACCTTGTGGGCACCGGGGACGAGCGGCTCGAAGGGGGCCTTCAGCGCCGGCAGGCCGGTGATCGACAGGGCGCCCTGCGGGGTGCCGTGGTAGGCGACCGCACGCGAGATGACCTTGTACTTGGTCGGCTTGCCCTGCAGCTTGAAGTACTGCTTGGCGAGCTTCCAGGCGGTCTCGACGGCCTCGCCGCCGCCGGTGGTGAAGAAGACCTTGTTCAGGTCGCCCGGGGCGTGATCGGCCAGCCGCTCCGCCAGCTCGACAGCCTTCGGGTGGGCGTACGACCACACCGGGAAGAACGCCAGCTCCTGGGCCTGCTTGAAGGCGGCCTCGGCGAGTTCGACGCGGCCGTGGCCGGCCTGGACCACGAACAGACCGGCGAGACCGTCGAGGTAACGCTTGCCCTTGTCGTCGTAGATGTAGGTGCCCTCGCCCCGGACGATGGTCGGGACGGGCGAGTTCTCGTACGAGGACATGCGGGTGAAGTGCATCCACAGGTGGTCGTACGCGGTGCGGCTGAGGTCCTTCTGGGTCACGGTTATCGGGTTCCCCACATGTAGGTCTGCTTCTTCAGCTTCAGGTAGACGAAGCTTTCGGTGGAGCGCACGCCGGGCAGGGCCCGGATGCGTTTGTTGATGACGTCCAGCAGGTGGTCGTCGTCCTCGCAGACGATCTCCGCGAGGATGTCGAACGAGCCCGCGGTCATCACCACGTACTCGACTTCCGACATGGCCGTCAGCGCGTCCGCGATCGACTCGACATCGCCCTCGACGTTGACGCCGACCATCGCCTGCCGGCGGAAGCCCACGGTGAGCGGGTCCGTGACGGCGACGATCTGCATGACGCCCTGGTCCAGCAGCTTCTGGACGCGCTGGCGCACGGCCGCCTCCGACAGGCCGACGGCCTTGCCGATCGCGGCGTACGGCCGGCGGCCGTCCTCCTGGAGCTGCTGGATGATGGCGAGGGAAACGGCGTCCAACTGCGGGGTGCCGTTCCTGGACTCGCGGGACGAGTCCCTCTGGTCTGCGCTTCGACTGGCCACCACCTCACTGTGCACGACGTCTCGACGGTTCCGCAAGGCCGTATCGATGAAATTCGTTGTTTGAGGTGCCGTTGATTGCGGATTTCGCAGACGCGGCGGCTGTGGGGGTGTTGAAAACGTGGGATCTCGGATTACTGTGGGTGTCTCAGTGAATGGACACCGAACTTGGAGGGCCGGCAGTGAGCACCGAGCTGCGTCGTCTGCGCAATTACATCGACGGTGAGTTCCGGGACGCCGCCGACGGACGGACCACCGAGGTGGTCAACCCGGCGACCGGCGAGGCGTACGCCACGGCCCCGCTGTCCGGCGAGGCCGACGTCGACGCGGCGATGGCGGCCGCGGCCGCGGCCTTCCCGGGCTGGCGCGACACCACGCCCGCCGAGCGCCAGAAGGCCCTGCTGAAGATCGCGGACGCGTTCGAGGAGCGGGCCGAGGAACTCATCGCGGCCGAGGTGGAGAACACGGGCAAGCCGACCGGGCTCACCCGCTCCGAGGAGATCCCGCCGATGGTCGACCAGATCCGGTTCTTCGCCGGTGCGGCCCGGATGCTGGAGGGCCGCTCGGCCGGCGAGTACATGGAGGGGATGACCTCGATCGTCCGCCGCGAGCCGGTCGGCGTCTGTGCCCAGGTCGCGCCGTGGAACTACCCGATGATGATGGCCGTGTGGAAGTTCGCCCCGGCGATCGCCGCGGGCAACACGGTGGTCCTGAAGCCGTCGGACACCACCCCGGCGTCGACCGTCCTGATGGCCGAGATCATCGGGGGCATCCTCCCCAAGGGCGTCTTCAACGTCGTCACGGGCGACCGTGACACCGGCCGTGCGATGGTCGAGCACCCGGTCCCGGCGATGGCCTCCATCACCGGCTCCGTGCGGGCCGGCATGCAGGTCGCCGAGTCCGCGTCCAAGGACCTCAAGCGGGTCCACCTGGAGCTCGGCGGCAAGGCCCCCGTCGTCGTCTTCGAGGACACCGACATCGCCAAGGCCGTCGAGGACATCTCGGTGGCGGGCTTCTTCAACGCCGGCCAGGACTGTACGGCGGCGACCCGGGTCCTCGTCCAGGAGTCCATCCACGACGAGTTCGTCGCGGCGCTCGCGAAGGCCGCAGCCGAGACCAAGACGGGCCAGCCGGACGACGAGGACGTGCTGTTCGGACCGCTGAACAACCCGAACCAGCTCAAGCAGGTCTCCGGCTTCATCGAGCGGCTTCCCGCCCACGCCAAGGTCGAGGCCGGCGGCCAGCGGGTCGGCGACAAGGGCTACTTCTTCGCGCCGACCGTCGTCTCCGGCCTCAAGCAGGACGACGAGATCATCCAGAACGAGGTCTTCGGACCGGTCATCACCGTCCAGTCCTTCACGGACGAGGACCAGGCCACCGAGTGGGCCAACGGCGTCGAGTACGCGCTGGCCTCCTCCGTGTGGACCAAGGACCACGGGCGGGCGATGCGGATGTCCAAGAAGCTGGACTTCGGCTGCGTGTGGATCAACACGCACATCCCGCTGGTCGCGGAGATGCCGCACGGCGGCTTCAAGAAGTCCGGGTACGGCAAGGACCTGTCCGGGTACGGGTTCGAGGACTACACGCGGATCAAGCACGTGATGACGTCGCTGGACGCGTAGTTGCGGCTGCGGCGCGGTGGGGGCTGCTCGCGCAGTTCCCCGCGCCCCTTCCGGCGGGTTGCGCTGCCCGGGGCCCAGAGGTCCCCGGGCAGCGCTCCGCTGTAACGCCGTGTTGACCGGGGGCATCGACAAGGTGTCCGGTACCCGTCAGGTGGCTCGACGCAGCGTCGATTGCCCGGCGGCGGGCGGGCGCGACATGCTTCAGATGTGCCCCAGACCTCTTCCCAGACGCCCGCGCTCTCCCGTCGCTCCCTGCTGCGCGCGCTCGGCGGCACCGCCGCGCTCGGCGCGCTGGCGGGCTGCGGGGTGCCCGCCGCCTACGTCAGGGCCGGCGACCGCGCCGTGACCGACGTGTCCGCCTCGGACCACAGGCTGGTCTTCGCGAACTGGCCGCTGTACATCGACGTCGACGACGACAACCTGAACAAGCGGCCCACCCTCGACGCCTTCGAGAAGAGCACCGGGATCTCCGTCGACTACATCGAGGAGATCAACGACAACGACGAGTTCTTCGGCAAGATCAGCCCCGCGCTGATGAACCACCAGTCCACCGGCCGGGACCTGATCGTCATCAGCGACTGGATGTGCGCGCGGTTCGTCCGCCTCGGCTGGGTCCAGAAGATGGACCGCGCCCAGCAGCCGAACGTGGCGAAGTACCTGGACCCGCTGCTCCGTTCGCCCGCCTTCGACCCGGGCCGCCTCTACACCGTGCCGTGGCAGTCGGGCATCACCGGCATCGCGTACAACCGCCGGAAGCTGGGCCGCGAGATCCGGCACGTCAAGGACCTGTGGGCGAGCGACCTCAAGGGCCGGGTGACCCTGCTCTCCGGCCTCGACGAGGCCTTCGCACTGCTCATGCAGGGCAACGGCGTGGACATCACCAAGTGGACGGCCGACGACTTCTACGCCGTCTGCGACGAGGTGCAGCAGCAGATCGACCGCGGCCAGATCCGCCGCTTCACCGGCAACGACTACACCAAGGACCTGGTCAGCGGGGACGTCCTGGCCTGCCAGGCGTACTCGGGCGACGTCATCCAGCTCCAGGCGGACAACCCCGACATCCGCTTCGTCGTCCCCGAGGAGGGCGCGGAGCTCTGGTCCGACTCCCTGATGATCCCGGACCGCGCCGACCACAAGGCCAACGCGGAGCGTCTCGTCGACTACTACTACCAGCCGGAGGTCGCCGCCGAGCTGGCCGCCTGGGTCAACTACGTCTGCCCGGTCCCGGCGGCCCAGCAGGTCCTCGCCGACTCCAAGGACAAGGACACCGCGGCCCTCGCCGACAACCCCCTCATCTTCCCCGACGCGGCGATGCGCAAGCGGCTCGCGATCGCCCGGGACATCACGTCGACGGAACGGGTCGGGTTCGCGAAGCGGTGGAACAAGATCGTGGGGTTGTAGGGGGCGCGGTCGCGTGTGTGTGACGGGGATTTCCAGCCGGCACAGAAGACCGAGGCTTCCGGTTGCCGATCACCGACCCTGATCCGGCCCCGTACGCGGAAGTGCCCTTCTCGTCGCCGTCACACGGTCGGGGTCGGCATCTGCGCTGCCGTATCGGCGGAGGCGGGTTCACGGAGCATCTCAAGCAGACCGGGGAAACGCCGCTTCAGCTCGTCGTGACGCAACGTGACCAGCCGGCGGGTGCCGTGCACGCGCGTATGGATCAGACCGGCACTGCGCAGCACCTTGAGGTGGTGCGACAGCGTCGACTTGCCGATGGTGACGCCGGCGGCCTTGAGGACGTCGCTGCCACACGCCCAGTCGCCGATGCCGTCCAGAGCGCGCACGAACGTGAGCCGGATCGGGTCGGCGAGCGCGCTGAGCACGACGTCTATCGTCACGGTCTCGATGGCGGGCTCGATGACTTCACTCACGAGGAGCAGCTTAGCCTCCCCTTGCCGAAAGTTCGACGCCCGTCGTAATGTTCGATCCGCGACGAACGGTTCGATGTGTATCGAACGTCAATGGTGCGGTCGTCGCCTTCTTCCACCAGGCCAGGCTCTTAGGACGGCTCATGAAGGCCATCATCTACCGCGACAACGGCGGCCCCGAAGTCCTCCGGCTCGTCGACCGTGACCTGCCCACGCCCGGCCCCGGTGAGGTCCGTGTCCGGGTCGCCGTGTCCGGAGTCAATCCGACCGACTGGCAGGCCCGTGCCGGCATCGCCCACCCCAAGCGCTTCCCCGAGGTCACACCGCACCTCGACGGCGCAGGCGTGATCGACGCCGCCGGTGAGGGGGTCGACCAGGACCGGGTCGGTGAGCGGGTATGGCTGCTCATGGCCGCCGCCGGACGGCCCACCGGCACCGCCGCCGAGTTCACCGTCGTCCCCGCCGCACAGGCCGTGCCGCTGCCGGACGAGGTGAGCTTCGACATCGGGGCCTCGCTCGGCGTGCCCGCACTCACCGCGCACCGGGCGCTCACCGTGGCCGAGGACGGGCCACGCCGCCTGGTGCCCGGCGCGCTCGACGGCAGGGTGGTACTCGCCGCAGGCGGCGCCGGAGCGGTCGGGCACGCGGTGATCCAACTCGCCCGATGGGCCGGTGCCACCGTGATCGGCACGATCAGCGGCCCGCACAAGGCCCGACTGGCCATCGCCGCCGGCGCCCACCACGTGGTCAACTACCGCGAGGGCGATCCGGCCGCCGACATCCGAAAGATCGCCCCGGACGGCGTCGACATCGTCGCCGAGGTGGCGCTCGGCGCGAACCTCGCGCTCGACCTGGCCGTACTGCGCAGCCGCGGCACGATCTCCGTCTACGCCAACGACGGCGGCCGGCCGGTCGAACTGAACGTGCAGCGAGCCATGGTGCTGAACACGCGCTTCCAGTTCCTGGTGCTCTACACGGCCGGCCCGCAGGCACGCGCCGCAGCCGTCGAGGACATCGCCGCCGCAGTGCGCGACGGCGCCCTGCCGGTCGGCGAGCGGCACGGCCTGCCGCTGATCCGCTTTCCGCTCGACAGCACCGCCGACGCGCACCGGACAATCGAGAACGGCGTGGTCGGCAAAGTCCTGGTCGACGTCGCACCGTGACGGACCCGGCCCGCGCACCCTCCGTGCTGTGACACGGCGCCCCACGGACCCGCCATGCGGATCAGGGCGGGGTGAGACCGAACGGCATGACGGGTCCGTGGGGCGCAGCGGCGGCGGGGTATCGAGCTGGGGCGCTTCCTGCGGGCCCGCCGCGCCCAGGTGACCCCCGCGCAGGGGACCTGCCACCCGGTGCCGGCCTGCGCCGCACGCCCGGCCTGTGGAGACGCGCCCCGAAGGGCACGGCCCCTGGCGGCGGGCCGTCGGCATCCTCCTCGGACGAAGCCGGATCAGTCCTCTGACCTGCTCCGCGGAGACTTGGGGTGCCCTGTCACACCACGGCCCGGGACTCCACGTCATGGCAGGGCCTGCCACTCGGAGACCGGGACGACGAGGGTGATGGCCTACCCGCGTCGCCGGTAGGTGTCCGTCCGTCGGCCCTCGTCCGTCGGCGCCCCCGGCAGAGATGGACGAGTCACGGGGACCGGACCGTGGGCGCGCGCACGTCCGGGAACCCCGCACTCCGCCGGCCGAGCCACGCACCACAGAGAACCTGGAACGAAGAGGACCCGCACATGGAACGAGTGACTTTCCAGAACAAGGGCAACACGGTGGTCGGCAACCTGTTCAGGCCCGCAGGCTTCGAGCAGGGCACGAAGTACCCCACGATCGTGGTGACCCACCCGTTCGGCGCCGTCAAGGAGCAGGTCTCCACGACCTACGCGAAGCTGCTGGCCGAACAGGGCTTCGTCACCCTGGTCTTCGACGCCTCCTACCAGGGCGAGAGCGGCGGGGAGCCGCACTTCTCGGAGTTCCCCTCGGCGCGTACCGAGGACATCCGCCGTGCGGTGGACTTCCTCAGCAACCGCTCGGAAGTGGACCCGGAGCGCATCGGCGCGCTGGGCGTCTGCGCGGGCGGCGGCTACACGGTCAACGTGTCGCAGACCGAGCTGCGCATCAAGGCCGTCGCCGGCGTGAGCACCTTCAACATCGGCTCCGCGCGCCGCGACGGTGTCGGCCCGCTCGGCAAGCAGTCGGCGGAGTACCGCACCGACCTGCTCAAGCGGTCGGGCCGGGCCCGCACGCGCGAGGAGGCCGGCGGGGAGGTCGAGATGTTCTCCCTGATCGCCGACAACCCCAGGTTCGACATGAACGACCTGTCGACGATCCCGATGATGTACCAGGAGGGGTACAGGTACTACTCCGAGATCGACCCCAACCCCCGGTTCATGGGGACGTTCGCCCTCTCCAGCCTGAGCCAGCAGATGGCGTTCTTCCCGTTCGAGGGCATCGAGCTGATCTCCCCGCGCCCGCTGCTGCTGATCGCCGGCTCCGAGGCCGACACGCTGTACATGAGCGAGGACGCGATCGGGAGGGCGCAGGAGCCGAAGGAGCTCTTCGTCCTGGACGGCGCCAGCCACATCGACCTGTACTGGAACCCCGAGTACGTCCCGCAGGTCGCCGAGAAACTCACCGCGTTCTTCACGAAGCACCTGTGACCGCCTGACGCATGCGAGAAGGAGTGGGGCATCCGCCCCACTCCTTCAATCGTTGTCGGGCCGGTCGGACCGGTACCGCCGGGCAATGCCCCGCGCACGCCGACCGGTTGGCCCGGCTGGTCGTCGGTGCGGCGCGAGCCCACCGCGCCGATGCGGCCGACCGGGAGGTCAAGGGCGAGCCGCAGCACAGGGATGCCGAACTCGGCGTCGTGGGTGAGGACGCAGACGGCGGTTCGGGCGTCGGCCCCGGTGCCTGCCGGATACCGGCGGGGCCGGTCGGCGATCACCTCGTCGGCGTACGGGAAGCGGGTGCGGGTGGCCAAGACGGGCCTGCCGATCGGGATCGCCCTCTGTCCGGCCGGTCCGGCCTGCTTCCACCGCACCCTCGCCGGCAGCCGGCCACACCGTCGTGGGTGAGGACGCAGACGGCGGTTCGGGCGTCGACCCCGGTGCCTGCCGGATACCGGCGGGGCCGGTCGGCGATCACCTCGTCGGCGTACGGGAAGCGGGTGCGGGTGGCCAAGACGGGCCTGCCGATCGG
>NZ_JBIVXP010000010.1:269968-385594 GCF_044769305.1 Streptomyces sp. NPDC090499
TCGGGATCGCCCTCTGTCCGGCCGGTCCGGCCTGCTTCCACCGCACCCTCGCCGGCAGCCGGCCACACGGCAGCAGCGGCCCGGCGGGCATGCCTGAGCGCGGCGCGACGGGAGCCCTGACCCGACGCACCGGACGGTCGTACACGGTGTCTGTGCGCGTGTGGCCGTGCTCAGCCCTCCTGTGCTTGCCCGCGGTGCCCGGACGGGGGGAAGGGGGCCTCTTCCGGTGTCTTCGGGGCACGCCCTCGTGACGGGCCACTGTCGTGCGGGACCGGGTGGTCCGCGGTGAGGTCGAGGAGGACGAGCGCGTCGTGGGAGGGCGTACCGGGCTCGGCGTAGTAGGTCACCAGACGATGGCCGGGGGTGCCCTCCAACTGCATCCCCTGGTAGCCGAGGGTGAAGGTGCCGACGTCGGGGTGGTGATAGGTCTTGCGGCCGAACGCGTGTGCCTTGACCTCGTAGCGCTCCCACAACCGGGCGAAGTCCGGGCTCTTGAGCAGGAGTTCACCGACGAGCGCGGTCAGGTCGGGTGCGTCGGGGTCGGTGCCGGCCAGGGCCCGCAGCCGGGCGACGCAGCCGCGCAGGGTGTGTTCCCGGTCGGCGAAGACCTCGCGGGCGGCGGGGTGGAGAAAGGCGTAGCGGGCGAGGTTGCGCTGCTTGAGCGGCCATTCCTCGATACCGGCGAACAGACGCAGCCCGGCGGGGTTCCACGCCAGCAGGTCGTTGGTGCGGCCGGCCACGTAGGCGGGGCTCGGCCGCAGGCTCTCCAGCACCAGCTTGACGCCGGGCCGCACCGTCCTGCTCGGCGCTGCGGGAGGATCCGGTGCGGTCCGGGCGGCGTGGGCGGCCAGGGTACGCAGGTGCTCGTGCTCGTCCGGCGTCAGCTGCAGGGCGCGGGCGAGTGCGTCGACGACGGACGGGCTGGGGCGGGTCTCCCTGCCGCGCTCCAGGCGGGCGTAGTAGTCGATGCTGACCCCGGCCAGCGTGGCCAGCTCCTCGCGGCGCAGCCCCGGGGTGCGGCGCAGCCCGGCGCCGGGGGCCAGGCCCGCCTGGGCGGGGGTCACCTGGGCGCGGCGCGCCCGCAGGTAGCGGCCCAGCTCGGTGCCGCCGCCGGTCGGCTGCTGCCGGTCACGTGTCATACCGTCCAGTCTGCCGGTCCTGTGACCTGCACGGCAGGCGTGTGGGGTGCCCTGTCACAGCACGGAACGCCACTGCCCGGCACAGCGCGGCCTGCCACTCCGGACCGCCGAGGGGGAGGCTGGGTGATGTTGCGGACGGCCTCTCCGGTTGACGGGCCGACTCCGCACGGCGCGAAGGGCCCGACACCGAGAGGGCCCCGGATGCACTGCTCCGTGGCGTGACACCCGGCACCCCGGGGGAGCCGGGGAGGCATCCGCCGGCGCCCTGGAAACGAAGGAATCGCCAACCGTGAAGCACATCAAGCTGGGCAGCCTGGACGTGTCCCGGATCGGCCTGGGCACGATGGGGATGAGCGGCGTCTACACCGGCCACGGCACGGACGACGCCGAGTCCGTCCGGACCGTGCACCGCGCGCTCGACCTGGGCGTCACCCTCCTCGACACCGCCGAGATCTACGGACCCTTCGTCAACGAGGAACTCGTCGGCCGGGCTGTCCGGGGCCGCCGGGACCAGGTCGTCCTGGCGACGAAGTTCGGCCTGGTCTCGTACACGGGCGCGGGCGACGGCACGCCGGGTACGCCCGACAGCAGCCCGGCGAACATCCGCGCCGCGGTCGAGGGCTCTCTCCGGCGGCTCGGCACCGACTACATCGACCTGTACTACCAGCACCGGGTCGACCCGGCCACGCCCATCGAGGACACCGTCGGCGCTCTCGCCGAGCTGGTCGCCGAGGGCAAGATCCGCCACATCGGGCTGTCCGAGGCCGGCCCCGCCACGATCCGCCGCGCCCACGCCGTCCACCCCGTCGCCGCCCTGCAGACGGAGTACTCCCTGTGGACGCGTGACATCGAGGCGGAGATCCTCCCCGTGCTGCGGGAGCTCGGTATCGGCCTGGTGCCCTGGGCGCCGGTCGGCCGCGGTTTCCTGACCGGCAGGATCCGCTCCACCGACCAGTTCGACGCCACCGACCGGCGCCTGACCAACCCGCGTTTCACGGCGGAGAACTTCCGGCGCAACCTGGCCCTCGTCGACGAGGTCGAGGCGGTCGCCGCGGCGGCGGGCGCAACCCCGGCGCAGGTGGCCCTGGCCTGGCTGCTCGCGCGGGGCGACGACATCGCCCCCATCCCCGGCACCAAGCGGGTCTCCCGCGTCGAGGAGAACACCGCCGCCGACGCGGTCGAGCTGACCACCGAGCAGCTCGGCAAGCTCAACGACCTCACTCCGGCCGCGGGCGACCGCCTCGAAGCGGAGATGAGCCGGCTGGTCAACCTCTGAACCTCGACCCCGTACACCCGCACATCCGTGCACAAGGACTTCAGACACCGCAGACGAGCCGACCCCCGCCCGGAAGGCGCTCGGAGCCTTCGCGCCGAAGCTGGTCCAGCTGACCGACGAGGTGCTGTTCGGGTACGTCCGGGAGCGCCGGGGTCTCTCCCCGCGCGATCGCAACTACCCCTCACATCAAGCAAGATCGGAAGATTTTCATGCGCGCAACCATCATGTACGGCGCCGGTGACGTCCGTGTGGAGGACGTTCCCGACCCGAAGATCCAGAACTCCACCGACGCGATCGTCCGGGTGGTCCTCGCCTGCGTCTGCGGCAGCGACCTGTGGCCGTACGCCTCCATGCCCGCCTCCGGAGAGGGCCGGCGCATGGGACACGAGTTCCTCGGCATCGTCGAGGAGACCGGCTCCGAGGTGTCCGGTGTGAAGGCCGGGGACCTGGTGGTCGCGCCCTTCCTCTGGGCGGACAACACCTGCGTCTTCTGCAAGGAAGGTCTGCACGTGGCCTGCCCGCACGGCGGCCAGTGGGGCCCGAACGGCGTGGACGGCGGCCAGGGCGAGGCGGTCCGCGTCCCCCAGGCCCAGGGCACCCTGGTCAAGCTGCCGGTGGCCGAGGACTCCGCCCTCCTGCCCGCCCTGCTCAGCCTCTCCGACGTGCTGTGCACCGGCCACCACAGCGCGGTCAAGGCCGGTGTCGACGAGCACACCACCGTCACCGTGATCGGCGACGGCGCGGTCGGCCTGTCCGCCGTCCTGGCCGCCAAGCGGCTCGGTGCCGAGCGGATCATCCTGATGGGCCGGCACAAGGACCGCACCGACCTGGGCGTCGAGTTCGGGGCCACCGAGGTCGTCGCCGAACGCGGCGAAGAAGGCATCGCCCGCGTGAAGGAGCTGACCGGCGGCATGGGCACCCACGCAGTGCTGGAGTGCGTCGGCGCCCTGTCGGCCTTCCAGACGGGTCTCGGCGTGGTCCGCCCGGGCGGTGCGATCAGCCGGGTCGGCGTACCGCAGTACGGCGAGATCCCCTTCGGCTTCATGGACTTCGCGAAGAACGTCACCATCACCGGCGGTGTGGCCCCGGCCCGCGCCTACATGGAGGAACTGCTGCCCGACATCCTTGAGGGCAAGATCGAGCCGGGCCGCGTCTTCGACCGCACCGTCGGCCTGGAGGACACCGCGGACGCCTACCGCGCCATGGCCGACCGCGAGGCGCTGAAGGTCATCGTCAAGCCCTGACGCCGGTCAGGGGGCCGACCTGAGTCAGCTCCGCTCCTCCTCGACGTGCTCGGAGGCCGCTTCGGCGGCCCCCTTGTCGAGGAGGAGCATCCTGGCGTGGTCGGGGGTACCGGGTTCGGCGAAGAACACGACGAGCCGGTGGCCGGGAGTCCCGTCGAGCTGCATCGACTGGTAGCCGAGCGTGATGTCACCGACCTCCGGATGGTGGAAGGTCTTGTCGCCTCGCGGGTGCGGCTGAACGTCGTAGTCCGTCCACCGGCGCACGAACTCCGGGCATTCCCGCCGGAGTTCGTCGACGAGTTCGGACAGCCCGGGAGCGTCCGGTTCGGTGCCCGCGAGGGCCCGGATGCGGCCCACGCACGTGCGGACCTGCTCGTCCCAGTCGGCGAACAGCTTCGGCGCGCGCGGGTCGAGGAAGAGATAGCGCAGGGCGTTGTGCCGCTCGGGCGGCCAGTCCTCCGACCCGGCGAAGAGCCGGACCGAGCCGGGGTTGCCCGCGAGGATGTCCATCGTGCGGCTGATCACGTACGCCGGGTTGGGGCGCAGGCTCTCCAGCATCAGCTGGACATCGGGGCGCACGGTCCGCTCCGACGCGACCGGCTGATCCATCACGGGCTTCCTGCCGACCCGTTCGACAAGATCACGCAGATGCTCGTGTTCGTGCTCGTCCAGCCGGAGGGCGCAGGCGAGGGCGTCGACCACGGCCGGGCTGGGGTTGGTCTCCTGGCCGCGCTCCAGGCGCGCGTAGTAGTCGATGCTGATCCCGGCCAGCGTGGCCAGCTCCTCGCGCCGCAGCCCCGGCGTACGCCGCAGTCCGGCACTGGTCACCAGACCGACGTCCTCGGGCGTCACCCGGCCCCTGCGGGTGCGCAGGAAGATCCCCAGCCCGCTGCCGCCTGCGCTCTGCTGCTCGCGTGCCATGTGGTCCAGTATGCAGCCGGGACCACGGCCCGATCTGCTGTCCGCGCCGGCGCAAGAGCCCGTGGGACGGGGCTGCGGACGGTCGGCGGTTCCGCCGCAGCCCGTCGTGGGCGGCCGTCGACGCCGTGCCCGCCGTGCCGCACACCAGGGAAGTCTGCAGCGTTGACCTTGATCAGGTTGTCCCGCAGTTCCTCGGCGCGCATCACGGTGACCAGGTTCAGCGCGGTCTTCGACGGCGGGTGGGCAATCGGGGCCGGGCCGTGCCGCGGGTTGCGGTGCGACGCGCGTGCGCGGGAGGCGTCAGGAGTTCCCGCATGGTTCTGGGGATTCGGTCGCGGGAACGGAAGGATCCGGGGGGCTTTCTCGGCGCCCGCGGACAGGTCGGGCGCCGCTCCATGCGATGGGAGACCGATCAACGATGTTCACTCCGGTACGGAGCAGAATACGGACGGCCGCGCTCGCGCTGTCGGCCATGACGGCCCTCGCCTTAGGCGCGACCGCCACGACCGGCGCGGCGGCGGCCCCCGCTGCCGCGAAACAGGGACCGACCTCGGTGGCGTACGTCGAGGTGAACAACAACAGCATGCTGAACGTCGGCAAGTACACCCTCGCCAACGGCGGCGGCAACGTCTTCGACATCGCCGTGATCTTCGCGGCGAACATCAACTACAACACGGGCACGAAGGCGGCGACCCTGTACTTCAACGAGAACGTGCAACGCGTCCTCGACAACGCCGCCACGCAGATACGGCCGTTGCAGCAGAAGGGCATCAAGGTCGTCCTCTCGGTGCTCGGCAACCACCAGGGCGCGGGCTTCGCCAACTTCCCGTCCCAGCAGGCGGCTTCGACGTTCGCGAAACAGCTGTCGGACACCGTGTCCACGTACGGCCTCGACGGCATCGACTTCGACGACGAGTACGCCGAGTACGGCAACAACGGCACCGGCCAGCCCAACGCCAGCTCGTTCGTGTACCTGGTGTCGGCACTGCGCGCCGACATGCCGGACAAGATCATCAGCCTCTACAACATCGGCCCGGCCGCGTCGCGCCTCTCCTACGGCGGCGTCGACGTCTCGTCCAAGTTCGACTACGCCTGGAACCCGTACTACGGCACCTGGCAGGTCCCCGGCATCGCCCTGCCCAAGTCGAAGCTGTCGCCTGCGGCCGTCGAGATCGGCGGAACCTCGCAGAGCACGGCCGCCGCCCTCGCCCGCCGCACGGTCAGTGAGGGGTACGGCGTCTATCTGACGTACAACCTCGACGGCGCCGACCGCACCGCCGACGTCTCCGCGTTCACCAGGGAGTTGTACGGCAGTGACGCCCTCTACACGCCGTAGCCCGACCGCACTCCCCGGCGTCCGGCGCCCCCTCGGGGCGTGCCGCATCCCGTAGGGCCGCGCCTCGGGCAGGCCGCGCTTCCGACAACGATGTCGGAAGCGCGGTCGCCGCAGATACCGTGAACTGCACTGCGGCTCGACCGGCTATGCCAGCGCCGCCGCGGCGGTTCGGTAGGCCACCTCGGCTGCCTCGTGCACCGGCAGTTTCCGGTGTGCGTCCGACAGGATCTCCACGCCCCAGGGGCCGCGCCAGCCGGCCGTGCGGAGCGCGGCGATGACCCCGGGCAGGTCGAAGGAGCCCTCCCCGCACAGGCGGCGGCGCCGGACGGTGTCCTCGAAGAGGCTGCCGACGACCGTGCTGTCGGCGTCGTTCAGCTCCACGCCCACGATCCGCGAGAGCGGTACGTCCGCCAGCTCGGCCGGGGGCGTGTGGGCGCGCTCGGTGTGCCAGACGTCGATGAGGACACCGCCCGCGGGGTGGCCGGCCGCCTCGACGAGCCGGAGTGCGTCGTGCACGGTCCTGATGTTGGACCAGGGCAGGAACTCGATGCCGACCCGGGCGCCCACGCTCTCCGCCTCGGCCGCCAGGGCGGCGAACTCCCCGGCCCAGACGTCGAAGTGCAAGGGCCCGTCCTCGACATCGCCGTGGATCTTGAGGTGGCGGGCGCCGAGCGCCTCGGCGGCCCGCAGCAGGTCGTGGCGGACGGTGTCCGACGCGGCCCGCCGGGGTCCGTCGGCCCACCAGCCCGCCAGGGCCTCCAGTTCGATGTGCGCGAGGCCGTTGTCCTCGAAGATCGACCGGATGCCCGCGAGGCCGTGCTCGCGTTCGGCGACCAGCAGATCCGCGTGCACCAGCCCGAACCCCGTGAAGCCGGCCGCGGACGCCGCCTCGGCCCGCTCCCGGAGGCCGAGCGGACTGCGCTGGTCGGCGCCGGCCGGGTCGGCGGCACCGGCCGTGGTCCAGCAGGTGGCCAGCAGTTCGTCCTCGGTGTCCATGTGCCTCGCCGCTCCTCGCCTCGTCCCCAAGTGCCTTCCGGGATTCCCCGCATGCACCGCATGCACCGCATGCACCGCATGCGCCGACTGCGCGGCCCGTGCGGCCGCGTGGCGCTATGCGGTGGCGCGCAGCACCGAGCGCAGGTGTTCGGCGCTGGCCCACACGTCCTCGACCGGGCCCTTCTCCTTGGGTTCCGTCGTGAGGATGGTGTCCTGTTCGAGGACGTACCAGCCGTCGTAGCCGCGGCTGGTGAGGTGGGTGACGATCGCCTCGACGTCGACGTCGCCGGAGCCCAGCGGGCGGTACATGCCCTCGCGTACGGCGTCGGTGTAGGTGAGGCGGCCGGACTGCACCTTGGCGGCGAGGGAGGCGTCCACGTCCTTCATGTGGGTGTGGGCGATCCGCTCGGGGGCCTGCCGGGTGAGCTCGGCCGGGTCCGTGCCGCCGATGAGCAGGTGGCCGGTGTCGAGGCAGAGGGAGACCGACGAGTGCTCCAGGACCCGGCGGACCTCGTCACCGTTCTCGATCATCGTGCCGACGTGCGGGTGCAGGACGGCCCGCACCCCGCGCTCGGCGGCCAGTGCGGTGAGCCGGTCGAGGTTGGACAGGAGCAGTTTCCAGCCGTCGGCGTCGAGTTCGGGGCGGGAGTCGTAGCCTTCCTGGCCGGTGACGGCGGACAGGACGAGGACCTCGGCGTCGGAGGCGGCGTAGTTCTCCAGGAGCTGTTCGGCCTCGGGCAGCGGGTCGTGGCCGGGCACGTGCAGCAGCAGCGGGGTGAAGCCGCCGACGGCGTGCAGGTCGTGGTCGGCCAGGACGCGGGCCATCGCCTCGGGGGCGGCGGGCAGGAAGCCGTCGGGGCCGAACTCGGTGGCGGCCAGGCCGACCTCGCGCATCTCCTTCAGCACCCGCTCGGGCGTCAGCTGGTAGCCCCAGCCGGGTACTTCGCACACGCCCCAGGAGATGGGCGCGCCGGCGATCCGGTTCAGCTGCGGGGTGGTCATGCCGTGGCCTTTCGGTGGTTCCAGTGGGGGCGGGCGGCGTCGACGAGGACCGCTGTCGTCGCCGGGTGGTGGAGGAGCGCGTGGTGGACGGCCGGTCCGGCACTCCAGGTGCGGCGCGGCTCCGGGGGCGGCGGGGCGGCCCGGTGGTGGTCGGCACGGTTCGGCCCGGCCCGGGTGGGTGGGCGCGTGGCGGGATGCGCGTCCGCTCGGGGGCGGACGTACGGCACCGCACCGCGGCTCCGCGGCAGGCCGCCGACCGGCAACTCCACGGGCGTCATCGCCCTCCCCGTCCAGGAAACTGTCGGAACGCGGCCGTGGCCGACGTGCCGACCGGTGTCGCACCGCCGACGGCCAGACCGTTCACGTGGTCGCAACGCTAGGGTCGGGAAGGGAATTGGTGAAGCCCCTGAATCCCTCAATTGGCCGTCATCGGGACCGTCATTTGCCCATCATCGCGCGGGTCGGCATCGGCGGCGGGCTGCCGGCGACGCACCGCGTGCCGGTCCGGCCCTTCTATCTCCAACCTGCGTTGTTCCTAGAATGGCAGGGTGAACGACATCGACGCGATCGCGGCGTTGCAGGATCCCGTGCGACGCCGACTGTACGAGTACGTGGCCGCGCAGGGCCGCGAGGTCGGCCGTAACGAGGCCGCCGAGGCGACCGGGGTGGCGCGCACGCTCGCCGCGCACCACCTGGACAGGCTCGCCGAGGCCGGACTGCTCGACACCGGGAGCCGGCGGCTGACCGGGCGCTCGGGGCCGGGGGCGGGCCGGCCGGCCAAGGTGTACACGCGGGCCCGCGAGGAGCGGACGGTGTCGCTGCCCGCCCGCGACTACCGCACCGCCGCCGAACTGCTCGCCGAAGCCGCCGAGCATGCGGGGCTGGACACCGGGCTCTGCGCGGCCGCACGCCGTCGCGGCGAGGCCCTGCGCGGCTCGGCGGCGCCCTGCGGCGGCCTCGAAGAAGCCATGGAGACGCTCGCGGCGCGCGGGTACGAACCGCACCTGGAAGCCGCCGGGAGTGCGGAGGGTGCGGGGGGTGCGGCGGGTGCGGGGGATGCCGAGGGTGCGGCCGGGGTCGCCGGGGCCGTCGTCCGAATGCGCAACTGCCCCTTCCATGCCGTCGCCGAACGCTTCCCGCCGCTCGTCTGCGGCATGAACCTGGCGCTGCTGGAGGGGCTGCTCGGCACCGACGGTGCCGTCCGGGCGCGCATGGCCGCGCGGCCGGGCGAGTGCTGTGTGGTGGTGGAGGCCGTCGGCGGAGAACTCTAAAAACAACGACGATTGACATAGAAGGGGGTGCGTGCTGGTATGAGGCCATGACCGCATCCGCGTACGCAGTCCACCTCGCCCAGCTGAACGTGGCCACGCTCCGCTTCCCCCTCGACGACCCGCGCATGGCGCCGTTCGTCGAGATGCTCGACACGGTCAACGCCGCTGCCGACGCCGCGCCCGGCTTCGTGTGGCGGCTCGTGGAGGACGGGGCGGCCGACGCCACCGCCCTGCGTCCGGCGGGCGAGGACGTCATCGTCAACCTGACGGTGTGGGAGACCCAGGAGGCACTGTGGGAGTTCACCTACCGCAGTGACCACCTGGACGTGATGCGGCGCCGCCGCGAGTGGTTCCAGCGGCATGCCGAGGCGCATCTGGTGCTCTGGTGGGTCCCCGCCGGTCACCTCCCGACCACCGGCGAGGCCCTGGAACGGCTGGCCGACCTGCGCGCACACGGCCCCTCCGGGCGCGCCTTCACCTTCGCCTCCGCCTACTCCGCGGACGAGGCCGCCCTCGCACCGCGCCCCGGCGTGGACGTCCGTACCGCTCCGGTCGGTACCGCTCCCACCGGACGCGGGTGAGGGGCGGACGCCGGGCGGTCGACGGGCAGGTGCACCGGGGCGTCCGTGCCCACGCCGGTGAGTTCGGTGCGGCCGGTCTCGCCCAGCAGGGCCAGGCACACCACCGTCACCACGTCGATGCGGGGCGGGGGCCGGTCAGACGGCCTTGACGGGCGGGTACACCGGCTGCCACATGGCGGCCCTGACCCGCTTCTCCACGGAGTCGTCGACGGTCGTGCCGGACCCCCCGTCGGCGGCCGCGGCGTGGGCCACCGCCACGGCGACCGCCACCGAGGTCTCGCGCAGCTGGTCGGTGAGGGGCAGGATCGGCGCGCCGGGGCCGTCGGCGTCCGTCTGCCCGGCGACGGCGTGCGCGGCGGCGACCAGCATGCCGTCGGTGACCCGGGTGGCCCGGGCGACGATCGCGCCGAGCCCGAGGCCCGGGAAGACCAGCGCGTTGTTGGCCTGCCCGATCAGGTACCGGACCCCGTCCCGCTCGACCGGGCGGAACGGGCTGCCGGTGGCGATCAGGGCGCGGCCGTCGGTCCAGGCCAGCAGGTCGGCGGGGACCGCCTCGGCCAGGTCCGTCGGGTTCGACATCGGCAGGATGATCGGCCGCTCGGTGTGGGCGGCCATCTCCCGGACGATCTCCTCGGTGAAGGAGCCGCCCTGCCCGGAGGTGCCGATCAGGACCGTCGGCCGGACCCGCGCCACGACCTCGGCCAGCGCGATGCCGCCCACCTTCTCGTCCCGCTGCCAGTCGGCGACCCCGGCGGCCGGACGGGCGTAGCGGACCTGGAAGTCGCGCAGGTCCTGCTGGTCCTCGGTGAGCAGGCCGTGACGGTCGACACCGAAGATGCGGGCGGTGGCCTCCTCGGCGGTCAGGCCGTCGGCGACCATGGCGTCCCGCAACTGGTCGGCGATGCCGATGCCGGCGGTGCCCGCACCGAAGATCACCACCCGGTGGTCGCGCAGCGGGGTCCCGCTGGCCTTCACCCCGGAGAGCACCGCGGCGAGATTGACCGCACCGGTGCCCTGCACGTCGTCGTTGAAGGTGAACTCGGTCGGGCGGTAACGCTCCAGGATGCGGCGGGCGTTGGCGGGACCGAAGTCCTCCCAGTGCAGCAGGGCGTGCGGGAAGAGCCGACGGGCGGTGGTGACGTAGGCGTCGATGAAGGCGTCGTAGGTCTCCCGGTCCACGCGCGGGTGCCGGTTGCCCAGGTAGAGCGGGTTGTCGAGGAGCTCCTGGCGGTTGGTGCCGACGTCCAGCATGACCGCGAGGGTGCGGTTCGGGTCGATGCCGGCGGCGGCGGTGTAGACGGCGAGCTTGCCGACCGAGATGTCGATGCCGCCCACCCCCCAGTCGCCGATGCCGAGGATCGCCTCGCCGTCCGTGGCGACGATCAGGTCCACGTCGTCCGGCCCGAGACCGGCGGCCGCGAGCGCGCCCCCGATCTCCTCCGGGGCGTGCACCGACAGGTACACGCCGGCCGGGCGCCGGTACTCGTTGCTGTAGCGCTGGATGGCCCTGCCGACGGTCGGGGTGTAGACGATGGGCAGCATCTCGTCGAGGTGGTCGCAGAGCAGGCGGTAGAAGAGCACCTGGTTGCGGTCGTGCAGCGCGGTGAGGTTGACGTTCTTGGCCAGGTCGGTCGGCTGCGCCGCGTACTGCTGGTACGCCCGCTCGGCCTGCTGCTCCAGGGTCAGCACCGCCGGCGGCACCAGGCCGACCAGGCCCAGCGTCCGCCGCTCCTCCGGAGTGAAGGCGGTGCCCCGGTTCAGGCGGGGCTGGGAGAGTACGGCACGGCCGCGGGCGGTGGTCTCTATGCGCCCCTCGCCGGCATTCCACTGGGTCGTCATGATCGGCTCCTTGCCGTTTCCGTGTCGCTTCCAGGATCGGGGTGCGGGACGCTCCGAGTCGCCCCGGGCCGCTCCGAGTCGTCCGGGGCTGCTCCGAGTCGCTCCGAGTCGCTTCGAACCGCCCCGCTCCGAGCCGTCCCGGGCCGCTCCGAGTCGCCCCGGGCCGCTCCGAGTCGCTTCCGGGGGACCGGTCAGCCGCGCCGGGCCGTGGCGTAGGCGCGTTCCAGTTCCGCGACCGTGCTGAGGAAGTCGGCGCCCTTCAGCCGGTGCAGGGTCTCGGTGGCGAGGCGGTCGAGGGCGGTCCAGAGGTCGGCGAGCGGCTCGCGGAGCGCCTCGCCGCCGGCGGTGAGCGAGACGATGAAGGCCCGGCGGTCGTGCTCGGCACGGGCCCGGGCGACCAGGCCCGCGTCCTCCATGCGGCGGATCGACCGCGAGACCGTGGAGTGGTCGAGCCCGACCGCCTGCTGCAGCTCGGCCTGCGTCTGGCCGTCGCGGTCGAAGAGCCGCATCAGGATCAGTTCCTGGCCGGGATGCAGGCCGAGTTTCAGGAGGAGCTCGGCGCCGTAGCCGTGCAGTTCGCGGGAGAGCGCGAAGAGCCCGAAGCTGACCGGGGCGCGCTCGACGAGGCTGGGCCGAGGCATCACCGGGTCGGGCTTCGCGGCTGGCATGGCACTCCTCTGCGGGCGGGCGACGGGGGCGGAAACTCGCTGCCCTGCTGCTTGCCGGGCTGGGAATACCTTAGTCGCAAGGGGTGTTGACGGGCGGTTCTCCGAGGGTCCTCCGGGGGGCACCGCATGTCCGAGACCGGTCCGGCATCGAAAACAAGTTGCTTGCTTAGGCAAGCTGTTTGGGGCTACGGTAAGCGCGTTGCGCCGGGCGGGAGCCGATGGGGCGGACCGCCCTGGCCCTCCCGGAACCGTTCCGAAAGGGATCGACATGTCATCCAGCTCCACATCCGGAACCGACCGCCGTTCGTTCCTCGCCAGAGTCGCCGCGGCCACCGCCGTGCCCGCGGCCGCGGCCCTGGTGGCCGGGGGTACCGCGACGGCGGCCTCGGCGGCCACCCCGCGCACCTCGGCCGCCGGATCCTCCGGTGACGGCCTGCCGGACTACGCACCGGTGCCCGCGGGCTCCCTCGGCCCGGCGGTGAACAGCCAGGGCTACTACGTGGGCCGCGTCCAGCGCAATCTCTACTGGGTGACCGACGGCGACTACCAGGCCGCCTTCCTCACCACCCGGGACGGGGTCGTGCTGTTCGACGCCCCGCCGACCATCGGCCACAACCTGCAGCGCGCGGTCGACGAGATAGCGGCCGCCAACGGCACCAGCAACAAGGTCACCCACATCGTCCACTCCCACCACCACTCCGACCACGTCGGAGCGTCCGGCCTCTTCGGCCGCCACGTGGTCCGGATCGGGCACGAGGAGAACCGCCGCCTGCTGCGCCGCGACAACGACCCGAACAAGCCCGCGCCCGACGTCACCTTCGCCGACCGCTACACCCTGCACGTCGGCGGCGAGCGGGTCGAACTCGCGCACCACGGCAGCAACCACGCGCCGGACAACATCTACATCCGGTTCCCGCACCACGACACGCTCATGCTGGTCGACATCACCATCCCCGGCTGGGCCCCCTTCGGCGCCCTCAACTACAGCGAGGACATCCAGGGTTACCTGGCCGCCCCGGCCAAGGCCCTGTCGTACCCGTGGAAGCACCACATCGCCGGTCACATGGGGCGGCTCGGCACCCGGGCCGACGTCACCGTGCACCAGCAGTACATCGACGACCTGACCGCGTCGATCAAGCAGGCCCTCGGGACCGTCGACTACGGCGTCTTCGCGGCCAAGTACGGGAACAACATCTGGGCCGTCGTCAAGACCTGGCTCGACGAGGTCTGCCGGCAGGCGGCGGCCCCGGTCGCGGCCAAGTACACCGGCACCCTCGCCGCCGCCGACGTCTTCACCGAGAGCAGCGCCTTCTCGCTGGTGGAGTCGCTCCGGCTGGACCTCGGCCTGGGCAGCGCCATCCACGGCTGACCGGATTTCCGATCTCCAGATAATTGCTCACGCGAGCAACAAACAAGACGGCGGTGCGCCGACGGTCCGGGGCGGCCGTCGGTGCACCGCACCGGCGCGTCCGCCGCCGTCCTCCGTCCCCCCCCCCGACCATCCGTCCGCCCCATCCTCCATCCGCCCCACCCTCATCATGATCAGGAGCACTTGATGCCTGAGAACCCCACCACCCCCAGGGTCGCCGTCGTCGTGGGCGGCGCCGGGGCCATCGGCGGCGCCGTCGCGCGCGAGCTGACCGGGCGCGGCCATGTCGTACGGGTCCTGGACCGGGCCGGCGACATCGTCTGCGACCTGGCCGACGCCGAGGACGTACGGGCGGCCGCGCGCCGCGTGCTGGCCGAGAACGGGCGGTGCGACGTGCTGGTGCACGCGGCCGCCGCCACCGACCTGATGGACGTCGAGAGCATCGACCTGGACGCCTGGCGCCGGGTCCAGGCGGTCAACGTCGAGTCCGCGGTGCTGCTCGCCCAGGCGTTCGTGCCCGGGATGCGGGAGCGCGGCTTCGGCCGGATCGTGCACATCGTCTCCGACACCTTCTGGCGGCCGCCGAGCCCGGACCTCCTCGCGTACGTGACCAGCAAGGGCGCGCTGGTGGGACTCACCCGCTCGCTCGCGGCCTCGCTCGGGCGGCACGGCATCGCGGTGACCGCGGTGGCGCCCGGCCTGACCCGGACCGCGTCCACCGCGTACCAGCCGGACGCCGCTTTCGAGGCCTCGCAGGCCGGACAGGCGCTGCCCCGCGCGCTGACGCCCGAGGACGTGTCGGCGACGGTCGGCTTCCTGGCGAGCGACGCCGCCGAGGCGCTGACCGGCCAGATCCTCACCGTGGACGGCGGTGGCGTCTTCACGTGACCGGCCGGACCGCTTGACTTATGTGGCTAGCCAAGTAATTATGTGTCTAGCCACATTAATGCGTGGCCCACTTCGCATCACGATGGGAACGGACGAATCATGAGTGAGACCCTTACCGCCGCCGACCTGGTGCGGCGCAACCTCGACACCTTCCTCGCCAAGGACATGAAGGCCTGGGCGGACCAGTGCGACGAGAACGTCGTCGTCGAGTTCCCCTTCGCCCCCGAGGGCAGCCCCGCCCGGCTGGAGGGCCGGACCGCCGTCTACGAGTACCTGAAGGGCTACCCCGACCTCATCGACGTGCAGCGGATCACGTCGCTGACCGTCCGCGCCACCGACGACCCGGACACGGCCGTCGCCGACTGGAGCGTCACCGGCAAGGTGCTGTCCAACGGCAATCCGTACGACATGAGTTACGCGACGTTCGTGACGTTCAAGGACGGAAAGATCGTCAAGTACCGGGAGTTCTGGAACCCGCTCGCGTTCCTCAAGGCGCTGGGCGGGGAGAGCTTCTGAGCGGGGCCGGGCGGCGCCGCTGAGAGGCGCCGCCCGGCCCCGGCCGAGGGCTGGGGGAGGAACTGGGCGACCGGCCATGACCGGCCGCGACCGCCCACGACCGGCCGCCCACGACAGTGCCGCGGACGAAGGGCGGCGCATCGCGGCACGTCCGGGGGGCCGGGGGAGCGCTCACGCCGCCGGCCGGATCAGCCCCGACTCGTAGGCGAAGGCCACCGCCTGCACCCGGGCCCGGGCGCCGATCTTCGCGAGGACGTTGCTGACGTGGGTCTTCACGGTGGTCGGGGCGATCGACAGCCACTGCGCGATCTCGGCGTTGGTCCAGCCGGAGGCGACCGCGATCAGGACGTCGCGTTCGCGCCCGGTGAGGGCGCCGAGCCCCGAGGTGCGGGGGAGGGGGCGGACGGTGTGCTGCTGGCGTACGGCGTCGATGAGCGCCCGGGTCAGACCGGGCGTGATGACGGCGTCGCCGGCGGCCACCACCCGGATCGCCGCGGTCAGTTCGGCCGGGTCGGCGTCGTTGAGCAGGAAGCCGCCGGCGCCCGCCCGCAGGGCCGCCCAGGCGTCCGCCTCCTGCTCGGCCGCGGTCAGCATCAGGACCCGTGGGACGCGGGAGCCGGCCGCGGCCTCACCGGTGAAACCTGCGGAGGGGGTGCGGGTCCGGGCGGCGGGACGGGCGATACGCCGGACGGTGTCGATGGCGTCCGCCCGGGACAACTTGCTGTCCATGAGGACGACGTCGGGACGGAGCGCGGTGCTCGCACGGATCGCCTCGTCCCCGTCCACCGCCTCCCCGACAACCGTCAGTCCCGGCTCGGCGGCGAGGAGCATGCGCAGGGCGAGGCGCTGGAGGGATTGGTCGTTGACGACGAGTACGGAGACCGTGCCTGTCTTCTCCATGCGAGGTCCGTTCCGTGAACGAAACTGTTTCGTTCACATGCTACGCCTGGAGCCGCCGCACCGGGAGAGGGGGGTCCCACTACCTGGCCCGGACCAGTCCGGCGTCGTACGCGGTGATCACGGCCTGGATCCGGTCGCGCGCCCCGATCTTGGCGAGGACCCGGCCGACGTGCTTCTTCACGGTCGACTCGGTGAGGACGAGGCGCTCGGCGATCTCGGTGTTGTTCCATCCCTGGCCGATGGCGACCAGCACCTCGCGCTCGCGGTCGGTCAGCGAGCGCAGCCGGGGGTCCTCGTCGGGCACGGCGGGTGCCAGGACCCGGTGGGCGTAGGCGTCCAGGAGACGCCGGGTCAGCGAGGGCGCCACCACGGCGTCGCCGCTCGCCACCGCGTGGATGCCCGCGACCAGCTCCTCCGGGCGGGCGTCCTTGAGCAGGAAGCCGCTGGCCCCCGCGCGCAGCCCGTCGTACGCGTATTCGTCGAGGTCGAAGGTGGTCACGATGAGGACGCGGGTGCGGCCGCCGGTGGCGACGATCCGCCGGGTCGCCTCCAGGCCGTCCATGCCGGGCATCCGGATGTCCATGAGGACGACGTCGGGCCGCAGTTCGGCGGCGAGCCGGACGGCCGCCGCGCCGTGCTCCGCCTCGCCGACCGGCTCCAGACCGGGGGTGCCCTCCAGCAGCATCCGCACACCCATCCGCTGCAGCGGCTGGTCGTCTGCGATGAGTACGGTGGTCACAGCTGCTCTCCCGGAGCCGGCGGGGCGGATGGAGCGGGCGGTGCGGACGGCACGTCGAGGGCGACGTCGACCAGCCAGCCGGGACCGCCCTCGCGCGGCCCGGCGGTGACCGAGCCGCGGTACATCGCGGCGCGCTGCCGGATGCCGACCAGGCCGTGCCCGGTGGTGCCTGAGGTGCCGGCGGTGCCCTCGGGCGGCTCCTGCCCGGGTGCCGCGCCGGTGTCCGCGACCCGGACCCGCACCTCGCCCACCGCTACGGCGACCGTCACCTCGGCGGACGCCCCGGGCCCCGCGTGCTTGAGGGTGTTGGTCAGCGACTCCTGGACGATCCGGTAGACGGTGAGCTGGAGGCCGTCGCCCAGCGCGTCCGGGTCGCCCACCGTCCGGTACGTCACCGGCAGTCCCGCCGCCCGGACCCGCGCCAGCAGCGGGTCCAGGTCACCGACGCCCGGCTGCGGCGCGAGCGGCCGCTCGTCGTCGGCGCCCTCGCGCAGCACGCCGAGGACCCGGCGCAGTTCGCTCATCGCCTGCCGGCCGGTGTCGCCGAGGATCCGCAGGGCCTCCGCGGACCGCTCGCCCCGGTTGCCGGCGAGGACCGCCGCGCCGTCGGCGACACTGACCATCACGGAGAGGTTGTGGCCGACGATGTCGTGCATCTCCCGGGCGACCCGTGCCCGCTCGGCCGCCGCGGTGAGCCGTACCCGCTGCTCCTGTTCGACCTCCAGCTGCCGGGCGCGGTCCTCCAGGGCCGCCAGATAGAGCCCCCTGATCCGGACGGTCAGGCCGACTGCGACCGCCGCGGTCAGCGAGCCCAGCAGGAAGAAGGTGCCGAGCAGCGGATGGTCGATCGGCGCCAGGACGTTGGCGCTCAGGGCCAGCGCACCGGCGCTCAGCCCGACCGCCCAGCCCAGCACGCGCAGCGAGCCGTTGCGGGCCAGGGTGTACAGGGCGACGAGCGTGGCAATGCCCGCCCGCAGCCAGACCCCCGTCGACCACTCGACCACGTTCACGGCGAGGATCGTGAAGTACACGACGGCCGGGGCCCGGCGGCGCCACCAGAGCGGAACGACCAGCGCGGCGACGAAGGCGCACAGGACGCCGGTCGGCAGCGTGTCCGGGGTGGCCGTGTGTGCGAAGGGGGATTCGTGGTCGACCATCAGCAGGTCGGGCAGGCTGATCAGCAGCATGAACAGCACCAGCGCGGTGTCGAGCAGCCATGGATGGCGCCGGTCCAGCAGCCGCCGGCGGCTGCGGTCGCGCAGCATCCGGCCCAGCAGCGGATGCGCCCAGGCCGCGTCGAACCCGGGGGACGGCGTGCTCGCCGTCCCCCGGGTGGTGTCCCCGGCGGCTGCCGCGCGGTGCGGCGGACTCATGCCGACCATTCTCCTCGGCTCCCGAGGCGGCGCGTGTGCCGGGCCCGCCTCAGACGTCGGTCCTGACCAGCCGGTACGCCGCCCCGGCCAGGGTCAGGGCCACCCAGCCGGCGAAGACGGCGAGGCCCGCGCCGGGTGAGAGGGCGTCGGAGGACTGGTGCAGTGCGTACACCGCCTGGCCCGCGTTGCTCGGGAAGTAGGGGCTGAGGGTGTCGTACCAGGAGTCGGGCAGCAGCGTGGCAAGGCCGGGCAGGATGAGCAGGATGCCGACCAGGGAGGCGATGGCACCGGCGGAGTTGCGCAGCAGCACGCCGAGGGCCACTCCGAAGACGGCGACCAGGCCGAGGTAGAGGCCGGCCCCGGCCAGGCTGCGCAGCACCCCGTCGTCGCCGAGCGACAGGGAGATCTTCTCCCCGTCCAGCCCCGGTGAGCCGAGACCGAACGCGGCCAGCGCGCCGAGGGTGGCGAGGACCAGGGCGATCGGGCCGATCACCGCGGCCTTCGCCCACAGCACCGGCAGCCGGCGCGGGACGGCGGTGAGCGTGGAGCGGATCATGCCGGTGCTGTACTCGCCCGCCGACAGCAGCACCCCGAGCACGCCCACGGCCAGCGACGCGAACGTCACCCCGGTCAGGGCCAGGCTCACCGCGTCGCTGTCGCCGCCGCTCCGGCCGGGCGGGCCGCCCGCCGCGGCGCCCGCGGTGTAGGTGTAGCTGGCGATCGTCCCGAACAGGACCAGCAGGAACACGGCGACCGAGAGGGTGATCCAACTGGAGCGCAGCGACCAGAACTTGGCCCACTCAGCGCGCAGCACCCGGGCGCCGGTGACCTTGTACGCGGCCGGGCGGGCGGGGGCGATGCTGGTGACGGTCATCAGGCGGCCTTTCGTGCGGTGCCGGCCGGAGCGCTCTGGTACTCGACCACGTCCCGGGTGAGGTCCATGAACGCCGTCTCCAGGGAGACGGACTGCGGGGTGAGCTCGTACAGCGGTACGCCGTGCAGCGCGGCGACCGTGCCGATCTCCCGGGCGTCCCGGCCCGCGACCAGCAGTTCCTCGGCGGACGAGGAGGTGATCGTGACGTCGGGACCGGCCAGCAGCGAGCGCAGCTTCGCGGGCTCGCCGGTGACGACCTTGACGCCACCGCCGCCCGCGTCCCGGGTGAAGTCGTCGACCGTGGTGTCCGCGAGCAGCCTGCCCCGGCCGATGATCACCAGGTGGTCGGCGATCAGCGCGGTCTCGCTCATCAGGTGCGAGGAGAGCATCACGGCCCGTCCCTCGTCGGCCAGTTGACGCAGCAGGTTGCGGACCCAGAGCACGCCCTCGGGGTCGAGGCCGTTGACCGGTTCGTCGAGCATCACGATCGCCGGGTCGCCGAGCAGCGCGGCGGCGATGCCGAGCCGCTGGCCCATGCCGAGCGAGAAGGCGCCGACCCGCTTGCCGGCCACGCTCGTCAGCCCGGCCAGCTCGATGACCTCGTCGACCCGGCTGCGCGGGATGCCGTGCGTGTACGCGAGCGCCAGCAGGTGGTTGACCGCGCTGCGGCCCGGGTGGACCGACTTGGCCTCCAGCAGGGTGCCGATCTCCTGGAGGGGCGCCGCGTGCCTCGCGTAGGAACGGCCGTTGACGGTGACCGAGCCGTGCGTGGGGGCGTCCAGGCCGACGATCATCCGCATGGTCGTCGACTTGCCGGCGCCGTTGGGGCCGAGGAAGCCGGTCACCTCGCCCGGCTTCACGGTGAAGCTCAGACGGTCGACGACGGTCTTGTCGCCGTAGCGCTTGGTCAGTTCGCGCGCTTCGATCATGGGGCTGGGCCTTCCTGCCTCGCACTCGGCCGCGGCCGGTCCCGGCGCGGTGTCCGATGTCGAAGGTAGGAGCGGCCGGGCCGCGGACCCTGGGACCCCGGGGGAATCTTCGGCCCGGGAGTGGTACCGGGGTACCAGGGCGCCGTACTCACTGCGGCGGACGGCACCCAGGCACCCCGGCACCCAGGCCGCCCGGCCGGACCTGTCCGAGCGCGGCCAGTGCGATCCGCTGGGCGACCGGGGGAGCGGGGGCGAAAAAGTGTTATCCCGGAACCTCGTGCTCCGTCTCCACACTGTGATCCCCGACATCGCCAAGGACACCGCTCCGGCTGAGAGGGTGCGGTTATGAGGACGGACGTGCCGGTGTCGCGGCAGTGGCGGGCCACGGTCGCGGCCGCGCAGGCCGGTGACCGGCGCGCGCTGGACGAACTGGTCGAGGGCTGGCTGCCGTTGGTCTACAACGTGGTCGGCCGTGCCCTGAACGGCCACGCCGACGTCGACGACGTGGTCCAGGAGACCATGCTGCGCGCCGTCGACAACCTCGGCACCCTGCGCGACCCGGACAGCTTCCGGTCCTGGCTGGTGGCCATCGCCATGCGGCAGATCCGGGACCGGGCGCGCCGCAGGCAGGACCGGAAACTGGACGAGGCGGTCCCGGACGGCACCGCCGACTTCGCCGAACTCACTGTGCTGCGGCTCCAGTTGGAGGGGCAGCGGCGGGAGGCCGCGGAGGCCGTGCGCTGGCTGGACGCCGAGGACCGGCAGCTGGTGTCGCTGTGGTGGCTGGAGGTCTCCGGCGAACTCACCCGGCGCGAACTGGCGGCGGCCGTCGGCATCAGCCGGCAGCACGCCGCCGTCCGCGTCCAGCGGATGAAGGAGCGGCTGGAGACCTCGCGGGGGATCGTGCGCGCGCTGGACGGGGCCTGCCCCGAGCTGCGCGAGCTGACCGGCCGCTGGGACGGGCGGCCCGACTCCGTCTGGCGCAAGCGGCTGGCCCGGCACATCCGGGGCTGCGGCTACTGCGGCGACGCCCGCGACTCCGTCGTACCGGCGGAACGGCTGCTGGTCGGGATCGCCCTGGTCCCGGTCCCGGTCGGTTTCACGCTGTCCCTGGCGCTCGGCGGCAGGACGGCGGTGGCGGCCACCTCCGCGACGTCCGCCGGGTGGTCGGCGAAGGTCCTGGGCGCGCTGACCAAGCCGGCCGTGGCGGTGACGGCGGGAGCCACGATCGTGGCGGGCGGCGCGTACGTCGTCGTACAGACGCCGCACGACCCGGCACCGCGGACCGCGGTGTCGCCGACGGCGGCCGTCTCGCGTGCGATGCCGCACGCGCCGGTGACCACTCCCGCGCCGTCCCCCTCCACCTCGCCGTCCCCGTCTCTGTCTCCGTCCCCGTCCTCGTCGGCTTCGGCGAGCGCGGCGGTCTACGGCTCGGTCGTCGACGCGGCCGACCCGGCGCCGGACCCGGACACCCGGCCGGGCGCGCTGCCGCACCGGCCGGAGGGCGGGATCACCAGCAGCGGCGGGGCGCACGCCGTGCTGAACCACCGGGGCGACAGCGTGACGCTCAGCGGACAGGGCTATGTGCTGGTCCGCTGGCAGATCTCACCGCAGTACCGGGCCGGGAGCCTGGTCATGCCGTCCTGGACCGGGCTCAAGGGGAAGATCTTCCATGTGGCCTCGGGGGGCGGGCGGCGGATGGACGACCGGGTGAGTTCGACGGACGCGTCCGCGACGGGGATGGGCAGTTCGGCGACGGGGTACGCCGTGCTGCCCGCCGGCGCTCAGCAGATGTGGCAGAACGAGTACTACTACGTCGACGGCAGCGTGACGTTCACGGTGAACGAACGCGGGGCCGACTACGGGGTGAGCGTCTTTCCGTCGTCATGGGACGCGGTGGAGAAGGACGTTCTGTACGGGCCCCCGGACGGGGCGATCCGGTACGGGCTGGTGCGGGACGACGGGACGGACGCGGCGCCGGTTCCGCAGTACCTGACGCGGTCGGTGCCGGGTGATCCGGCGACGGTGGGGCAGAAGTCGCGGGTCTGAGCGGGTCCGGCGACTGTCAGGGGCACCCCCGGCGCCCCTGACGGGGCGCCTTCAGGGAAAGGGGCGCCTGCAGCGAAAGGGCGCCTTCAGCGAAGGGAGTCGAGAAGGGCCACCCTGTTCGTCGTGATCGAGTCGACGCCGATGTCCAGCAGGCGGCGCAGTGAGCGGCGGGTGTCCGGGGTCCAGCAGGAGACCAGGTGGCCGCTGCGGTGGACGTGTTCGACCAGGGCGTGGTCGAGCAGGGTGAAGCGGTAGTTCAGGTAACGGGGGCGGATCGCGTCCAGGAGTGCGGGGCGGACCGGCGCCAGGGTCTTGCGGGTCAGGGCGATCTCGGCGGACGGGTCGGCCGCCCGGACCGCCAGCATCGCGACGGCGTCCCCCGTGTAGTAGACGCGGTCCGCCGCGTCGCACTCCCGGGCCACGGCCACGATCCTCGCCACTGCCCGCTCGCCCGGCTCCCCGGGCAGGTCGAGCATCACCCGGCTGCCCTCCGTCGCCGCCAGCGCCTCGGCGAGGGTCGGGACACCGCCCGCGGTGAGGCCGCGCACCTCGTCCGCCGACAGTGCGTGCAGCGGGCGGTCGTGGTCCCACAGCCGCTTGAGCGTGGCGTCGTGCAGGAGGACGGGAACGCCGTCACGGGTGAGCCGTACGTCGGTCTCCACCGCGTCCGCGCCCCGGCGGAGCGCGGAACGCAGGGAGTCGAGCGTGTTCTCGCGGAAGCGGTAGGGGTCGCCGCGGTGGGCCACGGCGGTCACGGTCTGCATGAGCCCATGGTCTCAGGGCCCGGCAGCGGGTCGCCGGGGGCACGGCGCGGGACTCGTCAGGGGGCGAGCCACGCCTTCGTGTACGCGTCGATCTCGGCCGAGAGCGCCGCCTTGCCCGCCAGGTCCAGGAAGGACGCCTCCACCGCGTTCTTCGCGAGATCGGCGAGGCCGCGCTCGTCGAGGCCGAGGAGGCGGGCGGCGACCGCGTACTCGTTGTTGAGGTCGGTGCCGAACATCGGCGGGTCGTCGGAGTTGACCGTGACCAGGACACCGGCGGCCACGAAGTCCTTGACCGGGTGCTCTTCGAGGGTGCGGACCGCGCGGGTGGCGATGTTGGAGGTGGGGCACACCTCCAGCGCGATGCGGTGCTCGGCCAGGTGGGCGAGGAGCTTCGGGTCCTGCGCGGAGCTGGTGCCGTGGCCGATCCGCTCGGCGTGCAGGTGGGTCAGCGCGTCCCAGACCGTGCCGGGGCCGGTGGTCTCGCCCGCATGCGGCACGGAGTGCAGGCCGGCCGCGACGGCCCGGTCGAAGTACGGCTTGAACTGCGGCCGGGGCACCCCGATCTCGGGGCCGCCGAGACCGAACGAGACCAGGCCCTCCGGGCGGAGCCGGTCGTCCGTCGCCAGCCGTGCCGTCTCCTCGGCGGCCTCCAGACCCGCCTCGCCGGGGATGTCGAAGCACCAGCGCAGCACCGTGCCGAACTCGGTCTCCGCCGCCTTCCGCGCGTCCTCGATCGCGTCCATGAAGGCCCGCGCGTCGATCCCGCGCCGGGTGGACGAGAACGGGGTGACCGTCAGCTCGGCGTAGCGCACCTGCTGGCGGGCGAGCTCGCGGGCCACCTCGTAGGTGAGCAGCCGCACGTCCTCGGGTGTGCGGATCAGGTCGACCACCGACAGATAGACCTCGATGAAGTGGGCGAAGTCCGTGAACGTGAAGTAGTCGGCCAGGGCCTCGGGGTCGGTCGGGACCTTGGAGTCGGGGTGCCGGGCGGCGAGTTCCGACACGATGCGGGGGGAGGCGGAGCCGACGTGGTGGACGTGCAGTTCGGCCTTGGGCAGTCCGGTGATGAAGGCGTGCACATCGCGCGGAGCGGCGGGTTCGGCGTGGCGGTCGGACAAGGGTTCCTCCCCGGAACGGCGCGGGCCGCCTACGGCGGGGTACGGCCGTGGGCCCTGCGCGGTGATCGGCTGATCGGTGACTCGGGGGTCATGGTAGGCCGGGTGGGCCGAGCTGCGGTCCGGCGGGGCCCGGGCCGTAGCATGACGGCGGCATGCGCGCACGAGGAGGGGACGTCGCACGATGGCTGACGAGGTGCCGGAGGTTTCGAGGACACGGCTGGACAAGGGGGAGGCCGCCGGGGAGGGGGCGGCCGGGTCCGGGGCGCCCGCGGCGCCGGCGCCGCCCCCGTCGGTTCACGACCAGCGGACGGTCGCGGCGATACCGGGGCCGGACGCCCCCGCCGACGCGCCGCCGCAGGGCTGGGCCAACCCCTTCGCCGCGCCGTCCGGCACGGTCCCGGCTCCGCCGGTGAACCCCTTCGCGGCGCCGAGCCCGAACGCGCCGCCGAACCCCTACGCTCCGCCCGCGGCCCAGCAGCCGCCCAGCGCGGCGGTGCCGCCTCCGCCGATCGCGCCGAACGGGCCGGGGCCGGTCCCGTACGGCTATCCCGGTGCCCCCGCTCCCGGCGGCGCTCCGGTGCCGGGGTACGGCTATCCCGGACAGCCTCTGCCGCCGTATCCGGCCGGGCCCGGGGGGTACGGCGGCTGGCCGGGGATGCAGCCGATGCCGAACAACGGGCTGGGGACGGCCGCCATGGTGACCGGGATCATCAGCGCGATCGGGTTCTGCCTGGCACCGGTGGCGCTGGTGATGGGGGTGCTGGCGATCGTGTTCGGGTCGATCGGGCGGGGGCGGGTGAAGCGGGGGGAGGCGACGAACGGCGGACAGGCGCTGGCCGGGATCATCTGCGGGTCGGCAGGGCTGGTGCTTGCGGGCGCGTTCATCACGCTGATCGTGGTGGCGGGGAGCCAGGGGAGCCAGTAGCGGTCGCTGTCCGGGTGCCGTCGGGTGGGGGCCGTCCGCCCAGGTCCCGCCCCCGGTCCTCGCCCGGGGGCACCGTCGGCGCCCCTTCAGGTGAGGCGCGTCCCGTCGGGCAGAAGTCCCGCGTCCCGTCGGGCGGGGGCGGTTCCGTCGCACACCGGCCGCGCGCCCCCTAGGCGGGACCGGTTCCCTCTGCCGCCAACCGCTCCCGCGCCTCCATCAACGCGAACCCCAGCAGGTTCAGCCCCTTCCACCGCTCCGGGTCCTCCGCCGCCGCGTCCGTCGCCGCCAGGCCGACGCCCCACACCCGGTCCACCGGGCTCGCCTCCACCAGGACCCGGTCGCCGGTCGCCAGGAGAAATTCGCGGAGGTCAGGTGCGGCGGCGAACTTGTGGACGCTGCCCTCGGTGACGATCGCGAAGCGCTCCCGCTGCCATATCTGCTCGTCGAAGCCCCGGACCAGCCGGCCCGCCTTCTTCGCCGCGGCGGGGTGGCCCGCCGCCAGGACCGCGCGCTCCGCCTCCGCGTCCCCGAAGAGCCGGGCCTTCGCCGCCATCATCCAGTGCTCGGCGGTCGCGTACTCGACACCCTCGACCACGAAGGGTGACGGCCACCACTGGCTCAGACAGCTCGCCGAGACCCGCCCGTCCGGCCTCGGCCGGTGTCCCCAGAAGTGCAGGTACCTGATCCTGGCCCCCGCCCGGACCGCCCTGATCAGGGCCTCCACAGAATCGATCTCCGTCATGCACGCGAGTCTGGCAGCCACCACTGACACTCCGTCCCCCCTTTTCCCTGCCGACTCGACACCTGGTCGACAGATTCCGTCGCGTAACCAAAAGGCAACAACGGAATCACTTGTTGGTCGCCCACTGCTCTGTCAGGATCGGCAGTCAAATCGAGCTGGAGCTACGCCACCCGCCTCTCGGGGCGGGGTGACGGCGGAGGAGAAGCGACATGGACAACCCGGGCACCGCCACCCCGGAGACCTTCCCCGCGCAGGAGCGGCTCGCGGGCGGCGCGCAGTACATCGCGGGACGGTTCGCCAAGGGCACGTCGGGGCGTACGCACGCCGTCGTCGACCCGGCCACCGGCGCGGACGTGTACACCTACGAGCTGGCCGGCACCGAGGACGTCGACCGGGCCGTGGCCGCCGCGCGGGCCGCCTTTCCCGGCTGGGCCGGGACCACGCCCGGCGACCGGTCGGACGCGCTGCACCGGTTCGCCGCCGTGCTCGCCGACCGCGCCGAGGAATTCGCCCGTGCCGAGTCCCTCCAGTGCGGCAAGCCGCTGAAGCTGACGCGCGAGTTCGACGTGCCGGGGACCATCGACAACACCGCGTTCTTCGCCGGTGCCGCCCGGCACCTGCAGGGCCAGGCCGCCGCCGAGTACTCCGGTGACCACACGTCGTACGTCCGGCGTGAGCCCATCGGTGTCGTCGGGTCGATCGCGCCCTGGAACTACCCGCTCCAGATGGCCGCCTGGAAGATCCTCCCGGCGATCGCCGCCGGCAACACGATCGTGCTCAAGCCGGCCGAGCTGACCCCGCTCACGTCGTTGCTCTTCGCCGAGGCCGCCACGCTCGCCGGGATCCCGGACGGTGTGATCAACATCGTCACCGGGACCGGGAAGGTGGCCGGTGAGCACCTCGTCGGGCACCCCGACGTGGCCATGACCTCCTTCACCGGGTCCACCGGTGTCGGCAAGCGCGTCGCAGAGGTCGCCACCGCGACCGTCAAGCGGCTGCACCTGGAGCTCGGCGGCAAGGCGCCGTTCGTGGTCTTCGACGACGCCGATCTGGAGGCGGCCGTCAACGGCGCCGTCGCGGGCGCTCTCATCAACACCGGGCAGGACTGCACCGCCGCCACGCGCGCGTACGTGCAGCGGCCGCTCTACGAGGCGTTCGTGGAGGGGACGGCCGCCCTGATGGAGACCGTGCGGCTGGGGGATCCGTTCGCTCCGGGTACCGACCTCGGGCCGCTGATCTCGCACGCCCAGCGGGACCGGGTCGCCGGGTTCGTGGAGCGGGCGCGCGGCTACGCGCGCGTGGTGACCGGCGGCGAGCCGCCGCAGGACGAGCTGAAGAGCGGCGCCTACTACCGGCCCACCCTGATCGCCGACGCGCCGCAGGACAGCGAGATCGTCCAGTCCGAGATCTTCGGGCCGGTGCTGGTCGTGCTGCCGTTCGACAGTGATGATGAGGGCATCCGGCTGGCCAACGACACCCCGTACGGTCTGGCAGCCTCCGCGTGGACCAGCGGCGTCTACCGGGCGAACCGCGCGACCCGCGAGATCAAGGCGGGGTGCGTGTGGGTCAACGACCACATTCCGATCATCAGCGAGATGCCGCACGGCGGCTACAAGGCGTCCGGCTTCGGCAAGGACATGTCGGCGTACTCGTTCGAGGAGTACACCCAGGTCAAGCACGTTATGTTCGACAACACGGCGGTGCCGCGGAAGGACTGGCACCGCACGATCTTCGGGGACCGATAGTCAGATCTCCGGCCGTTCGTCACGGCCCCCTTCCCGAAAGGGCATCAAGCGTATGAGGCAGTACGAGCCCGACCGCCCGACCCCGGTCGAAGCGGCCGCCATGCGGCGCAGTCTCCGCACCGGCCGGGCCGCCCTGGCCCGCCGGTCCTTCCTGGGCGGCGCGCTCGCGGTGGGCGGTGCCGGGGCGCTGAGCGCCTGCGGCATCCCCGCGGCCGGCAAGTCCCAGGGCGGGGTCTCCGCCGACGACCACTCGGCCACGGAGAAGGTCGTCAACTTCTCCAACTGGCCCGAGTACATCGACGTCGACGACAGCGGGAAGAACCATCCGACGCTGGACGCGTTCCGCAAGCGGACCGGCATCACGGTCAAGTACACCGAGGACATCAACGACAACGACGAGTTCTTCGGCAAGATCCAGCCGCAGCTCGCCGCCGGCCAGGACACCGGCCGCGACCTGATCGTCCTCACCGACTGGCTGGCCGCCCGCATGATCCGGCTCGGCTACGTCCAGAAGCTGGACGCGTCCAACCTGCCGCACGCCTTCGCCAACCTGTCGGACCAGTTCCGCAGCCCGGACTGGGACCCGGGCCGCGCCTACTCGTACCCCTGGCAGGGCATCTCGACGGTCGTCGCCTTCAACAAGAAGGCCCTGGACGGCGTCGAGGTGAAGTCGGTCTCCGACCTGCTCGACAACCCCGCGCTCAAGGGCCGGGTCGGTCTGCTGACGGAGATGCGGGACACCGTCGGCATGACCATGCTCGACATGGGCATCGACCCGGCGAAGTTCACCGACGACGACTACGACACGGTGATCGCCCGGCTGCAGAAGGCCGTCGACAAGGGGCAGATCCGCCGGTTCACCGGCAACGACTACACCTCGGACCTCAGCAAGGGCGACCTCGCGGCCTGTGTCGCGTGGGGCGGCGACATCGTGCAGCTCCAGGCGGACAACCCGGACGTCGCGTACGTCATCCCGGACAGCGGCTACATGACGTCGACCGACAACATGCTGATCCCGAACAAGGCGCGCCACAAGACGAACGCCGAGCGGCTCATCGACTACTACTACGAGCCCCAGCAGGCCGCGGAACTCGCCGCCTACATCAACTACGTCAGCCCGGTCGCGGACGTGCAGCCGTACCTCGCCAAGATCGACAAGTCGGCAGCGTCCAACCCGCTGATCGTTCCCGACAAGGCCATGCAGGCCAAGTCCCGTGCCTTCCGCTCCCTGAGCTCGAAGGAAGAGACGGCCTACCAGCAGAAGTTCGCGAAGCTCACAGGGGCGTGACGACACCATGACGACAGACAGCAGCGGCGACGTCCGCCTCACCGGCATCGGCAAGACCTACGACAACGGCTTCACCGCCGTGCAGCCGATGGACCTGACCGTGCCGCAGGGCTCCTTCTTCGCCCTCCTCGGTGCCTCCGGCTGCGGCAAGACCACCACCCTGCGCATGATCGCGGGCCTTGAGGAGCCGACCACCGGCACCGTGCACCTCGGCGATCAGGACGTGACCCATCTGCCGCCGTACAAGAGGCCGGTGAACACGGTCTTCCAGTCGTACGCCCTCTTCCCGCACCTCGACATCTTCGAGAACGTCGCCTTCGGCCTGCGCCGGCGCGGCATCAAGAGCGTGAAGAAGCAGGTCGAGGACATGCTGGAGCTGGTCCAGCTCGGCGAGCAGGCGCGCAAGAAACCGCACCAGCTCTCCGGCGGCCAGCAGCAGCGGGTCGCGGTGGCCCGCGCGCTGATCAACCACCCCAAGGTGCTCCTCCTCGACGAGCCGCTCGGCGCCCTCGACCTCAAGCTGCGCCGTCAGATGCAGTTGGAGCTCAAGCGGATCCAGACCGAGGTCGGCATCACCTTCGTGCACGTCACGCACGACCAGGAGGAGGCCATGACCATGGCCGACACGGTCGCCGTGATGAACGCGGGCCGCGTCGAGCAGCTCGGCTCGCCCGCCGACCTCTACGAGAACCCGAACACGACCTTCGTGGCGAACTTCCTCGGCACCTCGAACCTGATCGAGGCCGAGGTCGACTCGAAGAGCGGCGACGACATCGTCCTGAAGGCCGGCGGCGGGAAGCTGGTGCTGCCCGAGGCGCGATGTTCGGCGCCCACCACGACCGGCGGCAAGGTGCTGGTCGGGATCCGGCCCGAGAAGATCTCCCTCACCCACGCCGACGACGCGGGCTCCATCCCCGAGGGCCGCAACCGCATCACCGGCAAGATCGCCGACGCCAGTTTCATCGGCGTCTCCACGCAGTACGTCATCGACAGCCCGGTCTGCGACGAATTCGCGGTGTACGTGCAGAACATCGAGCGCGACGGGCGGCTCGTCCCCGGCGCCGACGTCGTCCTGCACTGGAGCCCGGCGCACACCTTCGGCCTCGACGCGGCCCAGGACATCGACGCCGGTACCGAGGAGGAGGCCGCCTGATGGCCACGCTCTCCGAGGCGCCGCCGCCCCTGGCGCCCGCCGAACCCGAGACGAAGAAGGCCCCGCGCAGGCGCGGCAGGTGGACCCCGTACTGGCTGCTGCTCCCCGGCATCCTCTGGCTGGTGATCTTCTTCGCCCTGCCGATGATCTACCAGGGGTCCACGTCCATCCAGACGGGTTCCCTGGAAGAGGGCTACAAGGTCACCTGGCACTTCGCGACCTACTGGGACGCGCTCAGCGAGTACTGGCCGCAGTTCCTGCGGTCCGTCTTCTATGCCGCGGCCGCCACGGTCCTGTGTCTGCTGCTCGGTTACCCGCTGGCCTACCTGATCGCGTTCCGCGCCGGGCGCTGGCGGAACCTGATCATGATCCTGGTGATCGCGCCGTTCTTCACCAGCTTCCTGATCCGCACCCTGGCCTGGAAGACGATCCTCGCCGACAACGGCCCGGTCGTGCACGTGCTGAACTCGCTGCACATCCTGAGCGTCACCGACTTCCTCGGCTGGACGGCCGGCGACCGCGTCCTGGCCACACCACTGGCCGTCGTCTGCGGTCTGACGTACAACTTCCTGCCGTTCATGATCCTGCCGCTCTACACCTCGCTGGAGCGGATCGACGGACGTCTCCACGAGGCCGCCGGCGACCTGTACGCCAAGCCGTGGACGACGTTCCGCAAGGTCACCTTCCCGCTGTCGATGCCGGGCGTGGTCTCCGGCACGCTGCTGACCTTCATCCCGGCGGCCGGTGACTACGTCAACGCCGAACTCCTCGGCTCGACCGACACCCGCATGATCGGAAACGTGATCCAGACGCAGTTCCTGCGGATTCTCGACTATCCGACGGCGGCCGCGCTCTCCTTCATCCTCATGGCCGCGATCCTCGCCATGGTCACCATCTACATCCGCCGGTCCGGGACGGAGGATCTGGTCTAAATGCCCTTCGCCAACTGGCTCAAGAAGCATCTGGTCGTCATCGCGGGACTGGTGACCCTCGGATATCTCCTGCTCCCGAACGTCATCGTCACGGTGTTCTCCTTCAACAAACCGAAGGGGCGCTTCAACTACGAATGGCAGCAGTTCTCGCTGGACGCCTGGAAGCAGCCGTGCGGGGTCGCCGACATGTGCGGCTCGCTCTCCATCAGCCTCCGGATCGCCGCCCTGGCGACGATCGGCGCCACCGTCCTCGGCACGATGATCGCCTTCGCGCTGGTCCGCTACCGGTTCCGCGCCCGCGGCGCCGTCAACTCGCTGATCTTCCTGCCGATGGCGATGCCCGAGGTCGTGATGGCGGCCTCGCTGCTCACCCTGTTCCTCAACATGGGCGCCCAGCTGGGCTTCTACACCATCCTGATCGCCCACATCATGTTCTGCCTCAGCTTCGTCGTCACCGCGGTCAAGGCCCGCGTGATGTCGATGGACCCGCGCCTGGAGGAGGCGGCCCGCGACCTCTACGCCGGACCGGTGCAGACGTTCGTCAGGGTCACCCTCCCCATCGCGGCCCCCGGAATCGCGGCGGGCGCACTGCTCTCCTTCGCGCTCTCCTTCGACGATTTCATCATCACCAATTTCAACGCGGGCTCCACCGTCACCTTCCCCATGTTCGTCTGGGGTTCGGCACAGCGCGGCACGCCCGTCCAGATCAACGTCATCGGTACGGCCATGTTCCTGGTCGCCGTACTGCTCGTCCTGGCATCGATGCTCGTCAACAACCGCCGCAACCGGCAAAAGGCATAACCCATAACTGACTCTGTAGGGAGTTGAAAATCATGGCCCCAAGCGCCATGAGCCGTCAGGCAGATTGGACCAAGTCTCTTTCCGAAGCACAGCCGGTGTCGTACTGGCTGGAAGACCCCGGCAAGCCCCACCCCGAGCCCGCGCTGACCGGCGCCGACACCTGCGACCTGCTGGTCGTCGGCGGCGGCTACAGCGGACTGTGGACCGCGCTCAACGCCAAGGAGCGCGACCCCGGGCGCGAGGTGGTCCTGCTGGAAGGCCACGAGGTGGGCTGGGCCGCCTCGGGCCGCAACGGAGGCTTCTGCGCCTCCTCCCTCACCCACGGGCTGCCCAACGGGCTGGCCCGCTGGCCCGAGGAGATCCACGAACTGCAGAAGCTGGGTCGGCGCAACCTCGACGAGATCGAGGCCGCCGTCGCCCGGCACGGCATCGACTGCGAGTTCGAGCGGACCGGCGAGATCGACGTCGCCACCGAGACCTACCAGGCGTGGGAACTGCGCGACTGGCACAAGCAACTGGAGCAGCAGGGCCTCGCGGACGACATCGAGTTCCTCGACGCCGACGCGGTGCGCGCCCAGGTCGCCTCGCCCACCTTCGAGGCGGGTCTCTGGGACCGCCGGGGCGTGGCCATGCTGCACCCGGCCAAGCTCGCCTGGGGCCTCAAGCAGGCCTGCCTCGCACTCGGCGTCCGGGTGTACGAGCACACCCCCGCCCTCGCCCTGAAGGCCTACGGCGCCGGCATGGCCGTACGCACCCCGTACGGCACCGTCCGCGCCCGGCGGGTCGCGCTCGCCACCAACATCTTCCCGAACTTGCTCAAGCGGGTCCGCGCCTACACCGTCCCGGTCTACGACTACGCGCTGATGACCGAGCCGCTCACCGCCGACCGGCTCGGCGCGATCGGCTGGAAGAACCGGCAGGGCCTCGGGGACTCCGCCAACCAGTTCCACTACTTCCGGCTGTCCGCCGACAACCGCATCCTGTGGGGCGGCTACGACGCCATCCACCACTACGGCGGCCGGGTGCGCCGCGAGTACGACGACCGTCCGGAGACCTACGCCAAGCTCGCCGGGCACTTCTTCGCCTGCTTCCCGCAGCTGGAGGGCGTCCGCTTCACGCACGCGTGGGGCGGCGCGATCGACACCTGCTCCCGCTTCTCGGCGTTCTTCGGCACCGCGCACCAGGGCAAGGTGGCGTACGCGGCCGGGTACACCGGCCTCGGCGTCGGCGCCAGCCGGTTCGGCGCCGACGTGATGCTGGACCTGCTGGCCGGGGAGGAGACCGAGCGCACCCGCCTCGAGATGGTCCGCAAGAAGCCGCTGCCGTTCCCGCCCGAACCGTTCGCCTGGACCGGCATCGCCCTCACCAAGTGGTCGCTGGCCCGCGCCGACGCGCACGGCGGCCGCCGCAACCTGTGGCTGCGGACGATGGACCGGCTGGGGCTGGGCTTCGACAGCTGAGCGGCCCGGCATGTGAGCCAGTTCACTCCAATGTGGTGCTGAAACCCGCGTAATGCCCCCGGAAGACCTCCCTCTCTCCCCGTGACGCGACGTCCGCGTCCACGCGTGAGATGGGGAGGTCTTCTGATGACTGGGGCGAAGACGGCGGTGGAATGGCTGGCATCCGTCGCACCGGATCCCGAGGCCTGCCGCTGGGAATGGGAGCGCAACCCGCGAGGGGTCGCGCTGCTGCCCGCCGGCAGGGCCTGGGACGTGCTGATCCTGCCGGGCGAGCTCGGCTATCCGACCCTCGACGTGCTCACCCGCGTCCTCGACCGACCGGGGCCCGTCCTGGTCGACTTCGGGGACAACCGGGTGGGCTTCTTCGTGCCGCCCGGCACGGCGGCCCGGTGGCTCGGCACCGGGATCCGTACGGCGGGAGCCGGTACCTGGATCGTCGTGCCGTATCCCGGCCGGGCGACCCAGGGGGTGCGGTGGCTGGTGGTGCCGGACGGGTCGGGGACGCTGACGGATCCGGCGCTGCTGGAGCTGGCCATGCATGAGGCTGCCGCGGGCCTGGCCGACGGTGAGTAGCCGTCGTGGCGGGTGCGGTCTGCGGTCGGGTGCGGCGGCGTCGTGGCTGGTCGCGCCCACGCGGCGGAGCCGCAAATGTCACAGCCCCGCGCCCCTGAAGGGGCGCGCTGCCGGGCCGTCGGCGGATCGGTGCCGTAGCTCTTGACAGGTGAATTGGTCTGGACCAAGTTGAGTGCGCACCCCACCTCCAAATCCCCCATCCCCGGAGGCACTTGTGGTTCGCGCCAGACCTGTCCTCACCCTGCTCACGGCCGCGTTGCTGGCCGTACCCGGTATCACCGCGCTCTCGTCGGCCGCCCGTGCGGCCGACGCGGATCTCGCCGTCAACGGCGGGTTCGAATCGGGCCTCTCCGGCTGGACCTGCACGGCGGGCAGTGGCACCACGGTCAACTCGCCCGTGCACGGCGGCAGTTCCGCGCTGCAGGCGACCCCGGCCGGCAGTGACAACGCCCAGTGCGCGCAGACCGTGACCGTCAAGCCGAGTTCGCAGTACACCCTGTCCGGCTACGTCCGCGGCTCCTACGTCTACCTCGGCGCGAGCGGCACCGGCACCACCGACGTCTCCACCTGGACCCAGTCCGCCCCCGACTGGCAGAGACTCACCACCACCTTCACCACCGGCGCCTCGACGACGAAGGTCACCATCTACACCCACGGCTGGTACGGCACCGGCGCCTACTACGCCGACGACGTGTCGCTGGTCGGGCCGGGCGCCTCCGCGGGCCAGCCGCCGGCCGCGCCCACCGGGCTCACCGCGGGCTCGGTCACCTCCTCCAGCGTGGCCCTGTCCTGGGCCGCGGTCACCGGCGCGACGAGCTACGCGGTCTACCGGGACGGGGCGAAGGTCCAGACGGCGACCGGGACGTCGGCGACCGTGACCGGGCTGAACCCGTCGACGGCGTACAGCTTCCAGGTCACCGCCGTGAACGACGCCGGCGAGTCCGCGAAGTCGGCGGTGGTGACGGCCACCACGACCACCGGTTCCTCCGGCGGCTCGACCGGCCTGCCCACCCACGCCCTGGTCGGCTACCTCCACTCCTCCTTCGCCAACGGCGCCGGGTACACCCGGCTCGCCGACGTCCCCGACAGCTGGGACGTCATCGACCTGGCCTTCGGCGAGCCGACCTCGGCCACCTCGGGCGACATCCGCTTCAACCGCTGCCCGGTCACCGAGTGCGCCAACGTGGAGAGCGACGCCGACTTCAAGGCGGCGATCAAGGCCAAGCAGGCGGCCGGCAAGAAGGTGCTGATATCGATCGGCGGCGCCAACGGCCAGGTGCAGCTGACCACGACGGCCGCGCGGGACACCTTCGTCTCCTCCGTCTCGAACATCATCGACACCTACGGCCTCGACGGCCTCGACGTCGACTTCGAGGGCCACTCGCTCTCCCTGGACGCGAGCGACACGGACTTCAGGAACCCGACGACCCCGGTGATCGTCAACCTCATCTCCGCGCTGAAGACCCTGAAGGCCAGGTACGGGTCGAAGTTCGTGCTGTCCATGGCGCCCGAGACGTTCTTCGTGCAGATGGGCTACCAGTACTACGGCACCGGCAAGTGGGGCGGCCAGGACCCGCGCTGCGGGGCGTACCTCCCGGTCATCTACGCCCTGCGCGACGACCTGACCCTGCTGCACGTCCAGGACTACAACTCCGGCTCGATCATGGGCCTCGACAACCAGTACCACTCCATGGGCGGCGCCGACTTCCACATCGCCATGACCGACATGCTGCTCACCGGCTTCCCGGTGGCCGGCGACGCCAACAACGTCTTCCCGCCGCTGCGCCCCGACCAGATCGCGATCGGCATGCCGGCCTCGGTCAACGCGGGCAACGGCTACGTCGCGCCGTCCGAGGTCACCAAGGCCCTGGACTGCCTGACGAAGAAGACCAACTGCGGCTCGTACACCACCCACGGCACCTGGCCGGCCCTGCGCGGCCTGATGACCTGGTCGATCAACTGGGACCGGTTCTCGAACTGGGAGTTCCAGAAGAACTTCGACGCGTACTTCGGCTGAGCAGCAGCCGCAGGGACGTCAGCAGGACGGTGGCCAGGCACCAGCTGGCCACCACGTCCAGAGGCCAGTGATAGCCGCGCCGGACCAGTCCGTAGGAGACGCCGAGGACCAGGGCCGCACCGACGGCGACGGCGGTCCGGCGGGCGGCTGCGGAGGTGAGCCAGGGGAGGAGGAGCAGGGTCGCGGAGCCGTACGCGATCGCCGCCGTCGCCGTGTGGCCGGAGGGGAAGTAGCCGACCGCCGGGGGCACCGCCGGGGTCCCCGGACGGGCGGTGAAGTCCTTGAGCGGCACGATGACCGCCGGGACCAGGGCCATCAGGGCGGCGGCGGCCGTCGGCGGCAGCCACCACCGGTCTGTACCAGTGGCACGGCCGCGCCGGGCGACGTAGGCGATGACGAGCACCAGGACCGGGACCGCGACCTGCACGTTCCCGAGGTCGGAGAGGAGTTCGGAGAACCGGTCCGGACGGACGAGTGCGCTGCTCAGGCGGCTGTCCAGGCGGAGCAGGGGGCCGTGGGCCACGACCTGCCAGGTGATCAGCGCGAAGAGGAGGGCCGGCAGGCCCAGAAGTCCCAGGAGTCCCAGGAGTCCCGCGAGGGGAAAGCGAAGGAAGGAGGTCGGCCGCCCCGGAACAGGGGGGGTGGTTCCGGGGCGGCCGTCCGGATCGGAACGCCGCGCGCCCCGGGGGGTTTGGGGCGAGCGACCGTCCGATCGGTGAGGAGATCCGGAGCCGGAGGCACCGGTTGTGTGCGCGAGGGCACGACCAGGTCGAAGCTGGGGAGGCCCCGGCCTGAAATCGCCCACAGTCCCCTGTGGGCGGGGTGTATCTCTCATCTGGGTAGAACCTACGGCAGGGTCCGGTGCCGCGACAGGCGGAATCGCGTCCCGTCATGCACCTCGCACACCTTCTTCACACGGCCTGACGGGGGCCGCCCCAGCCCCCCACATCACGGCAGGTGGGAGGGGTGGGGCGGTGGTGACACACGGGTTCGAGAACCTTTGCGCGGGCTTGGCGAAGCCTGTGGCTCAGATCCGCGCGAAGGCCTGCTCGATGATGTCGAGGCCCTCGTTGAGGAGGTCCTCGCCGATGACCAGCGGGGGCAGGAAGCGGAGCACGTTGCCGTAGGTGCCACAGGTCAGGACCAGCAGTCCCTCCTGGTGGCAGGCCTTGGCGAGGGCCGCGGTGGCCTCCGGGTTCGGCTCCTTGGTGGTGCGGTCCTTGACCAGCTCGATGGCGATCATCGCGCCCCGGCCGCGGACGTCGCCGATGACGTCGAACTTCTCCGCCATGGCGGTGAGCCGGGGCTTCATGATCGCCTCGATGTTCTTCGCCCTGGCGTTGAGGTCGAGCTCCTTCATGGTCTCGATGGCCCCGAGCGCACCGGCGCAGGCGACCGGGTTGCCGCCGTAGGTGCCGCCGAGCCCGCCCGCGTGCGCGGCGTCCATGATCTCGGCACGGCCCGTCACGGCGGCCAGCGGCAGGCCGCCGGCGATGCCCTTGGCCGTGGTGATCAGGTCCGGGACGATGCCCTCGTCCTCGCACGCGAACCACTGGCCCGTACGGCAGAACCCGGACTGGATCTCGTCCGCGACGAACACGATCCCGTTGTCCTTGGCGAACTGGCTGATCGCCGGCAGGAAGCCCTTCGCCGGCTCGATGAAGCCGCCCTCGCCGAGCACCGGCTCGATGATGATCGCGGCGACGTTGCCGGCGCCGATCTGCTTGCTGATCTGGTCGATGGCCTGGGCCGCGGCCTCCGGACCGGCGTTCTCCGGGCCGGTGAGCCAGCGGTAGGCGTAGGCGACCGGGACGCGGTAGACCTCGGGCGCGAACGGACCGAAGCCGTTCTTGTACGGCATGTTCTTCGAGGTCAGCGCCATGGTGAGGTTGGTCCGGCCGTGGTACCCGTGGTCGAACACGACGACGGCCTGGCGCTTGGTGTACGCACGCGCGATCTTCACGGCGTTCTCGACTGCCTCGGCGCCGGAGTTGAACAGCGCGGACTTCTTGGCGTGGTCACCCGGGGTGAGCTCCGCGAGGGCCTCGGCGACCTCCACGTAGCCCTCGTACGGGGTGACCATGAAACAGGTGTGGGTGAAGTCGGCCAGCTGGGCGCTCGCGCGGCGTACGACGGCCTCGGCGGAGGCGCCGACCGAGGTCACGGCGATGCCGGAACCGAAGTCGATGAGGCGGTTGCCGTCGACGTCCTCGATGATCCCGCCGCCCGCGCGCGCGGTGAAGACGGGCAGCACCGAACCCACACCCTGCGCCACCGCGGCGAGACGGCGGGACTGCAGCTCCTGCGACTTCGGGCCGGGTATGGCGGTGACGACGCGACGCTCCTGCGGAAGTGCGGTCATGGGGGCTCCCTGATGAGTGGTGCGAACCGATGCGTGCCGGGCGCGTCCCGTCCGGTTGCTCCGGTGGTGCGTTTTCGGACGCTTTCCTTCTTTCTTCGCAGGCTAGGGCCGGGTGTGGGAGGTGGGCATGCTCCATGTGGGCGTTGTCGGAGAGTGACGTTGTCCGCGATGGACATAGTGCGGACGGCGGGATCGTGACGGAGCCGCTCGGCTCCTCGGCCGCGTAAGCGGTGAACTCCCCTTGCGAGGGCGTTAGATTGGCCGCTGACGGTGGACGGAAGAACGGCTGGTCAGGGAGCGAGAGCGATGGACAGCGACGGGACGCGGGACACGCGGGGTACGCATGCGAATCCTGTGCCGCGTCCGGCGGGACCGCAGGACGCGGACGCGGCGCCGACCGAGGCGCCCGCGATGCCGACCGGGGCGTTCACGGTACCGGCCGAGGCGTCCGCGCTACCGCCCCGGCCGACGGCACCACCGACGGCGGTACCCCCGCTGCCGGACGGCTCGGCCTTCTTGACGTGGCTGCGCACCCCACGCCCGGAGACGGCCCCCGGGGTGTGGCGGTTCGGGTACCGGGCGCGCCCGGCGGAGGAACCGGTGCGTACACCGGCTCAGCAGTTGCTGGGCGGAGCGCTGCTCGCCCTCCTCTGCGGGTGGCTGCTGTGCTCTCTGCTGTGGAACGGGTACCTCGGCGACTTCTGGCAGTGGCCCTGGTACGTGCTGGCCCCGAGTTCGTGGACACACGGCACGGGCGGCGTGGTCGGGGGTGTGGCCTCCTGGATCTACAACGGCCTCGTCTTCGGCGCCATTTTCATGATTCTCGGGAAAATCGGTCACTGGTCCGAACTCTGGCAACGCTTCGGCCCGCCTGCCTGGGTGTCCGCCGTTCCCACCCCCGAGCGGCCGCCCGCCCCCGAGCAGGATCCCGCCGAATTCCTGTACCTCCGCCAGGCCGGCGCCGAAGCCGCCGCAGACCGGCTCGCCGGTGAGGCGCGCAGCGGGCTGATGCGGGACGTGGACCACGCCCGGATCGCCCGCGCCTGGCAGGGCGTCCGCAGCGGCCGGCACACCATGGCCGGCTTCACCGCCGCCGTGGTCAAGGACGGCGCCGCCGCCTGCCTGCACCCCTCCGGCGAGCGCGACCTGCCCGCCCGGCACGCCCGCCACGACCTGGTCACCGGCCAGGTCCGGCTCGGCACCACGGCCGACGACCCCCGCAACCCCTACCGGTACCGGGGCACCGGCCTCGCCCTCGGCCCCGAACTGCTCGGCACCTCGCTGCTCGCCGTCGGCCCGGCCGGCTCCGGCAAGACCGGCAGCCTGGTCCGCCCGCTCGCCGAGTCGCTCTGCCTGCACGCGCTCGCCGGCCGCGCCTCCGTGGTCGTCGTCGGCGCGGCCGGCGCCGGCCTCGGACCCGCCGACGCCTACGACGTCGTCGTCCGCATCGCCCACCCCGAGTCCGTCTACGACCTCGACCTGTACGGCGGCACCACCGACCCCGACGAGGCCGCCGCCATACTCGCCGAGGCCCTCGCGGGCGACCTCGCCGACCCGCACCCCGGCAGCGACAGCCGCCGCTCCACCACCGTCCTCGCCCAGCTGCTCGGCCCGTTCCGGGCGGTCCACGGCCGCTTCCCCTCCGTCCCCGAACTCCGCGGGCTGCTCGACGGCGCTCCCGGCCCGCTCGCCGCGCTCCGCAAAGCACTGACGACGACCGGCCACGAGTCCCTGCTGCGCGAGCTGGACGCGCGGGAACGCCAGATGGGACACCCCGGGGACGTCGGCGCGGTCCTCGCCGACCGCATCGCGCTCCTCGACCGCCCGGCCTTCGCCGGCTTCTTCGACACCTCCGGCCAGACCCGCCCCTTCTCCCTCAAGGCCCTCGACCACCCGGTCCGGGTCCGCATCGACCTGCCCGAGCGCGGCCACGCGGACGCCTCCCGCATCCTGGCCCGGCTGGTCCTCGCCCAGTTCACGGCCAGCGTCGCGGTACGGGACGACCGTTCGCTCTTCTCCTGCCTGCTCCTGGACGACGCGACGGGCGTGGTGACCCCGGAGGCGGTCCGCGCCGTCCAGCGGCTGCGCTCCGCCAACGCGGGCGTGGTGCTGACCCTGCGCACCCTGGACGACGTACCCCGTCCGCTCCGCGGCCCCCTGCTCGGCGCCGCCGGCTGCAGGATGGCCTTCGCCGGACTCACCCCCTGGGACGGGCAGGACTTCGCCGAGGTCTGGGGCAAGGAGTGGACCGAGGCCCGGGACGTCACCGACCGCCAGATCATCGCGGAGACCCCGGCGGGCAAGGCGCTGCACGTCGTACGCCGGGTGATCACCGGCAAGGCGGCCACCGCGCGGGCGGTCACCGTCCGGCAGGTGGAGCGCGAGCGCTGGTCGGCCTCGGAACTGGCCCACGGTCTGCCACCGGGCCACGCGGTCCTGTCCCTCACCACGGTCAAGGGCGAGCACGCGCCACCGCTGCTGGTGGACCTGAGGGCAGGCGGCCGGCTCTGAACGCCGGGGCACACGGGACCGTACAGTGAGGCAGAATCGATAGAGGCCGTTCATACGGCACGGCCAAAGACCACTGCCCTCGCTCACGACGCTCCCGACGCCTGCGACTCAAGAGAAGACCTGACGGCCTGATGCCACCGACGCTCGCCTCGCTCGTCCACCACTCCGCGCTCAAACTGACCGTGCGCGCGGGCGAGGACCGCCTCGACGTGCCCGTGCGCTGGGCCCATGTCAGCGAACTCGCCGACCCGGTGCCGTACATGGAGGGCGGGGAACTGCTCCTGATCACCGCGCTGAAGCTGGACGCGGAGGATCCGGAGGCGATGCGGAAGTACGTGAAACGGCTGGTCGGAGCCGGTGTGGTGGGCCTCGGCTTCGCCGTCGGGGTCAACTACGACGAGATCCCCAAGGCCCTGGTCGACGCGGCGGAGCGCGAGGGCCTGCCGCTGCTCGAAGTACCGCGCCGCACCCCCTTCCTCGCCATCAGCAAGGCGGTCTCGGCGGCGATCGCGGCCGACCAGTACCGGGCGGTGACGGCGGGCTTCGCCGCCCAGCGCGAACTGACCAGGCAGGCCCTGAACGCCGGCCCCGAGGGCCTGCTCGCCGCGCTCGCCGCCCAGGTGGACGGCTGGGCGGCGCTGTACGACGCCTCCGGCGCGGTCGTCGCGACGGCACCGGAGTGGGCGGGGCGCCGGGCGGCCCGCCTGACGGCGGAGGTGGAGCGGCTGCGGGAGCGCCCGGCACCGGCGTCCTCGGTGGTCGGCGGCCCCGACAACGAGGACCGGGTGGAGCTGCACTCCCTCGGCACCGGCCGCCGCCCGCGCGCGGCCCTGGCGGTCGGCACGGCCTCGGCGCTCGGTACGGCGGAGCGCTACGCCGTCCACTCCGCGATCGCCCTCCTCACCCTCACGACGGAACGCTCCCGCTCGCTGCACGCGGCCGAGCAGCGGGTCGGGGCGGCGGTGCTGCGCATGCTGCTGGCCGGACAGCCGGACCACGCCCGCGGGGTCGCCGGGGATCTGTACGGCGGATTGCTCGACGCCCCCTTCCGGATGATCGTCGCGGACGCGGGCGGCGCCGAGGCGCTGGCCGGTCTCACCGAGGCGGTGGAGTCGGCCGCGGCCCGTGCCGGGGAGGCGGTGCTGCTGGTGCCGGACGGGAAGCGGCTGGTGGTGCTGGCCGCGGACGGGGGCGCGGCGGTGGCGGCGGGCGTGGAGTACGCGGCGGCACGGGAGGCGGCGCGGGCGGTGCCGGCCGAGCAGGGCGCAGGCGAGGACGACGAACTGGTGGTGGGCCTCTCCGCGCCGTCCGGCCCGATCGCCGCGGCGGCCGCCTACAAGCAGGCCGAACAGGCGCTGTCCGTCGCCCGCCGCAGGGGCCGGGTCCTGGTCGAGCACGACCAGCTGGCGTCGGGCTCGGTCCTTCCGCTCCTCGCCGACGACGCGGTGAAGGCGTTCGCCGACGGTCTGCTCAGGCCGCTGTACGAGCACGACGCGACCGGCCGGGGTGACCTGGTCGCCTCCCTCCGTGCCTGGCTCTCCCGGCACGGCCAGTGGGACGCGGCGGCGGCCGACCTGGGCGTCCACCGGCATACCCTGCGCTACCGGATGCGCAGGGTGGAGGAGATCCTGGGCCGCTCCCTCGACGACCCGGACGTCCGGATGGAACTGTGGCTGGCGCTGAAGGCGACGTCGGGGGAGTAGCCGGGTGCCAAGCTCGCCCGCCGCGGGCTGGGCTTCCCACCCACCCACCCGACTCGCTCCGCCGAGACCTCCCCGCCTCCGCAGACCGGCTGCCGTCCGCGGCCCGACGGGGGCCGGTCGCGCAGTTCCCCGCGCCCCTGGGTTTCTCTCCCCGCCCGGCGCCGAAAGCAGAAGCCCACCCTGCACCAACCGTCCCGCACCCGCACCCACCCTCCAGCCCGTCCGGCGCTCCAGTCTTTTCAGCCCGTCCGGCGTTTGAGGACGACGACCGTCCTGCGCCCCCACTCTCCAGCCCGTCCGGCGCTTGAGGACGAGGCCGTTCAGGCCGAAGCGGGGGTTCGGGGGCGGCAGCCACCGGAGCGGGCGGTCGAAGGGGGGCCACCCCCTGGAAGATGGGACGGGTAGGGGCGGCGGGGGCGAGGAAAAGGCGGGGCACCCCCGGACCATGCCAATCCGGCGCACCCCCCGCCCCCACCACTACACCCCGGACAAACGCACCCCCGCCCCCGCCGACCTACCGTGGACCCGAACACCCTGCACACACCCACCCCCAACGCGGAAGGGCCGGGACTCGCAATGACCGCCACCCACGCCTTCTGGCTCGCCGGCCGCCAGGCCACCGGCGAGGACACCTTCGACGTCACCAACCCGTGGGACGCCCGTCTCGTCGGCAAGGTCAGCGTGCCCACCGACGCCCAGGTCGAGGAAGCCGTCGCCGCCGCGTACGCCGTACGGGACGAGTTCGCCGCCGCCCCGGCCCACGTCCGCGCCGCCGCCCTCGACCACGTCAGCCGGCGCCTCGTCGAGCGCACCGAGGAGATAGCCCAGCTGATCTCCGCCGAGAACGGCAAGCCGATCAAGTGGGCCCGCGGCGAGGTCGGCCGCGCCGTGTCCGTGTTCCGGTTCGCGGCCGAGGAAGCCCGCCGCTTCAACGGCGGCGAGGCCCAGCGCCTCGACACCGATCTCGGCGGCCAGGGCCGCCTCGCGCTCACCCGCCGCTTCCCGAAGGGCGTCGTCCTCGGCATCGCGCCGTTCAACTTCCCCCTCAACCTGTGCGCCCACAAGATCGCCCCGGCGATCGCGGCCGGCGTGCCGATCATCCTGAAGCCGGCCCCCGCGACCCCGCTCTCCGGCCTGATCATCGGCGACCTGCTCGCCGAGACGACCGGTCTCCCGGCCGGCTCGTGGTCGATCCTCCCGGTCGCCAACGACAAGATGGCCGCCCTCGTCCAGGACGAGCGCCTCCCCGTCATCTCGTTCACCGGTTCCGAGAAGGTCGGTTACTCGATCATGGACTCGGTGCCCCGCAAGCACTGCACCCTGGAACTCGGCGGCAACGGCGCGGCCGTGGTCCTGGGCGACTACTCCTCCGACGCCGACCTCGACTGGGCCGCGACCCGCATCGCGACCTTCTCCAACTACCAGGGCGGCCAGTCCTGCATCTCGGTGCAGCGGGTCATCGCCGACGCGTCCGTCTACGACCGCCTCCTCCCGCGCATCGTCGCCGCCGTCGAGGCCCAGGCCACCGGCGACCCGGCCGACGACCGGACCGACGTCGGCCCGCTGGTCAGCGAGGCCGCGGCCGAGCGCGTCGAGGCGTGGGTGAAGGAGGCCGTCGAGGACGGCGCCACCCTGGTCACCGGGGGCGACCGCGACGGCGCCACCTACGCGCCGACCGTCCTCACCGACGTCCCGGCCGGCACCACCCTCTCCCACGAGGAGATCTTCGGCCCCGTCCTCACCGTGCAGAAGGTCAACGGCGAGGCCGAGGCCTTCGCCGCCGTCAACGACTCCAAGTACGGCCTCCAGGCGGGCGTGTTCACCCACGACGTCCAGGCCGCCTTCCGCGCCCACCGCGCGCTGGAGGTCGGCGGCGTGATCGTCGGAGACGTCCCCTCCTACCGCGCCGACCAGATGCCGTACGGCGGCGCCAAGCAGTCCGGCGTCGGCCGCGAGGGCGTCAGGTTCGCGATGGACGACTACACCTACGAGCGCGTCCTGGTGCTCACGGGCCTCGCCCTCTGAGACCGAGCCCCCGGACCGACACCGAGAACGGCCGCAGCCCACTGTGCGGGGGCTGCGGCCGTGGTGTGTCCGCGGCGTGACTCAGACCCGGTTGCTCCGCCTGAGCTCCATCAGACGGCGGTCGACGGCGGCCACCTCCTCACGGGAGAGGACCGGCGCAACCCACTGCCGAGCCACGCCGTGGGAGAGGAACTCCTCCGGCAGCCCGATCCCGTAATGCTCCACGTAGTCAGCCGCGTCGAGCCGCCAGAAGAACCGTCCGTCGCTCATGATGGCGGTGCCGCCGGACCGGGAGAACTTGTTGCCCAGGATGTCCTCCGAGAATCCCATCAGGGCGATGACGGAGGTACCGGAGCGCAGATACTCGGCAATGCGTGCGCGCTCCCCGGCGGGAATCTCCCCCATCCCCTGCCGGAGTATCCCGGCGCTCTCCGAGAAGGCGGAATGGCCTGCAATCTTCCCGAATATCCCCAGGGGGCGATGTTCGTTCCGCCGCAACCGCACCACCGGCCAGGTGGCCTACTACCGCTGTTCCGGCCCACGGCCAGTGGCGCTGCCCGCCCCGGTCCGCGTCGCCGGAACCCGCTGGAAGATCGAGGAGACCATCCAGGCCGGCAAGGGCCTCGCAGGCCTGGATGAGCACAAGGTCCGCCGCCACACCCCCTGGCCGCGTTGGGTGACCCTCGCGATGCTCGCCCATGCCTTCCTGGCCGTCATCCGCGCCGACGAGCACTACGAACACCCCGCCCCCACCGGACTCATCGCCCTCACCTGCAACGAAATACAGCGACTATTCGCCCTGCCCGCCGTATCCCCGAACGGCCAACGCGACCATCGCCTGCACTGGTCCCTATGGCGTCGTCGACACCAGGACCGCGCCCGCGACTGCCACTACCGCCGACGCGAGGCCACAGCACGAAGATCCACGACTGCGGATGGAGTATGAATCGACCGACCTCAGAAGCAACCGACCGAAGGCAGTGCGCCCCGAGGGGCCCCTCATGCCGCCGTTAGCGCTGCCAGGGCGCGGTCCATCGCGGCGTTGAATTCTTCCGGCGCCAGCGGCAGCCGGGACTTGACGTCCCGACTCCACTGGTCGGCGAGGACCTCGGCGGCGCCCGCCTCGACACCGTCGAGCGCCGCGTCGGCCAGGTCCGACGGCGCGATCTTGGCCACGGGCCAGCCCGCGGCCATGTCGGTGTCGGCCAGGCCGAGGTGCACGGCTGTGACGAGCGTGCCCTGCTCGGCGAGTTCCAGGCGGACGCCGTTGGTCATGGCCCAGGCGGCGGCCTTGGTCAGATGGTAGGCATTGGCGCCCTTGCCCCCGAACCACGACATGGCGGAGAGGACGTTGACGATCGCGCCCCCGCCGTTCCTGGCGAGCGCCGGCGCGAACTCCCGGATCATTCCCAGGTGGCCGAACATGTTGGTCTCCAGCTCGTGCCGCACCGCGTCCAGCGAACCGGTCACCAGGTCGGTCCCCGTCTGGATCCCCGCGTTGTTGATGAGCAGCGAGACGTCCGGGGCGGCCTCGGCTGCGGCCCTCACGGATGCGGGATCGGCGATGTCCAGGGGCAGCACCTCGACCCCGGGCAGGTCCACGGTCTCCGGTCGGCGGGCCGTCGCGTAGACCTTGCGGGCGCCCCGTTCGAGCAGGCGCTGGGCGAAGGCGCGGCCCAGGCCGCGGTTGGCTCCGGTGACAAGGGCAACTGAGTTGGTGATGTCCATGCCCCGTACGCTAGAACCTGACGCTAACGTCAGAGGCAAGTGCTGATCATCGGGGCCGGGGGAGAGGAATCGCCATGACCGTCACGGAGGCCGCGGGCGAGCGGCTGATCCGCATCGGCGAGGTGGCGCGGGGTGCCGGCGTCTCGGTACGCGCCGTGCGCTACTACGAGCAGCAGGGGCTGCTCACCGCCGAGCGCAGCCCGTCCGGCCAGCGCCTGTACCAGCAGGATGCCGTCACCTTGGTCCGCTTCTTCCAGCAGATGTTCGCCGCCGGCCTGACCAGCCGAAGGATCACGGAACTCCTTCCGTGCTGGGACTCCGGGCACACCGACCCCGAGCAACGAGCCATGCTGCGCTCCGAGCGGGACCGCATCCAGGCCAAGGTCGACGACTTGCAGGCTGCCCTGGACCGCCTCGACGAGGTCATCGCGATCACGGACACGCACCCGTAGGCGCAGTCGGTCGGACGCCGCACCAGCGATCTACGGCTGGAGGTGTGCCACGAACACTGAGAGTGAGGTTGATGTAGGCAGAGACCCTACTTGATGTGGTGCTGTGCGGAAGATGAAGGTCTTGGCCCTTCGGCGTCGCCCTGCGGTGGGAGGCGTCAAACCGCCCCGAGCTGCGTTGGCTGAAGACCGTCGTGGTGAGCGTCCGGGGAAAAGGCGCCGGCCAGGCGTCAGGTGGGGCCCGGGAAGGCGAACGCGAGTGAACCGCTGATGACGTGTCGTAAGTAGTAAGTGACATCGAAACCGGGGTGACTTCAGGATCCCGGGATGAGCCTGGCGGGTGACCGCTTATTGGCCAGGCGGTGTCCGGCATGAAGGCGGCGCGAGCCCGGTCTGCGGCTTCCGTGCGGAACGTGGGAAGGCGTGTGGCGATACTGCCCTGGCTCAGCGGCCGGGGCGACAGGGAGAGCCCGGTGCGGAAGTCGTCCGGCCGGGTGTTGAGTACCATCGCGCGGCGCGCCGGCGGACCGGCTCGTAGTAGTGGGGAAGCCCCGGTAATCGGGGTGGAGCGAAGGGGCCGGGTCGTTCGTGACTGGTTTGTTCGGTCAACCGGAAGTTCTCCGGGAGGATCGGAATGGACGAGTTGAAAGCGTCGGCCAAGCCGTTCGACATCTCCAAGCAGGAGGTGTGGGACGCCTGGATGAAGGTGAGAGGGAACAAGGGCTCGTCCGGGGTGGACGGGGTGTCGGTCGAGGCGTTCGACAGGGACCTGAAGAACAACTTGTACAAGGTCTGGAACCGGATGTCGTCGGGCACGTACTTCCCGCCGGACGTCAAAGCGGTGCCGGTCCCCAAGAGCGGGGGTGGCACCAGGGTGCTGGCGGTGCCCACCGTCGCTGACAGGGTCGCGCAGACGGTGGTGGCCGGACATCTGTCGGAGCGGGTGGAGCAGATCTTCCACCCGGACTCCTTCGGATATCGGCCGGGCAAGTCGGCACTGGACGCCGTCGCGTCCTGCCGGGAGCGGTGCTGGCGGTTCGACTGGGTGGTCGAGTTCGACATCCGGAAGTTCTTCGACACCGTCCCGTGGGACAAGGTGGTGGCCGCGGTCGAGGCGCACACCGACGCCCGTTGGGTGGTGCTGTATGCCAAGCGGTGGCTGGCCGCGGGGCTGCGCCTGTCCGACGGGTCCACGACGGAAAGGGTGGAGGGCGCGCCACAGGGTTCTGCGGTGTCGCCCGTCCTGGCGAACCTGTTTCTGCACTATGCGTTCGACGCGTGGATGGTCCGGGAGTACCCGGGCTGCCCGTTCGAGCGGTACGCCGACGATGCGGTGGTGCACTGCCGCACCCTGGCGGAAGCGGAACGGGTCCTGGCCGCGCTGCGGTCCAGGATGGCCGAGGCCGGTCTGGAGCTGCATCCGGACAAGACCAGGATCGTGTACTGCAAGGACGACAACCGCCGGGGCCGGTTTGCGGTCACCGAGTTCACGTTCCTGGGGTTCACGTTCCGGCCACGAGGAGCCAAGGACAGACACGGGGTGATGTCCACCGCGTTCCTACCCGCGATCAGTAACCAAGCCCTGAAGAGGCTGAGCAGGACAGTGCGGTCCTGGAGACTGCACCGGCGCACGGCGCAGGACTCATCTGACCTGGCACGGACGGTCAATGCGGTGGTCAGGGGATGGATGAACTACTACGGGCGCTTCTACCGCTCAGCGTTGTATCCGCTGCTCGACCGCATCAACACCTACTTGCTGCGGTGGATCCAGAAGAAGTACCGGATCGGGACGAAACAAGCCCTGCGACGGTTGGCCCGAGGCCACACGGAGCGCCCGAAGTACTTCGCTCACTGGACCTGGGCGGCCCCGGCAGGGGCGAGGCCCAGAACGACAAGAGCCGTATGACGGGAGACTGTCACGTACGGTTCCGTGGGAGCCCGGGGGTGAGATTCCCCCGGGCGACCCGACTGAATACTCCAGTTGCAGATCGTGATCTTGCTGGTCAAGTACCAGGTGCTGGGCCGGCCTGATCCCTGCCTCGATTGGTCCGGCCCGATGCACTGCTGTCTCAGCTGGACCGGTCAGGGGGCTGATGGAGCTGTCCGTGCCGTAGAAGCGTCCCTGGTCGCACAGGGCGTCGATCTCGGCGTTGTCTTCCTCGCTCAGTTGTGCATCCAGCGCGACGCTGATGATGCCTCGGGCGCGGGCCAATCGCCGAGCGACCTCCCGGTCGGCGATGAATTTGCCGACGGTGTACTCGTCGGCGGTTCCGGATGTCTGGCGGGATCCGAGTCGGTCGAGGGAAGCAGCGAACTCGTTCAGGTCCCGCAGTACTGCGACGACCTCGCCGAGGGGCATGCGGATCTCTCGGGAGGACATGTCCGTCAGCCGGTTCTACTGGCCGCGTCGCCGGACTCGGACGGACCGTCGAGGAGACGACGAGCCGTTCGGACATGAAGATCGCGGAAAGGCCCGGCGCCGATGTCGTACGGTGCCGGGCCCTTCGCTGTGTCGGCTGTTCCGGACCCTCAACCGGAGAAGCCGACGTGCGCGATCCGTAGCGGGCCGCGCAGTCCGAGGTGGAGGTCGTGCACGCCCTCGGCGGCGAGGGGGGCCGTGAGGGCGGTGTAGGTGTACGCGTCGGCGGTCGGCTCGTCGAGGGTGAGTACGGCCAGCGGCGGGGCGCCGTCGAGGGACAGTTCCAGGGTGCCCCGGCCCGCCACCCGGGCCGTGACCTCCGTCGTACCGGTGCCGAAGTCGCAGTTCCGGTAGACGAGTTCGCCCGTGCCGTCGCCCGCGGGCGTGACCGCGTCGCCCGCCGTCCGGGTGCGGTCCACGATCGCGATGCCCGACTGCTCGTCGAAGTCCGCCGGTTCCAGGCCGGATCCGGAGGTGAGGGCCCGCGGCGCGGTCGGCTCGCCGTCGAGGACCACCGTCGTACGGAGGCGGATGTCCGCGCTGGACGCGCCGACCAGGACGTCGTACGGGCCCGGTTCGCGGCGCCGTCCGCTGCGGGCCACGTCCCAGAACTCGAAAGCGGAGAGCGGGACTTCGAAGGCCAGCGCGGTTCGTTCGCCGGGCGCGAGGGTGAGCCGGCGGTGGGCGAGGAGTTCGCGGCGCGGGCGTACCGCCGACGGCTCGACGGCCCGGGTGTAGAACTGGGCCACCTCGTCCGCCGCTACGGCACCCGTGTTGGCGACCGTGAAGGAGACCCGGAGCGTTCCGTCCGTCACCTCGGTCGCCAGGTCCGCGTAGGAGAAGGACGCGTACGACAGGCCGTGGCCGAAGGGGAACAGCGGGGTGCCCTCGAAGTAGAGGTACGTCTGGCGGGCGCCGAGCAGGTCGTAGTCGAGCAGGTCGGGAAGGTCGGCGTCGGCCGCGTACCAGGTCTGCGGGAGGCGGCCCGCGGGGGAGACGTCTCCGGCCAGGACGCGGGCGAGGGCGGTGCCCGCCGCCTGGCCGCCGTGGGCCGTCCAGAGCACGGCGGGCAGCCGGGCCGCGTCCACCGCGTACGGGTACGACGACACCAGCGCCAGCACCGTGTGCGGGTTCGCGGCGCGGGCGGCCCGCAGCAGGCGCTCCTGGTGCGGGGGCAGCGCCAGGGTCGTACGGTCCTCGGTCTCGCGGCCGTTGATGTGCGGGTCGTTGCCCGCGACCACCAGGACCGCGTCGGCCGCGGCGGCCACCCTGGTGACGGCGTCCGTACCGCGTTCGACGATGATCAACTCGAAGATCGAGGCGTTTTCGGCGGCAACCTTCACCCCGTCGGCGGCGACAGAGACGTGGCGACCCGTGCCGAGGTGCCGGAGGAGGTGACCGTTCTCGTGGGGTTCCAGGCGGAACGTCTCCTGGACGACCCAGCCGCCGGGCTGGTCCGCGGAGGCCCGGACGAAGCCGTCCTCGGCGACGGAGAGGTACCGGCCGTCCGGGGCACGGAGGGTGAGGACGCCCTCGCCCCAGTCGGCCAGGGCGAACTCGGTGCCGGTGGCGTCGGTGGTCAGCGGGGGCAGGTCCGTGCGGCCCGCGAGCAGCGCCGGGTCCAGGGCGCCGGCCGCACCGCGCGCCTCGTCGGCGGCCTCGGGGGCGGCCGGCACGTGCAGGAAGGAGCCGTCCGCGAGCCGCAGGCGGACCCGGTCCACCCCCTCCGCGAACTCCACGCGCTCCGCGCCGAACCGCTCGTACAGGCCCTCCAGGGGAGTGGCGCGGTGGATCAACGTGCCGCTGTACCAGTCGAGTTTGCACTCGTCGGCGAGCAGACCGACCACGGCGATCCGGGCGTCGGACGCGAGCGGCAGCAGGTCGCCGTCGTTCTTGAGCAGGACCACCGTCTGCTCGGCCGCCTCCTGGGCGAGGGCGCGGTGGGCCGGGGTGTCGAACGCGGCGGCACCCGGGTGCGGATCGTCGTGCGGGTCGAACTCGCCGAGGCGGAAGCGGACCGAGAGCTGGCGGCGGACCGCCGTGTCGATGTCCTTCTCCGTCAGCAGCCCCTGGGCCAGGGCCCCGTCGACCCGCGCGATGATCTGCGAGCTGTCCGTGCCGTGGTCGGTGAAGCTGTCGACGCCGGCCAGCAGGGCGGCCGCGGTCGCCTCCTCGTGGGTGGCGAAGTAGTGCTCGTGGTCGACCAGGTTGCTGGGCGCACCGGCGTCCGAGCAGACCAGCAGTTCCTCGTCCGTCCAGGTCCGCAACTGCTCGCGCAGGTACGGGGAGACGTGGTTGGGGCGGCCGTTGACCAGGTTGTACGCGGGCATCACGCCGGCCACCGCGCCCGCCTCCACGGTCTCCCTGAAGGCGCGCAGGTCGTACTCGTGCAGGACGCGCGGGCGCACCGAGGAGGAGGAAGTGGCGCGGTCCGTCTCGTTGTTGTGGGCGAGCCAGTGCTTCAGGACGGGGGCCGTGCGCCAGTACACCGGGTGGTCGCCACGCAGGCCGCGGGTGTAGGCGGTGGCGATGGCGGAGGTCAGTTTCGGGTCCTCGGAGTAGCCCTCCTCGTTGCGGCCCCAGAGCGGGTGGCGCAGCAGGTTCACCGTCGGCGCCCAGACGTTGAGGCCGACCCGGTCGTCGCGGGCCCGCATCGCCCGGACCTCCTTGGACACGGCCTCGCCGACCCGCCGGACGAGCTCGGTGTTCCAGGTCGCGCCCAGGCCCACCGCCTGCGGGAACACCGTCGCCGGGCCCATCCAGGCCACCCCGTGCAGGGCCTCCTGCCCGGTGCGGAAGGCGGCGATGCCCAGCCGCTCGACGGCGGGTGCGAACTGGTGCAGGAAGGAGACCTTCTCGTCCAGGGTGAGCCGGGCCAGCAGATCGTCGATGCGCTTCGCGAACGGCAGGCGAGGATCGCGGAAAGGCGGCGTGGGCGGCGTTTGAGCGGTCACGTGCGGTTCCCCTTGCGATGGAGCGACGCGGAGCTTTCGAAGCGCTTCGATGCTCATTCGACGCACCGTCGGGTGTCAAGAGACGCTCACCGAAAATTCAAGCGGCACATAAGGAGAGGTCATCCCCACGACCTCGGAGGAATCTTGGGAGCGACCCTTGTGCACCCCCGGGTGTTCACTTAACCTCGCAGCAACATCGAAGCGCTTCGACTAGCCGACCGCCCCGCCCGTCGACCAGCCGACTGGCGACCACCGGCCGACCGGCGACCACCGGCCGGCCGACCGGCCCCGTCCGCCCCAGGGACGTACGGCCGTGGTCGGAGGATCGCTTCCGCTCAGCCAGTTCCACTCAAGACACCGCAGCCGACGGCCACCGCCGGGTGTCCTGGTGCGCCACGAAGGGTTGACGCAATGACGCCGAACGCCGCTTCCGCCCCCTCCGGGCCGAGCCGGAGAAGTTTCCTCGCCTCCACGGCAGTCGCCACCGCAGCGGTGGCGGGCGGAATGCCGCTGCTCGCCGCCTGCGGGGCGTCGGACAGCGGGTCGGGAGGGGGCTCCTCCTCGGGCAAGGACGCGAAGAAGCTGCTGCCGTCGTACGTCGCCAACAACGTGGTGACCCCGGACATCCCGTCGAAGAACGGCTCCTCGATCGGCTTCACCGCCAAGCTCGACCTGGCGACCCTGAAGACCTCGGTCCCGAAGAAGCTCGGCAAGGGCGGCAAGGTCACCGTCATGTCGCCGTTCTGGGGCTCCCCGCCCAAGCAGGACAACCCCTACTACAACGCGATGAACGACATGATCGGCGTCGACGTCGAGTGGCAGAACCAGGACGGCAACACCTACGACCAGAAGCTCGGCGCGGTCCTCGCCTCCAGCGACGTGCCGGACGTCGTCGTCATCCCGAACTGGAACATGGGCGGCAAGATACCCACCGCCATCATCAGCAAGTTCGCCGACCTGGGGCCGTACCTGTCCGGCGACAAGGTGAAGGACTACCCGAACCTCGCCGCCATCCCGACCGACGCCTGGCGGCGCTGCATCTTCGGCGGCAAGCTGCGCGGGCTGCCCATGCCGGCCTCGTACGTCACCAACATCGTGCCCTTCTACCGCAAGGACATCTTCGACAAGGAGGGCTACCAGGTCCCGCGCTCGGCGGACGAGTTCCTGTCCCTCGCCAAGGAGATCACCAACGCCAAGGCCAAGCGCTGGGCCTGCATGGACATGAAATGGACCGCCTGGCAGATGTTCAGCGTGCTGTCCGGCAGCGAGAAGCCGCTCGGCTGGAACCTCGTCGACGGCAAGCTGATCAACCGCATCGAGACCGACGAGTACCTCGAAGCACTGGAGTGGACCCGCAAGCTCTTCGCCGCCGGGGTCGTGCACCCCGACTCGATGCTGGGCAAGAACGCCCCCGACGCGGGCCCCAAGTTCGCGGCCGGCGAGTTCCTGATCTACCCCAACGACATCAGCCAGTGGTGGAGCCGCACCGCCGAACAGGCCACCCAGAACCCGGACTACAAGATCTGGGGCATGGACGTCTACGCCCACGACGGCGGCGACCCGCAGGTCTGGGCCGAACAGCCCGCGGGGATCTTCGCCTTCGTCAACAAGAAGGCCTCCGAGTCCGTGATCCACGACGTGCTGGCCGTCGCCAACACCACCGCCGCGCCGTACGGCACCAAGGAGTACATGGCCACCAACTACGGCGTCGAGGGCACCCACTACACCGTCAGGAACGGCGTGCCCACCAAGACCACCCGGGGCAACAACGAGGTCCTCAACGCCTACGTCATGATCGCGAGCCCCGCGGCCACCATCGCCCACCCCGACTTCCCCGAGGTCGCCAAGGCGCAGGTCGAGTGGCAGCAGCGGATGGGCTCCTTCACCAGGAAGTCCAGCTTCTTCGGCCAGATGATCACCGAGCCGTCCCGCTACGCCAACCTCATGGACGACTTCGAGACGCTGGAGGACGACATCACCCGCGGCCGCAAGAAGATCAGCGACATGCAGCAGGCCGTCGCCGAATGGAAGAGCAAGGGCGGCGACAAGCTGCGCGACTGGTACCAGAAGCTGCTCGACGACAACGGTTCGTCGGCGAGCTGACCCGGCACCGAGGCAAGGGAGAACGGCCGTGTCCCACAGCACGGTGCCTCGCAGCAGGGCCGAGGCAGACGACGACGGTACGGGGAGGACTCCGGTGGCACCCGGCGGCGCCACCGGAACCAAGAGGAAGGCGCACACGGGGAAGCTGGGCCTGCGCCTCAGATTCAGACGCGACCGCGCCCTGATCCTGATGACACTGCCCGCGGTCCTGCTGCTCCTGGTCTTCAACTACCTGCCGATCCTCGGCAACATCGTCGCCTTCCAGGACTACGACCCGTACGTCAGCGACAACGGCGTCGTCTCGATGCTGCACAGCGCATGGGTGGGCCTGGAGAACTTCCAGCAGATCTTCGCCGACTCCGCCTTCTGGAACGCGGTGAACAACACCCTGGTGCTGTTCTTCCTGCAGCTCGTGCTGTTCTTCCCGATCCCGATCGCCCTCGCTCTGCTCATCAACAGCGTGGTCCGGCCCCGGGTACGGGCGATCGCCCAGGCGGTGCTGTACCTCCCGCACTTCTTCTCCTGGGTGCTGGTCATCTCCGTCTTCCAGCAGATCTTCGGCGGCGCGGGCGTGCTCTCGCAGCTGCTGCGGCAGCACGGCTACGACGGCCTCGACATCATGACCGACCCGTCGACCTTCAAGTTCCTGGTCACCGCGGAGAGCGTCTGGAAGGACGCGGGCTGGGGGATCATCGTCTTCCTGGCGGCGCTGGCGTCCGTGAGCCCGGACCTCTACGAGGCCGCCGCGATGGACGGCGCGGGCCGCTGGCGCCGCATCTGGCACGTGACGCTCCCCGCCCTGCGCCCGGTCATCGCACTCCTGCTGGTCCTGCGGGTCGGCGACGCGCTGACGGTCGGCTTCGAGCAGATCCTCCTCCAGCGCGACGCCGTAGGACCTGGGGCCTCGGAGGTCCTCGACACCTTCGTCTGGTGGAACGGCGTCCGCAACCAGGACTTCGGCTACGCGGCCGCCGCCGGCCTCATCAAGGGCGTGGTCAGCCTCGGTCTGGTCCTCGCCGCCAACAAGGTGGCCCATCTCATGGGCGAGCAGGGGGTGTACAAGAAATGACCGCCGTCGTGGACAAGCCTCCCGTACGGGAACGGCCGCCGTCCCGGTGGGCCGCGCCGCCGCGCCCGGTCTGGGAGGAGGAACCGGGCAGGGCCGGTATCGCCGGGAAGGGCCTGGTCCTGACCCTGGCCTGCCTCGCCGTCCTCTTCCCGCTCTGGATCGTGGTCGTCACCAGCCTGTCCTCCCGGAAGACCATCGACGAGGCGGGCGGCCTCGTGATGATCCCCAAGGGCATCACCTTCGTCGCCTACCGGGAACTGCTGAGCGGCGGCCAGGTCACCCGGGCCACCGTCATCTCCGTCCTGATCACCGTCGTCGGCACGCTGTTCTCGATGAGCGTGTCGGTCCTGTGCGCCTACGGCCTCTCGCGCATCGGCTCGCTCGGCCACCGCTGGTTCCTGATGCTGCTGCTGGCGACGATGTTCTTCAGCGCCGGCCTGATCCCCACCTACCTGCTGGTCCAGTCCCTGGGCCTCACCGACAGCTACCTCGCGCTGATCCTCCCGAGCGCGGTGAGCGTCTTCAACATCCTCGTCCTGCGCGGGTTCTTCATGGGCATCTCGCAGGAACTGACCGACAGCGCGCGCATCGACGGCGCCGGCGACTTGCGGATCCTGTGGCAGATCGTCATGCCGCTGTCCCGGGCGGTGCTGGCCGTGATCACCCTGTTCTACGCGGTCGGGTACTGGAGCGCCTGGTTCAACGCGTCCCTGTACCTCAACGACCAGGACAAGATGCCGCTGCAGAACGTCATGATCCAGCTGGTGCAGAAGCAGCAGGCCCCGGTGGGACTGGGGCAGGCGATCAAGACGGGCGAGCTGTCCTATCTCTCCGTGCAGATGGCGGTGATGGTGATGGCCCTGCTGCCGGTGGCGGTGCTCTCGCCGTTCGTCCAGAAGCACTTCAAGAAGGGGATGCTGACGGGGGCGGTCAAGGGGTGACCGTCGCCCTCTGAAGCGGGGCGGTTCGGTCGGCGGTCAACTGCGGGCCGGTGGGCGCCGATCGCGCAGTTCCTCCCCCAGCCTCCGGCCCGGGGGACCCCCAGCGCCCCTTACGGGGCTACATGGCTGCGGGCAGTCGTGCCGCTGGGGCGGCGCGGGTGGGCGCAGCGGCACCCGGCCAGCGCCGGTAAACGTCCCCCCGCCCCCACCCCGGCCCACACACCAAACCCACCGAAGGTTCCCCATGCCCACCCTGAGCCGCAGAACCGTCCTCGCCGGCACCGCAGCAACCGCCGCCCTCACCGCTCTTCCGACCGCCACCGCCACCGCGGCCGAGCCCCGGCCGCAGGCGTACCGCTGGCGCAACGCGGTGATCGGCGGCACCGGCTTCGTCACCGGCGTCCTCTTCCACCCCACCACCCCCGGCCTCGCCTACGCCCGCACGGACATCGGCGGCGCCTACCGCTGGGACGCCCGCACCGCCCGCTGGACCCCGCTCACCGACCACCTCGGCTGGGACGACTGGAACCTCCTCGGCGTGGAGGCGATGGCCGTCGACCCGGCCCACCCCGACCGGCTCTACCTGGCCCTCGGCACGTACGCCCAGTCCTGGGCCGGGAACGGCGCGGTCCTGCGCTCGGACGACCGCGGCAGCACCTGGACCCGCACCGACCTCGCCGTGAAGCTCGGCGCCAACGAGGACGGCCGGGGCATGGGCGAACGCCTCCTCGTCGACCCACGGGACAGCGACACCCTGTGGCTGGGGACGCGACACGACGGACTGCTCAAGTCGACCGACCGGGGCGCCACCTGGGCGGCGGCCGACGGCTTCCCGCCCGCCCCCTCCGCCTCCGGCCAGGGCGTCGGCCTCCTCGTTCCCGTGGGCCGTGCCGTCTACGCAGGCTGGGCGGACGGCGACGGCGGCGCGACCGCCGTCGGTCTGTACCGCACCACTGACGGGACCACGTGGGAGGCCGTCCCCGGGCAGCCCACCGGCACCGCCGCCAGGATCCCGGTCCGCGCCGCCTACGACCGTCACGCCCGCGAGCTGTACGTGACGTACGCCGACGCCCCCGGCCCCAACGGCCAGGCGGACGGCAGCGTGCACAAGCTCGCCACCGGCACCGGCAGGTGGACGGAGGTCACGCCCGTCCCGCCCGGCGGCGGCGACACCTTCGGCTACGGCGGGGTCGCCGTCGACGCCCGGCGGCCCGGCACCGTCGTCGTCTCGACGAACAACCGGTGGACGGCCGTGGACACCCTCTACCGGACCACCGACGGCGGCCTTACCTGGACGTCCCTCAAGGACTTGGCCGTCTTCGACGTGTCCGAGACTCCTTTCTTGAACTGGGGCGGCGCCGAGCCCAAGTTCGGGTGGTGGATCCAGGCCGTCGCCGTCGACCCGTTCGACTCGAAGCACGTCGTCTACGGCACCGGCGCCACCCTCTACGGCACCCGTGACCTGGTCCACTGGGCCCTGCAGGTCCGCGGCCTGGAGGAGACGTCGGTGCTTCAGCTGGTGTCGCCCCCGGCCGGGGAGGCACACCTGCTGAGCGGCTCGGGGGACATCGGCGTCCTGTACCACGAGCGGCTCACCGCGTCTCCGTCCCGCGGGATGGCCACGAACCCCGTGTTCGGGTCGGCGACGGGGCTCGCGCAGGCCGCGGGCCGGCCGGCGTACGTGGTCCGCACCGGCTGGGGCGACCACGGCAACGGCGCGTACTCGGACGACGGGGGCCGGACCTGGGCGCCCTTCGCCGCCCAGCCCTCCCTCGCCCACGACGCACCGGGGCCGATCGCCGCCAACGCCGACGGCAGCGTGCTGCTGTGGTCCTTCGTGCACTGGGACGGGACCAAGTACCCCGCCCACCGGTCGGACGACAACGGCGCCACCTGGACCGAGATCTCCTCCTTCCCGAAGGGCGCCACGCCGGTCGCCGACCCGGCCGACCCGACGCTCTTCTACGCGTACGACACCGACACAGGAACGCTACAAGCCAGCACTGACAGTGGCCGTTCGTTCACGGCGCGTGCGACCGGGCTGCCCTCCGGCGACAGCCAGTTCCAGCTGGTGGCGGCCCCCGGCCGGTCCGGCGACCTCTGGCTGAGCGTGAAGTGGAACGGCCTGTACCGGTCCACCGACGGGGGCGTCACCTTCGCCAAGGTCGCCGGCTGCCGGGCCGCGTACACCCTCGGCTTCGGCAAGGCGGCGCCCGGCGCCGACTACCCGGCGCTGTACCTGGTCGGCTCCACCGAATCGATCACCGCCGTCCACCGCTCCGACGACGAGGCCGGGTCCTGGGTCCGCATCAACGACGACCGGCACCAGTGGGGCTGGACCGGGCAGGCCGTCACCGGCGACCCGCGCGTGTACGGCAGGGTCTACCTGGCCACCAACGGGCGCGGCATCCAGTACGGGGACCCCGTCCGATGACCGCCGCACGGAAGCCGCCGGGTCTCTCCGACGCCACCCGCGGCCGCATCCTCTTCGGCGGCGACTACAACCCCGAGCAGTGGCCCGAGGGGAGCTGGCACGAGGACGTCCGGCTGATGACGGCCGCCGGAGTCAACTCCGTGACCATGGGCGTCTTCTCCTGGGCGCGGCTCGAACCGCGGCCGGGGGAACGGGACTTCGGCTGGCTGGACCGGCTCATGGACCTGATGCACCAGCACGGCATCGGCGTCGTCCTCGCCACCCCCACCGCGTCACCGCCCCCGTGGCTCGGGCGGCTGCACCCGGAGACCCTGCCCCGGGACGCCGACGGCCGCACCGAGTGGTGGGGCGGCCGCCAGCACTTCTCGCACTCCAGCGCCGCCTACCGCCGGTACGCCGCCGCCATCACCGAGGACCTCGCCGCCCGCTACGCCGGCCACCCCGCCCTCACGATGTGGCACATCAACAACGAGTACTGCACCTTCGACCACGGCGACGAGGCAGCCGCCGCCTTCCGCCGCTGGCTGCGCGAGCGCTACGGCACCCTCGACGCCCTCAACACCGCGTGGGGCACGGCCTTCTGGAGCCAGGGCTACGACACCTGGGACGGCATCCTGCCGCCACGCCACGCCCACTACCTGAAGAACCCCACCCAGGTGCTGGACTTCCGCCGCTTCACCTCCGACATGCTCCTGGAGTGCTTCCGGGCCGAACGGGACATCGTCGCCCGGCACACTCCGCACATCCCGGTGACCACCAACTTCATGCCGCTGTGGACCGGCCAGGACGCCTGGCGCTGGGCCGCCGAGGAGGACGTCGTCTCCGTCGACCTCTACCCCGACCCGCGCGACCCCCTGGGCGCCCAGCACGGCGCACTCGTCCACGACCTCACCCGCTCCCAGGCCCGCGGCCCCTGGATGCTCATGGAGCAGGCCGCCGGGCCGGTCAACTGGCGCGGGGTGAACCACCCCAAGCCCCGCGGCCTCAACCGCCAGTGGTCCCTGCAGGCCGTGGCCCGCGGCGCGGACGCCGTCTGCTACTTCCAGTGGCGGCAGTCGAGACAGGGCGCGGAGAAGTTCCACTCCGGGATGGTCAGCCACGCGGGGGAGGAGGGTCGCACGTACCAGGAGGTCAAGCGGCTCGGCTCCGAACTGGCCGCGATCGGGGGCGAGGTGACCGGCCGTCGTATCGACGCCGAGATCGCGATACTCCACGACTGGGACTCCTGGTGGGCCGGTGCCCACGAAGGCCGGCTCTCCACCGAGGTGGACCTCCCCGACGTCCTGCACGCCTGGCACCGGGCCCTGTGGGAGGCGAACCTCACCACCGACTTCGCCCACCCCGAACACGACCTGGCCGCCTACAAGCTGGTCGTCGTCCCGCAGCTCTACCTCCTCACCGACGCCGCGATCGGCAACCTCCTCGGCTACGTCCGCGGCGGCGGCACCCTGGTCAGCGGCTTCCTGACCGGCATCGCCGACGAGGACGACCGGATCCGCCCCGGCGGTATGGACGCCCGGCTGCGCGAGCTCTTCGGTATCCGCACCCTGCACGAGTGGTGGCCGCTGGACGCGGGGGAGACCGTCGCGTGCGAGGGCTTCCGGGGCACCCTGTGGTCGGAGGAGATCGAGGCCGTACCGGGAGTCTCCGCGGCGGTGCCGTACCGGGGCGGTGAACTCGACGGGCTGCCCGCCGTGCTGCGCAACGGGCGTGCCTGGTACGTCTCCACGCTCCCGGAGCCGGCGGCGCTGCGCGGGCTGCTCGGCCGGATCGCGGCGGAGGCGGGGGTGCGCCCGGTGCTCGACGGACTGCCCGCGGGCGTCGAGGCGGTCCGGCGGGGTGAGCTGCTGTTCCTGTTCAACCACGGTCGCGACGATGTGAAGATCGCCCTCATGGGAACACACCGAGACCTGCTGACCGGCAGGACCGTCACCGGCGAGACCGTCCTCGGCCGCCACGGAGTGGCGGTGCTCAAGCCATGACGACCACCGGCACCGGCACGGAAACCACCGCCGACACCGGCACGGACACCACCACCGGCCCCGTCCACGGCACCTGGGAGCCGGCCCCCGCCGCCCGCTGGGAGGACGCCTTCCTGAGCGGCAACGGCCACCACGGCATCCTCGTGTTCGGCGATCCGGACGACGACCGTGTCATCGTCACCCAGCACACCCTCGTCCGCCCGAACGGCGGCGAACACGCCCGCCCGCCCCGCCTGGCGGCCGAACTCGCCGCCGTGCAGGACAGGCTGCTCGCCGGGGAGCCGGCCGCCGCCGAGAGCCTCACCGACGGCCGTCCGCTCCAGTGGGTGCAGCCCTTCCACCCCGCCTTCCAGATCCGGCTGCGCAGGCCGCACGGCCGGACCGACGGCTACCGCCGCTCCGTCGACTTCACCACCGGCGAGGTCACCGCCACCGCCGCCAACTGGACCAGCAAGGTCTTCGTCTCCCGCGCGGACGACGTGATCGTGCAGCAGGTCACCGGCGCCGCCACCCTCGACATCGCCCTCGACCACCGGCTCCCCGGCGCCCCGCCCGGCCTGGGCGTCGGCCACGGCGCGCTGCGCACCCCCGAGGGTGCCCTGCTCAGCCTTCGCGCCCGCTACCCCGGCAGCGACCGCGCCTACACGGGCGTCACCCTGGTCGCCGTCACCGGCGGCAGCACCGCACTCGTCCCGCCGGGCGTCCGCGTCACCGGCGCCGCGTCCGTCCTCCTCCTCACCCGGGTCCGCCGCCACACCGGCGAACTCGACGTGACCGCCGAGGCACGCGCACTGAGCGACCTGCTCGCCGACCAGGAGTCGTACGACGCGCTGCTCGCCCGCCACCTCGGCCCGCACCGCACCGCCTACACCCGCGTCTCCCTCGACCTGGCCGCCGACCCGGCCGAACGCGCCCTGCCGGGATCCGAGTTGCTCAGGAAGCCGGGCGAAGCGGCGCTCCTGGAGCGGCTCTTCGCGGCCGGCCGCTACCACCTGCTCTCCTCCTCCGGTCTCAACCCGCCGCGCCTGACCGGCCTGTGGACCGGCGACTGGGACACCGCCTGGTCGGGCGCGTTCACCAATGACGCCAACGTCAACCTCCAGACGGCCTCGGCCGCCACTGCCGCCCTGCCCGAAGTCACCGAGGCCTGCGCCGCACTGATCCAGCGCCAGCTCGGCGACTGGCGGGAGAACGCCCGCGCGGTCTTCGGCGCCCGGGGTGCGGTCGCGCCCGCGCACAGCGACGGCGAGTCCGGGCTGGCCTACCACTTCAGCCGGGAATACCCCCTGCACCTGTGGACGGCCGGCGCCGACTGGCTGCTCAAGCCGCTCGTCGACCACGACGAGACCCGCGGCGGGCGCGACCCCCGCACGGCGGCGGTGCTGGCCGAAGTCGCCCGGTTCTACGAGGACTTCCTCACCCGGACCGACGCCGACGGCCACCTGGTGATCGTCCCCTCCTACTCGCCCGAGAACCGGCCCGCGAACGCGAGCTGGGGCACGGTCAACGCGGCGATGGACCTCTCCGCCGCCCGGCACGCCCTGCACACCGCCGCCGACTACCACCCCGGCCCGGACGCCGACCGCTGGCGCACCCTCGCCGACCGGCTGCCCCCGCACCGGACCAACGCCGACGGCGCGCTCGCCGAATGGGCCTGGCCCGGCCTCGACGACACCTACGACCACCGCCACCTCAGCCACCTCTACGGCGTCTGGCCGCTCGACGAGATCACCCCCTACGACACCCCGGAGCTCGCGGCCGCCGCCCACCGCGCGCTCGAACTGCGCGGCGCCGAGAACGACTCGGCCCACGGCCACCTCCACCACGCGCTCGTCGCGGCCCGCCTGCGCGACGGCGCACGGGTCGGCGCCGCCCTCGACCGGGTCCTGTCCGGCGACTTCTTCCACGCCTCGCTGATGAGCGCCCACTACCCGCACCGCGACGTCTACAACGCCGACGCCGCACACACCCTGCCCGCCGTGCTCGTCGAGGCCCTCGTCCAGTCGACCCCGGACCGGCTCGTCCTGCTCCCCGCGCTCCCGGCAGCCCTGCGCCAGGGCCGGCTGCACGGCATCCGGACCCGCTTCGGAGCCGGACTCGACCTCGACTGGACCCCCGACGGCGCGCGGGCCGTCCTCAAGCCGCACCGGACGCTCCGCGTCGACCTGTGGACTTCCTCCGGCCGTCGGCCGCTCGACCTCGTCGCCGGAGAAGACCACGTCCTCACCCCGGGGACGTGGTAGCCACCGCACCTCCCCCCACCCATGGAAGGGACACCATGGCATCACGCACGCTCGGCAGGGCCGTCACCGCCCTGATCGCCCCCGCGCTCGCCCTCGGCGCCACCGTCGGCCTCGCCGCGGCCCCCGCCTCGGCCGCCGTCTGGAGCTCCTGCGACCAGTGGGGCAACACCACGCTGAACGGCTACACCCTCTACAACAACATCTGGGGCTCCGGTGCCGGCACCCAGTGCATCTGGGCCAACTCCGGCACCAACTGGGGCGTCAACGCCAACCACCCGAACACCGGCGGCATCAAGGCGTACCCCAACGCCAAGAAGGTGATCAACAAGACGATCACCTCGCTCGGATCGCTCACCAGCAGCTACAACGTGACCGTCCCGTCGTCCGGCGCGTACAACACGTCGTACGACATCTGGGACACCGGTTACGCCAACGAGATCATGCTCTGGGTCAACAAGACCGGCGCCGTCGGCCCGCTCGGCACCTCGCAGGGCACGCTCACGCTGGGCAGCAACACCTGGACCGTCTACAAGGGCAACAACGGCTCGAACAACGTCTATTCGTTCGTCCGCAGCTCCAACTCCACCTCCGGCACGATCGACATCCTGCCGATCCTGAAGTGGATCAAGGACACCAAGGGCTGGTTCGGCAACGTCACCATCGGTGACCTGCAGTTCGGCTTCGAGATCACGTCCTCGTCCGGCGGTCTGGACTTCACCGTCAACAGCGAGAGCGTCAGCAGCAGCTGAGCCACCGGGGCGGCCCCGCGACCCGGCGGGGCCGTCCCGCGCGCCGTCAGGCCCGGTCGACCTCCGCGCGCAGCGCGTTGTAGTCCGCGAAGGCGGTGTCGACGTCGGCCCGGGACAGGCCGTAGCGGGCCAGGTCGTAGCTGTGTACGCGGGTCCCCCTGGGGCGGGCGGCGACGGCCGGGAGGCGGGCCGCGTCGGCGTCGGTCCAGCGGGCGCCGACGGCCGCGTAGAGCTTCGGGGCGCCCGCGGCCGGGTCGGCGCCCAGCCAGGAGTACGGCACGTCGACGAGGGACTCGCGGGGGATGCCGGCGCGGGACGCGAGACCGCGGGCGGCCGAGCGGGCCAGCAGCCGGAGCCAGATGGCGCCGATCCAGTCCAGGTCGAGGGGGCGGGTGTTCACCGCCATGCCGTGCTCGACCAGGCTGCAGAAGGAGGCCACGGCGGTGGCCGGATCGCGGTGCGTCCACACGATCGTGGCGTCCGGGAAGACCGTGCGCAGTGCGTCCAGGTTCTCCAGGTGCAGCGGCGACTTCAGCACCCAGCGGCGGCGCGGGCGGCCGTACTGGAGGACCTGGTAGATCTGCTTGAGGTAGCGGTAGTCGGCGCCGAAGTCATGGGTCTCGTGCCAGGGCAGGTACTCGGGGATCACCGCCTGGGAGAGCGGCATCACCGTGTGCGGCAGCGCGAAGGTGCACTCCTCCGGGCCCTCGGGACGCAGGTTGTGGATGTGCCGGAAGCCCGGGGCGAAGAGGTTGATGCCGCCGACCAGGCGACGGGCGGTCGTGATCGCCTCCTCCCGTTCCCCGGGGCCGTCGTCCAGGCCCGGGGTCAGCAGCTCCCGCAGCTGCGGGCAGCGGTGGTCCGCGGAGAGGGAGAGGATGCCGTGGGTGAGCGTGGTGGCGGTGCGCGGCAGGCCCACCACGAACACCGGGCGCTCGACGGGCTCCCGCTCGATCCCGGGGTGCTCGGCCAGCAGCCGGCGGATCCGGGCGCGGTTGGCGAGGTGCCGGCCGACGTGCCCGCGTGCGGACAGCCAGCCCACCGGGGTCAGACGCTCGGCTCCCGCCCAACATCGGAGCAGGTGGCGGAAGCCGTCGGTGAAGCGTTCGTCGCCGTCCGCCGGACCGGCCGCGGCGAGCAGCCGGTCGAAGGCCCGGTCCGGGGTGCGGCGGGCCCGGAAGCCGGGTCCGAGGAGCAGGTTGGCGAGCGTGAGGGGGATCGGAGCTGAGGGCACGGCAGCGGGACCCTTCGTGGGGGGACAGCGGAGGGGATACTGACTACCCCCTCCAACTGCCCGACCACACTGCCGAGTTGAGACATTTACCGGCCGGTAACGGGAGGCGTCGCGATCCGGCCGCACTACTCCGCGACCGGGAGTTCCGCCCCGTCGCGCAGGAACAGCGGGATACGGTCCAGCGGCGCGTCCACCGTCACCGGTGCACCGCCCTCGTACGACTCGCCCGTCCACGCGTCCGTCCAGCGGGCGCCCGCCGGCAGGTACGCCGTGCGGACCGTGGCGCCCGCCGTCAGCACCGGTGCCACCAGCAGGTCGCGGCCGAAGAGGTACGCGTCGTCGACCGTCCAGGCCGCCTGGTCCTCGGGGAACTCCAGGAACAGCGGCCGCAGCACCGGAAGGCCCTCCTCGTGGGCCTCCCGCATGACGCGGAGGACGTACGGCTTCAGGCGCTCGCGCAGCCGCAGGTACTTCTCCAGGATCGCGCCCGCCTCCGGGCCGTACGACCACACCTCGTTCGGGCCGCCGGTCATGTCGGGGCCCAGCGGCGTGCCCGGGTCGCGGAAGCCGTGCAGGCGCATCAGCGGGGAGAGCGCGCCGAACTGGAACCAGCGGACCATCACCTCGCGGTACGCCGGGTCGTCCGGGTCGCCGCCGTGGAAGCCTCCGATGTCGGTGTTCCACCAGGGGATGCCGGAGAGCGCGGTGTTGAGGCCGGCCGCGATCTGGTGGCGCAGGGTCGTGAAGTCGGTGCCGATGTCGCCGGACCACAGCGCGGCCCCGTACCGCTGGCTGCCCGCCCACGCCGAACGGTTGAGGGTGACGACCTCCTCGCCCTCGGCCCGCAGGCCCTCGTGGAAGGTCCGGGAGTTCTCGGCGGGGTAGCTGTTGCCGACCTCCAGTCCTGGGCCGGTCCAGTAGCGCAGGTTCTCCTGGAAACCCGGCTTCAGCTCGGGCTCGCAGGCGTCCAGCCAGAAGGCCGTGATGCCGTACGGGTCCAGGTAGTTCTCCTTGACCCTCGACCACACGAACCGGCGGGCCTCCGGGTTGGTGGCGTCGTAGAAGGCGACCTGGACGGCCGACGCCACCTCCTTGTCCGGCCAGTCGGCGTGCGCCGTCGGGCCGTACTGGGTGCCGATGAAGTAGCCGCGCTGCTCCATCACCGCGTGGTTCTCGGACAGCGGGGATACCGACGGCCAGACGCTCACCACCAGCTTGATGCCGAGCTCGTCGAGTTCGCGGACCATCGCGGCGGGGTCCGGCCACTCCTTGAGGTCGAACTTCCACTCGCCGAGGTGGGTCCAGTGGAAGAAGTCGCAGACGATCGCGGAGATGGGCAGGCCGCGGCGCTTGTACTCGCGGGCCACGGCGAGGAGTTCGTCCTGGGTGCGGTAGCGCAGCTTGCACTGCCAGAAGCCGGCCGCCCACTCCGGCAGCATCGGCGAACGGCCGCTCACCGCACTGTAGGTGCGCTGCCCGTCGGCCGGGGTGCCGACGGTGATCCAGTAGTCGAGCTGGCGGGCCGAGTCGGCCACCCAGCGGGTGCCGTTGCCGGCCAGCTCGACGCGGCCGATCGCCGGGTTGTTCCAGAGCAGGGTGTAGCCGCGGCTGGAGACCAGCACCGGGATCGAGACCTCGGCGTTGCGCTGGACCAGGTCCAGGACCAGGCCCTTCTGGTCCAGGCGCCCGTGCTGGTGCTGGCCCAGGCCGAACAGCTTCTCGCCCTCGTAGGCGGCGAACCGCTGCTCCAGGCGGTGGTAGCCGTTGCCGACCGCGGTGTAGAGGCGGGAGCCGGGCCACCAGAAGTGGGCGCGTTCCTCGGCCAGCACCTCCGAGTGGTCCTCGCTGCGCAGGAAGCGGACCAGGCCCTCGGCGGACACCTCGACGGTCAGTGCGCCGACCGTCAACCGGCCCTCCCCGTCGGCGATCCTGACGGTCGAACCGGTGGCGGGGGGCGCGTCGAGCAGGGCGCCGGGCAGTCCTTCGAGGACCGGCCCGCCGAGCCGGGCGCGCACCCGGACCGCGTCCGGCCCCCACGGCTCTATGCGCAGCGTCTCCTGGCGGCCGCTCCACTCCAGGGCCCCGTCCCGCTCCCGGAACGTGCCGACGGTGGGGGAGGACTGCGCGAGGCTGACCTTGGGCTGGTCGTCGGCGGACTGGATTCGGGCAGACTGATTCATGTCACGTGCTCCTGAAGGAGTGCAGACAGAGGGGTGCCCCCAAAAGGGCGGGGCACTGCAAAGGGGTCAGGACCCGGCCGGCGCCGGTCCCGTGCTCGCCCGTACCGTCAACTCGGGTGCGATCAGCACGACTTCCTCGCTGCCCCGCCCGTCCAGCTTGGCGACCAGGTGCTCCACGGCGTACCGGCCCATCTCCTGCGCGGGGATGGCGACCGAGGTCAGCCGCACCGAGGCCTGGACGGCGACCTGGTCCGGGCAGATCGCGACCACGGACACGTCCTCCGGCACGGCCCGGCCCTGCTGGCGCAGCAGCGCGAGCAGCGGCTCCACCGCGGACTCGTTCTGGACGACCAGGCCCGTGGTGCCCGGACGTTCGTCGAAGATCCGGGCCAGCGTGGCGGCCATCGCGTCGTACCCGCCCTCGCACGGCCGGTGCAGCACCCGCAGGCCCAGCTCCCGGGCCCGGGACCGCAGTCCGTCCAGGGTGCGCTCGGCGAAGCCGGTGTGCCGCTCGTAGACGGCCGGGGCCTCGCCGATGACAGCGATGTCGCGGTGACCGAGCTTCGCGAGGTGCTCCACACAGAGCGCGCCGGTCGCCCCGAAGTCGAGATCGACGCAGGTCAGCCCGGAGGTGGAGGCGGGCAGACCGATGAGCACGGAGGGCTGATCGGTCTGCCGCAGCAGCGGCAGCCGCTCGTCCTCCAGCTCCACGTCCATCAGGATCATGGCGTCGGCGAGCCCGCTGCCGGTCACCCGGCGCACCGCGTCCGGACCCTCCTCGCCGGTGAGCAGCAGGACGTCGTAGCCGTGCGCGCGGGCCGTGGTGGCCACCGCGATCGCGATCTCCATCATCACCGGCACGTACATGTCCGTACGCAGCGGGATCATCAGCGCGATGATGTTCGACCGGCTGCTGGCCAGGGCGCGGGCGCCCGCGTTCGGGTGGTAGCCCAGCTCCCGGATGCTCTGCTCGACCCGCTGCCGGGTGATGGTGGAGATGGACCGCTTGCCGCTGAGGACATAGCTCACCGTGCTCGCCGAGACTCCGGCGTGCTGGGCGACCTCGGCGAGGGTGACCATCCAGCTCTCCAAGCTTTGTGAAGCGCTTCGACAGTGCGCATTGCTGACAGGTGGCGAGTGAGGGTGGTTCGACAGTAGCTTCAGTGCGAGTGGGTGTCCATAGGTTGTCGAAGCGCTTCGACAACGAATTGCCGGGACGGCCTCGGCAACCTTTCCAGGGGGCGGCGGCCACAAAGAGGTCGTACGGCCGTCTGAGGGTCGTACCCGAACCGTCCCCCGGAAGGACCCCCCGATGCAACACCGCAGACCGCGCCTGTCCCGGACGGCGAAGACGCTGCTGGCCGCCTCGGTCGCGCTCACCGCCGCCGCGGGCGTCACCGTGGCGCAGGCCGGCGAGCCGAGCAGGAAGTGCACCGCCTTCGACACCGTCACGCTCGGCAAGTATTACCTCAACAACAACCTCTGGGGGCAGGACAAGGGCACCGGCACCCAGTGCGTCTGGGACAACTCCCGGGCGGGCTCCACCATCTCCTGGGGGACGTCGTACACCTGGGCGAACAACAGCAAGGGCACCGACGCGGACGTGAAGTCGTACGCGAGCACGGTCCTCGGCTGGCACTGGGGCTGGAAGGTCGACAAGGCGGCCACGGGGCTGCCGATCCGGGTCGGCGACCGCAAGAAGGTCACCACCAGGTGGAACTTCTCGCTCAGCTCCGGCCCCGGCACCCTGGACGTGGCCTACGACCTGTGGCTGCACGCCAAGAACACCGCGGACTGGCAGGACCGGCCCACCGACGAGATCATGATCTGGCTCAACCGCCAGGGCGGCGCCGGCCCGCTCGGCACCCGGTACGGCAGCGTCAGCCTCGGCGGCGCGATGTGGGACGTCTACCGGGGCGACATCGGCTGGAACGTCTACTCGTTCGTCCGCCGGGCCAACACCACGAGCGCCACCCTGAACATCGACGACTTCACCCAGGCCCTGGTCCGCCGCAAGCTGCTGAGCGACGACAAGTACCTCTCCGGCATCGAGTCCGGCACCGAGGTCTTCAAGGGCTCCGGCCGGCTGGACACCACGTCGTACTCCGTCGACATCGGCTGAGAAACGCGCCGGGGCGGCCCGCGCGTCAGCCGATCGGACCGCGAGGGCTGGTGGGCAGGGCCCGATTCGGGTACCAACGATCCAGTAGCACTGGTCGGTAACGAACGGTCCCAACAGCCCCTTTCGTGGCGAGGTGAGCCTCAATGTCCGCCCCCACCGCCAAGAAACCCACCGTCACCGAGCGGGAGGCCCGCCAGGTGGCGGAGGCCGCCCGGGAACAGGACTGGCGCAAGCCCAGCTTCGCCAAGGAACTGTTCCTCGGGCGCTTCCGGCTCGATCTCATCCACCCGCATCCGCTCCCGGCGGACGAGGACGTCCAGCGCGGCGAGGAGTTCCTGGCCCGGCTGCACGAGTTCTGCGAGACGAAGATCGACTCGGCGCTCATCGAGCGCGAGGCACGCATCCCCGACGAGGTGATCGCCGGCCTCAAGGAGCTCGGCGCCCTCGGCATGAAGATCGACACCAGGTACGGCGGCCTCGGCCTCACCCAGGTCTACTACAACCGGGCCCTCTCCCTGGTCGGCTCCGCGAACCCGGCGGTCGGCGCACTGCTCTCCGCCCACCAGTCCATCGGCGTCCCGCAGCCGCTGAAGATCTTCGGCACCCAGGAGCAGAAGGACGCCTTCCTGCCGCGCTGCGCCCGCACCGACATCTCGGCCTTCCTGCTCACCGAGCCGGACGTCGGCTCGGACCCGGCGCGGCTGGCCACCACCGCCGTACCGGACGGGGACGACTACGTTCTCGACGGTGTGAAGCTCTGGACCACCAACGGCGTGGTCGCCGACCTCCTGGTCGTCATGGCCCGCGTCCCGAAGACGGAGAACAGCAAGGGCGGCATCACGGCCTTCGTGGTCGAGGCCGACTCACCGGGCATCACCGTCGAGAACCGCAACGCCTTCATGGGCCTGCGCGGCATCGAGAACGGCGTCACCCGCTTCCACCAGGTCCGGGTCCCGGCCGCCAACCGCATCGGCGCCGAGGGCGCGGGCCTCAAGATCGCCCTCACCACGCTCAACACCGGGCGGCTCTCGCTCCCCGCGATGTGCGTCGGCGCCGGCAAGTGGTGCCTGAAGATCGCCCGCGAGTGGTCGTCGGTCCGCGAGCAGTGGGGCAAGCCGGTCGCGCTGCACGAGGCGGTCGGCTCCAAGATCAGCTTCATCGCGGCGACCACCTTCGCCCTGGAGGCGGTCGTCGACCTGTCCTCCCAGATGGCCGACGAGAACCGCAACGACATCCGCATCGAGGCCGCCCTCGCCAAGCTCTACGGCTCCGAGATGGCCTGCCTGATGGCCGACGAACTGGTCCAGATCCGCGGCGGCCGCGGCTTCGAGACGGCCGAGTCGCTGGCGGCCCGCGGCGAACGCGCCGTCCCCGCCGAGCAGCTCCTGCGCGACCTGCGCATCAACCGCATCTTCGAGGGCTCCACCGAGATCATGCACCTGCTGATCGCCCGCGAGGCCGTCGACGCCCACCTCTCGGTCGCCGGCGACCTCATCGACCCCGACAAGTCCCTCCAGGACAAGGCGAAGGCGGGCGCCAACGCGGGCGTCTTCTACGCCAGGTGGCTGCCGAAGCTGGTCGCCGGACCGGGCCAGCTCCCCACGTCGTACGGCGACTTCAAGCACGGCGTGGACCTCGCCCCGCACCTGCGCTACGTGGAGCGGCACGCCCGCAAGCTGGCCCGCTCCACCTTCTACGCCATGTCCCGCTGGCAGGGCCGGATGGAGACCAAGCAGGGCTTCCTGGGCCGGGTCGTGGACATCGGCGCCGAGTTGTTCGCGATGAGCGCGGCCTGCGTACGCGCCGAACTGCTGCGCCGCCAGGGCGACCACGGCCGCGAGGCCTACCTGCTCGCCGACGCGTTCTGCAGGCAGTCCCGCATCCGCGTCGACGAACTCTTCACCCGCCTCTGGTCGAACACCGACGACCTGGACCGCAAGGTCGTCAAGGGCGTGCTCGGCGGCTCCTTCGCATGGCTGGAGCAGGGGATCGTCGACCCGTCGGGCGAGGGCCCGTGGATCGCGGACGCGACCCCGGGACCGTCCGAGCGGGAGAACGCCCGCCGCCCGTTCGGGTGAGGACGGCCACTGCTACAGGCTGCCCGGTGGCATGAGCCACTGGGCGGGCTGGCCGGTGACCGACGCGATGGTCTCGAAGCCGTTGTCGTAGTGCAGCACGGTGAGGCCCTGTATCTCGGCGGTGGCGGCTACGAGGAGGTCGACCGTCCCCGCCGAGCGGTGCCGGCCCTTTGCGGTCAGCTCCTCCTGAACGCGCCATGCCCGCGTCAGCGCGCGGTCGTCCAGGGGTGTCCAGCAGAACAGGGCGTCCAGGTCCTCGACCATCTGCGCGCGGTTCTCAGCGTTCCTGGCGCTGTAGAGGAACTCGATCTCGGTCACCGGGCATCGGGCGACGAGTCCCTCTGCGAGAGGGCTCTCCCAGTGGGCGAGGGCCGGCTGCCGGAGGATCCGGACGAGGGCGCTTGTGTCGATGAGGTATTTGGCCGTGGTCATCGCCGATAGTTCGCCTTGTCCAGGAGGATGTCGAAGTCGCCCGCGTCGGCCTGCGCGGCCAGCCGGGCCAGCGCGAGGGCACGCTTCTTGCGTTCGACGCCTTCTCGCAGGGCCGCGGTCACGGTGTCCTTCTTCGTCTTGGTCCCGAACGCTATGGCCGCCTGCGCCAGCAGCTCCTCGTCGATGTCGATCAGAGTCTTGGCCATGGCGACACTCCCTGTATATCCAGTCGAGCCCTTCGTATATAGGCTACCCCGCCGCCCGTGAAGGGGACGCCCTGTCCGCCCGGCCCCCCGTTGCCGCAACAATGGGGGGATGACCGACAGTCCCGCCAGTCCGGCACCCCTCGCCGACCCGCACCTCGTGTACGATCCCCTCGCAGGCGACAGCCCGAAGGACGTGGTGATCCTCGGCTCCACCGGATCCATCGGCACCCAGGCCATCGACCTCGTCCTGCGCAACCCCGACCGCTTCCGGGTCACCGCCCTGTCCGCCCACGGCGGCCGCATCGCCCTCCTCGCCGAGCAGGCGCACCGGCTGCGGGTGCGCACCGTCGCGGTCGCCCGCGAGGACGTCGTACCGGACCTGCGCGAGGCACTCACCACGCTCTACGGCCCCGGCGAACCGCTGCCCGAGATCCTCGCCGGACCCGACGCGGCCACCCGGGTCGCCGCCTCCGACTGCCACACCGTGCTCAACGGCATCACCGGCTCCATCGGCCTCGCGCCCACCCTCGCCGCGCTGGAGGCGGGCCGCACCCTCGCGCTCGCCAACAAGGAGTCGCTGATCGTCGGCGGCCCGCTGGTCAAGGCGCTCGCCAAGCCCGGCCAGATCATCCCGGTCGACTCCGAGCACGCGGCGCTCTTCCAGTCGCTCGCGGCGGGGACCCGGGCCGACGTCCGCAAGCTGGTCGTCACGGCCTCCGGCGGCCCCTTCCGCGGCCGCACCAAGGCCGACCTGGCACACGTCACCGTCGAGGACGCGCTCGCCCACCCCACCTGGGCGATGGGACCGGTCATCACGATCAACTCCGCCACCCTGGTCAACAAGGGGCTGGAAGTCATCGAGGCGCACCTCCTCTACGACATTCCCTTCGACCGCATTGAGGTGGTCGTGCATCCCCAGTCGTATGTCCACTCGATGGTCGAGTTCACGGACGGATCCACGATCGCGCAGGCGACGCCCCCCGACATGCGGGGGCCGATCGCCATCGGTCTCGGCTGGCCCGAACGGGTCCCGGACGCGGCGCCCGCCTTCGACTGGAGCAAGGCCTCCACCTGGGAGTTCTTCCCGCTGGACAACCAGGCCTTCCCGTCCGTGAACCTGGCCCGGCACGTCGGTGAGCTCGCGGGAACGGCGCCGGCGGTGTTCAATGCGGCCAACGAGGAGTGCGTCGAGGCCTTCCGGACCGGTCTGCTGCCTTTCAACGGCATCATGGAGACCGTGACCCGGGTGGTCGAGGAGCACGGCACCCCGCGTACGGGAACTTCACTGACCGTGCCGGACGTCCTTGAAGCGGAGACCTGGGCACGGGTCCGGGCCCGGGAACTGACAGCGCAGAAGGCGACCGCGGAGGCGCGTGCATGACAGCCCTGATGATGATCCTCGGCATAGTCGTCTTCGTGATCGGCCTGCTGGTCTCGATCGCCTGGCACGAGCTGGGGCATCTCTCCACCGCCAAGCTCTTCGGCATCCGCGTCCCGCAGTACATGGTCGGCTTCGGCCCGACCATCTGGTCGCGCCGCAAGGGCGACACGGAGTACGGCGTCAAAGCCGTCCCGCTCGGCGGCTACATCCGCATGATCGGCATGTTCCCGCCGGGCGCCGACGGCCGGGTCACAGCCCGCTCCACCTCACCCTGGCGCAGCATGATCGAGGACGCCCGTTCGGCCGCCTTCGAGGAACTCCAGCCCGGCGACGAGACCCGCCTCTTCTACACGCGCGCCCCCTGGAAGCGCGTGATCGTGATGTTCGCGGGCCCCTTCATGAACCTGATCCTCGCGGTCGCGCTCTTCCTCACCGTCCTGATGGGCTTCGGCATCAGCCAGCAGACCACCACGGTCAGCTCGGTCTCCCAGTGCGTGATCGCCCAGAGCCAGAACCGCGACACCTGCAAGAAGACCGACGCCGCCTCCCCGGCCGCCGCCGCGGGCCTGAAGGCCGGCGACAAGATCGTCTCCTTCAACGGGGTGCAGACGACCAGCTGGAACCAGCTCTCCGACCTGATCCGGTCCACCCCCGGCAAGGACGTCGCGATCGTCGTCGACCGCAAGGGCCAGGACGTCACCCTGCACGCGAAGATCGCCACCAACCAGGTCGCCAAGAAGGACTCCAGCGGCCAGATCGTCCAGGGCCAGTACGTCACCGCCGGCTTCCTGGGCTTCAGCGCCGCCACCGGCATCGTCCGCCAGGACTTCGGCGAGTCCCTGACCTGGATGGGCGACCGCGTCGGCGAGGCCGTCGACTCGATCGTGAGCCTGCCCGGCAAGATCCCGGCCCTGTGGGACGCGGCCTTCGACGGCGCCCCGCGCCAGGCGGACTCCCCGATGGGCGTGGTCGGCGCGGCCCGCGTGGGCGGCGAGATCTTCACCCTGGACATCCCGCCGACCGAGCAGCTGGCCATGGCCCTGATGCTGGTGGCCGGTTTCAACCTCTCCCTGTTCCTCTTCAACATGCTCCCGCTCCTCCCGCTGGACGGCGGCCACATCGCGGGCGCCCTGTGGGAGTCACTGCGCCGCAACCTGGCCAAGGTCCTGCGCCGCCCGGACCCGGGCCCGTTCGACGTGGCGAAGCTGATGCCGGTGGCTTATGTGGTGGCCGGGGTCTTCGTCTGCATTACCTTGCTGGTCCTGGTGGCAGATGTAGTCAACCCCGTGCGAATCAGTTAGCCAATCGGCCGTTTTCTGCCGTGCCGATGGTGGCGCCCGGCCCTTCACCCGCGTAATTCATATGGGTGAAGGGCCGGGATTGTTTGTGCGGCACAGGCGTGGACTCCGTACGTTTTTGCTGTTCATGGATGACCCAAGCGGTGCGCCAACACCCTGGGGTCTGGCCAGTCTGAGAGGGACTGACAAGTATCAAGGTGCTGCCCCGTGCATGGATGGCAAGGGGTGACGGATGCAAACCATCGATGTCGCCTCATATGCGCGAGTTTCAACCACCGAGCAGAAAGGCAGATACGGAATCCCGGCCCAGGAGCAAGCCATTCGCGCTTTCCTGGAGCAGCAGAAAACGTGGCGTCTCGTCGAATCCCGCGAAGACATCGGCGAGTCAGGGGCGACGTACTCCCGTCCGGGACTGAACGCGCTGCTCCAGGACATCGGTCTGGGGCGCGTCAAACACGTCGTGGTTCACCGTACGGACCGTTTGGGGCGGACGGAGGCGGCTGTCTGGCGCTGCCTCTGGCAGATCGAGGACGCCGGGGCGCAGGTGTTGTGCTGCGCTGAGCCCCTGGGGAACCGGGCCTCGAAAGGTGGCTCACCATCGACAGGCTGGCACGAGCGGTCGAGACGGACTACCGACGTATTGCCGCCCGCACTCAGGCGGGACGGCAGTTGAAGGCGGCGGACGGAGGATGGCCGGGCGGACCGGCCCCTTACGGTTGTCGGATCAGCGGGAGGGGTGCGTTCGGGTCGACTCTCGAAGTGGATCCGGCCGAAGCACCGGTGGTGAAACTCATCGCCGACCTCGTCATCGACGGCGTGAACGGTCTCACGGACCTTGCGAACGAGTTGAACAACCGCGGTGCCCTCACTCGAAACGGCAAGCGTTGGACGCCGTCGAACCTGTGTCGCCGCTTGAAGAGTGGAACGTTCCTCGGGGGGGGGGGTCTTCCGACGCGTCGACAGGCAGTCGAAGGGCAACTGCACAAGGCTCCGTAGCGATGGGCGTCCTGTACACGGCGAGAGTGTGGTGATCCCGCTGCCCCGCATCCTCTCGGAGGATCGGATCAGGGGCCTTCAGGGAGTGCTGGCGGCAATGGCCAGGCCGCGCAGGAAACCCAACGGGGAATACCTGCTCAGTGGGCGCATCCATGGACCGTGCGGGCCGTCGTACGTCGGAGCTTTCCGGGGCAAGGACGGAATGCGGACCTACCGCTGCTCAGGATGGGGCGCGCCGATCACGTGCGGTTGTGCCTTCCTGCCCGCCGATCGTGCGGAGGAACAGGTGGCGAGGCACGTCAGCGCTCTTCTGGCCGCCATTCCGGCGCACCGCAGGCCGATGATGCCGACTTCTTCGGAGGTATCGGCTCGGTGCATCCGTCACCGTGAGCGCGTGAGGTCGCTGCAACGGCTCGTCGCGGAGTGTGTGGAGGAGCTCGACGCGTTGCGGCGCCAGGCGCGCCCTCCCCGCGCCCGCGCTGCTGCGTTGCGGCAGCTCGAAACGGAGCACGAAGCCTTTGACCGGATCCTGGTCCACGCACGGGACTGGCTGTCGGAGCTGGAGGGACAAGCTGACAGGGACGCCCGGCTCACGGCTGTTCTGGGAGCGGCCGCTCCGGGCGTTCGGTCCCTTTCGCCCTCCGAGCAACGTGACCTGACGGAGTCGCTCAACGTGCGTGTCGACATCGTGGATCCGGGGTTTCGATACCGGGAGGGGGCGAGGTGCTTGACGATGCAGTGGCATGAGCGCACGAGGACACCCGCTCCTCCGGACCCCACGGACAGCCAGCGGGCTCGCGTCGAAGCGTTGCTCCGTACCGAGTACGGGGCGCACCACTTCCGGTCGCCGCTGGATCTGCGAGCTGCCCTCACAGGGATGCTCTACCGACTGCGTACCGGAATCCTCTGGCGTGATCTTCCGGCATGGTTCGGCGACCCCCGGAAGGTCCGCTGGAGGCAGCGCACCTGGTTGGCGGACGGTGTGTGGCCGGAGATCGTGAAGTTGCTCGACGAGAGCGGGGAGGGTGTACCCGTGGTGAGTCATCGGAGTCGTCCCGGAGGTGGTCGTCCACACGGTCCTCGACGCCGAAGCCGTCCTGAACGTTCACGACGGGTGCGAGGTGGTTAACCTCGTGAAAATCTCGTAGCCATACGACGTTCGAAGCGGTCCGGAACACTGAGTTCCGGGCCGCTTCCATTGAGTGGGTTTACAGGTGGGGGATGTGCCCGGCCCGGTGCCGGTGCCGTAATCTCGGAGCCTGGAACCCGCTTACGACGGGACCTGGACCTAGATCCACGACTTGGGGTTGCACAGCAGATGACTGCGATTTCTCTCGGCATGCCGTCCGTTCCGACCAAGCTCGCCGAGCGCCGGAAGAGCCGGCAGATCCAGGTCGGCTCCGTGGCGGTCGGCGGGGACGCCCCGGTCTCGGTCCAGTCGATGACCACGACCCGTACGTCCGACATCGGCGCGACCCTGCAGCAGATCGCCGAGCTGACGGCCTCCGGCTGCCAGATCGTGCGGGTGGCCTGCCCCACCCAGGACGACGCCGACGCGCTCGCCACGATCGCCAGGAAGTCGCAGATCCCGGTCATCGCGGACATCCACTTCCAGCCGAAGTACGTCTTCGCGGCCATCGAGGCCGGCTGCGCCGCCGTCCGCGTCAACCCCGGCAACATCAAGCAGTTCGACGACAAGGTCAAGGAGATCGCGGCGGCCGCCAAGGACCACGGCACCCCGATCCGGATCGGCGTCAACGCCGGTTCCCTGGACCGCCGGCTGCTCCAGAAGTACGGCAAGGCGACCCCCGAGGCCCTGGTCGAGTCCGCGCTGTGGGAGGCGTCCCTCTTCGAGGAGCACGACTTCCGGGACATCAAGATCTCGGTCAAGCACAACGACCCGGTCGTGATGATCGAGGCGTACCGGCAGCTCGCCGCCCAGTGCGACTACCCGCTCCACCTCGGCGTCACCGAGGCCGGCCCGGCGTTCCAGGGCACGATCAAGTCGGCCGTCGCCTTCGGCGCCCTCCTCTCCCAGGGCATCGGCGACACGATCCGCGTCTCGCTCTCCGCGCCTCCCGTCGAGGAGGTCAAGGTCGGCAACCAGATCCTGGAGTCCCTCAACCTCAAGCAGCGCGGCCTGGAGATCGTCTCCTGCCCCTCCTGCGGCCGGGCCCAGGTCGACGTCTACAAGCTCGCCGAAGAGGTCACCGCCGGCCTCACCGGCATGGAGGTCCCGCTCCGCGTCGCCGTCATGGGCTGTGTCGTCAACGGCCCCGGCGAGGCCCGCGAGGCCGACCTCGGCGTCGCCTCCGGCAACGGCAAGGGGCAGATCTTCGTCAAGGGCGAGGTCATCAAGACGGTCCCCGAGTCGAAGATCGTCGAGACCCTCATCGAGGAGGCCATGAAGCTGGCCGAGCAGATGGAGGCGGAGGGCACGGAGTCGGGAGAGCCGTCGGTGTCCGTGGCGGGCTGAGGCCGTCCTCCGCCGTATTCGGGTGGCGGTCGAGTTTCTCGCCCCCGCCGCCCCTGCCCGTCCCATCCTCAAGAGGCGCAGCCCCTGACACCCCCACCCAGGGGCTCCGCCCCTGGACCCCGCTCCTCGAACGCCGGAGGGGCTGGATTTACCCCCATCCTCCTATGCCGGAGGGGCTGGTTTTACCCCGCTCCTCAAACGTTGGAAGGGGCTGGTTTGGTGGGGCTGATTCTGGCCAGTTCCTCGAACGCCGGGGGCTGAAAAAGTCAGCCCGTCCGGCGTTTGAGGACGAGGCCGGAGGCCGAAGCGGGGGTCTGGGGGCGGCAGCCCCCAGGGGCGGAACCACAGGTCCGGGGGCGGGAGTCCCCGGAGGCGGAGGGCCAGGTAGCGGCCCCTTCACAGTACGCGGGGCGGCACGGCCAAGCTTCCGCAGGTACAGTGCGGAGATCAGCAGAACCCATCAGCGTGAGGCCCCGCACGTGTTGACGCAGACCACCTCACGGGTGCTCGAACCGAGTGACCTGGACGCCGCGCTCGCCGTACTGGACCGCGAGCCGGTCGCGAACGCCTTCGTGGCCTCGCGTGTCCAGGTGGCCGGCCTCGACCCCTGGCGCCTCGGCGGCGAGATGTGGGGCTGGTACGAGGACGGCATGCTCACGTCCCTCTGCTACGCCGGCGCCAACCTCGTCCCGATCTGCGCCACCCCGCGCGCCGTCCGCGCCTTCGCCGACCGGGCCCGCCGGGCCGGCCGCCGCTGCTCCTCGATCGTCGGGCCCGCCGACGCGACCGCCCAGCTGTGGCGCCTCCTGGAACCGCTCTGGGGCCCCGCCCGCGAGGTGCGCCGCCACCAGCCCCTGATGGTCACCGACCACATGCCCGCCGACATCGCTCCGGATCCGTACGTCCGCCGCATCCGCAAGGACGAGATGGAGGCGATCATGCCGGCGTGCGTGGCGATGTTCACGGAGGAGGTGGGCGTCTCCCCGCTGGCCGGCGACGGCGGCCTCCTCTACCAGGCGAGGGTCGCCGAACTCGTCGGCTCCGGCCGCTCGTTCGCCCGGATCGACGACGACGGCAAGGTCGTCTTCAAGGCGGAGATCGGCGCGGCCACGGCCGCGGCCTGCCAGATCCAGGGCGTGTGGGTAGCCCCCGAGTACCGGGGCATGGGCCTGGCGGCCCCCGGCATGGCGGCGGTCCTGCGCTATGCCCTGGCCGACATCGCCCCCGTGGTGAGCCTCTACGTCAACGACTTCAACACGGCGGCGCGAAGGACCTACCTGAGGGTCGGCTTCCAGGAGGTCGGCGCGTTCATGAGCGTTCTCTTCTAGACCGACCTTCCGGTGACGCGCTCCCGAGGGGCGCGGGGACCTGCGCCACCAGCCACAACGCGCCCGCACCCGGACGACTTCGCTCCGCCCCCTGTACCCTCCCCACATGTCCCTCGTGATCGGCCCCCTGGACCTCCCCTCCCACGTCGACGAGGCCCTCGCAGTCCAGGCCGTCGCATTCGGTCTCGGCCCCGACGAGGTGGCCGTACGCCGCCAGATCGTCCTCCGCCACATGCAGTACCCCGGGGCAAGGGCCCTCGGCGCCACGGCCGAAGGCCGCCTCGTGGGGTTCGTCTACGGCATGCCGAACTCCCGGACCCACTGGTGGTCCACCGTCGTGGAGCCCTACCTCCGCACCCAGGGCAACGCCGACTGGCTCGACGACTCCTTCGTGATCACCGAGCTGCACGTGCACCCCCACCACCAGAACCGCGGTGTCGGCCGCCGCCTGATCACGCTCGTCACCGACAGTGCCACCGAGCCCCGCTCGATCCTCTCCGCGATCGACACCGACAGCCCGGCCCGCGGCCTCTACCACTCCCTCGGCTACGTCGATCTCGCCCGCCAGGTGCATTTCCCCAGCGCCCCGAAGCCGTACGCCGTGATGGGTGCGCCCCTGCCGCTCCGCCGCAAGTAGCCCGCAGTAGCCCGTCGTCGCTAACCGATTTCCACCGGCACAGCGTGCCCGGCTAACCTCCTAGCCATCACCCTTTTCCGGCAGGAGTACGAGAACCATGGCGAACGCACCGGTCCAACGCATGTCCCAGTTGATGGCGAAGACGCTGCGTGACGACCCGGCGGACGCCGAGGTCCTCAGCCACAAGCTCCTTGTCCGCGCCGGCTACGTCCGCCGCACCGCTGCCGGGATCTGGTCCTGGCTGCCGCTCGGCCTCAAGGTGCTGTCGAACATCGAGCGGATCGTCCGCGAGGAGATGGACGCGATCGGCGCCCAGGAGGTGCTGCTCCCGGCCCTCCTGCCCCGGGAGCCGTACGAGGCGACCGGCCGCTGGGACGAGTACGGCCAGGAGCTGTTCCGCCTCCAGGACCGCAAGGGCGGCGACTACCTCCTCGGCCCGACCCACGAGGAGATCTTCACCCTGCTGGTGAAAGACCAGGCGTCCTCCTACAAGGACCTGCCGGTCATCCTCTACCAGATCCAGAACAAGTACCGCGACGAGGCCCGTCCGCGCGCCGGCATCCTGCGCGGCCGCGAGTTCCTCATGAAGGACTCCTACTCCTTCGACCTGGACGAGGACGGCCTCGCCACCTCGTACGCCCTGCACCGGGCGGCCTACCAGCGGATCTTCGAGCGCCTCGGCCTCGACTACCGCATCGTCGCCGCCACCGCCGGCGCGATGGGCGGCTCGAAGTCGGAGGAGTTCCTGGCCCCCGCCGAGGCCGGCGAGGACACCTTCGCCGACTGCCCGAACTGCGACTTCGCGGCGAACACCGAGGCGATCTCGTACACACTGAAGCCGGTCGACGCCTCCGGCGTGCCCGCGCTCGAGGAGATCCCGACGCCGGACACCCCGACCATCGAGACCCTCGCCGCGCACCTCGGCGTACCGGCCTCCGCGACCCTGAAGAACCTGCTGGTGAAGGTCGACGGCGAGATCGTGGCCGTGGGCGTACCGGGTGACCGCGAGGTCGACCTGGGCAAGGTCGAGGAGCACTTCGCCCCGGCCTCCGTCGAGCTGGTCACCGAGTCGGACTTCGCCGGCCGCCCGGACCTGGTCCGCGGCTACGTCGGCCCGCAGGGCCTCGGCGAGAAGGTGAAGTACATCGCCGACCCGCGGGTGGCCCCGGGCACCTCCTGGATCACCGGCGCCAACAAGGCGGGCATGCACGCCAAGAACGTCGTGGCGGACCGTGACTTCACCGTCGACGAGTACGTCGACGTCGTCGTCGTGCTGGAGGGCGACCCCTGCCCGAAGTGCGGCACCGGCCTCAAGCTGGACCGCGCCATCGAGATCGGCCACATCTTCCAGCTCGGCCAGAAGTACACCAACGCCCTCAAGCTCGACGTCCTCGGCCAGAACGGCAAGCCGGTCCGCGTCACCATGGGTTCCTACGGCATCGGCGTCTCCCGCGCCGTCGCCGCCCTCGCCGAGCAGACCGCGGACGAGAAGGGCCTGGTCTGGTCGCGCGAGGTCGCCCCGGCCGACGTGCACGTCGTCGCCGCCGGCAAGGCCCTGCAGACCGAACTCGCCCTGGACGTCTCGGAGAAGCTGCGCGCGGCCGGACTGCGGGTCCTGGTCGACGACCGGGCCGGGGTCTCCCCGGGCGTGAAGTTCACGGACGCCGAACTCTTCGGCGTACCGCAGATCCTGATCGCGGGCCGCCGCTCCGGCGAGGGCGTGATGGAGCTCAAGGACCGCAAGACGGGCGAGCGCGAGGAGCTCACGGTGGACGAGGCGATCGCCCGCCTGACCGCCAACTGAGCCTCAACTCCCGCCGCGGCGGCCATCGGTGACCCACCGGTGGCCGCCGCGGCTTTTCAGGAACGTCTCAGACAGTTCTTCCGCCCCGTATGGGAGCCTCACAGACTTCTCTCAGGCCGATACCCGAACGTAATGCGTGACAGAGAGTCACGCAGGAGGGGATCGGTCATGACCGAGAGAGTGCAAGGCGAAAAGTCCGGGGAACGGGGAGCGGCCGCGGCGGTCCGCCGGGGGACCCGGCGCACGGCGGCCCTGGCGGCGGCGGTCACGCTCGCCGCGGCGGCCGGGGTGTTCGCCCTCGTCGGCACGATGCAGTCGGACGCCGAGACGACGGCGAGCAGCGGCAGCGGTACGACGTCGAGCTCCAGCAGCTCCGGAAGCAGCTCCAACTCGACGTCGGACACGGACAGTTCCTCCAGCTCGTCCGGTTCCTCCAGCTCCAACTCGTCGTCCTCGTCGTCCTCGTCGTCCTCGTCTTCGTCGTCCTCGTCGTCCTCGGACCTCCAGTCCTCCTCCGACGGCCTCACCTCCGGCAGCGGATCGAGCTCCGCCGACTCCACCTCGGGGGCGTCATGACCGCCGCCCGAGCCCCGCGGCCGACGGCCGCCGCCGAGTGGCGTGCCCTCGGCACCACCGTCCGCCTGGTCGTCACCGACCCGGCCCTGCTGGACTCCTGCAACCTGCTGCTCGCCCGGCAGCTCGCCGAGGTCGACGCGGCCTGCAGCAGGTTCCGCACCGACTCCGAACTCGCCGCCCTCGACACCGCCCACGGCCGCCCGGTCCGGGTCAGCCCGCTGCTCGCCGAGGCCCTCGCCGTCGCCCTGCGCGCGGCCGAGGCGACGGACGGCACGGTGGATCCGACCGTCGGCTCGGCGATGGACGCGATCGGCTACGACCGCGATTTCACCCTGGTCCGCGAGGACGACCGCCCGGTCTCCCTGCGGGTGCGCCGCGCCCCGGGCTGGCGGAAGGTCACCCTGGACCCGGCGACGGGCACGGTCACCGTCCCCGAGGGCATCCGCCTCGACCTGGGCGCGACGGCCAAGGCCTGGGCCGCCGACCGGGCCGCGCGGCTGCTGGCCGAAACGGCCGGCTGCGGGGTGCTGGTGAGCCTCGGCGGGGACACCGCCGTAGCCGGCGAGCCCCCGGCGGGCGGCTGGCAGATCCGCGTCCAGGACATCACCGGACCGGTGGACGAGGCGCCCGCGCAGGGGCCGTACGACACCGTCGGCCTGCGCTCCGGCGGCCTCGCCACCTCCGGCACCGGGGCCCGCCGCTGGCGGCGCGGTGGTTACGACCTGCACCACATCGTCGACCCGCGCACCGGACTGCCGGTCCGCTCCCCGTGGCGCACGGTCTCGGTGGCCGCCGCCGACTGCGCCGACGCCAACGCGGCGACCACGGCGGCCCTGGTCAAGGGCGCGGGCGCGGAACGCTGGCTGACCCGCCTCGGCCTGCCCGCCCGCCTGGTCGCGCACAACGGCACCGTCGTCACCACGCCCGGCTGGCCCGCCCCGCGCCCGGCCCTGGAGGCGGCGGCGTGACCTCCGAAACCCTCTGGTACGCCAACCGGGCCACCGGCGCGGTCTGCCTCGTCCTCTTCACGGTGGTCGTCCTCCTCGGCATCGCGGTCCGCCTGCGCACCCGCCTCCCCGGCCTGCCGCGCTTCGGCACGATGAGCCTGCACCGCACGCTCTCCCTCTCCGCCACCGCCTTCCTGGCCCTGCACATCACCGTGGCGGTCGTCGACGGCTACGTGAACATCACGGCGCTGGACGCCCTCGTCCCCTTCGTCTCCGACTACCAGCCGCTCTGGCTCGGCCTCGGCACGGTCGCCTTCGACCTGCTGCTCGCGGTCCTGGTCACCAGCCTCCTCCGCGACCGCCTCGGCCACCGCGCCTGGCGGGCCGTGCACTGGCTGGCGTACGCCTCCTGGCCGGTCGCCCTCATCCACGGCATCGGCATCGGCACGGACGCCGGCACCGACTGGATGACCTGGCTGACCGTCAGCTGCGTGGCGACGGTGGTCACCGCCTTCGCCCTGCGCACCGCCCAGGCCGTCCGCGCCGCCCGCCAGACCCCCGCCGTACTGCTGCACACCGAAGGGGCCCACCGATGACCACGCTCTGCACCGACGTCTACATGCCCCCGCGCCTGCTGGCCCCCGGCGGCACCCCGGCCGACCTCGCCACGCACGAACAGCGCTACGGCCCGCTCGCGTACGGCGATCCGGCCGCGCTCCTGCGCACCCTGGCCGAATCCGGGCTCACCGGACGCGGCGGGGCCGGCTTCCCGGCCTACCGCAAGTTCGTCGCGGTCGCCGACGCGGCCCGCCGCACCGAACGCGCGCCGGTGGTCGTCGCGAACGGCGCGGAGAGTGAACCCGCCAGCCACAAGGACAAGACCCTGCTCCGGCTGTCGCCCCATCTGGTCCTGGACGGACTGCAGTCGGCGGCCGAGGCGGTCGGTGCGGCGGAGGCGTACCTCGCCGTCGAGGACGGCGCCTCCTACCTGGAGTCGGCCCTCGCCCAGCGCCACGACCCGGTGCGCGTGCAGGTCGTACGCCTGCCCGCCCGCTTCCTCTCCGGCCAGGCCTCGGCCCTCGTCCAGTACCTCTCCGGCGGCCCCGCCCGCCCCACCCGTCCGGTCCCGCCGGTCCGCGAGCGCGGGGTGCGCCGCGCCCCCACCCTGGTCCAGAACGTGGAGACGCTGGCCCACCTGGCCCTGATCGCCCGCTACGGTGCCGACTGGTTCCGCTCGGCCGGCACCCCCGCCGAACCGGGCAGCGCCCTCTGCACCGTGCACGTGCCGGGCCGTGAAGTACGGGTCGTGGAAGCTCCGTTCGGCATGCCCGTCGGCCGCCTCCTTCCTCTGGAGGGCGCCTCCGCGGTCCTGGTCGGCGGCTATCACGGCACCTGGATCCCGGCCGCCGAGGCCGCCCAGGTTCCGCTGGCCTCGGCCTACTTGGGCGCGGGCGTGCTGGCCGTCCTGCCCGCCGACCGCTGCGGCCTGATCGAAACCGCCCGCGTCCTGCGCTACTTGGCCCTCCAGTCGGCAGGCCAGTGCGGCCCCTGCCTGAACGGCCTCCCGCGGATGGCCGCCGCCTTCCAGACCCTGGCCACCCCCGGCCCCCAGGGCACCGCCCGCACCGACCTCTCCCGCTGGGCGGGCCTGGTGGCGGGCCGGGGCGCCTGCCACCACCCGGACGGCACGATCCGCCTGGTCCGCAGCGCGCTGACCACCTTCGCGTCCGAAGTGGACGCCCACGCGCAGGGCCACTGCACCGCAACCGACCGCACCCCGCTGCTCCCCGTACCGGCGGAAAGGATCTGACATGGACCAGCGCATCACCATCGACTGGACCTCCTGCCAGGGCCACGGCCTGTGCGCAGAGCTGCTCCCCGAGCACATCACCCTGGACGAATGGGGCTACCCCTTGGTCGACGGCCGCCCCATACCACCCCGCACCCGCAAACGAGCCCGGAGAGCGGCGGCGGACTGCCCGGTCCTGGCTCTCAAACTGAGGAAGGAATGAGCGCCTCCTCAGGGGCGCCGGGGGTACCCCCGGCCGAAGGCTGGGGGAGGAACTCCGCGACCAGCCACAGCGCACCCGCAGCCAAGAACGTCAAACCCACCCGGCGAATTCAAGCAACAGCTCCGCATCCTTCGGCCGCCCCACGCGAAGCGCCCGCACACCCGACTCCACCGCCCGGAACAGCGTCCACCCCCGCAACCGCTCCTGATCGACCTCAAGAGACTCCGCGAGCCGCTTGATCCGCCGCCGGGTGATGGACGCCCCGGACGGTGACGCGATCAGATCCTCCACCCGGTCCCGGACCAGCCGCGCCAGGTCGAACGCGCACTCCCCGACCACCGGATCCGGCCCCACCGCCAGCCACGGCATCCGCTCCCCGGCCAGCACCTTGCTCTGCCGGAACGTGCCGTGCAGCAGCCGCTGCTCGGGCGGCGCGGTCAGCAACTCCTCCCGGGCCGCGAGCGCAGCCGCCACCAACGGTGCCACCTCGGCGTCAGCGGCCGCCCCGGCCATGGCCGCGGCCTGCCGCCCCGTCCGTTCGGTCACGGTCTCGAAGACGTGCTCCTGCGGCGGCGGCACCCAGAGCCGCCGGAGCGTCCCCGCCGCCTCCAGCAACGCCTTCGCCTCGGGGAGGGACCGTACCGACACCTCCGGATGCAGCCGCTCGAGCAGCAGCACCCCCGCCGGCCCGTCGGCCTCCAGCACCTGCACCGCACCGAGCCCGCCCCAGTGCGCCAGCGCCGTCGCCTCGCTCTCCGGCCGGGCCCGCCGCGGCGCCAGCTTCAGCACGGCAGGCGTGTCGTCCGCCCGCCGCACCAGCAGCACCACACTGCTTCGGCCGCCCGGCACCTGCACCCGCTCCACGGTCAACTCGCGTTGCGCAACGGCCTGTTCCACCGCACCCGGCAGCTTCTCCAGCCACTCGTCACCGTCCGGCGCCGTCTCACCGAGCGCCCTCACCAGGCGCCTCGGCGGTTCGAAAGCCATACGCGAGTCGTTCCTTTCCTGTTCCAGGGGTCTAGGGGGTGGCCGAAGCCGACAACGAGGGCGAGGCCGACCCACCGGCCGCCGCCCCGGAATCCGTACCGGACCCCGTACCGGACCCCGTACCGGCCCCCGCACCGGAACCCGCCCGTTCGGCGAGCCCAGGGAAGGCTACGCTCTCCCCGCTCCAGCGCACGGCCCGCACCGCGGCCTCCCGCAGCGCCGCCGCCGCCGAGCCCCGGCGCTCCCCGGAGGACGCCCGGACCAGGTCGGAGTACACGTCGGCCACCCGCTCCTCCAGGTCGGCCGCGAGCCGCAGGGCCGTGGCGGTGTCCGTGACGGCGAACGGCAGCGCGTACGCGGCGCTCGCGGCGACCGGCGCACCGCCCAGGTCCCGTACCTCGCGGACCAGTGCGTCCCGGCCGGCCCGGTGCGCGTCGTACGCCGAGCGTGCCTCGGCCAGCCGCTGCCCGCCGATCCGGCCGCCGACGACGCCGTAGCCGTAGACCGCCGCGTGTTCGGCGGCCAGTGCCGCCTGGAGCGCCCTGAGGACGCCCGCCTCCGCCTCGTCGCTCACCGGTCGCCCTTCGTCAGCAGGTACGCGTGCCCGGCCCCGGCCGCCGCCACCCCGGCCAGCAGCCGGGCCAGTTCGCCCGGCGCGTCCAGCAGCGCCTTGGCCCGCCGGTCGGCGAGGCTCCGTTCGGCGGCGGCCAGCGAGGCGAGCGCGGACTTCTCGTCGGCGGGCACGGTCGGCGAGGCCGACGGGGATGCCGTGGGCGAGGGAGAACGCGTCGCCGTGGGGGAGGCCGCTCCCTCCTCGAACGCCGCCGCATGCGCCGCCACTTCCGCCCGCAGCGGCCGCAACCGCTCCGCGAGCACGGGGTGGACGGCGAGGACGGCGTCGTACTGCCGCAGCAGCCCCCGGCTGTCCCGCGCCGCACGCGCGCGTGCCCGTGCGGACGCCGACGTACTCCCACCGCTCCCGGCGGAGTCCGAACCGGAGGAGCAGCCCGTCAGCACGGCAGCCGAGGCCACCGAAACGATCAGGCTCCTTCTGCGCAACAGCGAGGGGAACGACACGGCAGACGTCCTCAAGGGGGCTCGTACGAACACACGGCCGGACATGCACCCGACCGTGATCACGTTACCCGTGCGCCCCTCGAACTCATGTCACCGGCTCGACAGCCGACCCAGGGGCGCGGGGAACTGCGCGACCAGCCCCCCCACCGGCCCGCACCCGCCCCCGAACCGCAGCCCCACCGCCCGGTAGGCGAACGGCCCCACCGCCGGAGGCACCCGCACGCAACACCCCCCACGACCCGATACCCTTTGACCAGACACGCGACCCATCCCACAACAGCACACGCGGCCGAGGAGTCACCCGGATGAGCACCACCCAGAGCGAGAGGCTGCGAGAGCTCCTGGAACCGCTCGTCACCTCCCAGGGACTGGATCTCGAAGAGATCGCCGTGGACTCCGTCGGACGCAAGCGCGTGCTGCGCGTCGTCGTCGACTCCGACACCGGGGCGGACCTGGACCAGATCGCCGATGTGAGCCGTGAGCTCTCGGCGAAGCTCGACGAGACGGACGCGATGGGCGAGGGGGAGTACACCCTGGAGGTCGGCACCCCCGGCGCGGAGCGCCAGCTCTCGGAGCACCGGCACTACCTGCGCGCCGTGGACCGCCTGGTCAGGTTCCAGCTGGGCGAGGGCGGGGAACTGGTCGCCAGAATCCTGGACGTCGACGACGAGGGCCTCGACCTGGAGGTGCCCGGCGTCAAGGGCCGCAAGGCCACCGCCCGCAGACTCGGGTTCGCCGAGATCGACAGGGCGCGTGTGCAGGTCGAGTTCAACCGCAAGGACAAGAAGGACATGACGGAAGAAGAGGAGGCGTAGCCGTGGACATCGACATGAGCGCCCTGCGGGGCTTGGTTCGGGAGAAGGAGATCTCCTTCGACCTGCTGGTCGAGGCGATCGAGTCGGCCCTCCTCATCGCCTACCACCGCACCGAGGGAAGCCGCCGCCACGCGCGCGTGGTGCTCGACCGGAACACCGGGCACGTGACCGTGTGGGCGAAGGAGGACCCCGAGGACCTGGAGGAGGGGCAGGAGGCGCGCGAGTTCGACGACACCCCGTCGGACTTCGGGCGGATCGCCGCCACCACCGCCAAGCAGGTGATCCTGCAGCGGCTGCGCGACGCCGAGGACGACGCCACGCTCGGCGAGTACGCCGGCCGCGAGGGCGACATCGTCACCGGCGTGGTCCAGCAGGGCCGCGACCCGAAGAACGTGCTCGTCGACATCGGCAAGCTGGAGGCCATCCTGCCGGTGCAGGAGCAGGTCCCCGGCGAGACCTACCCGCACGGGATGCGGCTGCGGTCGTACGTCGTACGGGTGGCGAAGGGCGTGCGCGGCCCCTCGGTCACGCTCTCGCGTACCCACCCGAACCTGGTGAAGAAGCTCTTCGCGCTGGAGGTGCCGGAGATCGCCGACGGGTCCGTCGAGATCGCCGCCATCGCCCGCGAGGCCGGTCACCGTACGAAGATCGCGGTCCGTTCCACCCGTTCGGGCCTGAACGCCAAGGGCGCCTGTATCGGCCCCATGGGCGGCCGGGTCCGCAACGTCATGGGCGAGCTGAACGGCGAGAAGATCGACATCGTCGACTGGTCGGACGACCCGGCCGAGATGGTGGCGAACGCGCTGTCCCCGGCCCGCGTCTCCAAGGTCGAGGTCGTGGACCTGGCGTCCCGGTCCGCCCGGGTGACCGTGCCGGACTACCAGCTGTCGCTGGCGATCGGCAAAGAGGGACAGAACGCCCGGCTCGCCGCCCGGCTCACCGGCTGGCGGATCGACATCCGCCCGGACACCGAACAGGCGCCCGAGTAGATCACCCGGCGGGGGCTCCCGCCGGGCCCCCGCCGGGGTTCACTCGGACGAGGGGAATAGTTCCAAGCCGCAGGTCGCTTGGATTACGACAACGGGCGTTCGATCTTTGCCCCGAAGGGGTGAGGTCGGTTCGGGGAGGTAGACTTAGCAGTGTCTGGCCGGACGCATGCCCGCGCATGCCCTGAGCGCACCTGTGTGGGGTGCAGGCAGCGAGCGGCCAAGACCGAACTGCTGCGGATCGTGGCGGTCGAGGACGAATGTGTCCCCGATCCTCGCGGTACGCTGCCCGGCCGGGGTGCATATGTACACCCCGCCCAGGTCTGTCTGGACCAGGCGGTGCGCCGCCGGGCACTCCCGCGGGCGCTGCGCGCCCCGGGTCCGCTGGACGTAAAGGCGTTGCGCCGGTACGTCGAGCAGTAACACCGTAAGAAGCGTCGTTCGGAACGTCCGTGCGGCTCTGGTACCCCGCGAGTTGGAAGTAGGTCGAGATTGCGATGAGCACTCGATGAGCACGCGATGAGTACGCCCATGAAGTAGCGACGGTCCGGACACACCCGGACCTAAAAGGAGCGAAGTGGCTAAGGTCCGGGTATACGAACTCGCCAAGGAGTTCGGGGTTGAGAGCAAGGTCGTCATGGCCAAGCTCCAGGAACTCGGTGAATTCGTCCGTTCGGCGTCCTCGACGATCGAGGCGCCCGTTGTACGCAAGCTGACCGACGCCTTCCAGGGCGGCGGCAAGCCCGCCCCCCGCAAGGCTGCCCCCAGGCCCGGCGCGCCCTCTCCGGCGCAGTCGGCCCGTCCGGGTGCCCCGAAGCCGGCCCCGCGCCCGGCTGCCCCGCAGCCCCCGGCCGCGCCCGCGGCTCCGGCGGCGCCCGCGGCCTCGGCTCCGGTCACCCCCGCGCCGGTCACCCCGGCTCCGGTCACGCCCGCGCCGGCCGCCTCCGGCCCGCGTCCGGGTCCCAAGCCCGCCCCGCGTCCGGCTCCGGCCGTGCCCGAGTTCACGGCTCCGCCGGCGCCTCCGGCCGCCGCGGCACCGAGCCCGGCCGCCGCGCAGGGTCCGCGTCCGCAGGCCGGTCCCCGTCCGGGCCAGGGCGCTCCGCGTCCCGGCGGTCGTCCCGCCCCCGGTCAGGGCCAGGCCCGTCCGGGCCAGGGTGGCCAGCGTCCCGGTGGCGAGCGCGCCCCGCGGCCGGGCGGTGCCCGTCCGGCCGGTCCGCGCCCCGGTAACAACCCCTTCACGTCCGGTGGCTCCACCGGCATGGCCCGCCCGCAGGCCCCGCGCCCGCAGGGCGGTCCGCGTCCGGGTGGTCCCGGTGCCCCCGGCGCAGGCCCCCGTCCGCAGGCGCCCGGCGCCCAGGGCGGCGGTCCGCGTCCCCAGGCTCCCGGCGGTTCCCGCCCGAGCCCGTCCGGCATGCCCCGTCCGCAGGGCGGTCCGCGTCCCGGCGGCGGGTCCGCGGGTCCGCGTCCGAACCCCGGCATGATGCCGCAGCGTCCCGCTGCCGGCCCGCGTCCCGGCCCCGGTGGCGGCGGTCGCGGTCCCGGCGGTGCGGGTCGTCCCGGCGGCGGTGCCGGTCGTCCCGGTGGCGGCGGCGGCTTCGCCGGTCGTCCCGGTGGCGGCGGCGGTGGCGCCCGTCCGGGCGGTGGCGGCGGCTTCGCCGGTCGTCCGGCCGGTCCCGGCGGCGGTGGCGGCGGCTTCGGCGGCGGTCCCGGCGGCGGTGGCGGCGGCGGTCGTCCCGGCTTCGGCGGTCGTCCGGGCGGTCCCGGCGGCCGTGGTGGCACGCAGGGCGCCTTCGGCCGTCCCGGCGGTCCGGCGCGTCGCGGTCGCAAGTCGAAGCGGCAGCGTCGCCAGGAGTACGAGGCCATGCAGGCCCCGAGCGTCGGCGGCGTGATGCTGCCGCGCGGCAACGGCGAGACCATCCGTCTCTCCCGCGGCGCGTCGCTCACCGACTTCGCGGAGAAGATCAACGCCAACCCGGCGTCGCTCGTCGCGGTCATGATGAACCTCGGCGAGATGGTCACGGCCACGCAGTCCGTCTCCGACGAGACCCTGCAGCTCCTCGCCGGCGAGATGAACTACGAGGTTCAGATCGTCAGCCCCGAGGAGGAGGACCGCGAGCTGCTCGAGTCCTTCGACATCGAGTTCGGCGAGGACGAGGGCGACGAGGACGACCTGGTGGTCCGTCCCCCGGTCGTCACCGTCATGGGTCACGTCGACCACGGTAAGACCCGACTCCTCGACGCCATCCGCAAGACGAACGTCATCGCGGGCGAGGCCGGCGGCATCACCCAGCACATCGGTGCCTACCAGGTCTCCACCGAGGTGAACGACGAAGAGCGCAAGATCACCTTCATCGACACCCCGGGTCACGAGGCGTTCACCGCCATGCGTGCCCGTGGTGCGAAGTCGACCGACATCGCGATCCTGGTCGTCGCGGCCAACGACGGCGTCATGCCGCAGACGGTCGAGGCGCTCAACCACGCCAAGGCGGCCGACGTCCCGATCGTCGTCGCGGTCAACAAGATCGACGTCGAGGGCGCCGACCCGACCAAGGTGCGCGGTCAGCTGACCGAGTACGGCCTGGTGGCCGAGGAGTACGGCGGCGACACCATGTTCGTCGACATCTCCGCCAAGCAGGGTCTGCACATCGACTCGCTGCTGGAGGCCGTGGTCCTCACGGCCGACGCCTCGCTCGACCTGCGGGCCAACCCGCACCAGGACGCGCAGGGCATCTCGATCGAGTCCCGTCTCGACCGCGGCCGTGGTGCCGTGGCGACGGTCCTCGTCCAGCGAGGCACGCTGCGGGTCGGCGACACGATGGTCGTGGGCGACGCCTACGGTCGCGTCCGCGCCATGCTCGACGACAACGGCAACAACGTCGCCGAGGCCGGTCCCGCCACGCCGGTCCAGGTCCTGGGTCTCACCAACGTCCCGGGCGCCGGCGACAACTTCCTCGTGGTCGACGAGGACCGTACGGCCCGCCAGATCGCGGAGAAGCGTGCGGCGCGCGAGCGCAACGCGGCCTTCGCGAAGCGCACGCGCCGCGTGTCCCTGGAGGACCTGGACAAGGTGCTCAAGGCCGGCGAGATCCAGCAGCTCAACCTCATCATCAAGGGTGACGCTTCTGGTTCCGTCGAGGCCCTGGAGTCCTCCCTGCTCCAGCTGGACGTCGGCGAAGAGGTCGACATCCGCGTCCTGCACCGCGGCGTCGGTGCGGTCACGGAGTCCGACATCGACCTGGCGATGGGCTCCGACGCCATCGTGATCGGCTTCAACGTCCGCGCGGCCGGCCGCGCGGCGCAGATGGCCGAGCGCGAGGGCGTGGACGTCCGGTACTACTCGGTCATCTACCAGGCGATCGAGGAGATCGAGGCGGCCCTCAAGGGCATGCTCAAGCCGGAGTACGAGGAGGTCGAGCTCGGTACGGCGGAGATCCGCGAGGTCTTCAAGTCGTCCAAGCTGGGCAACATCGCCGGTGTCCTCATCCGCTCGGGCGAGGTCAAGCGCAACACGAAGGCCCGCCTCGTCCGCGACGGCAAGGTCATCGCGGAGAACCTCAACATCGAGGGCCTGCGCCGCTTCAAGGACGACGTCACCGAGATCCGCGAAGGCTACGAGGGTGGTATCAACCTCGGAAACTTCAACGACATCAAGATCGACGACGTCATCGCGACGTACGAGATGCGCGAGAAGCCGCGGGTGTAACGCCCACGGTGGGTGCCGGCCGACGGGATCTCGGTTCCGTCGGCCGGCGTTTTCCCGTCGGGAGACGACCACCACGGGGCTCCGCCCCGGACCCCGGGCCCTTGCCCACCCACCACCCGACTCGGTGAGTCGAGTGGGCACCCTTCAACCAACCGATTCAGGTGGGTGGGCGGGAAACCCCGGGGTCCGGGGCGGAGCCCCGTGACGGGACCTCTCGGCCCACCGAGTCGGGCGGGCGGGTGGGTAAAGACCCGGGTCCGGGGCGGGGAAAGTCGGTCGAGCCCCCGGCAGGGACGGGGTACCGTTCCTGACAGGGCCATCGATCCCGTACCGGCGGGTTAACCGGATACATACATGTACGTGGGGACCCTGTCCTTCGACCTCCTCCTCGGCGACATCCACTCGCTGAAGGAGAAGCGCTCCGTCGTCCGCCCGATCGTCGCCGAACTCCAGCGGAAGTACGCCGTGAGCGCGGCCGAGGTGGACCACCTGGACCTTCACCGCAGGGCCGGCATCGGCCTTGCCGTGGTCTCCGGCGACGCCGCGCACCTGACCGACGTGCTCGACCGGTGCGAGCGGCTGGTCGCCGGCCGCCCCGAGGTGGAGCTGCTGTCCGTGCGACGGCGCTTCCACGGCGACGACGACTAGACCTGAGACTTGAGAACGACGAGAAGAAAGAACGGGAGACGGACCAGTGGCCGACAACGCGCGGGCGAAAAGGCTGGCGGACCTCATTCGAGAGGTGGTGGCCCAGAAGCTGCAGCGCGGGATCAAGGACCCGCGGCTCGGTACCCACGTCACCATCACGGACACCCGGGTCACGGGTGACCTCAGGGAGGCGACCGTCTTCTACACGGTGTACGGCGACGAGGAGGAGCGGCAGGCAGCCGCCGCCGGTCTGGAGAGCGCCAAGGGCATCCTCCGGTCCGAGGTCGGCAGGGCCGCCGGCGTGAAGTTCACGCCGACCCTCGCCTTCGTCGCGGACGCCCTCCCGGACACCGCCCGCAACATCGAGGACCTCCTCGACCGGGCGCGCCAGTCCGACGCGAAGGTCCGCGAGGCCTCCGCGGGCGCCGACTACGCCGGGGAAGCCGACCCGTACAAGAAGCCGGGCGAGGACGACGCCGACGAGACGGACGACGCCACCGAATGACCAGCAAGCCCACCCCGCCCGACGGCCTTGTCATCGTCGACAAGCCGTCGGGCTTCACCTCGCACGACGTCGTCGCCAAGATGCGGGGCATCGCCCGCACCCGGCGCGTCGGGCACGCCGGCACCCTCGACCCCATGGCCACGGGCGTCCTCGTCCTCGGCATCGAGCGGGCCACCAAGCTCCTCGGGCACCTCGCCCTCACGGAGAAGGAGTACCTGGGGACGATCCGCCTCGGGCAGAACACGGTCACGGACGACGCCGAGGGCGAGATCACCTCGTCCACCGACACCTCCAAGGTCACCCGCGAGGCCGTCGACGCCGGCATCGCCAAGCTGACCGGCGCCATCATGCAGGTCCCGTCCAAGGTCAGCGCCATCAAGATCGACGGCGTACGGTCGTACAAGCGCGCCCGGGACGGCGAGGACTTCGACATCCCGGCCCGCCCGGTGACCGTCTCGTCCTTCGCGGTGTACGACGTCCGGGACGCCGTCGCCGAGGACGGCACCCCCGTCCTCGACCTGGTCGTCTCCGTCGTCTGCTCCTCCGGCACCTACATCCGCGCCCTCGCCCGCGACCTCGGCGCCGGCCTGGGCGTCGGCGGCCACCTCACCGCGCTGCGCCGCACCCGCGTCGGACCGTACAAGCTGGACTCCGCGCGCACCCTCGACCAGCTCCAGCAGGAGCTGACCGTGATGCCGATCGCGGAGGCCGCCGGCGCCGCGTTCCGCCGCTGGGACGTCGACGAGAGACGGGCCCGCCTGCTCACCAACGGTGTGCGCCTGGAGATGCCCGACGAGTACGCGGGCACCGGACCCGTCGCCGTGTTCGACCCAGAGGGCCGCTTCCTGGCACTCGTCGAGGAGCAGAAGGGCAAGGCCAAGAGCCTCGCCGTCTTCACCTGAGCCCACCGGGGCCGTGGCGGCCACCGAGCCCGTCGGGCCCTGCCCGTGGAGCGGCGACCACGGGGTCTGGCGCCGCCGCCGCTCCACAGTCCCCCCTCGGTTCCCCCACCCCTAGGGTGTATCCACCCGCCCCGGGCTATTCACCCGACCGAGCAGGCGCTCGGAGTGAACCGGGGGAGCGGAGGGGGGCGCGTTCACCGCCCGCTCTGTCCCGCTGATCATTTCGCCCCTACGGTCGAAGACGGCCCGGGACAAGGGCACGGGTGTACGGGCGGGGAGGTTCGATCATGGCGGGACGCGGCCCGCGGACCGGGAGCGGTCGCCGGACGGCGGAGGCTGCGCGGGAGGCGGTGCAGGAGACGGGGCCGGCGCTGGACGGACGGCTGGTCCGGATCCGGGACCTCGCCGGACGCCCGCGCGGCACCGGCTTCCTGGCCGATCACCACGGGACGCTCGTCACCAGCCACGAGGCAGTCGATGGCCTCGCCCGGATCGTGCTGCACGCGACCGGGGACCGCACCTGCGTGGTCGGCTCGGACGCCGTCGTCCTGCTGCCCGCCCACGACCTGGCCCTGGTCCGCACCGAGGGCCTCGCCGTGGACCCGCTCCCGATCACGGTACGGGAGCGCATCCCGGCCGGCGCCTACGTGCGGATCGCCGCCGACCGCTGGCGCGAGGCCCGGGTGCTGGCCGCGACCCAGGTGACGTACACCGCCACCGACCGCTTCCACCTGCTCGAAGACGCCCTGGAGCTGGCGATCGGCACAGCGGGCCGGGACGCCCTGCGGCTGGGCGGCGGCGCGGCCGGCGGCCCGGTGCTGGACGCGGACACCGGCGCGGTCCTGGCCGTCCTCGGCACCGCCCTCCAGTCCGGCCAGCGCGACGTGGGCTTCGCCGTCCCCCTCCACCACCCCGGCAGCGGCCCGCTCGCCGACCTCCTGGCCACCAACGCGGCCACGGTCCCGGCCTACGGCATCGACCTCAACCTCGCGGGCGTACTCGAACTGACGGCGACCTCGGTGGGCCAGGACGGCCCTCCGGGAGCCCTGGCCGGATACATCGGCTCCACGGCCCCCCGCAGGTCCGCCCCCCACCCTGGAACGCCCCACCCTGGAACGCCCCGCACCGGAGCGCCCCAAAGGGGCGCGGGGAACTGCGCGACCAGCCACAACGCACCCGCAGCCGCCCCACCACCTGCCACGGCACTCACAGGCGAACACACCGACCCCGTACCACCGGTAGAACGAGCCGTGACCGCAAAGGAACTGTCGTCCTTCGCCGAAGGCACCGGCACCAGTACCGGCTCAGGCACCGGCACCGGACAGGCCACGGCCACTGTCCTGGCCCTGGTCGGCGCCCCCGGAACGGGCCGCACCACAGAACTCGCCGCCCTCGCCGCCCGCCGCACGCGCGCAGCGAACCCGGCTCCCACCCTCTGGCTCCGCGGCGCCGACCTCAGGGACGCCGACGACTCCGTCGCCGCCGCGGCCCGCCGCTCCCTGGAGCGCGCGGTCCGGATCGTCGCCGCCTCCCGATCCCAACTCCCCGGTGATCTCGGTGAGTTGACCGTGGAGCGGCTGGCCCGGCTCGCCGCCCGAGCCGGCCGCCCGCTCCTCCTCCTGCTGGACGGCCCCGAGGAGATGCCCCCGGTCCTCGCCCACCGGCTCCCCGCCTGGACCGAGGGCACCGCCGACTGGCTGCGCGCCACCGGCGCCCGTCTGCTGCTGGCCTGCCGCGAGGAGTACTGGGAGCGGGCCGGCACCGAGTTCCCGCCCGACCTGCTGCACCAGGGCACCGGCGACCCCGCCTGCGTCCGCCTTGCCGACCTCACCTGCGACGAGGCCGCCCGCGCCCGCTCCGGCTACGGCATCCCCGACGGCACCCTCATCGCCCGCGACGCCCGCCACCCCCTCGCCCTGCGGCTGCTCTCCGAGATCCGGGCCGCCCTCCCGGACGCCCCGGCCGACGACCACCCGCTCGACCGGCACGACGTCTTCGCCGCCTACCTCGACCTGATGTGCCTGCGCATCGCGGTCCGCCTGGCTGCCGAGAACGGCCTGCGCGGCACGGCCGTACGACGGCTTGCCGCCCGGGTCTCCGGGCAGGTGCACGAGGCCGCCCGGCGCAGCCTCGGTCCCGGGCAGGGCGAGCTGGACAGGGAGTCGTTCGAAGCGGTCTTCCCCTGGGGACCCGTCCCGGCCCACCTCGGCGGCGGCTCCGGCTGGGCCTCCGCCGTGCTCACCGAGGGCCTGCTGGTGCCCGCGGGCGGCGGCTACCGCTTCGCCCACGAAGAGCTCGCCGACTGGATCCAGGGCATGCACCTGGACCTGGACGAGGCCCTGCACGCCCTCGTCCACCGCCCCCGGACCCCCCTGGGCGTTCACCCGCTGCCCGTCCCGCACCACAGGGTCGGCCCGGTCGTCCAGGCCCTGCTGCTGCTCGACCGCGAGTACGGGCCCACCCGACTCTCGCCGCGGCTCGACGAGTTGGCGCACGCCCTCGATCTGGACCCCGGCTCCTGGTGGGCCGCGCGCCTGCTCGCCCAGACGCTGCTGCGGCTGCCCGACGCGACCCCGTACACCGGGGTGCTGCGGCTGCTCGCCGACCGGGTCGTGGGCCGGCAGCGCACCGCGCCCCCGGAGTCCGGCCCGGAGTTCGGCCCGGAGTTCGGCCCGGACTTCTGGACCGAGCTCGCCCTCCCCGACGCGGACCGCTTCGATCTGCTGCGCAGGCTCGTGCTCGCCGACGAGCCGCTGCCGGAGACCGCCGGCATCAGCCGCTTCGGACCCCGGCCGACCCGGCCGCCGACCCGGCCGTCGACGGAGGAGCCGGACGGCGCAGCCCCTCGCTACCTGGACGCCGTGGCCCGGCTGCTGGCCGCCGACCCCGTCGCCGTACAGCCGTGTCTCACCCGGTGGTTCGACGACGAGCGGCCGCTGCCCGCGATGCCCCACGCCACCGTGGCGACGGCCGCCCAGGCGCTGCTGCACACCCACCGGCACCGGGCCCTGGACGACCTGACCGAGGTGCTGGTGGACGCGGCGCACCGGCGCGGCGACGAACTGCTCGCCGTACTCGCCGAGGACGAGCCGTCGGCGGTGTGCCGGGCCGTCGACCGCTGGGCGCACGACGAGCGCCCGGCCCGCCGGGTGGCCGCCGTGGCCCATGGGCTGCGCACCGCCCCGCACGTGCACGGCGAACCCGACCGCGAACTCCTCCGCTACGCCGCCCTCGCCCTGCTCGCCCGCCCCGCCGACTGCACCCTGCACGGCGGCGCCCTCGCCCTGCTGGTCCGCGACCCGGTGACCCGCGCCCGCCATCTCCCGCAGGCGCTGCGGCACTTCGCCGACGGCGACCACCAGCTCACCCCCGCCGCCCTGGTCCCTGCCCTAGCCACCCACTCCGACGAGGTCCTGGGGGCCTTCCGCGCCCGGCTGCGCGGACCGGACGCGGGCCAGGTACTGCGCACCCTCGCCCACGTCACCGCGCCCGCCCTCGCCCGGCGGGTCACCGAGCTGGTCCTGGAGGCCGCCGAACTGCGGCCGGAGCTGGCCGGGCAGGTGGCCGGGTTCGTCGAGCGCCGCCTGGACCAGGGCACCGAGTCCCGTACCGTCCTGCTGCCGCTGGTCACCGAGCTGCTCGACGACGGTCCCGAGCCGGTCCGGGCGGCCCTCGCGACCGTACTCGGCGCGGCCGGGACCCCCGCCTCGCGACCGCTGCGCCGGGAGCTCCTGGAGTTCCTGCTGGACCGTGAGCGCGACCCGGGTGTCCTGGACGCGCTGCTGCACGCGGCCGCCGCACAGCGCGAGGACGACGGCGACGGGATGCGCGAGCTGGTCAGGCGCACCGGGCTGCTGCTGGTCCGCACCCCGGACGGGGCCACCCTCTTCGACCGCGGGCTGGTCGACCTCGGCCGGCACGTCCCCGGCTTCGCCGCCCTGATGGCCCGCTGGCTCACCGACACCCCGCAGGAGTGGGCCGCGGTGGTCGGCCCCAGCACCCGCCGCATGCTGGGAAACCTGGCGGGCGTCCGGGTCCCGGCGTGAGCGCGGACACGTGCGCCCGGTCACAGCGACCGTGCCGGTGTGAGACGGGTCCGGCAAACATGGCACCCTTAGACCTGCGTAAGACGGACAACGGACACAGGTTCGAGGAGCGGACACAGTGCAGCGCTGGCGTGGCTTGGAGGACATCCCCGAGGGCTGGGGACGCAGCGTCGTCACCATCGGGTCCTACGACGGTGTGCACCGCGGTCACCAGCTGATCATCCGGCACGCCGTGGACCGCGCCCGTGAGCTGGGCATCCCGGCCGTCGTCGTCACCTTCGACCCGCACCCCAGCGAGGTCGTCCGCCCCGGCAGCCACCCGCCGCTGCTCGCCCCGCACCACACCCGCGCCGAACTGATGGCGGAGCTGGGCGTGGACGCGGTCCTGATCCTGCCCTTCACCACCGAGTTCTCTAAGCTGTCGGCCGCCGACTTCGTGGTGAAGGTCCTGGTCGACAAGCTGCACGCCAAGGCGGTCGTCGAGGGCCCCAACTTCCGCTTCGGCCACAAGGCCGCGGGCAACGCCGAGTTCCTCGTCGAGCAGGGCAAGGTGTACGACTTCGAGGTCGAGGTCGTCGACCTGTTCGTGCGCGGGGAGGCGGGCGGCGGCGAGCCGTTCTCCTCGACCCTGACCCGGCGCCTGGTCGCCGAGGGAGACATGGCGGGCGCCCGCGAGATCCTGGGCCGCCCGCACCGGGTGGAGGGCGTGGTCGTACGCGGCGCCCAGCGCGGCCGCGAGCTGGGCTTCCCCACCGCCAACGTGGAGACCCTCCCGCACACCGCGATCCCCGCCGACGGCGTCTACGCCGGCTACCTGCACGCGCAGGGCGAGGTGATGCCGGCCGCGATCTCCGTCGGCACCAACCCGCAGTTCGACGGCACCGAGCGCACGGTGGAGGCGTACGCCATCGACCGCGTCGGCCTCGACCTGTACGGCCTGCACGTCGCCGTCGACTTCCTGGCCTACGTCCGCGGCCAGGCCAAGTTCGACTCCCTCGACGCCCTGCTTGAGCAGATGGCCGAGGACGTCAAGCGCTGCCGGGAGCTGGTGGCGGCCGAGACCGCCTGATCGGGCGGCGGAGAGCTCAGCAGTACGCCGAAGGGCGGCCGGTGCGGTGAGGCACCGGCCGCCCTTCGGCGTTCCGGCTACTGCTGCGGCGGCTGCTCCTGCGGGGGCTGCGGCGGCTGCGCGGGCTGCTGCGGGTAGCCGTATCCCGGCTGCTGCGGGTAGGGCTGGGGCTGGCCGTACGGCTGCGGCGGCGGCTGCTGCTGCGGGTACGACTGCGGGGGATACGGCTGCGCGGGCGGCGCGTACGGCTGTGCCTGCGGCTGACCGGGTGCGTACGGCTGCGGCTGGCCGGGGGCGTACGGCTGCTGGCCGGGCAGGGGCTGGCCGGGCATCGGCGGGGCGGCCACCGGCGGCGGGTTGCCGTCGTTGGTCCACAGGCCGTGCATCTGCTGGTGCCGGACGAAGTCCTCGGCGACCATCGCCGCGAGGTTGAAGTACGCCTCCCGCACCTTCGGCCGCATCATGTCGAGGTCGACCTCGGCACCGGCGGACAGGTGCTCGTCGAAGGGGACGACCACGACGCCCCGGCAGCGCGTCTCGAAGTGCTGCACGATGTCCTCGACCTTGATCATCTTGCCGGTCTCGCGGACCCCCGAGATCACGGTGATGGACCGCGACACGAGGTCGGCGTAGCCGTGCGCGGACAGCCAGTCCAGTGTCGTGCTCGCGCTGCTCGCCCCGTCCACCGACGGCGTCGAGATGATGATCAGCTGGTCGGCGAGGTCCAGCACCCCGCGCATCGCGCTGTACAGCAGACCGGTGCCGGAGTCGGTGAGGATGACTGGGTACTGCTTGCCCAGCACGTCGATCGCGCGCCGGTAGTCCTCGTCGTTGAACGTGGTCGAGACGGCCGGGTCCACGTCGTTGGCGATGATCTCCAGGCCGGACGGGGCCTGCGAGGTGAACCGCCGGATGTCCATGTAGGAGTTGAGGTACGGGATCGCCTGGACCAGGTCGCGGATGGTGGCCCCGGTCTCGCGGCGCACGCGGCGGCCGAGCGTGCCGGCGTCCGGGTTGGCGTCGATGGCGAGGATCTTGTCCTGGCGCTCGGTGGCGAGCGTGGAGCCGAGCGCGGTGGTCGTGGTGGTCTTACCGACCCCGCCCTTGAGGCTGATCACCGCTATCCGGTAGCAGGAGAGCACCGGCGTGCGGATCAGATCCAGCTTCCGCTGCCGCTCGGCCTCCTCCTTCTTCCCACCGATCTTGAACCGGGAGGACGCGGCGGCGGGCCGTCCGCTCTTCGCCTTCTGCTTCTTGTTGTTGAGCAGCCGGTCGGAGGACAGCTCCACGGCGGCGGTGTAACCCAGCGGCGCGGCACCGGGGTTGGTCATCTGCCGCTGGTCGTGCTGCATGGGCTGCGGCCAGGCGGCCCCGGCCCGGGGATCGACGGGCGGCTGGGGCTGCGCGGGCTGTGGGCCGTCCGCCTGCGGGCTCTGCGGCGGCTGCTGGGGCGCCGGCTGCGGTGCCTGTGCGGCGCGCGGGTCCTGCGGGGCGGCCTGCGGCGGCTGGCCCGGCTGGGGGAACCCGTAACCGCCGGGCTGGACCGGGCCCTGCGGCTGTCCGGGCTGCGGGAAGCCGTAACCGCCCGGTGCCTGCGGCGGCGGGACGGGGGCGCCCGGCTGCGGGAAGCCGTAGCCACCCTGCGCGTCGGGCGCGGCGGGCGGCGGGGCGTACGGCTGCGGTTGTCCGGGCTGCGGGGGTGCGGGCTGGTTCCAGGCTGCGGGCGCGGGCTGCGGTGCCTGCGGGGGCTGGAACGGCTGCGGACCCGGCGCGGCACCGGGCTGGGGCTGCGGCTGCCCGGTCCCGGGCTCCGGTGCGGCTGGCTGGACCGGCCACTGGGCGGCGGGCGCGGGGGCCGCGGGCTGGTACGACGGCGGCAGCGGCGGAACCACCGCCGGAGGCGTCGGCGGCGGAGCCCAGGCGGTGGGCACGAGGTCCTCGGGAGCCGGGGGCGCGTCCTGCGGCGGGGCCGGGGGCGCGGGGACGGCGGCGGGGGGCTCGACGGGTTCGACGGGCTCGGCTACGGCTTCGGCTTCGTCGGCCTCGGCGTGAGTCTCGTCGTCGTTGTCGTCGTCATGGGCGTCCACGACGGCCACCGCGTCCTGGGACGCGCCTTCGTCCGTGTCGTCCGCCGGGCCGGCTTCCCGCACGGGTTCGTCCGCCTCGGCCGTACCGTCGGCGTCGGTGTCGTCGGCAGCGGCCTCGAACTCGTCGCTCGGGTAGCCGTCCTCGGCCGCCTCCGCGTCGATGTCCTCGGCGTCCTCGGCGTCCTCGGAGCTCACCGGGAGCGCGCCGGCCGCGGCCTCCGGTTCGGCTTCCTCTTCACCCTGTTCGGCTTCACCCTGTTCGGCGGCGGGCTCGGCGGCCCCGGCGGTCTCGCGCTTCAGCGCGGCGGGGGAGAACCGCATCGTCGAACCGCTCTCCAGGTCGCCGTTGTCCTCCTCGGGCTCCGGCGCGGGCTCGTCAGCGGTGATCGGCTGCGGCTCGAAACCGACCGGCAGTTGCGGTACGGCGGCCGGGCCGCCGACGGGCGGTGCGGCCGGGGTGAACGGTGTCCTGGGCGGCGCGACCGGTGCCCCGGCGCCCGCGCTCGGCGCAGGCGGCGTGAAGGGCGCACCCGGCGTGGCGGAGGGTGGCGGGGTGAACGGAGCCCCCGGCGTTGACGCGGGCGCGGGAGTGAACGGTGCTCCGGGAGTTGACGCGGGCGGCGCGGTGAAGGGCGCACCCGGCGTCGCGGCGGCCGGCGGTGCGGCCTGCGGTGCGGCCGGCGCCGAAGCCGCCGGAGGCGTGAAAGGAGCCCCGGGCGTCGCGGCGGGCGGCGGTGTGAAGGGCGCGCCCGGCGTCGCAGCGGGCGGCGGCGTGAACGGCGCTCCGGGAGCCGACGTCGGCGGCGGTGTGAACGGCGCGCCCGGAGCGGACGCCGGCGCAGACGGCGGCGTGAAGGGCACCCCGGGACCCGGCCTCCCGGCCCCCTGCTGGGCGTGCGGAGGAGGGGTCAGCCCGGGGATCGGTGCCCCCGGCGGGAACGGCGAACGAGGCTGCGCGGCGCCCCCGGTACCGGCACCCGCCCCACCCGCACCTGGACCGGCGCCCGGACCGGCACCCGGACCGCTCTCCGCGTCGGACGCACCCGCGGGTCCCGGGCTGCCCGGGCCGCCGGGTGCCGGACCGGGGCCGTCGGCCGCGTTCTGCGTGTACCAGGCCGGCGGCGCGTAGTCGATCGTGAACTCGCCCGTCATCTCGTTGAGGGACTCCGCGTCGGGCTGGTCATCGCCGGGTGTGGCCCAGCCCCCGCGGATCCCGTCCCGATCGCTGCTCACAGTTCCTCCTGGTGTGGTCGAGCACCCTCATGCCGTGCCGGCGCGACGACCATGTCGTGTCGTTCTCAGCATCCGTATTCGTGTGAGGTAGTCCGATCCACCGGCTCTCCCCCTCGGGACACCGGCGCCGCATTCACGGTCCGGGCGTCGTGCCCCCCTCCCAGCCTAATCACCGTGAGCCGCACCTCGGCAGGCCCGTCCGCCTCTCGTCGGAGGTCCGCCTGGTCACACCCTGCCCGTAAGTGGTGTGCGGAGCCTTCGTATCGCCGAACAATCGATGAACAAAACGGGCAAGAACCGTCAGTTCGGGTACCAGTTGACGTCCGCCGTCCTGCCCGTCGTTGTCGTGAGACTTCCGTGAGACCGCGTCAGAGAGGCGCCGTGTCCGTGCGAGTGCAGACGCGGCGGCCGAACGGACCGGCGGGCGCGGGAAGTCGAAGGGGCGGCACGCACGCGTGCCGCCCCCCAACGCCCTGCCCGCCTACTGGGCGGCCAGCCCGCCGTTGCGCTCGTTCGGCTCCAGGTCGAACTCCCCGTCCCGCGCGCCCAGCACGAACGCCCGCCACTCCGCCTCCGTGTACCGCAGCACGGTGCCGTGGTCGAGCGAGGACCGCATCGCCACCGCGCCCTCGGGCAGGTAGGCGATCTCGACCCGCTCCTCGTCCTGCTCGGTACCGGGCGCGCAGTGCCACTCGACGCCCGAGATGTCGAGCGCGTAGAGCTCGTCCCGTTCCCGCTCCTTGCGCGCCTTCATCTCCTCAGCCGTCTCGCTCATCCCGCAGCGACCCCTTCCCGTCGTACTTAGGCTGTGACCGTCACACTACTGGCGGTGGCAGCGGCCTCGTACTTTCTTCCGGATCCCCGGGACAGGGCCCCGTACCGGCACTGGTACTCTTGACGACGGCCGTTTGTGTACGCACCCCCGGAGTCCCCCGCGGACCCCGGAGGCAGCGCCCAGCGGATCCCCGCCTCCCGAGTAACGGAAGCTCTCCCGCGATGCAGACCGGGAGCACTCGGAGGCACTACACAGACTACGAGGAGTACGCGTGTCGCTCGATTCCGCCACGAAGAAGCAGATCATCACCGAGTTCGGTACCAAGGAGGGTGACACCGGCTCTCCCGAGGTCCAGGTCGCCATGCTGTCGCGCCGGATCTCGGACCTGACGGAGCACCTCAAGGTCCACAAGCACGACCACCACTCCCGTCGTGGTCTGCTGATCCTGGTCGGTCAGCGCCGTCGCCTCCTGCAGTACCTGGCGAAGAAGGACATCCAGCGCTTCCGTGCGCTGGTCGACCGCCTGGGCATCCGCCGCGGTGCGGCGGGCGCCAAGTAAGACGCCGTGAAGGGAGCGGTTCCCGGAGAGAGACACCGGGGCCGCTCCCTTTGCCGTACGTGCGGAAACGTGCGGAGTGTCACTCACGCTTTGTAGTGTGGTAGCACAACGCAATACGCACGACACAGCACGACAGCTGACACAGCAGGACAACGAAGAAGGAGAAGCGCACCCAAGCCGCCGCCGGTCCTCGGTAGTGGCCCCCGGGGGGAAGCGAGCCCCGGGTGCTTCGATCGAAGACCGGCCCGCACAGCACGGCGCGCTTCTCCGACACCGTCCCCCTGCCACACGGGCAGACCGGGACAAAAGACGCAACGCAGACGAAAGTAACGGAGAAAACGCTAGTGGAGAACGAGACCCACTACGCCGAGGCCGTCATCGACAACGGCACCTTCGGCACCCGCACCATCCGCTTCGAGACGGGCCGCCTGGCCAAGCAGGCCGCCGGCTCCGCCGTGGCGTACCTGGACGACGACACCATGGTGCTGTCGGCCACCACCGCCTCCAAGAACCCCAAGGACCAGCTCGACTTCTTCCCCCTCACGGTGGACGTCGAGGAGCGGATGTACGCCGCCGGCAAGATCCCGGGTTCCTTCTTCCGCCGTGAGGGCCGGCCGAGCGAGGACGCGATCCTCACCTGCCGCCTGATCGACCGCCCGCTGCGCCCGTCCTTCAGGAAGGGCCTGCGCAACGAGATCCAGGTCGTCGCCACCATCATGGCGCTCAACCCCGACCACCTGTACGACGTCGTCGCGATCAACGCCGCGTCCGCGTCCACCCAGCTGGCCGGCCTGCCCTTCTCCGGCCCGATCGGCGGCGTCCGCGTCGCGCTGATCAACGGCCAGTGGGTCGCCTTCCCGACGCACACCGAGCTCGAGGACGCCGTCTTCGACATGGTCGTCGCCGGTCGCGTCCTGGAGGACGGCGACGTCGCGATCATGATGGTCGAGGCCGAGGCCACCGAGAAGACCATCCAGCTGGTCAAGGGCGGCGCCGAGGCGCCGACCGAGGACGTCGTGGCCGCCGGTCTGGACGCCGCGAAGCCCTTCATCAAGGTGCTGTGCAAGGCGCAGGCCGACCTCGCCGCCAAGGCCGCCAAGCCGACCGGCGAGTTCCCGATCTTCCTCGACTACCAGGACGACGTCCTGGAGGCGCTGTCCGCCGCCGTCCGCCCGGAGCTCGCCTCCGCGCTGACCATCGCGGGCAAGCAGGAGCGCGAGGCCGAGCTGGACCGCGTCAAGGGCCTGGCCGCCGAGAAGCTGCTCCCGGAGTTCGAGGGCCGCGAGAAGGAGATCTCCGCCGCGTACCGCTCGCTCACCAAGCAGCTGGTCCGCGAGCGCGTGATCAAGGAGAAGAAGCGCATCGACGGCCGCGGCGTCACGGACATCCGTACGCTCGCCGCCGAGGTCGAGGCCATCCCGCGCGTGCACGGCTCGGCGCTGTTCGAGCGTGGCGAGACCCAGATCCTGGGCGTCACCACCCTGAACATGCTCCGGATGGAGCAGCAGCTGGACACCCTCTCCCCGGTGACCCGCAAGCGCTACATGCACAACTACAACTTCCCGCCGTACTCCACCGGTGAGACCGGCCGCGTCGGCTCCCCGAAGCGCCGCGAGATCGGCCACGGCGCCCTCGCCGAGCGCGCCCTGGTCCCGGTCCTGCCGACCCGCGAGGAGTTCCCCTACGCGATCCGTCAGGTGTCCGAGGCCCTCGGCTCCAACGGCTCGACGTCCATGGGCTCGGTCTGCGCCTCCACGATGTCGCTGCTGAACGCCGGTGTGCCGCTGAAGGCCCCGGTCGCCGGTATCGCCATGGGTCTGATCTCCCAGGACATCGACGGCGAGACGCACTACGTCACCCTCACCGACATCCTCGGTGCGGAGGACGCCTTCGGCGACATGGACTTCAAGGTCGCCGGCACCAAGGAGTTCGTGACCGCCCTCCAGCTCGACACCAAGCTGGACGGCATCCCGGCCTCCGTGCTGGCCGCCGCGCTGAAGCAGGCCCGGGACGCCCGCCTCCACATCCTCGACGTGATGATGGAAGCGATCGACACCCCGGACGAGATGTCCCCCAACGCCCCGCGGATCATCACCGTCAAGATCCCCGTGGACAAGATCGGCGAGGTCATCGGCCCCAAGGGCAAGATGATCAACCAGATCCAGGAGGACACCGGCGCCGAGATCACCATCGAGGACGACGGCACCATCTACATCGGTGCCGCCGACGGCCCGTCCGCCGAGGCCGCCCGTACGACCATCAACGGCATCGCCAACCCGACGATGCCCGAGGTCGGCGAGCGCTACCTGGGCACGGTCGTGAAGACGACGACGTTCGGCGCCTTCGTCTCCCTCCTCCCCGGCAAGGACGGTCTGCTGCACATCTCGCAGATCCGCAAGCTGGCCGGCGGCAAGCGCGTGGAGAACGTCGAGGACGTCCTCGGCGTGGGCCAGAAGGTCCAGGTCGAGATCGCCGAGATCGACTCCCGCGGCAAGCTCTCCCTCATCCCCGTGATCGAGGGCGAGGAAGACGCCTCCTCCGAGGACGCAAAGGACGACACCGACCAGTGACGTCGAGCAGCTCTACGACGACGGCCCGCACCTCCTCGGAGGCGCGGGCCGTCGCCCGTACCCAAACCCTGATCAAGGGCGAGAACGGCATCGGCACGGTCCGCAAGACCACCCTCCCCGGCGGCCTGCGCATCGTCACCGAGACCCTGCCGTCGGTCCGCTCCGCGACCTTCGGTATCTGGGCCCACGTCGGCTCCCGCGACGAGACCCCCGCCCTGAACGGCGCCACGCACTACCTGGAGCACCTGCTCTTCAAGGGCACCACGCGCCGCTCCGCCCTGGACATCTCCTCCGCCATCGACGCGGTCGGCGGCGAGATGAACGCGTTCACGGCGAAGGAGTACACGTGCTACTACGCGCGCGTGCTCGACACCGACCTGCCGCTCGCCATCGACGTCGTCTGCGACATGCTGACCGGCTCGCTCATCCTTGAGGACGACGTCAACGTCGAGCGGGGCGCGATCCTCGAAGAGATCGCCATGACCGAGGACGACCCGGGCGACTGCGTGCACGACCTGTTCGCGCACACCATGTTCGGCGACAACGCCCTCGGCCGCCCGGTCCTCGGCACCGTCGACACGGTCAACGCCCTGACCGCCGACCGCATCCGCCGCTTCTACAAGAAGCACTACGACCCCACCCACCTGGTGGTCGCGGCCGCGGGCAACATCGACCACAACAAGGTCGTACGACAGGTCCGCGCGGCCTTCGAGAAGTCCGGCGCCCTCAAGAGCTCCGACGCGCAGCCCATCGCCCCGCGCGACGGCAGCCGCACCATCCGCACCTCGGGCCGCGTCGAACTCCTCGGCCGCAAGACCGAACAGGCGCACGTCGTCCTCGGCATGCCCGGCCTCGCCCGCACCGACGACCGCCGCTGGGCGCTCGGCGTGCTCAACACCGCCCTCGGCGGCGGCATGTCCTCCCGGCTCTTCCAGGAGGTCCGCGAGAAGCGCGGCCTGGCCTACAGCGTGTACTCGTACACCTCGGGCTTCGCCGACTGCGGCCTGTTCGGCGTCTACGCCGGCTGCCGGCCCTCGCAGGTGCACGACGTCCTCAAGATCTGCCGGGACGAACTCGACCAGGTCGCCGCTCACGGCCTGCCGGACGAGGAGATAGGGCGCGCGATCGGCCAGCTCCAGGGCTCCACGGTCCTCGGCCTGGAGGACACCGGCGCGCTGATGAACCGTATCGGCAAGAGCGAACTGTGCTGGGGCGAGCAGATGTCCGTCGACGACATGCTGGCCCGGATAGCGGCTGTGACCCCGGACGAGGTCCGCTCGGTCGCCCGCGACATCCTGGGACAGCGCCCGTCGCTGTCGGTCATCGGCCCGCTCAAGGACAAACAGGCCGCACGCCTGCACGACGCCGTCGCCTGACACACCACCGGTAAGGAACAAGACGAAGATGAGCAAGCTGCGCGTGGCGGTCCTCGGCGCCAAGGGCCGGATCGGCTCCGAGGCGGTCAGGGCGGTCGAGGCCGCCGAGGACCTTGAGCTGGTCGCCGCCCTCGGCCGGGGCGACAAGCTGGAGGCCCTGGAGGCCTCCGGCGCCCAGGTCGCCGTCGAACTCACCACCCCCGCCTCGGTGATGGGCAACCTCGACTTCTGCGTGCGCCGCGGCATCCACGCCGTCGTCGGCACCACGGGCTGGACCGACGAACGCCTCGCGCAGCTGAAGGGCTGGCTCGCCCAGTCCCCGGAGACCGGCGTGCTCATCGCCCCGAACTTCTCCATCGGCGCCGTGCTGACGATGAAGTTCGCGCAGATCGCAGCGCCCTACTTCGAGTCGGTGGAGGTCGTCGAGCTCCACCACCCGAACAAGGTGGACGCGCCGAGCGGCACCGCCACGCGCACGGCCCAGCTCATCGCCGAGGCCCGCCGCGCGGCCGGCACCGCCCCGGCGCCGGACGCCACCGTGACCGCCCTGGACGGCGCGCGCGGCGCCGACGTCGACGGCGTCCCCGTCCACGCCGTGCGCCTCCGCGGCCTCCTGGCCCACCAGGAGGTCCTCCTCGGCGCCGAGGGCGAGACCCTCACGATCCGGCACGACTCCCTCCACCACAGCAGCTTCATGCCGGGCATCCTGCTCGGCGCCCGCCGCGTGGTGACCACTCCGGGCCTGACCTTCGGCCTGGAGAACTTCCTGGACCTGGGCTGAGCCCCGGAAGGCACCTGCTCATGCGCGCGAAGCTCTCCTACGTCCTCACGGCCGCCGTCCTCCTCTTCTACTTCGTCCTGGTCGGCAGCCGGGGCGTGATGCTCATCCAGACCGGCACGGTCCTCACCGTCACCTTCGGGGTGGCGGTACTGATCCTGCCGGTCATCGGCCTGTGGTTCCTGTGGAAGAACACCCAGTTCGTCCGCCGGGCCAACGCCCTCGCCGCCGAGCTCGACGCCGAGGGCGGCCTGCCCGTGGACGAGCTGAAGCGCACGCCCGGCGGCCGTATCGACCGGGACTCCGCCGACGAGGTCTTCGCCAAGCGCAAGGCCGAGACCGAGGCCGCCCCCGACGACTGGCGCAGCTGGTTCCGGCTCGCCGTCGCCTACCACGACGCCCGCGACACCCCGCGCGCCCGCAAGGCGATGCAGCGCGCCATCGCCCTGCACGACGGCAGGCCGGTGGAGGCCTGAACACCGCGCCCCGGCAGCACCCCGTAAGGGGCGCTGGGGGTACCCCCGGCCGAAGGCTGGGGGAGGAACTGCGCGACCAGCCACGACGGCGCCGCAGACGACACTCGGCACATCGCGGCACCCCCGGCGGAGCTACCCGCGCCCGTACTCCGACGCCCACGCCTCCACCACGTCCGCCGCACGATCGAAGGCCGACGCCCGCCCCACGAAGTCCATCCCGTGCGTGGTCAGCAACGGCTCGGTGTCCGCCGGGGCACGATCCTTGCGTACGAGCGTCAGCGCCTGCCCCTGCACGGTCCGCGGCAGACCCAGCCACCGCACCGGCTGCTGCGTGGTCCGTACCTCGGCGACCCGCTTCCAGGGCACCGTCCGCGTGTACAGCAGACCCACCTGGCGCACTCCGTGCGCACTCACCCACACACCCATGCGCAGTATCCGCAGCGCGGCGGCGATGATCAGCAGGGCGATGCAGATGACCGTCACGGCGGAGGACAGCGAGCCGGTCAGGGCCAGTGCGACCGCCGCGAACAGCACGAACGAGGCGAGCAGCAGCCACAGGGCGGATCCGCCTACCCGCCACGGACCGGGCCGGTAGGGGCGCCGCCAGCGGTGGCGGTCGTCGTGGGGCAGGGCGTCGTCGAGTGCCGCGTCGTAGGTGCGGTCGGCCATCAGGAAGGGCAGGGGCACGGCTGGTCCTCACTCAATCCATGCATGGGCTGTGCCCGGTGAGGCTATCCGCCCGTGTTCCCGCCCACCACTCACGGGGGTCCGGAAGAGTTCAGCGCCCCTGGGAGGCCTGCGACTGCTGGGTCCCCGAGCCGGACGACGTGGACAGCGCCGGCATGCCGAGCACCAGCGAACCGACCAGACCGGCCACGATGGTGAGCCCGAGCAGCCAGCGCCCGGCTATCTGGCTCACGGACAGCCGCTGCCGGGGCGGGGGTGTGACATTGCTGCGGAACCTGTCGGCTTCGGCGAGGAAGGCGAACGGGACCGGTTCGCGCCGACGGAACATGGGCGGTGCATCCCCTCTCGGGATCGAACGACTGTCTGTCATCTACACAGACGGGCGAGTGGCCCCAGAGGTGCCCGGTTTCACCGAATTCACAGAAATTCGCTGCCGTATGTCGCGCCCCGGTACCGAACGCCCCGTTGTCGGTGCCGGGCCGTAGAGTGGGCGCCGCCCGAGAGAAGTGATGGAAGGACCCTCCGAGCCGTGACCGACACCCCCGCCGACGACCTCAAGCCCAGCTTCCGGAGCGATGTCACCGTCGACCTGGTCAAGCACAGCGCGGCCGACTCCGACGTGCTGTGGGCCGCACGCGTCTCCACCGCCGGCGAGCAGTCCCTGGACGAGCTGAAGAAGGACCCGGAGCGCTCCAAGGGCCTCATCAACTACCTGATGCGGGACCGGCACGGCAGCCCCTTCGAGCACAACTCGATGACCTTCTTCATCAGCGCCCCGATCTTCGTCTTCCGCGAGTTCATGCGGCACCGGGTGGGGTGGTGCATCGCAGGGGACACGGAGATCACGCTGGAGAGCGAGGCCGGCCAGCTGCGCCGTCGCACCATCGCCGACCTGTACAAGCTCTGGCATCTGGGCGTCGAGGACCGTCTGCCGCACTCGGCCGGCGGCGTGACCTGGCACAGCCGGGCGGGCAAGTGGATGGCCGAGGTGCGCCGCGGCGATTCCAACCACTACCTCGGCCTGTACGAGAACCGCGAGGCGGCCGAGTCCGCCGTCGCCGAGTTCCGGGAGCTGCACCCCAGCACCCGCATCCGCAAGCTCGAATCGGTCCGCCGCAACCACGTGCGCTGCCACGACGAGGAGACCCTGCTCGCCCAGCGGGCCAGGATCGTCGACGTGATCGAGTCGGGTGTGAAGCCGCTCGTCAAGATCACCACGGCCTCGGGCAAGACCCTCCGCTGCACGGTCGACCACGCCCTCTTCACTCCCGAGGGCTGGTGCAAGGCGGGAGAGCTCGCCGTCGGGGACGCCGTCCTGGTCGCCGGCACGGCGCCCCGCCCGTCGCAGGGGCCGGTCCCGCCGAGCCTGCGCCGCGGCATCGGCGTGTGGACCTCGATGCAGCGCGAGCGGCTGATCGGGGAGACCGACACCTGCCACCTGTGCGGCCGGGACCTCCCGCGCGAGCAGCTCGCCCTGGACCACGTCGTCCCCGTGGCCGGTGACCTGCTCCAGGCCCTCGACGAGAAGAACCTCGCTCCGGCCTGCGAGCCGTGTCACGCGACCAAGAGCGCGGGTGAGCAGGCGCTGGCCCGGCGCGGCGGCGAGGTCGCCAAGGCGGTGCCGGACCAGGTTGTCGCCATCGAGGCCGACGGCGAGGAGATGACGTACGACCTCTCCGTGGAAGGCCCCTGGCACAACTTCCTCGCGAACGATTTCGTCGTCCACAACTCGTACAACGAGGAGTCCGGCCGCTACCGCGAGCTCCAGCCGGTCTTCTACGTCCCCGGCGAGGACCGCAAGCTGGTGCAGCAGGGGCGTCCCGGCAAGTACGAGTTCGTGCCGGGCACAGCGGCCCAGCAGGAGATCGTGGAGCGCTCGATGCAGGAGTCGTACATCCAGGCGTACGAGCGCTACCAGGAGATGCTCGCCGCCGGCGTCGCCCGCGAGGTGGCCCGCGCGGTCCTGCCCGTCGGCCTCTTCTCCTCGATGTACGCCACCTGCAACGCCCGCTCGCTGATGCACTTCCTCGGGCTGCGCACCCAGCACGAGCTGGCCAGGGTGCCGTCCTTCCCGCAGCGGGAGATCGAGATGGTCGGCGAGAAGATGGAGGCGGAGTGGGCCAAGCTCATGCCGCTCACCCATGCGGCCTTCAACGCCAACGGCCGGGTCGCGCCCTAGTACGGCCTGCAGCACGGCCCGTCGATCGCGCTTCTTGTCGGGCTCGGCACAGATGTACGGATCAGCCTCGCGAAGTGTCCGTATTGCGGCATTTAGAGAAGTTCATCTAGCCTGATCAAACGGACCCGGCACTGCTTGAACCCCCGAGCAGGCAGTGCCGGGCTCCTCATTTGTCCGGACTTTTCCCGCACCCCAAGGGCAGACCGCGTCGTGAGCACCGAGTAGCGTGTAACCCATGGCTCCGACCTCCACTCCGCAGACCCCCTTCGGGAGGGTCCTCACCGCCATGGTCACGCCCTTCACGGCGGACGGCGCACTCGACCTCGACGGCGCACAGCGGCTCGCCACCCACCTGGTGGACGCAGGCAACGACGGCCTGATCATCAACGGGACCACCGGCGAGTCGCCCACCACCAGTGACGCGGAGAAATCGGACCTGGTACGAGCCGTACTGGAGGCGGTCGGCGACCGCGCCCACGTCGTGGCCGGAGTCGGCACCAACGACACCCACCACAGCATCGAGCTGGCCCGCCAGGCCGAGCGCGACGGCGCACACGGCCTGCTGGTCGTCACGCCGTACTACAACAAGCCCCCGCAGGAGGGCCTGTACCGGCACTTCACGGCCGTCGCCGACGCCGCCGGGCTGCCGGTGATGCTCTACGACATCCCCGGCCGCAGCGGCGTCCCGATCAGCACCGAGACGCTCGTCCGCCTCGCCGAGCACCCGAGGATCGTCGCCAACAAGGACGCCAAGGGCGACCTCGGCCGTGCGAGCTGGGCCATCGCGCGGTCCGGCCTCGCCTGGTACTCCGGCGACGACATGCTGAACCTGCCGCTGCTCTCCGTGGGCGCGGTCGGCTTCGTCTCGGTCGTCGGCCACGTGGTCACACCCGACCTGCGGGCCCTCGTCGACGCGTACAGCTCCGGTGACGTCGTCAAGGCCGCCGAGATCCACCAGAAGCTGCTCCCCGTCTACACCGGCATGTTCCGCACCCAGGGCGTCATGACCACCAAGGCCGCCCTCAACCTCCAGGGTCTGCCCGCAGGACCCCTGCGCGCCCCCATGGTCGAATGTTCGGCCGAGGAGATTGCCCTGCTCAAGATCGATCTTGCCGCCGGCGGGGTACAACTCTGACAACAGACTTCTGCGCGGCCGTCCGCGCAGCAACGCTTCACAACTGAATAAGCGGGACCACCGGTGCCCGCACCCCACCAAGACAACGACAACTGCTTAAGCACGAACGTCACGCACGCCACGTGCCCGACCGGTACGTGGCGTGCGTGGTTGAGGAGAGTCTTTTGAGTCATCCGCATCCTGAACTCGGCCCGCCGCCCCAGCTCCCCGAGGGCGCCCTCCGCGTCACACCACTCGGAGGCCTAGGCGAGATCGGCCGGAACATGACCGTCTTCGAGTACGGCGGCCGCCTGCTGATCGTCGACTGCGGAGTGCTCTTCCCCGAGGAGGAGCAGCCCGGAATCGACCTGATCCTGCCGGACTTCTCGTCCATCCGGGACCGCCTCGACGACGTCGAGGGCATCGTCCTCACGCACGGCCACGAGGACCACATCGGCGGCGTCCCCTTCCTGCTCCGCGAGAAGCCGGACATCCCGCTGATCGGCTCCAAGCTGACCCTCGCGCTCATCGAGGCGAAGCTCCAGGAGCACCGCATCCGCCCGTACACCCTGGAAGTGGCGGAGGGACAGCGTGAGCGCGTAGGCCCCTTCGACTGCGAGTTCGTCGCCGTCAACCACTCCATCCCGGACGCCCTCGCGGTCGCCATCCGCACCCCGGCCGGAATGGCCGTCCACACCGGCGACTTCAAGATGGACCAGCTCCCGCTGGACAACCGGCTCACCGATCTGCACGCGTTCGCACGGCTGAGCGAGGAGGGCATCGACCTCCTCCTGGCCGACTCGACGAACGCCGAGGTCCCCGGCTTCGTCCCGCCCGAGCGCGACATCTCGAACGTGCTGCGCCAGGTCTTCGGCAGCGCCCGCAAGCGGATCATCGTGGCGAGCTTCGCCAGCCATGTCCACCGCATCCAGCAGATCCTGGACGCGGCCCACGAGTACGGCCGCCGGGTCGCCTTCGTCGGCCGCTCCATGGTCCGCAACATGGGCATCGCCAGGGACCTCGGCTACCTGAAGGTCCCGCCGGGCCTGGTCGTCGACGTCAAGACGCTCGACGACCTCCCCGACCACGAGGTGGTCCTGGTCTGCACGGGCTCCCAGGGCGAACCGATGGCCGCCCTGTCCCGGATGGCCAACCGCGACCACCAGATCCGCATCGTCGACGGCGACACGGTCATCCTGGCCTCGTCCCTCATCCCCGGGAACGAGAACGCGGTCTACCGCGTCATCAACGGCCTGACCCGCTGGGGTGCCAACGTCATCCACAAGGGCAACGCCAAGGTGCACGTCTCCGGCCACGCCTCCGCCGGCGAACTGCTGTACTTCTACAACATCTGCCGGCCGAAGAACCTGATGCCGGTCCACGGCGAATGGCGCCACCTGCGGGCCAACGCCGAGCTCGGCGCCCTCACCGGCGTCCCGCACGACCGCATCGTCATCGCCGAGGACGGCGTCGTCGTCGACCTCGTCGGCGGCAAGGCCAAGATCTCCGGCAAGGTCCAGGCGGGTTACGTGTACGTCGACGGCCTCTCGGTCGGCGACGTCGGCGAGCCGGCCCTCAAGGACCGCAAGATCCTCGGCGACGAGGGCATCATCTCGGTCTTCGTGGTCGTCGACTCGTCCACCGGCAAGATCACGGGCGGACCCCATGTCCAGGCCCGCGGCTCCGGCATCGACGACTCGGCGTTCGCCGCAGTCCTCCCGAAGATCTCGGAGGTCCTGGAACGCTCGGCCCAGGACGGCGTCGTGGAACCCCACCAGCTGCAGCAACTCATCCGCCGGACCCTCGGCAAGTGGGTCTCGGACACGTACCGGCGCAGGCCGATGATCCTCCCGGTGGTCGTGGAGGTCTGACGGCGCGTACAGCATCCGTACGGCCTGTCGTACGCATGAACCCGGAGCGGGCCGCCTCGATTTGCATCGAGGCGGCCCGCTCCAGTACGTTTACGGCTCCGCCCAACCGGGAACCCCAGTGCTTCATGCGCTGGATCCAGGCGCCCCGGACCGGGTGGAAATTCCGACTCAGAACTTCTGATAAAGTCGGAACCGCCGGAAAGGGAAACGCGAGAGCGGAAACCTGGAAAGCACCGAGGAAATCGGGTCGAGAAAAGATCTGATAGAGTCGGAAACGCAAGACCGAAGGGAAGCCCGGAGGAAAGCCCGAGAGGGTGAGTACAAAGGAAGCGACCGTTCCTTGAGAACTCAACAGCGTGCCAAAAGTCAACGCCAG
>NZ_JBIVXP010000011.1:0-307755 GCF_044769305.1 Streptomyces sp. NPDC090499
ACCACGAACGCCTCGTCGCCGGATCCGCCATCAACACCCCGAGCACGGAGCAGGCATCAGCCCGCCCTCCAGCCCTTTGATTTTCCGGCCAGAGGTCCCGGCCCCGAGGATATCCCCCTAGACGCCCCTAGCCGAGGTCCTGGAGGTGGGGGCCCGCGTCCGTGAACACGCCGACGCGCTGGCCGACATGTTCACGGAACTGATCCTGCGTCACGGCTCCGAGGAGAACTTTCACCGCCTACGTTCGTAGGCCCGTAGGCCCGTAGGCCCGTAGGCCCGCAGCGTGGTCCAGGCGGAGCTTTCACCGGCGTTGGACCGGAGGTTGCGGAAGCAGGCAGATGGGTAACGTCCTCCTGCGCCGGCCCGGCGCGCAAGTCCGCCAACCTCGAGGAGGGGCGCGTCCCGTGTCCGAGGGTGAGCCGGTGACCCGCGAGGAAGCGACCAAGACTGCCTGGCAAGTGCACTCCGTACTCGCCGAGTGGACCCGCACCGTGGACGCCAAGGCCTCCTTCGCCCTGGCAATGGAGTCCGCGGCCCTCGCGGGTGTGGTCGCGCTGTCCGGCTCCGGGCACCGGCTCGGTAGCGTCTCGGGCGTCCTGCCGAAGACGGCCCTGTGGACGGGACTGACACTGCTCGCCCTCTCTGCCGTGCTCGCGGTCCTCGCCGTTTTGCCCCGCCACAACCGTGCGGGCCGCGTACGCTCGGACCACGTCGGCGACTTTATCTTCTACGGCCACCTACGGCACTGGAGCCCGGAGGAGCTCGCCGACCGTCTCGGCCAGTACACCCCGCTGCCCGCGCTGACCCGCCAGTTGATCGACATGAGCCGCATCGTGTGGATCAAACAGCGGCTCGTACGGCAGTCACTGCTTACCGCGGTGGGCGGCTGCGTTCTGATAGCGGTCGCGGGCCTCACTGGCTGACGGCGCGGTGAGACGGAAAGGGCAGGGATGACCGCGGATTTTCGAGAGAGCGGCCCGCTCGGACAGGGGCCCAGCCGGACTCCGTTCTGGAACCTGCTGGACGCCGCGGCCCAGCGGACACTGCGCGAGGCGGGCAAGGTGACCGAATTCACCCCCCGGGAACACCTGCTGCAGCAGGACGAGTTCAGCGACCATCTTTTCGTCCTTGGTCGTGGCTGCATCAAGGTCACCACGGTTGCCGCCGCCGGTTACCAGGCGGTGCTGGCCCTGCGCGGCCCCGGCGACCTGCTCGGCGAACAGGCCGGTCTGGACGGCGGGCCCAGATCGGCGACGCTCACCGCCCTCATTCCGGTCCAGGCCCTGGTGATACCCGCCGAGGCGTTCCGGGCGGCTGCCCAAGACCATCCCGTCATCACCGGCGCCGTCCGTCAAGTGCTCTCCGCGCGCCTGCGGGCCGCAGACCGGCAGCGCACCCTGGTCGGCGCTGATCCGCTCGCCGCGCGCCTGGCCGGCCTGCTACTCGACCTCGCCGCCAGCCACGGCCGGCGCAACGCCTCCGGGGTCGTGGACATCGGTCTGCCGCTCTCCCAGGACGACTTCGCCGGCCTGGTACTCGGCTCCCGCAGAACCGTCAGCCGGGTCCTGGAGCAATGGCGGGCCGAGGGCTGGGTGACTACCGGGCGCACCCAGGTGACCGTCCACGACGCAGACGCGTTGAAGCGGGTACGGGAGGGCGGCCCGGCCGGGAGGTGACGGCGCAGGCCCGGGTCAACGGGTGGCGCGAGCGGCCGGAGTTCGCGGCACGGCGGCACGGCACCGCCCCGACCGCCTCGATGCAGGCGGTCGGCACGGTCCGGCACGGGGTGCGCGAGGGAAAGGGCCGGCCGGGATCCGCGGATCGGTTCGGGGGCTCGCGAGTAGGGCCGGACAGTGGTTCACAGATCGGACCAGGCGAACGTCTCCAGGCCGAACTCCCGAGCGACGGGGTTCCATACGGCGACGAAGTCCTTCTTCGCCGCCGTGGCGTCGGCGCTCGCCGAAACCGCGTCCTGCCAGGCGCTCGATCCGGTCACGGCGGAGGTCGAGCAGTTGCCCGACACGTCGTCGACCACCCGCACGTAAGCCCGGTCGGCCTCCTCCGAGCTTTGCCAAGCGCTGTTCAGGTCCGACGCCAGGCCGTCGGCCAGCTGGTCGAGGGAGAGCGTGTCCAGTTTCCCGACCAGGCTGGCCCGTGCATCGGCCGCGTCCTCGAAGACCTGCCGGTTTTCCTGGAGGTCGCTGCAGTTCATCATCGACTGCACGGCGTCGGAGACCCCGTGGCGCCGGTCGGTGTTCTGCGCCAGGAGCGTGTGCAGCGCCGTCGCCTGTGCCTCGCGCGTGTCCGTGGATCCGGTCCCGGACTGGCTCGTGCTGCCACTGCCGCTGCTGTCGGAGCCACTGTGCGTCGCGACCTGCCAGACGATCAGCGCGATGATCGCCAGCACGATCCAGAACACGACGGTACCCGTCCGTCCCGAAGAGGGCGTGCGCTGGGTTGCGTTGCGGGGAGGGTTGAAGGGGCCGGAGGGGAACGGGCCGGAGGTCTGCGAGGGCACCTGGCCGCCGACCGTGGTCCCTCGCGGGCCGGCGGGAGAGCGATGCGGGCCGGCGGGACGCGAACCCCCGGGACGCGTGTTGCCGGTAGCCGCACCGAACAGGCCCGGACCGGCCGTCGGCATACCCGCTGTCGGCCTGGTCGCGTTCTGTGGTTTGGTCGCTGTCGTCCCGGTCGCCGTCTGAGGGCCGGCCTGCGCGGCGGCCGGCCAGGTCAGGGGGGCGCTGTCGAAGGCGCGGCGCAGGGGATCGAGCCAGTCGCTGAGGGCGGGCCGGTCGGCGGCCGTCCGGCTCAGGCCGCGCTTGGCCAGGTCGGCCACGGCACCGTCCATCCGCCGCAGCGCGGCGACGTCCCGGCCGTGCTGCTCGTGCAGGAAGAGCCGCACCGCGAGCAGCGCGAACTTGTAGCGGTCGCCCTCCGGTGTCTCCGGTGCCTCGCCGTCGGGCAGCTGCCAGCCGGGCGTCTGCACGGGCTTGAGCACCCAGTCGCCGCGCAGTCCCATGGCGTCGCAGTCGATGAGGAAACAGCTGGGCCGTGCCCCGGACAGCGAGAACAGCAGGTTCTTCGGGGAGAGGTCGCCGGCCACCACACCGAGGCCGTGCAGCCGTTCCAGGGTGTCGGCCAGGGCGAGCAGCAGACCGAAGACCTGGCGGGGTGTCACGGTCCCCACCATCTTGTTCACGTAGGGCAGCGGGTTGAGCAGGAACTCGAAGCCCCGCGCCTTCCTCTCGCCCGACTGCACGGTGAGGAAGAACTCGTCCGGGATCTGCCGCATCAGAAAGCCGCGGACCTGCGACCCCTCGGTCACCAGCGCCGCGGGCCAGGCGGCCTGCTCGGCCAGCCACTGCCCGACCGAGTGCGGCTGCCCGGGCAGGAAGGCGACCATCCGTTCCAGCGCGTCGATCCGCAACTGCCCCTGGGAGTCCGGCTTGTACTCTTTGTAGGCGACTGGCCATTTCCTATTGATCAGTCGCTTCTCGACCGCCCAGACTTTGCCCTGCCCACCGCCCCCCAACGCCGTGCCCAGCACCAGATTCGAACGGGCGATCCGCTCCGCCCCGGACCCGGTCACGGGGCCCCGCCGGAGAGCCGGTGCCGGGGCCAGACGGCGAGCAGCGTGCGGTCGTCGTCGAAGGTCTCCCGGGAGAAGTCCAGCAGATGGGCCAGACCCCGCGCCTCGGGCGGGCGCACCGCCAGCTCCGCGAACAGCTCACCCACCATGCCGGAGCCGTCGCCGAGCGGATCACCGAAACCGTCGGTGCCGACCAGCAGGACGCCGTCGGCGGGCAGGGTGTACGTCAGCGGGCGGGACTGGGTCGACAGGCGCGGCAGCGCGATCACCGCGTTGCTGGTGATCTCGCCGGGAGCGCTGTTCTTGTCGCTCAGCAGCGGGTTGAACCGGCCGTGGTGCAGGCACCATGCCGAGGAGTCCCCGGCACGCGCCAGCGTGACCTGCATCCCACCGCCCTCGGCCGGTGCGACCGTGCCCGCCACCAGGGTCGTCGCCAGGGTCCGGTTCGCCTCCGCCAGGTCCTCCTCGTCCGGTTCCCGGCCGCGGGCCACCCGCATGAGCAGCTGATACCGGGCCGCCTGCAGCACCCGGGTCCAGTCGGGGCCCGGCCTGTCCTGATCCAGCTGCACCAGCAGGTCGTTGACCGCCGTACGACAGACCAGGGCGGCGCCCACGTGCGACTGCGCGGCCGACGAGACACCGTCGGCGACGGCGAAGACGACCGTGGCCGACGGTTCGTGCCAGGCGACGACCACGTCGTCCTGCCGCGGCCGCCCGTCGAAACGGTGCTGGTCCCCTCGTACGGAGGCCAGCCGCACGGTCAGCTCCGGGGTCGACCACCCGTCGAAGAGGGTGTCCGGCCGGTAGGGATCGCCGGGCGGCGGCTTGGGCTCCACATGGGCGGCGGGTTTCCCCAGCACGACCCGCCCGTACGGGTTCGAGCCGTGCCGGGAGTCCGGTGCGGACCGGTCGGCCTCGGGCTCTGGCGTCCCCGGTGCCGCGTGCCGTGGTGCCGAGCCGTGCTGCGGCGGAGCTACGGCCTGCCCGTCGGGAGGCGCGTGCCGCGGTGCCGGGGCGTATTGCGGTGGTGCCGGGGTGCGCTGCGGCGGGGCGACGCGCGGATCCCGAGTGCTCTGCGGTTCCCTGCCGTGGAACTGGTCGGCGCCCTGCTGCCGGGGCGTGGCCGGTCGCTGTCCGGGGCCGGAGGGAGGCGGGGACTCCAGGGCCGGGCCGTTGTACTCGGGTACGACGTAGTGCTCGACCTGGTAATCGGGCACCACGTACTCGGAGATGTGCCTGGAGGGCGGTGCCGTACCACCTCCACGCGGCGCGGGCAGGTGCCAGGCCTCGGCCTGGCGCGGGTCGGCGGCCTCGGTCGGGTCTGCGTCCGGCGACTCGGGCATGTCCTGCTGCTTGTCTTCCCGGCCCTTGTTCCGCCGGATGCGTGACCAGTCCACCGTCAGACCTCGTCGATCGCGAGGCGGAAGCCCTCCGGCTTCTCCACCGCCAGCTCGGCCTGCTGGCCGGCGGCCAGGGCGTTGGCCGATTCGACCACGCTTTTGGTGAGTGCGGTGAAGAACTTGGCGATCGCGTCGCCGAGCTGGGCACCGGGGATCGATATGAACGCGAACTTCTGCTCGGTCGCCACGGCCAGGATCGTCTCGGCCCGCGCCCCGCCGATCCCGAAGGCGATGACGTTGGGCGCAGCGCCGGTCACCTTGCGGTCCGTGAGCCGGCTGTGCGTCTGGCGCCACTCCTCGCCGCAGGTCGGCTGGCCGTCGCTGAGGAAGAAGACCGCGGGGCGCAGCACCTTGTACCCCTGTGACTTGAGGGTTTGCACGTCCTGCGGGATGCGCTCCAGCAGTGCGGCGAACGCCGCGTCGTAGTTCGTGCCGCCGCCGGCCGACAGCCGTGGCAGTTCGTTCTCGCTTCTCAGATCGGCCAGCACCAGGTGCTGCACGACGCTGTTGGAGAAGCCCAACACGGAGAAACGCACCTTGGCGGCGGCCATCGGCTCCCCCAGGAGCGCGACGTGCAGCGACTTCATTCCTTCGTTGAGGTCGCCGACGTAGCTCGACATGGAGCCCGATTCGTCGGCGAGGACGTACACCGGCAGCAACTGCCCAAGCGTCTCGGCCATCCCAGTTCTCCCCCTTTGTTGTTCAACCGCTCTATTGCTCCTGTGTGACAGGCCGAAGGCCCTGCGGGCAGTCGAGTCTCAACTCCATGCCGCCCGCGATCGCGCTCCGGCCCAGATGCAGCAGCGTCTGCTGCAACAGGACGGAGAACTGCACCGCCGACTGCGCGGGATCCGCGCCCTCGACGGCGACGACGCCCAGTTCGGGCCGGGAGGCGAGGCGCTGCACGACCCGGACCCGGTCCGCTCCGATGCCGCACGCCACCACGTGCGGATAGAACTTGTGCGCCATCAGATCGGCGTGTGCCGCCGGCCATTCGGCGTCGTCCTCGGCCTGCCCGACGGCCAGGAAGAACACGACGGGCCGCAGTACCCGGGGCACCTGCTGCTTCAGCCGTTCCGTCTCCAGCGGCACCAGGTCCAGCAGCCGCCGCAGCACCGGCCGGTAACGGCAGCCCGGTGATGTGTTCAGCCCCGGGACGCCGGTGCGCCAGGAGACCTCGGTGAGCGGCAGCACCACGTCGGCGCCGTCGGCGTAGGTGATCACCGAGAGCCGGATGGCGGCGGCCACGTCGGGGCTGTTGGCCAGCAGTGTCTGCACCGAGCGCAGCGCGTTGCCCAGGTCGGTGACGCAGCCGGCCGCGGCCTGCGAGGTGTCCAGGACGACGTACACCGGTATCAGTCCGCTCGGCGGCGCGACGGCGGGCGCCGGCGTGCTGCCGCCCCACTGCACGGGTCCGCCCTGCGCCGCCGCGGGCGCCGAGTAGCCGGCGCCGCCGGGTGTCGCGCCGGAGGCGAAGGAGGCCGGCTGTCCGGCGTCGGGCCGTTCCAGCACACCCGCGACTCCGGTGCCGGGCGCGCTCGGGCCGAGCACACCCTGGCGCAAGCCGGGCAGGTCGACCTCGCGTACGACGCCCCGCTCGATGAGGTACTTGACCATCTCGGCGTGCCGCTGGTCGCGGATCTCGTGCTGGGTGGCCTCGGTCTCACGGACCCGCGCCAGCAGTTCGAGGGCGTGCGTTGTCTCCTCGGGGTGGCGGACCAGGTGCTCGCGGATCAGGTTGTCGAAGTCGAGCCGGGTGTTCCCCAGCGCGGCCCGCTCCTCGGCCTGCCGGCGCCTGCGGCCGGCCGCCCTGATGTCCTCGATGTCCTCGTCGGAGTAGGTCTCCGAGCGTCTGGCGTCGTGAGCGTGCGCACCGAGCTTGGCCCGGCGCCGCGCTTCCTCCAGTTCCTGGATGTACCGTGCCGCGGCCTGGTCGGGCTCCATCTGGACCTTGCAGTGGTAGATGGTGATGCCCTCGGGGAGCGGGATCTCCCGGTCCAGTTCCTGGTTGACGGCCAGCTGCGCCGTCATGGCCTCGGTGATCGCGAACCGCGCGGCCTGCAGCCGGATGCGGTCGGTGAGGTATCCGTAGACGACCGTCAACGCGTCCCGTACGTTCCTGGACACCACCCTCGCCGGGTCATGCACCCGGAAGCCGATGTCGATCGTGGCCTGGAACCGGTGTCCGCCGTCCTTGCAGGTCAGCGGGGTCTTGCTGACGGACGCCTGGCGTCTGTGGTCGCTGAGGTCGACGACGTAGCAGGCCCGGTTCCCCCCGAACCAGCGCTGTCCGCGGGTGCGGACGGTCTCGACCTCGAAGGGGCCGCCCTCTACCGGGTAGACGATCGCCACCGAGGGCGGCAGGTTGGGCAGCTCGCCCACCCGACTGCGGGAGATCACCCGCTCGTTGAGAATCAGGGAGACGCTCATCCTCACACCCTCTCCATGTCGAGCTGCGCGTGCACCATGGCTGCCGTGAGGGGCAGCCCGACGATCCGGTCCGGGTGTACCCAGTCGTCGGCGCAGGAGCGCAGGATCCGGCCCGAACGCTGATCGCCGTGGGCGATGGCGCCGACCAGCAGCCTTAACATCTCGCGGAGTTCGGAGTCCCGTTCGGCCAGCTTCGCCCAGTCGCCGACGACCTGTTCCGCCTCGTCGTGGAAGAAAGACTCGTTCAGCGCCACACGCCACAACCACACGAAGGAGTCCCGCAGTTCGGGCCGCCGGTGTGCCAGGTACAGCAGCGTCGGCCACTCGGGCACCGTGGCTCCCGGGTCGACGTCCTTCGTCTCCACGACCACCTGTGCCGCGACGATCAGGAAGGCGAGCACCGCCGCCCGGCCGGAGCGGTGGTCGCCGGTCCTGTCCCGCAGCATGGGCAGCACCGAGCCGGCCGCGTCGGGATCGTCGGCGACCAGGTCGGCCAGCGCGCAGCCGACGGCCACCGCCACCGTCACGCTGTCCACCGCGAACAGTCGGGCGAGTTCCTCCACAGGGCGTCCCGACACCGCGCCCAGCCCGTGCACCCGGGCCGCGGCCGCCCGCACCTGGGGTCGCTCGTCGGCGTACCAGCCGCCCACCAGCGCGGTCGCCTGCTCCCGCACCCAGGGGTTCTGGCAGGCCACGGAGAGCGCGTAGGCGACGGCGGTGCGGCGCAGCGCGCTGTCGCTGCGGGCCCAGGGCCCCAGGACTCGGCGTTCGATGTGCCGGTAGGCCTCGGCGGCCAGCACGCCGAGCCCGGAGGCCGCCGCGTAGACGCGCACCTGCTCCGCCGGGTGCACCACCAACTCGTCGAGCCAGTCGAGGAGTTCGCTCTGGATCTCGTACTGGGTCCAGGCGTGCAGGATCACCCGGCGCGCGTACCCGGGGTCCTTGTACTCGATGATCGTCCCGGGCTCGCCGCCCGGCTTGTCCCGCTCCTGGGCGCGCAGGTGCTGCAGCTGCCGTCGCCGGGGCGTCTCGAACATGTCCTTGGACCGGACCGGGCGTCCGTCGGGCCCGGGCGCCCGGAGGTAGGGGCCGTCGTCCTCCAGCCGCTCGCGCAGCGAACGGGCGGCCTGGGCGACGTCCTCCTGCGGCAGCCCGTTGAGCACCGCCAGGGCGAGCGCGAAGCTGCGCGTGCCGGCGTCAGGCAGGCTCTCGGCCCAGATCTCGAAGTCCTCCGCCTCCAGCCGGGCGCGGTGTTCGCGCAGCCGGTCCAGGTCGACGACGCCGTGCAGGTCGTACTGCTCGATCATCGCGGCGGCAAGGTCCCCGGCCTGCCGGCAGGCCGGGAGGCCGCCCACCAGCTCGGCGATCACGTCGCGTACGTCCTCGCGCGCGAGCAGCCGGTCGGCGTCGCGTTCCCCCAGCCGCCAGCGCAGATGCGCGCGTACGACCTCCAGGGGCTGCGGAGCGTCCGCCAGATCCCGTACGCCGACGAGCAGTTCGCCGTCGGCGAGCTCGCCCTCCGTCACCGTGACGACCATCCACGCGTCCGCCTGGGACAGCGCGCCCTGTACCTTCTCGTACGTCTCCCGGCCGAGGTTTCCAATGTCCTCGGGCCGCTCCAGCAGGAAGCCGGCACCGCGCTCGATGACCCCGCTGTCGTTCTCCAACTGCTCGGCCAGGGACGCGAAGTCGACCCCGCTGTCCAGGTGGTAGACCGCGCCCCGGCATGCGCCGAGCAGCAGCCGTACGGCCATCGCGGACTTGCCGTACCCGGCCGCCGAGCGCAGGATCAGCAGCCGCTGTCTGGTGAGCGCCTCGCGGGCGTCGGGCATGTCGGCGGACGGGCTGTACGCGAACCGGACCCGTTCCGCGATGAGCGGGGACAGCGCCCGCAGCCTGCGTTTGTGCCCGCCGAGCACCACGACGTACTTGTCGCCGCCGACCATGTCGCCCTCGACGTTGGCGACGGCGTTCTGCAGCAGCCCGCGGCGTTGCGAACCCTGCCCCAGCTGACCGGTCGCCTCGTACGACTCCGCGCCCGGTCCGGACTGCGGAGGCGGCGGAGTCTCCGCCCCGCCCTCGCCTCCCGTGGCCGGCTGGGCCTGGGACGGGCCGTCCTGTCTGTCCTTCGGCGACTCCTGGCCGGCACCCGGGGCGGACGGTTTGGGCGCACCGCCCCCCGCGAGTCCCCCCGGCCCGGCCGCCGGCTGGCTCCCCCCTGGATCACCGGCGGCCGGGGGTCCTCCCGCAGCGGCCGTGGTCACAGCCGCACATTCCCCGTGTTGTGGACGGTCACGTGCTTGGGCCCGGCGACCTGGTCGCCCTGCACGGTTCCCGCGTGCTGCACGACGGAGGGCTGGCCAGCGGCGGGCGGCACGACGGAGGCCTGGTCGGTGGCGGTGCTCTGCTGCCCGTCCGTGTGGGGCGGCGACTCCTGGTCACCGGGCGGCGCGGTGGCCGGGGCGGGCATTCCCGGAGGGGCCGGGTAGCCAGGGACCGTGATCCAGGTACTGATCGTCTCACCGTGCTTGGTGGTGAGGTTGAACGGCAGATAGGCCGCGGGGTCGATCCCCCGGTGGCCGTGCCGGATCACCGCGCGATGGACCTCGTCCGACACGGCGAACGCCATCCGGGCCGACGGGGCGGAGGCGAGGACGTTGCGCAGCGGCTGGGCGTCGACGATCCGGCAGGTGGTGTTGACCGCGTCGCCTGACCAGCCGTGCTCGTCGTCCGTCGCCAGGCCCTGGTGCAGTGCCATCCGCAGCCGGACCGCGTGATCATCGTTGACCTCCTGGGCGTATTCGCCGAGTCCCTCGTCGAGTTCGCGCACGAACGACCCGGCGATCACCACGGGTGACACCGATGATCGGATGAGCATGAGCACGCCGTCGCCGCGGTCCTCGGACACGGTGTCCTTCGCGGCGAGCCCGGCACGCTCCATCGCGCCACCGAGAGCGCGGTACATCGCGGCCCGAACTCGTCGCTGCACAGGGTCTCGACGCGGGCTGAAATTCTCGATGTCCAGCGCGATGATCCAGTGCTGTGTGGCTTCCCCTGACATGTGCGGACCTCCCCCGTACTCCCCGCAAAGGTGCTGCCGAACGATCGGCTCCACCAGTAGACGGCATCCGGAGATAGCCAGTCCACGCCATTTGGCGTACTCGCGAGATTGACCGGAAATACTCTGCGGCAAGAGTTCGAGTGAGCTCTGCGCTGTTTCGCTCCAACCCACGAAGTGCCAGCTCGACCCTCGGCTCATCTGACTCAGGCCGCGTGAACAAACTGATCGGCGAGAACGGTCGGGAATCGGCGAAGTGACGTGCACGGCCGGGACCTTTCGGTAGCAACTGCCGTGTCGAAGCCCAGTCGCGCCAATGCGTCCCGTCATGCCCGTTGTACTCCGAACGGGCAAACTGGCTGCCCGTGCCTGGCCTGCCGGTTCGGCCATGGCCGCCTCTATCCGGCCTGGTCCCGCCGCTACATCTCGGACGTCACCGACACGGAGTGGCCAGTTCCGGCGAGAGGTTGGTTTCGCCCAGCCTGAGCGGACGTCCGGTCGTGACCGCCCGGAACAGGGCAGCCACCGTCGCACCGCGTGAGCGGAACGGTAGAACCAGGGACACCGTGCCGGTGCGGGGCACGGCGGCCTCGACGCGGTAACCGGCGTCGTCAACGACGCTGCGGTCGCCGAACGCCTCGTACACCTTGAAGTGCAGTTTCATTCCGCATGCGCCGATCCTGCAGCCGCCCGGCCACGGCAGCCGTGCTTCGCCATGCCGTGCGAGCAGGGAGGACATCAGGTAGTACGAGGCCCGGATACGGGCGGCCTGAGCCAGGTCAGGATGCGAGTGCACGACTTCGGCAGGCAGGATCACCACAGAGGCCGGGTCCTCGACGGGCTGCGCGATGTGCCAGCCCGACTGCTGCAGGAGCGTGAGCATGATGCGGACGTCCGTGTTGGCCGGGACGTTGCTCAGCCTCACCGGGCGGTTGAGGGCCGCCACTGCGGCCAGCATGGGGAGAGCCGCGTTCTTGGAGCTGTCGATGGTCACCGTTCCGGCGAGCGGCGGGCCGGGGCGTACGGCGATCACTTCAGCGGCCGTTCCTGGGGCGCGGGTCGTCGTCATCAGCAACTCCTCTGCAAAGGGAAAGGAAAGGCGATCTCCGGATCCAGACCGGTGGTCACGCCGATGCCGGTGGTCACGTCGATCTCGGCCCAGCAGCGCTTGTCGATCTCCGTCGGCTCGGCGCCGTACCGGTTCGTGAGAGCGGCGACGAGGAACAGTCCCCTGCCGCTTTCGCGGTACGGATCCGGCAGACCGGGCCGGGGCAGCACCGGGCAGACGTCGCAGACCTCGATCCGCAACGCGGCCTCGTCGAGGCGGCCGGTCAGCGAGACCTGATCAACGCCGGCGTGTCGGACCGCGTGGGTGACCAACTCGCTGATCACGAGCTTGGCGGTCTGCACCACTCCGGTGGTGAGTCCCGCGTCCCAGCCCTCCATCGCGTCGGCGGCCTGGTGCCGGGCGCGGCGACCGCGGTCGGTACGGCGGGTACGGAGAGAGCGAACTGGTGCGCCGTCACGAGCTGCCTCCTGGTTCGGTGCGGCTGCTTCACGCAACCGCACCGGAGGCAGGCGCGGCCACGGCGTGTGCTGGTGCTGCATGACATATGCAGGAGCTGCATCGCGGCCGATCACCGCTCGGCTACGTTCGGTTGAGCAGGCAGGATCGGCGGCGGCAGGAGGGGCCGTGGCACAGAAGGCTGACGCACAGAGTGAAGCGAGACGGATCGGCGAAGTGATCTGTCAGACAAGCGTGTTACAGCGACGCTCACAGAAGAACGTTGCTGCCGCGCTGGGTTATCACCAGTCGCAAGTGAGCCGCCTGGAGAGCGGCAGAGGCACGGAGGACGTGCGCGTGCTGCGCGAGATCGCCGCCGCGCTGGACATTTCACCGCACCGTCTCGGCCTCGCCGCCACCCCCGACGCGAGCTCCGCCGAACCCGGAACCGAGGACATGCACCGCCGTACCTTCCTTGCCGCGAGCGTCGCCGCGCTCGCGACTCCGCCGTCGCCGACCGCAGCCCATCTCGACCTGATCCAGGCCCTGCTGCCGGGCACGCTTCCCCCCGCCACCGGTCAGGACCTCGGTATCGACGGACTACGGGACCGGGTCCGGGCCGTTCGCCAGCTGCTCGGCATGTGTGACTACACGGAGCTGGAGCAGACCCTGCCGGGTCTGATCGCCGACCTGCGCCAGGCCGCCGCCGGCTCGTCCGGCTCGGCGGAGGCGTCCGGACTCCTGGCAATCGTCTATCAGACGTCGGTGAGCCTGCTGTTGAAGCGAGCGGACCAGGGCAACGCCTGGCTCGCGGCCGGCCGCGCCATGGCCGAGGCGGAACGCTCCGCGGACCCCGTCGTGCTCGCCGCCAGTGTCCGCGTCCACGCACACGTTCTCCTGCGGGAGAAGCACGCGGCCCAGGCCGTGAACCTGATGCGCCACACTGCCGATCAGCTCGGCGGCTCCTACGACCAGCGGTCGCCCCGGTATATGGCGGCGGTCGGCCTGCTGCTGCTCCGGGGAGCCACCGCCGCCAGCAGAAACGGTGACCGCGACAGTACCCGCGAGTTCCTCCACGAAGCCAAGGAGGTGGCGCGCCACGTCGCCTTCGACCAACCGGACGCCTGGGCCAACTTCAGCCCCACCAACGTCGCCCTGCACGAGGTCAGCGGGGCCGTCTCCTTCGGCGACGCAGGCATCGCCCTGCACACCGCCCGCCCCCTCATGCGACGGCACATCCCCGTACCCGAGCGCCGGGCCGCACTCTGGGTGGACGCCGCCCGCGCCTACAGCCAGCAGGGCAGACTCGCCGATGGCTACCAGGCCCTGCGCATCGCCGAGAGCTGCGCGGCACAGGACGTCCGCCGCCCGGCCGTACGCGAACTCGTCGCGGACATGGCAGCCCGCGATCGCCGCCGGACACTGCCCGAACTACACCACTTCAGCCGCCAACTGGGAGTACCCGCGTGAGCGATCAGCCCGACACGCCGTTCCTCCAGATCGTGGTCTGCGCGGCCGGAGTCGCCGCCGACGTCGGTCGGCTGCACCCGTCGAGCAATGTCCTGAACGACGGAGAACGGGAGGGCAGAGGATGCGACCGTAGCGGTGGGTGGTGCTCGTCGGGTGGTTCCGGTCTCCGGGCGGTGTCGGTGGCATCGGGTTGGATACGTACGTGACTGTCTATGACGTGGCCCGCCACCTTCCCTCCATCGCCGACCTGCGGGACCTGAGCCGTTCGCTGGCGATGCTCGATGCGATCTTGAGTCCGGATTGGGAAGGCCGGTACTACTCCTTCAACGCTGATTGGGCCGACGGCGAGGAGATGGCCTCGATGCGCAACGGGTCGGGGGACGAGTACTCCATCGTGTTCTCGACGGCCGGGGTCTATGTGCGCGGCTTCTGCCATGAGTCTCCGATGAGCCCGTACAGCAATGATGGCGAGCCGTGGTCGGGAGTGATCGACGAGGTCCCCGAGCTCTTCAAGCCCTTCGTCGAGGAGCCGGCCTTCACCGATGAGGACGGCGTGCCGGTCGTGACAGCCTGCTTGTGGCGGGGCGCGACGGATGATCGGTGGCGTCACGGCGTGATCGAGTTCCCCGAGAGTGCTGTCGATCCCGATGGGGCGACGGGCCTGTTCGAGCTCTTGGTCGACCGCACGCCGGAAGCGTTCCAGCGCTTCGCCGAGGACTATTACGAGGTCTCCGTGGACCCGGTGGTGGTGAGCCACGTGCTTGCCCTGCGGCCGCTGAGTCAGACGCTTGTGTCGCTGCTGAACCCTGAGGTCAGTCTGACAGACCTGGCTCAGGACATTGCCGAGATCGGCTATCCGCAGCCGAAGTAGGAGCCAGGGCCTGTTCAGGACGGAGGCGAAGATGGACGGCTCGCAGACCGTCTTCTGCTTGCAACGGGGCTCAACGGGGTTCCGTAGCCTCAGCGACCCACCCGTACCGGAGACCGATCCCGGGGCGTGCCGTGCCGCCTGGTACGCCGCAGCCCAGGCCGCTCGTGGGCAGATTGGGGACTTTACGGAGAAGCAGTACCTGCAGAATTTTCATACCGGCACGATCAACGATCGAGTCGGCGCACATTTCGGACTGTTCCACGCCCAGTACCCGCTGATCGCCTTCGTGGGGGACCGGCGCCAGTGGTACACCGCGGAGTTCCAGGAGCCTCCGGCCTGGGCGGTCGCCCTCGGCGAATTCGGCTTCACAGTCTTGGGTGCGTCGCTCCTTCTGTCACCGCTGACGGGGGCGGACAGTACCGCCCTGTCTGCAGCCGAGCGGAAGCAGATCAGGTACTGGCAGCCGGAGACCCTTGGCGCGACACTCTTCAACTCCTGGGACTGATGGTTGGCCCGTCCACGACTCCGCAGGAAGCACGCCCGAGTGCCCTGGCTGGCGGTCAAGCTGCCCGCCACCGACAGTCGCGAGCGCGAAGGCGCGGCGGACCAGGGAACGGATGCCGTTGCTACGGTCGCTGGATGACCAGCTGGGACGAGGGTGACGTACGCGCACGGATACAGGAGAAGGCAGCACGGGATCCCGGGCGGGAGCGTTTCGGGGCGGACACGCACCAGTACGAACTGACACCGCGACTCCCGGAGGCAGAGATCCGAGCGTTCGAGGAATCCCACGCTATCCATCTGCCGATGGAGTACCGGTCCTTCGTCGCGGAGGTGGGCAACGGCCCCGCCGGTCCCAGCTACGGATTGTTGCCGTTGCCCATCCCCCGACCGGAGGCCAGCGGGGAATGGGCCGTGGACGACGAGTGGCAGGAAGACCGACTTGCGGGCCGACTCGCTGAGCCGTTCCCTCTCACCGTTCCCCGCTCCGGTCGGATCGGCGCACCGGTTGATGCACTGACCCAGGGCACGATCACGCTGGCCGAACAGGGCTGCGGCATCTTCACCCGTCTGATCCTGAACGGACCACGAACTGGCGAGATCTGGCAGATCGATCCTGATTGGGGCGGTTTCGTGCCGTTGAGCGCCAGCTTCCACGCCTGGTACACCGATTGGCTGGAGAGCCCGTAAGCGCACTTCTGAGGTTCCCCCGTCATGCGGGAGGTGCTGACCAGCTGATCAGCACCTCCCGCATGACGGGGGAACCTCAGGGCGCCACCGAGGCACTGCGGATCCTGAAGGAGGAGACGCTGCCGACGGACGCGCAGAAGGCCGTGCTGTGCAACGCGGGGGCGCTGCACGCGATACTCGCCGACTGGTCGGAGGAGCAACGACTTGACCTCGTGCAGATGCTTGGTGAGCGCACCTTCCTGGTCGTTGTCAGCACCCCCGATCTGGACGGCGCGCACCGCATCTTCAGCGTCATGAACTCCCGGGGCATGGACCTCTCACCCACGGACATCTTCAAGTCGCACATCATCGGTGCCTTGGACGAGAAGACCTCGGAGGAGTGCGCCCGCAAGTGGGAAGACGCTGAGGAGGCCCTGGGGCGAGACGACTTCGCCGATCTCTTCCTTCACCTGCGCATGGTGTTCGCCATGAAGCGGGCAGAGAGGGAACTGCTCAAAGAGTTTCCCGAGCAGGTGCTCAGCCACTACCTGCCGGGCAAGGCCGAGTTGTTCGTCAATGACGTCGTCGTGTCGTACGCGGACGCCTACGTGCAGATCCGCGACGCCGGCTACGTGGCGGCCTCTGGAGCGGAGCAGGTCAACGCCTGGTTCAAACGCCTCCAGCAGATCGACAACAACGACTGGCGACCCGCGGCCCTGTGGGCGCTGCGTAACCACGGTGACGACCCGGCCTGGCTCGACAGATTCTTCGGCGCACTGGAGCGGCTGGCAGCCAGCATGTTCATCCGCCGCGTCTACACCACCCCCCGCGTCACGCGTTACGCGGACCTCCTGCGCGAACTCAACGCCGGCAAGGGCATGGACGCGACGTCCTTCGCCCTGACGGACACGGAGAAGGCCGATACTCTCGTGCGCCTGGACGGTGACATGTACCTCGTCACCAAGACCCGTAAGTATGTCCTGCTGCGCCTGGACGAGATGCTGGCCGGAAAGCCCGGAGTCTCGTACGACCACACCCTGATCACCGTCGAGCACGTGCTGCCGCAGAACCCGAAGCAGCAGTCGCAGTGGCTGCGGCACTTCACCGACCAGCAGCGCGGGGAGTGGACGCACCGACTGGGCAACCTCGTCCTGCTCAACCGGACGAAGAACGCCTATGCCCAGAACTACGACTTCACAGAGAAGAAGGCCAAGTACTTCACCGGCAGGCACGGCGTCTCCACGTTCGCCTTGACCAGCCAGGTGTTGCAGCACCAGGATTGGTCGCCTGCACTGCTGCAGAAGCGGCAGCGGCGGCTCGTGGGGCTCCTGGCCGACGAGTGGGATCTGTAAGGAGTCTGGGACGGCAGCCTGCAGGGCTCATGCGCCTGCGGACCGTCGCTCACCCGGGAAGCCCGGTTCAAGGGTTTTGGGCACCGATGGGGTGCAGCTCCGAACGCATCCGCGAGCAGCATGGCTTTCGGCCGATGCTGCTCCTGGAGGAAGCGGGTCAGGAAGCCGATCCGTCGAGGCCGAGGCGGATCACGGCGAGGGCCTCGGCGATCTCGACGGTCATCTCGTCGTCGGGGCCGAACACCATGCACATGTCCTGGTGGAGCGGTTCGAGGACCTGCCGGGCTTCGACGGCCCGGCCCTGGGCGAGCAGCAGCATCCCGATGTTGTGTCGCAGCTCCACGGCTTCTTCGCTCACGTCGCTGTCGACGGTCCGTACGACGTTCAGCACGCCCTGGAGCGCGGCGAGCGCGTCGGTGACCTGGCCGAGTTCGGCGCGGCACCGGGCCGCCTGGGCGCGGCAGGCGCGGGCCTGCTCGCCGGTGGGTCCGGCGATGCGGGCGTACGCGTCGGCGAGGGCGTCGAACTCGGGCAGGGCGGCCCGGTAGTCGCCGCCGAGGAGGCGGATCGCCGCTCGCTGGCGGCGCAGCGCCAGGACCTGCTTGCTCTCGGAGCCGAGAGCAAGGGCCGCGGGTTCGATGACCTCGCCGAGTACCTCGGCGGCCTGCGCGAACCGCTCCTCCTCCAGCAGGGCGTCGGAGTGGGCGTAGGCCGCCTTGATGTCTTCGCGCAGCTGGCCGGGGACGGGTACCGGCTGTGCCCCCGGGAGGACCGCTGTCGGTGCCGAATCGCCGGGTGCGGGGGCCTGGGCTCGGGCGCGGGGCGCGAAGGGGTGGCGGAAGACGCCCGTCGGGTCGGGGGCACCGGCGGGCCCGACATCGGCCGTGCCAGGGTCCTGGCCTGGCGGCGGGAGGAACGGCAGCAGCCGCGCGTACACCTCCTGTGTGTCGGCGGGCCGCGCCTCGGGCGCCTTGCGCAGCAGGTGCAGGACCAGCTCCTCCAGCGCCTCGGGGACGTCGGGCCGCAGCTGTCTCAGCGGGGTGGGGGCGGCGTTGACGTGCTGGTACATCAGCAGGTACTCGTTCTCCGCCTGGAATGCGAGGCGCCCGCAGAGGAGTTCGTGCAGCACACAGCCCAGCGCGTAGAGGTCGGTCTGCGGGGTGATGCGTCCGCCGCGGATCTGCTCGGGCGACATGTACTGGTGGGTGCCGATGGGGCTGCCGGTGGCGGTCAGTTTGGTGACGTCGGTGCGCAGGATCGCCGCGATGCCGAAGTCAAGGACCTTCACGGTGCCGTCGCGTGCGACGAGGATGTTGCCCGGCTTGAGGTCCCGGTGGACGACCGGCACGTCGTGTGCGTACGACAGTACGGTCGCGACCTGCGCGGCGACGGCGGCCGCCCAGCTGACCGGCAGCGGCCGGCCGGGGTCGAGGTAGGCGGACAGCGGTACGCCGTCGACGAGCTCCATCACCAGGAACAGCCGCTCGTACGAGGCGTCGAGTACCGCGTCGTACACCTGCGGTACGCCGGGGTGCTGGATGCGCGCGGTGATGCGGGCCTCGCGGCGGAAACGCTTGGCGAACTCCTCGGCCAGCTGCGGTGAAGTGACCGACGCCTGCCGGATGAGCTTCACGGCGACGGGCCGGTCGAGCACGGCGTCGTAGCCGCGCCACACGTCTCCCATGCCGCCGTGGCTGAGCTCCTCCAGGAGTTCGTAACGGTCGGAGATCGCCTCCTGCGGCACCTTGCCCCCGGTGTGGTGAAGAACGGCCAAGCCACGGTCAGGGGTCCAGTTTGACCGCCGCGTCGATCTACCGTCCAGGGCTCTCACGATGCGACAGGGGCACGGTCGAAACGGTGGACGACGGGCAGGAGGGTGCGGCGGCCGGTCGGCCTGGCTCCGGCAGGACGTACTCCGCCCAGACGGTCTTGCCGGGGCCGCCCCGGCGCGGGTGCCAGTCCCAGCGGTGGGCGAGGTGCTCCACCAGGAGCAGGCCGCGGCCGGTGTCGCGGAGGTCCGTGAGCGCCGCTACGACGGGTACGCCTTCGGTGCGGGTGTCGGTGACCTCGATCCGTACGGTCGTGGCGTCGCAGGCCACCGCGAGGTGGAAGTCGCGGCCGGAGACCCGGCCGTGCCGGACGGCGTTGGCGGCGAGCTCCGCGACGATCAGCGTCAGCGTGTGGTGCGTGTCGCAGTCGTAGGGGATGCCCCACGCGTCGAGCCGCTGCCCGGCAAGCCGCCGGGCGAGCCGCACGCCGCGCGGGGTCGAACTGAACCGCATGGCGAAGTGTTGTGCGGGGGCGGCGGGTTCGCCGGCGCGGAAGAGGGGAGCGATCTCACTGTTCATACCCTCAACGCTCCCGGCGGTTGCGTAACGTGACCAGTGGTGACGCCCCGCCGCGTTCCGGTTGTACGTGAGGGAGTGAGGTCCGTACGAGGCGGGCCGCGCTGGATCGCTCGGACCGGAGCGTGGGCGAGCGGGAAGACGCCGGGCCCAGAGTGGAGGACGACCCCGGATTGGGCCCGGTCACGGTGCTCGGGCGGCTGTTGAATCCTCCGCGGACCAGAGCGGGCTTTGCGCGGGCCGAGTCCGGCGCCGGGCCTCGAAAGGTGGCGTGATTTCGGCTGTGGCGAGGGTGGTTGCACCCCTACTGTCCGCGCCCGCATCGAGTCTCTGTCGGCCGGATTCGGCGACTGACTCGGAGCGCTCGCCCACGGCCACGAACCGGCGGCTGGGCACCCAGGCCTTGCACGGTCGGCCGAGCCAGAAGAACGCACCCGCTCCTCAGAGCCGGGGGTCGGCCGCCGGATCAGATCCAGGTCACTTGGCGAACGTACACGCATTCATGCCGGGGAACGATGAGGTAGACGAAGAACCCGCTGTCGACATGCGCGGTATCTCCCTTCGGGCCCAGCCCTTCGTACTGTGTTCCGTCGAGGTAGAAGGCCGCAGCCGCCCGCACCAGCTCGTCAGCCTTTTTCTCGACCTCGGCGACGAACGCCGGCGGCGCTCCGCCGATGACGTACTCCTCGCTGGGGTCGTACTCCCACCTCCACGTCACTCGGACACCGCCTGCGTCGCCGCATCCTCGACGGCACGCAGCTCGTCCATGGCGGATCGGAACGCGGGGTCGTCCTTGTTGGTCGTGCCGTGGATCGCGGCGAGAGCACGGCTACGGCGCGCGGAAAGATCGGGCCGACGCTCGATCTCCACCTGAGCGGCCCAGTGGGTCAGCCAGTGCTGAAGGTGCCCGATCTTGCTGGTCCGAATGGCGGCGGCGAGCGCTTCCTCCTTGTGCTTCTCCATCTCGTCCAGGCGGTGAGGGGCGATCCGGGCGAGCGCCACGCGGACGGCGTCGGGGGTACGTTCCGGGCGCGGTACCAGCTCCGTGCCGTGGTCCGGCTGTGTGCTCACGATGTCCTCCCAAGGGTGCCCCGGCCAGCATAGCCAGCCGGGGCGTACGCATCAGACGTCGTCGTCCGCGCCCTCCCTGCGGCGGAACATCCGCCGCAGGGGGTGGAGCTGAACGGCATCGCGAAGTGGCCTGTGGGGCTGATGGGCCGGGGGACGCGGTCGGGGCGTGCGGTCTCGCCGTTCATGCCCCGACGCTCCCGACGGTGGCGTAGCGTGACCAGTGGTGACGCGCCGTCGCGTGCCGGTTGTACGCGACGGCGCCGGAGGTGTACGAGGGGCGCCGCGTGACCGGGTCGGGGCGGGCGCGTTGGGTCGAGGAACCGGGCCGGGGAGGCGGTGGGGCCGATGGAGTCGGTGGATTCGGTGGAGCGAGGCGAGGGCGAGCGGGAGGACGCCGGGCCGAGGCCGGAGGACGAGCCGGGGTCGGGCGTGGTGACCGCGTTCGGGCGGCAGTTGAAGCTGCTGCGGGTACGGGCGGGCCTGGAACGGCCGGAATTCGGGAAGCTGGTGGGATACGCGGGCCAGTCGATCGCGTCCTTCGAGCAGGGGCGGCGGATTCCCCCGCCGAAATTCATCGACCGCGCGGACGAGGTGCTGGACGCCGGGGGCGTCCTCAAGGCGCTGAAGGAGGAGGTGGGGCGGGCGCAGTATCCGGCGTTCTTCCGGGACGCGGCGCGTTTGGAGGCGCGGGCGACGGCGCTGAATGTGTATGCCGTGTACGCCGTGCCTGGTCTCTTGCAGACGGAGGACTACGCTCGGGCTGTCTTCCAGATGCAGCGCCCGCTGCTGGAGGACGAGGTAATCGAGCAGCGCCTGGAGGCTCGGATGGTGCGGCAGAGCATCTTCACCCGTCGCCCGGCCCCTCTGATGAGTTTCGTCATCGAGGAAGCGGTGCTACGCAGGCAGCTGGGCGGCCCGAAAACTATGCGCGGGACCCTGGAACAGATCTTGCTCACTGGGCAATCGAGGAATGTAGAAGTACAGGTCATGCCGATCGGACGCGAGGACCACGCGGCGCTCGGCGGTCCCTTCACATTGATCGACACCGACAAGGGGCACCGCATCGCGTATGCGGAGATCCAAGACGACAGCCGTCTCTATACCGATATCTCGTACGTGCGTACGCTCGAAGCCCGCTATGGCATCCTCCGATCACAGGCGCTGACCCCGAGTGAGTCGTCGGCGCTCATCGAGCAACTGATGGGAGGGGCATGAACGTGCAGCGCAGCAAGGCGGCTGTGCCGGAAGCCGCTTGGTTCAAGAGCAGTTACAGCACGGGCAACGGTGGCGAGTGCGTCGAGGTCGCCGAGGCCTCCGGGGCCGTACACATCCGGGACTCGAAGGTCCGGTCCGGACCGGTGATGACGGTCGCCCCCCAGGCGTGGACCGGGTTCGTCGGGCTGGCGGTCGACCAGACCGTCTGAGCCGTACATGCGCAACCCCTGTGGGGCCAGCCGCGCAGTCGGCTGACCCCACATCTGGGTTGGTATCCCACCCACACATCACCGGGACTCCGCCTACGTCGCCGTCTCCTCGACGGTACGCCGCCCGTCCACGGCGGATCCGAACTCGGGGCCGTCCTTGCCGAGGCGGGCTCGCCTACGCCGACATGGGCAGCGCGGGGAACACGACCACCGAGCCGTCCTTGTTGCGGGCGATCTCGATCGCCACGTCTGTCGTGCGGCTGTTGACCACGGCGCCGTCGCCCAGCTGGTGAATCCGGTGTGCCGCGCGCATCAGGCGATCGACTTCACCGGTCGTGAAGACGGGCATCAAACCGTTCGGGCTAGCCAGTTCCAGCGTCGACAGGCGTATCAGGACACCGGCGATGCTCGACTCCAGTTCGTCGAGGCGCTGCTGGTCGGCCTTGAGCATGCGGGTGAAGTTCTCGAACAAGTTGCCGGGGTTGGCCTGGGCATGCTCGACGGCCTGCAGGACGACGACCCGGCGCTTCAGCGCAATGGCCAAGGCGGCGAGTTCGAGGTGGGCGCGGAACGTGCCACCGTGCTCGTCGACGCCGGGGAACGACTTGGTCAGCGTGCCGATCTCGACGGGCTTGCCGTCGGGCAGTTTGTCGAGTGCGCTTTGCCACCGGGCGAGGCGGCGGTCGGCGCGGCCCAGGGCCGTGTTGATGGCGTGCACTGCCGAGTCCAGTCCCAGCGAGATACCGAGTTTGCCCTGGTCGAGCAGAATGGCGGTGGCTTTGTCGATGGCATCGCGGCAGCCGTCGAGTTCGCTGTGCTCCTCTTCGAGTTTCTGTTCGTGCAGTTGCTCCAGCAGTTCTGTGATGTGTTCGATGGCCTGCTGGCGCTTGTTGTCGGCATGCGCGCTCACCCCCACCGCTACGGCCATGAGCACGAGCGGCGCGGCCACGGTGAGCGCCGCGCTGCCGGCGGCCGCGACGCCGACTGTCGCACCGGCTCCACCGGCTGCGCCTGCTGCTGCCGCCTTTCCGACTGGCACGTACGTCGCATGGCTGACGATGCGGCCCATTGAGTTCACGATTGGGCTGTGGACGCCACCGGCCACCGCCTTCGCCGGCATCTGACGAAGGATGCCCTGACCGAGCTGGGCGGCAACCTTCGCAGGAACCACCAATTGATACAAGTTTTCGCCGGTGGCGGTCGCCCTGGCCGCCGTAAGGGAACTTCGCGTCGATTGCGTGATGAACTGTGACAGGTGCTGCGCCAGGGGACTCGCGGCATCTAGCGGGATACCTCGGCTGCGGTCGAGCTTGTCGGGCAGCGGATGTGCCTCCAGCGTGGCAATCGGCGCGTCGGCCATGACGGCCAGCACACCGCGCAGTTCAGCGAGGCGTTCGGCCGTCATTGCCTCGCCTCCGGTCAATGCGGGTGCCTGGACGCCACCGGTCGCCAGCGTCCACACCGGAACGATTGCCTTGCGGTCTTCAGTCATCGTCTCCCCCTTTTTCCACAACTACCTATGGCGTACATCAGACAAGAACGCTATGCGCCTCGCGCATCCGGCTACGGGCGCTGCCTGCCGGTGAACCGACGATCATCAGGGCAACCCACCAGATCATCCACGGCCGTCAGGCCGCAGACGAAACGAGGCCGAAGGGCGCCCCGGCCGGTACGTCCGGCCGGGGCGTACGCATCAGATGTCGTCGTCCAGGCCCTCCTCGCGGCGGATCATCCGCCACGCGGCTTTGCGGGCGCTGCGGTCCAGGCTGGACTTGAAGCCCTTGTCGGGGCCGAAGTACTGGCGGCCCATGCCGGCGATGGTGTCGATGTGGTCGGCCATCTTGTCCGCGAAGACGTTGTCGAAGACGAGGCCGAAGTTGTCCTCGTCGTTGACGACGGCCGCCGCCCGCACCTTCGGGTCGGCCTTGGCCTCCTCGAACGGGCGGATGACGTCCTGCTCGGTGAACTCGGTGCCGAAGCGTTCGTTGAACTTCTCGATCAGCTGCGAGAGCAGCGATTTCTCCGCTTCCTTGGCACCGCCGGAGCCGTCGCCGAAGCCCTGCATCGTCGTCGGTCCCTCGGCGGTGAGGGAGACGTCGTACTCGCCGGTCTTCTCCACCCGCATGTGGCTGAGGTCGATCTCGCCTATGTCCACGCCGCCGTCGGCGCGGCGCGGCAGCCGGTTGAGGAGGTAGCGGCCGTAGAGGTGCAGCCGTTCCAGCTCGGCGTCCTGGTAGGGGACGATCTGCGCGAGGAAGCCGTACTTCCTGACGTAGTCGTTGAGGTCGGCGCGGAAGCTCTCCGCCGCCTCCTGGTCGTCCTCGTCCTCGCTTTCCAGCAGGGGCGTGAAGCGGGCGACGGCGGGGGAGAGCAGCCGGTACAGCTCGGCGTGCAGCTTCTCCCACTTGGATTGTGAGCCTGCCGCCTTCTCCTTCGCGGCGAAGTACGCGGCGGCGAACTCGTCCATCTCCTGCCCGGACAGGATCGCCGCCTGCATGACCCGGCTCTGCGCGGTGTAGAGCAGGTTGGGGTCGGAGGGGAGGGTGTTCGCCTCCTCGAAGTACGGGCGGAAGGAGTCCTGTATGTCCTCGGCCTCGTTGACGAAGTCCAGCACCGCGAGGTCCGCCTGGGTCTTGCGTTCGGCGGTCCGGTTCAGCCGGGACAGGGTCTGGACGGCGGAGATGCCGGTCAGTGTCTTGTTGACGTACATCGTCGTCAGCAGCGGCTGGTCGAACCCGGTCTGGTACTTCTCCGCCACGACCAGGATCCGGTATTCGCGCTGGCCCGCCCCGCCGGCTCCGGCGGCCTTGTCGTCGGCACGTGTGTACGCGAACGCCTTCGGCAGCGCGCTCTCGGACAGCCCGCCGTTCTCCTTCGGCTCGGTGGTCTCTTCGCCGTCGAGGGTGAGTGAGCCGGAGAACGCGACGAGGACACCCAGGTCGGGGTACTTGGTGTCGTAGTCCCGGTCCTTGATGTAGCTCTTGATGGCGCGCGCCATCTGCACGGCGTTCTGCCGCGAGGCGGTCACCACCATGGACTTGGCCCGCCCACCGAGGCGGCCCCGGCTGTGCGTCACGAAGTGTTCCACGATCACTTGGGCGTGCTGGGCGACCGTCGAGTCATGGGTGAGCGCGTACCGGGCGAGCAGGGAGTTCGCCTTCGACGGGTCGACCTCCCGCTCGTCGGGGTTCTGGTTCACCAGCTTCCAGTACGTGTTGTACGTGACGTAGTTGCGCAGGGGGTCGAGGATGAAGCCCTCCTCGATCGCCTGCCGCATGGAGTACGTGTGGAAGGGCCGATAGGCGGCCTTGCCGTCGATGTCCTGGAGCGTTCCGAAGAGTTCGAGGGTCTTGGCCTTCGGCGTGGCGGTGAACGCGAAGTAGGAGAGGTTCGCGGCACGGGAACGCTGCTCGGCCCGCTTCTTGAGGTGCTCGTCGAGGCTGGCGGCCTCGGCCTTCACCGTGGTCGCGCCCGCGTCGTCCGAGTCGGAGTCCAGGCCGAGGTCGCGCAGGGCGGACCGTACGGCGGTGGCGGCGTCGCCGGACTGCGAGGAGTGCGCCTCGTCCACGACGATCGCGAAGCGGCTGCCCTGGATCTCGGTGGGGTTGCGCTGGAGGTAGTCCAGCAGCGCCGGGAAGGAGTGCAGGGTGACGGTGACGATCTTCCCGGTGTCACGGGAGAGGGCCATGGCGAGCTGCTCGCCCTTCGCTCCGTGCTTCTCGTCGATCTTCACGACGAGGCCCGCGGTCTGCTCGAAACTGCCGACTGTTTCGCGGAGTTGGGCGTCCAGGTTGCGGCGGTCGGTGATGACGATGACCTTGTCGAAGACCGGCACGCCCGGCTTGAGGCCCTTGGCTGCGGCGTCGGCGTCGAGCTCCGACGGGTCGGTGGGGGTGTGCAGGTCGCTGAGGCGGTGCGCGAGCCAGCCGATGGTGTTCGACTTGCCCGAACCGGCGGAGGCCATTACCAGGTAATCGTGACCGGCGCCGTGGGTGGCGGCGTGCGCGGTGAGCTTCTTGACCACGTCCCACTGGTGGAACCTGGGGAAGATCAGCGTCTTCGTCGTGCCGCCGCCGGGCGTCTTGCTCTTGTGCAGGTGCACGAACCGCTGGAGCAGGTCCAGCCAGTTGTCCGGCTGCCAGACCTGCTCCCAGAGGTAGGAGGTCGCGTAGGTGCCGTAGGCGGTCGGGGCCGGGTTGCCAGCGCCGCCCGGCTGACCGGGGCCGTTGGAGCCGGTGTTGAACGGGAGGAAGCGGGTGTTCTTGCCCTTGAGCTGGGTGGCGACGAAGACCAGGTCCGGATCGACGGCGAAGTTCGCGACGACCCGACGCGTGAAGATCAGCTCGGTGGGGTCCCGGTCGGTGCGGAACTGCTCCTTGGCCTGCTCCACACCTTGCTTGGTCAGCGGGTTCTTCAACTCGGCCGTGGCGACGGGAATTCCGTTGAGGAGCAGAGTGAGATCGAGCCGATTGCCCCAGTCGGCCTGCTTCGTCGCGTACTCGAGTTCGCGGACGACGGTGAGGCGGTTGGCGCGGTATCCGTCCAGCACGGAGTCGTGGGCGACGAGGTTGGGCTTGAAGTAGGCGACACGGAGGAGGACGCCTCGGTCCTTGACGCCGTTGCGGAGGACATCAAGGAGCCCGTCGGTGGCGATGGCCTGGTCGAGGCGGCCGGCGAACCCGCGCTGCGCCTCGTTGGGGTCGCCGCCGTAGACGGTGAGCAGTTCGTTCCACTCGTTGGGCTGGGTCGCCCCGATGAAGGTGAACAACTCGTTGGTGTCCAGGCCGAGATCGGCCCGGTAGTCCTGGGGGCGCGCCTCGCGCCAGCCGTGCTCGACCATGGCGGCGACGATGGCGTCACCGAAGGCGGACTCCGTGTGGATGGGGCTCATGACTACGCGGTCACTCCGTCCGTTACGTTGAGCCCGCTGGCGGTGGTTACGTCGAACTGGCCGGTTACGGCGGCGGTGATGAGGGCCTGGCGGCGTTCGGTGAGCAGGTCGAGTTGGCGTTGACGAAGGATGCGCTGCATGTCGATTGCGTCGATCTGCCGCTTGATCGAGCAAGCTGTCCGCACTTGCTGCTCAACGGGCAGTACCGGCATGCGAATATCGCGAATATCTGGCAACGACAACTGTGTCTTCGTCCCGCCATACTGATTTCCCATCAGCTTGCCTTGCGTCGCAGGTGAAGCGATGAGAAGGGAAAGCCATTCTCCGTTAATTCGAAGCTTATCTGGCCTGATTAGGCAGACGTGCTGACTCACGTGCCCGCCAGCCACCTCATCATTAGCCATGCAGACCCATCCGGCGTTGGCTCCGGTGATTCCAACGAGGACGTCACCGGATTCAATCCGAGACCGTTGAGCCTCGGAGGAGACATCTGCGGGAATCTGCACATATGCGAGGTGGGTCAGCTTCGGCTGGACACGATCAGGATACAAGTTGGCGCTGCGGAAGAACAGGGAGCCAGTGTCGGACACGAAGTCTCCCCACCCCCGAGAACCGCTCGTTACAAGGCTGCTCAGATACCCGAGTCGAGCAAGGGGCGTCCCTGGAGCGTGCTCCCAAGCGAAGTCGAGAACACGAAGACGACGTTGTTTGAGGGCAACGTCCTGGCTATTCATGCCGGCGGCGAGTGTGTCGATGCGGGCGGTCTCGGCGTCAAGGTAGTCGGCGATGCGGCGCTGCTCCTCCAACGCAGGGATAGGGAAACGGAGCCCCGCAACCGCAGAAGCAGTTAGTAGCGGTTGAGCCGTCTTTGAAGCCAGTTCAGGTAGACACGCACTCATCAGCAGGTAGTACGTGTACCTACTCTCGAGGGTCGCGCCAGGGGAAGCGACAATGACATTATCGGAAGCCCAGCAATCTTCGCGCGCAAGGTTGATTGCGCCGACAGTGCCGACTCGACCAATGAGAGTTGACCCTGACCGTGTGTTTGCCCTGGAGGTGCGCCCAATGGGACCAGCTGCCCCCATTACAGGAAAGGCGCCATCCTCAGTTCGCTCCGAGCACGAAGTCCCGCTGCGCAGGGTCAAGGCCCATTTCAAAGCGACATCAGTTGTAGTAGGCGTCGTCACTTCGTCACCTCACCCAACAGCGCCTGAATCTCCGCCTCCAGCGACTTCAGCTCCGCGTCGATCTCAGCCAGCGGCCTCGGCGGCTTGTACACGTAGAAGTGCCGCGTGAACGGGATCTCGTAGCCGATCTTGGTCTTCGTGTGGTCGATCCACGCGTCCGGGACGTGTGGCAGCACCTCGCGCTTGAGGTAGTCCTCGACGTCCTCGCCCAGCGGGACGTTCTCGTAGTCCCGCAGGTCCGAGTCCGTCTCCGGCGCGCCCTTGACCTTCTGGACCTCGCCTTCGGGGTCCCGGACGCCGATCGTCTCCCGTACCGCCTTCGCGAACGGTGCTCCCGACGGCCACGTCAGGCCGGCCGCGACCACTGCGTCCTTGAGCGCGATGAACGCCTCGGACTTCGTCGTCCAGGACGAGCCGAGCAGCGTACGCACCGCCGCGACGAACTCCTCGCTCCGCTCCAGCCTCGCCACCGGCTTGGCCTCCGCCAGCGCGGCCAGCGTCTCCTCCGTGACCTCGAAGCGCAGCTTCAACGGCCGTTCCACGGTGATGCGCTGGTAGCCGAAGTCCTCGTTGGCGAAGACCTTGACCTTGCCGTGCAGCGGGTGCTCGGGGTCCTTCGCGACCTGCACGGCCTCCGCGTACAGCCGGGTGATGTCGCCGATGTGGTCGGGGCGGCCGTTCGTTCCGTCGCCCAGCTCCTTGCGTTTGTCGCCGAGCGACTTGCGCATCTTCTGCCACTGGTCGCGCGCGTCCAGCAGGACGACCTTGCCCTTGTGGTCGGCGTTCTTGCGGTTGGTGAGGATCCAGAAGTACGTGGAGATGCCGGTGTTGTAGAAGAGCTGGTCCGGGAGGGCGACGATGGCCTCCAGCCAGTCGTTCTCCAGGATCCAGCGGCGGATGTTGGACTCGCCGGACTCGGCTGCGCCCGTGAACAGCGGGGAGCCGTTGAAGACGATGGCGATGCGGGAGCCGCCCCCGCCGTTGACGTCCACCGGCTTCATCTTCGAGATCATGTGCTGGAGGAAGAGCAGCGAGCCGTCGTTGATGCGCGGCAGGCCCGCGCCGAAGCGGCCGGCGTCTCCGAGCGACCTGTGCTCGTACTCGACCTCCTCCTTGACCTTCTTCCACTCCACGCCGAACGGCGGGTTGGCGAGGATGTAGTCGAACCTGCGGCGGGCGTGGCCGTCGTCGGAGAAGGAGTTGCCGAACGCGATGTGGTCCGGGTCCTGGCCCTTGATCATGAGGTCGGAGCGGCAGATCGCCCAGGACTCGGGGTTGATCTCCTGCCCGTACACCTCGACTGTCGCGTCCGGGTTGAGGGCCTTGATGCGGTCGTCGGCGGCGCTGAGCATGCCGCCAGTGCCGCAGGCCGGGTCCATGACCGTACGGACGACCCCCGGCAAGCTGAGGGCGTCCGCGTCCGGTGCAACCAGCAGGTTGACCATCAGCTTGATGACCTCGCGCGGGGTGAAGTGCTCACCCGCGGTCTCGTTCGACTGCTCGGCGAAGCGGCGGATCAGCTCCTCGAAGATGTAGCCCATGTTGTGGTTGGGCACGGCGTCGGGGTGCAGGTCCAGGTCGGTGAACTTGCCGATGACCTGGTAGAGCAGATTCGCGCCGTCGAGCTTCCTGACCTGCTGGTTGAACTCGTACTTGTCAAGGACCTCGCGGGCGTTGTCGGAGAAGGCGCCGACGTAGATCTGCAGGTTCTTCGCCGCGTTCTGCGGGTCGGCCGCGATCTTCCGCAGCGTGAGCTCGCTCTTGTTGTAGAAGGAGTTACCCGAGGCCTTCCGCAGGAAGCGGTCGGTGTCGATGTCCTGGCCGGCGAAGCGGGCCACCGTCTCGATGACCTTGTCCCGGGTGGGCTCCAGGACGCACTCCAGGCGGCGCAGCACGGTGAACGGCAGGATCACCTTGCCGTAGTCGGACTGCTTATAGTCGCCGCGCAGGAGGTCGGCGACGGACCAGGCGTGGTTCGCCAGTTCCGTGTGCTTGCTGCTGTTCAAGGTTCCCCGAGTTCCTTCCGGGCCGTTCCGCCGGGCGACGGGGCGGGTGCGGCCAAGTGTGGTGGATGTGTGAAGAGTCGTGCCAGTGCGTCAGGGCGACGCGGTCTCGGGTGGGAGCAGTGCGCCCGCCGTCAGGCCGGTGGTCAGGAGGTCCGCGTACTCGTGGGCGAGTTCGGTGGCCCGGCGGGCGGCGGTGTGCAGTTCGTGGACGCGGTGGAAGGCCTCGCCGTAGCGGCGCTGCTCCTGAAGGGGCAGCAACGGTACGCGGAGTCGACCGGGCTGGAGGTGGATCGTGGTGCTGCCGGTGGATGCCCCGGTTACGTTGTCGTGTGCACCGACGAAGCCCGCGAGGAACCAGGGGTCCAGGCGTGCCGGGTCGGGGCGCAGGAGGTAGAGGTCGTGGCCGAGCAGTACGCCGATGTCCTGTTCGTCGGCCACCCGGGCCATGCTTCCGCTGTCCCCCGTGAACATGCGTACCAGGATGTCGCCTTCGGCGATGACGGGTGACGACTTCAGCGGCATGCTGTCGAGGAACGTGCCGGAGGCGGGAGCGCCGTCCGCGATGTCGGTTCCGTGGAGGACCCGCCGTCCGGTGTTCTCGGCCCTCCACCGCGCGCCCTCGGTCTTCTCCCGGGTGTCGGCCGCCGCCCGCAGGATCTCCAGGGCGCCGCCGCGGGTGAGGTCGGAGAGGGTGGCCGTGCGCCACTGCCGTGGGGAGTCGCCGGTGGGCTGCCATGTGCCCTGGGCCGCCTCGGCGAGGAGGCCGGCGTGCTCGGTCAGCTGCTTGCGGTGGTCGTCGGCCTGCCGTGCCACCTGAGCCGGGTCGACGTCGGTGGGCAGGGCGCGGACCTGGCGGGCCGGGGTGAGGTCGACGACCTCGTCGAGCAGGTCCCGTACGGGGACGGCCCGGGCGATGCCGGGCTCGTCGGAGAAGGACTCCGGGCTGGTGCGGAAGGCCGTCCAGTGGTCCAGCACGGTGTCGGTCAGCTCGTCCCAGTCGAGGGCGTCGCGGCGGCGGCGCGTTCCCGTTGAGCCGGGTGTGCTGTCGGACCGGTTGCGTGGCCTGTCCTGCTGTCGCTCGGCGCCGGCGTCCACGAACAGCACGGAGGCGTGGTCCGGGCGGTCCGGCTGCGGGGTCTGGAGGATCCAGAGCTGGAGGCCGATGTGCAGGGGGGCGGCCGCGCCGGGCGGCAGGGCCGCGACGGCGCGCAGGGCGCCGCCACGTACCAGTTCGGCGCGCACGCGGCGGCCCGAGGCGCGGGCGGCGGTGGCGGGGGGCAGCAGCAGGACCGCGTAGCCGCCGGGGTGCAGGTGGGCCAGGGCGTGCTGGATCCAGGCGAGTTCGGGCTCGGAGCGCGGTGGGACGCCGTAGGCCCAGCGGGGATCGTAGGCCAGCTCGTCGTGGCCCCAGTCGCGGTCGCCGTAGGGCGGGTTGCACAAGACCGCGTCGACCGGGGGCTGTGGGAAGGCGTCGTGGCGCAGGCTGTCGCCGGCCTGTACGACCACCGTCGCGTCGGGCGTGGCCAGCAGCAGGCGTACCGCGCTGCGTTGGGCCTGCACGGGCAGGGCGTCCTGGCCGTAGAGCTCGCGGGCGCCGTGGCGTGCGGCGGCCGCGAGCAGGGTGCCGCTGCCGCACGCGGGGTCCAGGACGCGGGCCGTGTCCGCGGGCAGCAGGCGTGCCATGAGGTCGGCCAGGCGGTCGGGGGTCTGGTAGGTGCCGGTGGAGGCGCTGTCCTCCAGTTCCCGCTCGGCGAGCACGTCGAGGGCGGCCTGGGCGCCCTCCTCCCCAACGCAGTGGATCAGCGCCCGCACGACGGCCGCGTCGGCTGCCTTGAAGGGGGCGGCCTCGGTCTGCGGAAGTGTGCCGGTGAGGTCGGCGACTGCGGCGTCCGCGCGTGCGGCCAGGTCGACGTCCGGCAGGTCGGCCAGCTCGGTCAGCTCGTGCGGGGAGCGGCGGGAGGTGGCGAGGACCAGGGGGAACAGCGGTGCGGCCGGGCCCGCGCCCGCGGGGTGCAGCCGCAGCAGGGTGCGCAGCTCCTCGGCCGGGGCGGCGGCTGAGGTCTGGCCGCGTGAGCGCAGCCAGGCTCGCACGGTTTCCAGGTCGTAGAGCGGGCTGCTCTCGTTGCCGCCGGCCGGTGCCGGGAAGTCGTCGTGCCGACGGCGCCAGTTGCTGACGGTGGCGCGCGTGACTCCCGCGATACGGGAGATCTCCGCGGCTGTCACCTGGGCTGACGGCTGGGTCATGACGGGTTCTCGCCTCTCGTCGGGTACAGCGAACACGCTACACCATCAACTAAGCGCGTGAACGCGTTTGACAGTGCTTTCAGTGGCATGCTTATCTGTGGATGCTTCCGGATGGCAGTCGTCGGCGGAAGCATCCCCCGGGGACCGGCCGATGCGGCACGCCCCGGGAGGACAGACGAAGCCTCATGAGAGGGGAGACCTGCTTGACCGAGACGGGCGCGCCCGAACTGACCGTGTACCACCGCCACCTGGCGCAGTTGCTGAAGCGCGACGCCGGGGAGAACTTCCGGGCCCTGCTGGTCCAGGCCCGCCACATCACTGGCACGTCCTACGAGACCAACCTCTACGACCACCAGCAGGCGTTCCGCCTCCTCTGGCGCCACCTGGAGCGCAGCGGCCACCTGCGCAGCGCTCACCGTGAGGTCCGCGCCCGCCTCGCCTCCGGTCATGCCGCACCCGACGAGCGCGCCGACCTGGAGCTGTTCCTCACCGTCTACGGCCAGGTCCACCCGTCGACCGCCGGCGCCTGACCTGCATGCCCCACCCGGCGGGCGTCACGCGCCGCCCGCTCGCTCCCGCTGTCCCGTCATGAAGACAAGGAGGCAACAACTGCCATGGGTCGTCGTTCTCCCCTCGCCCACGCACCCCGCCCCACCATGTCCACTTGCCGTCAGGTGAGAGTGAACGACAAGGTCAAGGCCGTCGCCGGGCCGATCGTGCTCGCCACGGACGCCTCCGTCGGCGGCCCGGACCGGGTGGCCTCCGGCTACCTCGCCACCACCGGCCACGCCGGTCTGCGTGCCCACCTCTACCCGAAGTACCTCGCGCGCCCCCACTCCCGCGTGGTCGTCACCGAACTGCGCGCCGTGTACTGGGGCCTCAAAGCGGTCCTCCACGAGCACCCCGGCCGGCCGATCGAGGTCCGCGTGGACAACCTGCAGGCGCTGAGACACCTGCACAGCTGGCAGCAGGGCGGCACGGACATGCCCGAGGGCTACGACACCCGCCTGCGTTCCCAGGGCCGCCGGCCCAGTCTGGTCAAGCTGCAGTTGCTCGCCGAATACACCCCGCACCTGACCTTCGCCCACGAGAAGGCCCACGCCGGCCACCCTCTCAACGAGGCCGCCGACTCCCTCGCCAAGCTCGGCCTGCGCTGCGTGCGCGGCGCCGTCCCGCGCACCGAACTCCCGCGGCTGGTCCCGCTGTGGGCCACCGGCGCCCTCGCCGACTACCGGCGCTCCCGTGTCGCCTGACGCACATTCCAGTTCACACGTCACACGCACCCGCAAGGTGCATCCACATCCCTGGGGGGAACCATGAGCCAGCAGCAGTACCCGCAGCAGCCCCAGCCCGGTTGGGGCGGCCCGCAGCAGCAGGGTTACGGCACTCCGCCGTTCCAGCCGCAGCCGCCTAAGAAGCCGAAGGCGGGGAAGATCGTCGGCTTCGGCTGCCTCGGCGTCGTCGCCTTCTTCGTTCTGGTCGGCGTCGTCGCCGCGGCCGGCGGCGGAAACGGCGACTCCACCGACACCGGCGCCAAGGACAAGGCCGTCACCGCCGGCCGCACGCCGGAGTCCGGCAGGCCCGAGGCGACGACCGCGCAGAAGACGCAGAAGCCGAAGACGCAGGCGGAGCAGTTCAAGGCCTGCGTCGCCAAGTCCGGCACGGCCACGGAGAAGAAGGCCGTCCGGCACGTGACGAAGGTGACCGGCGCGGACAAGCGGAACGACATCCTGGACTCGGCCGAGGTCTACACCGACTTCACCGGCGGGCTGATGAGCGACAACCAGGGCGACGCGAAGCTCATCGCCTCCGCGTTCACGTCCTGCTACGAGTCCAAGAACGGGCTCGTCAGCGTCTATGGCGAGGACGGCGACCTCATCGCAAACGCCAACTACTGATCTCTTCGGCCAGGGCCGTGATGGTGGTGCGGCGGCAGCTCGTTCTTCAGCGGCAAGTGGACTGAACGAGAGTCGGCTGACTGGCTGCCCAAGCGGGTCAGCACACCTTCGAGCGCGGGGGCGGGGCGATGCTCCGCCACCTCCGCGCCGCCCCCGGTCACGTCCTACCGCGTGGTTCTCACCCTCCGATTCCTTTTCATCATCTGAAGGACAACCGTGAACCGAGCCAACGTCATCGCCATTGCTGCCTGCGGGTTGGCAGCCCTTTCCGTCACCGCGGCCACGGTGGACCACGTCAGTACCCACTTCGCGCTCGCCGCCGCCCGCCGTCAGACGGCTGCTGCCGACCACCGTGCCCATCAGGCCGAGTCCCGCCCGCCCAAGGTCGTCACCCATACGGTCACCAAGACTGTGGACAAGCCCGTCTTCGGCCGCTCGACGCTCCTCGGCGCCTACGCGTCCGGCGTGATATCGGGCGGCGTGTACGCCGACGACGGCAGCATGACCTACACCGCGAGCGACAGCACCTGCTCGCAGGAGTACGCCCAGATCTCCCAGGAGCCCACCGGAGGCACGGTCCACCGCGACGACTTCATGAAGGCGTGCCTGACCAACGTCAACGACACCGCCAAGACCGACTCAGCGCCCTGACCGGCGGCGCTTGGCGCTGACCGGCAGGTCACGCGGGGGCGTCGAGCGCGGCACCCCTCGACGAGACCGCCGCCGCCCTCGCCGAGTTCAGCCTGCACTTCGTGCGTGACAGCGTCCCGCGCGGCTAACTCCCGCGCCTGGTCACGCTGTAGGTCACCGTCGCCACCCTCACCGACTGCCGACGCTCCCAGGCCGCTTTTCCCCGCTGCTGACCGGGGATCCGGTGAACCTGCCTCGCCTTCGGCCCAGCCCTCTGGCTCTTCCATGCTTTCCCGCGCCCATACCGGAGCACCTCATGACCGAGACGGAACAGCCCCAGCACACCGCGCACCATTCCACCCAGCCGACCCAGACCGCCCCGTCCATGCCCGTAGCCGAACTGGTGCAGGCCCGCCTCACGGAAGCGAGCCTCAGCGCGCCGGTGAAGGCGCTCCTCAAGGACGCTCTGGGCGAGGGGGAGGCCGAAGGACCGTCCTCCGTCGGCCGGATCTACCTGGCCTCGGTCGCCGTCACCGGATTCCGCGGCATCGGTCCCCGCACCTGGCTGAACCTCAGCCCCCGGCCGGGCGTGAACCTCGTGGTGGGCCGCAACGGGTCCGGCAAGTCCAGCATCGCCGAGGGCATCGAGACCGCGTTCACCGGCACGAACATGCGCTGGCACGGGCTGCACGCGTCGCGCAGCGGCAACTGGCACAACCTCCACCTTGAGAACGGTGCCAAGCCGGAGATCGAGGTCAAGCTCGCCATCGAGGGCGACACCGGCCGCAGCACGCTCACCCGCACGTGGGACGGCGGGGACTTCGGCGACTCCGAGGCAGAGTTCAAGCGGCCCGGACACGGACGCGTCCCTCTCGACCAGGTGGCCTGGAAGCAGGCCATGGAGGACTACCGGCCCTTTCTGTCGTACGTCGATCTCGACCGGATGATCAGCGGCAAGCCCTCCGAGATGTACGACGCCATCGCCACGATCCTCGGCCTGCGGCATCTCAGCGCGGCGGACAGCCGGCTTCGCGCGGAGGAGAAGGTACTCGACGACGCGGCGAAGGCGGCGAAGGCCGGAGTCCCGGAACTCGTGGACGCCCTGTACGCGCTGGAGGACGACGAGCGCGCGGTGCACGCCCTCCTGGCCATCGACACCCCGGGCAGCCCGGACTTCGACACCATCGAGGCACTGGTGGCGGGACTGCCCGCCGACACCGACGAGGGTCTTCTCGCCGAACTGCGGGCCGCGGCCACCGTGCAGGGCCCCGACATGGAGCAGGTCTCCGCCGCGGTGGCCGGGCTGCGCAAGGCTCTCGCCGATGCCGAGGACGTGCGCGGTACGAGCGCCGAGGACGCTCACCAGCGTGCCGACCTCCTCGCCAGGGCTCTGGCTCACAACGACCGGCACTCCGACGAGGAGTCCTGCCCGGTCTGCGGAACGGACCGCGTCCTGGACGGGGAGTGGGCCACGCGTGCCGCCGCGCAGATCGCCGTACTGCGGCAGGAAGCCAAGGCCGCCGACGACGCACGCAGCGCCCTGCGGTCGGCGGTGCGCCTCCTGCAGGACCTCGTGCACAGGCCCCAGCGGATCCCGGCCGCGTTGGCCGACCCGTGGGACGCCTGGACCGCCTGCCGCACGGTCAGCGATCCTGGCGAGCTCGTCACACGGGCTCATGAGGCGGCCGCGACGCTCGCCGACGCTTGCGCCGCGGTCAGGGAGAACGCCGCGAGGGAGCTGGAGAAGCGGGACGAACGCTGGCGCCGGCTCGTCACCCGCCTGGCCGGCTGGGCGGAGCGGGCTCGTGCCGCGAAGGAGAGTGATCCCCGGCTGAGAGACAGTCGGCGGGCCCGTGCCTGGATCAAGGCACTGACCACCGAGCTGCGGGAGCGGCGCATGGAGGGCTTCGCCGAACAGTCGCAGCACATCTGGGAGAAGCTTCGCCAGGAGAGCAACATCGACCTCAACGGCGTGAGTCTGCGCGGCAGCGAGAAGGCCACCGTACGCAAGCTCGTCATGGATGTCTCCGTCGACGGCCAGGACGCCTCGGCGCTGGGCGTCATGAGCCAGGGCGAGCTGCACTCCCTCGCGCTGTCCCTGTTCCTGCCTCGCGCCGTCACGGCCGACAGCCCGTTCGGTTTCCATAGTCATCGACGATCCGGTGCAGTCCATGGACCCCGCCAAGGTCAACGGGCTCGCTCAGGTCCTGCACGAACTCGGCAGGCACCGGCAGGTCGTCGTGTTCACCCACGACACCCGGCTCCAGAGGGCGTTCACGAGCCAGGAGCTGCCGGTGACGGTGTTCCAGGTCGAGCGGAGCAAGGCCTCGAGGGTGAAGGTCGAGCGAGTGACCGACCCGGTCGCGCAGGCGATCGCCGACGCGATGGCCATCGTCCACACCCCGGATCTGCCGCCTGCGGCCCGGACCCATGTGCTGCCCAGCCTGTGCCGTATCGCCCTGGAGAATGCCTTCCTGGAAGCCGCGTGGATCAAGCACCATCTCTCCGGCGGACCGGAGCAGGCACTGCACGCCGCCGTCGACGACGCCGAGAAGTTCACGAAGGTCGCTGCGCTCGCCCTGTTCGGCGACGTCACACGAATCCGCGACGTCGCCGAGGAAGTGAAAAGCCGCTATGGAGCGCAGGCGGCATACCTCATCAAGCAGTGCCAGAGAGGAGCCCACGCCGTAGGAGCGCAGATCACCGACCCGCGCCGTTTCGTCCAGGACGTCGAGGCTCTGGCACAGAAGGTGCGCAAGCCGGAGGGGAACGCCCGATGAGTGCCTCTGCCGCATCCTCACCCTCCGTATCCACAGCACCCGCTTTCCCCGCATCCGTCGAAGACCTCCTTCTGACGGCCGACCAGCTTCTCGCCGGCGACCTCAGCGGTGCCACAGCCGTCGGCCGTCACCGCGGAGCCTCACTGGCCCTGAGAACTGCCCTGGAGATCTGCGTGGACCGGGTGCTCGACACAGCGGTACCGGGACTCGCCCACGCCACCATGCGAGCCAAGATGCTCTGCTTGCGCTGCTACACACCTGGGGAGACCGCCCGGCGGACCCGCACCGTCTGGTCGCACCTGTGCTTGGGGTGTCACTACCACCAGTACGAGATCGGCCCCACCTACGAGCAGGTCCGTGCCTGGCGTGCGGAGGTCGGCGAGCTCGTCCAGACACTGGACGTCCCCTGACCGTTTGGTCATCGAGGTCACCTATGAGCCTCTTCCACCGAGGCCGCCGACTCCCTCATCGAGGCTCGATCCGCGGTGCGTGAGTGGCGCCGTCTCGCGCACCGAACTCCCGCTACTGGTCCCGTTGTGGGCCGCTGGCGGCACTCGCCGACTACCGGCGCTCCCGGGCTGCTGCCTCAAGCAGAGCGAAAACAAACGCTTCCAGAGATCGCTGAATCGAGGCCTGGGCCGGCAGCTGCGGACGGCGGCGCGCGTGACGTCGGCAGGCGGTCGGAGAGTGCCGTAGAGGACGACCGCGGGGGCCTCGTAGGGCTTGAGGGCGCCGGACGGGGGCGTGCCAGCGGCGGCCGCGCGAGATGGGGACGAATCCGGGGGAGTCGCCATGATTCCCACGCAGGATGCCCTTGGGGGCGCGTTCCCATGTTCGTTCCCATGCACGGCAGAAAGGCCCCTCGGAGACGATTCCGAGGGGCCTTTCTGGCGCATCGTGCCTGTTCAGGCATGGTGCCCCCGGCAGGATTCGAACCTGCGACACCGCTTTAGGGGCGAGGTTGGGGATCACGGGCGTGACCTGGGAAGTCCTGCCTTGGGCAGCCTGGGGCGATACGCACCCTGGCGAACCTCGATTCCCCGTGAATCCCCGTCCGTTCTGGCACGGAAGTGGCACAGCAGCGACCCCCTCGAAACCGCATCGATCAAGGCTCCTGCGGCTCGCCCTGGGCAGTGTCATCCGCGAAACCTCTCCGGCCGCACCTCGCTGCTCGCATTCGGTTGATCAGGAGTCCTGCAAGTGCAGCCAGGAAGCAGATCGCTGCTGCGCCGAAGCCCACCCGAAGTAGTGGCGGTCGTCCGTTACCCAACGCGCGGGCGCCGGCCCAGACCGCTGCGGCCGTGAGCCCGAGACCCTGTACCCACCATCGCTCATCCCTGGCGCTTGTCATGTACTTCATCAATGTCATACGTGATGATCCCATTCGCGCCCACCCACCTCAGCCCCCATCCCGTCTGCCGTCGGCCCACTTCCGGCAGGAATCGGCCGGACTCAGTCCGCCTCCTGTGACAAGGGCCGTGAGCGCCGAAGACCCCCGACCGGGATGGGCCAAGGGTCTTCGAACCGGTGGGGTCAACAGGATTTGAACCTGTGGCCTCATCCTTATCAGGTCGATCGCAGAGACCCATCGACGGCGGTCAACCTGTCCTCTGCCTCATCCTCCTGGCCGCTGAGCTTTGGCGTCGACCGCCCCTGTTCGCACCTGTTGGTGTCAGATGCTGATGTCAGACCTCGACAGCCTGGAGCACGTCACGATTCTGATCGGGATCGTGACGTGTTCCTGCCCGTCGCGCTCCTCGATGCGAACTATTGGGCGCGGGGGTTGCTGAGGTCTACCGGGGACGCTGGCCGGTGGCCTGGGGCTGGTGGCGGTCGGTCGCGGGCGCGATGATTGCTGTACTTGCTACGCAAGCGCGTCATCCTCGTCGCCCGCTCCCGTCCCACCCCCGCCCCCACGATGATCTCGACGATCTGTGGACGATCAACGGCTACGAAAATCTTGTATGAGCCCGGAGCTATACCCATCGTCGCTGGGCCAGAGCCGTGGACCGCGCCAGATCCTGAGGTTGCGAGGCCCACCCATTGGATTGCGGGACAATCCTTCGTCGGCCTCGACCTGCGCGCCCCGATGATCTGGATCAAAGACCTCATCCGGACCACCGAATGATCAGGACTCGATACGCGCCCCAACCCCACCGGCGGCGTCATCCGATGGGGTTGGCTTGCTACTCGCTCATGGAAGCGACGGCAGAATTCTTTCCCACTCCTGCAAGCGGGGGTCAAGTTCTTCCCCAAAGGCCAGTCTCGCGATCGCAAGGCCCGGCGAGACCAGGTTCTTGGCCATGCGTAGAGCTCGAATATGAGAGATGTCGAGACTACGCCAATCGGCCGACATAGTGCTGGCTTCTTCGGCTGACATCGGGAGTTCCGGGAGCAGAAGTTCGATGAGCAGATCCGGGTTGAGGAGATCAACCCGGGTGTTCGGCGGATTCTTCTGGAGCAGGGTCAGTGAGAGATTCATGCGGCGAATCAAACTCTCACGGTAATCGATTGCGCCCGAGGCGACAGCGCTGTCGAGCGTATATCCAAATGCCGACGAGCACATGTCCCAGTACTCCGTCGACAGGTCGCCGAAGCCTTGCGTGAGACGCATGGTCAGCAACTCGACAACACCGAGCCACTGACCGGCCGCCAGATCAGACAGGGCGGGGGCGTGCGATGCCAGGATTTCGGCGAGCGACTGCAGGTCGAGCGCCGTCAGGTCATCGAAACGGTTCATCAGAAGTGAACTCCCGCTGCTGTGAATACTTCTTTGCCGATCTTGAGACTCTCGCTCGACGGCAGGAAGTGCCCACTGTGGTTGTTGATGTCCAACCCGAAGTAGCCATCCTTCGCTGAGCCTGCGATGTCGGCCTCACCGGCCGCGCGAACAGGAGCCCCTCCGGTCAGAACCGAATGTGAGATCTCTTTGCCCTGGACGAACTTCGGGATGATTACGAGACTCCCGTCTTCCCGGACTGCCCATTTGATCGTCCCTGAGCCGATTGCGGCGTCAAAGGCCGCAGATCCGACGGCGGCAGGTTTCACGCCCAGATTCTCCGCGAGCGCCAGTTCCTGACCGAGAGTTCCCGGCATTGTGTTGGGGAAAAGACAAACACCGCTGTTGTGCACCAACACAGCCGTGGTACCCGCCAGCACATAGTACGTGTGGAGGCTGTCGACGGTGAGGTTGTAGGCCGGGTGGAGCTGCTGGTAGCGATGGACGCGGACCACCGTGACGGTCTCGCCGTCGTTGGTGCGCAGGGCCTGGCCAGGCTCGAGGTCACCGGCGTCGATCCAGCCGTGGGCACTGGGTGACCAGAAGGGGTGGTGCTGTGTGGCGGTGATCCGTGCTTTGCCGACGTTGATTGTGATGTCGACGAAGTCGGTGTCGTTTGGTGTGTAGATGGTACGAGTGACGGTATGGCCTTCGGTGCGACCCGTTTCGGGAGCGGTGGCGAGAACCACATCACCGATCCGGACGTCGTCAATCGTCTTGGTCGTGCCGTCAGCCATCAGCACTCGCGTGGTGCCAGGGAAGCTGTTGCGCTCGCATGCCTTGGCAATAGCCTCACCGGCTTTGGCCGCGATGCCGGCGATGGCCTCGTCGGAGAGGTTGAGGGCGCGGAGGCCTTTCCAGGAGTCCTCGATTCCGATGCCGGTCCTCGCGGCTGTGTCCACTGCCTTGACCGCGTCGGCCAGCGCGGCCAAAGGCTTCTCAAGCGGGACGAACATGGCTGCGGTCCAGGCGCACGCCGTCTTCGACCCGTGGAAGCACTTGACGGCGTCGCCGAGGATCACCTCGTACAGGACGCTGCCGAGGGTGTCACCGAAGAGGTTCTGCCAGCCCAGGCGGGTGATTTGACCAGCGGTGAAGTGGTGCTCCCAGTCGACCTCCTCGGCCGTCACCGTTTTGCGGTCGAGCCACTGCCACGCTGCTTTCGGGCAGCCGGTAGCGCTGGCGACGGCGCTGTCGTCGCCGCATAGGTAGAAGTCGACGACCAGCTTGGCGTTGACCTTGTATGCGACGTCGCAGCCTTGGACGGTGAGTGTGCAGTTCTTCGTCTGCTTCCCGGAGAGGATCTCCGATTTGTCTTCATCGATGACGTAGAAGACGCCGTCGGCGCCGGTACCGGCACCCGTGGCCACCTGCTTGTTGGCCTCCTCCCGCTCAGTCCGGTCGGCCGCGTCCTGGGCTTCCTTGGCGTATTTGTCGGCGTCCTTGGCGGCCTGTTCGGCCTCAGTGGCGGCTGCGTCGGCGCGGTCGGCGGCGGAGCGGGCGTCCTTGGCGTCCTGTTCGGCCTGCGCTGCCGCGGAGCGGGCTGCTTCGGCGTCGAGTTCGGCGGCGTCGGCTGAGTCGCGGGCGTCCTTGGCGTAGCCCTCGGCGTTGCCGGCTGCCTTGTCGGCGGCTGCTGCGTCCTCGGTGGCCTGTTTGTCGTACTCGACGGTGCGGGCCAGTGAGTCGGCGGCCTTGGCTGCTGCCTTGGCCGCGTCGGCCGCGTAGCCCAGGGCCTCCTTGGAGTAGGTGCGGGCATCGGCCGCGTACTGGGCCGCGTTCGCCGCGTGCTGGTACGCCTCCTTCGCATCCCCCTTGGCCTGGTCGGCGAGGTCCTTGGCCGCCTGGGCCTCGGCTGCCGCGTTCTTGGCGTGCGCGTCGGCGACGGCCTGCTGCTGGTCGGCGATGGACTTCGACGCCTGGCCGGTCAGGACCACCAGGCCGGCCACCGAGTCGGTGTCGACATACGGCGAGCCGAGCTGGACGGCGTCATTGGCCGGGGCGGCGACCTGTTCGGCTGCCTTGCCGGCGTCCACGGCGGCCTGCGCGGTGACGTGGGCGAACCCGGCGGCCTTGGCCGCGGCGGCGAGTGCCTTGCCGGCCTCCGCGTTGGCGGTGTTGGCCTGGGTCTTCGCGTCCTTGGCGTGCTGCTCTGCCTCGTCTGCGAGTTGCACGGCGGTCTTGGCCTCGGCGGCGGCGTCCTGGGATGCCTTGATGGCGTCCGCTGCCGCGCTGGTGGCGGTCTTCACTGCCGCATCGGCCTTCAGCTTGTCGGCCTGGGCGGCATCGGCGTCGGAGCGGGCGCGTTTGGCGGCTGCTTCGGCGCGGGTGGCCGCGGCGTCGGCGTCGGCGGCCGCCTGGGTGGCGGCGTCGGCCTCGGAGCGGGCCTTCGTGGCTGCTGCTTCCGCGTCGTCCGCGTGTTTGTCCGCCTCGTTGGCGGCGGTGCGGGCGGCGTTTGCCGCGTCGCCGGAGTCGAGGGAGTCGGCGTAGGCGTCCTTGGCGTCCGCCTTGGCGCGGGCGGCGTCGGCCTTTTGTTGGGCGTCCCAGGCGTCGTCGCGCTTGTCCTTGGCGTTGTCGCGGGCCGTGACCGCATCGTCCCGCTTGTTCTCGGCGGTGTTCTCGGCGGCTTCCGCCTTGTCCTTGGCGTCCTTCGCGGCACTCGCCTGGGACTCGGCGTTCTTTTTGTGCTCGGCGGCCTCGGCCTGCTTGGCCGCGGCGGTCTCCTTCTCCGCCTTGGCCGTCTTCTCCTCGGCCTCGGCGGACAGGCGCTTGGCGTGTGCGTCGGCGGCGGCCGCCTTCGCGTCGCCCTCGGCCTTCAGGGCGTCGGTGAGCTTGGCCTCCGCGGTCTCCTTGTCCTGCTTGGCGTTGTCCCGGTGGATCTTCGCCGCGTCGGCGGCCGCCTTGGCCTGCAACTCGGCCGTCTTCGCGGCCTCCTTGCGGAACTCGGCCTGCACCTGCGCCGCCTGGGCGAGGGCGCGCTGTGTGATGGTCTGGCTGTCCCCGGCGGAGGCACGGGTGGCGGCCTCGGCCGTCTCGGCGGCTTTCTCCATCGCCTGAAGTGCGGCGACCGACCCCTTGGTCACCTGGTCCTTCTGCTGACCGACCAGCAGACCCCGGCCCCGCGGCGCGCCGTTCGAGTCGGCGATGCCGTAGGCGGTCTGGAGGGCCGTGTCCGAGGACGTGGCGGCCTGCTGCGCGGCGGCGAGCTGCGCCTTGACGACGGCGAGTTGCTTCTTCGCCTCCGACTGCGCGTTCGTAATGTTCGCCTTGGCCTTGTCCACGTCGGCCTTCGCCGGAGCGGTGCCGGTGTGGCCCTTCGGGGAGACCTTGAACTTCTGTGCGTCCGTGCCGTTACAGGTCTTGAGGAACGCGTCCTGGCTGTCGGTGAACGTCTTCAGATCCAGGCATGTGCCTGTTGCCGCGTTCTTCAGACCGGTGGTGGCGCGGACGCCGGCTTCCCAGGTCTGGGCCGGCGACTGGTTGCACGTCCAGATCTGGATCTTCGTCGCGTTCGAGGTGTCGCTGCCGGCGTCCAGACACTTGCCCGAATTGGTGTTCCTCAGGTGCAGGCCCTTGTCGTCCTGCTCGAGCTGCCATTCCTGGCCCGCGCTGTTGTTGCAGGTGTAGGTCTGCACGGGCGTGCCGTTGTCCTTCTTGGCCCCCGCTACGTCCAGGCACTTGCCCGAAGCAGCCACCACCTTGATCACATTGGCGGCGTCGCCGATCCAGCCGATGCCGCCCTCGGTGTAGTAGTCCAGCCAGCGGGTGGAGTAGTCAGCGATCCATGACTGGCCCAGAAGCTTGCCCAGGGCGAACGTGCCGTCCTGCAACGCCTTCGTGGCGCTGACGCTGGCCGTGAGGATCTGCTGCCGCTGCGTGGCCTGAGAAGCGATCTCCTGCTGCCACTCGGCGGACGCCTGCGCCACCTCCTTGCCGAGAACCCGGTCCGGGTCGATCGGGTCGTGCCACGCGCATGAGGCGAAGCGGGACTTCAAGTCCTCGACTGCGATGCGGAACTCCGGGCTGTCCGGAGCCGGGGCCGTACGCGGGAAACCACCCGAGGACAGAAAGATACGGGCGTCATCGACGAACACCCGGGGAACGAACAACTGATTGGGTTCGATCTTGCCGGAGTTCTTCTTCCACAGCGCCCACGCCTGCTGCTCCTCTGCAGTCCCCCCGGTGGTGTACAGCTGGTCGCCGATCGCGAGCGCGGCGGCCTTCGTGCCGTCGTCAGCGGTGGGTGACGTCTCGTAGAACGGGGAGAACAGGTCGACCGACTTGAAGTACGACTGGTACAGCCACGGAAGCAGCCCGATCTGGTCGAAGATCTTGTTCGCTTCCCGCGGTGCGCCAGGGTAGGAGTCCAGGCCGCTGACCGTGCTGGACCAGACCTGTCCCTGGTCACCGACCTTCTTCACCCACTGGTCACTGTTGGTGCCGTCCGCGTAGAACGCCTGGTGCAGAGGGGTGTTGTTGTTGGAGAGGTCCCGGTCGAGCTTCTGGTGGAGCTGATCGGGAGGCAGCCCGATGGAGTTCTGCGCAAGGGCGAACAAGTTGGGTCCGCCCTTGCGGAGGGCATCAGTGGCCACGCACTGGTCCCCGCGCAGCTGTTCAGCCGCTTTGGTGTCGTAGCCGTCGTAGGAATCGCCGACCAGGCTGACATGGTCCCGTCCCGTGAGGTCGGCGAGGCCGGGCCGGACAGTGAGGCCGGCGACGACCGCAACGGCGGTCAGCAGAAGGACGAGTCGGGCAACCAGCCCTGATGGTCCGGCGGTTGGAATGAGAGATCTTCGTGATCGGGAAGGCAACGGAGCATCACTTTCTTCTTCAGAAGGTGCATGCGCCGGATGGTCGGCCGATGCTCCGCAGAGCAGTGGATCTCAAGGACTCTCACGGGGAATCAGAAGCGCAGGTCCCTGGCTGGGCTCATGCACATGGATGGCCACTGCGACGGCATGGCGATGCAACCCCTCCCCGTGAGCGACGGCGTTCCCCCGGTCGCTGGCTGATGTGCGCGCACGGAGTGGTCAAGCCCCGTCAATGCGCAGCGACACTTTAAGCACACACAGACAGACTCGTACAGGCGTTCACTTTCGTCTCGCGAGTGATGACCTATTTTCGATCCCCGTGTCGCGATGGAGACTGCTGCATGGGGGCGAGCCCGCTCGTCGTGCAGTATGCAACGACTCTCTGAGCAGAGTCTTGTGTAATCGCGTGGCAACCCCGGGTGCTGCGGGCCTCGTAAGTTGGCGACGGCGACAATGTCCGGCCGCCAGGGCACCGGCACCCTGGACGGGGTAGCGCCAGTCGCGTGATGTTGCGCGCGCAGAAAGCCCTGTTGCCGGACCCGACGGAGAACTACCAGCAGCAGCTCGAAGCCCTCAGTCGTGAGGACCGACGCGAGCGCACCGCCGCGATCCGCAACCTTGACAAGGACTTCCCCGAAAGAGCCCGCCGACTCCGTCGGCGTGGGCCATTTCGGCTTCAGCTGTCCGCGCTGTTCCAGCCGTCACCGAGCACCCATCGCGGCGCCGGCAGCTGACACTCAATGATGTGGCCAGGCGCGGGCTGCCGTGCGTCGCCGTGAATACCGCCATGGCCTCCATCCCGTGCTTGTGGCGACGATCGTGCGCGTCCACCGTCATGCCGCCGACGCCTGGCGCGTTCTGTCCGGAGCCGCCGCGCTCAGTCGTTGGCTCGGCCCGTCACCTGCGGACGCGGTGCGCGGGACGCTCGCTTGGGATCGACCCTGCCGGGCAATCAGACTCCGTTCCCATGGCGTTCCCATTTCCTTACGGAAACAGGAACATTGAATCACCCTGCGTTAAAACAGCAGGTCAAGCGTGCCCCCGGCAGGATTCGAACCGGAGTTTTCTCTGGGCGGGGCTTTGACCTGCGAAAACGTCGACTGTGTGGTGCCTGGCCTGGGAAAACACCCCTCCGTAGTTCTCACGTGTTCACGGGGTTTCCTGGCCTCATGTGTGCTGGATCCGTTCTGGCTACGGGAGGACGGAGGAGGCCACCGACCACCAGGGCCGCTCGGGCGCCGGGCAGGGCGCTGGAGTTGGACCAGCCGCCAGCGCCCCGGTTGTCGGCGACGCACACGCCGGCGATCTCGATCGCGGTCTGCAACGAAGGGGCCGGGTGCAGCAGGTGGCGCTGCAGTGCCGCGGTGATGGTGTGCTCGCGGGTCAAGCGGCGGGCGTTGTTGACGCTCAGGGCAGTGTGGGTGACCAGTTCCAGGGTGAGGGCGAGTTCTTTCTCGTCGAAACCGTCGGATTGCTGGGTGCGGTAGAGGCTGCGCAGCCCGGGACCTTTCCGCACCGTGTCAGCGGTGCGACGGGCAGGCCATGTGCGCCGGATGCGCGGATCGCTTCGGCCCGCGCTGGTCGGCTGCCAGCCAGGGCGTGTTGGGGCGCAGGGCCATCGTGCGGGGCCTGAGGTCGGCCAGTGCCTGCGCGCAAGGGGTCGGGAACGGCAGCGCGCGGTCATCTCCCACTGGATGCGCCCTGGCCTGCTGATCAGCGCGACTGTTCCCGAAGGCGGCCCGAAGCAACGGCACATCCCGTCCCAGAGGACTCAGCGGAGGTTGCTCTCCTCGGACACAGGATCGACCACTTCCCTCACGGCGACATCGTGCGACATCGGCGAACCCTGGGACCAGCGCGTGGACCAACTCCTGGCAGGTGGCCCCCACGTCCAGGGTTTGTCCCACCCGCTCCCGGACGGCCTACGGGGCCTGGACTCCGCGGCGTGTCTTCTCCTGATCTGTCGCATCGTGCGCCACGACCACCGCCCCTGTACGTCCCGCAGGGGAAGCACCGAGACGCTGTGCATGCGCTGGGGATCGTTCTTCGGGTCCGTCCGCATGAAGCGGGTCGCCGCAGACGTACCCGTCCGCCGGGTGCCCCAACAACTCCTCGGCCTGGTGGCTCCACTGCACGACCACGCCTCCACCGTCCACGACCATCAGCGGCGTCTCACCGGCCACGGCAACCACCTCCACCCTCCCAGCTTGCCCGGCGTCTCAGGGCTCCGCCGTCCCAGTCGGGGACTGTTGGTTTGCGGGTCACTGTGAAGGAGCCGATCCTGAGAGGGAGGCATGCCATCCGAATCGTGTGGACCAAGCGCAAGGGCTGCGGAGTTCGGGGCGTGGGCTGACGCGCCGGGGAGGACCGCGAGCCTGAGCAGGGAGCGGGACCAGGGTCTCCACCCGTCCGCCCGCCATACCGACCCGCAGCACGCACCCGGGCACGGAGAGCGCCGACGACGGATGCGAGGGTTGCCGAGGTGTGGGACCAACTGCTGGTGCTGGCCGCCCCGCACCGTTCATCGCAGTGTGGTGCGCACCTCCCATCGCAGTGCACTCCACGCCGCCGCGCGACTCCCGTTGGCCCGCCTGGCGGAAGGGACCGGGCACCGTCACGAAAGCAGGCATGATCATGGCCTTCGCACTTCCCACGAACATGGAGAACCGCCCCGTCGCCGTGATCGGGGCGGGCACCCTCGGCCGCAGGATCGCGCTGATGTTCGCCGACCAAGGTGGGCTGGTCCGGATCTACGACCCGTCCGCGCAGGCGGGGGAGGCGGCGCGGAAGTACGTCGAGGAGAACGTGGCTCAGGTCGCCGCGAGGATCAAGGGCGGCAAGCCGGGCCGGGTGGTCTTCACCGACGACATGGCAGAAACCCTCACCGACGTCTGGCTCGTGGTCGAGGCCGTACCCGAGCGCCTGGAGCTGAAGAAGGACATCTTCGGGGAGCTCGACCGCGCCGCGCCGCCCGACGCGATCCTGGCCAGCAACTCCTCCTCCTACGCGTCGAGCGAGTTCATCGACCGGGTCGAGCACCCTGAGCGGGTGCTGAACATGCACTTCTACATGCCGCCCGCACAGAACGCCATCGACCTGATGTCGGACGGCCGCACCGACCCGGGCGTCCTCGAACTGCTCAAGCGGGAGCTGCCCGGGTACGGGCTGTTCCCGTTCGAGGCGCACAGGGAATCGACGGGCTTCATCTTCAACCGGATCTGGGCGGCCATCAAGCGCGAAGCCCTCGGGGAGGTGGCCGAGGGGGTGTCCACACCACGGGACATCGACGAGATGTGGAAGATCAACGTGGGCACCCCTGCCGGGCCCTTCCAGATGATGGACCAGGTCGGCCTGGACGTGGTGCTGGACATAGAGAACCACTACGCCGCAGAGAACCCGAACCTGCCCACAGGACCTCGCGAGTTGCTGAAGGAGTACGTGGACGCCGGCCACCTCGGCGTCAAGACCGGGCGGGGCTTCTACACCCACACCTGAGATCCAGGAACCGACGATGAAGATAGCGATTCTGGACGATTACCAGAGTGTCGCCCTGAGTCTGGCCGACTGGGATTCGTTGGACGCTCACACCGACGTCTTCAACACGCCGTTCGACAACGAGGAAGCGACCGTTGCCGCCCTGGCCGACTACGACGTGGTCGTGGCGATGCGTGAGCGCACGCCATTCCCCGCATCGACGCTGGGACAGCTGCCCCGGCTGAAGCTGCTCGTCACCACCGCCCCCGTCAATGCGGCGATCGACGTCGACGCTGCCCGGGAATCGGGCATCACCGTCTGCGGCACGGGTTACCTCGCCCACCCGACGGTCGAACTCACGTGGGGTCTGATCCTCTCCGCAGCACGGCTGATTCCGCAGCAGGTGGCGTCCGTGCGTGCCGGCGGCTGGCAGGTGGGGCTGGGTACGAGTCTGAACGGCGCCACCTTGGGAATCCTGGGCCTGGGGCGACTGGGTACCCGAGTGGCGGAGATCGGTGCGGCCTTCGGCATGGACGCGATCGCCTGGAGCCAGCACCTCACAGCGGAGGAGGCCCAGGCGAAAGGCGTGACCTACGTGTCACGCGACGAGTTGTTCTCCCGCTCTGACGTGCTGAGCATTCATGTCGTGCTCAGCGAGCGGACACGGGGTCTGGTCGGCGAGGGTGAACTGCGCCTGATGAAGCCCACGGCAATCCTGGTCAACACTTCCCGAGGGCCCGTAATAGACGAGACCGCCCTCTTGCGGGCTCTCAACGAGAAAACGATCGCCGGAGCAGCACTGGACGTCTTCGACCGCGAACCGTTGCCCGCCGGCCATCCTCTGCGCTCCGTGCCCAACGCCGTGGTCACCCCGCACATCGGATACGTGAGCCGGGACCTGTACGAGGTTTTCTACCGGGATGCGGTCGAAGACGTCGCGGCGTGGGCCGCGGGATCTCCACTTCGTGTGCTGACATGAAAGGCTCGCACCGTTCGAGCCTCCTTGCCCAACACTCGTGCTGCCTCTGCGGGGCGGGCGAGGGAGCCCGTGTCACGCTCCGCGGGCCATGGCTGGGAAGACCGTCGAGCACTCACTGGATGAACGCTCCGATCCGCCGGGCTGCTTCCAGCAGCGAAGGGGCCAGCTCCTCGATGCGCTCAGGGGGAAGCCGGTCGTTGATCGCCGAGATGGTGACGGCCATGTACGGGGATGCCGTCTTCGAGGGGATCGGTGCGGCTATTCCGGAGACGCCCCGCATCACTGTGTCCTGGTCGAAGTAGTAGCCATGCTCGTGCACTTGAGCGATCGCCTGACGTACGGCGGTCAGGGTGTCCTGGAGATCCGGCATCTCCGCGGCCTTCATGGTGCGTCGTAGCCGCTCGTTCGCCAGCAGCTGAGCCTCGACCGCCTCCGGTTCATGCCAGGAGAGCAGTGCGATGCCGGCAAAAGTGGTCCCCAGGGGCACTGTCTCGCCCACTCCTACGATCTCTGCCCTGATGGGGTAGGAGCCGTCGGCACGCATCAGATAGTGCACACCGTCGAGCCGGCGCATGGCGACATAGACCGTGTCTCCGGTCTGCTCGGCCAGGCGGCGGGCCACCTTCTCGATGCCGGTGAAGTCATTGATCGGTGAGGGAGCGCTCAGGCCCAGCAGGTACAGGGCGGACCCGAGGCCGTATCGCCTGGAGGCACGCTGTTCGACGAAACCGGCTTCAGTCAGTTCCTGCAGGATCCGGTGCACCGTGGGCCGTGCGATGCCCGTCTCCTGGGAGAGGTCGAGCAATCGCGCACCCGGAGCGCCGTGCCGAGCGATCGCGTTGAGGACGGCGGCCACCCGACTGACCACCTGCGTCTTTCCCGATTCCATGAAGCCCTCCGCTGCTGGCCATGCTGCTATGACGGTTCACGTGGAGCAAATTAGTCCGCACAACGGACTCTAGTAGATCATGTATGTGTGTACTTGACAACGACTTTTCCCGGGAGTGTTATGGAGGTGAGGCGCGCATAGCAGGATGGGCGATTGGATTGTCGACCGGGAAGTGCGTCTTCAGTAAAGAGGAAGAAGTCCATTCTACGGACTCTTCTGGGAGTCGCACATCAAAGAGGAGCCGTCATGAGTAAGGCCAAGCTGGCCGACGGAGTCGTCGAAGGAACCGTCACGGTCGACGGGGTCGAGGTGAAGTACTTCGACTCCGTGGCAGAGCACCCCGAGGCAGGGGAGAGCAGCCGTGATCCGATCGTGCTCGTGCACGGGACCGGCGGGAGCACCAGGGCGCACTACGGATACCTGTTTCCCCTGCTGGCCGGGCGCCGGCGCGTCATAGCCGTCGACTTCGCCCGGCCGATTCCCGCGCAGGGCACGCTGACGCCGGAGCATCTGGAGCGGCAGGTCGCCGCGGTCATCGATGCGGTACTGCCCAACCGCCGGATAACACTCGTGGGCTACTCGCTGGGTGCCGTCGTCGCGGCCGCGGTCGCCGCCCGGCACCCCGAATCGGTGCGGAACCTGGTGCTCGTGGCCGGCTGGATGAAGACCGACGCCCACCAGGAGCTCCGCAACAAGGTGTGGCATCGGCTGCGTGAGGAGCGTTCCCAGGCCCTCGGCGAGTACATGGCCTTCTGCGCCTTCTCAGGACCGTTCCTGGTGGCGGCCCAGGCTCACGAGGACCTCGCCCCCGCCCTCACGGCCTTCGCGCCGAACGGCTTCACCGACGCGCAGATGGAGCTGAACCGCACGATCGACATCTCCGACCTGGTTCCTTCCATCACGGCCACAACCCTGGTCATCGGCTGCACCCACGACCAGATGGTTCCGAAATGGCACAGCAAGGCGCTTTTCGCCTGCATCCCGGACGCCCGGTACACCGAGATCGAGTCGGGTCACGCCGTCGTCATCGAGCGCCCCGCCCAGCTCGTCCAGGTCATCGACCAGTTCGTCGACGCACCGTCGCGGCACGCCGCCGGCGACATCATCGCCACCGCCCGCCCGTAGCAGCCCCGACCACAGACGGAGAATCCACGTGAACGACAGCACCGCACCGCAGCACCCCGGCGCCACCGACTTCGAGGTCGTCATCATCGGCACCGGCTTCGCCGGCCTCGGAATGGGCGCCCAGCTCAAGCGCCACGGCCGGGAGTCCTTTGTGCTCCTGGAGCGCGCCGACGACGTCGCAGGCACCTGGCGCGACAACACCTACCCGGGAGCGGCCTGTGACGTGCCGTCCCATGTCTACTCCTTCTCGTTCCGCCCCAACCCCGAATGGTCGCGCTTCTTCTCGCCCGGCCCGGAGATCCTGCAGTACCTCCGCGACACCGCACGCGAAGAGGGGCTCATGCCGCACATCCGGTTCGGAACCGACGTCGAGGACGCCCGGTGGGACGCCGCCGCCCGACGGTGGACGGTCACCACGTCCAAGGGCGTCTACACGGGACGCTTCCTGGTGACCGCGACCGGACACCTGAGCGACGAGGCACTTCCCCAGGTCAACGGCCTGGACGGCTTCACCGGCGAGGTGTTCCACTCGGCCCGCTGGAACCACGACGTCTCCCTCCAGGGCAAGCGGGTCGGCGTCGTCGGGTCCGGGGCCACGGCGGTACAGGTGGTGCCCGAACTCGCCAGGACAGCCTCCGAGCTGGTGGTTTTCCAGCGCAGCGCCCAGTACATCGTCCCGCGCCCCGACCGCGCGTACACGGAGAGCGAGAAGCGGCTCTTCCGCCGCGATCCGGAGTCGATGGCCGATCACCGCTCGGAGATCTTCTGGTTCCTGGAGTCCAGGTACGCGGCGCGGCGTGCCGTTCCCGGTTTCCTCGACAAGGCGAGGTCAGAGGCGCTGGAGCATCTGGAGCGGCAGGTCGAGGACCCGGAGCTGCGCGCGAAGCTCACGCCCGACTACGAGCTCGGCTGCAAGCGCGTCCTGATCTCCGACACCTACTATCCGGCGCTGACCCGGGACGACGTCACGCTGGAGGCGTCGGCCCTCGACCACATCGACGGCAGCAGGGTGGTTTCCGCGGACGGCAGCACGTACGACCTCGACGTGCTGGTCTTCTGCACCGGCTTCGAGACCGCGGAGCCGCCCTACGCACGCCTCGTCCACGACAGCGACGGCCGCTCCCTGTCCGACCACTGGGCCCATGGCATGGAAGCCTTCGCTTCGACGACGGTCTCCGGATTCCCCAACCTCTTCATCATCAACGGACCCAACACCGGTCTCGGCCACAACTCGATCGTCTACATCATCGAGGCGCAGGTCGACTACATCCTGGGCGCCCTCGACTGGAGCCGGGCAGGCGGTGACCGCGACCTGGAGGTGTCCGCCGAGGCCCAGGAACGCTACGGGGACGAACTCCAGCAGCGCAGCGGCGGTACGGTCTGGCTCGGCAACGGCTGCAAGAGCTGGTACATCGATCCGCGAAGCGGCCGCCTGACCCTGATCTGGCCGGACTTCGCCCACGAATTCCGGTACCGCAACGGCACGTTCGACGCGGCCCCGTACACCGCCGCCGAAACCGCCGAGGAAACCGCCGCAGCCTGATAGCCGCCGAGCCCGGCCCCGGGCCGGCATGTCACAGCCACAGCCACAGCGACGCTTCCGACGGACGAGTTCCTCGGGCCGCGTCCGACCAGCCCCTCGCGACAACGAGCACCCCATGCGCTGCCGGAGCGCGCAGCTGCCCACCACCAGAGTCCGGACCGAGACCGTGCCGGTCTCGCACTCCGTCCGTCCGAGGGGGTCCGCCCAGTACGCATGTGATTGGCGCGACATGGCAGAGCTCTCACAGCGCCGTCGTCGACCGGTTCGGGCAGCCGGCGTGATCGATCCGCCGCTTGTTCTATCCGCGTGGTGCGGTGATCCGCCGTACGGCGTCGACGACGGCGGCGCGGTGCCGGGCCAGTCGTTGCGCCGACCATGGGTCGCTTCCGCTGGTCGGGCTCATGCCGCCTGCGAGGGTGAACCAGGCTTGGGTCAACGCCAGTACGAGAGCCACCAGGTCCTCCGGACCGAGATCCGGGTCGATCCGGCCTTGCTGCTGGGCTGTCGCCACGGCTGCGGTCTTCGTGCTGTAGGTGGCGGTCTCCAGGTCGGTGGCGCCGGGGCGCTCCAGCAGCTTCCAGAAGAGCAGCCGCATCAGGTCGGGGTGGGCGACCAGGTCGTCGAAGATCTGTCCCGCGGCTCCGGGGAGGTCCTCGGCGTCGAAGGGCACTGTTTCCGCGCCCACGGCGAGCACCCGGTCGATCACGGCGTCGAACAGTTGCTCCTTGCTGCCGAAGTAGGCGTAGATCCTTTGCTTGTTCGCGTTGGCCGCCTCGGCGATGCGGTCCACCCGGGCGCCGGCCAGGCCGTGCGCAGCGAACTCGGCGAGGGCGGCGTCCAGAAGGCGGGCCTTGGTCGCGGCGGAATCTCGGGGCATACCGTCACCCTAACAAGTAACCATCCAGTTGGTTTGACATCGGTGAGGGCGTGCTCCACGATAAAAACCATCCAGTTGGTTGCCTCTGGTGGGTGACCTCGACACAAGGAAGATCACGATGGAACTCCGTCCGCTCGGCAGCGAGGGCCTCACCGTCTCCGCCCAGGGACTCGGCCTCATGGGGATGAGCGCCTTCTACGGCTCCACCGATGAGGCCGAATCGCTGGCCACCATCGACCGCGCCCTGGAACTGGGCGTGACCCTGTTCGACACGGCCGAGATCTACGGCCCTTTCATCAACGAGCGGCTCCTCGGCAAGGCGCTCACCGGCCGCCGCGAGCAGGCGGTGATCGCCACCAAGACCGGTATCGAAATCGGCGACGACGGTGCGGTGACCGGCCTCAATGGGCGCCCCGAGTACATCCGTCGTGCGCTGGACCGCTCCCTGCGCCATCTGAACACCGACTACGTCGATCTCTACTACCTGCACCGGGTCGACCCGCAGGTGCCGATCGAGGAGACCGTCGGCGCCATGGGTGAGCTGGTGGACGCCGGCAAGGTCCGCTACATCGGCCTGTCCGAGGCCGCGCCGGGGACCATCCGCCGCGCCCACCGCATCCACCCGCTGACCGCGGTCCAGACCGAGTACTCGCTCTTCGAGCGCGGCATCGAGCAGGACGGGGTCATGGCCACCCTCAACGAGCTGGGGATCGGTCTGGTCGCCTACGCGCCCCTGGGGCGCGGTTTCCTCTCCGGCGCGATCACCGGTCCGGGCGACTTCGCCGCCGACGACTACCGCCGTACCGACCCCCGCTTCCAGGGTGAGAACTTCCAGCGCAACCTGGCCGTGGTCGACGAGATCCGCCGGATGGCCGCCGCCAAGAAGGTCACGCCGTCCCAGCTGGCCCTCGCCTGGGCCCTGCACCAGGGCGCGGTCGCCATCCCCGGCACCAAGCGCCGCCGCTACCTGGAAGAGAACAGCGCCGCAGCCGCCATCGCCATCACGGTGGATGAACTGGCCGCCATCGACGCGGTCGCCCCGCACGGGATCGTCTCCGGCGACCGCTACACCCCTGACCAGATGCAGCTTCTCAACGGCTGAGTACCGGGCACTCCGACAGGCGGCCGCAGCGGCACGTTTTCGCGGAGGTCGAGCCGCAGTAATCCAGCCAGACCGGGACTCCCGCCACGTCTGTGGCGTCTTCAGTGCTTCAGAAAAGGGACAGACAATGATCGATCATGTATTCCTGACGGTGAGCGACATGGACCGCTCGGTCGAGTTCTACAACCAGACGTTGCAGCCGCTGGGCATGCGCCACGTGTTCGACTTCGACGGCTCGACCGCGCCCGAGTGGGTCGGCGACCTCAAGGGGTTCGGCACCGACACGGCTTTTGTGTTCTGGCTGCGCGACGGCGCCAGTGAGGGACGCGCCGCGCACGTCGGCTTCACCGCGCCCTCGAAGGAGGCGGTCGACGCGGCGTACGCGGCGGCCATGGCGGCGGGCGCAACCGACAACGGCGCACCCGGGGAGCGCCCCTACTTCGCTCCCGGGTACTACGCCGCCAACGTCCTCGATCCCGATGGGTACAGCCTGGAGTTCACGTACCACGGGCAGGGCTGACCCGGGGTTTCCCGCAAGCGCGCGTTGACGGCGATGGTCCGGCTCGCCCCGCTTCACGGCGGCGGCACCAGCATCGGCCGGAGTAGGCAGGCGACCGGTCCGTGACGGCGTTCGGACGCTCATCGACGGCGCTCCAACGCCGTTTCAGTTCAGAATCAGGTCCTCGTCGGCCGCCGGCTCGGCGCTCGGCCCACCGTGGACGGCATCGACCCCGAACCCCTGTCCTGTCAGTACCCGGCAGCCTCCCCGGCGGGCGACGGCCGCGGTGCGTCCGTCCGCCGGCCCGGGACGGACATCGCATGGCCGGGCCCAGGTCGAGTCGGTCGCTCATGTCCAGTTCGAGCCGACCGCAGGGTCACGTGAGTCGGGCGCTGCACGTAGGCCGAGTTCACATAACTCCGGGCGCCGTTTCCAGACCGCGAGCGGCTACACCACTTCGCGGGGCACCATCATCGGGTGGCCGTGCCCGAATCTCTGCGGAACAATAGGGATAGGCGTGACGTAGGAGCCCATAAGGGCGGATGGCGGCGAAGGATCGTACGGCTCCGCCGACAGGGGAGTCGACAGGGACTCCGAGCAGATGTCACAAGATTGCGAACTGAGGCCGCCTGCCTTCCTGGTGCAGCGGAGCCGGGCTTTGAGCGTCTCGCAGGTCAGCCAGCGACCACCGCGTACCTGATGCACCTACTGCGCGGGAGCCCGGAGCAAAGGCCACGAGTCGCAGACGGCCGAAAGGAAAAGGCGCCATGGCACCGCAATCGCAGGCAGTGACCGGATCTGAACAGGACTGGACCGTCGAGCAGAAGGCCCAGCGGGTGCGGGAGTTGTTCGCCGACGCGCCGGAGCTGGGGAAGACGGCGCTGGAGAGCGTAATTCAGGAGCTGACGTCGAATGCGTCGGAGGCGCCATCGCGGATGGGAAGCGCCGGCCGTGTCGGCAGCCGTCAGGGCACGGTCTCGGAATTGACGCTAATCGCTCCGTTCGCGCCTGGCGGGGCTGAACGGCTGCGCGCGGTGTTGAGGTTGGCGCAGGGCAACTTCTCTGCGGCGGAGAAGGTCGGAACCGTCCATGACATGCGCTTCGTCTTTCTGGAAAATGACACGAAAATGCTCTTCGCCACCGCGTACGACGGCGAATGGGATGCCTACCTCGACGACTTCGTGACAAAGGTTCCTGAGTACCTGGACATGCTCTTTACCGCTTGGGAAGGATGGCCGGGACTTCGCGACCCCTCGGCGAAGGACTGGATTGCCGAGCACCAGATCACGGCCGAGGGCTGGTACGTCGCCAATCCGAATCTGACGGTGCTGGACACGCGACGGCTAGAGCGTGTCGGCAAGGCGCTCGACGAGTTCCTGGACAAGATCAGCGACTGAGGCCGCCGCGCCGGGAGTATTTTTCGCTGCCTTCCCGGAGTGCATTGAGATGGCTCTCACACCTCGCCTGACCTGTGTTGACCTGGAGGAGAGCGCGATGGTGCCATCCGAATTCATTCGCTACACGCCTGAGGTCGAGACGGTCGGTCCGGACATCGACAATCTGCTGTCGCCGATCGTCGAATACTGGGAGAAAAAAGCCCTGGAGTCACCGAGAGTCGAGGGCGCGGGGAGGGCGGTCCGGGGCGTCCATGCGAAGTCATTCGGCCTCGTCAAGGCGGAGATTCAGATTCTGCACAATGTTCCTCCGGCGTACGCGCAGGGCATTTATGCCGAACCGGGCCGGCACGGTGCCCTGATGCGCTTCTCCAGCGCCGCCACACATATGGGAACGGACGTGCAACTCGGTCCCGGCCTGGGCTGTGCGATCAAGATTTTCGATGTGCCGGGACCCAAACTGGTCACGGACGAGCCGGACTCGACGACCTTCGATCTCGTACTCAAAAACCACACGATGTTCATCGCCAATACCGCGAGACATTACCTGTTCACTGAGGATGTGATAAACAACGCGCCTGATTACTTGGCGCGGGGTAGGGCGGGATTCAAAGAACTACTTGCGGATTTCCTCACGGGCAAGGGGAAATTGGAACAGTCCGACTGGGCCTGGGATGAGATGTTCGCGTTCGTTCGGACGCTGACGCAGACTCCTGTGCGAAACCCCCTGCTTACTACATTCTCGACCTTGGGCGCCGTACTCCATGGTGACTACATCGCCAAGGTGCGAATCGCACCGGCCCGGCACAATGCCTCGCATGTGATCCACCACGAACTCGACCTCGAAAGCCGGCCGGACGTCTTCCGTCCGACGCTGGTGGACGAACTTCTGGCAGGATCCTTCGGCTTCGATCTGCAGGTCCAGCTGTGTACGGACCTCGACGCGATGCCGGTCGACGACGTGACCGTCGAGTGGCCGGAGGATCGGTCACCCTTCGTCACCGTCGGCCGGGTGCGAATTCCGATCCAGGACATCTCGGGACCGGAGAATTTCGAGAAGAGCGACGCAATGGCCTTCAACCAGTGGCGGGTCACGGCCGAGCACAGGCCGTTGGGCGAGATCATGCGGGTGCGGCAGATCTACACCGCGTCGGCCAAGGCGCGTCGCACGTACAACCACCAGCCCCAAGTCGAGCCGAAGAGCGCGGACGAGGTGCTGCCCCAGTGACCTGGCTCTCGGCAGCTGTCGAGAGAAGGGCCTTTCTCCGCGGGTGTCACCGATCGCGGGTGCTACGGCCGTAACGCCTGAGCGCCACCAGGCGGCCCGGCGCGGTGCGCGGATCGATGGTCCGCGCCTATGCAGGAGGTAGCGGTCGGACCACTTTTCGGCCCCCGCGCCGCGAAGGATCCTGGCCATCGACCTCACAGACCTTCATGCCGTCGAAGGCAGGACGGCCGTGGCGATCGGACACCTGCGCTCGCTACGAGAGTTTGGTGACGCGCTACCCCGAGGCGTACGCCGATCATGCGGCCCAGTTCTGGCTGATGGTCGGCGACGATCCCGAGCAGGCCCTTCGGTTGTCTCTCCGGAACTTCGCGCGTCAGCTGACTCCGCGTACCCGCGCGCTCGTCGATCGCGCGAGATGCCGTGTCGGACAGCAACCCTGGAGTCGGGAATTGCTACAAATCGGGCAGCGTCGACCGAGGGGATGAGATGACGACGGTTGAAGGCCCGCCTCTGCAACTCGACGACATTCAAGGCATCGTGCTGCGCACCCGGCCGTCACCCTATGTCGGCACCTACATCCTGCTCCGGGTGGATGACCCCGGCGCCGGCCGCGAGCTGATGGGACGCCTGGCCGGACTGGTCGACTCCGCCGCCGACTGGTGGCAGCCGCCCCTGCCGGCACTCCTCAACGTCGCGGTGACATACCGGGGACTCGAAGCGCTCCAGGTACCGCAGACCTCCCTGGACAGCTTCCCCGACGAGTTCCGGCAGGGCATGGCGGCACGCGCCGAACTCCTGGGCGACACCGGCGAAAGCGCACCCGCACACTGGGAACCGCCCTTCGGTACCGGTCAGGTGCACATTGTGCTGTCCCTCGTCGCCGCCGACCAGGAGTCGCTGGCCGTCGTCCTCGAACGGGCGCGGCAGGCGCGCACACAGCTTCCCGGCCTCCAGGTGGTGTACCGGCAGGACACCTACCAGCTGGCCTCGGGGCGCACCAGCTTCGGCTACAAGGACGGCATCAGCAACCCCGCGGTGGAAGGAAGTGGTTCGGACAACCCACCTGATGGCGGTGCAGCCCTCAAGGCCGGCGAGTTCGTGCTGGGCTGTCCCGACCAGACCGGGAACCTGCCGCCGATGCCGACGCCGGACGTGCTGGGCCGAAACGGCACGTTCGTGGTCTTGCGGAAGCTGCACACGCACGTCGCCCGTTTCCGGCGGTACGTCAAGGCCAACGCCGCCAGCCCGGAGGAAGAGGCACTGATCACCGCGAAGATCGTGGGCCGCTGGCCGAGCGGAGCCCCGCTCATCCTGGCGCCCGAGCACGACGAGCCGACTCTCGGGGCGGACGAACAGCGTAACAACGACTTCCTCTACGAGTCCGATCCGCATGGGGTGGTCTGCCCCCACGGCGCACACGCCAGGCGCACCAATCCGCGTGACTCGGAGATCATCGGCGATGTGCACCTCCACCGTCTGATTCGGCGGAGCACCAGCTACGGGCCGCCCCTGCCGGCCGGCGTCCTGGACGACGACGGCGCCGACCGCGGCATCGTGTTCATCGCCCTCAACGCGCACCTCCACCGCCAGTTCGAGTTCGTGAAGTCGCAGTGGCTCAACGGCGGCAACTTCACCGGCCTCGGCGTCGAGAAGGATCTGCTCACAGGCGACAACGACGGCACGGGCGTCTTCACGATCCCGCACGATCCCGTCCGGCGCCGCCTGCACGGCGTCGAGCGCTTCGTCAGCACCCGCGGCGGCGAGTACTGCTTTCTGCCGAGCCTCAGCGCGCTGCGCTGGCTCGCCGACCTCGGTGCTGATGGTCGGGTCCGGGCGAATCGCACCCCCGGGCACCCACGGGACCGTGCGTAACAGTCTCAGCGTTCGAAGTAGCGGCGGGGATTGTGGATCAGCATGGTGTCGATCTGTTCCTCGGTGACCCCGCTCGCGCGCAGTGCCGGCAGCACGTCGTCGCTGATGTGCGTGAAGCCCCAGCGTGGGTTGGCGGCCCGGACACTGTCCTCGGGCATCCAGTCCATGTGGCAGGCGGCGTCGTGGGAGAGCACGAGGCGGTCGGTGTACCCGCGGGCGACCAGCGCAACCACCGTCTCCACCCGCTGCTGGAACGGCAGGGCCTCATCCAGGCCGAACCGGTCCATGCCCAGCAGTGAGCCGGCGTCGGCGAGCGTGGTGAGGTAGTCCAGGTCGGAGGTGTCGCCGGCGTGCCCGATGACCACCTTGGTCAGATCCACGCCCTCCTCGGTGAGAAGTTCTTGCACCACCAGTCCCGACCGGTTGGCCACGCTGGTGTGTACGGTGATCGGCGCGCCGGTGACCCGGTGCGCGACGGCAATGGCGCGCAGGACACGCTCCACGTCGGGGGTCAGCCCCGGCTGGTCGATGGCGCACTTGAGGAAGGCCGCGCGGATGCCCGTTCCGCCGATGCCCTCCTCGAGGTCGGTGCGGAACATCTCCAGCAGTGGCTCGGCTACATCGAACCGCCGTCCGGGGCCGTTGTACTGGAAGAAGAACGGCAGCTCGGTGTAGGTGTAGTAACCGGTGGCGGGGATGATGTGCAGGTCGACCTGCTCGTTGACCCGGGCCACGCGCGGGAGGTACCGGCCGAGTCCGAGCACGGTGGGGTCCACGATGGTGTCGATCCCCCGGGACTTGAGGGCCCGCAGCTTGGCGACCGCATCCGCCACACGCTCGTCCTCGTCCCACCGCTGCGGGTAGTTGCGTCGCAGCTCCTCGCTGAGCACGAAGACGTGTTCGTGGATGAGGACCCTGCCCAGCTGTGAGGAGTCCACCGGGCCCCGCACCGTGGGCACCACGCTCATCGTGCATCACTCCTTGGGGAACTCCATGCTCGGGTAGATCGCGGCAGGATCGGCCGAGAGCAGGGCCTTGATCCGTCGGGTGGCGTCGTCGGCGATGACTTCGTACGCCCCGGCCTCGACGCCGTCGAGGGCAAGGTTCGCCACCGCGGCGGGATCGCTCTTGGGTCGACCCTCCGCCCTCGCCGCCATGTCGGTGTCCACGACGCCGACGTGCAAAGCGGTGACGAGCGTTCCCTGCCCGTGGAGGGCGAGTCGTAGCGAGTTGGTGATCGACCACGCCGCGGCTTTGGACGCGTAGTAGCCGGCGCTCTCGGGGTTGCCGATCCACGAGCCCCTGGAGAGCACATTGAGGATGGCCCCGCCTCCGCCTCGGGCGAGGACCGGTGCGAACGCCCGGGCCATCTGCAGGGGTCCGAGTACGTTGGTGTCCAGCTGCCGGCGCAGGTTTGCCAGGTCACCGTCCAACACGCCGTCGCCGTAGATCGCGATCCCGGCGTTGTTGACCAACAACGTGACATCGGGAGCCCGCTCAGCCGCCGCCCGCACGGCCCGCAGGTCGGTGACGTCGAGTTCGATCGGCACCGCTTCCGGCGTGTGCACGGTGGCAGGATCGCGGGCGGTGGCGTAGACCTTGGCCGCGCCCCGGCTCAGCAGCGCGGCTACGAACTGCTCGCCCAGGCCGCGATTGCCTCCGGTGACCAGCGCCACCGCTCCCTGGATCCGCATGAACGTTCTCCATCCGTCGGCTGGGCTGCATGCAGCTGGGATGGCACCGGTGGAAAGGAAGGAGTCGAGATTCCCCGGACCGACAGACTCCAGCCTCAGACCTGAGCCATGCCGCCGTCGACGCCCGGGCCCGTATCTGCCGTAGAAGCTGCTCTCGTCGGAAGCGAGGACGAGGGCGCCCGCGGCGACCCTCTCGGGGCGACCCAGGGGTGGCCCCGTCCTGGTCGAATGTGGCGACTTCGGGACTCGTGCCTGACGCGGCATCCCTGCCGAGCGCCTCGGGCCAGGAGAAGGCGAATGTCTCGGCGTCGGTGGCGTCGGCGCAAAGGTCGCACACGGCGGTTTTTATATGAGCAATTTCGTCCCATTATAGGCCGCCTCGGATGGTGGTGTTGCCACCGTCGAAATCGATGGTCGCGCCGGTGACGCAGCCTGCTCGCACAGCCCCGGAGGGGGGGCCGTCCGCGACGTCGTCGAGCCGCGGCTTCCGTCCGGCCCACGCCGACCCCGTACGGAGTCGCGCAGTCCTGTCCATGTGCTCTGCAGTGCTGATCCTGATCCGCGAGAAGGTCGCCGGGCGGCTTCCCGGCGAGAATCGGGGCTCGTGGGGGGCCGCCCGACGGCCGCGGTCACGCGTCGCCAGGTCGGAGTGCAGGGTCGGCGGGTCGTGCGGGCGTCAGCGGACGGTGGTGTGGGCGGCCTGCTCGATCAGGCGGGTGACCTCGGCTGGGCGTGAGACCGAGACGGCGTGGGAGGCGTTGACCTCGACGGTGTGGGCGTGGGCGCGGTCGGCCATGAAGTGCTGGGCGGCGGGCGGGATGTTGTAGTCCTGGGTGGCGATCAGGCTCCAGGAGGGGATGGTCTTCCAGGCGGCCTCGGTGGCCTTCTCCTCCAGGGCCGAGGCAGCGACGGGGCGCTGGGTGGCGGCCATCAGGCCGGCCACCGACTCGGGGACGTCGGCGGCGAACTGACCGTGGAAGGCATCGGCCTTGATGTACAGGTCGGTGCCGGTGTCGCCGCCGGGCAGCGGGAAGGGCACGGAGTTCAGGGTCGGGCCGAGGGTGCTGCCGGGGAACTTGTTCGACAGTTCCCGGGCGCTCTCGCCTGCCTCGGGTATGAAGGCGGCGATGTAGACCAGCGCCTTGACGTTCGGGTTGCCCACGGCGGCCTGGCTGATCACCGCGCCGCCGTAGGAGTGGCCCGCCAGCACGACGGGCCCGTTCACGCTGTCGAGCACGCTGCGGACATATGCGGCGTCGCTGGCCAGGCCGCGCAGAGGGTTCGCCGGGGCCATCACCGGATAGCCGTCCCACTGCAGACGCTCGACCACCCCGTTCCAGCTGGAAGCGTCCGCAAACGCACCGTGGACCAGCATGATGGTGGGCTTGTTCTGCGACGTGGGGTTCATGGCGGGGGTTCTCCTTGTCATCGGTGGCGCCGTGGTCGGCGCCTTTGTCTGCTCGCCTGGACCTGTCTGTCCAGGGCGATGGGCGAGGGTGGTGGTGCGGGGACGAGCGGGTGTCGCCGTGGGGGTCAGCGGACAGTGGACGTGGCGGCCTGCTCGATCAGGCGGGTGACGGCACCCGGCTGGGAGACCGAGACGGCGTGGGAGGCGTTGACCTCGACGGTGTGGGCGTGGGCGCGGTCGGCCATGAAGCGCTGGGAGGCCGGCGGGATGTTCTTGTCCTCGGTGGTGACCAGGTCCCAGGAGGGGATGGTCTTCCAAGCGGCCTCGGTGGCCTTCTCCTCCAGGGCCGAGGCGGCGACGGGGCGCTGGGTGGCGGCCATCAGGTCGGTGATCGATTCGGGGACGTCGGCGGCGAACTGGTCGTGGAACTTGTCGGCCTTGATGTACAGATCGGTGCCGGTGCCGCCGCCGGACAGCGGGAACGACACGGAGTCGAGGGTCGGGCCGAGGGTGCTGCCGGGGAACTTGTTCGACAGTTCCAGCGCGCTTTCGCCCTTGTCGGGGGCGAAGGCGGCGATGTAGACCAGCGCCTTGACGTTCGGGCCGTCGGTGGCGGCCTGACTGATCACGGCACCGCCGTAGGAGTGGCCCGCCAGCACGACCGGCCCCTTGACGCTCTTGAGCACGCTGTGGATGTAGTCGGCGTCACTGGCCAGGCCGCGCAGTGGGTTCGCCGGGGCCACCACCGGATAGCCGTCCCGCTCCAGACGCTTGACCACCCCGTTCCAGCTGGAAGCGTCCGCAAACGCGCCGTGCACCAGCACCACCGTGGGCTTCTGCACCGACGGGCGGTGCCCGACCGTGGCGTCGGCCGCACCCGCGGTGGCGGCCATGGACAGTGCCGCCACGCCGGCGACAGCGCCGAGCACGGCAGCGGACTTACGGGCGCGGAAGACGCTCTTGAGGTTCATCTGGTTCTCCTGGAAGGCATCGCTGGTCACCGGCCACGCCGGTGGTTGGTGCCGTCCCGTTCGGGGCGACATCGAGAAACCTAGTGCACGATTCCCTCGTGCACAAGTTAAAAGTGCACGAGGGGATCGTTGGCGATATACTTGGATCCATCGAGATGCGGACATAGCGACACCGATGACGGTCCGGCGCCAAGGACCGCCCCCCCCAGGAAGGGAGATCAGCCATGAGCGACGAGGACAGGGGCACACCCACACCTGGCTACCGAAGCGAGTCCCCGCTGCCCCTGGAGGACCACTTCTGCTTCACGCTGTACGCGGCCTCACGGGCCGTGACCAGCGCCTACCGGCCCCTGCTCGACGAGTTGGGACTGACCTACCCCCAGTACCTGGTGATGGTCGTGCTCTGGCAGCACGGCACCGCATCCGTCAAAGACATGTTGGCGGCCCTGCAGCTGGACTACGGCACCGTCACGCCGCTGATCAAACGCCTTGAGACGAGCGGACTGCTCAAGCGACAACGGCGAGCGGACGACGAACGGGTAGTGGAAGTGGCCCTCACCCCGAAGGGAACCGCACTCAGCCACCGCATCCGCGCCGTCCCCCTCGCCATCGGAGACGCCATGGGCCTGACCGTCGAGGAGTTCGCAACCGCGCAGAACCTGCTGCGCCGGCTGACGGCCAACGTCATCCACCACGCCAACGGAGCTGAACCGGCGGAGGCGTCTCACTCATAGGGGGGTGGAGGGGGCTGCTTCACGGCCGTCATCTTCGAGCAGCGTCCAGACCTCGATCGGGTCTCCGGCTCGCGGTTTTGCCGCACGCCATACTCTTCCCACCCCGACCGAGATCACTCGTTCAGCCCAACGCGGCGCCCGTCAAACACGGCATAGCCCTCCGCACCAAGCGAGCCGGCCTGGGGAGTGTAAATCTAACGGCGGATCCGACGATCATGGGAGAGACATCAAGTGACTGACACCGCCGTGGAGTTGAAGACTGTGGAGCCTGTCGAGAGTGCCGAGTCGGGGCAGTCTGTGCCTGTGTCCGATGAGTAGCTTGTCGCGATGCTGGTGGAGCGTGCCCGGTCGGAGGGGCTGCAGCTGACCGGGCAGGGCGGGCTGCTGCAGCAGCTGACCAAGCGGGTCCTGGAGTCTGCCCTGGAAGGTGAGATCACCGATCACCTCGGCTACGAGAAGCACGACGCGGCCGGCCGGGGCAGCGGCAACTCCCGCAACGGGGGCCGGGCCAAGACGGTGCTGACCGACGTCGGGCGGGTCGAGGTCAAGGTGCCGCGTGACACTGCGGGCACGTTCGAGCCGGAGATCGTCAGGAAGCGGCAGCGGCGGCTGACCGGGGTCGATGAGATGGTGCTGTCGTTGTCCGCGAAGGGGCTCACGCACGGCGAGATCGCCGCTCACCTGGCCGAGGTCTACGGGGCCGAGGTGTCCAAGCAGACCATATCCACCATTACCGACAAGGTGATGGAGGGCATGGCCGAGTGGCAGAACCGTCCCCTCGACCGTGTTTACCCCGTTTTGTTCGTCGACGCCATCAACGTCAAGATCAGGGACGGGCAGGTCGCGAACCGGCCGGTCTACGTCGTGATGGCGGTGACCGTGGACGGCACCCGCGACATCCTCGGCATCTGGGCCGGCGACGGCGGAGAGGGCGCCAAGTACTGGCTGCATGTGTTCACCGAGCTGAAGAACCGCGGCCTGGACGACGTGCTCATGCTGGTCTGCGACGGGCTGAAGGGCCTTCCCGAGGCGGTGGAGACCGTCTGGCCTCGCACGATCGTCCAGACGTGTGTGGTTCACCTGCTGCGGAACTCGTTCCGATATGCGGCTCGTCAGGACTGGGACAAGGTCGCCAAAGCTCTCAAGCCCGTCTGCACCGCGGCCGGCGAGGACGCGGCGACGGAGCGGTTCCTGGAGTTCCAGGAGGCGTGGGGCCGAAAGTATCCGGCAATCGTGAAGCTGTGGTCGGACGCCTGGGCCGAGTTCGTGCCCTTCCTCTCCTTCGACGTCGAGATCCGCAAGGTCATCTGCAGCACGAACGCGATCGAGAGCGTCAACGCCCGCATCCGCCGAGCTGTTCGTGCCCGCGGGCACTTCCCCAACGAGGCCGCCGCCCTCAAGTGCATCTACATGGCGCTGATGAGCCTGGACCCGACCGGGAAGGGCCGCAAGCGGTGGACCATGCGCTGGAAAGCACCCCTGAACGCGTTCCAGATCGCCTTCGAAGGCCGCCTCACCCCGAGCAACAACTGACCATCAACAACCAAGATCAGCCGTTAAATTGACACACCCCATGAGCCACATGGACCGGCTACTGAGGAACAGGAAGAGGCGCCCCGATCGCGGGTGATCGCCCCCGTTGAAGTCAAAAGTGGATGTCAAAGGCCCCGGACCATGATCGGTCCGGGGCCTTTTGCCTGGTGCCCCCGGCAGGATTCGAACCTGCGACACCCGCTTCAGGAGTGGGATTGGATCCTTGCCGGATGGTGCTCGACGCTGCCGTCCAGTGCTGTTCTGCCTGATCAGCGCCACGCGGCCGCGTGCTTGATCCCGCCCATGTCAGCCTGCGCCGGACCGTCCGCTCACGCATCGCGCACGCACGGGGCCCGCGTACTGGCCGCGAAGGTGCAGCCGGCGGGCAGGCCGGCCCACCCAGGCGGGCCATGACGCGGACGCCTCGGTACCAAGGGCCGATCCCATCATGCCTTCCGGTGCGCAAGGGCCGCGGCAGCCGCCGTTGGTGGGCGTCCGTCCCCGCCCGGGTTCGGGACCTGTGACGTCTGAACGTTCGGATGCGCTGGTGTTCCGGGGGACTCCTGTGACGGCTGTGCCCTGTGATCGCTGATGACAACTACAACTGGTCTTTCGGGTGGGGCATGAAAACTGAACACGGTGTTCGGCACGGTCGCCGTCGAGCAGGTCTGAAGAAGCGCACGTGGGTGGCGTTGGGAGCGGTCGTCGCCGGTGGCGGCGTGGCCGTGGCGACCGTCGCCATGGCCGGTTCACCAGGCCATGGAGCGGCGGCCGCGCAGGGACCGGTCAAGACGCACGTCCACTCGCTGTCCTTGACCGGGGCCGGCGCGTCGCTCAAGACACTGGGGGCCCGGTCCACGGCTCCGTTCAGCATGGTCGGTGTCACCTGGAACGGTGCCCACGCCAAGCTGCGCGGCACGGTGGAGGTGCGCACCCGTTCCGCCGCCGACGGCCACTGGACACCGTGGCTGAAGATGCAGCAGCCGGACGACATCCCCGACCCCGCCGAGCTGAGCCGTCCCGGTGTGCGCGGCGGGATGTCCCCCATGTGGTCGGGGCCGTCGAACGGGATCCAGGTCCGCGCGACCGGCGCGGGCAAGGCGACCGCGCTGCCCGGCGGGCTGCGGGTGGACCTGGTCGACCCGGGCAAGCCCGCCACCGGCGGGACGCAGGACTCCGGCATGGGCCTTGCGGCGTACGCCCTGGACGCGACGGCCACCGGCACCGTGACGCCGACGGACAGCGTCGCCCCGACCGCGACGGACTCCGCCTCGCCCACGGTCACGGATTCCCCGACGGCCACCGACACCCCCACGGCCACGGACTCGGCATCCGGCACGCCGTCCACCGGGACCTCCGCCTCGCCGAGCGCCTCACCGACGTCCTGGCCCGGTCAGCTGCCGACCATGGACCAGGCGTATCCGTCCTGCCCGGCCTCCTCGGCCAGCCCCTCCACGTCGGCGTCGCCGACCCCGCCGGACCCGATGCCGGCCGCGACCACCTCGACGGTGGCGCCGCCCACCGTGGTCACCCGGGCCGGCTGGGGTGCGGACGAGTGCGCCCGGGAGGCCGGTTATCCGTCGTACGGGTCGGCGGTGAAGGCGATGTTCGTCCACCACACGGACACCACGAACAGCTACTCCTGCGCCGACTCCCCGGCGATCGTGCGCGGCATCTACGCCGAGCACCTCAACCAGGGCTGGCGCGACGTCGGTTACAACTTCCTGGTCGACAAGTGTGGAACCATCTTCGAGGGCCGCTTCGGCGGGATGGCGCTGCCGATCGTGGGCGCCCAGACCTACGGGTTCAACACCAACAGCATGGGCGTGGCCGCCATCGGCACATACACCGACCTCAGCGGCGGCGACTCCACGGCCAGCACCTTCCCCGGGGCCACGCCGAGCCAGGCGATGCTCGGCTCCATCGCCCGGATCGCGGCCTGGAAGTTCGGCATGACCGGGGTCAGCCCGGGCACCGGCACCGCGACGCTGACCGAGGGCGCATCGGGCAGCTACGGCTTCACCCTCGGCAACAGCTACACCTTCAACGTCATCTCCGGGCACCGCAACGGCTTCGCCACCGACTGCCCCGGCAACCAGCTCTACAACGCCCTGAGCACCATCCGCTCCTACGCGGCCGGCCCGGTCGGCGCGGTCTCCGTCACCGGAATGTCCGGCGGTGGGGCCAAGTCCGGGACGAGCTACTACACCAAGGGCGCGGCCACGGTGAGCTGGACGACCGCTACGCCGTCCGCAGTGATCTCCGGCTTCGACGTCCTGGTCGACGGCAAGGCCGTGGCACACACCTCCGGCTCCGCCCGCTCCGCCTCGATCTCGGTCGCCGCCGGCAGCCACACCGTCCAGGTCCGCGCCACCCACGTCCGTGGGTCGACCACGCTGTCCGGCTCGGTCACCCTGGTCGGTGACACCGCCGCACCCACCTTCCCGACCGCTCCGGCGGTGAGGACGCGCACCGGCTCGGTGAGTTCGACGGCGGTCCCGGTCACGGTGACCTGGAAGGCCGCCGACAACGCGGCGCTCGCCAAGGTCCTGGCGACCTCGCCGTCCTCGGCCGCCTTCGGCCCGACGGTGACCTCCTGGAACACCAGCGCCAAGCCCGGCACCTCGGACCTGTTCGCCCTGAAGGCGTCCGACGTGGCCGGCAACACCGGTGGCGCCTCCGTCTACCGGACGCCGAACATCATCCAGGAGACCTCCACCACCCGGACCGGCACCTGGACACACCGGAGCAGCACCAGCTACCTGGGCGGCTACTCCTACAGCTCCTCGTCCGCCGGCGCATCGATCAGCTGGACCTTCACCGGACGCTCGGTGGCCTGGATCGTCTCGCGGGCCTCCACGTCCGGCCAGGCGTACATCTACGTCGACGGCACCAAGGTCACCACGGTGGACCTGAAATCCTCCACCACCCTCTACCGCCAGGCGATCTGGACCAAGACCTGGTCCAGCTCCGCCAAACACACCCTGAAGATCGTCGTGGTCGGCACCTCGGGCCGCCCGACCGTCACCACCGACGGCATCGCAACCATCGGCTGACCGATCGGCCGCACCTCACGCAGGAGCCCTCAGCCCGCGAGAAGCCCGCGGACGGAGGGCTCCTGCGGGCACACCCTTCTACACAGAGTTCGTTCATGCGCTCGAATCCTTCGCGGGGCCACGGAATCGGTCCTGCGACGTTCAGCGATAGTTGGCCATGCGCAGCGATTGTTGGCCGCCGGGGACTCGCGGTGCTCGCCTAGGCCAAGGTTGATCAATTACTTGCCGACAGCAAGGCGGACACCACACTGCCGGCAAGGGGGGCCAGCACTCCAAAGGCGGCAGTCAGCACACGCCCGGCGCTCACGCGTGCGGCCAGGAGGGTATCGAAGCTGTCGCGGGCCTCGAACCACTCGGGTGCCGGTCGGCCGTCCTCGGGGATCGGGTGAAGGGCATCCCGGAGTTCGAAGACCCGCTCCTGCCAGGCGGTGTAGGCAGGCACAAAGATGAGTGCCGTTGTCACCGTGAACACTCCGCCGTAGGTCAGCAGCCGGAGCACGGGCAGGTCGCTGGCGGGTGTGCCGTGGGCGAGCAGCGCACCGCGAAGCACGCCCAAGGCCAGCACACCACCGGTGATCGCCGTGGCGAAGGCGAGCAGGAAGCGCCGCATGGCCGCCCGCAGCCACAGGAGCTCGACAATGAGGGGACCGGCCTTTCCGTCGTCCACCGCAGAGGCGATGTCCTCAGCGAGCGCGGATAGCCGCAGCTGTACGAGCAACAACCCAGCGAACGACGGCGTGATGAATACCCAAGTCAACGCATTAAGGGTGAGGAAGCGTGCAGTGCCGAGCCAGAGCGGATTGTCTTCATCGAGCGCGCGTGGGCCGAACGCAGCGATCAGGACGCCGAACGCCAGCCAGGCTGAGCCCATGAGTGTGGTCGTGCGCCGACCAGCCTGTTCGGCCAGTACGCGGAAGACAGGAAGCGTGGCAGTGCCGATGGCAACGGCGGCTCCGACCTCAGTCGTGTACGCCCAGATCCAGGTATCGAATGCCGGCAGAGCAGCAAAGCTGCGGCTACTTGGCGTGTGCCCAGATCCAACCTGGAGGAGAAGAAACGCGGCGCAGGCGGCGGCGACGGCACTGGTCCGGACGACTCGTCCGGGAGCGGCTGGCAGTGTGCTGCTGGTGACCACACCGACCACGATGCAGCCTGCGAGCCCCGCCGGACTGGGTATTGGGCGATCTGCTGCACGAGCGTGGGACTGGCCCGCGACCGGGGGTTCAGGTTGAGGTCGGCGTTCTGGGGCCCGGCTGGCCGCCTATCGCTGAGCAGAGTGGCCGGCTGAGGATGACCGCGGGCCTGCGACCTGTGGTCATGTCGAGCGGATTGGCCACCTATCGTTGGAAGTCACAGGTCCCCCGTCCTTCGCGCCAGCGATCTGTGTGCCGTAGATCTGCTTACGACCCTCGTTGACCAGCGTGCGGTCGCGCAGGAAGGCCAGCTCGCGTGGGCCGGCCGGGCCTGCCGACGCCGCATGCTGCATCAGGCGGAAGGCGTGCCGCTGAACGTCGAGCTGCCGGTCGGCGTGCTGGGCGATCAGCCATGCCGCGCGTGCGGCTTTCTCGCCGACGATTTCTGCCGTCGGCCAGCCGTTTCGTCCGTGATCTCGCCGAGCCGATCACCGTGCCGGGCGGTCAGCCGCCGCCATGTCCGTGAGTTCCACCGCCAGTGCGGCAACGTCGTGCGCGCCACTCTCAACACCTGGGTCAGGTCGGTGCGTTGTGCTCGTTACTCGCCAACCTGAAGGTGCACATCAGGAGTAAAGATCATTCCGGTGCCCTGGAAGATATCGGCGCGCTTGTCCATGACTGCCGGGACGCTTTCGATTGGCCCGTTGGTAACGCGACTCGGGGATGGTCTGTTCGATAAGACGTCTGTGCAGGTAGCGGCGGTTACGGCGGGAGGAGTACGCCTTGCCTCCGCCGAGACGATCCAGTCGGGTGCGGGGGCGTCCGCCACCGAGACGGACGACGCGGATACGTTCCATGACGGGGATGAGCTGCGGGGACATCGCCGCACCGCTCACGCAAACGGCCCCGGACGAGGAGTCCGAGGCCGAGTAGGAGCCCTCCCCGGGGGAGAAACCCCAGGTCAGAGCGGTGACGCGTTGTGCCCCCGGCAGGATTCGAACCTGCGACACCCGCTTTAGGAGTTTTCTCTGGGCGGGTCCGTGACCTGCGGAAACGCCAGCTGCAGGGTGTCTGGGCCGGGGAAACACCCCTCTGTAGTTCGCGTGTGTTCACGGGGTTTCGCGGCCGCATGTGTGCCGAATGTGTTCCGCAGGGATGTGTTCCGCAGGGATGCCTTCCCGGCAAGGCGTCAATCGCTCATGCAGCGAGCTGGAGACGGTGCCTGTTCAGGCGACCCGACGGGTCATACCCAGGTCTGACCCTGCAGTTCAGCTCCTCGTCCGACGTCCTGGAGGGACGGTGAAGGCATCGTCATCGGTATGACGAACGCGACGAGATCCATGGCTACCCCGGTCACCACGATCGGCGCCCGACTGCATGGCGCGCTGCCTGTGGAGCGGTGGGAGGCCACCGGCTTCCCCGGACGTTGGGTGGGTGGTACTGCCATGCTGCTCGGCCCACTCCTGATGCTGACCGGCGCGTTGTTGCGGGCCCGCTTCCACTTCTTCTACCCCGACCAACTCGCCGCGTACGAGCGCCATCCCACCCTCATGGCCACCGCCTACGGCCTCTTTGCGGCGGGCAGCCTGCTGCTCTGGCCCGCCGTGGCTGTGGTGGCCGCACGGATCGGGGCCCGCAGCTCCGGTTGGGGACTGTGGGGCGGCGTGCTGGTCATGTTCGGACTGTTCGCCCGCGCCTTCCACGCGGGGGTGGACCATCTGGCCTTTCAGCTGGTGCGTTCCGAGGGCGTCGGGCCCGCCACCGAAGCGGTCTCCGCCGGCTACGGCGCCTTTCACGTCTTCGCCACGCTGAACCTCGCCATCCTCGCCGGATGGGTGGTCCTTGCCCTCGGCGCCTGGCGCACGCGGGTGCTCGGCCCGGTCCGCGCTGCCGCACTCGGCCTCACCGCGGCACTACCCCTCGGGGTACTCAAAGGGACCACTCCTGTGTCGCTGGTGGCCCTGGCCGGACTGTGCGCCGCATTGGTGCCGCTGGGCCTGGCACTTCTGTCTGAAGCGCCCCGTCCCAGTTGGGCGACGGTGCTGCGCTGGGTGCCGCTGACACTGCTGACGCTCGCGTTGATGGTGCTGCTGGGACAGGCCGGTTGAGTGTACGCGTACAGGTACGGTCGGGCCATGAAGTCCAAGGGGCAGTGCCACCTCTACGCCCTCGACCTCAGCGCGGCCTTGGTCCTGACCGCCGTGTACGTCGGCTTCGCCCGACTGACCGCCGACGACGGCCAGCCCGCCTACACAGGACCGCTCTGGCTCGGCTGTCTGATCGCCGCCCTGGTCGGTCTGCCGATCTTCGTACGTCGCCGTTGGCCGCTATCGGTCCTGGTGGTCGTGCTGGCCGCCCTGGCCACGGCGTCGCTCCTCGACATCCCCCGTGAGCCATACGCCGCCGCCGGGTTTGCGGCGTACCTCGTCGGACTGGCTGAGCCCGCCCGCCGGTCCGTGCCCGCACTCGCGGTGACGCTGCCGGTGGCGTGCGGTGCCGTCTACCTCGGCGAGGCGGTGGTCACTCCCGCCGAAGACTGGCGGGGCGCGGTCGGAGTGGCAGGGCTCGTGCTCCTGGTGATCGGCGGGGCCTGGGGCGCGGGGGTCACCGTGCGGGGGCGCCGGGCCGAGGCCGCCCGAGAAGAGCGGCGCCGGTCGGAGCGCGCAGTGGACGAAGAGCGTCTGCGGATCGCCCGTGAGCTGCACGACATCGTCTCGCACAACCTCAGCTTGATCGCCGTCAAGGCGGGTGTCGCCGGGCATGTGGCGGAGGACGACCCGAGGGAGGCGCGGGCCGCCCTCAAGGTCATCGAGGAAACCAGCCGTTCCGCCCTGACCGAGATGCGGCGCACGCTCGGCGTACTGCGCACCGAGCGCGCGCCGCTCGGCCCCGTACCGAATCTCGACCGCCTCGGCTCGCTCGCTACGCAGGCACACCGGGCAGGGGTGGAGGTCGACCTGACGGTGCACGCCTCGGAGGGTCTGGCAGAGGGAACACAACTGACCATTTACCGGATCGTCCAGGAGGCCCTCACCAATGCGATCCGGCACGCCGCCCCGACTCGCTGCCAGGTCACGGTCGAGGCGGATGCGCAAGAGATCCGCATAGACATCGCGGACGAGGGACCACCGTCCGCACATGGGCGGGCCGTCCGCGAACTATCGGGCGGGCATGGCCTCTTGGGGATACGGGAGCGGGCGATGATGTACGGCGGCAGCTTCGAGGCGGGGCCCCGGCCCGAGGGTGGCTTCGCGGTGTCCGTCCGCCTGCCCGCTGAAGGGGACCAGCGACCATGACCGACGCGCCCCCGATCCGGGTACTGATCGTCGACGACCAGGCGATGCTGCGCGGCAGCTTCCGGGTCCTGGTCGACCACACGCCCGGCATGACGGCCGTGGGCGAGGCCGCGAACGGAGCCGAGGCCGTCGAACTCACCCGCCGCGAACGGCCGGACGTCGTGCTGATGGACGTACGCATGCCGGACCTCGACGGCATTGGGGCGACCCGGCAGATCTGCTCCGACCCGGCCCTGTCCGGCGTCCGCGTCCTCATCCTGACCACCTTCGACCTGGACGAGTACGTCTACGCCGCCCTGCGCGCCGGCGCCACGGGCTTCCTGCTCAAGGACACCCCGCCGACCGAGGTTCTCACCGCCGTCGCGGTCGTTGCCGCGGGCGAGGCACTGCTCGCTCCCTCGGTGACCCGCCGTCTGATCGCGGAGTTCGCCCGCCGTCCAGAGCCTGCGCGCCCGCCCAACCGCACGCTGGACGGCGTCACCGACCGGGAGCTGGAGGTGCTCGGCCTGATCGCGCGGGGCTTGTCCAACACGGAGATCGCAGAGCACCTCCATCTGAGCCTGGCCACGGTCAAGACCCATATCGGGCGCCTGCTCGCCAAGTTGCGTGCGCGCGACCGTGCCCAACTCGTGATCGTCGCCTACGAGACCGGGCTCGTAGGCGACCGGCGTGGTGTGTGAGGTTCACAGGACGGTCCTCACCACAGACCAAGATGCTCGGCCACTCCTCGATCACCATCACGGCCGCCACCTGCCGCTATCTACACTCCTCTCTCACAGGCGACGGGGTCCGGGCGAGAGTGGGGATGCGATGTCGGCAGGCATTGCGGTTCAGAGGGTGTGGAGTCCGCCCTTTGCGGATCTCCGTGCAGGACGACGCCCTCTGTGGTGGTCCGTCGGCCCTGCAGGCGAGCTTGCTGTGCTGCTTGTTCATCGGCGGCACCTACGTCGAAGCCGTTACGTCAAGGGCTGGGTGGGGTGGGCGCCGACGGTCCCCTTTGACGGAATGCTGGTCATCCGGCACCCCGAGGGGCCGGTTCAACGCCAAACGATCAAGGATATTCAGATCCGGCCCAGTCACATCGCTCTGCTCCCCGACGCCCGACTCCTGATCGTGAGCGGCCGTACGTTCCCAGATGAATCGGGTTCCTGGGAACCGAACGCAGTGATCTTCTCCCTGGACGGTGAACGGGAGGGAACTTTCTGCATCGGTGATGACATCCCTGCTCTGGTGACCGATCAGCACGGAACGATCTGGACGGCTTACGGGGACGAAGGCGTCTACGGAGGCCATCCGGAGTCGGCGGCCGGCCTTGCCGGATGGAGCACGAACGGCCGGGCCCAATGGACACCGGACGGCCGACTCCCTGATGCGCCCTTGGAGGGCTGCACCGCCGCCACAGAGGACGACAAGGTGTGGTTGGTCTGGTACTCCGGCAGCAGCCGCGGGGGCACCTTCCTGACGCGGATCACGCCCTCCACAGGCGAGGTGAAGAGCTGGCCCAGCCCCGTACGGGATCCGGACGGATTCGCTGTACGCGGCCGTCGAGCCGTTCTGAGCAGGCGCGTTCACAACCGGCGGTCGACCGAAGTGGTCCGAGCCGAACTGGTCGGCGATACGTGGAGCGTTACCGAGCGGCGCAGGATGAGGGTGCCCGGCCGGATGGTTATGCGCTGTGGTCAAGCGCGTGACGGTTTTCTGTGGCTGCGGGCCGGCCGCACCTGGCTTCGGATCGAAGCCTGATAGCTGCAGGCGAATTACCTAGCGGTCCACGGCCAGCAAGCCGTTCGCTGGACGGGAGTCTTGAACGCAGATCAGCTGAGACAACATCCGGCATCCGCTTTGCCCGGGGCCAGACAGGCCGAGATCCTCAGCGCCTCGACCGCAGGTCACAGGTTCGGACGAGCTAGATCAACAGGCAGCCCTCACGGTGGAAGGCGCCTGTGCCGGATGGTGTTGATCCGTCGGGAGGGAGATGGGGGTCTGGCGCCCCGTCCGCTCACGCACCGCTTACGCAAACGGCCCCGGACGAGGAGTCCGAGGCCGATTAGAAGCCCTCCCTGATGAAGAAACCCCAGGTCAGAGCGGTAACGCGTTGTGCCCCCGGCAGGATTCGAACCTGCGACACCCGCTTTAGGAGAGCGGTGCTCTATCCCCTGAGCTACGAAGGCGGGGTGTGGCCGCCATCAAGGGCGGTCCCTGACAGCGTAGCGGATCAGTGAACGGCGGTGGGGTGCGGCGAGGTGTTCGGGTCGGGTGGGGAGGTGGGACGCGGTGTCCTCTGTTGTTTTGTTCTGTGGGGTGTCGGTGGCGCGGAAGGTGACCGATGTGCCCGAGAAGCGGGCGGACAGGCCGGTCTCCGTGGTGGTGATCGAGCGCAGGTGCAGGCCGTCGGGGATGTTCCGGAGTTGGAGGGGGCGGTCGAAGGCCTGGTCGAGGACGGTTTGCGCCGGGCCGGACAGCAGGCCGGCCGTGACCTCGAAGTCCTTGAAGGCGATGCGGTTGCCGGCGGCCGCCGAGACGGTGGTCGTCGCGGTGACGCTGTTGCCGAGGGGGAGGGCGACGGTCGCCTTGAGCCGGCCGGGGCGGCTGCCCTGGGAGACCGGCAGGCCGAGGGCGCGGGAGATGTCCGCGTAGGTGAGGCGGGCGGTCGCCCGGGCCGAGCGGGCCCGTGCCTGCCGGTCGTCGTCGGACTTCGTCAACCCCTCCAGGTGCAGGGAGAGTTCGCTGACGGGCAGCGGGCCGGTCGTGTCGTCGGCGGGGATGTCGTGGGCGGTGATGTCCACGTCCCGCAGGCGGCCGGCGGCGATCTGGGTCAGGACCGGGAAGCCGTGCACGTGGACCTCGGGCGGCAGCGGGGTGCGCATGCCCTGCTGGAAGGCCTTCGCCGTCCGTGCCTCCACCTGCGCGGCCAGGAAGCGGTCGACGGCGACGGGGAGCAGGACGAGGAGGAGCAGGAGGGCGACGGCGACGACGGCCGGGCGCCGGTTGTCGCGGGGCGCGGCGGGCGGTTCGTACGCGGTGTGGGCGTCGTAGGGCTCGGCGGCCTGGTGGTAGGGCTCGTAAGGGTGGGGCTCGTGCGGGTACGGCTCGTACGGGTGGGGCTCGGGCTGGTGCATCGGGGTTCCTTCAGTGGGCGGTGTGCAGGCGGCGGACCGTGGTGGTGGCCAGGTCGTCGTCGACGCCGGCGGCGATCAGGGCGGTGGTGGCGGCGGTGGGGCCGTCGTCGGTCCAGGCGCGCGTGTTGGCGGTCTCCAGGAGGGACAGCAGGCAGGCCTCCAGGGCCCGGCTCAGCGGGCCCGGCGGGACGGCGGTGTGGAAGGCGCCCTGCCGCTGGCCCCGGGCGAGGATGCCGGCGACCGCGGTGCGGGCCGGTGCGAGTACCTCGTCGACGCGGTGGGCGTCCAGGTCCTGGCGGGCGAGGTTCACGAGCACGCGGTAACGGTCGGCCGCCGGCCACAACGTGAGGACGAAGCGGGCCAGGGCGGTCGCCGCGTCGGGGGACGGGGCGCGGGTCGCCTCGCTCGCGAGCCGGACCGCCTCGGCGGCGTCCGCGGCGAGCCCTTCGACGAGCGCGGCCCGGCCGGTGAAGTGGACGTAGACGGTCCGTCGGGCCACCCCGGCGGCCTCGGCGATGCCGGCGAGGGTGCAGTCGGGATCGCGGCCGAGTTCGCGCCGGGCCGCTTCCAGGATGCGGTCGCGGGCGGGGGTGCGGAGGTGGGTGCGGGTGGTCACGTCGGTTTGGTACCTCGGAGCCGGGTGGGCGGGCTCTCGATAGTTGCACACCAACGAGCAATAAACTAGCGTGCACATCGATGGGTAATTAAGTGAGCCCCTCGCACCCCCACGTCCCCTGGGAGAGTCCCGTGCCGTTTCTTGCCACCACCCCCGTCGAGAAGATGAGCGAGCCGTATCCACGGCGCTGGTGGGCCCTGGTCGTGCTGTGTCTGAGCCTGCTGATCGTCGTGATGGCGAACACGTCGCTGATCGTGGCCGCGCCGGACATGACCACGGACCTGGGGCTGAGCAGCAGCGATCTGCAGTGGGTCATCGACGGGTACACCGTCCCCTACGCCGCGCTGATGCTCGTGCTCGGCTCGGTCGGGGACAAGTACAGCCGCCGGGGCGCCCTGATCCTGGGCCTGCTGGTCTTCGCCGCCGGGGCGGTCATGGGCAGCCAGGTCCACCACACCGACCTCGTCATCACCGCACGGGCGATCATGGGCGTGGGGGCCGCCGTCGTCATGCCGGCCACGCTGTCGCTGCTCGTGGCGGTCTTCCCGCGGCGTGAGCGGGCCAGGGCCATCACCGCGTGGACCGCGACTTCGGGACTGGCCATCGCGGTCGGACCGCTGGTCGCCGGGTGGCTGCTGGAGGACCACGCCTGGGGATCGACGTTCCTGATCAACGTCCCGGTCGCCGTCGTCGCCGTCCTCGGCGCCCTCGCGCTCGTGCCGCCGTCCAAGGCGGCGAAGCCGGGCCGGATCGACTACGTCGGCGGGCTGCTGTCGATCGTGTCGGTGGGAAGTCTGGTCTACGCGACCATCGAGGGACCGCACTTCGGCTGGGGCCGGGGCCCGGTCACGGCGGCCGTCGTGGCGGGTGTGGGGCTGCTGGCCTTCGTGGGCTGGGAGTTGCGGCATCCGCAGCCGATGCTGAACGTCCGCAAGTTCGCTCACCGGCCGTTCTCCGGGTCGATGCTCGCGGTGCTGTTCTTCTTCTTCGGCACCTTCGGCGCGATCTACTACGCCACCCAGTTCCTGCAGTTCGTCCTCGGCTACAGCGCGCTGGAGACCGGTGTGCGGCTGCTGCCGCTGGCCGGGGCCGTCTTCGCCGGCGCCGCGATCACCGGGCGGCTGACGCCCAGGCTGGGCATGAAGCCGATGGTGGTGGCCGGCATGGCGATCGGCACCGCGGCCGTCTTCCTGCTCACGCGGATCGACGAGGGCTCGGTCTACACCGACTTCCTGCCGACGATGACGATGCTCGGCTTCGCGATCGGCCTCAGTGTCTCCCCGGCGACCGACACCATCATGGGCTCCTTCCCCGAGTCGGAGCTGGGGGTGGGGGGCGGCGCCAACGACACCGCGCTGGAGCTCGGCGGCTCGCTCGGCATCGCGATCCTCGGCTCGCTGCTCGGCACCGCCTACCGGGACAGGCTGACCGGCCTGGTCGGCGGCCGGCTCCCGGCCGCCGCGCTGGACACCGCCAAGGACTCGGTCGGCGGCGGCATCGCGGTGGCCGAGCAGGTCGCGAAGAACCCGGCCGCCGGCGGACCGCAGCAGGCGCGGGCGCTGCTCGACGCCGTCCACGAGGCCTTCGGCCACGGCGTCGCGCAGACCAGCCTGATCGGCGGGATCATCATGGCCGCCGGGACGATGATCGTGCTCGCGGTACTCCCCGGACTCCGGGGCGAGACCGGGCCCGAGCAGAACGCCGGACAGCCGGAGCCGGAGCGGGCGGGCGTCGCCTGAGCCGCACCCGCCCCCAGTCGGACCGTGCCCGAGCGGCGCACGGTCCCGGACGGTGCCGGGAGGGACGCCCGGCACCGTCCGCAGCCCGCCGGGGCCTTCTGCTCCCGGGCCCCCGGGTCAGGACAGCGGGACGTGCGTGAAACGGGACGCGATGCGGAGGTCGTCCTGGATCCGGGCCGCCGTGGCGTGCAGGACGGGCAGCACTTCGCTCACGCATTCCGCCAGGGTGCGGCGGGCCGCGTGGGTGGCCACGTTCACGGCTGCGACCGGGCGGCCCGCCCGGTCCCGTACCGGTACCGCGATCGACCGCAGGCCCGACTCCAGCTCCTCGTCCGCCAGGGCGTACCCGCCCGGTCCGGCGAGGCCCAGCAGGGCCCGGCCGAGCGCCGTACGGCTCGCCGGCAGGCGGGTGCCCACGGTGATGTCCACCGTCAGGACCCGGCTCGCGGCCGCCACCGCGACGTACTGGATCTCCGCCGGCCCGGTGCCCGGGACGCCCGGGACCGGAACCGCCAGCGCCGTCGGCTCGTCGAGCCGGTCCGCGAGGGCGCGCAGCCAGGGGACCGCGAGCCGGGAGAGGGTGGTGCGGGACAGCGGGGGGTAACCCAGGGACAGCACCCGGGGGGTGAGGGTGAACTCGCGGCCGTCCGCGGAGACCAGGCCCAGGTGCTCGTACGTGATCAGGGCGCGCCGGGCCGTCGCCCGGGCCAGGCCGGTCGCCTTCGCCACGTCGGTCAGGGTCAGCGCCGGGCGGCCCTCGCCGAAGGCGGTGAGGACCGTCAGGCCCCGGGCCAGTGACTCCACGAAGTCGCGGCCGAGTTCGTGCTTCGAGGCGGCGGTCCAGACGGCGAGGCCGGAGGGCGGCGGCCCCGGCTCCGCGGGCCGGGCCCCGGCCGCGCGCAGCTCCGCCTCCATCGCCGTCACCGCCGTACGCAGCCGGGGGAGCAGGGTCTCGCGCAGGTCCGCCGCCGTCTGGCGGCTGGTGTGGCTGACGACGCTCGCCACGCACGCGACCCGTCCGGTGCCCGGATCGCGCACCGGGACGGACACCGCGACCAGGCCCGGTTCGACCAGCTGGTCGTCCAGGGCCCAGCCGCTGCGCCGGGCCTGCTCGGTCCGCGCCTCGAAGTCGTCGGCGGCGGCCGGGTTCCGGGGCGGTACGGCGGGGAAGCCCGCGTCCGTCGGGTCCGCGGTGCGCCGCGCCCGCCAGGCCGCCCACTCCGGCTCCGTCCACTCGGCCGCGAACAGCGGGCCGGGGGCGGTGCGTTCGGCCGGCAGCAGGTCGCCGATGCGGAAGCTGACGGACATCGCGCGGCGCCGGGTCGCCTGGTGGATGAACCGGATGCCGTCCCGGTCGGCGACCGCGAGGGACACCGACTCGTCCAGTTCGTCGGCGACCGCGTCGGCGTGTCCGTCCAGCAGCGCGGGCAGGCGCAGGGCGGCCAGGTAGGCGTTGCCGAGTTCCATCACGCGCGGGGTGAGCACCGCGTCCCGGCCGTCCTGGCGGACGTATCCCATGCGGGCGAGGGTCGCGGTGATGCGGTCCACCGTGGAGCGGGCGAGGCCGGTACGCCGTTCCAGCGCGCTCGCGCTCAGCGTCCCGCCGGCCTCGGTCAGCGCCGCCAGCACCGCCACGCCCCGGATCAACGGCGCCACCGCCTCGGCAGGCGGCTCGTGCGCCACGGGGACGGAGGGCAAGGGGGCGGTCATCTACTCTCCGGCTCCGATACGACGGTCTGCGGCTCTCCGGCTCTCCGGCTTTGTGGCTCTGCGGCTCCGACACGACGGTTCGCTGCTCTGCGGCTCCGACACGACGGTTCGCTGCTCTCCGGCTCCGACACGACGGTTCGCGGGATCTCGGACCTTCGCACGGCGATCAGCGCACGCCTACCGTAAACCGTGGTCCACCCGACCGGCGCCGGGTCCGGCAACCCGCCCCGGGCGGCCTACCCCCGCTCCACCCGCACCTGGTAGTTCCCCTCCCCGTCCACCCCCGTCACCTGCACCTCGATCCCGTGCGCGGGGTCCTTGAAGCTCTCGCCCGGCCCGAAGGGGGCGTCGGAGAGTTCCGTCTGGACGTTGGGGCTGCGGGTGCAGCCACCGGAGTCGCGGTGGGCGTCGTACACCTTGATCGGTCCGCGGCCGGTGTCGACGTTCGCGTCGACCTTGTAGACGAGGACGCCGGGGCGGCAGACCTCCTCGTCGTTGCCGCCCTTCGCGCGCACCTCCAGGGCGTAGCCGGTGCGGGCGTCGACGGGGACGAAGACCAGTTTCCGGCCGCCGGGACGGGAGAGGGGGGTCAGCGAGTACCCGGTGCCGCCGCGGGCCGCCGCGCAGCTGACCTGGTCGGGGTCGAGCCACCCCAGTTTCCACTTGTGCCAGGCGAGGAGGTCGTTGTCGGCGCCCCAGTCCTCGCTCATGATGTCCCAGTGCCCGACCGCGCCCCCGCCCTCCTGGGTGTAGAGGTCGGGCAGGCCGAAGACATGGCCGTTCTCGTGGGGGAGGACCCGGTAGCCGGTGCGGGTGTAGGAGCCGGAGCCGTCGTCCTGGCGGGAGTAGACGAAGGAGGCGTTGGCGACCGGCGTGCCGTCGGCGACCGGGGCGTCGCCGTTGCCGGCGAACGTCACGGACAGCACGGTGTCCAGGGCGGAGGGGCCGGCGTTCGGGGTGACCAGGACGTTCAGGAGGTCGTACGACCGGAAGTCCACGTCCGGGTCGGCGGCGGCCACGATGTCCTGGACCAGCTGCCGGTAGCCGGGGTCGAAGGGCGCGCCGCGCTCTATGCCGTAGTCGCCGAACGCCTTCGGCATCCGCAGCCAGTGGTCGATCGGGGCGGCGGGCTGGTAGTCGAGCTTGCCGTAGGAGGCGGTGCGGAACCAGTCCTGGGTCTGCGGGAAGAACTCGTGGTAGCGGTCGAGCGCGCTGCCCTGGCCGGGTGCGTCGGGGAAGTCGACCATCAGGGTGAGGGCGTGCACGGTGCCGGTGGAGCGGGAGTAGCCGGCGGGGGTGGGGACGCCCTCGGTCATCTGGATCTCGTGGCCGCCGCTGATCATGCAGGGGCCGTAGACGGAGTTGCGGGCCAGCGCGATCGGGCCGGGGCCGGCCGGTGCGGGAGCCGCCGTGAGGTGCCCGGTGCCCGCCGAGGTGCCGACCGCGAGGATCAGCGCGGCCACGGCGGCGAGGCAGACCGCACGGCGGGGGCGTATGCGGCGGCCGGGGCCTGGGCCACGACCGCGGGCCGGGGCCGCGCGGCGGGACGACGGCGTACGGCGGCGCGGCGAGGTACGGCGGTGCGGTGAAGTACGGCGGTGCGCGAGGCCCGTGAGGCTCAGGAGGTCCGCGAGGGCCACGGGTATCCGGCGGCGGGCGGGTATACGGCGGCTGGGCTGCGGCTGCATGCACGGACCTTTCGCGCCACGGCAGCCGCCGGTCACCGGCTGCACCCTCTGGATCACCCTGTGTCGGCCGGGCGGCGGGCGCGCGCTGGAGGGGCCGATCGTGGGATTCCCCGGAGCGGGAGAGTGTGACTCAGGTCACGTGAAATTCGGAGAAGGTGTGGAAATAACCGGGGACCCTCTCCCCGTTTGGAACTGTGTCCGCGCGAAACGGGGAACGCCTCCCCGGATCGCGGAAACCTTCAGACCAGGAGTACGCCGTGCAGACCGCGACCGCCCTCCCCGCCGTGCGCAAGGCACCCCGGCCTCGCGCCGACGCCCTGCGCAACCGGGAGCGGATCGTCACCGCCGCCCGCGAGATGTTCACCGAGTACGGCCCCGACGTGCCGCTCGACGACATCGCCCGCCGGGCCGGCGTCGGCAACGCCACGGTGTACCGCAACTTCCCCGACCGCGACGCGCTCGTCCGTGAGGTCGTCTGCTCCGTGATGGACCGGACGTCGGAGGCGGCCGAGCTGGCGCTCGCGGAGAGCGGGGACGCCTTCGGGGCGCTGGAGCGCTTCGTGCACATCTCCGCCGACGAGCGGGTCAGCGCGCTGTGCCCGATGGTCTCCAGCACCTTCGACCAGAACCACCCCGACCTGGAAGCGGCGCGTCGGCGGTGCGAGCAGCTCATCGGGCAGCTCATGGACCGCGCCAAGGCGGCCGGACAGCTCCGTGCGGACGTGGGTGTCGGCGATGTGATGATCGCCGTGGCCCAGCTCAGCCGGCCCCCGTTCGGCACCGACTGCCTGGTCGGCGACCGCTTCGTCCACCGTCATCTGCAGCTGTTCCTGGACGGGTTGCGGGCACCGGCCCGCTCCGCCCTGCCGGGCACGGCCGTGACCATGGAGGACCTCCGCCAGGCCTGAACGACCGAGAGCGACAGCACAGTCCCGCAGGGGCCGATCAGTTACCGACCGGACAACGGTCTCACCTCACGCGGTCCCTGTTCCGCACCGACCACCACACCGTCTGCGCTTCACCGATCCCTTTTTTCTTCGACTTTCCGTCACGAAGCAATTGAAGTCACGAAATGGGTACCCCCATGTCTGAAACAGCCGCAAAGGCTTCCGGCGCACCGGCACCGTCCGGTGACGCCAACCGCTGGAAAGCGCTCGTCTTCATCGCGCTCGCCCAGCTGATGGTCGTCCTCGACGCCACCATCGTGAACATCGCGCTGCCCTCCGCCCAGGCCGACCTGGGCATCTCCGACGGCAACCGGCAGTGGGTCGTCACGGCCTACGCCCTCGCCTTCGGCGGTCTCCTCCTCTTCGGCGGCCGGATCGCGGACCTGTGGGGCCGCAAGCGGGCCTTCGTCATAGGCCTGACCGGCTTCGCCGCCGCCTCCGCGCTCGGCGGCGCCGCGACCAGCGGCGCGATGATGTTCGGCGCCCGTGCCCTGCAGGGTGTCTTCGGCGCCATGCTCGCCCCGGCCGCGCTCTCCCTGCTCGCCGTGATGTTCACGGACGCCAAGGAGCGCGCCAAGGCCTTCGGCATCTACGGCGCGATCGCCGGTGGCGGCGGCGCCGTCGGCTTCATCCTCGGCGGTGTGCTCACCGAGTACCTGGACTGGCGCTGGACGTTCTTCGTGAACATCCCGTTCGCCATCGTCGCCGCGCTCGGTGCGTACTTCGTCATCCGTGAGCCGGAGGGCGGCCGCAACCGCAACCCGCTCGACATCCCCGGCGTGCTCCTGTCCACCCTGGGCCTGGTCTCGCTGGTGTACGGCTTCACCCGCGCCGAGTCCGACGGCTGGGGCGACACCACCACCGTCGGCCTGTTCGTCGCCTCCGCGGTGCTGCTGATCGCGTTCGTCGTCACCGAGACCCGGGTCAAGGCCCCGCTGCTGCCGCTGCGCGTGGTCCTCGACCGCAACCGCGGCGGTATCTACCTCTCCCTCGGTGTCGCGATCATCGCGATGTTCGGCACCTTCCTCTTCCTGACCTACTACCTCCAGGTCATCAAGGGCTTCTCGCCGATCAAGACCGGCTTCGCCTTCCTGCCGATGATCGCGGGCATGATGGTCGGCTCCACCCAGATCGGCACCCGTCTGATGACCCGGGTCCCGGCCCGGACCCTGATGGGCCCCGGCTTCCTGGTCGCCGCGGCCGGCATGCTGGTCATGACCCAGATCGAGATCGGCTCGTCGTACGCGTCGACGATCCTGCCCGCGATGGTGCTGCTCGGTCTCGGCATGGGTACGGCGTTCATGCCGGCCATGTCCCTGGCCACGCTCGGCGTCGAGCCCCGGGACGCCGGTGTCGCCTCCGCGATGGTCAACACCTCGCAGCAGGTCGGCGGCGCCATCGGTACGGCCCTGCTGAACACCATCGCCGCGTCCGCGACGACGTCGTACATCAAGGACCACATCGCGACCGCGGCCTCCAAGCCGCAGCAGCAGCTGGTCCAGATGGAGGGTGCGGTGCACGGCTACGCCAGCGCGATCTGGGTCGCCGTCGGCATGCTGGTGCTGGCCGCGGTGATCGTGGTGTCCCTGGTCAACGCCGGCAAGCCGGAAGCCACGCCGGTGGCCACCGGGGACGGCGCGGAGGACGAGGTGGCGGTCCCGGTGATCGCCCACTGAGCAGCTGAGCGACCCACCGACGGACCGTAGGGGTACCCGCACGCGGGCCTGTCCCTGAGCTCCTCAGCGGAGCCAGGGCAGGTCCGCGCCCGCTTCGTCGGGCTGCAGGCCCTCGGCGACGATCTGCATGATCTCGCCGAGGGCCTGCTGCTGTTCCGCCGTCAGCCGCTCGAACAGCGCCTGCCGTACGGCGGTCACGTGACCCGGTGCGTGGCGCCGCAGCACCTCGGTGCCCTCGTCGGTCAGGACGGCGAACTGGCCCCGCTTGTCGGAGGGGCAGTCCTCCCGCCGTACCCAGCCGTTCTTCTCCAGACGGGCGACGGCGTGCGAGAGCCGGGACCGGGTGATCTTGGCCTGCATCGCCAGCTCGGTCATCCGCAGCCGCCGTCCGGGTGCCTCGGCGAGCCCGACGAGCAGGCCGTAGTAGATGTGCGGCATCCCCGCGTCACGCTGGAGCTGACGGTCCAGATGGTCCTCCAGCAGGGTCGTGGCGTGCAGGTACGAGCGCCAGACGCGCTGTTCGTGGTCGGTGAGCCAGCGGCTCTGCGTGGTGGCGGATCCGGATGCCGTATTCATGTGTCCCACTGTACGAGGGCTCTCCTTGAAACTTAAACAAGTGGGGCGTAGGGTGGCGACGGAAAGCTTGAGATTTAAAACATTCGTTGCTGGAGAGTCGAAGGATGGGGGCCGGGAAGGCAGCCCGGCGCCCGGAGGGAGCCGCCGCCATGTCCGCCGCCGCACCGGAGCGCATGCCCGCCCTCTATCTGAGCCACGGCGCGCCGCCGCTCGCCGACGACCCCGTCTGGCCCGGCGAACTCGCCGCCTGGAGCGCCGGCCTCCCTCGTCCCAGGGCGATCCTGATGGTCTCCGCCCACTGGGAGGAGGCCCCTCTCGCCCTCGGCGCCGTGCGGACCGTCCCCCTCGTCTACGACTTCTGGGGCTTTCCGGAGCACTACTACCAGGTGCGGTACGACGCTCCCGGCGCACCGGAGCTTGCCGAGAGCGTGCGCAAGCTGCTGCGCGCCCCCGGTATCCCCGTCCAGGACATCCCGGACCGCGGTCTCGACCACGGCGCCTACGTGCCCCTGGTGGAGATGTTCCCGGCCGCGGACATCCCGGTCCTGCAGATCTCCATGCCCACCCTCGACCCGGTCCGCCTGATGGAGATCGGCCGCCGGCTCGCCCCGCTGCGCGACGAGGGCGTGCTGATCGTCGGCTCCGGCTTCTTCACCCACAACCTGGCCGCCCTGCGCCACCTCGGCAGCGGCGTGCCGACCTGGTCCTCCGAGTTCGACGACTGGGGGCGCCGGGCCCTGGAGAACCGCGACTGGGACGCCCTGCTCGACTTCCTCGACAAGGCCCCGGCCGGCCGCTACGCCCACCCGCGCACCGAGCACTTCGCCCCGCTCTTCGTCACCATGGGCGCCGCGGAGGCGGGCGGCGAACTGGACGCGCAGAAGTCGGTGATCGACGGGTTCTGGATGGGAATGGCGAAGCGGTCCGTGCAGTTCGGGTGACGGGACCGGCCCCCGCGGGCCCCGTGGGGGCCGGTGGGGGCCGGTGGGGCGCCTACAGCGGGCGCTCGTACCAGGCCACGTCCCAGTAGCGGCCGAACTTCCGGCCCACCTCGCGGTACGTGCCGACGTACCGGAAGCCGAAGCGCTCGTGCAGCCGGGTGGACGCCTCGTTCGGCTGTGCGATGCCCGCGTAGGCGCGGTGCAGGTCCTCGCCCGCGAGCGCCTCGAAGAGGGCCGTGTAGAGGAGCGTGCCGGTACCGCGCCGGCCGGCGCCCGGGGCGACGTACACCGTGGTCTCCACGGACGTCGCGTAGGCCGGTTTCGCTCGGTAGGGGCTGGACGTGGCGTACCCGAGAATCTCCTGTGAGTCCGCCGACGTGGCAACCATCAGGCGGTACGGGCCGTCTTCCGGGTGGGAGAGCAGCCACGGACGACGCTCTTCCGGCGTGAAGGCCACCGTGTCGAATGTGATGGACGTCTCACGAACGTAGTGATTGTAGATCCCCGTGAGGGCTACGAGGTCTCCCTCGGCTCCCTGTCTGACCTGCACCTCTGTACGTTCCGACGGCACCGCGCCTCCTCGCGTGGTCGCACAGGGTACTGCATGATCAGAAAAATCGGGGGGCAGCATGGGAATTCTGTCCGGATTCCAGTCGTTGTTTCCTTCAGATGCCGGGCACTCGACGACAGTCCGAGGAGTTCCAGAAGTGGAGTTCCGGAGCGCTGCAGTCCGAGCGCCGAGCATTCGCTGAAGGACCGAGAAGAACCGACAGGACCACCCCGCCCGCCCACCATCGCAAGGGAGCACGCATGGCAACCCGTGCCGTCGCCCGTCGTCAGTCCGCCGCCACCGGCGAGACGGCCGACTCGGCAAGCAGTGTTCGCGCCCATGGCGTTCGCGGCCATGGCGGCGAGATCGCCGACCGCGATCTGGTCGGCATGTACCTCGACGAGATCGCGCGCACACCGCTCCTCGACGCCGCCAAGGAAGTCGAGCTGTCCCAGACCATAGAGGCGGGTGTGTTCGCACAGCAGCTCCTCGACGGCGAGGAGGAGTCCGCGTCCGACGCCACCCGCGAGGAGCTGGAGGCGCTCGTCGCCGACGGCGAGCGGGCGAAGGACGTCTTCATCCGCTCCAACCTCCGCCTGGTCGTGGCCGTCGCCCGGCGCTACCCGCGCAGCGGCCTGCCCCTGCTCGACCTGATCCAGGAGGGCAACGCCGGCCTGGTGCGCGCCGTCGAGAAGTTCGACTACCGCAAGGGCTTCAAGTTCTCGACGTACGCCACCTGGTGGATCCGCCAGGCGATCACCCGCTCCATCGCCGACCAGTCCCGGACCATCCGGCTCCCCGTCCACCTGGTGGAGGAGCTCGGCCGGATCCGCCGTGTCCAGCGCGAGTTCAACCGGAAGAACGGCCGCGACCCGGAGCCGGCCGAGATCGCCGCCGAGCTCGACTCCACCCCGGAGCGCGTCACCGACGTGCTGGACTGGGCCCGTGACCCGGTCTCGCTGAACATGGCGGTGGACGACGACGGCGACACCCAGTTCGGCGACCTCCTGGAGGACACGTCGGCGGTCAGCCCCGAGCAGTCCGTCCTGACCCTCCTGCGCAGCGAGGAACTGGACGACCTGATCGGCCGCCTGGACCAGCGCACGGCCTCGATCATCAAGATGCGCTACGGCATCGAGGACGGCCGCGAGCGCACGCTGACCGAGGTCGGCAAGGAGCACGGCCTGACCCGTGAGCGCATCCGCCAGATCGAGAAGCACGCGCTGCTCGAACTGAAGAAGCTGGCCCGCTCCACCGGGTTCGAGCCGGCGGCGTAAGGGGGCTGTACGGGGCGGGGGTTCACCACGAGCGGGGCTCGCGTGACCAGTGCGCGCGAGACTCCGCTCGCGCCGGGGCGCGTACGCCGGGTGGCGAAAGACGGCGCAAACATGGCGCGGTACCGCCGCTTCGCGGGTCCGCGTGTAGGGAACAACCATCCAGGGCCGGGGAGTCGGGGTCCAGGGCGGACCACTCCCCGCGGAGGCGACGGCTCCTGACGGGGCGACAGCCGCCGACGGGCCACGACACCCCTGACGCCCGCTCGTCCACCAGCCACGTCCCGACGCACCATCCCCCCGGCGCCGGGACTCTCCCAGAGCCGGGCTCCGGCGCCCATCCCCCCGGGTGCCGGAGCCCGGCTCCACCTCCGCGCGGGGCGTGCGACGGGCCGCGTTTGCCCGGACCCGGCGCCGCTTGGCATGCTGAAACGGTGGTTCACCCCGTACCTGAACCACGGGGTGAACCACCGGATGGCAGATTCTGCCACAGAGGCATAGCCTGCCGAGGTGAGCACCCCCAGCACCACCGGCAACACCCCCATGCAGGGCCCCGCCCACCTCTCCCTCACGGAACGGCGCAAGGCGGAGACCCGCATGGAGATCGCCCGGGCGGCCGCGGGCCTCTTCGTGCGGCGGGGCCTGCGGGCCACGCGCGCCGAGGACATCGCACAGGCCGCCGGCATCGCGCCGCGCACGTTCTACCGCTACTTCGCCACGAAGGAGGAGGCGGTCGCCCCGCTCTACGCGGCGGGCGCCCAACGCTGGGCGGAGGCGGTACGGTCGGCCCCCGCCTCCCTCTCCGTCCCCGAGGCACTCGAACACGCCGTCCGGCACACCCTGACCCCCGGCGTCGGGGTCTCCGCGGCCTCCTGGGAATGGGTCCGTACCCTGATCCACCTGGCCGCCGCGAGCCCGGCCCTGCGCAAGGTGTGGGCGGAGGTGTGCCAGTCCTCGGACGAGCTGCTGACGTCGATCCTGGCGGAGCGTACGTCCGTCCCCGTCGACAACGTTGCCCCGTCCGCCCACCTCCGTTTCGCCGCGGCGGTGGCCGGCGCGGCGGTCAGGGTGGCCGTCGAGTCCTGGGCAGCGGGCACGGCCGCCCCCACGGGACCGGAGGGTCCGGCAGCCCTGGCCCTGCAGAACCTGTCGGCGCTACGGGGGTTCGCGTGGGAGGGCCCCGGCGCGTAGCGGTTGCGGTTCGGCTGCGGGCGGGTGGGGCTGGTCGCGCAGTTCCCCCAGCCTCCGGCCGGGGGGACCCCCAGCGCCCCCGAAGGGGCGCCGCCCGGCCGCGTCCTGCACCCGGCCGGCGCCGGTGAGCGTCACACCCCGCCTCCGGCCCGGCTCAACCGTCCCCCCAACTCCCGCACGCAGGCCACCAGTTCCGCGGGCTCCCGGACCACGAACTCGCACCCCACCATCGCCAGCCGCACCGCCAGCCACTCCACCGGATCCCCGGTGTCCCCCCGCACCACGCACCAGCCGCCGCCCCCTTCCTCCGCCACCGGCGTCCCCAGCCACCCCGGCAGCCGCGCCCCCACCTCCGCCACCGACCCGGCGAACGCGACGGCGAACCCGTACGTCTCCTGCCGCCGCTGGATGGACCGCCGCAGGAATTCCGCCGCACTCCCCGTGGGCAGCTCCCGCGGAGCGAACCGCGCGCCGGTGGCGAACGGCTCGCTCACCCGGTCGACCCGGAACGTCCGCCAGTCGTCGCGGTCGAGGTCGTACGCCACGAGGTACCACCGCCGCCCCGTCGACACCAGCCGGTACGGCTCCGCCTGCCGGTGCGTCCCGCTCCCGTCCGCCGCCCGGTAGGCGAACCGCAGCCGCTCCCGCCCCGCGACCGCCGACGCCATCACGGTCAGCGTCTCGGGCGCGATACTCGCCCCGTCCCCGCTGGTCAGCGGTGTGGTCGCGGCCTGGAGCGTGGTCACCCGGTGCCGCAGCCGGGCCGGCAGCACCTGCTCCAGCTTCGCCAGCGCCCGCACCGACGCCTCGTCCACCCCCGCCACGGCATGCCCCGCCCCGGCCCGCAGCCCGACCGCGATGGCGACGGTCTCCTCGTCGTCGAGCAGCAGCGGCGGCATCGCCTTCCCGGCGACCAGCCGGTACCCCCCGTCGGCCCCCTTGCTGGCCTCCACGGGATACCCCAGCTCCCGCAGCCGGTCGATGTCGCGCCGCACGGTGCGCCGCGACACCCCGAGCCGGTCGGCGAGCTCACCGCCGGGCCATTCGCGGGGCGTCTGAAGAAGAGACAGCAACTGGAGGAGCCGGGCCGGAGTGTCCGTCGTCATGCGGACGAGGATGCCGTATCACTAGGACAGGATCTGGCCTAATCGGTTCCTAGAGTGACGTCATGACCTCAACCGACGTCGGCACCGACATCCCCAAGGGGCGCGGGACTGTATCGAGCAGCGGCTCCGCCGCGGTGCGCGACCAGCCACACATCACCGCCACCCGGCACACGACACCGACCCCCACGGCGCTCTCCGGACCAGCGCCCGACCGAACTCGCTGGCTGGCGTTGGCCATCGTTATGACCGCAGCCTTCATGGACCTCGTCGACGTCACCATCGTCAACATCGCCATCCCCTCCATCCAGCGGGACGCCGGTGCCTCGTTCAGCCAGATCCAGTGGATAACCGCCGGCTACGCTCTCGCCTTCGCCGCCGGCCTGATCACCGGCGGCCGTCTCGGCGACATCCACGGCCGCAAACGGCTGTTCCTGGTCGGCGTCGCGGGATTCACCCTGGCCTCGGCCCTCTGCGGCTTCGCCGCGAACCCGGAGATGCTGGTCGCCTCCCGCATCCTGCAGGGCGGCATGGCCGCGCTGATGGTCCCGCAGGTCCTGTCGATCGTGCACGCCACCTTCCCGGCCCACGAACGCGGCAAGGTCTTCGGCCTGTTCGGTGCGATCGTCGGCCTGGGCGCGGTCTCGGGCCCGCTGCTCGGCGCGCTCCTCACCGAGTGGAACCTGTTCGGCCTCGAATGGCGCCCGATCTTCCTCATCAACCTCCCGGTCGGCATCGCCGCCCTGCTCCTCGGCCGCCGTTACATCGGCGAATCCAGGGCCCCGCAGGCGCTCAGGCTCGACCTCGTCGGCGTCGCCCTGGTCACCCTCGGCCTGCTGATGCTGCTCTACCCGCTGACCCGCGGCCGGGAGCTGGGCTGGCCGCTGTGGGGGTACGCGTCGATGGCCGGCGCGCTCGTCGTCTTCGCCGTACTGGTCGCCCACGAACGCCGCAAGGCGGCCCGCGACGGCTCCCCGCTCATCGAGCCCTCCCTCTTCGCGGTCAAGAGCTTCGCCGCCGGTATCGCCGTGCAGACCGTCTTCGGTGTCGCGCTCGGCATCTTCTTCCTGGTCTGGACGCTGTACATGCAGGTCGGCCTCGGCTGGAGCCCGCTGCACGCCGGCCTCACCGGGGTGCCGTTCTCGATCTCCGTCTCGGTCGCGGCCGGCCTGTCCGTGCAGAAACTGGTCCCGCGCTTCGGCCGCAAGGTGCTCCAGGCGGGCGCCCTGCTGATGGGCCTCGGCGTCCTGCTCTACGTCTGGGAGTCGCACCGCTACGGCCTCGCCATCGCCTCCTGGCAGATGGCCCTGCCGCTGGTCGTGATGGGCGCGGGCATGGGTCTGATCGTCGCCCCGCTGACGGACGCGGTGCTCTCGGAGGTGCCGCGCGAGCACGCCGGTTCCGCCTCCGGCCTGATCAACACCGTGCAGCAGATGGGCAACGCGCTCGGCCTCGGCCTGGTCTCGGTGGTCTTCTACGGCGTCATCGGCGACCGGCTGACCCCGTCCGGGGTCGGCCCGGCCTTCGTGCACGCCTTCCAGCACGCCCTGTTCTGGGTGGCCGCGGTCATGGCCGCGATCTTCCTCCTGATGTCCGCCCTGCCGAAGCGCCCGGCGCAGCAGGCCGAACCCGGCCACTGACCACCACCGGACGAAGGGCCCGGCGCCGGAAGGCGCCGGGCCCTTCCGCACGGGCACACGAACGCCTCTGGCCGCCCTGAACTGGCCGAAAGCCCGATCGTGTCCGTTTGTGGCCCGAACCTGTTTACTTTCCGGAAATCGCAGCGTAGCCTCCTCGCGAAACCACAAGTTCGGGCATGAGTCGGACGCGGTCGGACATGAGTCAGGTGTGAGTCGGACACGAACCGGACATCCGTGGGACGTATTTCGGAGCGGAGGCGCAGGGCATGTACGCACCGGAGCGGCAGCAGGAGATCCTCCGGCTCGCCCGTGACGGCGGCCGGGTGGACGTCGTGTCGCTCGCCGAGGAGTTCCAGGTCACGCAGGAGACGATCCGCCGCGACCTGAAGGCCCTCGACCGCGCCGGCCTCGTCCGCCGGGTGCACGGCGGTGCCATCCCGGCCGGGCGGCTCGACTTCGAGCCGGACCTCGCCGAACGCGAGTCCACCTCGGCCGACGAGAAGGACCGCATCGCCAAGGCCGCCGTCCCGGAACTGCCGACCGAGGGCACCCTGATCCTCGACGCCGGTTCCACGGTCGCCCGGCTCGCCGCGGCCATCCCGCTGGAGGCGTCCCTCACCGTCGTCACCCACAGCCTCCCGATCGCGGCCCGCCTCGCCGACCACCCGGGCATCCAGCTCCACCTCGTCGGGGGGCGCGTACGGCACCGTACGCGCGCCGCCGTGGACGCCTGGGCGCTGCGCGCGTACGGCGAGATCCGGGCGGACGTCCTCTTCGTCGCCGCCAACGGCTTCTCCGCAGACCAGGGCCTGACCACCCCCGACCTCGCCGAGGCCGCGGTCAAGCGGGCGGCCGTCGCCGCGGCCCGCCGGGTCGTCCTGCTCGCCGACTCCGCCAAGCACGGCCAGGAGCACTTCGCCCGCTTCGGCGACATGGGCGACGTGGACCTGCTGATCACCGACAGCGGGCTCAGCCCCGAGGACGCCGCCGCCATCGAGCGCGGCGGCACGGAAGTAGTACGAGCATGAACAACACGAGCGGCACCCACAGCCTGAGCGGCACCGGAGTGATCCTCACCGTCACCCCCAACCCCTCCCTCGACCGGACCTACGAGGTCCCCGCCCTGGAACGCGGCGAGGTCATCCGCGCCTCCGGCGAGCGCATGGACCCCGGCGGCAAGGGCGTCAACGTCTCGCGCGCCGTGGCCGCGGCCGGCCGCCGCACGGTCGCCGTCCTGCCGCTGGGCGGGGCGCCGGGCGCACTCGTCGCCGACCTGCTCGACGCCCAGGGCATCGAGGTCGCGCCGGTCCCGGTCGCCGGGGCCACCCGCTCCAACATCGCCCTCGCCGAGTCCGACGGGGTACTCACCAAGATCAACGCGCCGGGCCCCGAACTCTCCGCCCAGGAGCAGGAACTGCTCCTGGAGACCGTGCGCGAGCAGTCCCGCGACGCCGACTGGATCGCCTGCTGCGGCAGCCTGCCGCGCGGCCTCGCGCCCTCCTGGTACGCCGACGTCGTCACCCGGGCACACGCCGGGGGCGCACGCATCGCACTGGACACCTCGGGGCGCGCGCTGCTCGAAGCGCTGCGCGCGCGGCCCGACGTGGTGAAGCCGAACGCCGAGGAGCTCGCGGAGGCCGTCGGGCGCCCCCTGGCGACGGTGGGCGACGCGCTGAAGGCGGCCGAGGAGCTGCGCGGCATGGGTGCCCGCGCCGTCCTCGCCAGCCTGGGCGCCGACGGCCAGCTGCTCGTGGAGGACGAGGGCGCCTGGTTCGCGAGCGCCCGCGTGGGCGCCGTCCGCAGCAACGTCGGCGCCGGGGACTCCTCCCTCGCCGGTTTCCTCATCGCCGGCGGCAGCGGCCCGAAAGCCCTCGCCTCCGCCGTCGCGCACGGCGCCGCCGCCGTCCAGCTGCCCGGCAGCGTGATGCCCACCCCGGCCGACCTGGACCCCACAGCGGTGACCCTCACCGACCGCGTCCCCGTCGACCGCGAACTGACGGAGCCGGTGTCATGAACGTCCAGACCGTGGATACGACAACCCGTGCGGCCGCGCCCCGCCCCGGCGCCGCCCTCCGACAACCGGCCCAGGAGCGGCAAGGCGTCTCGTTAGCCGCCGCGCCGACGGGCCGTCGGGGCACCCTGAGCCGCCCCGCCGTGCCCGGGAGGCGGGGCTTCCCCGGCCCCGCCTCCCACCTCGCCCCCCACGGCACCCCCGTCCCCACCCCCGCCCACCCCACACTCCGGGCGGTACGCGTGCATAGGAGCCCGCGATGAGCGACATGATCACCGCGGACCTGGTCGATCTCGACCTGTCCGCCGATACCAAGGAAGCGGCGGCGCGCGCCCTCGCCGAGCGCATGGTGGCCCTGGGCCGGGTGACCGACCTGGAGGGCTTCCTCGCCGACGTGGCCGCCCGCGAGGCCCAGATGCCGACCGGTCTCGACGGCGGCATCGGCATCCCGCACTGCCGCAGCGCCCACGTCACCGAGCCGACGCTGGCCTTCGGGCGCAGCGCCGCCGGCATCGACTTCGGCGCCCCCGACGGCCCGGCCGACCTGATCTTCCTGATCGCGGCCCCCGCCGGCGCCGACGACGCCCACCTCACGATCCTCTCCGCGCTGGCCCGCCAGCTGATGAACAGCGCGTTCACGGACGCGCTGCGGTCGGCGGGCGACGCGCAGACGGCGGCGGCGCTGATCCGGGGCGACGAGACGCAGGCGCCGGACGCACAGCCGGCCGCGAGCGCCTCCCAGAACACCGCTGCGGCGCCGGCGGCGGCCTCCGCCGGCACCGCAGCGGCCACCGAGGATGCGGCGGCCACCGAGGATGCGGCGGCCACCGAGGACGCGGGTCCGGAGGCCGGCGAGCGGCCGTTCCGTATCGTCGCCGTCACCTCCTGCCCCACCGGCATCGCCCACACGTACATGGCGGCCGAGTCGCTGGAGAACGCGGGCCGCGAGGCGGGCGTCGAACTCGTCGTCGAGACGCAGGGCTCGGCCGGCTTCACCCGGCTCGACCCCGGGGTCATCGCGGCGGCGGACGGCGTGATCTTCGCGCACGACGTGCCCGTCCGCGACAAGGACCGCTTCGCCGGCAAGCCGACCGTCGACGTCGGCGTCAAGGCGGGCATCAACCGCCCCGCCGAGCTGATCGGCGAGGTCCGCGCCAAGGCGGCCCGCGGCGAGGCCACCTCCGGCTCCGCACCGGCCACCCCGGTGGAGCGCGCGGGCGAGGCCGGCGAGGGCTACGGCACCAAGCTGCGCAAGTGGCTGATGTCCGGCGTGAGCTACATGGTCCCGTTCGTCGCGGCCGGCGGTCTGCTGATCGCCCTCGGCTTCGCGATCGGCGGCTACGAGATCAAGTCCGCGCCGTCGGTCCTCAACCACTTCGTGTGGACGCAGACCGACAGCTGGGCCGCCCTGATGTTCCAGATCGGCGCCGTCGCCTTCGGCTTCCTGGTCCCGGTCCTGGCCGGCTACATCGCCTACGGCATGGCCGACCGGCCCGGCCTGGTCCCCGGTTTCGTGGGCGGCATGATCGCCTCCACGATCAACGCCGGCTTCCTCGGCGGCCTGGTCGCCGGTCTGCTGGCCGGTGGCGTGGTGATGGCGATCCAGAAGATCGACATCCCGAAGGTGCTGCGCGGCATCATGCCGGTGGTGGTGATCCCGCTGATCTCCACGGCGATCGTCGGCTTCCTGATGTTCGTCGTCGTCGGCAAGCCCATCGCCTCCGCCCAGAAGGGCATGACGGACTGGCTGAACGGCCTCTCCGGCTCCAACGCCGTCCTGCTCGGCGCCCTGCTCGGTCTGATGATGTGCTTCGACCTCGGCGGCCCCGTCAACAAGGTCGCGTACACCTTCGCCACCGCCGGTATCGCGGTCTCCAACCCCAGTGACTCCGCGATGAAGATCATGGCGGCGGTGATGGCGGCCGGCATGGTCCCGCCGCTGGCGATGGCCCTGGCGACGACCGTGCGCGGCAAGCTCTTCACCGAGACCGAGCGCGAGAACGGCAAGGCCGCCTGGGTACTGGGCGCCTCCTTCATCTCCGAGGGCGCGATCCCGTTCGCGGCGGCCGACCCGCTGCGCGTCATCCCGTCCTCGATGGTGGGCGGTGCCATCACCGGCGCCCTGTCGATGGTCTTCGGCGCCACCCTGCGCGCCCCGCACGGCGGCATCTTCGTGGTCCCGCTGATCGGCAACCCGTTCCTCTACCTGGTCGCCATCGCCGCCGGTGTCTGTGTCACCACGGCCCTGGTCGTCCTCCTCAAGGGCCTGCGCAAGCCGGCCCAGCAGGCCGCGGCGGGCGGCTCCGCCGCCGGGACGGCCGCCACGAGGGAGGCCAAGCAGCCGGTCGCGGCCTGATCCCCGCACCGCCCGGCCGTCTTGTCCCTTTGATTCGCTGTGAGTTGTTCACGGCACCTGCGAGATACGTCACGGTCCGGGACCAAAGTCCCGGACCGTGGTGTGTACTGGGGCGTATGCCCGCGCACGCATCGTCCCTCCAGCTGATCGGCATGGTCGCGCTCACCCTGGCGACCGTCGCCTGGGCGGTCGTCGTGACGCGCCTGCTGCGCCGCAACCGCCGTGAGGCCCTCGCCTGGCACGCCGCACGCGTCCTTCCCGCCTTCCCGCACCCGTACCAGCCCGCTCCGCCCCGCGAAGCCGTCGAACTGACCCCCGCCGAGCAGGACGCCTTCGCGGGCCTGGTCCGGCGCCTGGGCGGCCGCTGAGCCTCCCGGCAACGGGGAGGGAGGGGCCGGGGGAGGCCGGGGAAGGGCTACCGTCGCCGCGCCGCCCGCCGCTCCATCGCGTCCCTGGCCGCGTCCTCCGACGGGTACACCTCGCACATGTGCCGGCCGTCCGTCGTCGCCGTGTGCTCGACCTCCCACAGCGACAGCTCCCGGCCGTCCCGCAGCAGGAACGCATGCTCGTAGAGCGAGAAGGCCAGGCCCGGCCGGCCCGCTCGCACCGGCCGTCCGAACGCCTGGGTGATCTGGTGCGCGAACGCCGTCGACAGCGCCTCGGCCGTCTCCCCGTCCGGCCGGTCGGGGTTCTCCGCGCGGCGCAGCAGCCGGCGGGCGTGGTCCGCCGAGTCGTCCGGCACGTACACGTGCCGTGGCTCCGGGACCGGTGCCAGCGTCACCAGCACCGGCAGCTCGAAGTCCGGGGCGTCCGGCGGCAGCGGCAGCCGCGCGGTCGCGGCCCGCAGCTCCTCCTCGTCGACGTACACCTCGTGCTGCGGGTCGCTGCCCGGCACGGTGTTGTGCACCAGTTCCCACAGCGTGACCGCGGAGCCGTCGGCCAGCAGCCAGGTGTGCCGGTACGTCTCCCGGTGCAGACCCGCGCTGTGGTGCGCGGAGTGCAGCGAACTGTCTTGGGCCAGCGCACAGTCCAGCTGCCTTATGGCCTCGTCCGGCAGTTCGAAGGAGTTCAGGGCACGACCGAGGAGCCGCGCGAGGTGCTCCTCCGGAGACTCGGGCGACTCGGCTGGTTCGTACGCTGCCGTCTCGTACGGAACGCTCAAGGTCTCTCCCGGCGTTGCTGCATGTCACCTTGTGGGTGCATACCGTAGCCCCTCGGTCGGACATCATGTCCGGGAACCGAGAAAACGTACGCCGGGAAAACTCGCGGGCCGCGCGAAAAGTTCCCGCGCGGCCCGACGATCAGTCAAAAGGTGCCGGTCAGACGGCACTTCCGGCGGTCCACTCGCTCCACGACAGGTTCCACCCGTTGAGCCCGTTGTCCGGCTGCACGGTCTTGTCGGGGGAGTTCTTCACGATCACGACGTCACCGATCAGCGAGTTGTCGTAGAACCACTTGGCCGTCGTGTCGCCCTGCGCCCCCTGCACGTCCGCCATGCCCACGCAGCCGTGGCTGGTGCCCTGCTGCCCGAACGGCGGGTTGGACCTGTTGTACCAGTAGTTGCCGTGGATGAACGTCCCCGACGTCGTCAGCCGCATCGCGTGCGGCACGTCCGGGATGTCGTACTCCCCGCCCAGGCCGACCGTCTGGCTGTTCATCCGGGTCTGGGTGAACTTCTCGGAGATCACCATCTGCCCGTTGTACGTCGTGTGCTCCGGGCTGCCCGTGGACACCGGCACCGACCTGAGGAGCTTGCCGTCCCGCATCACCGTCATGGTCTGCGTGTTCGCGTCCACCGTGGAGACCTGCGAACGGCCGACGGTGAACGACACCGTCTTCTTCTGCACCCCGTAGACGCCGTTCCCGCCCTCGACGCCGTCCAGGTCGATCTTCATCGTGACCTTGGAGCCGGCCTTCCAGTAGTCCTGCGGCCGGAAGTCCAGCCGCTGCGCCCCGAACCAGTGGCCCACCACCTGCTGGCCGCTGCTGGAGGTCACCGTGATGTGCGACTGCACGGCCTTCTTGTCGGTGATGACCTTGTCGAAGTTGAACGACACCGGCATCCCCACGCCGACCGTCGTCCCGTTGTCCGGCGTGTACGTGCCGATGTAGCTGTTCGCCGAGTCGACGGTGGTGAAGATGGAGTTGGCCGCCGCCGTGAGCCCCTTGGAGTCCTTGGCGGTCGCCGATATCTCGTACTTCGTGCCGCGCTCCAGCTGCTCCTTCGGCTTCCAGGTGCCGCCGTCCGCCGAGAGGGTGCCGTCCACGGCCTGCCCCGACCCCGCCACGGTCATCCTGACGCCGGTCAGCTTCCCGTCGCTGACCTGCACGCCGGTCGTGTTGATGGACGCGCCGGTCGAACCGTCCTTCGCCGAGATCACGATCTTCGCGGCCGACGTCCGGGCGGCGGTGTCCTGCCCGCCCTTGCCGCCGTCGCTCTTGGCGTCGGCGTTGGCGTTGCCGCCGCAGGCGGTGAGGGTGAGGGCGCCGACCAACAGGGCGGCACAGGCCCCCAGTGCGCGCCGCGCTGCGATGTCCGGCGTTGTCACGGGCTGCTCCAGGTTCGTGTGAGTTCTTGTGATGTGCGTGATCCGCTCCAGTGCGTGGAGAAAGAGGCCGAAGGCCCCCCTCGGGGTTCCCTCCGGCCCCCGCGAACGCCATCACGTGACAGAACCAGGACAATCGACAGCTACGCGCAAGGTTCCGGGCCCGGCAACCAGCCCCCTACGCCTCCCCGTACAACTCGCCGTACGACGGCCACGCCCCGCCCGGCCCGTCGACCGGCCCGGCGGCCCGCACCGCCCGCACGATCGCGCGGCTCACCAGGTCCGCGCCGGCCGCGAGGATCTCGTTGAGCGCGAGCGGGCCCGCGCCGAGCTGGCGGGCGCCCGTCGCCAGCGCGAACACCGTGTCCCCGTCGTGCAGCAGGTGCACCGGCCGCACGGCGCGCGCGATCCCGTCGTGCGCCGTCCCGGCCAGCTTCTGCGCCTGCGCCTTGGACAGTGCGGCATCGGTCGCGACCACCGCGAGCGTCGTGTTGAGCGGCGGCAGCCCGTTGCGGGCGGCGGCCTCGACGAGCCGCCGGCGCGCGGCCTCGTGCACCCGCTCCTCGGGATACGCCACGCGCCCCTGGAACAACTCCCCGTACAACACCCCGGTTCCGGGATCCAGCACGGCGCCGGCCGCGTTGGCCACCACCAGCGCGGCCACCGTGACCCCCGAGTCCAGCACGGTGCTCGCGCTGCCCACCCCGCCCTTCACCGCCCCGGCCACCGCGCCCGTTCCGGCGCCCACGCACCCCTCCGGCACCCGGGCGCCCGGCTCGCTCGCCGCGGCCGCCTCCACCGCGGCGCGCCCCGTCGCCGCGTCCGGCCGGGCCCGGAAGTCCCCGCCCCGTCCCAGATCGAAGACACAGGCGGCGGGCACCACGGGCACCACATGGGCCGGATCCGGCCCCACCCGCACCCCGCGCCCGCGCTCCTCCAGCCAGGCCATCACCCCGGACGCCGCGTCGAGCCCGTACGCGCTGCCGCCGGTGAGCACGACCGCCTCCACCCGCTGCACCAGGTTGCGCGGGTCGAGCGCGTCCGTCTCCTTGGTGCCCGGACCCCCGCCCCGCACGTCCACGGCGGCCACCGCGCCGCCCTCCGGGGCGAGCACGACCGTGGTACCGGTGAGCCATCCCTCGCCAGTGCGGGTCGCGTGCCCCACCCGCAGCCCGGCCACGTCCGTCAGTGCGTCAACTGTCATGACCGCCAGTCTGGCCCAGCCCGGCGCGGTCCCGGGCCGGTCACAGGGCGGCCGTGGTGGTCTCCGCGGGGCGCTCGTGCCCGGCCGCGCGCGCCGTCAGCGTCGTGCCGGTCGCCACCGCCAGCGCCGACACCAGGCCCGCCGCCGGCACCGCCCAGTCGCCCAGGAACGTGCAGCAGACCACCAGCAGCGCCGTCACCGGCAGCACCAGCTGCTGGGCGAGACCCACCTTGAAGTACCGCGAGTGCAGCGCCCACACGGTCAGCAGGTACAGCGCGGTCGGCACGGTCACCGCCGCCGACGCGGCCGTCGTCGAGAGGTGCGCCTTGCCGACCGCCTCCTCGACGGCCACCTCGATGCCCGCGCCGATCGAGGCCGCCGACGCGAAGATCAGGTAGTGGCCGTAACCCCACAGGAAGGACTGCCTGTTGGAGCGGAGATGGCCGTGGATCGGCACCACGAAGTAGATCCACCACGCCGAGAAGACGATCAGCAGGCCACCGGCCGCGATCGGCAGCAGCTCGCCCAGCGCGTCGTGCTCGGCCACGGCCGACTTCACGGCGACCGTCGCCGCCGCGATCGACTCGCCGAGCACGATGATCGTGAACAGCCCGAAGCGTTCGGCGATGTGGTGCGGGTGCCAGGAGGTGCTGTGGTCCTTCTCGGCGTACAGGGGCACGCACAGCTCGGCGATCGCCATCACCAGGAACACCCAGGGGCGCGCGTGCGCCGGCAGCACCACGAGACCGACCCAGCCGACCTGGCACAGCAGTACCCCGCCGGCATACCGGAGCGCCATGGTCCGCTCCGCTCCCTCGGCCTCCTGCGCGGCTCGCAGCCACTGCGAGGCCAGCGCCAGCCGCATGATCACGTAGCCGATCAGGACCAGTGCGAAGTCGTGGTCCGCGAAGGCCCGCGAGACACCGGCCGCCAGCACCAGCACGCCCGCGATCTGGACCAGGGTGACGACCCGGTAGAGGGCGTCGTCGTTGTCGTAGGCCGAGGCGAACCAGGTGAAGTTCATCCAGGCCCACCAGATCGCGAAGAACACCATCGCGTAGTTCAGGACGCCCTCGCCCGCGTGCCCCGCGGCAACGGCGTGCACCAGCTCCACGCCCGCCTGCGCGATGGCCACCACGAAGCACAGGTCGAAGAAGAGCTCGAGTGGCGAGGAGACCCGGTGGGACTCCTCGCGCCCGCGTGCGGTCAGGCGGCGCAGTGGCCGCAGGGGCTGGGGTGCGTGCTGTGGGGCGGGAGCCTGAGGAGAACTCGACGTCATGCGTCCAGCAGAGCAGAAGAAGACACCGGCTTGCGAACGGAGCCGCGGGACGGCGGGCGGCAGGGCGCGGCCCGCCTCCGGGGGGCTCGGCCGGCTCGGGTGGCGCGCACGGTCCGGGCGGACCCTGGCCGTGCGCGCCGTAGGCTTGAGGCATGACCACCGCCCCCGAGCCCGCGCCGCGCGACCCGAAGCCCGCGCTGATCTTCGACGACCCCCTCGACCGGCAGTCGGCGGACGACACGGACCGCGGCTGGGGCGACCGCCCCGAGGGCGACTCCGCGGCCGACCTCAGGCGCTTCCTCGACGAGAAGCCGCCCCACCACCTCTGAGCCGCCCGCGCGCCCGCCCGCAGCCTCCGCGGCAGCGTCGCTAACGCTGGTTGTGACCGTTTCCGCGCTGCGCGACCAGCGCGTCGCGGATCTCCTTCAGCACCTCCAGCTCGGTCACCTCGACCAGCTCGTGCGTGCCCTCCCGCGCCTTCCTGCGGGCCTCCACCCGGGCCAGGTACTTCGCCATCGGCAGGACCATCAGGAAGTACACGACCGCGGCGGTGATCACGAAGGAGAGCGTGGCGCCCAGCACCGAGCCCCACATGATCTGGACACCGCTCTTCACGGTGCCGTCCGCGTTCAGCGTGCACGGTTCCTTGATGCACGTGCTGTAGCTGTCGAGATTCTGCGTGCCGATCGCGCCGACCAGCGGGTTGATCAGCCCCTTCACCACCGAGTTGACGATGTTCGTGAAGGCGGCGCCGATGACTACCGCGACTGCCAGATCGACGACGTTTCCGCGCATCAGGAAGGCCTTGAAGCCCTGCCAGACGCTCGGTTCCTTCTTCGCGCTCACCTCGGGGACTCTCCTCACATGCACAGGGTGTGGAACAAAGCGCTCCGCAACCTACGGCACCGTGCGGCCATTGAGCCCAATCCGGCAGCTCGAACGAGCGACTTGACACAAAGCGTCCGGAAAATCGCCCCAGGTTGTTCAGCACAAGGTCACCGCCAGCCGCGCCGTCGCGCCCGCGCCGACCAGTTGTGCCGCGGTGGCCCGCGGGACCGAGAGCACGACCAGGGCGCCGCTCTCCGTGGCCGCGTCGACCGGCTCCGGCAGTCCCGTCACGCGCACCCCGCGCGCGATCACCCGGGCCTGACCGCCGGCCGCGGGATCCCCGGCGGCGATGACGTCCACCCGGTCGCCGGGGTGCAGCAGCCGGACGGTGGCCGCGTCGGCGATCCGCACCGGTGCCGTCACCATGTCCACGGGCGGGGCGTGCCGTCGTACCGGCTGGGCGGGCCGGGTGACGGCCGGGTGTCCCCGGGGCGGCTCGGCCCGCAGGGGGTCCAGAGCGGTACGCGGTCCCGCCGCGACGAGCGCCGCCGCTGTCACCGCGAGGCCGGCCGCGAGGGCCAGCCTGCGGTGCCGCAGCAGCCGGTCCAGCCGATACCCCGCGCCGCGTACCCGCACCGGTTCGAAGTGCGGGACCGCGCAGGTGACGGGGGCGTCCGTGCCCAGCGGGCGCGGGACACGGAGGGGAGGGGGGAAGGCGGGGGACGGGGAAGGGGGAACGGACACGGGGATCACCACCTGCGACGAGGAACCGGCTTGCGAGACCACGATGAGGTCTCGCGCCGAAACCCGCCGGGGCCGGTGGACCACCGGCCGGTTGTGGACAACTCGGCCACCCGAACGAGGAGTTCCGTCCGTGTCCGCCCCGCAGGAACCGTCCCTGCCTTACGGCAGCTCGAACCCCGGGTCCATGCCGCCGAGCGCGCTCGTGCACAGGCAGTCCCGGGCCGTGTTCTCCGGCAGGGCGGCCACCGCGTCGAACAGCACGCCCCGCAGCCGGTCCACGTTGGCCGCGAACACCTGCAGCACCTCGTCGTGCGAGACGCCCTCACCGGTCTCGGCGCCCGCGTCCAGGTCCGTGACCAGCGTCAACGACGTGTAGCAGAGCTCCAGCTCACGGGCGAGCGCCGCCTCGGGATGACCGGTCATGCCCACCACCGACCAGCCCTGCGCCTGGTGCCACAGCGATTCGGCGCGGGTCGAGAAGCGCGGCCCCTCGACCACCACCAGCGTGCCCCCGTCCACCGGCTCCCAGTCCCGGCCGCGCGCCGCCTTCAGGGCCGCCGCCCGGCCGGTGGGGCAGTAGGGGTCGGCCAGCGAGACGTGCACCACGTTCGGCACCGCGCCGTCGGGCAGCGGGAGTCCGTCGAAGTACGACTGTGCCCGGGACTTCGTGCGGTCCACCAGCTGGTCGGGCACGAGCAGGGTCCCCGGGCCGTACTCGGGGCGCAGACCGCCCACCGCGCACGGGCCGAGCACCTGGCGCACGCCGACGGAGCGCAGCGCCCAGAGGTTGGCCCGGTAGTTGATGCGGTGCGGCGGCAGATGGTGGCCGCGTCCGTGCCGGGGCAGGAAGGCGACCCGGCGCCCGGCGATCTCGCCGAGGAAGAGGGAGTCGCTGGGCGGTCCGTAGGGCGTGTCGACCTGGATCTCGGCCACGTCGTCGAGGAACGAGTAGAAGCCGGAACCGCCGATCACGCCGATCTCTGCGTTCACCATGCGCAGCACACTAGCTGGCCCCCCGAACCGGCCGCCCGGACAGGTGCCGGGACCGCGGTCGGCAACGCCTCGGACCCCGCTGTCGCTCGACGGCGGGGTCCGAGGGGGCGGTCTCAGGTGCTCAGGCGGCGGAGCTGCTGGCCGAGCCGGACGAGGACGAGGACGTCGACGTCGAGGACTTCGCGTCGGAGGCCTTCGACTCGGACGACTTCGACTCGGACGACGTGCCCGACGACGTGGAGCCGGACGACTTCGACGCGGGGCTGCTGCTCGACGAGGAGCCGCGGCTGTCGTTGCGGTAGAAGCCCGAGCCCTTGAAGACAATGCCGACCGCGGAGAACACCTTCTTCAGGCGGCCACCGCAGTTGGGGCACTCGGTCAGGGCGTCGTCGGTGAACTTCTGCACCGCCTCGAGGCCCTCGCCGCACTCGGTGCACTGGTACTGGTAGGTCGGCACTGTCTTCCTCCTGGCACTCTCACTCAGTGAGTGCTAACGACGGTCCATACTGACGTATTCCTGGGGATCAGTCCACCGTCAGCGGTACGCGGTGACCGACGCCACGTGCGACCGTACGGTTCCGGGGCCGGGTGACGAGCCGCGAACGCAGTGCCAGAAGGGTCACCAGGGCGAGCAGGGTGCCCGCCATCGGCACCAGGAACCCGGCGCCGCCCCACAGCCGGTCCTCCAGCTGGCCGGCGACCGTGACCGCGGCCGCCTGGCCGAGCGCCACCGCGCCGGTCAGCCCGGTGAACGCCTCCGTGCGGGCGCCGGCCGGGACCAGGCCCTCGACCAGCGTGTAGCCGGTGATCAGGGCGGGCGCGATGCACATGCCGACGAGCAGGCCGAGGCCGGCCAGGACGAGCACCGAGTGGGACGTCCACAGCGCCGACGCGGTCAGCGCGAGCGCCGCGTAGCCGACGACCAGGCGCCGGTGCGGGGCGGCCTTCCAGGCGAGCGCGCCGCAGACGATGCCGGAGAGCATGTTCCCCGCGGCGAAGGTGCCGTACAGGACGCCGTTCAGGCCGGGCTCGCCGATCGACTCGGTGAACGCGGCGAGGGAGACCTGCATGCCGCCGAAGACGGAGCCGATGCCCAGGAAGGCGACGACCAGCACGCGGACGCCTGGGACGCGCAGCGCCGAGGCGTGCTGCACGCGCGCGTGGCCGGCGCCGGTCACCTGGGGCTGGGTGCTCTTGCGGGCGGCGAACAGCAGACCGCCGGCCAGGGTGAGCGCGGCTTCTGTGACCAGGCCGGCGGCCGGGGCCACGGTGGTGCACAGGGCGGTGGCGAGCAGCGGGCCGAAGACGAAGGTGAGCTCGTCGGTGACGGACTCGAAGGCGGCCGCGGTGGACATCAGAGGGGAGTCCTGGAGCCTGACGCCCCAGCGGGCGCGCACCATGGGGCCGACCTGCGGCACCGAGGCGCCGGTCGGCACGGCCGCCGCGAACAGTGCCCACAGGGGCGCGTGCGCCAGCGCGAGCGCCGTGAAGGCGAGGCCCGACAGCGTGTGCACGAGCACGCCGGGGACCAGCACCGCGCGCTGCCCGTAGCGGTCGGCCAGGCGGCCGCTGTAGGGCGCGAACAGCGCCATGGAGACGCCGGTGACGGCCGCGGCGGCACCCGCGGCGCCGTACGAGCCGGTGGTGTGCTGCACGAGCAGCACGATGGAGATGGTGAGCATCGCGAACGGCTGGCGCGCCGCGAAACCGGGGAGCAGGAACGTCCAGGCTCCGCGGGTGCGCAGCAGCTGTCCGTATCCCGGGCGGGGCGGCGCCGTAGGGTTCTCCGACGGCTCGGTGGTGACCGTGGATGCCACGGCCCGTGCCTTTCTGCCGCCTGGTAGCGCGGCCCCTCCGGATAAGGGGGGCGGCGCCGAGAGCTGTCCTCTTGCGCGGAACTGCGGTAGATACCGGTGCCCACTGCGAAGAGCGTTCCGGCCGCCATACGGTCGCGCCAGCTCTGCGTCAGGCAGAGTTGGTTCGATCAGGTGCTTTCATCGTACAGGGGTGAGAGCCCGGTACACCTGTGAAAACCAGCACCGTGAGGCCCGTTCACCTGGGATTGGCGGGGGTGTGAACTGTCTGAAACACACCCTTAACGCACGCTCGGTGCGCCGCCGGACCCCGCGCCCGCCCTCCCGTTCGTGCCCAGCCAGCCGGCCAGCTTGCCCCCGTGGCCGACCGCGCGCAGCCGCCGTTCCGCGGCGTCCCGCACCGGGTCGGTGGCGACAACGAGGAGTTCGTCCCCGCGTCGCAGCACCGTCGCGGGCAGCGGAACAAACGATTTTCCATCGCGGACGACGAGGGTGACGGCGGCCCCGGCGGGCAGCCGCAGCTCGTTGATCTCCACACCGTGCATCCGGGAGCCCTCGGGGATCGAGACGGACAGCAGATGCCCGCGCAGCCGCTCCAGGGGCGCGGACTCGATGCCGAGGTCGGCGGCCTCCGGGCCCTCGCCGAGCCGCAGCTTGCGGGCCAGCCAGGGCAGGGTCGGTCCCTGGACGAGGGTGTAGACGACGACCAGGACGAAGACGATGTTGAAGATCCGGTGGCTGGTGTCGACGCCGTTCACCATGGGGATCGTCGCCAGGATGATGGGCACGGCGCCGCGCAGCCCGGCCCAGGACATCAGGGTCTGCTCGGCCCAGGGCACCCGGAACGGCGCGAGGCTGACGATCACGCTCACCGGCCGCGCCACCATGGTGAGCACCAGCCCGATGACCAGGGCGGGCGCGATGTCGTCGCCGAGTTCGTGCGGCGTGACCAGCAGGCCGAGCAGGACGAACATGCCGATCTGGGCGATCCAGCCGAGCCCCTCGGCGAATCCGCGGGTGGCCGGCCAGTGCGGCAGCTTGGCGTTGCCGAGCACCATGGAGGCCAGGTAGACCGCGAGGAAGCCGCTGCCGTGCGCCAGCGCGCCGGCCGCGTACGCGGTGACCGCGATGGCCATCACGGCGATCGGGTAGAGGCCGGAGGCGGGCAGCGCGACGTGTCTCAGCCCCCAGGCGCCGAGCCAGCCGACCGCGAGGCCTATGGCCGCGCCGATGGCCAGCTCCGTGGCTATCTCGCCCAGCAGCACGTACCAGTGCTCGACCGGTCCCGCGGTGGAGAAGGCGACGACCAGGATGACCACCGGGGCGTCGTTGAAGCCGGACTCCGCCTCCAGGGTGCCCGTCACGCGCGCGGGCAGCGGAATGCGCCGCAGCACCGAGAACACCGCCGCCGCGTCCGTCGAGGACACCACCGCTCCGATGATGAGCGCCTGCCGCCATTCCAGCCCGACGAGATAGTGCGCGCCCGCCGCGGTGACGCCGACGCTCACGCCGACCCCGACGAGGGCCAGCACGGAGGCCGACGCCAGGACGGGTTCGACCTCCTTCCACTTCGTGCCGAGACCGCCCTCGGCCAGGATCACGACCAGGGCCGCGTACCCGATGACCTGGGTCAGCTCGGCGTTGCTGAAGTGGATGTTCCCGATGCCGTCCTGGCCCATGAGGACGCCGATCCCCAGGTACACGAGCAGGCTGGGGAGCCCGCTGCGCGAGGAGATCCGGACGGCCGCGACGGCGACCAGCAGGACCAGGGAGCAGACGAGCAGGAGCTGGTTGAGGTGGTGGACGGTCAGCGGCGGTTCCCTTCGTTGGCTCGCGCGCGGGCGGCGCGGAAGCTCACGTACACAGGACCGAGAATGCGGCACTCCGCATCCAAGTACTTCGTTACCTTACCTAACTCTTGACGCTTTCTTGACGCTTCCCGCGGCAAGATCGAACGCCCGTGCCCGCCGGTTCCCCACTCCGGGTCAAGTGGCGTCAGGCCCTGCGCCTATGGTTGCTCCAGCGCTCAGTCAAATGCACATGCCCGTCTGCCGCTCGCGTTAGGACAGCAAGGACAGCGATGCCCCCCAACACCACCGCCACAACGGGTGACAAGCCTGGCAAGTCCGGCAGGAAGAAGGGGCGCAGAGCCCGACTTATCGTGCTCGTGCTCGTCCTCGCGGTCGTCGGTGGCGTCTTCTACGGGGCGTACTGGTCGGTCAGCACGGTCCGCGCATCCTTCCCGCAGACCAAGGGTTCGATCACGCTCGAAGGCCTCTCCGGGCCCGTGACCGTGAAGCGGGACGACTACGGCATCCCGCAGATCTACGCCTCCACCGACGAGGACCTGTTCATGGCGCAGGGCTACGTCCAGGCGCAGGACCGGTTCTACGAGATGGACGTGCGCCGCCACATGACCTCCGGGCGCCTGTCGGAGATGTTCGGCAAGGGCCAGGTGAAGAACGACGAGTTCCTGCGCACCATGGGCTGGGACCGGGTCGCGAAGGAGGAGTACGACACCAAGCTGTCGGCCTCCACGAAGAAGTACCTCCAGGCCTACTCCAAGGGGGTCAACGCCTACCTCCAGGGCAAGGACGGCAAGGACATCTCCCTGGAGTACGCGGCCCTCGGGTTCGTCAACGACTACAAGCCCGAGCAGTGGACCCCCGTCGACTCGGTCTCCTGGCTGAAGGCGATGGCCTGGGACCTGCGCGGCAACATGGACGACGAGATCGACCGCGCCCTGATGACCAGCCGCCTCGGCCCGCAGCAGATCAAGGACCTCTACCCGGACTACCCGTACAGCCGCAACCAGCCGATCGTCCAGGAGGGCCAGTACGACGCGGTCACCAAGACGTTCGAGCAGAGCGGCTCCACGAGCGGCTCCGGGACCTCGACGGACACGAGCGGCACCTCGACCACGTCGTCCACCGGTTCGGCGCTCACGAGCCAGCTGGAGAGCCTCTACAACGTCCTGGACGACGTCCCCACCGCCGTCGGCGTGAACGGCCAGGGCATCGGCTCCAACTCCTGGGTCGTCAGGGGTCAGTACACCATCACCGGCAAGCCGCTGCTCGCCAACGACCCGCACCTGTCGGCGTCACTGCCGTCCGTCTGGTACCAGATGGGCCTGCACTGCACCACGGTCTCCAGCAAGTGCCAGTACGACGTCACCGGCTACACCTTCGCGGGCATGCCCGGCGTGGTCATCGGCCACAACGCGGACATCGCCTGGGGCATGACCAACTCCGGGGTCGACGTCACCGACCTCTACCTGGAGAAGCTCTCCGGCGACGGCTACCTGTACGACGGCAGGACCAAGCCCTTCACGTCCCGGACGGAGACCATCAAGGTCGCCGGCGGCGCGTCCAAGAAGATCGTCGTGCGCCAGACCGCCGACGGCATGCCGCTGCTGTCCGACCGCGACGACGAACTCGTCCAGGTCGGCAAGAAGGCCACCGTCGACACCGCCGCACCCGACCGCGGCGACGGCTACGGCATCGCCCTGCGCTGGACCGCCCTGGACCCGGGCACCACCATGGACGCCGTCTTCGCCCTCGACAAGGCGTCCGACTGGGACTCCTTCCGGAGCGCGGCGGCCCAGTTCGACGTGCCCTCGCAGAACCTGATCTACGCCGACACCAAGAACAACATCGGCTACACGCTGCCCGGCAAGATCCCCACGCGCTCCTCGGCGGACGACGGCTCCATCCCGGCGCCGGGCTGGGACTCCAAGTACAAGTGGACCGGCTTCATCAAGCAGGACGAGCTGCCCTACGAGTACAACCCGAAGCGCGGCTACATCGTCACCGCCAACCAGGCCGTGATCGACAAGGACAAGTACCCCTACACGCTCACCACGGACTGGGGCTACGGCACCCGCAGCCAGCGCATCACCGACCTGATCGAGTCGAAGATCAAGGACGGCGGCAAGATCTCCACCGACGACATGCGCCAGATGCAGACGGACAACAGCAGCGAGATCGCCAAGCTGCTGGTTCCCAAGCTGCTGAAGATCAACCTGGACGACAAGGACGTCCGGGAGGCGCAGAAGCTCCTGGAGGGCTGGGACTACACCCAGGACGCCGACTCCGCGGCCGCGGCCTACTTCAACTCGGTCTGGCGCAACATCCTCAAGCTCGCCTTCGGCAACAAGCTGCCCAAGGAGCTGCGGGTCAAGGGCCAGTGCCTGTGGGTCGACAAGATCGACAGCACCGGTCCGGTGGACGACGACACCAAGGTGCGCGAGTGCGGCGAGCGCGACGCCGACCAGGCCCAGCCGGACGGTGGCGACCGCTGGTTCGAGGTGGTCCGCAACCTCATGAACAAGCCCGACAGCGACTGGTGGAAGACGCCGGCCGGCGCGGGTGACCGCCCCAAGGCCGACAACATGGACGAGCTCTTCAAGCGCGCCATGATCGACGCCCGCTGGGAGCTGACCGCCAAGCTCGGCAAGGACATCGACACCTGGAGCTGGGGCCGGCTGCACCGCCTGTTCCTGAAGAACCAGACCCTGGGCACCGACGGCCCCGCCGTCGTCAAGTACATCCTCAACCGCGGCCCCTGGAAGCTCAGCGGCGGCGAGGCCACGGTCGACGCGACCGGCTGGAACGCCGCCGGCGGCTACGGCGTCGTCTGGGTCCCGTCCATGCGGATGGTCGTCAACCTCGACGACTTCGACAAATCCAAGTGGATCAACCTGACCGGAGCCTCCGGTCACGCCTTCAGCGCCCACTACACCGACCAGACGGGCAAATGGGCCGACGGCGAACTGCTCTCGTGGTCGTTCTCCGACCAGGCGGTCGACAAGAGCACCGGCGACACCCTCGTCCTCAAACCCTGAGTCCGACGACCTGAGCCCGACGACCTGAGCCCGACCGGTCACCGGCGCTGAAACGGCCCTCCACGCACGCGTGGAGGGCCGTTTCGCACGGAGGGCTGCCACGAGGGCGGCCGAGGGCGGCTCAGGGGCTCGCGAACCGGCGCACCCCGGACGGCGTCACCACCGCCTGCACCGGCAGGTCGTGCGCCTCGGCGGGCACCCGCCCGACGACCTCCGTGTCGTACAGCAACACCACGAGCGCCGGGCGCGCACCCGCGCGCTCCAGACGCGCCAGCACCCGGTCGTACGACCCTCCGCCGCGCCCCAGGCGCATCCCGCGCGCGTCCACCGCGAGCCCCGGCAGCAGCACGGCGTCCGCACCGAGCACGGCGTCCGGCCCGAGGCGTTCACCGGAGGGCTCGAACAGCGCCATCTTCCCGCCGTGTTGGACCCGGGCGAGGGAGCCCTCCCCGGCGTACGCGCCCCAGTCCAGGTCGTGGTCCGGCAGGAGCGCGGGGAGCAGCACCCGCACCCCCCGCGTGACCAGCGCGTCCAGCAGCGTCAGCGTGCCGGGCTCGTTCCCGACCGAGACGTACGCCGCCACCGTGCGCGCACGCGCCAACTCGGGCAGTTCCAGCGCGTGCCCGGCCAGCGCGTCGGCCGCCTCCCTGACGACATCCGTCGTCAACCTGTTCCTCACCCCGAGGAATTCTCGGCGCAACATTCGCTTGTCAGTCTCGGCCCCAGGTCCACCGTGCTCCACAGGTCGTTCCCGCATCCTTCCCTATCCGCTCATATGAGTGCCAAATGCCCGGAGCCTCGGATTCTCCACAAAGGCACCGGATAAGGTTGCGGACATGACTCAGTCGCACCCCAGGATCAGCAAGGCTGTCATTCCTGCAGCGGGCCTCGGCACCCGGTTCCTGCCGGCCACCAAGGCCACTCCCAAGGAGATGCTGCCGGTCGTCGACAAGCCGGCGATCCAGTACGTGGTCGAGGAGGCCGTGTCGGCGGGGCTCGACGACGTCCTCATGATCACCGGACGCAACAAGCGTCCCCTGGAAGACCACTTCGACCGCAACTACGAGTTGGAGTCGGCGCTCCAGAAGAAGGGCGACGCCGGCCGGCTCGCCAAGGTGCAGGAGTCCAGCGACCTGGCCACCATGCACTACGTCCGCCAGGGCGACCCCAAGGGCCTCGGTCACGCCGTGCTCTGCGCGGCCCCGCACGTGGGCCACGAGCCCTTCGCCGTCCTGCTCGGCGACGACCTGATCGACCCGCGCGACCCCCTGCTCCAGCGCATGATCGAGGTCCAGGAGCAGCACGGCGGCAGCGTGATCGCGCTCATGGAGGTCGACCCGGAGCAGATCCACCTCTACGGCTCCGCGGCCGTGGAGACGACCGCCGACAGCGACGTCGTGAAGGTGACAGGGCTGGTCGAGAAGCCGGACCCGGCGGACGCCCCGTCCAGCTACGCGGTGATCGGCCGCTACGTCCTCGACCCGCACGTCTTCGACATACTGCGGCGCACCGAGCCGGGCCGCGGCGGCGAGATCCAGCTCACCGACGCCCTCCAGCAGCTCGCCCAGGACGAAAAGGTCGGCGGCCCCGTGCACGGCGTCGTCTTCAAGGGGCGCCGCTATGACACCGGCGACCGCGGCGACTACTTGCGTGCCATTGTCCGCCTCGCGTGCGAACGTGAAGACCTGGGCCCGGACTTCCGGACCTGGCTTCGCAGTTACGTAGCCGAGGAGATGCAGCAGAGTTGAGCACCGCCGCGACCCGCCCCGCCGGCCCGGACCACCTGTGGTCGGTGGACGAGCACCTGGAGGACATCCTCACCGCCGTCCGCCCCCTGGAGCCCATCGAGCTGCAACTCCTCGACGCCCAGGGCTGCGTGCTGGTCGACGACGTCACGGTGCCGCTCTCGCTGCCGCCGTTCGACAACAGCTCGATGGACGGGTACGCGGTGCGGGTCGCGGACGTGGCGGGCGCGAGCGAGGAGTTCCCGGCCGTCCTGGAGGTCGCCGGGGACGTCGCGGCGGGCGCGGCCGAGCTGACCCCGGTGGGCCCCGGCCAGGCGGTCCGCATCATGACCGGCGCCCCGCTGCCGCCCGGCGCCGAGGCGGTGGTCCCCGTGGAGTGGACCGACGGCGGACTCGGCGAGGGGCCGGTCGCCGGGATGCGGGCGCGCAGCCTCGCGCCCGAGGGCGCCGAGGGGCACGTGCGCGTGCACCGGCCGGCCGAGGCCCGCGCGCACGTACGCGCGCGGGGCAGCGACGTGAAGGCCGGCGACCTCGCCCTGGCGGCCGGCACCGTCCTCGGTCCGCCGCAGATCGCGCTGCTCGCCGCGATCGGCCGCGGCACGGCACGCGTGCGCCCGCGCCCGCGCGTGGTCGTCGTGTCCACCGGCAGCGAACTCGTCCAGCCCGACGAGGCGCTCGGCAGCGGCCAGATCTACGACTCCAACAGCTTCGCCCTCACCGCTGCCGCCCGGGACGCCGGTGCCATCGCCTACCGGGTGGGCGCCGTCGTCGACGACGCCGAGACCCTGCGCGCCACCATCGAGGACCAGCTCGTCCGCGCCGACCTGCTGGTCACCACCGGCGGCGTCAGCGTGGGCGCGTACGACGTCGTCAAGGAGGCCCTGGCGCACGTCGGCGACGAGGACGAGCCGGGCAGCGGCATCGACTTCCGCAAGCTCGCCATGCAGCCCGGCAAGCCCCAGGGCTTCGGCACCATCGGCCCCGACCACACGCCCCTGCTGGCGCTGCCGGGCAACCCCGTGTCGTCGTACGTCTCCTTCGAACTGTTCGTGCGGCCCGCCATCCGCACCCTGATGGGCCTCGACGACGTCCACCGGCCCCGCACCACGGCCACCCTGAGGGCCGGCAAGGCGCTGGGCTCGCCCAAGGGGCGCAGGCAGTTCCTGCGCGGGGCGTACGCCGACGGCGAGGTGACCGCCGTGGGCGGCGCCGGTTCGCACCTGGTCGCGGCCCTGGCCCACGCCGACGCGCTGATCGTCGTACCCGAGGACGTGGAGTCCGTCGAGCCCGGCACCGACGTCGAGGTCGTCCTGCTCGGCTGACGGGGGTCCTGCCCGCCCGGCGGATGTCCGCCGGGTGCCCCGCCCCGCACGTGTACCCGTCCGCCGGGTGGTCCTGCCCGCTGGTGCGCGCCGTCTTGGCGGTACCGTGTCGCGCACAGCAGGCCCGAGCGCCGCACCGCGACGGGCCAGGACCGGGAGCGCCACACAGCATGACTGAGCCCTTCCGGGGGGACACCTCCGGACCCTCCGTGCCAGACCGACTGACGCACCTCGACGACGCGGGCGCCGCCCGCATGGTCGACGTGTCCGGCAAGGACGTGACCGCGCGCACCGCCCGCGCCAGCGGACGCGTCCTCGTCTCGCCCCGCGTGGTCGAGTTGCTGCGCGGCGACGGCGTTCCGAAGGGCGACGCCCTCGCCACCGCGCGCATCGCCGGGATCATGGGGGCCAAACGCACCCCGGACCTGATCCCGCTGTGTCACCCCTTGGCCCTCTCCGGTGTGAAACTGGATCTGGCGGTCGCGGACGACGCGGTGGAGATCCTGGCCACCGTGAGGACGACGGACCGCACGGGTGTCGAGATGGAGGCGCTCACGGCGGTCTCCGTCGCGGCGCTCACCGTGATCGACATGGTCAAGGCGGTCGACAAGGGAGCGGTCATCACGGACGTACGTGTGGAGGAGAAGACGGGCGGGAAGTCGGGCGACTGGAGCCGGGCGTGAACGCCGGGCCGTCCGCCGATGGCGTGCCGCGCGCGCCGTATCGCGCGCTGGTCGTGACCGCCTCCAACCGGGCCGCCGCCGGTGTCTACGAGGACCGGGGCGGACCGCTGGTCGCGGCGGGCCTGGCGGACCTCGGGTTCAGCGTGGACGGGCCGCGGGTCGTGCCCGACGGGGACCCCGTGGCGGCCGCGCTGCGCGCCGGGGTCGAGGCGGGGTACGACGTCGTCGTCACCACCGGCGGCACCGGGATCTCGCCCACCGACCGCACGCCGGAGGCGACCCGTGCGGTGCTCGACTACGAGGTGCCGGGCATCGCCGAGGCCGTCCGCGCGTTCGGACGGGAGAAGGTGCCCACCGCCGCGCTCTCCCGGGGCCTGGCCGGGGTGGCGGGCCGGACACTGATCGTCAACCTTCCGGGGTCCACCGGCGGGGTGCGGGACGGCCTCGCCGTCCTGGAACCGCTGCTGGCGCACGCCGTCGACCAGATCCGCGGTGGCGACCACCCCGGGCCGAGCAGCGGGGGTGCGAGCTGAACAGCCTGTCCTGGCCCGTCGTGCTGGTGGACGGCGACGTCGTCCTCCGGCCCATAAGGGTGCGCGACCAGCGGGCCTGGCGCGAGGTCAACCGGCGCAACCGGGACTGGCTGCGCCCCTGGGAGGCCACCATCCCGCCGCCCACGCCCAGCGGGCCGATCGCGCACCGGCCGACCTACCGGCAGATGGTCCGGCACCTGCGGTCCGAGGCGAACGCCGGCCGCATGCTGCCGTTCGTCATCGAGTACCAGGGGCGCCTGGTCGGGCAGTTGACCGTCGCCGGGATCACCTGGGGGTCGATGTGCTCGGGACACGTCGGCTACTGGGTGGACCAGTCGGTGGCCGGCCGCGGGGTGATGCCGACCGCCGTCGCGCTCGTGGTGGACCACTGTTTCCGGACCGTTGGTCTGCACCGCATCGAGGTCTGCATTCGCCCCGAGAACCGGCCCAGCCGCCGGGTCGTGGAGAAACTCGGATTCCGCGAGGAGGGGCTGCGGCCGCGTTATCTCCACATCGACGGCGCCTGGCGCGACCACCTCGTCTTCGCCCTCACCGCGGAAGAGGTGCCCGAGGGGTTGCTCGGCCGCTGGCAGCGGGCACGCTCGCAGAGCGCGTCCGCGAAGGCGCCGGGCTCGACGGGCACGGGCACGCCCCCGCATGTGCCGCGCAATCCGCAGAACACCCCAGGGAATCCCGGCTAGCCGAACTAATTGAATGCGTGTTCGAAATTGATCGGTTCTTGACCATCTCGGGGCGTTGAATTCGCGGCTCCGGCGGCCTACTGATCGCATCGGTCACAAAAAAAGCTCGAAATATCAGCCAGATCGTGCGACACACCGGCGCAATTGGCAGATGGCCCCACGCAAACCCCTCTACCGTGTGAGGCGTGAGCAGCAGCGGCCTCATCTACGCAGTCATCGTCGGGGCCTGGGCCGCCTACTTGGTGCCGATGTGGCTCCGTAGGCAGGACGAGCTGAACGAGGCCCGTCCGACGGAACGCTTCAGCACCGCCATCCGGCTGCTGTCCGGACGGGCGGGGATGGAGCGTCGGTACGCCAGGGACCTGCGGGCGCGCTCCGCCTCGGAGGGGGAGCAGGACGCCCGTGAACCGGACGCCGCCACCGACTCGGTGGACGTCCGGGCCTTCGCCATGCACCCGACCCGCCGTCAGGTCCGGGCGGACGTCCCGGCGGAGAGGGGTCCGGAGGCACCCGGACGCCAGGAACCCGGACGCCAGGAACCGGCGCGCGACCAGACGGCCGCGTCGACGGCCACATCCGCGCCGCCCCGCCAGACGGGCACCGCATCCGTCCCGGCCCCGGCTTCCGCCTCCGCGCCCAAGTCGGGTCCCGCGCCCAAGTCCGGTCCCGCGCCCGCCCGCAAACAGATTCCGACCCCCCGGCGCGCGCCCTCCGCACAGGCGGCCGCGGAACGCGCCCGGCGCTCGAAGGCGCTCGCCCGCCGTCGGCGCACCACCGTCATGCTCTTCGTCGCCTTCACGCTGGGCGCGATCGTCGCCGCCGTCGGAGGACTGGCGTTCCTGTGGGCGCCGGGCGTGCCCGCCGTCATGCTCAGCGCCTACATCGCCTACCTGCGGGCACAGGAGCGCCGGCGCTTCGCCTACCAGATGGACCGGCGTCAGGCCGAGGTCGCCGCACAACGGTTGCGGGAACGCCAGCCGCGCCGGCGCGCGCCCCTCGACCCGGCGGCCGTCGGCGCGGACGAACCGGAGGAGGGACCAGGGACCGGCACCGACCCCGGCCTGTCCGCACTCGCCGCCGACCGGCGCGCCCTCGTCGAGCAGACCGACCACGCCGAGTGGGTCGACCAGCAGCGTGAGCGGCAGCGGCGCCCCGGGCACGGCGACAGCTGGGACCCGGTGCCGGTGCCGCTGCCGACCTACGTGACCGCACCGGTCGCACCGCGCGCCACCTCCGAAGTGGACCTGGGGGCGCCGGACGCGTGGAGCTCGGCGCGGTCCAGCGCCGTCGCGTCGGAACAGGAGAGCAGGCCCGCGGCGCCCCAGGCCGAGGCGGAGGAGGCGGCGCCCGCCGCCGACGACAAGACGGCGGAGGCGGACGGCCGGACCGACGCCGTCCCGCACGCTCGGCGGCGCCCGCGCGGGGGGACCCCCAACGCGGCCTCCGCCCGCCGGGCACGCGAACGCGGCCGCACGCCCCTCTTCGACCAGTACGAGGACGGCGACCGCCCCCGCGCGGCCAACGAATGACCTGACGCCGAAGGCGTGGGGCGCCTCGGCACCCCACGCCTGACCAGTCAGGGAACGGATTTCCAAGCACCCCGACGGGGATGCTAGAGTTTCACTCGTTGCAAGGGCCTGTGGCGCAGTCCGGTAGCGCACCTCGTTCGCATCGAGGGGGCCAGGGGTTCGAATCCCCTCAGGTCCACTGCACGGTGAGACCCCGCACGATCGTGAAGATCGTGCGGGGTCTTCGTCGTTCCCCGGACCGCCGGCCCGGTGGGTGGCGGCTCGGCCGCCACCCGGCAGGTCTGTTCCGGCAGTTGCGGCCTACCGGTCCGCCGGCAGGTCCGCCCGCAGGGCCTTGGCGAAGCAGCGGCTGGACTCGTAGTGGCGGTAGTAGCCGAACTTGACGCACGGTTCGTAGCCGCTGGAGGTGTAGAGGGCGATGGCCTCCGGCTGCTTGGTGCCGGTCTCCAGGACCATGCGCAGGCGGCCGGCCGCGCGGGCGTCGGCCTCCAGGGCCGCGAGCATGCGGCGGGCGAGACCGCGACCGCGCATCGCCTCGACGACGAACATGCGCTTGAGCTCGGCGTCGCCGTCCTCGTTGCCCTCGCCGTTCGCGTCCTGGCTGCGCCAGCCGCCGGTGGCCACCGGGCGGTCGGACTCGTCGTACGCGATCAGGTAGATGCCGTTCGGCGGTGCGAAGTCGGCCGTGCCGAGGACGGTGGCGTCGCCGCCGTCGCCGTAGCGCTGCTGGTACTCGGCCTGGACCTCGTCGTTCAGCTTGACGGCGTCGGGGTGGTCGAAGGCGACTGGGCGTATATCCATGTGGGGCATCGTATATTCGTGCAGGCGGTGAACGCGGTGGGCATCGGGACTCCGTCCAGTGTGCCGGTATCGTGCCCTGGTGCTGACTGTGACCTCGGTGAATGTGAACGGACTGCGGGCCGCCGCGAAGAAGGGCTTCGTGGAGTGGCTCGCGGAGACCTCCGCGGACGTGCTCTGCCTCCAGGAGGTGCGCGCCGAGCCGCAGCAGCTCCCGGAAGAGGTGCGCGCGCCCGGCGGGTGGCATGTGGTGCACGCCCCCGCGGCCGCCAAGGGGCGCGCGGGTGTCTCCCTGTACACCCGGCGTGAGCCGGACCGGGTGTGCGTCGGCTTCGGATCGGACGAGTTCGACGCGAGCGGGCGCTACGTCGAGGCCGACCTGCCCGGGGTCACCGTCGCCTCCCTCTATCTCCCCTCCGGAGAGGTCGGCACCGAGCGGCAGGACGAGAAGTACCGGTTCATGACCGAGTTCCTCGCCCATCTGAAGGACCTGCGCGAGCGGGCCGCCGCCGACGGCCGCGAGGTGGTCGTCTGCGGCGACTGGAACATCGCCCACCGGCAGGCCGACCTGAAGAACTGGCGCGGCAACACCAAGAACTCCGGCTTCCTCCCGGAGGAGCGGGACTGGCTCGGCAAGGTCCTGGACCCGGCCGACGGCGGGTACGTCGACGTCGTGCGCGCGCTGCATCCGGACGCCGAGGGGCCGTACACCTGGTGGTCGTACCGGGGGCGGGCCTTCGACAACGATTCGGGATGGCGCATCGACTACCAGCTGAGCACGCCCGGACTCGCGGGCAAGGCGGTCAAGGGGTTCGTGGAGCGGGCGGCCACGCATGCCGAGCGGTGGTCCGACCATGCGCCGGTCACCGTGGTGTACGACCTCTGACGACTTCTGACCGGTCCCTCTACGGGTTCTTCCGCAGCCGCCGGTCCAGCGCCAGTGACACCTCCGCCTCCACCACGCTGCGGGCCAGCGGGCGCAGGCGCTCCATGTCCTCCTCGGGGCCGTGGCGCAGGACGAGGTCGGCGAAGAGTTCGGCGAGGGCGTCCGCGTGCCGGCGGACGCTGCGGCCGGCGGCCAGCACCTCGGCGAGCGGGAAGCCCTCGCGGACCAGGGCCTCGGAGGCGTCCAGCAGGCGGCGGCTGATGTGGACGATGTCGTCGCCGTCGGTGCCGAGGTAGCCGAGGTCCATGGCGGCGGCGAGGTTCTCCGGGGTGACCTCGCCCTCGAAGCGCGCGGCGAGCTCCTCGGGGGTGAGGCGGACCGGCTCCTCCTCGGTGGGGGTGCCGACGCCGACCAGGTCGGCGACGTTGCGGCCCTGGTCGAGGGCTTCGGCGAGCTCCGCGATGCCGTTCAGGGTGTGACCGCGTTCCAGGAGCGCCGAGATCGTGCGCAGCCGGGCCAGGTGGTGGTCGTCGTACCAGGCGATACGGCCCTCGCGGCGGGGTGGCCGGATCAGCTTGCGTTCGCGGTAGAAGCGCAGGGTGCGCACGGTGATGCCGGCCCGTGCGGCCAGTTCCTCCATGCGGTACTCGCGGCCGCCGCCCGGGGCGGAGGCCGTGGAGGTCGTTCGTCCGCCGTCGTCCGTCACGTGCGCAGCCTATGTTGTACCGCCGGTAACTTTCCTCCGTCCGGGGCCTACCCATCGGTACGGAGCTGCTCTACAGTCCAACCGTGCCAGTGTTCACTGGCGTAATCACGGGCGAGGTGTGGAGGCTCCGGGATGGCCCAGCACGAGCATGTACGGGTGGCGGTGATCGGGTCCGGGTTCGGCGGGCTGGGCGCGGCCGTGCGGTTGCGCAGGGAGGGGATCACCGACTTCGTCGTCCTGGAACGGGCCGGCAGCGTCGGCGGCACCTGGCGGGACAACAGCTATCCGGGGTGCGCCTGCGACGTCCCCTCCCACCTGTACTCCTTCTCCTTCGCACCCAACCCCGACTGGCCGCGCACCTTCTCCGGGCAGGAGCACATCCGCGCCTACCTGGAGCACGTCGCCGACGTGTTCGGGCTCCGGCCGCACCTCCGCTTCGACGCCGAGGTCAAGCGGATGGCCTGGGACGCGGAGGCGCTGCGCTGGGAGATCGAGACCGCCGCCGGCACCTTCTCCGCCGACGTCGTCGTCTCCGCCACCGGGCCGCTGTCCGACCCGAAGATCCCCGAGATCCCGGGGCTGGACTCCTTCCCCGGCAAGGTCTTCCACTCGGCCCGCTGGGACCACGACTACGACCTGCGCGGCAAGCGGGTCGCCATGGTCGGCACCGGCGCCTCCGCGATCCAGATCGTGCCCGCCGTCCAGCCCGAGGTCGACCGCCTCACCCTCTTCCAGCGCACCCCGCCGTGGGTGATGCCCCGCGTCGACCGGGCCATCAGCGCCGCCGAGCGCCGGCTGCACCGCGCGCTGCCCTTCACCACCCAGGCCCGGCGCGGCCTCCTGTGGGGGATCAGGGAACTCCAGGTCCAGGCGTTCACCAAGCGGCCCGACGAACTCGGCCTGGTGGAGAGCCTCGCCAAGCGCAACATGGCCCGCGCGATCAAGGACCCCGCGCTGCGCGCCAGGCTCACCCCGGACTACCGCATCGGCTGCAAGCGGATCCTGCTCTCCAGCACCTACTATCCGGCGCTGGCCCAGCCGAACGTGGACGTGGTGACGAGCGGGCTCAGCGAGATCCGCGGCTCGACCCTCGTCGCGGCCGACGGCGGCAGCGCCGAGGTCGACGCGATCATCTTCGGCACCGGCTTCCACGTCACCGACATGCCCATCGCGGAGCGGGTCGTCGGCGCCGACGGGCGGACCCTCGCGGAGACCTGGAAGGGCGGCATGGCGGCGCTGCGCGGCGCCTCGGTCGCCGGGTTCCCCAACTGGATGACGATCATCGGGCCCAACACCGGCCTCGGGAACTCCTCCATGATCCTCATGATCGAGTCCCAGCTGAACTACCTGGCCGACTACCTGCGCCAGCTCCGCGTGCTCGGCGGGCGGGCGGCCCTGGACGCGCGCCCCGGTGCCGTTGCCGCCTGGAACCACAAGGTCCAGGAGCGCATGCAGCGCACCGTCTGGAACACCGGCGGCTGCACCAGCTGGTACCTCGACGCGAGCGGCCGCAACACCACCGTCTGGCCCGGTACGACCACGGAGTTCCGGCGCGCGACCCAGCGGGTGGACCTCGCGGAGTACGACGTGATCCGCGCGCCCCTGCCGCGTGTCGGCGCCGGCGGCAGCGACATGGCCGGTGCGGAGGTGGGGGCATGAGCCGGCTCACCCACGTGACCTCCGGGCCGTACGCGCCGCCCGCCCCCGCCCGCGAACTCACCGTCGTCTCCGCCGACGGCGCCCGCCTGCACGTCGAGGTGCACGGCCCCGAGGACGCGCCGCCCGTCGTCCTCGCCCACGGCTGGACCTGCTCGACCGCCTTCTGGGCGGCGCAGACACGCGAACTGGCCGTCGACCACCGGGTGATCGCCTACGACCAGAGGGGGCACGGGCGCAGTCCCGCGAGCTCCGCGTGCACCACCCGGGCGCTGGCGGACGACCTCGAAGCGGTGCTCGCGCACACCCTTGCCCGCGGGGAGCGTGCCGTGATCGTCGGCCACTCCATGGGCGGCATGACCGTCATGGCGGCCGCCGCGCGCCCCCGCTTCCGTGAGCACGCCGCCGCCGTCCTGCTGTGCAGCACCGGCAGCTCGCGGCTGGTCGCCGAGGCGCGCGTGCTGCCGTTGCGCGCCGGCGGCCTGCGCACCTGGCTGACCACGCGGGTCCTGGCCTCGCGCGCCCCGCTCGGTCCTGTCACGCCCCTCGCGCGGCGCATCCTCAGGTACGCGACCATGGGTCCGGGTTCCGCCCCGCACATGGTCGAGGCGTGCGCGCGGATCGTGCACGCCTGTCCGCGCGCGGTGCGCCACACCTGGGCCCGCGTCCTCGCGCAGCTCGACCTCGACCACGGCGTACGGGAGTTGAGCGCGCCCACCGCGGTCGTCACCGGCACGGCCGACCGGCTCACGCCCCCGGTGCACGCCCGCGCGCTGATCGCCGCGCTGCCGCACCCCCTCGGCCTCACCGAACTGCCGGGCATGGGCCACATGACTCCGGTCGAGGCACCGGAGCTGGTCAACGGAAAGATCCGGGAACTGGTCACCGCGTACGTGACCGGCGCCCCTCAGGAAGCCGGCGCCGACGGGCCCGCGCGGATCAAGGAGGGCTCATGAGCAGGGTCGGTCTCGAAGGGCAGGTCGCCGTCGTCACCGGAGCGGCGCGCGGTGTCGGCGAGTTGCTCGCCCGCAAGCTCTCCGCGCGCGGGGCGCGGGTCGCGCTGGTCGGCCTTGAGGAGGAGGCCCTCAAGGAGGTCTCCGGCAGGCTGCACAGCGACAGCGCCCACTGGTACGCCGACGTCACCGACCACGAGGCGATGGGCCGGGTCGCCCGGGAGGTCAAGGAGCGGTTCGGGAAGGTCGACATCGTGGTGGCCAACGCCGGGGTGGCGAACGGCGGTCCGTTCGCCGACTCCGACCCCGACGCCTGGCGGCGGGTGATCGAGGTCAACCTGATCGGCTCGGCGGTGACGGGGCGGGCGTTCCTGCCGGTGCTCACGGAGAGCCGCGGCTATCTGCTGCAGATCGCCTCGCTGGCCGCGATCACACCGGCGCCGATGATGACGGCGTACTGCGCGTCCAAGGCGGGCGTGGAGGCGTACGCGCACAGCCTGCGCGCCGAGGTCGGCCACCAGGGCGTGCGGGTCGGGGTCGGGTACCTGTCCTGGACGGACACCGACATGGTGCGCGGCGCCGACCAGGACGAGGTGATGCGGGAGTTGCGGCAGCGGCTGCCGTGGCCGGCGAACAAGACGTACCCGCTGGGTCCGGCCGTGGACCGGATCGTGGCCGGCATCGAGCGGCGCTCCGCGCACGTGTACGGGCAGCGGTGGCTGCGCGGGATGCAGGGCGTGCGCGGGTACCTGCCGGCACTGATCGGTACGGTCGGGCAGCGGGAGATGAAGCGGTTCGCGCCCCGGCTGCAGGGCATCCGCACTGGGCTCGTCGGTGCAGGTGGGGCGGCCGACGAGGAGGCGCGCGCTACGCACCGTCATTGATCGAAATGCGCGCGTAGTCGGCCCGTGTGAGTCTGGTCGAGGCCCCACTGAGGGCCGATCCCCTCACCCTCCACGGGAGTGAACCCACATGGGTATGAAGGACAAGGCCGGCAAGATGCAGGGACAGGCCAAGCAGAAGGCGCAGGAGGGCCGGCAGCAGGCCCCGCAGCGCGGCCAGCAGGCGCAGCAGGGCGCCCAGCCCACCCAGCAGCGTGGCCAGCAGGGTGCCCAGCACACGCAGCAGCGCGGTCAGCAGGCGCAGGAGCGCGGCCGGCAGATGACTGAGCGCGGTCGTCAGAACATGGACGACACCGAGCAGGAGATGCAGGACCGGTTCGACCAGGACTACGACGCGTAGTCGTTGCACTTGGCTTGGCCGAATTGGCGTGGGGCGCCCTTCTTTTGGAGGGTGCCCTGCGTTTTGTGCGCCCAGGGGGGAGTGGGTTGCGGTGGGGGGCGGGTGCGGGGTGGTGGGGGCTGGTCGCGCAGTTCCTCCCCCAGCCTTCGGCCGGGGGTACCCCCAGCGCCCCTTTGGTAGGGACGCTCCCCGGCGTCTCAAGTAGACCGTGGGGGAAGCTTCGGGCGGGAGCGGTTCGGTACCTCGCTGTGGTCGGGTGGGACTGCCGCCGGGTGGTCGGTCAGGAGGTCCAGGGCCAGTTGGATGGCGTCGTCCATCTCGACGTGGCGGCCCTCCGCCCAGTCCAGGGGGGTGCGCAGGACCTCCAGGTCGGGGGCGACGCCGTGGTTCTCGACGGACCAGCCGTAGTCCTCGAACCAGGCCGCGTTCATCGGCACCGTGATCACCGTGCCGTCGCCCAGGCGGTGGCGGCCGGTCATGCCGACCACTCCGCCCCAGGTGCGCTGGCCGACGACCGGGCCGAGCTTCAGCAGCTTGATCGCGGCCGCGATCATGTCGCCGTCGGAGGAGGTGGCCTCGTCGGTCAGCGCGACGATCGGGCCGCGCGGGGCGTTGGAGGCGTACGACACCGGCTGGGCGTTCCTCGTCAGGTCCCAGCCGAGGATGGTCCGGGTGAGCTGCTCCACGACGAGTTCGCTGATGTGGCCGCCCGCGTTGCCGCGCACGTCGACGATGAGCGCCGGCCGGGAGACCTCCATCCGCAGATCGCGGTTGAACTGGGCCCAGCCTGAGCCGCCCATGTCCGGGATGTGCAGGTAGCCGCACTTCCCGCCGCTCATCTCCCGTACCACCTCACGGCGTTTGGCCACCCAGTCCTGGTAGCGCAGCGGCCGTTCGTCGATCAGCGGGAGGACGGCGACCCGGCGCGGCGGCCCCGACTCGCCCTCGCCCGGGGCGAACGTCAGCTCCACCGTCGTGGCCCCCGCCCCCGCGAGCAGCGGGAACGGCCCGGTCACCGGGTCCACCGGCCTGCCGTCGATGTGGGTGAGGACCGCGCCCTCCCGGATGCCGGTGCCCGCGAGCGGGGAACGCGCCTTGGAGTCGGAGGAGTCGCCGGGCAGGATCCGCTTGACCGTCCAGCCGCCGTCCCGGCGTACGAAGTTGGCGCCGAGCAGGCCCTGGAGGCGCTGGTAGTGCGGCGGGCCCTCGTTGCGGCGGGCCGGGGTGACGTAGGCGTGCGAGGTGCCCAGCTCGCCGAGGACCTCGCGGAGGAGGTCGGCGAAGTCGTCGGGGGACGCGACCCGTTCGACCAGGGGCCGGTACTGGTCGAGCACACCGTCCCAGTCGATGCCGCACATCCCGGGGTCCCAGAAGTAGTCCCGGATGAGGCGGCCGGCCTCGGCGTACGACTGGCGCCACTCGGCGGGCGGGTCGACCTCGTGCAGGATGCGGCGCAGGTCGATCCAGACGGTCGTGTCGCCGTCGCCGGACTCGGTCGACGGCACCGCCCGCAGCTCGCCCTCGTCGACCACGACCAGTCGGCTGCCGTCGCCGCTGACCGTGAACCAGTCGAGGTGGTCCACGAGTTCGGACTTTTTCGCCTTGGTGATGTTGAAGTACTCCAGGGTCGGCCGTCCGCTGGTGTCGGCCGGGTTGACGAAGGTCTCGCCCAGCGCGCCCGAGATCGGCCAGCGCAGCCAGACCAGGCCGCCGCCCGCGACCGGGTACAGCGCCGAGTACTTGGAGGCGGTGACCGGGAACGGGGTCACCCGGCTCTCCAGCCCCTCCACCTCGACCGTCACCGCGCCGCCCTCGCCGGGTTCCTCGTCCTCGACGGGGTCCAGGCCGCCGGCGGCCGGCCGCCCGTCCGGGTTGAGCGCGAACGGGGAGGGGGTCGCCGAGGAGAGCGGGACCAGGTAGGGGCGGCAGCCGAGCGGGAACGACAGGTCGCCGGTGTGCACGTCGTACACCGGGTCGAAGCCGCGCCAGGACAGGAACGCGAGGTAGCGGCCGTCGCGGGTGAAGACCGGGTTCTCGTCCTCGAAGCGGCCGTTGGTGACGTCGATGACGAGCCGGTCGCTGATGCGGGCCATCTTGATCTGCCGCAGCGAACGGCCGATGCCCGGATGCGACCAGGTCAACCATGACCCGTCCGGTGAGAAGGCCAGATCACGGACCGGTCCGTTGACCGACTGGATCAGCTCGGTGACCACGTCGTCGGAGCCCGCACCGTCAACAGGATCAATGCCGACGGGACCAGAAGCGTCAACGCTGTCAACGCCGTCAACTCGGTCAACTCGGTCAACGTCGTCAACTCCGTCCATGTCGTCAACGCCGTCGGCTTGGTCGACTCCGGCAACGTCGCCCACCTCCTCGGTCGCGTCGATGAGCAGCAGCCTGCCGTCGTGTGCCGCCACGGCCAGCCGTTCGCCGAGGGGGTCCGCGACCAGTTCGAGCACCCGGCCCAGCTTCCCGCAGGCAAGCCGGCGCGGTGGGCGGGCGCCGGTCGCCCGGGGCAGGTGGGCGATCTCGACGGCGTCCTCGCCGCCGGCGTCGGTGACGTAGGCGATCTGCCCGGTCGAACCGAGCATCTCCGGGAGCCGCACCCGTACCCCCGGGGTGTCGGCGATGGTGCGGGCCGGTCCGTCGCGGTGGGTGAGCCAGTACAGGCTGCCGCGGACGACGACGGCGCCGGCCCGCCCGGTCTCGTCGACGGAGACGCCGTCGACGTGCTGGGCGGCCGGCACCTGGTAGGGGCGGCGCCCGGCCCGGGGGCCGGACAGGCGTACGTCGAGGCGGCGCGGTGCGGCGTCCGGGCCGAGGTCGTCGACGAGCCAGAGGTCGCCCGCGCACTGGTACACGACCCTGCTGCCGTCGCTGGCGGCGTTTCGGGCGTAGAAGGCGTCGTGGTCGGTGTGCCGGCGCAGGTCGGAGCCGTCGTGGGCGCAGGAGTAGAGGTTGCCGACGCCCTCGTGGTCGGAGAGGAAGGCGATGCGGCCGCCGACGAACATGGGGGAGTCGAGGTGGCCGCCGATGCCGTCGAGGAGCCGCTGCCCGTGCAGCCACAGCCGGCCCATGGCGCCGCCCCGGTAGCGCTTCCAGCCGGCCGGTTCGTGCGGCGGGGTGCCGGTGAGCAGCAGGGTCCTGCGTTCGCCGGCGATGTCGGCGACCTGGATGTCGGCGACCGGCCCCCAGGGCAGTTCGCGGCCCGGGTCGCCGTCGGGGGAGACCTTGTAGGCCCAGGTGAAGTAGGAGAAGGGCTGGCCGTGCGAGGCGACCGCCAGGATGTCCCCCTCCGGGGTCCAGCCGCTCACCCGGGTGTCGGCGCTGCCCCAGTACGTCAGCTGCCGGCCGGGGCCGCCGTCGACGTCGACCAGGTGGATCTCGGGCACCAGGCTCCGCCAGCTCGTGTACGCGATCCGGCGGCCGTCGGGGGAGAAGCGCGGGTGGCCGGTCTTGGTGCGGTCGACGGTGAGCCGCCAGGCGCGGCCCGGGGCGTCGAGCGAGGTCAGCCAGAGGTCGTCCTCGGCCACGAAGCACAACAGGTCGCCGCTGAGGTGCGGCTGGCGCAGATAGCTCACCTCCCCATGCTTTTCCGGGGGCGGAGGGCCAGCAACTCGTGGCAGCTCACGGATTTCCCGTCCGCGTGAGACAGCACACGTACGAAACGGTTTCGTTTCTGTAGATCGCAGGGTATCTTCGGGGGTGTAAGCACGAAGGTGACGAGGGAGCAGCGAAGGGTGAGTGGCATGACTGAGGTCGCAACGGCGCGTCGCAGTCGCATCACGCCCGAGCGTGAGGCCGAGCTGTACGAGGCCGTGCTCGACCTGCTCCGTGAGGTCGGCTACGACGCCCTCACCATGGACGCCGTCGCCACCCGTACCAAGTCCAGCAAGGCCACCCTCTACCGCCAGTGGGGCGGGAAGGCCGAACTGGTGGCCAAGGCGGTCCGGTACCAGAAGCCCGGGGCCGCGATCGGCGAGATCGACACCGGCTCGCTCCGCGGCGACCTGCACGCCATGACCATGCGCTCCGACGACTGCGAGATGGAGCAGAGCTCCGCGCTGATGCGGGGCCTCGCCATGGCGATCCACGGCAACCCGGATCTCCTGCAGGCCTTCAAGGAGCACCTGATCGAGCCCGAGATGGCCGGTTTCCGGACCGTGCTGCAGCGGGCGATCGACCGGGGCGAGGTCCGTGCGGACAACCCGGCGATCGACTTCGTGATGCACATGATGATCGGTGGATTCGCTGCCCGCTCGCTGATCGACGAGCAGCCGCCCACCCAGACCTTCCTGCTGTCGTACATCGACGCCGTGGTGCTGCCCGCCCTCGGCGCACCCGCCTGCTGACCCATCCCCGCAGCCTGCCCACCTGACGTCTCCGCTCACGTCGTCGGGCCGATCAGCCCTGCCACCCACCGGGTTGATCACCCCTGCCCTGAAAACCCCACGACCTGACCGGGAGTACGCCCCCGTGGCCACGTTTCTCTACAAACTCGGCCGGTTCGCCTTTCGGCGACGGCACTACGTCGCCCTCATATGGGTGGCGCTGCTGACCCTCGCCGGCGTCGCCGCCGCCTCCGCCCCCGCGGCCGGCTCCAGCTCCTTCTCGATCCCCGGCACCGAGGCCCAGAAGGCCTTCGACCTGCTGGACCAGCGCTTCCCCGGCTCCAGCTCCGACGGCGCCACCGCGCGGGTCGTCTTCAAGGCGCCGGCCGGCGAGAAGATGACGGACAAACTCAACAGGGCGACCGTCAAGAAGACCGTGAAGGAACTGGCCGCCGGCTCCGAGGTCACCTCCGTCACCGACCCCTACAAGCAGCACGCCGTCAGCAAGGACGGCACGGTCGCCTACGCCTCGGTGCGTTACGACGTCTCCGGCACCGAACTCAAGGACTCCTCCCGCGACGCGCTGGAGGCGGCCGGCCACGACGCCCAGAAGGCCGGGCTGACCGTCGAGGTCGGCGGGGACGCGCTCCAGTCCGGGGCCGGCGCGGGCGGCGCCGGTGAGGCCATCGGTCTCGCCATCGCCGCCGTCGTCCTCGTCATCACCCTGGGCTCACTGGTCGCGGCCGGACTGCCGCTGCTGACGGCGATCATCGGCGTGGGCATCGGCGTCTCCACCATCACCGCCCTCGCCAAGGCGCTCGACCTCGGCGACACCACGTCCACCCTGGCGATGATGATCGGTCTCGCGGTCGGCATCGACTACGCGCTGTTCATCGTCTCCCGCTACCGCAGCGAACTGGCCGAGGGCCGCGACCGCGAGGAGGCGGTCGGCCGCGCCGCCGGTACGGCGGGCTCGGCGGTGGTCTTCGCGGGCCTCACGGTCGTGATCGCGCTCGCGGGCCTCTCGGTCGTCGGCGTGCCCATGCTGACGAAGATGGGCCTCGCGGCGGCGGGCACGGTCGTGGTCGCCGTCCTCATCGCGCTCACCATGATCCCGGCGATGCTCGGCTACGCGGGCCGGAAGGTCAGGGCCGCGGGCGAGAAGCGCCGGACGCACGCCCATGCCGTCCGGCAGGACAAGCCCGGCCTGGGCGCCCGCTGGGCGAGCTTCGTGGTCCGCCGCCCGGCAGCCGTGCTGCTGCTCGGCGTGGCCGGGCTGGGCGCGATCGCCCTCCCGGCCACCCAGCTCGAACTGGGCCTGCCCGACGACGGCTCGCAGCCCACGTCCACGACCCAGCGCCGCGCCTACGACCTGCTGTCGGAGGGCTTCGGTCCCGGCTTCAACGGGCCACTGATGATCGTGGTCGACGCCAAGGGCAGCGACGCCCCGAAGAAGGCGGCCAGCAAGGTGGCCGACGACATCAAGGGCCTCAAGGACGTCGTGACGGTGACCCCGGCGGCGTTCAACAAGGCCGGCGACACCGCGACGATCACGGTGATCCCGGACTCCAAGCCGTCCTCGGTGCAGACCGAGAACCTGGTGCACGCCATCCGCGACCAGAGCGCCGACGTCAAGGCCGACACCGGCGCACGGGTCCTGGTCACCGGCACCACCGCGATGAACATCGACTTCTCGCAGAAGCTCAACGACGCGCTGGTCCCGTACCTGGCGCTGGTGGTCGGCCTCGCCTTCCTCCTCCTGATCGCGGTCTTCCGCTCCATCCTGGTCCCGCTGAAGGCGGCCCTCGGCTTCCTGCTCAGCGTGCTCGCCGCGCTCGGCGCCGTCGTCGCGGTCTTCCAGTGGGGCTGGCTCGGCGGCCTGCTCGGCGTCGAGCAGACCGGCCCGATCATGTCGATGATGCCGATCTTCATGGTGGGCGTGGTCTTCGGCCTCGCCATGGACTACGAGGTGTTCCTGGTGACCCGGATGCGGGAGGCGTACGTCCACGGCGAGACGCCCGGCCAGGCCGTGGTGACCGGCTTCCGGCACAGCGCGCGGGTCGTGGCCGCCGCGGCGGTCATCATGATCTCCGTCTTCAGCGGCTTCATCACCTCCAGCGAGTCCATGATCAAGATGATCGGCTTCGGCCTCGCCATCGCGGTCTTCTTCGACGCGTTCGTCGTCCGCATGGCGATCGTTCCGGCGGTGCTCGCCCTGCTCGGCAAGCGCGCCTGGTGGCTGCCGAAGTGGCTGGACCGGGCGCTGCCCAACGTCGACGTCGAGGGCGAGGGCCTGCGCGCCCTGTCCGGCGAGGACGCCGGGGCCGGCAAGGACGACGAGGACCGGGAGCTCGTACGCGCCTGACGTACGGCTCGTGACAGACCGCCGGTGAGGGTCCGTGGGGACGGGGCGCCCTCACCGGCTTCCTCGTGCAGCCCGTGCTCAACCGCTCGCCGCACCTTCCCCGCCCCGTTAGCGTGCCCCCATGACGACAGCCGCCACTGACGCCGACGCCCAGGGCTCCGGTGCCCATCCTCGTTTCGCCGCCGCCCTCACGGAGCTGGGCCTCGGGGAACTGACCTCGCGGATCCGGCGGTTCCCGGACGCCACCCGTACCGCCGCCGAGGCCGCGGCCGCGGTCGGCTGCGAACTGAGCGAGATCTGCAAGTCCCTGATCTTCGCGGCCGACGGGGTGCCCGTGCTGGTGCTGATGGACGGCGCCTCCCGCGTCGACGTGGAACTGGTCCGCAAGGAACTCGGCGCCGCGCGGGTGACCCGGGCCAAGGCGGACGTCGTACGCGAGACGACCGGGTACGCCATCGGCGGCGTGCCGCCCTTCGGCCACCGGACACGCACGCGCGTGCTCGCCGACCGGGCGCTGCTCCGGCACGACGTGGTGTGGGCCGCCGCCGGCAACCCCCACGCCGTCTTCCCCATCGCCCCCGCCGCCCTGGTGCAGCACGCCGGCGCCACCGTCGTGGACGTACGCGAGCCCACCGGCTGACCCGGCGGCCGCCGCGCCCTGCTCAGTCCCGCCGGCCGGAGAACAGGCGCGTCGCCACGGCCAGCGCCAGCCCCGCCGCGACGAGGTACCAGCCGAGGCGTTCCTGGGGCAGTGCCGGTGACCACACCCGCCAGACGGACGGGGTGAAGGAGTCGGCCGCCAGGTAGTCCGCGTACCTCATGGGCGGCGGGCTGGTCCGGCCGCGCACCCAGAGCAGAACGCCTATGGCGGCACAGGTCGCGGATATCGCGTACAGGACCGGGGCGCGGCCCGGGACGGGTCTGTTCACGAGTTCTTCCTCGGTGTCGTCGTGGGGACGGGCGGCTCCTGCGGGTCTTGTCCGCAGGTCAGGTCATGCTCGACGGTGCCGACCCGATCGCCCGTGAATCGTAAGGGCGTTGCGGAGCCGGAGCCCGGGGCGCCCGTCCGTTCAACGGACTTGCCGTTGCCTTGACGAACCGTTCCTCGAACGTTCAGCCGACCACCTGTGCCCGGGTTGTGTGTTCTCCATAAAGTCCCTGCGGATTGCGGAAGAAGGGACGCACGGGACTCATGGACACACCTCACGCAGTCCGGGCCCGCGGGATCACCAAGTGCTTCGGTGACGTGGTCGCACTGGACGCCGTGGACCTGGACGTGACGCAAGGCCAGATCCACGGCCTGGTCGGGCCGAACGGCGCCGGCAAGACGACGCTGCTCGGCCTCCTGCTGGGGCTGGCCGTCGCCGACGGCGGGCGGCTGGAGATCCTGGGCACGCCGGTCGAGCGGGCGCTCGCCGTCCCCGACGGCGTCGCCGGCTTCGTGGACGCGCCCGGTCTCTACCCCTCGCTCACCGCCCGGCAGAACCTCGCCGCGCTGGCCGCACTGCGCGGTCTCGACACCGGGACGGCGGGGAACTCGGGGACGGCCGGGACCGCGGGGACGGCGGGTATCGACGACGTGCTCGCCGAGGTCGGTCTCACCGACGTCGCCGACGACAAGACCCGCGGCTTCTCCCTCGGCATGCGCCAGCGACTCGGGCTCGCCGCCGCCCTGCTCACCCGGCCCCGGCTGCTCGTGCTCGACGAGCCGTCCAACGGTCTCGACCCGGCCGGCAAGAGGCACGTGCACGGCGTCCTCACCCGGCTCGCCGCCGACGGCACCGCCGTGGTGCTCTCCAGCCACCGGATGGACGATCTGGAGGCGCTGTGCTCCGAGGTCACCATCCTCGCCACCGGCCGCGTCGTCTTCTCCGGCCCGCTGGCCAAGCTGGCCGCCGAGAGCCGCGAACTCGACTACCGGCTGCGCACCTCCGACGCCGGGACCGCGCGCCGGATCGCCACGGACGCGCCCGGCATCAGGATCGTCGACGACACCGGCCTCGTCCTGCGGAAGGACCCCGACGTGCTCGTCGTACGCGCCCTGGTGCCCGCCCTCGACGAACTCGTCACGGAGGTCGTGCGGTCGGGTGTCGCGGTGCGCGAACTCGCCCCCGTCGTCTCCCCCCTCGAAGCCGCGTTCCTCGCTCTCACCGAACACCAGGAGACCGGCCGATGACCGTCACGGAGAACGCTCCCGTCACCGGACCCGCCCCGGTCACCCGTCGCGTCCCGGTCTCGCGCGGCTACCGCTTCGAACTGGTGAAGCTGGTCTCGCAGTGGCGGATCCGGCTTCTGGTGCTCGCCTGCTGGATCGCGCCGGGCCTGTTCGTCGTGGGGGTCGGCCAGCAGAGCACGCTGCCCGCCGACACGCTCTTCGGGCGCTGGATGCACGCCACCGGGTGGGCCGGGCCGCTGGTGATGCTCGGTTTCGCGGGCACCTGGGCGCTGCCGCTGCTGACGTCGGTGGTCGCCGGTGACGTGTTCGCCGCCGAGGACCGCCTCGGCACCTGGCGCCACCTGCTGGTGGCGGTCCGCTCGCCCGCGCGGATCTTCGTGGCGAAGTCGCTGGCCAGCCTCACCGTGATCCTGCTGCTGGTGGCCGGACTGGCCGCCTCCAGCACGCTCGGCGGGCTGGCGTCGGTCGGCGACCAGCCGCTGGTCGGCCTCGACGGCCACCTGCTGTCGCCCGGCGACGCGGCCGCCCGGGTCCTGCTGGCCTGGCTCGCGGCCCTCGCCCCGACCCTCTCCCTCGCCGCGATCGGACTGCTCGGCTCGGTCGCCCTCGGCCGCTCCCCGATGGGCCTGCTGCTGCCCCCGATCGTCGCGCTCGCGATGTCGGTCGCCCAGATGCTGCCGCTGCCCGTCGCCGTCCGCCTCGCCCTGCCCGGCTACGCCTTCATCTCCTGGAACGGCCTGTTCACCAGCCCCGAACAGCTCGCCCCGCTGCTCATCGCCGTCGCGGTGAGCCTGGCGTGGGCGGTGCTCGCGACGGTCCTCGCGTATGTGCTGTTCGTACGGCGGGACTTCACCAACCCGGCCTACGACGGCTCCGGGCGCCGCGCGCTCACCCTCGGCGTGCTGCCGCTGGCCGCGCTGACCGCCGTCACCGTCGGCGCGGTCGCCGTGGCCACCCCGTCGACCGGCTCCGGGATCAAGCAGGACAAGGTGCAGAAGTCCCTCGCCACGGTCTTCGGCCACCTCTACCGCCTGCAGACGCGGGAACTCCACCGACCCGCCGTCACCGAGGCGCAGTTGGGCGCCACGGCGGCGTGCACCAAGAGCGACGGCCAGGCCGCGCAGGAGGGCGCGGGCAACGACTGGCGTTGCGTGGTCAGCTGGCACCTCCCCGGCGTCACGGCGGTCACGGGGACGGCGATCTACCAGCTCGACATCACCTCGGACGGGCGGTTCGTGGCCGACGGCGACGGTCCCAAGGAAGTCAACGGCTACTTCCTGGTGCGGACCCCGACCGGCGACGCCCCGAATCCGCTGTGGCAGTTCGACGGCAACGTCGACCTGCTCGACACCCAGTGAAGGGAAACAGTTCCGTGCAGGTAACCCGCCAGCGCCGGATCAGCCAGAAAAGACAGATCAACCTCTTCGGCCACCGCGTCGGCCGCCGCGCCATGCTGGTGACGGCCGGTATCGCCGTCGCCCTCGGCGTCACGGGCACCGCGGTCGCCTCGACGTACCAGTTCGGCACCCAGCAGGTCGGCCAGACCACCGCCAACGGCCAGGTGGTCTCCGCCGACCAGTACATCAACCCCTACGGCACGCGCAGCGTCATCAACGACGGCAAGATCATGTCGTCGGTCGTCAGCCCGGACGGCACCCACCTCGCCGCCTCGGTCGCCGACGGCGACGCGTCGCTCGTCGTCGTGGACCTGGCGACGGGTCAGGTCACGCAGAAGGTCGGCACCAACGCGGCCGACAACCTGCGCATCAGCAGCGGCGCGGTCGGCCAGGAAGGGCCGACCTACTCGCCCGACGGCAAGCAGCTGTGGCTGGGCCAGGCGAACGGCTACACCAAGTTCACCGTCAACGCCGACGGCACCCTCGCGAGCCCCACGGCCGTGCCGATCGCGGCCGACGGCGCCAAGCAGGCACTGGTGGGCGCGGCGGTGTTCTCGGCCGACGGCGCCACCGTGTACTCCGCGGTCAACGGCGAGAACAAGGTGGTCGCCATCGACGCGGCGACTGGAACGATCAAGCAGACCTGGGCGGTCGGCAACGCCCCGCGCGGCCTCGCGCTGGCCGGCGGCAAGCTCTACGTCAGCAACGAGGGCGGGCGCCCGGCCAAGGCCGGCGACACCACCATCAACTCCTACGGCACCGATGTCGTGGCGAACCCGAAGACCGGCGCCAGCACCACCGGCACGGTCAGCGTCATCGACACCGCGGACCCGTCCGCCGCCGTCTCCACCGTCGACGTCGGCCTGCACCCGACCGCCGTGTACGCGAGCAAGGGCGCGGTGTTCGTCACCAACACCGCCGACAACACCGTGTCGGTCATCGACAGCCGCAAGGACAAGGTCGTCCAGACGATCTCCACCCAGCCGTGGCCCGAGGCGTCCGTCGGCTACGAGCCGAACGCGGTCACCCTCACCGACGACGGCCGCCTCCTGGTGACGCTCGGCCGCGCCAACGCCGTCGCCGTCTACCGCTACACCTCGGCCCAGCAGCCCGCCCGCTACGTCGGCCTGCTCCCGACCGACTACTTCCCGTCGGGGATCACCGCCCTCGGCAAGAAGGTCGTCGTCGCCAACACCCGCGGCATCGACGCCCTCCGTCCCGACGCGGCCGGGCACAACACGCACGACACCACGTCGAGCCTCACCTGGTTCACCATGCCGAGCGACCAGGTCGTCAGGTCCGAGACGAACAAGGTGTTCAAGCAGAACGGCTGGACGTCCAACTCGGTCAGGACCGCCAAGAGCAACAGCCACAAGAAGGCCGTCCCGGTCCCGAAGCGGATCGGCGACCCGTCGACGATCAAGCACGTCTTCCTGCTCGTCAAGGAGAACCGCACCTACGACCAGGTCTTCGGCGACCTCCCGCAGGGCAACGGAAACTCCTCGCTCACCCAGTTCGGCGAGAACGTCACGCCGAACCAGCACGCGCTGGCCCAGCAGTTCGGCCTGTACGACAACTTCTACGACATCGGCACCAACTCCGCCGAGGGCCACAACTGGCTGATGCAGTCGGACAACCCGGAGTACACCGAGTCGTCGGCCGGCGAGTACACCCGCAGCTACGACACCGAGAACGACGTCCTCGGCCACCAGAAGACCGGGTTCATCTGGACCGGTGCACAGGCGGCCGGCAAGTCCGTGAAGGACTTCGGCGAGTTCCAGTCGTACGAGAGCAAGCCGGCCGGGGCGACCTGGCAGAACCTGTACTGCGACAGCAAGAACATGGCCGCGACCGGCGCCCAGACCCAGTACCCGATCAAGACGGGCTCGGCGATCCCCTCGCTCAACGACGTGTCGGTGCAGGGCTTCCCGCTGTTCGACCTCGACGTCCCGGACATCTACAAAGAGCAGATCTGGAAGCAGGACTTCGAGAAGAACGGCCCGGCGAACCTGAACATGTTCTGGTTCTCCAACGACCACACCGGCGGCCCGGCGAACGCGGCCGCGGAGGTCGCGGACAACGACCTCGCGGTCGGCCGGATGGTCGACACGATCACCCACAGCAAGTACTGGAAGGACTCGGCGATCTTCGTCGTCGAGGACGACTCCCAGGCCGGCCTCGACCACGTCGACGGCCACCGCGCCCCGGTCCAGGTCATCAGCCCGTACGCCCAGCACGGCAAGGTCGACGACCACTACTACTCGCAGATCACCATGGTCCGCACCATCGAGCAGATCCTCGGGGTGCACCCGATGAACCAGCTCGACAGCGCGGCCACCCCGATGTACGGGGCGTTCACCGGCAAGGCGGACGACACCCCGTTCACGGCGGTCCCGAACCGGACCTCGCTGACCCTCGGCGTGAACCCGCAGCCGACCTGCGGCTCGGACACCCCGGCGGCCCAGGACGCCCGGGCGGCGGCCGCGCCGACGTCGGTCTCCGTCCCGGCGGCCGAGACCCAGGTCGCGGCGCAGTGGCGGACGTGGGCCTCGCACCAGCGGCTGACCGGCAAGAACGCGGTGCCCGACTACGCGAACCCCACCCAGATGAACCGTTACACCTGGTACCAGACCCACAACTGGACCAAGCCCTACCCCGGCGACAAGAAGATCTACTCGCCGAACGACGTGCCCGGCGCCTACCTCCCGTCCGCGGAGAACGACGGCTGAGCCCGGCCCTCACGCACGGGGACCCCGGCCCTCGCGGCCGGGGTCCCCGTGCGTTCTCCGGCGCGCCGCCGGGATACCCGGACGTGGCGCGCCGGGCGGCCCCCCGGTACGTCAAGCTGGCTGCGGAACGTACGAGGACAGGGAGACGTCATGACCGACAAGCCGACCGTGGGCATGCTGGGCACCGGCATCATGGGCGCCGCGATGGCCCGCAACCTCCTGAAGGCCGGGCACACCGTCCGCGCGTGGAACCGCACCCGCGCCAAGGCCGAGCCCCTCGCCGCCGACGGCGCCCAGGTCACGGACACACCGGCCGAGGCCGTCGAGGGCGCCGACGTCGTCCTGACCATGCTGTACGACGGCGCGACCGCCCTGGAGGCCCTGCGCGAGGCCGCCGGATCGCTGCGTCCCGGGGCCGTCTGGGTGCAGTCGACCACCGCGGGCCTCGACCAGATCCCCGCCCTGGCCGCGTTCGCCGCCGAGCACGGCCTGGTCTTCTACGACGCCCCGGTCCTCGGCACCCGCCAGCCCGCCGAGGCCGGGCAGCTCACCGTCCTGGCCGCCGGGCCGGAACAGGGCCGGGAGACGGTGACGCCCGTCTTCGACGCGGTCGGTGCCCGCACGGTGTGGACCGGCGACGACGGGTCCACGGCCGCCGCGACCCGGCTGAAGCTGGTCGCCAACAGCTGGGTCCTGGCGGCCACCGCGGCGACCGGCGAGGTGGTCGCGCTGGCCCAGGGGCTCGATGTGGACCCGCAGCGCTTCTTCGACCTGATCGCGGGCGGCCCCCTCGACATGGGCTACCTGCGGGCGAAGGCCGGGCTGATCCTCGACGGCGGGCTGACCCCGCCGTCGTTCGCGGTGGACACCGCCGGGAAGGACGCCCGGCTGATCGTGGCCGCCGGCGCGAGCCACGGCGTGCGCCTGGACGTCGCCCAGGCGGCCGCCGAACGCTTCGCCCGCGCCGCCGCCCAGGGGCACGCCGACGAGGACATGGCGGCCGCGTACTTCGCCAGCTTCGAGGACAAGTAGGAGACGGGTAGCCGGGCGGGCGCGGGGGCCGGGCCGACGTGACGGGCCCGGTCCCCGAGGAGCACCCTGGAAGCAGCGATTGCGGAGGTGGTCCCATGAACATGATGCAAACCGCTGTGGGATGGCATGTCGAGATGGAGTTCCTGGAGGACGACACGCACACGCGCGCGGTGGCGCTGGTACGCCTGCCCGACGGCACCGAGGTACGGGCGCACGGCCACGCGAGCCGGCACGAGTCCGACAGCAACCAGCCCAGAGTCGGCGAGGAGATCGCCGGCGCCCGCGCCCTGAACGAACTCGCCATGCAGTTGCTGTCCAAGGCGCACGGCGAGATCGACGCGCTGTCGGGGCGGCATTCGCACCCGATCAACGTGTGAGCGGTGCGCGTGGGCGCGCAGGTGCGCGCGGCGGTTACGACAGCGCCGTGCGCACCGCGCGTACCAGCGCCTGCGCCCGCGGGTCCGCCGTCACGCTCTTGCGGAAGCCGTTGGTGACGTACCCGAAGGCGATGCCCGACCCGGGGTCCGCGAAGCCGAGCGCCCCGCCGCGGCCCGGGTGGCCGAAGGAGCCGGGGGAGAGCAGCGGGGACGCGCTGCCGTGCAGCATGTAGCCGAGCCCGAAGCGGGTGGCGACGACCAGTACCCGGTCGGGGCCGGCCGACTGCTCGCCGCGGGCCAGCCGCACGGTCTCCGGCGTGAACAGCCGTCGGCCGCCGTCGACGTCGCCGATCAGGGAGGCGTAGAAGCGGGCCAGGCCGTCGGCGGTGGCGATGCCGTTGGAGGCGGGCAGGGCGGCCGCGCGGTAGGCGGGGTCGTTCTCGTCCGGGAGCGGGTCGATCGCGCCGAAGGCCCGGCGGGTCAGCGAGCCGGGGTCGGCGTACGCCTCGGAGACGGCCCGCTTGGGCCGGGTCCGCAGCGCGCCCGCGCTCTGCGGTGCCGGCACGGGCCCGACGCGTCCGACGCGCGCCTGCTCCGCCTCCGGCAGCCCGAGCCACAGCCCCGCGCCGATCGGCCCGGCGATCTCGTCCGCGATCCACTCGCCGACGGTCCGCCCGGTCACCCGCCGCACCAGCTCGCCGGTCAGCCAGCTGTACGTCTGCGCGTGGTAGCCGTGGTCGGTGCCCGGCTCCCACACCGGCGCCTGCGCCGCCACGGCGGCCGCGCCGAGGTCGGGGTCGGCGGCCTGCGCGGGCGTGAGCGGCCGGTCCAGCACCGGTACGCCCGCGGAGTGCGCGAGCAGCTGCCGCACCAGCGTCCGCTCCTTGCCAGCCGCCTTGTACTCCGGCCAGTGGTCGCCCACCGGCGCGTCCAGGTCCAGCTCGCCGCGCTGGTGCAGGAGCAGCAGGACGGCGGCGGCGACGCCCTTGGTCGCCGAGCGCACGATCTGGGCGGTGCCGTGCTCCCACGGGCTGTCACCGTCGACGTCCCTGCTGCCGCCCCACAGGTCGACGACCCGGTGCCCGTCCCGGTACACGGCCACCGCCGCGCCGCGGTCCCCGAGCAGCTCGAAGTTGCTCGCGAACGCGTCCCCGACCGGCTCGAAGCCCTCCGCCACAGTGCCGTGCACGTCCACGTCCGGATCCCTCCGCCTGCCCACTTGCCGGTGACAGTGAGTGAAACATGGCCGCGCGGCCCCGGATTCCTCGGTACGACGTGGTCTGCGGCACGTGCCCGGGGGTCAGCCGAGCACGATGGTCACCTCGATGTTCCCGCGGGTGGCGTTCGAGTACGGGCACACCTCGTGGGCGGCGTCCACCAGCTTCGCCGCGACGTCCGCGTCCAGCACCGGGAGCGAGACGCTGAGGGCGACGGCGAGGCCGTAGCCGCGCTGCTTGTTGGGGCCGATGCCGACCTTGGCGGCGACCGTGGAGCCGGTCAGGTCGTAGCCCGCGCGGTTGCCGACGAGGATCAGCGCGTTGTGGAAGCAGGCGCTGTAGCCGGCCGCGAACAGCTGCTCCGGGTTGGTGCCGTTGCCGTCCCCGCCCAGCTCCGGCGGCATCGCGACCTTGAGGTCGATCTGGCCGTCCTGGCTGCTGACGTACCCGTCCCGGCCGCCGTGCGCGGTCGCCTCTGCGACATACATGATCTTCGTCGGACGAGAGTCGACGGTGGCGCCTTCGATCACGGCGGGACCTCCCCCAGGGCGGAAACAGTGGTGGGCAACACAGAAGTGTGCAAGCACATCGTGCACAAGGTACCGACCGGTAGGAAGCCCTGCGGCTACCAGGGGGTGGAAACCGCGGGTAACGGCCGCCGGCTGTCACGGCCGCAGGACCGTCCGGCCGGGCCGGCCGAACGGGCACCGGCTACGACGGCCGCGAGGCCGCCCGGCCCGCCCGTTCCGCGAGGTCCCGCAGCTCCTCGCGCAGCCGGGCCACGTCGGCCCCGTCGAGCCCCGTCGTCGTGAGCAGGGCGCCGGGGACGCGCGCCGCGCGCTCCCGCAGCTCCTCCGCGCGCCCGGTGCATCCGACGAGCACCGAGCGCTCGTCCCGCTCCGAGCGCTCCCTGCGCACCAGTCCCGCCCCCTCCAGCCGCTTCAGCAGCGGTGACACCGTGCCGTAGTCGAGCCGGAGCGCCTCCGCCAGTTCCTTCACCGTGGTCTCGCCCCGCTCCCACAGGACGAGCAGTACCAGGTACTGCGGGTAGGTGAGCCCGAGGTCGTCGAGGAGCGGCCGGTAGGCGGCGGTCACGGCACGCTGCGCCGCGTACAGCGCGAAGCACAGCTGGTCGTCCAGCCGCGGCGGCCCCGCAGGGGTCCCGGCGTCCTCTTGATGCGTCACGCGCCCATTGTCACGGACGCGGGGCGAACCCGAAGGGAAGTTCCAGCCGGTGGGCCCGCATCAGGGCGTCGTCGGCGAGGAGTTCGGCGGTGGGCCCGTCGGCGGCGATCGTGCCGTCGCTGAGCACCAGGGAGCGCGGGCACAGCTCCAGGGCGTACGGCAGGTCGTGGGTGACCATCAGGACCGTCACGTCCAGGGAGCGCAGGATGTCGGCGAGTTCGCGCCGGGAGGCCGGGTCGAGGTTGGAGGAGGGCTCGTCCAGGACGAGGATCTCCGGCTCCGTGGCGAGGACGGTCGCCACCGCCACCCGGCGGCGCTGCCCGAAGGACAGGTGGTGCGGCGGGCGTTCGGCGAAGCCGGCCATGCCGACCTGCTCCAGGGCGGCACGCACGCGTGCGTCCAGTTCCGCGCCCTTCAGCCCGGCGGCCGCGGGCCCGAACGCCACGTCCTCGCGGACCGTCGGCATGAACAGCTGGTCGTCCGGGTCCTGGAAGACGATGCCGACCCGGCGCCTGATCTCCGCCATGTGCCGCTTGCCGACGGGCAGTCCGGCCACCGTCACGGTGCCCGCGCCGCCGCCCAGGATGCCGTTGAGGTGCAGCACCAGGGTGGTCTTCCCGGCGCCGTTCGGTCCGAGCAGCGCGACCCGTTCGCCGCGCGCGACGCTGAAGTCCACGCCGAACAGGGCCTGGTGCCCGTCGGGGTAGGCGTAGGCGAGGCCGGAGACCTCCAGGGAGGCGGGAGCGGGGGCGGGAACAGCGGTCACAGGGTCCATCCCAAAAGGCAGACGACAAGGGCCGACAGCGGCAGCGCGAGGGCGTACGACCACTCGGCCCGGGACGCGGTCACCTCGTCGACGACCGGCATCGAACCGGTATAGCCACGGCTCACCATGGCCAGGTGGACGCGTTCCCCGCGTTCGTAGGAGCGGATGAACAGCGCGCCCGCGGACTTCGCGAGCACGCCCCAGTGGCGCACGCCCCGCGCCTCGAAGCCGCGCGACCGGCGGGCGATCCGCATCCGGCGCAGCTCGTCGGTGATGACGTCGCCGTAGCGGATCATGAAGGAGGCGATCTGGACGAGCAGCGACGGCAGCTTCAGCCGCTGCAGGCCGAGGAGCAGCTCGCGCAGCTCCGTGGTGGCCGCCAGGAGGACGGAGGTCGCGACCCCCAGCGTGCCCTTCACCAGAACGTTCCAGGCGCCCCAGAGGCCGTCCACGCTGAGCGAGAGGCCCAGCACGTCGGTCCGCGCGCCCTCCGCGACGAACGGCATCAGCACCGCGAAGGCGACGAACGGCACCTCGATCAGCAGCCGCCTCAGCAGGAAGCCGGCGGGCACGCGCGCATGGTGCGCGACGACCGCGAGCAGCACGGCGTACAGCGCGAACGCCCACATCGCCGTGCGCGGGGTCGAGACCACGACGACCACGAAGGCGAGGGCGGCGGCGAGCTTGGTGTGCGGCGGGAGCGCGTGCACGCGCGAGTGCGCGTGCCGGTAGAGCCGGTGCGCTCCCCCACGCTCGAATTCGCTCGCGCGGGAGGTACCCCCGTCGGCACCCACGTCAGTGCGTCTCCGAAGGGGCGCCGGTACGACGCCTGCGCACCGCCCAGAACACCGCGCTGCCCGCCACCACGGTCGTACCGACCCCGATCACGCCCGCGAGCCCCCCGGAGAGCCGGGCGTCGGAGACGTCCTCGACGCCGTAGTCGGCGAGCGGTGAGCCGGCCGAGGCGTGCTCCTTCGTCTTCGAGTCGATGCCGTGGTCGTGGGCGACCTTCTCCAGGCCGTCGGGGCTGGCGGAGGCGTAGTAGCTGACGAACCCGGCGAGCACCAGGGAGGCCGCCAGGCCGCTGAGCCACAGCGCGCGCCGGGAGGTACGCGCCGCCACGGGCGCGGTCGGCTCCGGCGCGTCCACCAGTTCGCCGTGCACGCGCAGCTTCAGCCCCTGCCGCAGGCCGCGCGCCCCGTACACGAGGTCGGGGCGTACGGCGATCACCGCGCCGACGGTGAGCGCGGTGATCGCGGCCTCGCCGACGCCGATGAGGACGTGCACGCCGATCATCGCCCCGGCCACCTTGCCGATGGCGACGTCGGTGGTGCCGCCGACGGCGTAGAGGAGGGTGAAGGCGACGGCCGCGGCGGGCACGGAGAGCAGGGCGGCGACGAAGGCGGCGCCGGTCACCGAGCGCCGGCCGCGGGGGAGGAGCTTCACCAGGCCGCGGAAGACGGCGTACGCGACCACGGTGGTCACGATCGCCATGTCGGTGATGTTGACGCCGAGCGCGGTCAGCCCGCCGTCCGCGAACAGGATGCCCTGCATGAGGAGGACCACGGACACGCACAGGACGCCCGTGTAGGGGCCGACGAGTATCGCGGCGAGCGCCCCGCCCAGCAGATGGCCGCTTGTTCCGGCCGCCACGGGGAAGTTGAGCATCTGTACGGCGAAGATGAACGCCGCCACCAGGCCGGCCAGCGGCGCGGTGCGCTCGTCGAGTTCACGGCGGGCGCCCCGCAGGCCGACCGCGAGGGCGCCGGCCGCGACCACGGCGGTGACCGCGGAGGTGGGGGCGTCGATGAATCCGTCAGGTACATGCACGGTTCGATTTTAGGGTCCTATTGCGAAGCTTTTGCAAGAGCGAGAAGCTCGTCACATCTGGATGTGCTGGTGGGGTCCTGGCGGCCTCCGCAAGCGCATCAGGGAAAATGTGCGACATTGGATATGAAAGCGGATGCACAGCCTTCGCACAGATCACGGAGCGTAAAGGGCAGTCCGATGTCTGTAGTCGAGCAGTACGCGCGAGCCCACATCGTCACGGACGAGGACGCGCGGGACGATCCCGGCGCGGTGCCCGTCGTCCTGCGCTACGACCCCGACGGCGATCCGCGGACGGTACACGTCGGCCTGCCCGGCACGGACGAGTGGACGTTCTCGCGTTCGCTGCTGGAGCAGGGCCTCAGGGCGCCCGCGGAGAGCGGCGACGTACGGGTCTGGCCGCTGGGGCGGGTCCAGGCCGTGGTGGAGTTCCACTCCGACCACGGCACGTCGGTGGTGCAGTTCGAGTCGAAGGCGCTGCTGCGGTTCCTGAGGCGGACCTACATGGCGACCCCCGTGGCCGGTTGACGCACCCCTTCGCGCCCCTTCGGGGCGCGCCTAGAGGGACGCGCCGAGCTTCAGCAGCGCCGCGACGATCGGTCCGGCCGTGTCGCCGCCGTGCCCGCCCGCCTGGACCACGCCAGCCGCGGCGAAGTCGCCGCAGTACGCGGTGAACCAGCCGTTCGGCTTCTTCTGGCCGTCGACCTCCGCCGAGCCCGTCTTGGCGCCGCAGCTCGAACTCAGGCCCGACATCGCCTTGGCGGCCGTACCGTAGCCCGCCGTGTACTGCATGACCTCCTTCAGCTGCGCCTGCGTCTTCGCGGACATGGTGCGCGAGGCCTTCGCGATCGTCCGGTTGTCGACGCTCGGGGCGACCAGGTACGGCTGGTGGAAGGAGCCGGTGTCCACCGTGGCCGACACCGACGCCATGTTCAGCGGGTTCATGCGCACCCCGCCCTGCCCGATCAGCGAGGCGCCCATCTGCGCGCCGCTCTGCACCGGCACGGAGCCGTCGAAGGTCGGGACGCCGATCGCCCAGTTGTTCATGCCGAGGCCGTAGACCTGCTGGGCCTCGGTGGTCAGGTCGCTGTCGGAGAGCTTGGGCGCGAAGTCGATGAAGGCGTTGTTGCAGGAGGCGCCGAAGCTCAGCTTGAACGTGCCCTGCTTGATCTCGGAGTCGTCGTCGTTGTGGAACGTCCACCCGGCGAGCTTGTACGTCTTCGGGCAGGGGTGCGAGGCGTCGGGGGTGATGAGCCCCTTCTCGAACAGCATGGTCGACGTGATGATCTTCATCGTGGAGCCGGGCGCCAGCGAGCCCTGGAAGGCCACGTTGAAGCCGTGGCTGGAGTTGGCGACGGCGAGGACCTCGCCGGTCGACGGGCGCACCATCACGACCGAGGCGTTCTTCTGCGTGGTGACCTGCTTCTCGGCGGCCGCCTGCAGGGTCGGGCTGAGCGTGGTCTTCACGGTGCCAGGCGTGCCCTTGCTGAGCTCCAGGAGCGTCTTGTCGGACAGCTTCGCCTTCTCGGACGCCGCGCCGCGCACCACGCGCAGTTCGACGCCCGCCTTGCCGCCGGCCTTCTTGCCGAACTTCTCCCGCAGCCCGTCGAGCACCGAGCCCAGCGACGGGTACTTGGCGGTGGTGATCTCCCCGCCGTCCCGATCCAGCGCCTTGATCGGCGGGGTGCCGGACTCGCCGGTGACCAGGGTGTCGCCGTCCGCGAGGTCCGGGTGGACGACCGCGGCGTGCCAGTTCACCACCGGCTTGCCGTCACTGGTCCGCCGGATCACGGTGAACGCGGAGTCGTAGGACAGGGGCTTGCTGACGCCCTTGTACGACACGGTCGCCTTGACGGAGAACGGGACCTTGCCGCCGGTACGGGTGCCCTCGGTGAGGGTGACGCCCGTGACGTGGGCGTCCTTGGCGTAACCGGTGAGCAGCTTGATGCACGCCGCGCTGTCGTCCGTGACGGCGGCGGCCCGGGTGACCTTGCCCTGCTGCCAGGACGACAGGAAGGTGCGCGCCGTCGTCTGCACCTCGGTGGCGGACAGCGGGCCGGTCTTGACGGGCTTGTGGTCGGCCGTCTTCGCCGTCGACGCGTCCGCGGCCCCGCCGCCGTACAGGGCGTAGAGGCCGAGGCCCGCGCCGCCGACGACGACGGCGATCACTCCGCCGATGACGGCGGGTCTGTGCTTCCGTCGCTCGACGACGCGCCTTCTCTTGCCCACTGGTCAGTTCCTCCGCGCATTCCCCAGGGTCCCCGCCGCCCCGTAGCCCTCACGCTCCCCAACGACGGCACCAGCCTAGAGTCCCGGCCTGTGGGAGTGACGTCAGCCACCGATCCGTAGCACACTCGCGACAATCGGACCGGCCGCGTCGATGCCGTGGCCGCCGTCCTGGGTCATGGCCGCGGCCGCCACGTCGTTGCGGTAGCCGGCGAACCAGCTGTTCGACTTGGACTGGCCGTCGACCTCCGCCGAACCCGTCTTGGCGCCGATACTGCCGCTCAGCCCGCGCATGACGCCGGCCGCGGTGCCGCTGGTCGCGGTGCGGTTCATCATGGCGCGCAGCTGGCTGGCCGTGGACGCCGACAGGCCCTTCGCGGTGGCCAGTTCACGGCCGTCCAGCTTCTGCGGGACGAGCACCGGCTGCCGGAAGGTCCCCGTCATCGCGGTCGCCGCGACCGACGCCATGTTCAGCGGGGACATCTGCACCTGGCCCTGGCCGATCAGGTTGGCCGCGGTGTCCGGGCCGCCGGAGGCGGGGACCCGGCCGTCGAAGCTCGGGATGCCCACCTTCCAGTCGTTCTTCCCGAGCCCGAACCGGTCCTCGGCCTCCTTGGTCAGCGAGTCGACCTGGACCGAGTCCGCGTACTTCACGAACGCCGTGTTGCAGGAGCGCGCGAAGCTGTCCGAGAGGGTGGCCTTCTCGTCCGGTGCAAGTCCCTTGAGGTTGCTGAAGGTCTGGCTCTGCCAGGTCGCGGTCGGCGGACAGGGGGCCGGACCTGCGGCCGTCGTCAGCCCCGTGTCGATGAGGGTGGCGGCGCTGATGATCTTCATGGTGGAGCCGGGTGCCAGCTCGCCGAGGAAGGCCGCGTTGAAGCCGTCCTCGCGGTGGTTGGCGACCGCCAGCACCTCGCCGGTGCTGGGCTTGACGGCCACCACCGACGACTCGGCGTACTTCGTCACCGCGGTCTCGGCGGCGGCCTGCACGCGCGCGTCGAGCGTCGTGCGCAGCCTGCCCGCCTTCCCCTCCGCGAGGGTCAGCAGCGTGGTGTCGGCGGACTCCTCGGACGCGTGCTGGATGACCAGCTCCACGCCGGGGGTGCCGCCCGCCTTGTCGCCGTACCGGCTGCGCAGCTCGTCCAGGATCGGGCCCAGGGACGGGTACTTGTCCTTCGTGAGGACCACGCCGTTGCGGTCCACGGCCTCGATGGGCGGGCTGGCCGCCTCGCCGGTGGACAGGGTGTCGCCGCGCTTCAGCTGCGGGTGGACCACCGACGGATCCCAGTCGACCAGCGCCCGGTGGGTGGTCTCGCCGCGCACGATCGTCAGACGGCTCTTGTAGGCGAGCGGCTTCGACTTCCCGTCGTAGGACACGGTCGCCGTCACGCTGTACGGCACGGTGGCGCCGGTCGCCCTGCCGGGCGTGATGTGCACGTCCTTGATGTGCGCCACGTCGCCGAACGAGGTGAGCACGGGTTCGGCGTCGGCGGAGTCGTTCGTGAGCGACGCCGCGGTCGCCGACTGGCCCTTCTCCCAGGCCGCGAAGAACTTCTGCGTGGTGTCCTTGATCTCGTCCTTCGTCGGCGGCCCGGTCCGCACGGCCGGTGCGGCGTCACTGTGCAACGTCGTCAGAACGTTGTAGGCGCCGTACCCGCCCCCGCCCAGCACGGCTGCGCAGACGCCGCCGATCAGGGCGCCCTTGACCCCCTTGCGCATGATGCGAAAGTCCCTCCCCGTAAGCTTTTGCGCGCTTTGTGAACGCGTTCAAAAGCTGGTTGTGACTCGCACTGTAGGTCGTTGTGGGGCCCCTGTGACAGGCGTTGACCGATTGTTGGCCGAACTGTTGGCCGAATGGAGATCAGGGACGTGGCTCACACCCAGGTGTCGAGCCACATACGTGAACGCCAGGAGTCGATGGGAATCGCCGTGCCCGTGTACAGCGGCCAGAAGTAGATGAAGTTCCACACGATCAGCAGCACCAGGACGCCCGCACCCGACGCGCCGACCAGCCGGCGGGTGTCACTGGAGCCGGGCGGGCCGATGATCGCACCGATCATCATCGCCACCGCGAGACACAGGAACGGCACGAAGACGACGGCGTAGAAGAGGAAGATCGTGCGCTCCTGGTACATGAACCAGGGCAGGTAACCGGCCGCGATGCCGCACGCGATCGCGCCGGCCCGCCAGTCGCGGCGGAACGCCCACCGCCACAGGATGTAGGCGATCGCGAAGCAGGCCGCCCACCACAGCAGCGGGGTGCCGATCGCGAGCACCTCACGGGCGCACTTCTGGCCGGCGTCCGACGGGCAGCCGTCCACACCCGGGGACGGCGACTCGTAGTAGTACGACACCGGGCGGCCCAGCACCAGCCACGACCACGGGTTCGACATGTACGTGTGCGGCGACGACAGGCCGACGTGGAACAGGTACACCTCGTGCTCGTAGTGCCACAGACTGCGCAGCCAGTCCGGCAGGAACGTCCAGTTCCCGCCCTTGCCTGCGGTGGCCGCCCAGTTGCGGAAGTAGCCGCCGGTGCCGTCGGTGGGGGAGAGGATCCAGCCGATCCAGGAGACCAGGTAGACGGCGATCGCCACCGGGACCGTCGCCAGGAACGTGATCCCCGTGTCGTGCGCCAGGACCGCCCGGTACGGGTGCCGGGCACCGGCCACCTTGCGGGCGCCGACGTCCCACAACAGCGCCATCAGGCAGAACGCGGCCAGGATGTAGAGACCGTTCCACTTGGTGCCGATCGCGAGGCCCAGCATGAGGCCCGCACCCCAGCGCCAGGGCCGCCACCCGAAGCGGAAGCCGTCGGCCACGTCCGCGTCCGGCCGGACCCGGCCGTCCGTGTCCGGCGGCAGTGCGGCCGCCAGCTTCGCCCGCGCCCGGTCCCGGTCGATGACCAGACAGCCGAACGCGGCCAGCACGAAGAACATCAGCACCCCGTCGAGCAGCGAGGTGCGGCTCATCACGAAGTGCAGACCGTCCACCGCCATCAGCGCGCCCGCCAGGCAGCCCAGGAAGGTGGACCGGAACATCCGGCGCCCGATCCGGCACAGCAGCAGCACGCTCAGCGTGCCGAGCAGCGCCGTCATGAACCGCCAGCCGAACGGGTTGAAGCCGAAGACCAGCTCCCCGAGCCCGATGACGTACTTGCCGACCGGCGGGTGCACGACGTACGCCGCGTCCACCGGGATGCCGACGTGACCGGCCTTCTGGAGGATCAGGTCGTTGGCGTTCTTGTCCCAGTTGACCTCGAAACCGCGGTGGACGAGCGCCCACGCGTCCTTCGCGTAGTACGTCTCGTCGAATATCACCGCCTTGGGGCTGCCCAGGTTCCAGAACCGCAGCAGGCCCGCCACCAGCGTCACCAGCAGCGGACCGACCCAGCCCGACCAGCGCGTGATCCGCTCGGCGAGCACCGGGGGCACCCCCAGGCCGAGCCACAGCCGGGGGCTGGGCTCCGCGTACGGCGGTACCAGGCGGTCGACGACACCGGCGTGCGCGCCGGAGCCGGCGGCGCCTCTGTCACCGGAGGTGTGCGCCGTGTGCGCCGGGCTCGCCGGGTAGCCGAACCGGCGCAGCCGCTGCTGCCACGTCGGCCGCTCGTCGAGCACTGCCTGGCCCTGCCGGGTGTCCGAGGAGGACGCGGTACTGGTCACCGCGCCATCGTAGGGAACCGTTCTGTGTGAGTCCCGTGCAATGGGGCTTCACGGTGGGTTCCTTTGCGTTCGCCGCCCCCCGGGGTCCGCCGGGGACGGCGCTGTCGGTGGCGGCTGCGAGGATGGAGGTGTGACTGGAACCCTTGTCCTCGCAGGCACCCCCATCGGCGACGTCGCGGACGCCCCGCCCCGGCTCGCCGCGGAGCTGACCGGCGCCGACGTGATCGCGGCCGAGGACACGCGGCGGCTGCGGTGGCTCACCCAGGCGCTGGGGGTGACGCCCAGGGGACGCGTGGTGTCGTACTTCGAGGGCAACGAGGCCGCCCGCACACCGGAGCTGGTCGAGGAACTCGTCGGCGGCGCGCGCGTGCTGCTCGTGACCGACGCCGGGATGCCGTCCGTCTCCGACCCCGGCTACCGGCTGGTCGCGGCCGCCGTGGAGAAGGAGATCCGGGTCACGGCCGTGCCGGGGCCCTCCGCCGTGCTCACCGCGCTCGCGCTGTCGGGGCTGCCCGTGGACCGCTTCTGCTTCGAGGGGTTCCTGCCGCGCAAGGCGGGCGAGCGCCGCGCACGGCTCCAGGAGGTCGCCGAGGAGCGCCGCACCCTCGTCTACTTCGAGGCCCCGCACCGCCTCGACGACACCCTCGCCGCCATGGCCGAGGTCTTCGGCGCCGAGCGCCGGGCCGCCGTCTGCCGCGAGCTGACCAAGACGTACGAGGAGGTGCGGCGCGGGCCGCTGGCCGAGCTGGCGGTGTGGGCCGCCGAGGGGGTGCGCGGCGAGATCACCGTCGTCGTCGAGGGCGCGCCCGAGCGGGGGCCCGAGGAACTCGACGCGGAGGAACTGGTGCGGCGGGTGCGGGTGCGGGAGGAGGCCGGGGAGCGCCGCAAGGAGGCGATCGCGGCGGTGGCGGTGGCGGCGGGGATTCCCAAGCGGATGGTGTTCGACGCCGTGGTCGCCGCGAAGCGTGCCGATGGGTGAGGGGGGTTTCGGCGGCGCCGTCGTGGTTGCTCTTGTGTAGTTGTGTGCGGGGCGGCGGGGGCTGGTCGCGCAGTTCCCCGCGCCCCTGACGGGGCGCTTCGGCAACGGCGTTGCGAGGGGGCGCTCCTTGATCTCTGAGCGAGCCGCTTCTCGGCTGAGCGTGCGCCCCTGACCTGCGGTGATGTGTCCTCTGAGCGGGGTGCTTCTCCTCTGAGCGCGCGCCCCACGGGACGGTAAAGCAGAGGCGGGAAACGCAAAGCCCAGCCCTACGCGGTGAGGCCCCTTTGGCAAGCCGACTCCAAATCGCCTCCAACACTCGGCAGGCCGGTCGCATTCGCGTGGGTGAAGGCGTCCACTGGTCGTGAGGGACGCACCCGTCCCTCACCCCCATGGGATTCCGGGGGGAATCCCCGCGCCGGGGGTGCGTGCTTGTCCAAGCGGACAAGAGGAGCTGGCATGAGCGAGATCGCAGGGCAGACCGGCCTCAGCAGTGCGGCCACAGCCGTCGTCCACGAGTCGTATTCCTTCGCCTGCATGCGATGCGGGCACGGCTGGGAGCAGTCGTACGAGATAGAGCACCACACCGACGCCGACAACCACGAGTTCGTCAAGTACGTGGCGAACGGCCGGGTCGTCCCGTCACCGCTGAGCCGGCCCTCGTGCCAGAACTGCGACGGCCAGGTCCTGAGGATCATGCGCGCGGGGCAGGTCTCGTCGGTGCGGAACGCGGCGCAGCGGTCGCACCAGCCGTCGGCGCAGGGCCGGTTGGCCGGACAGGACGGCGCGGAGGCCGGGGCGGCCGTGACGGAGACGTCCGCCGAGGCCAAGGCGGTGCACCACTGGCACCTGTCGGATCTCCTGCATCCCTTCCAGCGCAAGGCGAGCTGACCCGGCCCGGAGTCCGGCGGGCATGCCCCTTTCGTAGGATCGGGGCATGCCTTCGAACGCCCCCGGTACGGCCTCCCGTACGGCCGACAAGAACGCGGCGCCGCCGCTCCCGGAACCCCTCCGGGTGCCCGTCGCCGACTCCCACACGCACCTCGACATGCAGTCCGGCACGGTCGAGGAGGGCCTCGCGAAGGCCGCTTCGGTGGGCGTCACGACCGTCGTCCAGGTCGGCTGCGACGTCAAGGGTTCGCGGTGGGCGGCCGACACCGCGGCCGCGCACGCGAACGTCCACGCGACCGTCGCCCTGCACCCCAACGAGGCGCCGCGCATCGTGCACGGCGATCCTGGGGGCACCTCCCAGCCCCCTGGGGCTGGGGGAGGCTGGTCCCGGCAGGGGGCTCGCGCGGGGGGTGGAGACACGGCGCTGGACGAGGCGCTGGCCGAGATCGACCGGCTGGCCGGGCTGCCCCAGGTGAAGGGCGTCGGCGAGACCGGCCTCGACCACTTCCGGACCGGGCCCGGGGGAAAGGACGCCCAGGAGCGCTCCTTCCGCGCCCACATCGAGATCGCCAAGCGGCACGGCAAGGCCCTCGTCATCCACGACCGCGACGCGCACGCCGACGTCCTGCGGGTCCTCAAGGAGGAGGGTGCCCCCGAGCGGACGGTGTTCCACTGCTACTCCGGGGACGCCGCGATGGCCGAGGTGTGCGCCCGCGAGGGCTACTTCATGTCCTTCGCCGGCAACGTCACCTTCAAGAACGCCCAGAACCTGCGGGACGCGGTGGCGGTGGCCCCGCTGGAACTGCTCCTGGTGGAGACCGACGCCCCCTTCCTGACCCCCGCGCCGTACCGCGGACGGCCCAACGCCCCGTATCTCATTCCGGTCACGGTGCGCGCGATGGCCGCGGTGCGCGGTATCGACGAGGACGCGCTGGCGACGGCCCTGGGCGCGAACACGGCCCGCGCTTTCGGCTACTGAGCGTGTACCGATCGTAACCGACGCATAACGTTCGCCGGGGTGCACCTTTGGTCCGCGCGCGACCGTGGGTAGTCGTGCCGCTTTGGAGAGTGACGGACGCTCCGCTAGGTTCTGGGGGCCCGATCCGGACCCCTCTGGCCCTCTGGAGCGTGTCGGCGTGAGCACATCGCAGTACGAGACGTCTGGGGCGTACGACCCCTACGGCGCGCCCGGAGTGCACGGCGCGCAGGAGATGCACGGCGTGCACGACCCCGGGGCGCCCGCATACGGCACGGCGTACGGGGACGACACGTACCAGCCGGCGTACGAGGCCGCGGCGCAGGCCGCGCACGCGTACGCCGGTGAGCAGGTGCTGCCGCGGCAGGACGAGCGCGGGGCGGCGGAGGAGGAGGCGCGGGAGGCAGGTGAGCGCGCCGGCGCAGGGCGACGCGCCGCGCGCCGGCGCAAGGCGAAGTACTCCAAGCGCCCCGAGTCGGCCGTACGCCGGCTGCTGCCGCAAGCGCTCGTCGTCGCGTTCCTCGCGGGCGGCACCACCGCGTTCCTCGCCAAGGACAAGGCGATCGAGCTGACCGTGGACGGCAAGCCGCGCACCCTGCACACGTTCGCCGACGACGTGACCGGACTGCTGGCCGAGGAGGGCGTACCGGTCGGCACGCACGACGTGGTCGCCCCCGCCCCCGGTACCGCCCTGGCCAGCGGCGACGAGGTCGCGGTGCGCTACGGCCGCCCGGTACGGCTCACACTGGACGGCGAACGGCGCGAGCTGTGGACGACGGCACACACGGTGGACGGGGCGCTCAGACAGCTCGGGGTGCGGGCCGAGGGCGCTTACCTGTCCGCCTCGCGCTCCCAGAACATCGGACGCGCCGGGCTCGCGCTCGACGTCCGCACCGAGCGCACGGTCACGATCCTGGCGGACGGCCGGACCCGGACCATCCGCACCAACGCCGCGACCGTCGGCGAGGCCGTCGAGGAGGCCGGGATCACCCTGCACGGCCAGGACACCACCTCCGTGTCCCAGACCGGCTTTCCGCGCGACGGGCAGACGGTGACCGTGCTCCGCGTCACCGGCAGCAAGGAGGTCCGCGAGGAGACCATCCCGTTCCAGGTGCGGCGGACGGCGGACCCGACGCTGTTCAAGGGCACCGAGGTGGTGGAGCGGGCCGGGCGGCCGGGGCTGCGACGTGTGACATATTACCTGCGCTCCGTCAACGGAGTCCGGCAGAAGCCGCGCCGCGAGACGGCCGAGGTGGTCCGGGAGGCGCGCACCCAGCTGGTCAAGGTGGGGACCAAGCCGCACCCCGACTCCGTGACCGGCGCCGACGGCCTCAACTGGCACGGTCTGGCCGCCTGCGAGTCCGGCGGCCGCCCGCACGCGGTGGACCCCTCCGGGACGTACGGCGGGCTGTACCAGTTCGACACCCACACCTGGCACAGCCTCGGCGGCAGCGGGCGCCCGCAGGACGCCTCGGCCGGGGAGCAGACGTTCCGCGCGAAGAAGCTCTACGTGAGCCGCGGCTCCACGCCCTGGCCGCACTGCGGGGTGCGGCTGCACAAGTGACCGCCGGAAGCCGCCGTACGGGCGACCGGCAGGAGGCGATCGCGGCGGCCCGTACCCTTGTCCCGTGAGCAGCCCCACCCCCGACGCCCTCCTCGGCCCCGCCGACATCCGTGAGCTTGCGGCAGCGCTCGGTGTCCGCCCCACCAAGCAGCGCGGCCAGAACTTCGTGATCGACGCCAACACGGTCCGCCGGATCGTCCGGACCGCCGAGGTCCGCCCGGACGACGTCGTCGTGGAGGTCGGCCCGGGGCTCGGGTCCCTCACGCTCGCGCTCCTGGAGGTCGCCGACCGGGTCACCGCCGTCGAGATCGACGACGTCCTGGCCGGTGCCCTGCCCGCGACGATCGCGGCGCGCATGCCGGCGCGCGCGGACCGGTTCGCGCTGGTCCACTCCGACGCGATGCACGTCACCGAGCTGCCCGGCCCGCCGCCGACCGCACTCGTCGCGAACCTCCCCTACAACGTCGCCGTCCCCGTCCTCCTGCACATGCTCGAGACCTTCCCGAGCATCGAGCGGACGCTGGTGATGGTGCAGTCCGAGGTCGCCGACCGGCTCGCCGCCGGACCCGGCAACAAGGTGTACGGCGTGCCGTCCGTCAAGGCCAACTGGTACGCCGAGGTCAAGCGCGCCGGTGCCATCGGGCGCAACGTCTTCTGGCCCGCGCCCAACGTCGACAGCGGACTCGTCTCCCTGGTCCGGCGCGCGGAACCGCTGAAGACGACGGCTTCCAGGCGCGAGGTCTTCGCGGTCGTCGACGCGGCGTTCGCGCAGCGCCGCAAGACCCTGCGGGCGGCGCTCGCCGGCTGGGCCGGGTCCGCGGCGGCCGCCGAGGCGGCGCTGGTCGCGGCCGGGGTCTCGCCGCAGGCCCGCGGCGAGGCGCTGACGGTCGAGGAGTTCGCCAGGATCGCCGAGCACGCCGAGCACAAGGAGTCCGGTAAGTGAGCGTCACGGTACGCGTCCCCGCCAAGGTCAACGTCCAGCTCGCGGTGGGCGCCGCGCGCCCCGACGGCTTCCACGACCTGGCCAACGTCTTCCTCGCCGTCGGCCTCCACGACGAGGTCACGGTCACGCCCGCCGACGAGCTGACCGTCACCTGCGAGGGCCCGGACGCCGCCGAGGTCCCCCTCGACCACACCAACCTCGCGGCGCGCGCCGCGCTCGCGCTCGCCGGGCGCCGGGGCATCGAACCGGCCGTGCACATCCACATCGCCAAGGACATCCCGGTCGCCGGCGGCATGGCCGGGGGCAGTGCGGACGGCGCGGGCGCGCTCCTCGCCTGCAACGAGCTCTGGCAGGCGGGCGCCTCCCGCGCCGAACTCCTCGCCATCTGCGCCGACCTGGGCAGCGACGTGCCGTTCAGCCTGGTCGGCGGGGCCGCCCTCGGTACCGGGCGGGGCGAGCGGCTGACCGCGCTGGAGACCGGCGGCACCTTCCACTGGGTGTTCGCGATGGCCGGACGGGGGCTGTCGACGCCGTCCGTCTTCCGCGAGTTCGACCGGTTGGCGCAGGGGCGGGACATCCCGGCGCCGGTGGCCTCGGCGGATCTGCTCCAGGCCCTGGCGAAGGGTGATCCCGACGCGCTCGCCGCCGCCGTCTCCAACGACCTCCAGCCCGCGGCCCTGTCCCTCTTCCCGGAACTCGCCGACACCCTGGACGCGGGGCGCGGGGCCGGAGCGCTCGCCGCACTCGTCTCGGGCTCGGGGCCCACGACGGCCTTCCTCGCCCGCGATCCGGAGACGGCCACGAAGATCGCCGACGCCCTGCGGACCTCCGGCACCTGCCGTACGGTACGCACCGCGACCGCCCCCGCGCCGGGCGCCACGGTGATCCGCCGAGCCTGAGCAAGCGCCCCGGAGGGGCGCCGGGGCCCCGGCCGAAGGCGGGGGGGCAGAATGCGCGACCGGCCACGGCGGCGCAGCAACCGGCAGCCGCTATGTCGCGGCACTTCCAGCAGAACGCGGGGGCACACACATGGGCACGGGGGACACGGACGCGGACCCGCTCGTCGCGGCCGTACGGCGCGGCGACGCCGACCAGGTCGAGGACCTGCTGGCCGCCGGCGCCGATCCGGACGCCGCCGACGGGACCACCGGTCTGCCCGTGCTGTGCCGGGCGATCTCGGCCCACGACCAGCCGGTCGCCGAGGCCCTGGTGCAGGGCGGAGCCGACCCGCTGCGACGGCTGCCCGACGGCACCACCCCGCTGCTGCGGGCGGTGGAAACCGGATCACCGGGACTGGCCTGGGCCGTCGTCCCCGAGACGGCCCTGTACCCCGGGCCGCTGCGCGAGGAACTGCTGGACCACGCCCGCCGGCAGGCGGTGACCGACCCGGAGACCGAACTGCGCCGCCGTACCGGCCTGCCGGGCCCCGCCGCGCGGACCCGGCAGGAGGACGAGAGCGGCTGCGGGCACGAGCGGCGCACCCTCGGCGGGCTGACGCTGGGCGACGCGCACGCGGCCTTCCTCACCGCCCTGGAGGCGCGGCTGCGGCTGCGCACGCCCTTCGCCGACCTGCTCGCGCGCGCCCTGACCCGCCCGGACCGCCACCACGAGGTGTGGGCGGAATCGGCGTCGGTGCTGGGCGCGCGGCTGGACGACGACACCTGGGCCGAGGCGACCCGGCTCGGCCACGACCCCGACCCGCTGCTCCGGCTCTTCGCCGCGGACGTTGTGCTGAGCACGATCATCGAGGACGCCCAGCGCCACGAGCCCGCCCTTCAGGGCCGGGCCCTCACCCTGCTTCCCTGGGCCGAGCGGGAGCGGGACCCGGACGTCCTGGACCTCCTGCTCAACGGGTTGACGTGGCGCAACGGCCCCGGGACCGACGCGTTCGGCCTGGCGTGCCGCACGCATCCCGATCCCCGGATCCGCAGCTGGGTGCCCGAGCTGCTGGACTGCGACGAGGACGGGCTGCGCCCGCAGGGCCTGGCCGCCGTTCTCACTCTGGCCCGCGACCCGGACCCCGACGTACGCGGACACGTCTGCTTCTGGCTGTGGCACTACTCGGGTTCCGAGCCGGAGATCGGGGACGTGCTGGTGGAGCTCACGCACGACGAGCGGCAGTACACGCGCGCGCACGCGGTCGCGGCGCTGGCCCGCCGCGACGACCCGCGCTGCGTGGCGGCCGAGCACCGCATCGGCCCCCTGGAGCCCGGCACGGACGTCGACGCGTTGCCGGTGACCGCGGTCTGGTGGTACCAGCGGCGTCAGCAGGAGCAGAAGGACCACGGCTGACGTCCGACTACCCTGGACGGGCGATCCATCCCCCGTGCGCAGGAGTGAAATGGCCGTCAACCTGGTCAATGTCGAGAACGTCAGCAAGGTCTACGGCACCCGTGCCCTGCTGGACGGCGTCTCGCTCGGCGTGTCGGAGGGGGACCGCATCGGCGTGGTGGGCCGCAACGGCGACGGCAAGACCACCCTGATCCGGATGCTCGCCAAGCTGGAGGAGGCCGACACCGGCCGCGTCACCCACTCCGGCGGGCTGCGGCTCGGCGTCCTCACCCAGCACGACTCCCTGGACCCGGCCGCGACCGTCCGGCACGAGGTCATCGGCGACATGGCCGACCACGAGTGGGCCGGCAACGCCAAGGTCCGCGACGTTCTGACCGGTCTCTTCGGCGGGCTCGACCTGCCGGGCTTCCCCAAGGGCCTGGACACCGTCATCGGGCCCCTCTCCGGCGGTGAGCGGCGGCGTATCGCGCTCGCCAAGCTGCTCATCGAGGAGCAGGACCTGCTCGTCCTCGACGAGCCGACGAACCACCTCGACGTCGAGGGCATCGCCTGGCTCGCCCGGCACCTGCGCGAGCGCCGCTCGGCGCTGGTCTGCGTCACCCACGACCGGTGGTTCCTCGACCAGGTCTGCACCCGCATGTGGGACGTGCAGCGCGGCGCCGTCTACGAGTACGAGGGCGGCTACTCGGACTACGTCTTCGCCCGTGCGGAGCGCGAGCGGATCGCGGCCACCGAGGAGACCAAGCGGCAGAACCTGGTCCGCAAGGAGCTCGCCTGGCTGCGCCGCGGTGCGCCCGCCCGTACCTCCAAGCCGCGTTTCCGGGTCGAGGCGGCCAACGAACTGATCGCCGACGTGCCGCCGCCGCGCGACAGCTCCGAGCTGATGAAGTTCGCCTCCACCCGGCTCGGCAAGACCGTCTTCGACCTGGAGGACGTGACCGTCCAGGCCGGGCCCAAGATGCTGCTCAAGCACGTCACCTGGCAGCTCGGCCCCGGCGACCGCATCGGCCTGGTCGGCGTCAACGGCGCCGGCAAGACCTCGCTGCTGCGCGCCATGGCCGAGGCCGCCCGGACGGAGGGCGAGACGCAGCCGGCGGGCGGCCGGATCGCCGTCGGCAAGACCGTGAAGCTGGCCTACCTCTCCCAGGAGGTCGCCGAACTGAACCCGAACACGCGGGTCCTGGAGGCGGTCCAGCAGGTGCGCGAGCGCGTCGACCTCGGCAAGGGGCGCGAGCTGACCGCGGGGCAGCTGTGCGAGACGTTCGGCTTCAGCAAGGAGAAACAGTGGACGCCGGTCGGCGACCTCTCCGGCGGTGAGCGCCGCCGCCTCCAGCTGCTGCGTCTGCTCATGGACGAGCCGAACGTCCTCTTCCTCGACGAGCCCACCAACGACCTCGACATCGAGACCCTCACCCAGCTGGAGGACGTCCTCGACGGCTGGCCCGGCTCGATGATCGTCATCTCCCACGACCGGTTCTTCGTCGAGCGGACCACCGACCGCGTCTTCGCCCTCCTCGGCGACGCCACCCTGCGGATGCTGCCGCGGGGCATCGACGAGTACCTGGAGCGCCGGCAGCGCATGGAGGAGGCGGTCGCCGTCACCACCGGCGCCGCGGCCGCCAAGCCCGCCACCACCGAGCGGAGCGCCGCCGACCAGCGGGCGGCCAAGAAGGAACTCCAGAAGATCGAGCGGCAGTTGGACCGCGTCTCCGAGAAGGAGACCAAGCTGCACGACCAGATCGCGGCGAACGCCACGGACTTCGCGAAGGTCGCCGAACTCGACGCCCAGCTGCGCGACCTGGCCGGGGAGCGCGAGGAACTGGAGATGCGCTGGCTGGAGTTGGCGGAGGACGCGTAACGGGCGTACCCACCGGCGTGAATCAGCCCTCTTCGCGCCCCCGCGCAACCCCCTTGCGCGCGGGCGGTGAAGGGGGCGTGAAGGCGCGTAACGGCGCCATCACGGGCCGGTTCTCCCTTGGGAACAGCGGCAGATACGGGCCCGTGGGCTGTCGGTGCCGGGTGGTACAAAGGTCAGTCTGAGAACTGCCTGAGTGCGACCACGGGTCCGCCACCAGCCTCAGGTGTGGCTCAAAATCAGTGAACGAGGGGGAAGAACGCTGATGACACAGCCGCCCGGCCAGCCGCCGCAGGGCGCTTTCGGAGCGCCACAGGACCCGCCGCCACCCGGCGGCGGATTCGGCGCTCCGCAACAGCCGCCCGCGCAGGGAGCTTTCGGCGCACCCCAGGGCATGCCCCCGCTCCCTCCCCAACCGCCCCACCAGCCCCAGCCGGGGTACGGCTACCCGCAGCAGCCCGCCCCCGGCCCCTACGGCGCCCCGGGCCCGTACGGGCCGCAGCCCGGGTACGGCTACCCCCAGCAGCAGCCGCAGTACCCCGGCGGACCGGGGATGCCCCCGCCTCCCGGCGGCCAGGGCGGCCGCGGGCCGTTCAGGGGGAAGCCCGCGCTGATCGTCGCGGCGGCGGTGGCCGGACTGCTGGTCGTCGGCGGCACGGTGTACGCCGTGACCAGCGACGGGGACGGCGGCGGGAAGCCGGTCGCCCGGCAGTCCGACGGCCCCAGGGCCTCCGGCACCCCGGTCGACCCCGGTGACGGCAGCGGCGACGGCGGTGCGGACCCGGAGAACCTCAACGCGGGCCGCAGGTCCGGCGAGGCCAAGGTGCTCTGGTACAAGTCGGCACCCGACGCGCCCGCCTCCGGCGCCGACGCACCCGGCATGTGGATCACCGCGAAGACGGCGGTGAAGGCGGCGTACAAGCAGGTCTTCGCCTACCGGGTGGGCAACGGCGACCCCGCCTGGGCCCCGATCACGTTCCCCCGGAAGATCTGCGCGGTCACCTCGCAGAAGTCCGCGGACGACAAGGTCGTCGTGGCCTACATGAACGGCACCAGCGACCGGGCCAAGTGCAACCAGCTGCAGGAGATCGACCTCGACACGGGCCGCAAGGGCTGGACCGCGACCGTCGCCGACGGCGGGCTGTTCGACAGCGCGCTCAGCATCGAGCTGACGATCAGCGGAAAGACGCTGATGGTGGGCCGTTCCCAGTCCGGCACGGCGTACGACCTCGGCAGCGGCGACAAGCTGTACGACAAGAAGGAGTACGGCGCGTCCTGCTTCCCGACGGCGTTCGCGGGCGGCACGGACCGGCTGGTCCAGGTGGCTTCCTGCGGAGCCGGCGGCAGCGCCGAGCACGACGAGATCTCGCAGCTCGACCCGGCCACCGGCAGGGTCGAGTGGACGCAGCAGGTGAAGAAGGGGTGGTCGGTCGAGCGGACCTACTCCGTCGACCCGCTCGTGGTCTACATGACCAACGAGGAGAAGAAGGCCTGGAACATCTCGGTCCTGGACGCCAAGGGCGCCTTCCGTTCCGAGGTCAAGGTCGACGAGAAGTTCGCGCCCCAGTGCGGCTGGGCGCTCCTCGCCCGCGACCTGCAGGGCTGCCAGGGCGTGGCCGTCGACGCGAACACCCTCTACCTGCCGACGGACGTGAGCGGCAGCGCCAACGAGATCGTCGCGATCAGCCTCGCCGACGGCACGGCGAAGTGGCGGGTGAAGTCCCCGACGGACGAGTCGATGTACCCGGTCGAGGTGGAGGGCGGCAAGCTCGTCGCATACGTACGGCCGTCCTACGACGCGGGCGGCCAGGTCGTGTCGATCCCGACCACCGGCGCGAGCCACCGGACCACCAGGCTGCTGCAGAACCCGCGGCACACCGCCGACATCGAGGGCGGCTTCTACGACGGCGCGGTCGACTGGGCCGGCGGCCGCTTCTACCTCTCCTCCACACGGCTGACCGGCAGCGACGACGCGAAGGAGAAGCTGATGATGGCCTTCGGCAACTGAGCGGGGCCCGTCCCGAGCCGTCCCGCAGCCCACGCCGTCCCCAGCCGTCTCACGCGCCGTCTCCCGAGGTACTTCCGCCATGACCCAGCCGCCCCCGCCCGACCAGCCCCCGAACCCGTACGCCCAGCAGCCCGGCTACGGTTACCCGAGCCAGCAGCCCCCGCAGCCCGGTTACGGCTACCCGCAGCAGCCCCCGGCCCCGAACCCGTACGCCCAGCAGCCCGGCTACGGCTACCCGAACCAGCAGCCGCCCCAGCCCGGCTACGGCCACCCGGGCGGCCAACCGGGCCACCCGGGCGGCCCCCGCCGCAACAACGCCGCGCTGCTCATCGTCGTCGCCGCGGTCGCCGCCATCGCGCTGATCGTCGGCGGCGGCATCTGGTACGCCAGGTCCTCCGGCGGGGACGGCAAGAAGGACGACACGGCGAACTCCGCCGGCGGCGGCAGCGGTGGCCGGGGTGCGGACGGCGGCACGAGCGGCCGGGGGACCGAGGAGGTGCCCGCGGACACCACCTCCAAGGTCCTCTTCCAGGTCCCGCTGCCCACGGCGAAGGACACCACCGTCACCGCCGGTTCCTGGCTCACCGGCAAGGTGTACGCGAAGAGCGGCATCGCCGGGATCACCGGCTACGACCGCGACTCGGGCGCGAAGCTGTGGACGGTCCCGCTGCTCGGCCCGGTCTGCCGCGCCACCGGGCATGTCATCGCCGACGGCCGGACCGCGGTCGTCTTCCAGCCGAAGATGCCCGCGAAGGGCTCCACGGCCGGCTGCACCCAGGTCGCCGCGATCGACCTCGACAACGGCAGGAAGCTCTGGACCCGGACGGTCAGGTCCGGTGACGTGCCGATCAACTTCGACAACGTGACGGTGGCTCAGCAGACGGTCGCGGTCGGCGGCTCCGGCGGCGGCGCCGCCTTCGACCTCGCCTCCGGCAAGGTCCGCTGGCAGCCGAAGGCGGCCGACAGCTGCGACGACGCGGGCTACGGCGGCGGCGCCAAGCTGGTCGCGGTCCGCAGGTGCGGCAACGGCGACGCCGGCCAGCTGCACATCCAGACCCTCGACCCGGTCTCCGGCAAGGTGCTCTCCGAGTACCGGATGGCCTCGGGCATCGACTACGCCGGCGTCGTGTCGACCGACCCGCTGGTGGTGGCCGCCGACATCAACAACAGCGCCGGAGACGGCAGCGGCTTCTCGGACGTCTTCTCCATCGACAACAGGACCGGCGCCCTGCGCACCCGCATCTCCACGCCGGGCAGCTCCTACGCGGCCCGCTGCGACGGCATCTACGAACTGGAGAAGTGCACGGGCGTGGTGGTCGGCAACGACCGGCTCTACCTGGCGACCGAGCAGCACGACGGCGACGGGGACTACACGAAGACCAACGAGATCGTCGCCTTCGACCTGGGCACCGGCAAGCAGACCGGCCAGCGCGCCGACGCCGGGGACAACTACACGATCACGCCGCTGCGCATGGACGGCCCCGATGTGATCGCGTACAAGAACGCGCCCTACGACAAGGGCGCACAGGTCGTCAGCATCGACGGCGGCTCGTTCAAGGAGACCAAGCTGATGGAGAACCCGGTGACCACGGCGGTCAAGGCCGTGGAGACCACCATGTCGCCCGACTACGCCGAAGTCCGCTACTCCCAGGGACACCTGTATCTGTCCGCCGCGTACGCCCACGCCGCCACGTCCTCGTCGTCGGCCAAGGAGTACCTGGTCACCGCCTTCGGCGCGGGTGGCTGATACGCGCTCTTCACCCTCGAATACGAGAAAACCCAGAGATTCCTCCGATCCGGGGCACTTCTCATCAGTAGGGGCAGCGCAACGTCGAACAAGCGTGTAGCTTCCGGGGGCATGAAGGACGGGGTGCCGGGGGGCCCTCTGTCCATGCGGACCAGTGGGCATCCATAGTGGGGCATCCATTGGGGGGACTGGGGGGTTGCTCTATGGGAGTGCGGCTCATGGTGGTCGACGACCACCGGTTGCTCGCGGAGGCGCTGGCCTCCGCGCTGAAGCTGCGCGGTCACCGGGTGCTCGCGGCGGCGGCACCCGCGGCGGGCGCGGCCGAGCTGGTGATCACACGGGCACCCGAGGTGTGCCTGCTCGGGACGGCGACACCGGCCGAGCCGGGGATCTTCGACCCGGTGGTGAAGATCAAGCGGGAGCGGCCGCAGGTCGCCGTCCTGGTCCTGGGCCCGGTGCCGTCCCCGCGGGGCATCGCGGCGGCCTTCGCCGCGGGCGCCTCCGGGTACGTACGGCACGACGAGCGGATAGAAGGCGTCGAGCGGGCCATCATGAAGGCGCGGGCCGGGGAGGCCGCCGTGGCACCCGCCCTGCTCCAGGGCGCCTTCGGTGAACTCCTCAACCCGGCCGCCCAGCCCGACGACGAGGGCCAGCGCCTCCTGCAGATGCTCACCCCGCGGGAGGTGGAGGTCCTGGTCCGCGTCGCCGACGGCGAGGACACCCGCCTCATCGCCGCCGGCATGGGCATCGCCCCGAGCACGGCACGTACGCATGTGCAGCGGGTCCTGATGAAACTGGGCGTGGGGTCGAGACTGGAGGCGGCGGCCCTGGCGGCACGGACAGGACTCTTGGACAGGGCTGGACCACTGAACAATTCAGCGGGGCCGGACTTCTAGCCGAGGGGACCGCAATTCCCCAGGGGCGCTGGGGTCCCCCCGGCCGAAGGCTGGGGGAGGAACTGCGCGACCAGCCCCCACGCACCCGCAGCCAGAACACAACCGAAATCAGTCATCGGCCTCTTCAACCGGAGGTACCGGCGGCGGCGTCGGCCTGAGCCACAGCCACACCAGAAAGAACACCCCCAGCAACAGCATCCCGATCCCGGTCCACAGGTTGATGTTGATCCCCTGTGCCTTGTCGATCTCGGCCTGCGAGTCCGTGATCCCGGTGATCGTGACGATGATCCCGTACAGCACGAACAGCCCGCCGATGATCCGCCGCAGATCGAAGATCCGCGCGGCGGTCGCGGACCGTCCCTCCAGCTCGGTGACCTCGCGCTGGACGTCCTGCTCGGAGTAGTGGAACCCGGAGTGCCCGGAGTCGTCGGTCATGGTCTCTCCATCCTCCCGCGACCGGGACTAGAACGAGAACGAGAACGGGATGTAGCAGGCGGCGGCGATGATCACCGCGCCCCAGCCGAGGAGCGCCGGCCGCCGGTACCAGGCCTCGTCGCCCGGCGCGGGCGCCTCGGTCATCCCCGGGGACGTCGTGCCGTAGACGAGGCCGGCCAGCTCCGCCTCCGGCTTGGGCGCGGTGAACAGGGACACGATCACCATCACGACCGCGCCGGCGACGAAACCGGCGATCGCGGAGACGAAGTTGGCGCCCTGGTCGGTGGGGATGCCGATGACGCCCCTCTTGTAGAGGACGAAGTAGTTGACCATCGCGGTCACGGTGCCCGCGAGCAGCCCCCAGAAGCCGGATTTCGCCGAGGCCCGCTTCCAGAACATGCCGACGATGAAGACGACGAACATCGGCACGTTGAAGAAGGAGAACAGCGTCTGGAGGTAGCTCATGATGTTCGAGAACGACGACGCGAGGAACGCCGTACCGACGGACGCGCAGACGCCGATCACCGTGATGAGGCGTCCGAAGCGCACGTAGTAGCCGTCCTCCCGGCCTTTCACCACGTACTTCGCCCAGATGTCCGTCGTGAACACGGTGTTGAAGGACGACACGTTGGCCGCCATGCCGGCCATGAAGGCCGCCAGCAGCCCGGTGACCGCGATGCCGAGGACACCGTTGGGCAGCAGCTGCGACATCAGGTAGGGGATCGCGTCGTTGTACTGCAGGTCCGAGCCGGACGTGCCGATGTCCGGCACCAGCGCGGCGGCGACCAGGCCCGGGATCATCACCAGGAAGACGATGAAGATCTTCGGGTAGGCGGCGATCAGCGGCGTGCGCTGGGCGGCGGACAGGTTCTTCGCCGACAGGGCGCGCTGCACCTCGGCGAAGTTCGTCGTCCAGTAGCCGAAGGAGAGCACGAAGCCGAGGCCGAGGACGATGGTCAGCCAGTTCGCGCCGAGCGGGTTGACGGAGCCGATGCCGGTGCCGCCCCAGGCGGTCGTGAAGTTGTGGCCGTGGGTGGCGGTGAGCCTGTCGACCAGGCCGTCCCAGCCGCCCACCTTCTTCAGGCCGAGCACGGACAGCGGGATCAGGGCGGCAAGGATCACGAAGAACTGCAGGACCTCGTTGTAGATGGCCGAGGAGAGACCGCCGAGGGTGATGTAGGCCAGCACGAACGCGCCGGCCACCACGATCGCCACCCACTGCGGCCAGCCGAGGAGCGCCTCCACGACGATCGCCAGGGCGTACAGGTTCACACCGGCGATCAGAATGGCAGCGAAGGCGAACAGGATCGAACTGAGCAGGTGTGCGGCTCTGTCGAAGCGGAGCAGCAGCATCTCGGGGACCGAGCGGACCTTGCTGCCGTAGTAGAAGGGCATCATCACCAGGCCGAGGAAGACCATGGCCGGAATGGCGCCGATCCAGTACCAGTGCACGGTGTACGCACCGTACTGCGCGCTGTTGGCGGCCATCCCGAGGATCTCGGTGGCGGCCAGGTTGGCCGAGATGAACGCGAGACCGGTGATCCAGGCGGGCAGCGACCGCCCGGAGAGGAAGAAGTCGAGGCTGGTCCGCACCGAGCGGCGGGCCGCGAAGCCGATGCCCAGGACGACGACGAAGTAGATCGCGAGGATCGTGTAGTCCAGGCCGTTGGTCGGGAGCCGCAGCCCCGCCGCGAGGTCCGTGGTGAGGTCTGTCGCGAGGTATGTGGGGGATACGGGGGCATCTGTGGGGTTCTGCACCCAGTAATTCAACACTTTCGTTGTCTCACCTTGATTGATTGCGATGTTGACTGGCGTGGTGAGTTGTGTTTTGGTGTGTTCGGTTCTGTTGGATGGTTGGCTGGCTCGATCAATGGGAGTCCGCAGTGAAGAAGACCTCGACCCGGCTGGCCGACGGTCGCGAACTCATCTACTACGACCTGCGCGACGACACCGTGCGGGACGCGGTGGACCGCCGCCCGCTGGAGCGGACGCACACCACCTCGGAAATCCGCCGGGACGTGCTGCTCGGCGACCAGGTCGCGATCGCCTCGCACCGGCAGGGCCGCACCTACCACCCGCCGGCCGACCAGTGCCCGCTGTGCCCGACCAAGGGCGACCGGCTGAGCGAGATCCCCGACTCGTCGTACGACGTCGTGGTCTTCGAGAACCGTTTCCCCTCGCTGGCCGGCGACTCCGGGCGCTGCGAGGTGGTCTGCTTCACCTCGGACCACGACGCGTCCTTCGCCTCCCTCACCGAGGAGCAGGCGCGGCTCGTCCTCGACGCGTGGACCGACCGGACCTCGGAACTGTCGCATCTCCCCTCCGTCGAGCAGGTGTTCTGCTTCGAGAACCGCGGCGAGGAGATCGGCGTGACGCTCGGTCACCCGCACGGCCAGATCTACGCCTACCCCTTCACCACCCCGCGCACCGCCCTGATGCTGCGTTCGCTCGCGCAGCACAAGGAGGCCACCGGCGGCGAGAACCTCTTCGACGCCGTGCTGGAGCGTGAACTCGCCGACGAACGCGTCGTCCTTGAGGGTGAACACTGGGTCGCCTTCGTGCCGTACGCGGCACACTGGCCCTACGAGGTCCACCTGTACCCGAGGCGCCGCGTCCCCGACCTGCTCGGCCTCGACGAGGGGGCGCGCTCAGAGTTCCCCCAGGTTTATCTGGAACTCTTGAGGCGGTTCGACCGTATCTTCGGCGAGGGTGAGCCTCCCACGCCCTACATCGCCGCCTGGCACCAGGCGCCGTTCGGGACGCTGGAGGAGTTCGACGGTGTCACGCGCGACGATTTCGCGCTGCACCTGGAGCTTTTCACCATCCGCCGAACGTCCGGCAAGCTGAAGTTTCTCGCGGGTTCCGAATCAGGCATGAGCGTGTTCATCAACGACGTGCCGCCGGAGCGCGCGGCCGAGCGACTGCGAGAGGTAGCGAGTTGATGAAGTACCTGGTGACGGGCGGGGCAGGATACGTCGGCAGCGTGGTTGCCCAGCACCTGCTGGAGGCGGGCCACGAGGTCACCGTCCTGGACAACCTGTCCACGGGCTTCCGCGAGGGGGTCCCGGCGGGCGCCGCCTTCGTCGAGGGCGACATCCGCGACGCCGCCAAGTGGCTGGACCCGTCCTACGACGCGGTGCTGCACTTCGCCGCGTTCTCCCAGGTCGGCGAGTCCGTCGTGAAGCCCGAGAAGTACTGGGACAACAACGTCGGCGGCACCATGGCGCTGCTCGCCGCGATGCGCGAGGCGGGTGTCCGCAAGCTCGTCTTCTCCTCCACGGCGGCCACCTACGGCGAGCCCGTCCACACCCCGATCACCGAGACCGACCCGACCGCCCCCACCTCGCCCTACGGCGCCACCAAGCTCGCCGTCGACCACATGATCACCGGCGAGGCGGCCGCGCACGGCCTGGGCGCGGTCTCCCTGCGCTACTTCAACGTGGCCGGCGCGTACGGCGCGCAGGGCGAGCGCCACGACCCCGAGTCGCACCTGATCCCGCTGGTCCTCCAGGTGGCCCAGGGCAGGCGCGAGGCCATCTCCGTCTTCGGCGACGACTACCCGACGCCCGACGGCACCTGCATCCGCGACTACATCCACGTCGCCGACCTGGCCGACGCCCACCTGCTGGCCCTCACGGCCGCCCGGCCCGGCGAGCACCTGATCTGCAACCTCGGCAACGGCGAGGGCTTCTCGGTCCGCGAGGTCATCGAGACCGTCCGCCAGGTCACCGGCCACCCGATTCCCGAGGTCGTCGCCCCGCGCCGGGGCGGCGACCCGGCCGTCCTGGTCGCCTCGGCGGCCACCGCCCGCGAGAAGCTGGGCTGGAACCCGACCCGCGCGGACCTCGCGGGGATCGTCGCGGACGCCTGGGAGTTCGCGCAGCACATCTCAAGGGAGCGGTAGTGGGGGCAGCAGTACAGGTGAGAGGCGCCTTCGAGGAGCTGTACGGCACGGCTCCCGACGGCGTCTGGGCGGCGCCGGGCCGGGTCAACCTGATCGGCGAGCACACCGACTACAACGACGGCTTCGTGATGCCGTTCGCCCTGCCGCACGTGGCGACGGCCGCCGTCGCCCGCCGCGCCGACGGAGTGCTGCGGCTGCACTCCTCGGACGTCGAGGGCGGGGTCGTCGAGTTCTCCCTCGACGCCCTGGAGCCCGGTACCGACCACGAGTGGACGGCGTACCCGGCGGGTGTGGTCTGGGCGCTGCGCGAGGCCGGCCACCCGGTCACCGGCGCCGACGTCCACCTCGCCTCCACCGTGCCGACCGGCGCCGGCCTGTCCTCCTCCGCGGCCCTGGAGGTGGTGATCGCCCTCGCGCTCAACGACCTCTTCGAACTGGGCCTGCAGCGCTGGCAGCTGGCCCGCCTGTGCCAGCGCGCGGAGAACGTCTACGTCGGGGCGCCGACCGGCATCATGGACCAGACGGCGTCCGCCTGCTGCGAGCAGGGCCACGCCCTGTTCCTGGACACCCGCGACCTCTCGCAGAAGCAGATCCCCTTCGACCTCGCGGCCGAGGGCATGCGCCTGCTGGTCGTCGACACCCAGGTCAAGCACGCCCACAGCGGCGGCGAGTACGGCAAGCGCCGCGCCGGCTGCGAGAAGGGCGCGGCCCTGCTGGGCGTGGACGCGCTGCGGGACATCGCCTACGACGACCTCGACGCGTCGCTCGAACGCCTCGGTGACGAGGCGGAGGTGCGGCGCCTGGTCCGGCACGTCGTCACCGAGGACCACCGCGTCGAGCGCGTCGTCGCCCTCCTCGAAGCGGGCGACACCCGTGCCATCGGCCCGGTCCTCACCGAGGGCCACGCCTCCCTCCGCGACGACTTCCAGGTCTCCTGCCCCGAGCTGGACCTGGTCGTGGAGGCGGCGAACGCGGCCGGCGCGCTGGGTGCCCGGATGACCGGCGGCGGCTTCGGCGGCTCGGCGATCGTCCTCGCGGAGGCGGCCGACGTCGACACGATCGCGAAGGCGGTCGAGGAGGCCTTCGCGGCGGCCGGGTTCAAGGCCCCGCGGGTCTTCGAGGCGGTGCCGTCGGCGGGCGCCCGCCGGGAGAGCTGAGGCTCAGCCCAGCCGCTTCGTCAGCGTGTACTCCGTGATCCCCGGCGGGTAGTCGGGGATCACGCACACCACGTCGTACCCCTGCTTCCGGTAGAACTCCGGGGCCTGGAAGTCCCAGGTCTCCAGGCGGGCCGCGGTGCAGGCGCGGTCGGTGCGGGCGATGCGCTCGGCCTCCGCGAGCAGGCTGCCGCCGAGGCCGGTGCCGCGGTGGCGGGCGTCCACCCACAGGTACGTGACATGCAGCCAGGACGCCCAGCTGTGCCCGACCAGACCGCCGGCCACGTCCCCCGAACTCTCGTCCATCGCCCAGAGGTGCAGGGGCACTTCGCGTTCGGCCGGGGTGCCGCGCAGCGCGGCCAGGACCGGAGAGGCCGCCGTGTTGGTGGCCAGCAGCCGCGCGCGGAGCAGATCGCGTCGTTCCTTGTCGACTTCCGCCTCAATACGAAACATGCGGCACACCATAAACGCGTCGGCCGGGCAGTTCTGCAAATTGCCTTCCGCTCACGGCGACCGGTCGTACTCTGATGAGCAGTGCCGGTGGGGGCCGGCACTGATCAGGGGGCGAGACAAGTCGGATACGACGCCCGCGGTGGGGGTAGCAGTTCAGGCACGGCGGCGGTCGTGCGGTTCCGTCCTCCCGCGGGTGTCGTGTCCGCACGGTTCGTCGTTCTCCGGACCTTGGGGTATCCCCGGCTCGTGAAGAGCACAGGGGAAGGGGGTTTCGTGGTTCGCATCCGAGTCCTGGTCGTCGACGACCACCGCATCTTCGCCGAGTCGCTGGCCGCCGCACTGGCCGCCGAGCCCGACGTCGACGTGTCCGCGGCCGGCAGCGGTCCGGCCGCGCTGCGCTGCCTGGAGCGCGCGGTCGCCGAGGGCCGCCGCTACGACGTGCTGCTCGTCGACGCCGACCTGGGCGGTCAACTGCCGGGCGGCCGGGCGGCCGTGCCGGTGCAGGAGGCCAACGCGGAGGGGCTGGTCGACGGCATATCGCTGGTCGCCGGGGTCCGTTCGGCGCATCCGGCCGTCCGGGTCGTCGTCCTCGCCGAGAAGGACGACCCGCGGCGCGCGGCCCTGGCGCTGCAGGCCGGCGCCTGCGGCTGGGTCGCCAAGGACTGCTCGCTGTCCCGGCTGCTCAACGTCATCCGGGGCGTGCTGCGCGACGAGACGCATCTGCCGCCGGCCCTGCTCACGGGCGTCCTGCGGGAGCTGACCGCGGCCCGCAAGCACCGCACCGAGAGCGAGCGCCTGGTGGAGTCCCTCACGCCGAGGGAGCGGGAAGTACTCCGGTGCATGGTGGCGGGCCTGGGGCGCAAGGCGGTCGCCGAGCGCCTCTTCCTGTCCCCGCACACCGTCCGCACCCACATGCAGAACGTCCTCGGCAAGCTGGGCGTCCACTCCACCCTGGCCGCGGTCGCGCTGGCACGGCGGGCGGGAGTGGGCCCGGTGGACCTGGGGCCCGCCGGGCGGATCATGCCGGAGGAGAGCAGCAGCGCCTGAGCGGCGCACCAGGCCGTATGTCGACTGCGGCGCCGTCGTGGCTGGTCGCGCAGTTCCCCGCGCCCCTGCGGGGGCGCTGCCTAGCCCGGGATGTTGTCGAACGGGGCGGTCAACTGCCGCAGCAGCCCGGCGAGTTCCGCCCGCTGGGCGGGGGAGAGCTCACCGAGGATGGCCCGCTCCTGGGCGAGGAGGCCCGCCAGGGCCTGGTCCGCGCGGTCCTGGCCCTCGGTGGTGAGCCGGACCAGCACACCGCGCCGGTCGCTCGGGTCCGGCAGCCGCTCGACGAGGCCCTTCTTGGCCAGCCGGTCGATGCGGTTGGTCATCGTCCCCGAGGTGACCAGGGTCTGGGTCAGCAGCTGCCCGGGGGAGAGCTGGTACGGCGTACCGGCGCGCCTGAGCGCGGTGAGCACGTCGAACTCCCAGGGCTCCAGGCTGTGCTCGGCGAAGGCCAGCCGACGTGCCCGGTCCAGGTGCCGCGCCAGTCGGCTCACCCGGCTGAGCACCTCGAGCGGTTCCACGTCGAGGTCCGGGCGCTCCCGGCGCCACGCAGCGACCAGCCGATCGACCTCGTCCTCCATGGCGATCAGTGTAGTGGTTGTGTCGACGTGAAGTCTCTTGATGTCGAGTCTCTTGACATCGAGATACCTGGACGGGGAAGGTGGAGGACATGACGACTCCTGCCTGGGACCCCGCCCAGTACCTCCGTCACTCCGGCCACCGCGCCCGCGCCTTCACCGACCTCCTCGCCCACGTCCCCGCCCTCCCCGGCGACCCCCCGGCCATCGCCGACCTCGGCTGCGGGCCCGGCAACGTCACCGCCGTCCTCGCCGACCGCTGGCCCAGCGCGCGCATCACCGGCTACGACAACTCGACCCCGATGCTCGACCAGGCCGAGGTGGACCACGCAGGCCCCACTCCCGGCGGCGGCCGCCTCGACTTCGCCCACGCCGACCTGCGCACCTGGGCGCCCGCCGGGCCGTACGACCTGATCGTGTCCAACGCGGCGCTCCAGTGGGTCCCCGGCCACCTGGACCGCTTCGCCGACTGGCTCGACGCGCTCGCTCCCGGCGGCACCTTCGCCTTCCAGGTGCCCCACAACATCGACGCGCCCCTGCACGCCCTGATGCGCGAGCTCGCCGCCACGCCCCGCTGGAAGGCCCGGCTCGCCGACGTGCTGCGCCACGAGGACTCCGTCCACCCGCCCGCCGCCTACCTCGACCGGCTCGCCCGCCTCGGCTGCGCCACCGACGTCTGGGAGACCACCTACCTGCACGTCCTGACCGGCGAGGACCCCGTCCTGGACTGGGTCAAGGGCACCGGACTGCGTCCCGTCCTCACCGCCCTCGGCGACGACCCCGAGGCCCGGGACGACTTCGTCGCCGACTACCGCGACCTGCTGCGGGAGGCCTACCCGAGCGCCCCCTACGGCACGCTCCTGCCCTTCCGCCGCCTGTTCGCCGTCGCCCGCAGGGAGGACGCCTGATGCTCACCGCCCTCGACCACGTCCAGCTCGCCGTACCGCCGGGCTCGGAGGACCTGCTGCGCGCCTACTACGTCGACCTTCTCGGCATGACCGAGATCCCCAAGCCGCCCGTGCTCGCGGCCCGCGGCGGCTGCTGGTTCCGGGCCGGGACCGTCCACCTGCACCTCGGGGTCGAGGCGGCCTTCCGCCCCGCCCTGCAGGCCCACCCCGGACTGCGGGTCACGGACATCGAGGCGTACGCCGAACGGATCGAAGCCGGCGGCGCCCCCGTCACCTGGGACGAGGACCTCCCCGGACACCGCCGCTTCTTCTCCCAGGACCCGGTCGGCAACCGCCTGGAGTTCCTGGAACCGGCTCCCTGAGCCGCTGTTTGCGCCGACCCGGTCAGGGTTACCCGGAGTGCCGAGATCCGATTACCAGCGGTCAGGAGTGATCGACTGTGGCACGAGAGCAGAAGGCCAAGGCCAAGAAGGAACAGATCAAGGGCAAGGCCAAGGAGGTCGGCGGACGCGTCACGCACGACGCGCCCAAGGAGGCCGAAGGACGCCTGGAGCAGTCGAAGGGCGACGCCCGCCAGGCCAAGGAGAAGATGAAGGACATCTTCAAGCACTGACCCGCACCAGCCCCGAGCACCCGGCTCAGGGCTCACGCCTTGCGGTGCCCTATCAGCCGCGGCTTCTGCTCCAGGCCGTCGAGGCCGTGCCAGGCCAGGTTCACCAGGTGGGCGGCGACCTCCGCCTTCTTCGGGCGGCGCACGTCCAGCCACCACTGGCCGGTCAGCGCGACCATCCCGACCAGCGCCTGCGCGTACAGCGGGGCCAGCTTGGGGTCGAAGCCGCGGCTCTTGAACTCGCGGCCCAGGATGTCCTCCACCTGGGTCGCGATGTCCGAGATGAGAGACGCGAAGGAACCCGTCGACTGCGGGATCGGAGAGTCCCGGACCAGGATCCGGAACCCGTCCGTGTACTCCTCGATGTAGTCGAGCAGCGCGAACGCGGCCTGCTCGCACAGCTCCCGCGGATGGCCGGCGGTCAGCGAGCCGGTCACCATGTCCAGCAGGCGCCGCATCTCCCGGTCGACCACCACCGCGTACAGCCCCTCCTTGCCGCCGAAGTGCTCGTACACCACCGGCTTGGACACCCCGGCCTTCGCCGCGATCTCCTCCACCGACGTGCCCTCGAACCCCTTCGCCGCGAACAGGGTGCGACCGATCTCCAACAGCTGCTGGCGGCGCTCCGCACCGGTCATACGGGTACGACGCGCCCGCCGCTGCTTGTCGGTACTGGGGGTGCTGGAGTCGGTCGCCACGCCGTCAATCATGCCGCCTTCGCGGCCTGAGCCCCCTGCGGGGAGCCGCCTTCCCCGGTGTTACGGCGCGAATCGATACGTGAGCGTGACGGCCAGCGCACGTCGTACGCCCAGCCCAGCTGCTCGCACCAGCGGATGATCCGCGCCGACGAGTCGATCTGGCCGCGCTCCACCCCGTGCCGCGCCGACGTCGGGTCGGCGTGGTGCAGGTTGTGCCAGGACTCGCCGCAGGACAGGACCGCCAGCCACCACACGTTGCCCGACCGGTCCCGCGACCTGAACGGCCGCTTGCCCACCGCGTGACAGATCGAGTTGATCGACCAGGTCACGTGGTGGAGCAGCGCCACCCGCACGAGTGACCCCCAGAAGAACGCCGTGAACGCACCCCACCACGACATCGTCACCAGCCCGCCGATCAGCGGCGGCAGCGCCAGGGAGACGACGGTCCAGTAGATGAACTGGCGGGAGATCGTCCGGATCGCCGGGTCCTTGACCAGATCCGGCGCGTACTTGTCCTGCGGGGTCCGCTCCTCGTCGAACATCCAGGCGATGTGCGCCCACCACAGGCCCTTGATCAACGCCGGCACGGTCTCGCCGTACCGCCACGGCGAATGCGGGTCGCCCTCGGCGTCGGAGAACTTGTGGTGCTTGCGGTGGTCGGCCACCCAGCGCACCAGCGGCCCCTCCACCGCCATCGACCCGGCGATCGCCAGCGCGATCCTGAGCGGCCGCTTCGCCTTGAAGGAACCGTGGGTGAAGTAACGGTGGTAACCGATCGTCACACCGTGACAGCCCAGGTAGTAGAAGAACACCATCAGGCCCAGGTCGAGCCAGCTCACGCCCCATCCCCACGCCAGTGGCACCGCCGCCAGCAGCGCGAGGAACGGCACGACGATGAACAGCAGCAGGGTGATCTGCTCCAGCGAACCCTTCCGCTCACCCCCGAGGGTGGCGGATGTGAGCCCGGTGTCGGCCGCCTTCCGGGGGTCTTCGATCACATCGGAACTAGACGAGGTCATGCGCGTCCCCTGTGGGGTCGAGGGTTGAGAGATGCGCCGATCCGCGGCGACCGAACGGGACGGCAAAGGAGCTTCCCTACGGTTCCGTAACCTACGGCGACGTAAGTATGGCAGTGGGGCGTCTCACGGCAAGAGCCCCAGCACCTGCGCGTCCTCATGGACACCTATCCTTGGAGTCGGTCGGACAGCGCGGTCCGCTCTGTTTCCTTCCCTGATGTCCGGCCGCTATGCGGACAGGCGCCACCTGCCGCTCGGCCGACGGACGGGTTCCCTCCAGACGAGCTTCAACACTGCAAGGAGCCGCACCTGTGAGCAGTGCCGACGACCAGACCACCACGACCGGCAGTGAGCTGCGCGCCGACATCCGCCGGCTGGGCGACCTCCTCGGCGAGACCCTCGTCCGCCAGGAGGGCCCCGAGCTGCTGGAGCTCGTCGAGAAGGTCCGCCGTCTCACCCGCGAGGACGGCGAGGCAGCCGCCGAACTGCTGCGCGGCACCGAACTGGAGACCGCCGCCAAGCTGGTCCGCGCCTTCTCCACCTACTTCCACCTCGCCAACGTCACCGAGCAGGTGCACCGCGGCCGCGAGCTGCGCGCCCGCCGCGCCGCCGAGGGCGGCCTCCTCGCCCGCACCGCCGACCGGCTCAAGGACGCCGACCCCGAGCACCTGCGCGAGACCGTGCAGAACCTCAACGTCCGCCCGGTGTTCACCGCGCACCCCACCGAGGCCGCACGCCGTTCGGTCCTCAACAAGCTCCGGCGCATCGCCGCGCTCCTGGACACCCCGCTCATCGAGGCCGACCGCCGCCGCACCGACATCCGCCTCGCCGAGAACATCGACCTCGTCTGGCAGACCGACGAGCTCCGCGTGGTCCGCCCGGAACCCGCCGACGAGGCCCGCAACGCCATCTACTACCTGGACGAGCTGCACGCCGACGCGGTCGGGGACGTCCTGGAGGACCTCACCGCGGAACTGGAGCGGGTCGGCGTCAAGCTCCCCGACGACACCCGCCCCCTCACCTTCGGCACCTGGATCGGCGGCGACCGCGACGGCAACCCCAACGTCACCCCCCAGGTCACCTGGGACGTCCTGATCCTCCAGCACGAGCACGGCATCAACGACGCCCTGGAGATGATCGACGAACTCCGCGGCTTCCTCTCCAACTCCATCCGCTACACGGGTGCCACGGAAGAGCTGCTGGAGTCCCTGCGGGCCGACCTGGAGCTGCTCCCCGGGATCAGCCCCCGCTACAAGCGCCTCAACGCCGAGGAGCCCTACCGCCTCAAGGCCACCTGCATCCGGCAGAAGCTCACCAACACCAAGCAGCGCCTGGCCACCGGCACCCCGCACGAACCCGGCCGCGACTACCTCGGCACCGCCGAGCTCCTCGGCGACCTGCGGCTGATCCAGACCTCGCTGCGCGCACACCGCGGCGGCCTGTTCGCCGACGGCCGCCTGGCCCGCACGATCCGCACCCTCGCCGCCTTCGGCCTCCAGCTCGCCACCATGGACGTCCGCGAACACGCCGACGCCCACCACCACGCCCTCGGCCAGCTCTTCGACCGCCTCGGCGAGGAGTCCTGGCGCTACGCCGACATGCCCCGCGAGTACCGCGCCAAGCTCCTCGCCAAGGAACTCCGCTCGCGCCGGCCGCTCGCCCCCACCCCGGCCCCCGTCGACGCGGCCGGCGCGAAGACCCTCGGCGTCTTCGAGACCGTGAAGAAGGCCCTGGAGATCTTCGGCCCCGAGGTCGTCGAGTCCTACATCATCTCCATGTGCCAGGGCGCCGACGACGTCTTCGCCGCCGCCGTCCTCGCCCGCGAGGCCGGGCTGATGGACCTGCACGCCGGCTGGGCCAGGATCGGCATCGTGCCGCTCCTGGAGACCACCGACGAGCTCAAGGCCGCCGACACCATCCTGGAGGACATGCTCTCCGACCCGTCGTACCGCCGCCTGGTGGCACTGCGCGGAGACGTCCAGGAGGTCATGCTCGGCTACTCCGACTCCTCCAAGTTCGGCGGCATCACCACCAGCCAGTGGGAGATCCACCGCGCCCAGCGCCGGCTGCGCGACGTCGCCCACCGCTACGGCGTCCGGCTGCGCCTCTTCCACGGCCGCGGCGGCACCGTGGGCCGCGGCGGCGGCCCCTCCCACGACGCGATCCTCGCCCAGCCCTGGGGCACCCTGGAGGGCGAGATCAAGGTGACCGAGCAGGGCGAGGTCATCTCCGACAAGTACCTGATCCCCTCCCTCGCCCGGGAGAACCTGGAACTGACGGTCGCGGCCACCCTCCAGGCCTCCGCCCTGCACACCGCCCCCCGCCAGTCCGTGGAGGCCCTGGCCCGCTGGGACGCCGCCATGGACGTCGTCTCCGACGCCGCCCACGCGGCCTACCGCCGCCTGGTGGAGGACCCCGACCTGCCGACGTACTTCCTCGCGTCGACGCCGGTGGACCAGCTCGCCGACCTGCACCTGGGCTCCCGGCCCTCCCGCCGCCCCGGCTCCGGCGTCTCGCTCGACGGCCTGCGCGCCATCCCGTGGGTGTTCGGCTGGACCCAGTCCCGGCAGATCGTCCCCGGCTGGTTCGGCGTCGGCTCCGGCCTCAAGGCGCTGCGCGAGGCGGGCCTGCGGCAGGAAGGGGACACCGTCCTCGACGAGATGCACGAGCAGTGGCACTTCTTCCGCAACTTCATCTCCAACGTCGAGATGACCCTCGCCAAGACCGACCTGCGGATCGCCCAGCACTACGTCGACACCCTCGTCCCCGACGAGCTCAAGCACGTGTTCGACACCATCCGCGAAGAGCACGCCCTGACCGTCGCCGAGGTCCTGAAGATCACCGGTGAGGCCGAACTCCTCGACGCCACCCCGGTCCTCAAGCAGACCTTCACCATCCGCGACGCCTACCTGGACCCGATCTCCTACCTCCAGGTCACCCTGCTCAAGCGCCAGCGCGACGCGGCAGCGGCGGGCGAACCGGCCGACCCGCTCCTCGCCCGCGCCCTGCTCCTCACCGTCAACGGCGTGGCGGCGGGCCTGCGCAACACCGGCTGACGCCGGCCCGGCCGGACATGACGGTGCCCCCGGGGTCGTACACCCCGGGGGCACCGGCCGTGCTCCGCACGGCTCACTGCAACGCCGCGAACGCCGCCGTGAGCAGCGCGAACCCCGAACCCCCCAGCACCCACGCCACCCGCCTCAGCCGCAGCCCCCCGGCCACCACCACCGACGCCAGCAGCAGCGCACCGCCGAGCGGCACCCAGGCGTACAGGACCCCGGCGGGACCGGACCGCACCACATCACCGGTACCGGGCTTCACGATCACGTCGTACGTCTGCCCCTTGCGCACCCCGACCGACTTGTCGAGGACGACACTCGCGCGCTTCGCCGCACCGGTCGAGGCGGGCGCGAACGGCCCCGTGCAGGTGTCGGCACCGCACGCCGTCACCGTCACCGTGCCCCGCTCCTTGCCCTTCGTCAGCATCACGTCCTGCGCGGTGCCCCACGACCCCCACACCCCGGCGACCAGGATCAGTACGGCGACCGCACCCATCGACAGAACACGCAACGCGTCGACCGGAGCCGTACGGGAGGAAGCGGAGGCAGCAGGCATGGCCGGGATCATTGGCCATGTCCCTACGGCCGGTCAACTTCCGTAGCGGACGGGCAGGGGACAGGCAGGGGAGAAGTGGGGGACAAGTCAGGAGTTGTACGAGCTTTGCGCCCGCTCCAGCCCCTCCGCGACCAGCGCCTCCACCGCGTCGGCGGCCCGGTCCACGAAGTAGTCCAGCTCCTTGCGCTCGGCCGAGGAGAAGTCCTTCAGCACGAAGTCCGCGACCTGCATACGGCCCGGAGGCCGCCCGATCCCGAACCGCACCCGGTGGTAGTCCGGGCCCATCGCCTTCGTCATCGACTTCAGCCCGTTGTGCCCGTTGTCCCCACCGCCCAGCTTCAGACGGAGCACCCCGTAGTCGATGTCCAGCTCGTCGTGGACCGCCACGATGTTGGCGACCGGCACCTTGTAGAAGTCGCGCAGCGCGTTCACCGGGCCGCCGGAGAGATTCATGAACGACATCGGCTTGGCCAGCACCACCCGCCTGCTGCCCGGCCCCGGCGCCCCGAGCCGCCCCTCCACGACCTGCGCCTGAGCCTTCCCGGCCCGCTTGAACTTCCCGCCGATCCGGTCGGCGAGCAGGTCCGCGACCATGAACCCGACGTTGTGCCGGTTCATCGCGTACTCGGGCCCGGGATTACCGAGCCCCACGATCAGCCAGGGGGCGCCTGCGGGGGTCGTCACGTCCATCTCTCCTCACACATGCCACAGCCGCCGCTCCGCTGAAAGGAGCGGCGGCTGGAGCTTAACTGCTGTGGGCGGGCGTTCCGCAGGGCGATGGGGGTCCCCCCGCGCGAGCGAAGCCGAGCGTGGGGGAAGGTGGGCACAGCCACCAGCGCCGGGCGCCTATGAAGCAGACGGCACCTGAACTCAGGCCTCGGCAGCCTCTTCGGCCTCGCCCTCGCCCGCCTCGGCCTCCTCCGCCTGCGCAGCCAGCACCTGGAGGACGACCGTGTCCTCCTCGACGGCCAGCGTCACACCGGACGGCAGCGTGATGTCCTTGGCGAGGACGGAGGCGCCGGCCTCCAGGCCCTCGACGGAGACGGTGACGGCCTGGGGGATGTGAGTGGCCTCGGCCTCGACCGGCAGCGCGTTGAGCACGTGCTCCAGCAGGTTGCCGCCGGGGGCCAGCTCGCCCTCGGTGTGCACCGGGATCTCGACGTTGACCTTCTCGCCGCGCTTGACCAGCAGCAGGTCGACGTGCTCCAGGTAGCCCTTGATCGGGTCGCGGACCACGGACTTCGGGATCGCCAGCTCGTTGGACTTGCCGTCGATGTCCAGGGAGATGAGGACGTTCGAGGTACGCAGGGCGAGCAGCAGCTCGTGACCCGGGAGGGTCAGGTGGATCGGGTCCGAACCGTGGCCGTACAGGACACCGGGGACCTTGTTGTCACGACGGATACGGCGGGCGGCACCCTTGCCGAACTCGGTGCGCGACTCGGCGCTGATCTTCACCTCGGACATGGTGATCACTCCTCGTAGAGGTAGAAACGGACGTGGTCACCCGGCCACGAACGGCCTGCTACGAAGAGCGCGTCGATAACGGAGGCGTGGCCTCCCTCGCCGAGCAACTGGGGAAGTCTACTCGGCGAGGGAGGCCACCGGGAAATCGATCAGCGCCTCCGGGCGCGGACGATCATGCAGAAGCGTTTTTACAGCTCACTGCCCGCTGCTCACTGCTCGTCGAACAGGCTCGTCACCGAACCGTCCTCGAACACCTCACGCACCGCACTCGCGATCGTCGGCGCGATCGACAGCACCGTGATCTTGTCCAGATCCCGGCTCAGCTCACCCGGCGTCGGCAGCGTGTTCGTCAGCACGAACTCGCTCACCCGCGAGTTCTTCAGCCGGTCCGCCGCCGGACCCGAGAGCACACCGTGCGTCGCCGTCACGATGACGTCCTCCGCACCGTGCGCGAACAGCGCGTCCGCCGCCGCACAGATCGTGCCACCCGTGTCGATCATGTCGTCGACCAGGACGCACACCCGGCCCTTGACCTCACCCACGACCTCGTGGACGGTCACCTGGTTCGCCACGTCCTTGTCGCGCCGCTTGTGCACGATCGCCAGCGGCGCACCCAGCCGGTCGCACCACCGGTCCGCCACCCGCACCCGGCCGGCATCCGGGGACACGATCGTCAGCTTGTCCTTGTCCACCTTCGCGCCGACGTAGTCCGCGAGCAGCGGAAGCGCGAACAGGTGGTCCACCGGACCGTCGAAGAAGCCCTGGATCTGGTCCGTGTGCAGATCCACGGTCAGGATCCGGTCGGCACCCGCCGTCTTCATCAGATCCGCGATCAGCCGCGCCGAGATCGGTTCACGGCCCCGGTGCTTCTTGTCCTGCCGCGCGTAACCGTAGAAGGGCACGATCACGGTGATGGACCGCGCCGACGCACGCTTCAGCGCGTCGATCATGATCAACTGCTCCATGATCCACTGGTTGATCGGAGCCGTGTGGCTCTGGATCACGAAGCAGTCGGCACCGCGCGCCGACTCCTGGTAGCGCACATAGATCTCGCCGTTCGCGAAGTCGAAGGCCTTCGTCGGGACGACCCCGACACCCAGCTGGTGGGCGACCTCCTCGGCAAGCTCGGGGTGGGCGCGCCCGGAGAAGAACATCATCTTCTTCTCGCCGGTCGTCTTGAACCCGGTCACAGCACTGTCTCCTCAGAGGTGTCTCAGCCGTACAGCCGGATCCTCCGCGCCCCGAATGCCCGGCGCGGAAGGGCGAAACAGCTGGTTAGGTGCGGGTGTGCACTTATCACGGTACGACGTCTTCGGCGCACCTGTTTCCGGTCAGTCCTCGCTCGCGCCCCGCCGGGAAGCCGCCTCGGCGGCCTTCGCCGCCGCACTCCCCGGACGCTTCCGGGCCACCCAACCCTCGATATTCCGCTGCTGGCCGCGGGCCACGGCCAGCGAACCGGGCGGCACATCCTTCGTGATCACGGACCCGGCAGCGGTGTACGCACCGTCCCCGACCGTGACAGGCGCCACAAACATGTTGTCCGAACCCGTCTTGCAGTGCGACCCGACGGTGGTGTGGTGCTTGCTCTCGCCGTCGTAGTTCACGAACACACTCGCCGCACCGATGTTCGAGTACTCGCCGATCGTCGCATCACCGACGTACGAGAGATGCGGAACCTTCGTCCCCTCCCCGATCGACGCGTTCTTCGTCTCCACGTACGTACCGATCTTGCCCTTCGCCCCGAGCCGGGTTCCCGGCCGCAGATAGGCATACGGTCCCACGCTCGCGTCCGCACCGATATGAGCGGAATCGGACACCGTGTTGTTCACCCGCGCCCCGGCGTCGACCCGGGTGTCCTTCAGCCGGCTGTTCGGCCCGACCTCCGCACCCTGCCCGAGGTGCGTCGCACCGAGCAGCTGCGTGCCCGGATGCACGACGGCGTCCTGTTCGAACGTCACGGTCACGTCCACCCACGTCGTCGCCGGGTCCACGACCGTCACGCCGTCCAGCATCGCCCGCTCCAGCAGCCGGTCGTTGAGGATCCGCCGTGCCTCCGCCAGCTGCACCCGGTTGTTGATCCCGGCGATCTCCCGGTGGTCCACCGCCACCGACGCCCCCACCCGGTGCCCGGCCTCCCGCAGGATCCCCAGCACGTCCGTCAGGTACTCCTCGCCCTGGCTGTTGTCCGTCCGCACCTTCCCCAGCGCGTCCGCCAGCAACTGGCCGTCGAACGCGAACACCCCGGAGTTGATCTCCCGGATCGCCCGCTGCTCGTCCGAGGCGTCCTTGTGCTCCACGATCGCCGTCACGGCCCCCGAAACGGCGTCCCGCACGATACGGCCGTAACCGGTCGCGTCAGGCACCTGCGCCGTCAGCACGGTCACCGCGTTGCCGTCACCGTGATGCGCCTGGGCGAGCCGCTTCAGCGTCTCCCCGGTCAGCAGCGGGGTGTCCCCGCACACCACGACCACGGTCCCCTCGACCGCACCGCCCAGCTCCTCCAGCGCCATCCGCACGGCGTGCCCGGTGCCGTTCTGCTGCTCCTGCACCGCGGTACGGACGCCGGCGTCGACCTGACCGAGATGCGCGGCGACCTGCTCACGCGCGTGCCCGACGACGACGACCAGGTGCTCGGGGTCCAACTCGCGGGAGGCGGCGAGCACATGACCCACCAGGGAACGGCCGCAGATGTCGTGCAGGACCTTGGGTGTGGCCGACTTCATACGGGTGCCCTCACCCGCTGCGAGAACGACGACGGCTGCCGGGCGAATGGCGCTCACGGGGTTGCCCTTCGGCTTTTTGGATGGTGGGGGTGACATCCGCAGGATACCGGGGCGTTTCGTGGGGGACATGGGAGCGGGCCCTGACGGAGCTGTCAGGGCCCGAACCGGGCGTGGCTCCCCCGCCAGGACTCGAACCCGGACAGATGGCACCAAAAGCCACAGTGCTGCCAATTACACCACGGGGGAATATTCTCGACTGAACCGGACATTTGGTCAGGTCGTCGAGTGGCGCCTCCTACTATGCCGTACCAGGCGCCTTCGATGCGACGGTACAAGTCGGCTGCGCCCTGGACCCGGTGGGGCGGCTGTCGGCTCCCGGGGCTCCCGAAGTCCCGTACTCGCCGGATGGATGTGACATACCGTCCGGGCGGAATGACCGGCGCATTTCGGCGTTGTTCGGTTACGGAGTGTGCTGTGGGCGAGTAGACGAAACTCACCGGAAAAGCCCACCCTCGCGCCCGTAGGCTGGAGGCATGACCACGACGGGGGCAGACCACGCGACGGCCTTGAGAGGGCCGTGGTGGTGGTCGCGGTGGCGTAGTGCGGTGCTGGACGTGGGGCTCGCGCTGGTGTCGGCGCTGGAGTGTGCCGCGGAGGGGATTCCGTTCGCGCGGGACGCGGGGATCCCGGTGTCGGCGGGGATCGTGTTCGGTCTGCTGGCCGGTTCGGTGCTGGTGCTGCGCCGGAAGTGGCCGATCGCCGTGGTGCTGGTCGCGATCGCGATCACGCCGGCCCAGATGGGCTTCCTGATGGGCATCGTCGGCCTGTACACGCTGGCCGCGGCGGAGCTGCCGCGGCGGATCATCGTGGCGCTGGCGGGGATGACGTTCCTGGGGACGTTGATCGTGACGTTCGTGCGGGTGCGGCAGAGCATGGCGCGGGGGGATCTGACGCTGGGGGACTGGTTCGTCCCGTTCGCGGCGCTGGCGACCTCGCTGGGGTTGACGGCGCCTCCGGTGCTGCTGGGGTTGTACGTGGGCGCGCGGCGGCGGCTGATGGAGAGCCTGCGGGAGCGGGCGGACAGTCTGGAGCGGGAGCTTCAGCTGCTCGCGGAGCGCGCTGAGGAGCGCGCGGAGTGGGCGCGGGGTGAGGAGCGGACCCGGATCGCGCGGGAGATGCACGACGTGGTGGCGCACCGGGTGTCGTTGATGGTGGTGCATGCGGCGGCGTTGCAGGCGGTGGCGCGGAAGGATCCGGAGAAGGCGGTGAAGAACGCGGCGCTGGTGGGGGACATGGGGCGTCAGGCGTTGACGGAGCTGCGGGAGATGTTGGGGGTGCTGCGATCCGGGGAGGCGGCTCAGCGGCGTTCGGCTGCGGCGTCGGCCCCGGCCTCGGTGCCGTTGGCCGCCGTGGGTGTGGCGGCCGCGGTGGCCGCTTCGCGGGTGGTGGCCGAGGAGGAGGGGCCGTGGCTGTCGGAGCTCGAGGTGCTGGTGGGGCAGTCGGCGGCGGCGGGGATGGTGGTGGATCTGTCGGTGGAGGGGGATGCGCGGTCGTACGCGGCGGTGATCGAGCAGACGGCGTTCCGGGTGGTGCAGGAGGCGCTGACGAACGTGCACAAGCATGCGGCGGGTGCGAAGACGCATGTGCGGTTGGCGCACCGGGTGGCGGAGATCGCGATGCAGGTGGAGAACGAGCCGCCGCCGGAGCCGGCGTCGGCGGCGGCCGTGGGGCTGCCGTCGGGTGGGAACGGTCTGGTGGGGATGCGTGAGCGGGTGCTGGGGCTGGGCGGGGTGTTCGTGTCGGGGCCGACGGATGCCGGGGGTTTCCGGGTGTCGGCGGTGATTCCGGCGACCTGACCTGACCGGGGCCGGGGCTTAGGTCTGGGTGGTGAGGCGTCGGGGTTCGACGCCGGCGATGAGGGCGGTCAGGGCGTGGTCGATGTCGGGGCCGACGTACCAGTCGCCGGTGTGGTCGAGGGTGTAGACGCCGCCCTCGGCGTCGATGGCGAGGACGGAGTGGGTGTCGGTCTCGGCGCCGAGGGGGCAGATCTCGGTGTCGAGGGCGCGGCCGAGGTCGCCGAGGGTGCGGGCGAGGTGGAGGCCGTGCAGGGGGTCGAGGTGGAGGGTGGCGGGCGCGATCTGGCGGCCGGTGCCGGTGGGGTTGATGTGCAGGCCGCCGAACTCGGCCCAGGCCTCCACGGCGGCGGGGAAGACGGCGTGCCGGTGTCCGGCGGGTGAGGCGTGGTCGCGCAGGGCGTCGGCCCAGACCTCGGCCTGTTTTATGTCCCAGCGTCCGGGTTGCCAGCCGGCGGCGCGCAGGGCTGCGTCGACGGGCACGGAGAAGCGCGTGGTGGAGGTGCGGTCGGCGTGCATCTGCCCTTCGATCGTCCTGGTTGGTGTGCGGGTGCGGCGTGTGGCGTGTGGCGTGTGGCGTGCGGGGGTGGGGTGTGCGTCAGGCGTCGGTGGTGGTGGGGTCGACGACGCGGACGCCGAAGTGGGCGGTGAGGGCGGCGCAGGCCCGGCAGGGGGCGGCGAAGCTGCCGTGCAGGGGGTCGCCGTCCTCGCGTATGCGGCGGGCGGTGAGCTTGGCCTGCTTGAGCGACTTGCGGGCTTCGCCGTTGGTCATGGGTTTGCGGGCGGCGCGTCTGCTGCGGGCGTCGTCCGCCGCGCTGATGTGCCGGGAGATGAGGATGGCCTCGGCACAGCGGCCGGTGAAGCGGTCGCGCTGTCCGCTGGGCAGGGTGTCGAGGAACTCCTGGACCAGCGGGTGCAGCGGGGGCGGCTGGTCGCCGCGGGCGGCGGTGCCGGTGAGGGTGGCGCCGCGGACGGAGAGGGCGGCGGCGACGGTGGGCAGGATGCCGTCGCGGCGGTGCTGGAGGGTGGGCGCGGGAGGTATTTCGCTGCTGCTCCAGCCGATGCGGGGGTCGCCGTCGGAGACGCCGTGGACGGCGCCGGACATGGCGGTGTGTGGTCCCGTCTGTGTGGTGTTCATGATCGTCTTCCCCTCCCGGGCATCCCCCCGAAAGTCACAGACTGCCAAATCCCGTGGCGGGTGCGGTAGCTGGGGCGGTGCGACACGCCCGGGTCCGGGCAGGCTGTCACGGCGGGGTGACGGCTGGTCACGGAACCGGAGGCCCGGTGACCGGGGTTCGTGTACCGCATAGGCTGTCGGCAACCGCGACGGGCGCGGTCGACGCGTCTGGGACGTGGGAGAGACAGCCGGATACGGGCCGTGCCGCGCCGCAGGGGCGTGATGCCGGTTCGTACAGAGTGCCGCAGGGGGCAACCGTCATGACGACAGGTCGGCTCGGGCAGCAGGCCGCGCCGCCGAACGCGGCCTATGCCGGGCAGGTCGTGCATTTCCCGGATCCGGTCCGGGCGGCACGTCACCCGAGAGGGGTACGGATCGACGAGCGTGGCTACCCCGACTTCTCGCCCTACGCGCGTGCGGCGGCGGAGATCGCCGATCCGCCGGAGGGTTTCGGCGTCGACGAGTTGCGGCTGACGGACTTCGTGTCCGCGAACGCGGTGCTGGCGGCCTCGGGGCACGAACTGTGGGACACGGTGCCCGCGGTGGCGACGCCGCACGGCTGGACGTGGCACCACGTGGCGGGGTCGCGGCGGCTGGAGCTGGTCCCGGTCGAGGTGAAGGCGTTGCTGCGGCACCACGGCGGGGTGGCGACGGCGCGGGTGGACCACGACAAGCGGGGGACGCGGCCGTTGCAGGAGACGCGGCCGGCGCACTTCGGGCTGCCGAAGTCGGGTGTGGCGGTGTCGGAGTCGCAGGTGCAGGGGGTCGAGGAGGACCTCGGGTACCGGCTGCCGGGTGCCTACCGTTCGTTCCTGAAGGCGGCGGGCGGCTGTGCGCCGGTGGGTACGGCGCTGGACGCGGGCCTCGGACTGCTGGTGGACCAGCCGTTCTTCACGGTCCGCGACGAGGCGGCGGTGAACGACCTGGTGTACGTCAACAAGTGCCTGCGCGACCATCTCACCAAGGACTACCTGGGCGTCGGCTTCGTGCAGGGCGGTCTGCTGGCGGTGAAGGCCAAGGGCGACCGGCTGGGTTCGGTGTGGTTCTGCGCGTACGACGACGCGCGTGACGTGGATCCGGGGTGGCCGCCGGCGGAGCGGGTGGAGCGCCTGCTGCTGCCGTGCGGTGAGGACTTCGACGTGTTCCTGTCGCGGCTGGCGGGGTCCCCGCCGGAGTTGGAGACGGTGGCGAACCTGATGGTCGACGGTGGTTTCGCGCGTGCCGTGCCGGTGTCCTCGACCGGCTCGGGGGAGTGAGGTCCGGCATGGTGACGTTCGCGCAGGCGCAGGAGCGCGCGGAGGAGTGGATCAACGGGGACGTGCCCGCGTACCAGCATCGTGAGGTGCGGGTGCGGGAGTTCGGTCTCGGGTTCGTGGTGTGGGGCGAGGACCGTTCGGAGGGTCCGCGGTCGGACGGGGGCGGGCAGCGGCTGGTGATCGCCCGTGACAGCGGCGATGCCACGCTGTGGCCCGCGCTGCCGGTGGGCGAGGTGATCCGCCGGTACGAGGAGGAGTACGGCCGTGAGGCGGAGGTCGCCGACGCGGTGCCTGCGCCCGCGGCCCGGGTGGACCTGAACCAGACGTCGTTCCTGTTGAGCCCGCCGGAGTGGCTCCAGGAGGCGGCGGACAAGCTGGGTATTCCGGATCGGCGGCCTGGCGGTGACGGCGCCGGCGCCGGTGCCGGTTCGGTTCCTGGCTCCGGCTCCGGCTCCGTTTCCGGTGGGCTCGCCGAGACGCAGGCCGGGGTGCCGGCGGCCTCCGGTGCGGCTTCCTGGGCCGGTACCGACACCAACGCCGATGCCGGTGAGGACCGTTCCGTCCCGTTGCCCGCGACGGTGTTCGCGCCGCCGCTGGGCGATGCCGACGACGGGGCTCTGGGAGAGGCCGAGACCGCGTTGATGGCGGGGGGCAGCCAACTGCCGCGCACCGCGGTGAATCCGGCGCTCGACGAGGCTGGTGCGCAGGGCGGCCCGGGTGCGCAGGGCGTGCCGGGCATCCGGGCCGGTGCGCCGCAGGGCAGCACGCCCCCGCCGCCTCCGGGTGATGTCCCGTCGTACGGCTACCCGCAGGGACCGGCGGCCCCCGGCACGCCCCCGCCGAGCGCGCCGCCGCGCCCGCAGGCGCCCGCCACGCCGCCCGCGCCCTCTTACGGCTACCCGCAGGCTCAGGCTCCGGCCGCTCCGGGGCAGTCGCTCGCGCCGAACGCCAGTGACATAGCGGACGCCGCGACGAGCCGGGCCGCGCCTCCTCCGCGCAGGGCGCGTGGCGGGGCCGGTGCGCCGCCTCCGCCGCCGGGCGTACCGGGAGCGCCGGGCGTCCACCTCGGGGGCGCGTCGCAGCCGCCCGCGGGTGGCTATGCGCCGACGCAGATGGTGTCGGCGCCGGGTCCCAAGGGGCCCGAGGGTCCGGCGCAGGTGCCGGGCGCGCAGACCCCGCCGGGCGCCCCCAACCCGCCTGGTGCGCCGGGTGCTCCGGGCGGCCCGCCGCCGGGCGACGTTCATCGTGCGGCCACGATGCTGGCCGACCCGGGCGGGATGGGCGCGGGAGTGCAGCAGCCTCCGGGCGCCCCCGGCGCACCTTTCGCCCCCGGCGCGGCGCAGCCTCCGGGCGCCCCCGCCACGCCTCCGGTGTCTCCCGCGCAGGGTTCTGCCGGTGGTACGGGCGGCGCGGCGGTTCACCACGCGGAGACCGTGCTGGCGGGGCCCCCGGTGGGTGCTCCGCCGGCCCCCGGCAGGCCGCCGGGCGCCCCGCAGATGCCGCCGCCGATGCCGGCCGGGGCGATGCCGCCGCCCGGTCAGCCCGTTCCCGGTCAGCCCGTGCCGGGGCAGCAGCCGCCGGCGTACGGCTACCCGCAGCAGGGGCAGCCGACGGTCGGGCCGGGATACCAGGCGGTGCTGCGCTACCGGGCGCAGGACGGTTCGGAGCAGCAGCTGATCCGGCGTTCGGCGCCGGGCACGCCGCACCCGGAGTGGCAGATCTTCCACGAGCTGCGGGCCATGAACGTGCCGCCGGACCAGGTGCTGGAGCTGCACACGGAGCTGGAGTCGTGCGAGCTGCCGGGTGCGTACTGCGCGCGGATGATCCGGGAGCAGTGGCCGCAGGCGCGGCTGGCGAGCATCGCGCCGTACGGCACGGATCACGCGAGCCGGCAGCAGGGGATGCGGCAGTTGCTGGCGCATCAGGGCGAGTTGCACCAGGTGGCGGCGGGTCCCGCGCGGCCCGCGCCGGTGCGGGCGCCGTTGCCGCAGGTGCAGGCGGCGCCGCCGATCCCGCCGGAGGCGGTCGCGCAGGAGCTGGCGGCGGCCTTCGGACCCGGCGTGTTCCGGTTCGAGCAGGCGGCGGTGTCGCGCCAGGGCGTGCCGCCGGTCGTGGCGCACACGCTGGTGGCGGCGGGGCTGCCGCTGGACATGGGGCCGTTCTTCTGGGCGCAGGCGCAGCCGGGCCGGCCGGTGCCGACGCTGGCGGAGCTGGCGCAGGAGCGCGGGCTGCGGCCGGCGTCGGACGCGGCGTCGTACCTCGTGATGGGGACCGACTTCGGCAAGGCGCTCTGTGTGCAGTACGGCACCGCGAACATCGTGGCCGTGCCGGTGGAGGCGGGGCCGGGCGGGGCGTCGGTGCCGCCGCAGTTCGTGAACACGGGGCTGCCGGAGTTCGCCCGCTGCCTGGCGCTGCTGGGCCGGATGTGGCGGCTCAGGTTCGGCCTGAACCAGGAGCAGGCGGGCCGCTGGACCGTCGACTTCCAGGCGCAGCTGGCCTCCCTGGACCCGGCGGCGCTCGGTTCGCCGGAGAGCTGGTGGTCGGTGCTGCTGGAGCAGATGTGGGACGGGTTGCTGTAGGGCGGGGGTAGGACGGCCGTACCGGGGCCGGTCGGGTCGGGAGACCGGACCGGCCCCCACGCGCGCGTGCCCGGCTGTCGTACCGCGCGGGCATGATGGGCGGATGGACTTCGAGCCGTACCGGGGCGAGTTGGTGGCGTACTGCTATCGGATGCTGGGCTCGTTCCACGAGGCCGAGGACCTGGTGCAGGAGACCATGCTGCGGGCCTGGAAGGCCCGTGAGCGCTACGACCCCGCCCGCGCCTCGGTGCGGACCTGGCTGTACCGGATCGCGACGAACGTGTGCCTGACGGCGCTCCAGGGGCGCGGGCGGCGGCCGTTGCCTTCGGGGCTCGGGGCGCCCGGCACGGACCCGGAGGCGCCGCTCACGCCCGCGCCGGACGTGCCGTGGCTGGAGCCGTTCCCCGACGCGCGCTTCGACGTGGAGGCGCGTGCGGATCTGCGGCTCGCGCTGGTGGCGGCGCTGCAGCTGCTGCCCGCGCGGCAGCGTGCGGTGCTGGTGCTGCGTGAGGTGCTGGAGTTCAGTGCCGCGGAGGTCGCCGATCAGCTGGAGACCTCGGTGCCGGCCGTGAACAGCGCGCTGCAGCGGGCGCGTGCCGCGCTCGCGGAGGCGGCCGGGGCGGACGAGGTGAGCGAGCCGGACGATCCCGTTGTGCGGGCGGCGGTCCTGAGGTACCAGCAGGCGTTCGAGGCGGCCGATGTGCCGGCGCTGGTGCGGCTGCTCACCGACGACGCGGTGCTGGAGATGCCGCCGGTGCCGCTGTGGTACCGGGGCCGCGGCGACTACGGCCTGTTCATGGAGCGGGTGTTCCGGCTCCGTGGCACCGGCTGGCGCGTGCGTTCCCTCACCGCGGGCGGCCAGCCTGCCCTCGCCGCGTACGCCCCCGGTCCGGGCGGTGCGCACCGGCCGCACTCCGTGCAGGTCCTCACGGTCACCGGTGACGGCCGGATCGCGCGCAACGTGGTGTTCACCGACCCGCGCGTGCTGGCGGCGTGCGCGCCGGCGCGGCCCTTTGCCGCCGGCTGAGAGACGGCCGGAAGAAACGTCCGACGCGGCGATGAGTCCGCCCGGTGCCGCCGGTACGTACCGGTGACCATCGAGCGAAGGGACAACCGTCATGAGCGTTGTCGTCATCGAGTTCACCACCCTGGACGGGATCGTGTCCGACCCCGACGGCTCCGGGGGCACGCCGTACGGCGGCTGGATCTTCCGGTTCGGCCGGGAGGAGATCTCCGGGGACAGGTTCGGTCTGGGCCGCACCCTGGACGAGGGGGTCGTCCTGCTCGGGCGTGCCACCTGGCAGGCCTTCGCCCGGGTGTGGCCGGGCCGGGACGACCCTTTCTCCACGCGCCTGAACGCCGCGCCGAAGCTGGTCGCCTCCCGCTCCCTGTCCGACGCGTCCGACCTGTCCGCGTGGTCGAACTCCCGTCTCCTCGACGGGGATCTCCTGGACGCCGTCAGGACCGAGCGGCGGGACGTGATCGTCATGGGCAGCATCGGGGTCGTCCATGCCCTGGCGGCGGCCGACCTGGTCGACGAGTACCGGCTGCTGGCCTTCCCCACAGTCCTCGGCACCGGCCGGCCGCTCTTCCCGGCCGGCGGCCCGCCTGCCGAACTCGAGTACCTGTCCGCGGAACGCGCGGGCGCGACGGTGCTGACCCGCTACCGAAGGGCGCGCGGCTGAGTCTTCGCGCCCCCTGACGCGCTTCCCACCGCCTGGTGCGGCGTGCGGTGTTTCCGGCGCGGCATGCGGAGTGTCGCGTTATGAACACTTACGTCCGATCCATCAAGATATCCGCGAAATCATCATTTCGTGCGGGTCCGGCGGAGAGGGGTTCCAGGTGAGCAGCGCATCGATGTCGCCGTACGAGTTCGTGACCGTCCGGGGGCGTGGCTACCGCCCCGACCAGGTCGACACGTTCATGGTGGAACTCGGTGAGGACCGGGACGCGGCGTGGGAGCGTGCCGCGCGGCTCACCGTGCTCGCCAAGGAGATGGAGGCGGAGGCCGGGCGGATGCGCGCCGTGCTCGAGGAGCTTCCGCCGCAGACCTACGAGGCGCTCGGGGACCGCGCGCACCGGATCTTCCGGCTCGTGGTGGAGGAGGCGAAGACCCTGCGCGAGGGCGCCCGTCGCGAGTTGACGGAGGGGGTCGGGGAGGCCGCGGCGCGCGCCGACGGTGAGTGCGACGCGGTGCGGGAGCGGGCCGACGCGCTCCGCGCGGACACCGAGGAACGCGCCCGCCAGATGCTCCTCGCGGCGAGCGCCGAGGCGGACGCCATCCGCATCGGCGCCCGTCTGGAGGTCAAGGAGCAGCGGGGCGAGGCTCTTTCGGCCCTGCGCGAGGTGCGGCAGCGCACCACCGGGATGCTCGCCGAGCAGGCCAAGGAGCACGCCGAACGCTGGGCCGAGGAGGAGCGTGAGGAGGCGGCGCGCGCCGCCGCGGTCGACGCGCACAACGCCGAACGCATCGCGCGCGCCGAGGCCGCCCTCGCGGAGGCGGAACGGGCCCTGGAGGAGGCCGGGGAGTCGGCGCGCCGCTCCGAGGAGGAGGCACAGGTGCGGGCCGAGGAGGTCCTCGCGGAGGCCAAGGTCAGTGAGGAGCGCATCGCGCGGGAGACCGAGCGGGTGCTGCGCGAGCACGGCGAGACCTGGGACGACGTGCAGGCGCACATGGACCACATGCGGGACAGCCTCGTGACGCTGACGGGGCGCGCGGCGGCGGAATAGCGCCCCGCCGCGTCCTCAGTCGCCCCTGCGTACCGCCCCCGCCAGGATCCACCCCTCCACCGCCTCGTACTGCCGGCGCTGTTCCGCGGCCCGGCGCCGGCCGGAGGCCACCGTCCCCAGCCAGCCCAGGAGGAACCCGGCGGGGATGGAGACGAGGCCGGTGGTGGTGAAGGGGAACCAGTTGAAGTCGGCGTGCGGGAAGGCGGCGCCCGGCGAGCCCGAGACCAGGTTGGTGCCGGGCATCAGGAGCAGCACGGTGAGGGTGCCGCCGAGCAGGGTGCACAGCAGGCCGGTGCGGGTGTAGCGGCGCCAGAAGAGGCCGTAGACCAGGGCGGGGGCGAGGGCGGAGGCGCCGACGCAGAAGGAGAGGGTGATCAGGGGCTGCAGGCTGTGGTGCTGGACCAGGGTCGCCAGCAGGATCGTGGGGACTCCTATGGCGAGCGCGGAGACGCGGGCCAGGGTCATCTCGCGGCGGGGCGGCATCTCCTGGACGCGGGTCGCGAAGACGTCGTGGGCGAGGGAGTTGGCGCAGGCGAGGATCATGCCGGCGACGGAGGCGAGCAGGGTCAGGAAGACCGCCGTGGTGACGGTGGTGAAGAGCAGGGTCTCCGCCGTCGAGACGTCGGTGCCGAAGGCCGCGCGGGAGCCCAGCAGGTAGGCGGTGTTGCCCTGCGGGTCGGCGGCGGTGACGGCGGCGCGGCCGAGAAGGGCGGTGGCGCCGAAGCCGACGACGCTGACCACCAGCACGAACAGGGCCACGCACGACACCGCCCAGGACATCGACCGGCGGACCTGGCGGGCGCCGGCGGCGGTGTACATGCGCATGGTGATGTGCGGCAGGCAGGCGCCGCCGAGGACGACGGTCAGCTCCGAGCTGATCATGTCCAGGCGGGGGGCGGGGCCGCCGGTGAACTGGAGGCCGGAGCGCAGGTACGCGGTTCCGGCGCCGCTGCCCCGGGCCGCCGCGGTGAGCAGGGCGCCCGGGTCCCAGCCGAAGCGGTGCAGGACCAGCAGGGCGACCACGGTGCCGGAACCGAGCAGCATCACGATCTTCAGGATCTGGATGAGGGCGGTGCCCTTCATGCCGCCGATGGCCGCGTAGCTGATCATCAGGGCGCCGAGGCCGATGACGCAGCCGGTCTGCACGGACTCGTCGGAGAAGCCGAGGACGAAGGCCATCAGCTGTCCGGCGCCGGCGAGCTGGACCAGCATCAGCGGCAGCAGCGCGGCGACGGTCACCGCGCAGGCCGCGATCCGCACGCTACGGCCGGGCATCCGGCGGGCCAGCGCGTCACCCATGGTGAACCGGCCCGCGTTGCGCAGCGGTTCGGCCAGCAGGAACATCAGCAGCAGTAGCGACAGGGCCGTGCTGAGGGCGAGGACGACGCCGTCGTAGCCGCACAGGGCGATCACGCCGCCGGTGGCGAGGACGCCGGCCCCGGAGATGTAGTCGCCGGCGATCGCCAGGCCGTTGCGGAGCGGGGAGAGGGAGCCGTAGCCGGTGTAGAACTCGTCGAGGTCGTCGCGGTCCGGGCCGGTCATCACGCACAGCAGGAGGGTGAGCGTCGCGACGACGGTGAAGGCGACCAGCGACATGGACTGGGCGGAGCCGCTGAAGCCGGTCACCGCAGGGCCCCGCGCCTGGCGTCCAGTTCCGCGGTGCGGCGGATGCGGTCGGCGAGCGGGTCGACGTGGCGGCTCGCGGAGTGCTCGTAGAGGGCGATCGCCAGCCAGGTGACGGGAAGCTGGAGGAGGGCGAGGAGCAGGCCCGTGGGCACGCCGTCGGCGACCGTACTCGTCATCAGGCCCGGGGCGAACGCCGACAGCGCCAGGAACAGGGTGAAGTAGCCGAGCGCGGTGAGGGTCGCGGTGCGCCGCCGGAGGCGGTAGGCGCCGCGCAGCATCCGCAGGTCGCTGTGGTGGCCGACCGGCTCCCGGTGCGGCACGTGGCGGGGTCTCGGCGGTTCGGGCGGCAGCGGCTGCCAGGGGTAGGCGAGGCGCGACGGGTCGTGCGGGAACAGGCCGGAAGGGGCTGCGGAGTCGGCTGGTTCGGCTGGGTCGGCTGGGCCGGAAAGGTCGTGGGACATCCCGGTGCTCCTTGCGTGGCTCGGGTCCGTGGCGGCGGACCGCAGGGAGAGGAGGGAGCGGGGGACGCACGTTACTCGCAGGTATCCGGACCGTGCGGGCATTTTCGGCAACTGACCGGCCGGTACGCGCTTACTGCACTCGAACGTGTCTGACCTCGGGTGTTACCCGCGTTAACTCGGGTTCTCCCGCGCCCCTGGAGCCACGGCGGCTCGGGCGGTGCTCCCGCCCGTCGCCGGCCGCTACAACTGTTCGGCGGCGGCGGGAGTATGACGGGCGGGCGCGCCTTGGCCCGCCGTTCGCCCGTCCGTCGCCGACGCTTCATCTGGGGCCCCGTGTTCAAGACGTCTTCCGGCCTTCGCGTCCTCGGGCGGGCCGGCGGCGCGATCGGCGCCCTCTGCCTGGTCGCGCTGGGCGCCATGCCCGCCGCGTCGGCCGCGCCCGCCTCGGCCGCCTCGGCCGACGATCCGTCGGCCGGGGTGGTCCTGGGCAGGATGGCCTCGGTCGACGGGGTCGAGCCGGGCGGCACCGTCCAGGTGCCCGTCGGCTTCACCAACACGGGCACGGAGGCGCTCCGCAAGGTCTGGCTGACGTACACGCTCAGCCATGGACTGGCCCGTCCGGACCGGGCCGAACCCCCGTCCAACTGCACGTACTCGACGATCGCCGTGGTGGACGGGGAGTCGGACAGGACCGAGGTGATCTGCGAGTTCGACCGGACGGTGCGGCCCGGTGTCGTCCACGCGCCCGGGAGGCAACTCGCCTTCCCCGTGCGCGACAGCGCGTTGTACGAGGTGGTCGCGGTGAAGGCCGAGATCGCCGGACACCCCTACCCCGGAGACAACTTCACCCCGGAGGTGCCCGGAACCGCGCCCGCGGTCGAGCCGGCCGAGCGGCCCGACGCCACCCCGGCCCCCGCCGGCAGCGCGGAGAACAGCCGCTGGGACGTGGCCGACGTGCCGGTGACCGCCGTGAACACGGCCGACTTCAGGGTCACCGGGGCACGGTTGCGGGGAGGCGTCGGGGACACCGTCCCCCTGACCGTGAGCTTCACCGACGCCGGACCCGGCTGGGTGCAGCGGCGCGACCGGGCCGATGCCGCCCGGATCGTGGTCAAAATGCCCTCCGGCACGACGGTGACCAGGGCCGACCCCTACTGCCACAGCACAGGGTCGGGTGAGTACGTCTGCGGCGTCGACTTCCCCTGGGTCGAGGAGGGTTACGAGCGGAGCTACGCCTTCCGCCTGAGGATCGACAAGGCGGTGCCGGGGGCCCGGGGCTCGGTCGGACTGACCGGCGCGTCCCGGCCGTTCGACACCGACGCGGGGAACGACGAGGCCGGCATCCGGCTCGACGTCACCGGCACTGCCGGGGCGTCCGGCGGCGGCACGGCCAACAGCGGTGCCGGTACGGCCCTCCCGCTCGTCGGCGCCGCCGCGGCGACCCTCGCCCTCGGCGCGGGCGCGGTCCTGGTGGTGCGCCGCCGGGCGAGCGGGCGGTAGCGGGGGCGGGCTTTCGGGCGCAGGGGGCGGGCCTTCGGGCGCAGGCGGTCGCCTGTGGCGGGCGGTGGCGGTCGCCTGTGGTGGGCAGCGGCGGTCGCCCGTGGCGAAGGGACCGCCCTCAGCGCTCCGCCAGGACCGGAAAGCGCCGGGGCGCCAGCACCAGGAGCACCAGGAACGCCAGCGCCGACGCGCACGCCGCCCCGAAGTACACCGCGTGGACGGCGTCCGCGATGGCGTGCCGGGTGGCCTCGGGGGCCGTTCCGTCGTCCAGCGCGCGCGTGACGGAGTCGAGGTCGCCCGCGCCGCCCAGCCGGGCCGCAAGGACCCCGTTGGCGACCGCGCCGAACACCGACGCCCCGATCGTCTGGCCGGTCTGCCGGCAGAACAGCACCGACGCGGTCGTCGTGCCCCGCTCCTCCCAGCCCACCGTCGACTGCACGCCCACGATCAGCGGCAGCTGGAACAGGCCCAGGGCGGCGCCGAGCAGGAGCATGAGCAGCGTCGGCTGCCAGGCCGACCCCGGGTAGGGCAGGAACGGGAACGCGAACAGGATCAGCGCGGCCGCGCCGATGCCGAGCAGCGCGGTGTCGCGGAAGCCGATCCGCCGGTACACGTGCTGGCTGAGGGCTGCCGAGACCGGCCAGCTCAGCGTCCACACCGACAGCACGAACCCGGCGGCCACCGGCGCGAGTCCGAGCACCGACTGCGCGTACGTCGGCAGGAACACCGTGGGCGCCACCATCAGCAGGCCGAGCGCGCCGAGCGCGAGGTTGACGGCCGCGATCGTGCGGCGCCGCCACACCCAGCCCGGGATGATCGGCTCGGCCGCCCGGCGCTCGATCCACACCACGAGCCCCACCAGCGCGAACCCGCCGGCGAACAGCGCGCAGGACGGCGCGGACCACCACGGCCACGCCACCCCGCCCTGCACGAGCGCCGTCAGCAGCACGCCGCCGCACGCGAACACCGCCAGCGCACCCGCCCAGTCCACCCGCGGGGGCGTGCGCGGCGCGCGCTTCGGCTCATGGAGGTGACGCACTATCAGCCAGAGCGCCGCCACGCCGATCGGCAGGTTGATGAGGAAGATCCACCGCCAGTCCGCGTAGGCGGCCAGCACCCCGCCGAGCCCCGGCCCGGCGACCGCCGACACCGCCCACACCGTGGACAGCTTCGACTGGATCTTCGGGCGGTCCCTGAGCGGGTAGAGGTCGGCCGCGAGGGTCTGCACGGTGCCCTGCAGGGCACCGCCGCCGAGGCCCTGCACGATCCGGAACGCGATCAGCGCGGCCATGTTCCAGGCGGCCGCGCAGAGCAGCGACCCCAGCAGGAACACCGCGGCGCCCGCGACCAGCACCGGCTTGCGGCCGAAGGTGTCGGAGAGCTTGCCGTACACCGGCAGCGTCACGGTGACGGCGAGCAGGTAGCCGGAGAAGAGCCAGGAGAAGACCGAGAAGCCGCCGAGGTCGCCGACGATCTGGGGTACGGCGGTGGAGACGACGGTGGAGTCCAGCGCCGCCAGTGCCATGGCGAGCATCAGGGCGGCCACCACGGCCCCCCGCCGGTCCGTCCCGGCCGCGCGTGCCGCCGCGCGTATCGCGGGTTCCGGGTTCTCCTTCTTCTCCCTCTCCTTCTTCTCCGCGTCCTCCCGCTCCACGCCGGATCCCCTCCCCGTGCCTACGTCATGTATCTATGTCGCGCACAACAGCTTCCCACCCGTCCCGGCGCGGCGGGAGTCCGCGTCCACCTGGTGAGAGGGTGCGGCCGCTTGACCCTCACGCGGCGGGAGGGTGGACGCTTCCTGGGGCGGCGGGTGGAGGCCGACCCCGAGACGGGCTCCACCCGGCGGTGGACGTCCCCTAGGGGCTTCTCCGTACTACGGCTCGGGGCGGGTTCGTACCGCCGGAGGACGAGACGGCACCCCGCCCGTCCTTAACCTGGCTTTACGCCGCCGGGGGGCGGTTGAGCGAACCGGCGGGGGTGGGGTTTTCCCCCGGGCAAGACGGGGCTCCGCACCAGCGCGGAGCGACCCCGCCGGCCGCGAGACTCATCGTCGTACCGAACCACCGCGCAGCAACGCACAGCACAGCGCTGTTCATTTGCTGACCGACTTAGGAGACATACCGTGACATCGGCTGTGACCATTCCCAGGCACGGGGGTACTGGAGGGCGTACGGCCGTTGCCGCGCGGGCGCGGCAGGTCGTCAAGGCGTACGGGGCCGGAGAGACCCGGGTCGTCGCCCTGGACCACGTCGACGTGGACATCATGCGGGGGCAGTTCACCGCGATCATGGGCCCCTCGGGGTCCGGGAAGTCCACCCTGATGCACTGCCTCGCCGGGCTCGACACCGTGACGAGCGGTCAGATCTACCTGGACGAGACCGAGATCACCGGCCTGAAGGACAAGAAGCTCACCCAGCTGCGCCGGGACCGGATCGGCTTCATCTTCCAGGCCTTCAACCTGCTGCCGACGCTGAACGCGCTGGAGAACATCACCCTCCCCATGGACATCGCCGGGCGCAGGCCCGACCGGGAGTGGCTGCAGCGCGTGGTCGACACCGTGGGGCTCGCGGACCGGCTCAAGCACCGCCCCACCCAGCTCTCGGGAGGCCAGCAGCAGCGCGTGGCCGTGGCGCGCGCCCTCGCCGCCCGCCCCGAGATCATCTTCGGTGACGAGCCGACCGGAAACCTCGACTCCCGCGCGGGCGCGGAGGTCCTCGGCTTCCTGCGCAGCTCCGTCGACGACCTGGGCCAGACCATCGTGATGGTCACGCACGACCCGGTCGCCGCCTCCTACGCGGACCGCGTGCTCTACCTCGCCGACGGCCGGATCGTCGACGAGATGTTCAAGCCGACCGCGGACACCGTCCTCGACCGCATGAAGGACTTCGACGCGCGGGGGCGTACGTCATGACCGTCCTGAAGACCTCGATGCGCAACTTCTTCGCGCACAAGGGACGCATGGCCCTCTCCGCCGTCGCGGTCCTGCTGTCGGTGGCGTTCGTGTGCGGCACGCTGGTGTTCACCGACACCATGAACACGACGTTCGACAAGCTGTTCGCGGCCACCTCGTCCGACGTGACGGTCAGCGCCAAGGGTGCCTCCGACACCGGGGCGACCACCTCCGACAACGGCAGGCCGCCGGTCATGCCGGCCGCGGTGGTCGGCAAGGTCCGCGCCGCGACCGGCGTCAAGGCGGCGGAGGGCACGGTCTTCTCGACCTCCGTGACCGTCGTGGACGCCGAGAAGGAGAGCCTGTCCCCGTCCAGCGGCGCGCCGACCATCGTCGGCAGCTGGAACTCCAACGACGCCCGCACCATGAAGATCACCTCCGGTGCGGCGCCGCGGAACTCCGGCCAGGTCATGGTGGACGCCGACACCGCCGACAAGCACCACCTGAAGCTGGGCGACGAGATCGGCGTGATCAGCGCGGTCGGCACGCACACCGCGAAGATCTCCGGCATCGCCGACTTCACGGTCACCAACCCCGGTGCCGCGATCTTCTACCTGGACACGAAGACCGCCCAGCGCACCCTCGTCGGACGGGCCGGCGTCTTCACGAACGTCAACGTGACGGCCGCGCCGGGGGTGACGGACGCCCAGCTGAAGAAGAACGTCGTCGGCGAACTCGGCACCGCCTACAAGGTGCAGACCGCCAAGGAGACCGCCGACGCCAACCAGAAGGACGTCGAGAGCTTCCTGGACGTCATGAAGTACGCGATGCTCGGCTTCGCCGGGATCGCCTTCCTGGTCGGCATCTTCCTGATCATCAACACCTTCTCGATGCTGGTCGCCCAGCGCACCCGCGAGATCGGCCTGATGCGGGCCATCGGCGCCGGCCGCCGCCAGGTCAACCGGTCCGTGCTCGTCGAGGCCCTGCTGCTCGGCGTGGTCGGTTCCGTCCTGGGCGTCGGCGCGGGCGTCGGCATCGCGGTCGGCCTCATGAAGCTCATGGGCTCCATGGGCATGCACCTGTCGACCAGTGACCTGACGGTCGCCTGGACCACCCCGGTGCTCGGCCTGGTCCTCGGCGTCGTCGTCACCGTCCTCGCCGCCTACCTGCCCGCACGCCGCGCCGGCAAGGTCTCCCCGATGGCCGCGCTGCGCGACGCAGGTGCCCCCGCCGACGCCAGGGCGGGCCGCATACGCGCTCTGATCGGCCTCGTGCTGACCGGCGCGGGCGGCTACGGCCTCTACCTCGCCTCGGCCGCCGACAAGGCCAAGGAGGGCTCGGCCTGGCTCGGCCTCGGCATCGTCCTCTCCCTCCTCGGGTTCGTCGTCATCGGCCCGCTGCTCGCCGGCGGTGTCGTACGGGTCCTCGGCGCCGTCCTGCTGCGGATGTTCGGCCCGGTCGGGCGCATGGCCGAGCGCAACGCACTGCGCAACCCGCGCCGCACCGGCGCCACCGGCGCCGCCCTGATGATCGGCCTGGCGCTGGTCGCCTGCCTCTCGGTGGTCGGCTCCTCCATGGTCGCCTCCGCCTCCGACCAGCTCGACAAGACCGTCGGCACGGACTTCATCATCCAGTCCGACAGCGGGCAGCGGATCACCCCGCAGGCGGTCAAGGCCGTCAAGGACGTCCCCGGCCTCGCGCGGGTCACCGAGTACCGCACCACCACAGCCGACTACACCACGCCCGACGGCAAGACCCTCAAGGACACCGACATCACGGCGGCCGACCCCACCTACGCGACCGACCTGCGCACCAAGACCGTCGCCGGTGACCTCAAGGACGCCTACCTGCCCGACTCGATGTCCGTGTACGACAAGTTCGCCACGGCGCACGGCATCCACCTCGGCTCGAAGATCACCCTCAGCTTCAAGGACGGCCGCACCGCCCACCTCACGGTCCGGGCGATCACCAGCAGCGACGGCCTCATCGACGCCGGCTCCAAGTACACGAACATCACCACGCTCGCCAAGTACGTGCCGGCCGCCAAGATGCCCCTCGACGACCTGGTCTTCGCCACCGCCAGGGACGGACAGCAGGCCGCCGCGTACACGGCGCTCAAGTCCGCGCTGCACGACTACCCGCAGTACACCGTGCGCGACCAGACCGACTACAAGAAGGCGCTCAAGGACCAGATCGGCCAGCTGCTGAACCTGATCTACGGCCTGCTCGCCCTCGCGATCATCGTCGCGGTTCTCGGTGTCGTGAACACCCTGGCCCTGTCGGTGGTCGAACGCACCCGCGAGATCGGCCTCATGCGGGCCATCGGCCTCTCCCGCCGCCAGCTGCGCCGCATGATCCGCATGGAGTCCGTGGTGATCGCCCTGTTCGGCGCCCTGCTGGGCCTCGGCCTGGGCATGGGCTGGGGCGCCACCGCCCAGAAGCTGCTCGCCCTGCAGGGCCTGAAGGTCCTGGAGATCCCCTGGCCGACGATCATCGGGGTCTTCGTCGGCTCGGCCTTCGTGGGCCTGTTCGCCGCCCTGGTCCCGGCGTTCCGCGCGGGCCGCATGAACGTCCTGAACGCGATCGCGACCGACTGACCGCGACCGCCCGGGAGACCACCGCACACGGGGGTTGCGGGGGACGTCCGGCGCCGAGCAGCCACGGGGGCTGCTCGGCGCCGGACGCGTTGCCGCCGCCGTCCGCCTCGCGCCGCCGGGCTCGTTCAGTCGAGTACGGCGACGGCCTCGATCTCGACCAGGTGCTCGGGTACGTCCAGCGCCGCGACGCCGATCAGCGTGGCCGGGGGCACCGGGGTGACCCCCAGGGCCGTGGCCGCCCGGGAGACGCCGTCCAGGAGCGCGGGCATCCTGTCCGGGGTCCAGTCGACGACGTAGAAGGTCAGCTTCGCCACGTCGCCGAAGGACGCGCCGGCCCCGGACAGGGCGGTGGCGACGTTCAGGTAGCACCGCTCGACCTGGGCGGCGAGATCGCCCGCGCCGACCGTGCCCCCCGCGGCGTCCCAGGCGACCTGCCCGGCGACGAAGACCAGCCTCGAACCCGACGCGACCGCCACCTGCCGGTAGACGTCGACCGTGGGCAATCCGCTCGGGTTCACCAGGGTGATGGACATGCCGTACCGCCTCCGTGCTCGCCGTGCTCTCTTGTGGTTACTCAGGAACCGTAGGAGAGTTGTCGCTGACGTGGAAGAACGCACTTTTCGGTGACTGGGGAACCTGATGGTGACCAAGCAGTTCAAGGGCTCGGCCGAGGACGCGGACCTCAGGCGCGCGGACTCGCTGGCGCGGGAGATCTTCGCGGACATCGCCAACAAGTGGGCGTTCCTGATCATCGAGGCGCTCGGCGCGGGCACCCTGCGGTTCAGCGGGCTGCGGGCCGAGGTCGAGGGCATCAGCCACAAGATGCTCACCCAGAACCTGCGCATGCTGGAGCGCAACGGCATGGTCGAGCGGACCGTGCACCCCACCGTGCCGCCCCGCGTCGAGTACACCCTCACCGAAGCCGGCCACGGGCTGCGGGCGACGGTCGACGGCATGTGCGCATGGACCCAGCGGTACCTCGGCCACATCGAGGAGGCCCGGGGGCGCTTCGACGGCTGACAGCACCGCTCGGGTCGGCGCGACCGGCGCGGCCCCCACCGCCGGCGGCGGTGGGCGATTCGCGCGGCATATGTGACCTGAGGTGTTCGCGACGGAGCTTGTCCACAGCCCCGGCACACGCCGACGCGTCGTCGTACGCTGGAGACCCCCCGGTCGCAGCCCGCGCCGGGTACTTCGTGTTGCCCACCCCCCGACGAAAGCCGCCCTGAATGAGCCTGCACGGTCTGCTCGACGCCGTAGTCAAGGACCCCGCCCTCGCGGAAGCGATCAAGGCGGCCGCGGACGGCAACCGCATGCACGTCGACCTGGTCGGCCCGCCCGCGGCCCGCCCCCTCGCGGTCGCCGCCCTGGCCCGCGAGGCCGGCCGCCCCGTCCTCGCCGTCACCGCCACCGGCCGGGAGGCCGAGGACCTGGCGTCGGCGCTGCGCACCCTGCTGCCGTCCGAGGGCGTCGCCGAGTACCCCTCCTGGGAGACGCTTCCGCACGAGCGGCTCAGCCCGCGCAGCGACACCGTCGGCCGCCGCCTCGCCGTCCTGCGCCGCCTCGCCCACCCCAGCCCCGACGACCCCGAGACCGGCCCGGTCTCCGTCGTCGTCGCCCCCGTACGATCCGTGCTCCAGCCGCAGGTCAAGGGCCTCGGCGATCTGGAGCCGGTGGCGCTGCGCACCGGGCAGAGCGCCGACCTGAACGAGGTGGTGGAAGCCCTTGCGGCCGCCGCCTACGCGCGCGTGGAGCTCGTCGAGAAGCGCGGCGAGTTCGCCGTGCGCGGCGGCATCCTGGACGTCTTCCCGCCCACCGAGGAACACCCCCTGCGCGTCGAGTTCTGGGGTGACGACGTCGAGGAGATCCGCTACTTCAAGGTCGCCGACCAGCGCTCCCTGGAAGTCGCCGAGCACGGGCTGTGGGCGCCGCCCTGCCGCGAGCTGCTGCTGACCGAGGACGTCCGGGCACGCGCGCGTGCCCTCGCCGAGGAGCACCCGGAGCTGGGCGAGCTGCTCAACAAGATCGCCGAGGGGATCGCGGTCGAGGGCATGGAGTCCCTCGCCCCGGTCCTGGTCGACGACATGGAGCTGCTGCTCGACGTGCTCCCCAAGGGCGCGATGGCCGTCGTGTGCGACCCGGAGCGGGTGCGCACGCGCGCCGCCGACCTGGTGGCCACGAGTCAGGAGTTCCTGCAGGCGTCCTGGGCGGCCACCGCGGGCGGCGGCGAGGCGCCCATCGACGTCGGCGCGGCCTCCCTGTGGTCGATCGCGGACGTCCGCGACCGCGCGCGCGAGCTGGACATGATGTGGTGGTCGGTGTCGCCGTTCGCCGCCGACGAGGAGCTTGCGGCCGACACCCTCAAGCTGGGCATGCACGCCACGGAGACCTACCGCGGCGACACCGCGAAGGCGCTCGCCGACACCAAGGGCTGGCTGGCCGACGGCTGGCGCACGGTGTACGTCACCGAGGGCCACGGCACCGCCTCCCGCACGGTCGAGGTGCTCGGCGGCGAGGGCATCGCGGCCCGCCTCGACGTCGACCTGGGCGAGTTCGGCCCCTCGGTCGTGCACGTGTCGTGCGGCTCCATCGACTACGGCTTCGTCGACCCGGCGCTCCGGCTCGCCGTCCTCACCGAGACCGATCTGTCCGGGCAGAAGGCGGCCGGCAAGGACGGTGCCCGGATGCCGGCCCGCCGCCGCAAGACCATCGACCCGCTCACCCTGGAGCCGGGCGACTACATCGTCCACGAGCAGCACGGCGTCGGCCGCTACATCGAGATGGTCCAGCGCACCGTGCAGGGTGCCACCCGCGAGTACCTGGTCGTGGAGTACGCCCCGGCCAAGCGCGGCCAGCCCGGCGACCGGCTGTACATCCCCACCGACCAGCTGGAGCAGATCACCAAGTACGTCGGCGGCGAGGCCCCCACCCTGCACCGGCTCGGCGGCGCGGACTGGACGAAGACCAAGGCGCGCGCCAAGAAGGCCGTCAAGGAGATCGCCGCCGACCTGATCAAGCTCTACAGCGCGCGCATGGCCGCCCCCGGCCACGCCTTCGGCGGGGACACGCCGTGGCAGCGCGAGCTGGAGGACGCGTTCCCCTACGTCGAGACCCCCGACCAGCTGACCACCATCGCCGAGGTCAAGGACGACATGGAGAAGTCGGTCCCGATGGACCGCCTGATCTGCGGCGACGTCGGCTACGGCAAGACCGAGATCGCGGTCCGTGCCGCCTTCAAGGCGGTCCAGGACGGCAAGCAGGTCGCCGTCCTCGTGCCCACCACCCTGCTGGTGCAGCAGCACTTCGGCACGTTCTCCGAGCGGTACTCGCAGTTCCCGGTGAGCGTGAAGGCGCTCTCCCGGTTCCAGACCGACACCGAGGCGAAGGGAACCCTGGAGGGCCTGCGCGAGGGCGCCGTCGACGTCGTCATCGGCACCCATCGCCTCTTCTCCTCGGAGACCAAGTTCAAGGACCTCGGCCTGGTCATCGTCGACGAGGAGCAGCGCTTCGGCGTCGAGCACAAGGAGCAGCTGAAGAAGCTCCGCGCCAACGTCGACGTGCTCACCATGTCGGCCACGCCCATCCCGCGCACCCTGGAGATGGCGGTCACCGGCATCCGCGAGATGTCCACGATCACCACGCCCCCGGAGGAGCGGCACCCGGTGCTCACCTTCGTCGGGCCGTACGAGGAGAAGCAGATCGGCGCCGCCATCCGCCGCGAACTGCTGCGCGAGGGCCAGGTCTTCTACATCCACAACCGGGTCGAGTCGATCGACCGCGCCGCGGCCAGACTTCGCGACATCGTCCCCGAGGCCCGCATCGCGACCGCCCACGGCCAGATGTCGGAGTCGGCCCTCGAACAGGTTGTCGTCGACTTCTGGGAGAAGAAGTTCGACGTGCTCGTCTCGACCACGATCGTCGAGTCCGGCATCGACATCTCCAACGCCAACACGCTCATCGTCGAACGCGGCGACACCTTCGGCCTGTCCCAGCTGCACCAGCTGCGCGGCCGCGTCGGCCGTGGCCGGGAACGCGGCTACGCGTACTTCCTGTACCCGCCGGAGAAGCCGCTGACGGAGACGGCCCACGAGCGCCTCGCGACCATCGCCCAGCACACCGAGATGGGCGCCGGCATGTACGTCGCGATGAAGGACCTGGAGATCCGCGGCGCCGGCAACCTGCTCGGCGGCGAGCAGTCCGGGCACATCGCGGGCGTCGGCTTCGACCTGTACGTCCGCATGGTCGGCGAGGCCGTCGCGGACTACCGGCGGCAGCTGGAGGCAGGGGAGCCCTCGGCGGAAGGATGGGAGGAGCCGCCGCTGGAGGTCAAGATCGAGCTGCCCGTCGACGCGCACGTCCCGCACGACTACGCGCCCGGCGAGCGGCTGCGCCTCCAGGCGTACCGTTCCATCGCCTCCGCCAACTCCGAGGACGACATCAGGGCGGTACGCGAGGAACTCACCGACCGCTACGGCAAGTTGCCCGAGCCGGTGGAGAACCTGCTGCTCGTCGCCGGGCTGCGGATGCTCGCCCGCGCGTGCGGGGTCGGCGAGGTCGTCCTCCAGGGCACCAACATCCGGTTCGCTCCCGTGGAGTTGCGCGAGTCGCAGGAGCTGCGCGTCAAGCGCCTGTACCCGGGGACCGTCATCAAGCCGGCTGTCCACCAGCTGCTGGTGCCCCGCCCCAAGACCGCGAAGGTGGGCGGCAAGCCGCTCGTCGGGCGGGAACTGCTGAGCTGGGTCGGGGAGTTCCTCGCCTCGATCCTGGGGTCGTAGCACCGGCGGGCGCGGCCCGGTCCCTTGACACCGGCCGGGCCCCTCCCCATCGTGGGCGCCTGCCGTCAAGTCCGCCCGGTCCGGGCGGACTTGACGTTCGGGGCGGTCGTTCGCGAGGGGGAGTTGCGGCATGGGCGAGTACGTCGGAGAGCCGGCCGGGGACGGGGCGGCGCGGGTCGGGCAGGTGCCGCCGCTGCGGGCCCGCCAGCTCTGGCACCTGCTGGAACCGCTGCACGCGGTGCTGTACTACGCGCCGGAGACCCTTGAGGAGGCGGCCGCCCTCGGCTACCCCGTGCAGGACAGGTGGCCGAGCTACTTCCCGTTCCGTGCCGCGCCGCTGGGCCGGGCCGGGGCCGAGCGGGTCGCCTCGGCCTTCTACAGCTTCAGTCCGCGCATGGTCGCCGAGCACGTCGATCCGGCCTGGACCGTCGCGAGCCCGGAGCGGGTACTCGCGGCGCGCGAGCGCGCGATCGACCGCGCCTACCGCGCGCTGTTCGGCGACCGCGTCGCGAGCCCCGAGCTGGCCGAGGCCGCGGCGCTGGCCCGGCGCGCGGCCGAGGCGGCGGACACCGCGGGCCGCCCGCTGGCCGCGGCCAACGCCGAACTGCCCTGGCCCGACGCCCCGCACCTGCAGCTGTGGCAGGCGGCGACGATCCTGCGCGAACACCGCGGCGACGGCCACCTCGCCGCCCTCCTGGTCGCGCGCCTCGACCCGGTCGAGACCCTGGTGTCCTTCGCCGCGGTCGGGGCCGCCTCCGTCGAGCGCTTCGAGAGTCGCGGCTGGAGCCCCGGGGAGTGGGCGGCGGCCCGCGAGCGCCTGACCGCGCGCGATCTGGTCGCCGCGGACGGCGCGGCCACGGAGGCGGGCCGTGGGCTGCGCCGCGGTATCGAGCAACGTACCGACCTGCTCGCCGTCGCCCCCTGGCAGGCCCTCGGCCCTGCCGGGACCGACCGGCTCGCCGAACTCCTCGGCGACTACTGGGTCGCGGTGCTGTCCTCCGGGCTGCTGCCCACGGAGTCGACGCTGGGCATCGGCAAGGTGTGAGGCGTGCCATCGGGGGCATTCGTTCGCCGCGGGGAGTGAGCGGGCGCGAAGCCGTACGGTCCGAGCTTCGTCCCGGCCGCCAACCGGCTGTCGATAAGGGCCGGTTGTGGGTATGTGTCGTTTTGTGCCCCGTCTGGGGCGAACCGTGCGGCAGTTACCGTGGGACCAGCGGAAATCCGCCCGTGCGGAGGCGGACCGGGGTAAGGAAGAGGGGGCGCACGTGGCGCGTCTGAGGGGCGGGGCGGTCGTGGCCGTCGTCATGGTCTTCGCCGTGGCCGGCTGCAAGGACCTGCAGGACAAGGGGGCTTCGGGAGCCCCGGGCGCGACAGGCGGGGGAGCGGCCCTGACGGCCGCCGACTCGCTGACCGTCAAGGGGCGGGCGCCGAAGACCGGTTACTCCCGGGAGAGGTTCGGCTCCGCCTGGGCGGACACCGACTCCAACTCCTGCGACACCCGGGACGACATACTGAAGCGCGACCTGAAGGACGTGAAGTACACCGGCGGCGACTGCAAGGTCTCCTCCGGCGTGCTGGAGCCAGACCCCTACTCCGGCAAGGAGGTCACCTACAAGCGCGGCCGCAGCCTGGTCGACATCGACCACCTCGTCGCCCTCTCGGACGCCTGGCAGACGGGCGCCAAGTACTGGGACGCCAGCAAGCGGATAGCCCTCGCCAACGACCCGCTCAACCTCCTGGCCGTCGACGCGAGCGCCAACCGCGGCAAGGGCGACGGCGACACCGCCACCTGGCTGCCGCCTGACAAGTCCTACCGCTGCACCTACGTCGCCGCGCAGGTCGCCGTGAAGAAGAAGTACGGCCTGTGGGTCACCGCCGCCGAGAAGGCCGCGATGAAGAAGGTGCTCGCCGCCTGTCCGGGCCAGAAACTCCCCGGCGGCGGCAACCCGACCAAGGCGCCGTCCCGCTTCAAGGCGCGCTGAACCGTTCCGCCCCCGCCGCGTGCGTCAGTACCCCAGGGCGCGACCGCGCGGCGGGGCGGCGGGGCGGCCCGCCTTCTCCCAGGCGACGAAGGTGTTGGTGCGGGCGAAGACGAACGCCTTGACCGGGTTGCCGGAGTACGACCACGGCGGGCTGCCGACGTATTCGCCGACCGCCCGGAACTGCTCGACCGCCTCCGCGTACCGATCCGTCTGGAACAGGGCCTCCGCCAGCAGGTGCCGCACCATCGGCAGCCGGTGGTGCCCGGCCGGTGTCCACTCCACGGCGTCCAGGGTGGCGTCCACGGCCGCCTGCACGAACGGCTGGCGGTACACCGGCTCCCCCGGTTCCCGGAACGCGTGCTCCATCAGCCCGTACAGGCGCAGTACGGGCAGCAGGCTGCCCTGCGGCGCGGTGGCCGAGGCCTGCTCGGCGAACGCGTACATCAGCTCGTGCGAACCCCGCCACTTGGCGCACCAGTACTGCAGGGCGCTCATGTGGGCCCCGAAGTGGTGAGGGTCGCGCGCGGCGATCTCGGCCCACAGCGCCCGGAAGTCGTCGTGCGACCAGCCGAGCCCCAGAGCGATGCTGATCTGTGCGATCCAGGGGCAGGGGTCCTCGGGCGCCATCCAGGCGGCCTCCTGGCAGGCGGGCAGCGCCTCGGCCAGCAGCCGGTGGAAGCCCTCGAACTGCTCCGCCGTGGTGTGTTTCGCCAGCTTCGCGCCGCGGACTTCGCCCGCGAGCACGACCAGCGCGTCGGCGTGCACCAGCGCGGCGGACGGGTCGCCGGGGTACTCGGTCCGCCATGCCTTGAGCCAGGCGTCGTTCTCGGCGGCGGCGTGCACCAGGATGCCGAGCCGGTACCACCGCAGGTCCCAGTCCCGGCCCGCCCCGGCCAGGTAGGCGGCGGCCCGCCGCCAGTCACCGGCGAGGGCGGCCTGCGCGACCGCGTCGGCCTCGGGATCGGGGCCGGCGAAACGGCTGTCGAGCTGAGCGGCGGGCACCAGCCCGTACTTGGCGGGGTCGATGTTGACCGGCGCCTTGGCCTTCGCCTCCGCCCGGAGCGCCCGCGCCTTGCGGGCGTTGCGCGGGACGGTGACGGCGGAGTAGGCGAGGACGCCGGCGCCGGCTATCTCGATGAGGACGTTCATACCGGGTCTTTCGGGTAGGCGCCGCCGGAAGAGGCGGGCGGGCAGGCGGGCGGACTGGCGGCCCAAGGGGCGGTGGAGGGCGCGGTCCAGGAGGCCGTCGGAGCACGGCCGCCGCCGGACAGCAGGGCCCGCAGGGGACCCGTACCGGGCGGATCGGCGACCGCCTGGCGCACGGCCTCCTCCAGCGCCTCGGTGAACTGTACGGGCGCCACCGTCCGGACCGGGGGCCCGGACCAGCACAGCTCCCACCGGCACAGCCCGGTGTCCAGTGCGGTGAGCAGGGCCAGCCCGCGCAGGGCCGAGCGGAAGGCCGTCCGGGCGAACTCGCGTGCCGCGCGGCCACTGCTCCGGCCGGCCTGCTCCGACCTGGGCAGCCGGGCGGCGATGTCGTCCAGCAGGCCCTGGTCGACCAGGTCCAGAAGGCGACCGAGGCGACCGAGGCGACCGAGGTGGTCGTGGTGGTCGTGGTGGTCGTGGTGGTCCAGGAATGTCGCCCCGGATACGGCGGCGCCCCTCGCGCCGGCCACCTCGGCCATGGCCCCCAGCAGCGGCTCCGCTTCCCGCGCCCAGCTCTCGCGCCGGGCCAGCGCGGGCAGTTCCGCCCAGGGCACCCGCCGCCAGGACAGCGTCTCCCGGCTCAGCACGGCTCGTTCCAGTCCGGCGAGGAGGCGGTCCGGCTCCCGGAGCAGCGCGAGGGCGGGGCGCCGGGGGAACGTGGCGGTGCGTCCGTCGTCGGGGAGTGCCTCCAGCACCGCGATGCGGTCGGCCGTGGGCGGGTGGCTGTCGTACGGGGACCTCTCCTCGGGAGCCACCTCCGGGAGCGGCCTGCGGGCCCACGCGTCCAGCTCCGCCCGGCGGGCGGGGTCCGCGAGCAGGAGGGCGAGCCCGCCGTGGAACTGCCCTTCCGGCGGCAGCAGGCCGGCGTCCCGGCCCATCAGCGCGTACTCGCGCAGGTAGAGATCGTCGGCGGTGTCGAGCACGGGGATGCGGCGCAGCGCGGCGGCCGTGGTGTCCCGTCCGGCGATCCGGGCGGCCACCAGGTCGGCCGCGTACTCCTGCCGGCGGCTTACGGCCTCGGTCAGGCGCAGACACAGCATTGCGTACCCGGAGAAGACGAAGGCCAGATAGTGGTCCGGGCCCCGCGTCGGCTCCCGTTTCACCGGTGGCGGCTTGCCGGCCGCCCGGCGCCGTGCGGCCCGTGCGGCGGCCCTCGCCTGCTCCTCGGCCTCCTCACGCGCGGCCCGCTGCCGCAGCGTGTGCACGGTGTGCAGCACCCTGCCGTGCAGTGCCCAGAGCAGGCCGCCCAGCCGAGTGTCGTCGTGCGCGTAGTGGCCCAGTTCGTGCCCGAGCACGGCGTCCAGTTCGTCGTCCGGCAGACCGATCAGCAGCGTGACGCCGAGGAAGAGCCGCCGTTCGCCCGCGACCAGCCCGAGCCACCGGGCGTCCTCCCGCACCATGGCATTGGCCCCCGGGATCACCCGGATCTCCGTGGGCGGCCGGGTGCCCGCCCGCTCGGCCAGGTTCCGCACCTGCCGCCACAGCTCCGGCTGCTCAGCCGGTGTCAGCGACACTCCGGGCACCTCGGCCTGCCCGTCGCCGGGGCCGCGGCTGAGCAGGACGACCCGCACCACGCACCAGGCGACCGCCAGCGAGCCGAGGTAGCCCTCGACGGCCATGACCGTGAAGCTCCCGTCTCGCGCCAGGAAGACGTCCAGGGCTGCCAGCGCGACGAGGAGGAGCAGGGCCAGCACGTAGAACCCGAGCAGCAGGCCGAGGACGAGCCCGGCGCGCAGCGGTGTTCCGGGCACGCCCCGTTCTCGTACGGCGGTCTCCCCGGCGGCCGCCCGGCCGGCGGGGCGGGACGTCAGACGCATCGGCATCCTTCACGGGAACGGAACGGAACGGAACGGGACGGGACGGGGCGGGGCGGTGGTGGGGCGGTGGTGGGGCGTGGGTGCCGGGCTCGGACCAGCCGCCCGCGCCGCCTGCTTCTCTGCCTGCTTCTCTGCGTGTTTCTCCGGCTGTTTCTCCGGCTGTTTCTCCGGCTACTTCCTCAGCGCCGAAAGGATCGTCGTCGTCACCTTCTTCGCGGACGCGGCTCCGTTGTCGCCGCCCGCCGTGGACAGCACGGTGACCACGGAGGAGCCGGAGCGGGCCGCGATCAGGGTGGTGCCGTTCTCCCAGTAGCCGCTCGTCAGCGTCATCGTGTAGGCCTCGTCGCCGAGCCCGGCCGTGTCGCTGCCGGTGAGCTTCACCTTGGCGTGCGCGTCGGTGTCCGTGTACGTGGCGCACTCGGCGGCCACCGTCCGCAGCGCCTTCATCACCGCGGCCGCCGTGCTGCCCTGGAAGGCGTCGATCTCCTGGTCGACTTCCTCCGTCTTGCTCGCGTAGCCGTTCTGCGCGAACGACACCCCGCCCTTGTAGCCGGACACCTGGATCCAGGACGTGGTCTCCAGTCTCGTGCAGTCCGGCTTCCCCGCCTTCCGGGCGGCCGGGGACAGGAACTGGCCGCCGCTGTCCGCGGAGCCGTCGGATTCGAGGGCGAGCCCGGACGGGAAGGCCGATGCGGGCGCCAGCGCCGTCTTCAGCCGGGTACCCGTGTACAGGCCGGAGTTGGGGTCCTTCGCCTTGGCGGGCTGGGCGCTCGTGCCGGTGCCGGTGCCGGCGTCGGTGGATCCGGTGGAGCAGGCGGTCAGAGCCAGCGGGAGGGCCGCGGCGGCCAGCAGCATCACGGCACGGGACGGGAGGCGCATCGGGAGTCCTTCGGGAGTTGTTGAAGCGGTAGGTCAATAACAGCAGAGGCTGTGAACCGAGTCAACATGATGCAGTCATGGCGAGGTGTACACGTCCGTGAAGCGGGGGATCTTGTGTGCGTCGGTATGCTCGGTGCACACATGGGACGAGGGGAGCGGAAGCCGCGTGCAGGACAACACCACAGAGGTGACCGCGGCCGGCATCGCACGGCTCGCCGGGGTGGGCCGCGCCGCCGTCAGCAACTGGCGCCGCCGGCACGCCGACTTCCCCAAACCGGTCGGCGGTACCGAGACCAGCCCGTCCTTCGCGCTCGCCGAGGTCGAGTCCTGGCTGCGCGAACAGGGCAAACTCGCCCAGGTCCCGCTGCGCGAGCGGGTCTGGCAGCAACTCGCCGGGCACCCCGGCGGCGCGCTGACGGCGCTGGTGCACGCGGGCTGCGTGCTGCTGCTGATCCACGAGCGCCCCACCGTCTGGCTGCACGCGAGCGCCGGCTCGGACGAGCGGCTGGCCGCGCTGCTGCCGGCCGCGCTGGACGAGGTGCTGACCGCGCGTCTCGGCGGAGCGGGTGAGCGGGCGGTTCACAGCGGCCGGGACGCGGACGCCTCCGAAGCTGTGAACACGCCAGGCGCCGCATGGGGTGTGAACAGGCCAGGCGCCACAGGAGGTGTGAACAGGTCCGGCGGTACGAAAGGTGTGAACACGGCACACCCCGCCGCTGCCTCCGCCGCGTCCGCTGCCACCTCCGCTCCCTCCGCCGCCATCGCCGCCGCCACCCCCGCCGTCCGCACCCCCACCGGCCCCCAGCTGCTCCCCTCCGCCCCCCTCCTGCGCGGCGCGGCCGAGCTGGCCGCCGAGGCCGGGGCCCGGCAGGCCTTCGAGTTCCTGCTGGGGCGGCACCTGGACGCCAACCCGCGCCAGTACACGCTCACCCCGTCCGAACTCGCCGGTCTCATGGCCGACCTGGCCGGCCCCGCCCGCTCCGTGCTGGACCCGGCCTGCGGAACCGGCGCCCTGCTGCGGGCCGTCGGCGTCCGCCCCGACCAGGAGCTGTACGCCCAGGACAGCGCCCCCGACCTCGCCGCGCTCACCGCGCTGCGGCTCGCCCTGCACTCCCGGGCCGGCGTGCACGGCGCCGCCGGCGACACCCTGCGCGCCGACGCCTTCCCGGAGCTGCGCGCGGACGCGGTGCTGTGCCATCCGCCGTTCAACGAGCGCAACTGGGGCCACGACGAGCTGGCGTACGACGCGCGCTGGGAGTACGGCTTCCCCGCGCGCACCGAGTCCGAACTGGCCTGGGTGCAGCACGCCCTGGCCCGGCTCGCCGACGGCGGCACCGCGGTCCTGCTGATGCCGCCGGCCGTCGCGTCCCGCCGTTCCGGACGCCGGATCCGAGCCGACCTGCTGCGCCGGGGCGCGCTGCGGGCGCTCGTCGCACTGCCGGCCGGGGCGGCGGCGCCGCACAGCATCCCCCTGCACCTGTGGGTGCTGCGCCGGCCGGACCGGACGCCGGCCACGCCCGAGGTACTGCTCATGGACACCGGGAGGTTCACCGGGGACGGGCGGGGCGGCCCCGACCTGGCGGCGGTGCGGGACGCCGTCCTGGACGCCTGGCGTGCCTTCGAGCGCGACGGGGAGCCGGTGGAACGGCCGGGGCTGGCCCGTTCGGTGCCGGTCATCGAGCTCCTCGACGACGACGTGGACCTCGCGCCCGCCCGCCACCTGCCCCCGGCCGCCGCGGCCGACGGCGCGGAGGAGCTCACGGCGGTCCGCGAACGGCTCGGCGCGACCCTGCGCCTGACCGTCGACCTCACCCCGCCGCCCGCCGACCAGGCGCCGCCCGCGCGGTGGCCGCTCACCACCGTCGGCGAACTCGCCCGCGGGGGTGCGCTGGTGCTGCGTACCGGAGGCAACGGCGGCCACGCGCGCGTGCCCGTGCTCACCGACCACGACGTCCTCGCCGCGACGGCTCCCTCGGGCACGCTTCCCCAGAGCGACGAGGAGGCCGTGCTGACCGAGCCGGGCGACGTCGTCGTACCGGTCCTCGGCGGCGGCTCGGTGGCGCGCGTGATCGACGACGCGACGGCGGGCGCCGCCCTGGGGCGCAACCTGGTGCTGCTGCGTCCCGACCGCACGGCCCTCGACCCGTGGTTCCTCGCCGGCTTCCTGCGCGGCACCGCCAACAACCGGCAGGCGAGCAGCTACGCCTCCACGGCGACCCGGCTGGACGTGCGTCGGCTGCAGCTGCCCCGGCTGCCCCTGGAGGAACAGCGGCGCTACGGCGCGCGGTTCCGCGCACTCGACGAGTTCGAGCGGGCGCTGCGCCACGCGAGCCGGCTCGGGGAGCACCTCGTGCGCGGGATGTACGACGGCCTCACCGACGGGACCGTCGCACCCGGCTGACCGCCGAACGGGACTCGCCGGGACTCGGCGGGACCCCGCCTGGACCCCGTCCGGACCCCGCCGGGATCGGCCGGCAGTCGGTCCGACAACGGTTCGGTACAACCCGAACCGGTTGTCCGCGCCGGGCCATATGCTCGATCCGACCATCGCACGACCGGTGTCGTCCGCGGGCGGACGGCGCCGGACGGGCACGTACGCCCTTTTCCAGGCACCAGGCACACAGGAGCGACCATGCAAGGCCAGGGCCATGCGCAGCCGGTGCGGCGGCCGCCGCACGACGCGGTACTGGTCCTGCTGCGTGTGGTGTTCGTGGCGCTCGGGGTGTTCAGCGCCGGCTTCCTGGCGTGGGCGATGCTGCTGCGGCTGGCCGTCGTGACCCGCAGGCCGGTCGACGTCGGCGTACTGGTGACGGCGGTGGCGGCCGACGTCCTCAGCATCGTGCTGCTGGGCAGCGAACCCGGTGACGACGTGCACACCACCGGCGGCTACCTGGGGATCACCCTGCTGTTCGGCACGCTCCTGGGCGCCGTCGTCTACTACCTGGCGGCCGACGTACGCCACTTCCAGCGGCAGCGCGAGGCCTACACGGCGCAGCGGTACGCCTACGCGCCGCCCGCCTCGCCGTACACCACGGGGACGATGCCCCCGCACACCCCGGCCCCGCCCGCGCACTCCGTTCCGCCGATGCCCCGGCCGCCGCTCCCGCAGCCACCGATACCCGCGCCGCCCCAGCGCCCGGCGCCCGCCCGGATCGAGCAGGTGCGCGCCGAACTCGACGAGCTCAGTGACTACCTGCGCAAGCACGACGGGCACCGCGAGGGCGACCACGAAGGCGGACGGTGACCGTGGCGGCAGGACGGGTCGTCGCCGGCCGCTACGAGCTGTCCACGCTCATCGGACAGGGCGGCATGGGCCAGGTGTGGACGGCCTACGACCAGCGGCTCGACCGGCGGGTGGCGGTGAAGCTGCTGCGCCCCGACAAGGTGGCGGGCGCGGAGGCGGAGGAGCTGCGCCGGCGGTTCCTGCGGGAGTGCCGGGTCACCGCGCAGGTCGACCACCCCGGCCTGGTCACCGTGCACGACGCGGGCAGCGAGGGCGAGGAGCTCTTCCTCGTCATGCAGTACGTGGACGGCGCCGACCTCTCCGACCACCTGGCCGAGCACGACCCGTACCCGTGGCAGTGGGCGGTGGCGGTGGCCGCGCAGCTGTGCGCCGTGCTGAGCGCCGTGCACGCGGTGCCGATCGTCCACCGCGACCTCAAGCCGCGCAACGTGATGGTGAAGCAGGACGGCACGGTCACCGTCCTCGACCTGGGCGTCGCCTCCGTCATGGACACGGACACCACCCGTCTCACCCACACCGGCTCCCCGATCGGCTCGCCCGCCTACATGGCGCCCGAGCAGGCGATGGGCGGCGCGGTCGGCCCGTACACCGACCTGTACGCGCTCGGCGTGCTGCTGCACGAACTGCTCAGCGGCGAGGTGCCGTTCGCGGGTTCCACGGCGCTCGGCGTGCTGCACCGGCACCTGTACGAGCCGCCGGTGCCGGTACGCCGGACCCGCCCCGAGGTCCCGGAGCCGCTGGAGAGCCTCGTGCTGCGCCTGCTCGCCAAGGACCCGCAGCACCGCCCGGCGTCCGCGCAGGAGGTCTACGAGGATCTGGCGTCGCTCCTGCCGGCGCGCGGCACGCCGTCCGGGTCGCCACTGGACCCCACACGCCCCTTCCTGCGCCCGCACGCCCCCTGGCCGGACCGGGCGCGGACCCCCGCGCCGCAGCCCGCCGCCCCCGTGGCCGCCGTACCGGACAAGCCGGACGTCGCCGCCGCCGTCGACGAGGTCAAGCGACTGCTCGGGGAGGGGCGCATCACCCAGGCCGTCGACATCCTGGGCGCGATCCTGCCCGTCGCCGCCGACCAGCACGGCGAGCGCTCCACGGTCGTACGCACGCTGCGCAAGCAGTACGCGGCCACGCTGATGGACGACGGGCAGTACCGGCGCGCGCTGCCCGAACTGCGCCGGCTCGCCGACGAACGCGCCGCCGAGGCGGGCCAGGCCGACCCGCAGGTGCTGCGCTTCCGCTACGAGACCGCCCAGTGCCTGGAACAGCTCGGCGAACCGGCGGCGGCGCTCGCGGAGTACCGGGCGCTGCTGCCCTACTACGAGAACCAGTACGTGGCCGGCGACCCGCAGCTCGCGCACGAGGTGCGCCGCCGGATCGGGCACCTGCTGCTCGCGCTCGGCGACCGGCCGGCCGCCCACGACACGCTCACCCGGCTGCTGTTCGACGTGGAACGGCTGCACGGGCCCGGCCATCCCCTGGCGGGCGAGGTACGGCGGACGCTGCACTGGCTGGGGCAGATGCGCGGCTAGTTCCCGCGCAGTGCATACTGCACCTGCTTTTCGTACAACCTGTCGCACAGCAGTGGCGCAGGTGGAGACACAGGGGTGGGGTTCCGGCATGTCCAGCCATCGGCAGTCGAAGAAGCGCAGATACATCACCTGGGGCGTCGCGGGCGCCGCCGTGGTGGCCGGGGCCGGGATCGCCGCGCAGACCTCGATGGCGGCCACCGCCTGGCCCGCCCAGAAGACGTTCACCGGCCGCGCGTTCGACACCTGCGCAGCGCCCTCCCTCGCGGCGATGAAGGCCTGGCACGGCGGCCTCTACGGCGCCGCCGCCGTCTACATCGGCGGCAAGAACCGCGGCTGTGCCCAGCCCAACCTCACCGCCTCCTGGGTCAAGTCCGTCTCCGCGGTCGGCTGGAAGCTCATCCCGCTCTACGTCGGCGCCCAGCCGTCCTGCGGATCCGGCGGCTCGGTGAAGATCAGCGCCTCCACCGCCGCCTCCGTCGGCAAGTCCGAGGCGGACGACGCCGTGGCCAAGGCCGCCGCGCTCGGCATGAAGGCGGGCAGCCCGATCTACCTCGACATGGAGGCGTACGACACGATGAACACGTCGTGCTGACGTACGTCCGCGCCTTCGACAAGGAACTGCGCGCGAAGACGTACCGCGCGGGCTACTACGGCTTCACCAGCTCCAGCGCCAAGGCGATCGCGAACGCCACGGACAAGACGGACCTGCCGGGCAACCTCTGGTACGCGCTGTGGGACAAGCAGAACACCACGACCGCGGACTGGCCGTTCGGCTCGACCCAGTACACCGGGCACAGCCGGGCCCACCAGTACATGGTGAACAGCAAGGAGACGCGCGGCGGTTACACGATCACCGTGGACCGCGACGCGTGGGACGCCCCGGTGGCGATCACGGGCTGAGCCGGGTCCGCAGGGGATCCGCACGGGATCAGTACCGCAAACCCTTCCGGAGGGTGGTGCGGCGGTGCCGGAAGTGCGTGTGAATCGTTGGTCGAATGGGTTGGCCAGAGCCTGCCCACTGCCTACCATCGATCACCGCAAGACTTTGTGCACCGTCGCACAATCTCCTCGGGAGGTCCCCCTTGCACCGCCGCCGTCGCACCGCGCTCCTCCTCTCCGCCGCGATCGCCGCCGCGGCCCCCTTCCTGACCGCCTGCGGCAGCGACGCGCACCCGGGCGCGGCGGCCGTCGTGGGCGGCCAGCGGATCACCGTCTCGCAGCTGGAGAACCGCGTGAACGAGGTGCGCCGGGCGCAGCGCGCCGCGGTGCCGGACGAGACGCAGTACCAGCAGGTCCTCGCCTCCACCAGCAGCCTCACCCGGGACACCCTGTACAACATGGTGCTCGACAAGGTGCTGCACCGGGCCGCCCAGGACGCGGGTGTCGACGTCACCCGTGCGGAGGTCGAGCAGATGCGCTCCGGCCTCGAACAGCAGGCCGGCGGTTCCGCGGCGCTGCAGACGGCATGGCTGCAGAAGTACGGCATCGCCCCCAAGCGGCTGGACGACAACCTCCGCTTCCAGGTGGAGGCCAAGAAGCTCGCCGAGGCCCTCGGTACCGACACCTCGCAGCCCGCCTTCTGGAAGGCCCTGGCCGGCGCCTCCAAGGAACTCCACGTCGACCTCAACCCGCGCTACGGCGCCTGGGACGTCCAGAAGAGCAGCCGGGTGGACGCCAAGACGCCGTGGGTACGGGAGGTCACCTCGGCCGGGACGCAGGTGTCGGCGTAGGGCAGGCCCGGGTCTCCGGGGTAGTCGCCTCCGCTGCGGTCATACGATCACTTGATCGCCCCCGCCCTGTGGACAAACCGCGAGGTGGGCGGCGGCGGTGCGTTACGTTCGGAGCGTGAACACCACCAGGCCCGAACCCACCACCCCGGACCCCTCTCCTGCGCCTGTGCCTGCGGTCGCCGACGTCGGCCGGGTCGTCCTGCTCACCACCAGCCACCGGGTCGCCCCCGGCCTGCTGTCCTGGCCCGCCTGGCAGGCGCTGCGGACGGCGGACCGCGTGCTGTGTGCGGACGGCGCGCATCCGCAGCTGCCGTACCTGCGGGAGGCCGGGACCGCCGTGGACGAGGCCGCCCCCACCGCCGAGGAGCTGGTCGACGCCTGCGCCGGCGGCCGGACCGTGGTGGTCGTGGCGACGGGCGAGGGCGAGTCCGCCCTCACCGACGGCCTGGCCCGTCTGGCCGGCTCCGGCCGGGTCCGGATGCCCGAGCTGGAGCTGCTCCCCGCCTCCTACGACCTGCCCGGCGCCCGCCTCCTCGACCTCGTCCAGGTCATGGACCGGATCCGCGCGGAGTGCCCCTGGTCGTCCCGGCAGACCCACCAGGGCCTCGCGAAGTACGGCATCGAGGAGGCCTACGAGCTCGTCGAGGCGATCGAGGAGGGCGACCGCGACGAACTCCGGGAGGAACTGGGCGACGTGCTCCTCCAGGTCGTCTTCCACGCGCGGATCGCGGAGGAGGACCCGGACGCCCCCTTCTCCGTCGACGACGTCGCGGGAGGCATCGTCGCCAAGCTCATCCACCGCCACCCGCACGTCTTCGGCGACGAGACCGCGTCGACGCCGGAGGAGGTCAAGGAGCACTGGCTGCGGACCAAGGCGGTGGAGAAGCGGCGCGAGTCGGTGACGGACGGGATACCCCTCGCGCAGCCGGGCCTCGCACTGGCGGCGAAGCTGGCCTCGCGGGTGCGCACGGCCGGTCTTGACGTGCCGCTGCCGCAGGCGCCGGGCATCGGGTACGAGCTGCTCGCCCTGGCGGCCCGTGCGGAGGCCGACGGCGTCGACCCGGAGGCCGCGCTGCGGGCGGCGGCCCGGTCCTACCGGGACGCGGTGCGCGCGGCGGAGGGAGTGGCGAAGTGACCGCCTCCGCCCCCGACCTGTTCACCTGGGAGTTCGCCGCCGACCCCTACCCCGCCTACGCCTGGCTGCGGGAGCACGAGCCGGTGCAGCGGACCCGGCTGCCCAGCGGGGTGGAGGCCTGGCTGGTCACGCGGTACGGGGATGCCAGGCAGGCACTGGCCGACCCGAGGCTCTCCAAGAACCCGGCGCACCACGACGAGCCCGCGCACGCCAAGGGGAAGACCGGTATCCCCGGGGAGCGCAAGGCCGAGCTGATGACGCATCTGCTGAACATCGACCCGCCGGACCACACCCGGCTGCGGCGGCTGGTGAGCAAGGCGTTCACCCCGCGCCGGGTGGCCGAGTTCGCGCCGCGGGTGCGGGAGCTGACCGACCGGCTCATCGACGGGTTCGCGGAGCGGGGCGAGGCCGACCTCATCCACGAGTTCGCCTTCCCGCTCCCCATCTACGCCATCTGCGACCTGCTCGGCGTCCCGCCCGAGGACCAGGACGACTTCCGGGACTGGGCCGGAATGATGATCCGGCACGGGGGCGGGCCGCGGGGCGGGGTCGCGCGGTCCGTGAAGAAGATGCGGGGGTATCTGGCCGAGCTGATCCACCGGAAGCGGGAGGCGCTGCCCGCCGAGGCCGGTCCCGGCGAGGACCTCATCTCGGGGCTCATCCGGGCCTCGGACCACGGGGAGCACCTCACCGAGAACGAGGCCGCGGCCATGGCGTTCATCCTGCTGTTCGCCGGCTTCGAGACCACCGTCAACCTGATCGGGAACGGCACGTACGCGCTGCTCACCCACCCCGGGCAGCGGGTGCGTCTGCAGGAGTCCCTGGCCGCCGGCGAGCGCGGGCTGCTGGAGACCGGTGTCGAGGAACTGCTCCGCTACGACGGGCCGGTGGAGCTGGCCACCTGGCGGTTCGCCACCGAGCCGGTCGTGCTCGGCGGGCAGCACATCGCGCCCGGCGACCCGGTCCTGGTCGTCCTGGCCGCGGCGGACCGGGACCCGGAGCGGTTCGCGGAGCCGGACACCCTCGACCTCGCCCGGCGGGACAACCAGCACCTCGGTTACGGCCACGGCATCCACTACTGCCTCGGCGCCCCGCTCGCCCGGCTGGAGGGCCAGACCGCGCTCGCCGGCCTCCTCGCCCGTCTTCCCGACCTGCGACTCGCGGTGGACGAGAGCGAGTTGCGGTGGCGCGGCGGGCTCATCATGCGCGGGCTGCGCACGCTCCCGGTGGAGTTCACGCCGACCGGCCGCTGAAGCCTCCACCTGCCCCTACGGGCAAAAGATGACCAGCGTTCAAGTCTGTGATCTTCACGTGATCTGCGCGGCATTAACTTGTGACAAGTGATCGTCTGCCGATACGTTCACCCATCAGCACGGCGCCCTTGCGGGACCCGCCGTGCCGGTCACCGCTGTCGCTCGAAAGGTTTCCGCATGCTCTCCGGGAACGGTCGTCACCGTCGCCCCCGCCAGGCTCCGGCACTCCTCGTCGCGGCCGGGGTGACCGGCTCCGCCATTGCCCTCCCCCTCCTCGGCGCGGTGAACGCCAGCGCGGCCGACGGCTCCACCTGGGACCAGGTGGCCGAGTGCGAGAGCGGCGGCTCCTGGAGCGCCGACAACGGCACTGGCTACTACGGCGGCCTCCAGATGTCCCTGGACGACTGGAGCAAGTACGGGGGCCTGGAGTACGCCAGTACGCCGGACCAGGCGAGCCGTTCGCAGCAGATCGCGGTCGCCGAGAAGATACTCGCCGACCAGGGCACCAAGCCCTGGCGGACGTGCGCGCTGATCGCTGGGCTCTCGTCCGACGACGCCTCGGTGAACGTCGACACGGGACTCGGCGGTTCGGATGATTCGTCCGGTTCCTCCGACTCGTCGGACTCGTCCTCCGGCCTGTCCGACTCGTCCTCCTCCGGTTCCGACTCCTCTTCGGGCACCGCGGACTCCGGGAGCGACTCCGCCACCCCCTCCCCGGGCGCAAGCACCGACAGCGACTCCAAGGCCGACACCTCCGGCAAATCCAGCAAGACGGACAAGTCGGAATCCTCCGGCTCCGATTCCGGCTCCGGCACCTCGAAGGCGAGTGAGAGTCCCGCCACTTCCGGGGCCGATGACTCGGACAATTCATGGCAGACCGGGGGGTCCTGGAGCCTGGTCGACACGGGGGCCGTCAGCGGCGGCGGCAAGCACCGCGGTGGCTCGGCGGACGAAAGCGTGACAAAGGGTCAGAGCGCCACCTCCTCCGGCCGGCACGCCTCCGACGGCGGCGGCACCTATACCGTCCACGACGGCGACACCCTCGCCTCCATCGCCGACTCCCTTGGCCTCGACGGCGGATGGCGCGCGCTCTACGACGCGAACAAGGCCGACATCGGCACCGACCCGAATGCCATCACCCCCGGTCAGACCCTGAAACTCGGCACCGAATAGGACGAAACGCGGCGGGAGTTGACGCCCCGCTTCGAGTTGAATGTCCGTTTTGGTGAAAGTGTGGGATGAGTCTCAGAAGCCCTGATCATCTTTGAAATTCACCTGATGGCCTGTTTACGGTCAAGGCCGCTCGTCACCACGAGCCCCGGCCGTCGCAACGCCGAGTCCTGCCAGCGGCCGCCCGGGAACAGTCGTCGCGTCATGCGCCGTAGGCAGGAGCGGGGGACCCAAGGTAAGTGCCGGGACCGGTAGTTGAGGCTGCCGATCCGGCTCGGGGTGAAGTCGCGCACCGACATGCGGTGTGCGGCCGGGCAACTCAACCGGCCCGAACCCGACAGCTCACCTCGCAGGCGTCGGTGAGGGGATCGATCCATGCTGTTCTCCGGCAAGGGCAAGCATCGCCGTCCGTCCAAGGCCGTCCGCGCCATCGCCGTCGCCGGTGTCACCGGCGTCGCCGTCGCCGCCCCGCTGATGGCGGCCGGCAGCGCCTCCGCCGCCACCGCCTCCGAGTGGGACACGGTCGCCCAGTGCGAGTCCGGCGGCAACTGGGCCATCAACACCGGCAACGGCTACTACGGCGGTCTGCAGTTCTCCGCCTCGACCTGGGCCGCGTACGGCGGTACGCAGTACGCCGCGCAGGCCAACCAGGCCACCAAGGCGCAGCAGATCACGATCGCCGAGAAGGTCCTCGCCGCCCAGGGCAAGGGTGCCTGGCCGGTCTGCGGCACGGGCCTGTCCGGCGCCACCTACACCGGCAGCAGCTCCAGCAGTTCCAGCTCGTCGAGCAGCAGCGCCGGCACGAGCACCCGCTCGACCGACACCCAGGCCGCCTCCCGCTCCGCCGAGCGTCCGGCCGCCAAGAAGACCGTCACCACCCCGACCGGCAAGAAGGTCAAGAAGGGCGACGGCGAGTACAAGGTCGTCAAGGGCGACACCCTCAGCTCGATCGCCGAGAAGCACAAGGTCAAGGGCGGCTGGCAGGCGCTGTTCAAGCTGAACAAGGACATCGTCGAGGACGCCGACTTCATCTACCCGGGCCAGCAGCTGCACCTGAAGTAGGGCACCTGACGCAGCCCGCGGGGCGGCCGCCGAAAGTACTAAGCGGTGCCCAGCTGAACCACAGCTCCCCCACAACCGTGGTCCCCATAGTGGAGACCACGTGAGGGTCACCCCCGTCCCCCACGGACCCCCGCCCCGGTGCGTTTTCCCCCGAACGCACCGGGGCGGGGTTTCTCTTTGCCGCCGCCGCCGCCGCCGCCCCGCCGCCCCGCCGCCCCGCCGCCCCGCCGCCCCGCCGTCCCCTTCTTGGCCCGCTCTTCTTCCGTTCTTCATCGGGACCCCCTTTGTTCCGCACGTGAACAATGAGTACCGTCTGTGTGTCCACGGGCCGGTCGGTCGTGCCGGCCGACGGCCCTTGGACGGTTAGGCTCTAGTCGCAAGGCTGAGCAAGGGCCGACGAGGCCCGCGTGCGCCCCGCACAACCAGCGTCACATCCCAAGAAGGAGATGCTCGTGCCGTCCATCGACGTCGTCGTAGCCCGGGAAATCCTGGACTCCCGAGGCAACCCCACGGTCGAGGTCGAGGTCGGCCTCGACGACGGCAGCACGGGTCGTGCCGCCGTCCCGTCCGGTGCCTCCACCGGTGCCTTCGAGGCCATCGAGCTCCGTGACGGCGACCCCAACCGCTACCAGGGCAAGGGCGTCGAGAAGGCCGTCCTCGCCGTCATCGAGCAGATCGGCCCGGAGCTGGTCGGCTACGACGCCACCGAGCAGCGCCTGATCGACCAGGCCATGTTCGACCTGGACGCCACCGACAACAAGGGCTCGCTGGGCGCCAACGCCATCCTCGGCGTCTCCCTCGCCGTCGCGCACGCCGCCTCCGAGGCGTCCGACCTGCCGCTGTTCCGCTACCTCGGCGGCCCGAACGCGCACCTGCTGCCCGTCCCGATGATGAACATCCTCAACGGCGGCTCGCACGCGGACTCCAACGTCGACATCCAGGAGTTCATGATCGCCCCGATCGGCGCGGAGTCCTTCTCCGAGGCGCTGCGCTGGGGTGCCGAGGTCTACCACACGCTGAAGAAGGTCCTGAAGGGCAAGGGCCTGGCCACCGGCCTCGGCGACGAGGGCGGCTTCGCCCCGAACCTGGAGTCGAACCGCGCCGCGCTCGACCTCATCCTGGAGGCCATCAAGCAGGCCGGTTACGTCCCCGGCGAGCAGATCGCGCTCGCGCTCGACGTCGCCGCGTCCGAGTTCTACAAGGACGGCAAGTACGAGTTCGAGGGCAAGTCCCGCTCGGCCGCCGAGATGACCGAGTACTACGAGGAGCTCGTCGCCGCCTACCCGCTGGTCTCCATCGAGGACCCGCTGTTCGAGGACGACTGGGCCGGCTGGAAGGTCCTCACCGACAAGCTCGGCGACAAGGTGCAGATCGTCGGCGACGACCTGTTCGTCACCAACCCGGAGCGCCTCGCCCGCGGCATCGAGGAGGGCACCGCCAACGCCCTGCTGGTGAAGGTGAACCAGATCGGTTCGCTCACCGAGACCCTGGACGCCGTCGAGCTCGCCCAGCGCAACGGCTTCAAGTGCATGATGTCGCACCGCTCCGGCGAGACCGAGGACGTCACCATCGCCGACCTCGCCGTCGCCACCAACTGCGGCCAGATCAAGACCGGCGCCCCGGCCCGCTCCGAGCGCGTCGCCAAGTACAACCAGCTGCTGCGCATCGAGGAGATCCTCGACGACGCGGCGGTGTACGCGGGCCGCAGCGCCTTCCCGCGCTTCAAGGGCTGAGCCCGCTAGAGGGTAAGGCTTAGCCAGTCGTACGTACGTCCCCGTACCCGGTCCCGTACCGTGTCCGGGGACGTACGCACGTATCAGGGCGACCAGGGAGGCGGGGACATGGCCGCGAAGGACCGGGACCGGTTCTCCACCGCGACCAGGCTCAAGCTGCTCGGCGAGCAGACGGCGGCCCGGGTCTACCGCTCCCAGACCAGGCGCCAGGCCCGCCGCTCCCGGCTCACCGGCCGCGCCGCGCTGCTCGCGATCGTGCTGTGCACGATGGTCGTCGCGCTCGCCTATCCGATGCGGCAGTACGTCTCCCAGGGCGCCGAGATCTCCGACCTCGAACGGCAGCAGGAGCAGGCCAGGCAGCGGGTCGAGCAGCTGCGGGACCTCAAGGCGCGGTGGCAGGACGACGCGTACGCCGAGCAGCAGATCCGCGAGCGGCTGCACTACGTGATGCCGGGGGAGACCGGGTTCGTGGTCATCGACCCCGGTGCCGCCAGGCAGGCGCACGCCTACCTCGGGGCGGCCGACCGGCCCTGGTACGCGAACGTCTGGGACGGCGTCGACAAGTCCGACGCGTCCGACCAGTGAACCGACAGAAAGCCACGCAGAACACAGTCATGCAAACGCCACCGCCCTCCACCCCGCGCACCGAGCCGACCGACGCGGACGTCGAGGCCTTCAAGCAGCAGCTCGGCCGGCCGCCGCGCGGGCTGCGGGCGATCGCGCACCGGTGCCCGTGCGGGCAGCCGGACGTCGTGGAGACCGCGCCGCGGCTGCCGGACGGGACGCCCTTCCCGACGCTGTACTACCTGACCTGCCCGAAGGCCGCGTCCGCGATCGGGACCCTCGAGGCCAACGGCGTCATGAAGGAGATGACGGCACGGCTGGAGAGCGACCCGGAGCTGGCGGCGGCGTACCGGGCCGCGCACGAGGACTACATCGCGCGCCGCGACGAGATCGAGGAGCTCACGGGCTTCCCGAGCGCGGGCGGGATGCCGGACCGCGTGAAGTGCCTCCACGTCCTGGTGGCCCACTCGCTGGCCGCCGGACCCGGCGTGAACCCGCTCGGCGACGAGGCGATCGCCATGCTGCCGGAGTGGTGGGCCAAGGGGACGTGCGTGGTGCCCTCGGCCGAGCACTGACCGCCGGACACGCCGCCGTCCCGGGGCCCCCGGACCCCCGGGCCCCCGGACCCCCGGGCCCCCGGGCCCCCGGGGCCCTCGCCCACCCACCACCCGACTCGGTCCGCCGAGCAGGTGCCGCCCGGCTCGGTTCGGTCTGCCGACAAGCCACGAACAGACAAGGAACCCACCGCCATGACCCGCGTCGCCGCCATCGATTGCGGTACCAACTCCATCCGCCTCCTCGTCGCCGACGCGGACCCGGAGACCGGGGAGCTCGTCGATCTGGACCGGCGGATGGTGATCGTGAGGCTCGGGCAGGGGGTGGACCGGACCGGGCGGCTGGCGCCGGAGGCGCTGCAGCGGACGTTCGCGGCCTGCCGGGAGTACGCGGCGGTCATCAAGGAGTACGGGGCGGAGCGGCTGCGGTTCGTGGCCACCTCCGCCTCCCGGGACGCCCAGAACCGGGACGAGTTCGTGCGCGGTGTGCTGGACATCCTCGGTGTCGAGCCGGAGGTGATCAGCGGCGACCAGGAGGCCGAGTTCTCCTTCACGGGGGCGACCAGGGAGCTGACCGGGCGCGAGGACCTCGCAAAGCCGTTCCTCGTCGTGGACATCGGCGGCGGGTCGACCGAGTTCGTGGTCGGCGAGGAGCACGTGCGGGCCGCGCGGTCCGTGGACGTCGGGTGCGTGCGGATGACCGAGCGGCACCTCGTGCACGAGGGGCACGTCAGCGACCCGCCCACCGAGGCCGAGACCGCCGCCATGCGGGCCGACATCGAGCGCGCCCTCGACCTCGCGGAGGAGACCGTACCGCTGCGCGAGGCGCGGACCCTCGTCGGTCTGGCCGGGTCCGTGACGACCCTCTCCGCCATCCACCAGGACCTGCAGGAGTACGACTCCGCCGCCATCCACCACTCCCGCATCCCCTACGCCCGGGTCCGGGAGATCACCGAGCGGCTGCTGCGCTCGACGCACGCCGAGCGGGCGGCGATCCCCTCCATGCACCCCGGGCGCGTCGACGTCATCGGCGCCGGCGCCCTCGTCCTCCTGTCGATCATGGAACGGGTGGGTGCCGAGGAGGTCGTGGTGAGCGAGCACGACATTCTGGACGGCATCGCCTGGTCCGTCGCCTGACCCACAGGTCGGCGTGATCCATCCTCGGATGAGCATGCGAATCGACGGGTGAGCGTCCCGAACGGCCTGTGACACGCCGTGCCACGACACCCTGGCGGAAAACTTCGTGAAGTTCTTCACAAGGAATTCGGTGCAGGTGGGGGGTCCGGCGGGAGCTCTTGGGCCGTTCGGGGGCTCAACAGGCCCGAGCGCGTGCTCAGGAGAGCGATCCGGGGGTGTTCCGGGAGGTGCTCGTGAGGGTGACATCGGGTGCCCTCACGGTGCCCCCGGAAGCCTGGAGAGGCAGCTCACGCGGCATTGACAACGGGTCGTATCGGAAGTGGGTTCCCGCTGTTGACCATGACCTGTGTCACGTGGGCGGCGGAGTGTAGCACGACCCCTGTGGAAGCTTGTGAAGGGGCGCACGAGCGGCCCCCCTGAGGCGGGTGGATACTCGATGCCATGAGCACCACGGAGCGTCCCAGGATCCTCGTAGTAGGCGGTGGGTACGTAGGCCTGTACGCAGCTCGGCGCATCCTCAAGAAGATGCGCTACGGCGAGGCGACCGTCACGGTCGTCGACCCCCGGTCGTACATGACCTACCAGCCCTTCCTCCCCGAAGCCGCCGCCGGCAGCATCTCCCCTCGGCACGTCGTCGTCCCGCTGCGACGCGTGCTGCCGAAGGCGGAGGTCCTCACCGGCCGGGTCACCACCATCGACCAGGACCGCAAGGTCGCCACGATCGCGCCGCTCGTCGGCGAGGCGTACGAGCTGCCTTTCGACTACCTCGTCATCGCGCTCGGCGCGGTCTCCCGCACCTTCCCGATCCCCGGCCTCGCCGAGCAGGGCATCGGCATGAAGGGCATCGAGGAGTCCATCGGCCTGCGCAACCACGTCCTCGAGCAGCTGGACAAGGCCGACTCGACGACCGACGAGGAGATCCGCCGCAAGGCGCTCACCTTCGTCTTCATCGGCGGCGGCTTCGCGGGCGCGGAGACCATCGGCGAGGTCGAGGACATGGCCCGCGACGCGGCGAAGTACTACAAGAACGTGTCCCGCGAGGACATGCGCTTCGTCCTCGTCGACGCCGCCGACAAGATCCTGCCCGAGGTCGGCCCCAAGCTCGGCCTGTACGGCAAGGAGCACCTGGAGAGCCGCGGTGTGGAGATCTACCTCTCCACCTCGATGGACTCCTGCGTCGACGGCCACGTGGTGCTGAAGAACGGCCTGGAGGTCGACTCCAACACGATCGTGTGGACGGCCGGCGTGAAGCCGAACCCGGCGCTCGCCCGCTTCGGTCTGCCGCTCGGCCCCCGCGGCCACGTCGACACCGCGCCGACCCTCCAGGTGCAGGGCACCGACTACATCTGGGCCGCGGGCGACAACGCCCAGGTGCCGGACGTCGCCGCCCGCAAGGCCGGCGTCGAGAACGCCTGGTGCCCGCCGAACGCGCAGCACGCGCTGCGTCAGGCCAAGGTCCTCGGCGACAACGTGGTCTCCGGCATGCGGGGCTTCCCGCAGAAGGAGTACAGCCACGCCAACAAGGGCGCGGTCGCCGGTCTGGGTCTGCACAAGGGCGTCGCGATGATCGTCCTGGGCAAGACGAAGATCAAGGTCAAGGGCCGTCTGGCCTGGTACATGCACCGCGGCTACCACGGTCTGGCCATGCCGACCTGGAACCGCAAGATCCGCATCTTCGCCGACTGGACGCTCGGCATGTTCCTCAAGCGCGAGGTCGTGTCCCTGGGTGCCATGGAGAACCCCCGCGAGGAGTTCTACGAGGCCGCCAAGCCCGCTCCGGTCGCCGCCCCGAAGTCCGAGGAGAAGGCCAAGGCCTCCTGACCCCGGTCCCCGGTCGCGGAACCAGCTGAAGCAAACTGAACCAACCGAAGGGCCTCCCGCCATCCGTGGTGCGGGAGGCCCTTCGGCGTTCCCGGGCGGCCCCGGGAGCCCGCGCAACTACATGCTGGCTACATCTTTTTTGCCCACTCGTAACTCCTTTGCGGGACTGCGCTGCTGCCCTCACGGTGTTTACGTGGTAACCGGCATCCGGGATCGATGTCTTGGAGGTGTGCGCCATGGCCGAAGCCGCGTCGCGGCTGAGGAGTGTTGCCGAGCAGGTGCTGGGAGCCCCGCTCCCGGTACGGCTGCGGGCCTGGGACGGATCGGAGGCCGGGCCGCCGGGCGCGCCGACGCTCGTCGTGCGCAACCGCCGTGCCCTGCGCCGCATGTTGTTCAAGCCGGGCGAACTGGGCCTGGCCCGCGCCTGGGTCGCCGGCGACCTGGACATCGAGGGCGACCTCTACGGCGCCCTCGCGGTGATGTCCGGGCTGATCTGGGAGCGCGACGAGGACGGCCGTACCCTCGCGCAGGCGCTGCGCGACCCCGCCGTACGGGCCGCCGTCCGGGAGTTGGTGAAGCTCGCCGGGCCGCCCGTCCCGCCCGCCCCGCCCCGCGAGGAGGTGCGCAGACGGAGCCATCTGCACACCCGCCGCAGCGACAGACAGGCCATCAGCCACCACTACGACGTGGGGAACGACTTCTACGAGCTCGTCCTCGGGCCGTCGATGGTGTACTCGTGCGCCTACTGGGAGGCCGACGGGACCCTGGAGACCGCCCAGCGCGACAAGCTGGAACTCGTCTGCGCCAAGCTCGGCCTGAGACCCGGTCAGCGGCTGCTCGACGTCGGCTGCGGCTGGGGCTCCATGGCGATCCACGCGGCCCGCGAGCACGGCGTGAGCGTCGTCGGGGTCACCCTCTCCCAGGAGCAGGCCGCGTTCGCCCGTAAACGGGTCGCGGACGAGGGTCTGACGGACCGGGTGGAGATCAGGGTCCAGGACTACCGGGACGTCCGGGACGGGCCGTACGACGCGATCTCGTCGATCGGGATGGCGGAGCACGTCGGGGCCGAACGGTACCTGGAGTACGCGCAGGAGCTGTACCGGCTCCTCAAGCCCGGCGGGCGGCTGCTCAACCACCAGATCGCGCGGCGGCCGCAGCGCGACGAGTCGGCCTACCACGTCGACGAGTTCATCGACGCCTACGTCTTCCCGGACGGCGAGCTCGCCCCGCTCGGCACCACCGTCACCCAGCTGGAGCGGGCCGGGTTCGAGGTGCGGGACGTGGAGTCCATCCGCGAGCACTACGCCCGCACCCTGCGCCGCTGGGTGGTCAACCTGGAGGCCGAGTGGCCGCGGGCCATGCGGCTGACCAGTCCGGGCCGGGCCCGCGTCTGGCGGCTCTACATGGCCGCCTCCGCCCTCGCCTTCGAACACAACCGCATCGGCGTCAACCAGGTGCTGGCCGTCCGGACCCCGGAGTCCGGCGCCTCCGGGCTGCCGCTGCGCACCCGTACCTGGAACACCTGACACCTGGACAACCGACGGCACGCGAAAGGGGCCCCACGCTCGCCGTGGGGCCCCTTCGCCGTACCCGGTGCCGTGCGCTGCCCGCTACTCGGCCTTGATCGCCGCCAGCACGTTCAGCTTCGCCGCGCGGCGGGCCGGCCACAGGGCCGCCAGGACGCCGACCGTGCCGGCCAGCAGCAGGAAGACCGCCATCCGGGTCCAGGGCAGCACCAGTTCGTACGTCGGCATCCGTGAGCCGACCAGCCGGCCGGCCGCCCAGCCGAAGAACACGCCCAGGCCGAGGCCCAGCACCCCGCCGAAGAGGGAGATGACCAGGGACTCCAGGCGGACCATCCGCTTGACCGCCTTGCGGTCCAGGCCGATCGCGCGGAGCATGCCGATCTCCTGGGAGCGTTCGAACACCGACATGGCCAGGGTGTTGATGACACCCAGGACCGCGACGATCACCGCCATCGCGAGCAGGCCGTAGACCATGTTCAGGATCAGCGTGAACGCCTGTGCGATGGAGTCGGACAGGTCCTGCTTGTCCTGGACCTTGATCGCCGGGTTGGAGCCGAGCGCCTTCTCCAGCTTGTCCTTGGTCGCACTGGACGCGCCGTCCGCCGTCTTGACCATGACCTGCATGTCGGCGGGGTCGGTCACGTGCGGGGTGAGCGTGGCGCTGTCGAGCATGATCCCGTTGACCACCTGGTTGCCCTGGTAGACCCCGGCGACCGTCAGCTGCTGCGACTTCCCGTCCTCGTAGTGGACGGTGAAGACGGAACCGGCCTTCCAGCCGTGCTGCTTGGCGGTGTCGTCGTCCACGGTGACGTCCGAGCCGCCGACCCTGAAGGTGCCGCTGTCCACCGTGAGGTCGGTGAGCTTCCCGATCGACGATCCGTCGACGCCGGTCAGGAACTCGGTCTCGCCGTCGATCCGGGAGGCCGCGTTGCTGAGCGGGCTGGAGTCGGTCACGCCGTCGGTGGCCGCGACCTTCTTGGCGACGTCGGGGGAGAGGGCGTTGCCGTTGGCCATCGAGACGATGTAGTCGGCGCGGATCGCCGAGCTCGCCATCTTGTCGATCGACTTCTGCAGGCTGCCCGCCATCACCGTCATGCCGGTGATCAGGGTCAGGCCGATCATCAGCGCGGAGGCGGTGGCGGCGGTACGGCGCGGGTTGCGCACCGAGTTCTGGCGGGCGAGCTTGCCGGAGACGCCGAACCCGCGCAGCAGCGGGGCCGCCGCCGCGATCAGCGGACGGGACAGCAGCGGGGTCAGGACGAAGACGCCGATGATGAGCAGGACCGCGCCGAGGCCCATCGGGGCCTGGCCGTCGCTGCCGCTCATCGTGGTCGCCGCCAGGATCACCACCACGCCGGCCGCCGAGAACAGGGCGCCGATCGTGTTGCGCAGCACCAGCGACTTGGTGGTCGGGGCGGCGTGCAGGGCGCTCATCGCGGCCACCGGCGGGATCTTCGCGGCGCGGCGGCCGGGCAGCCAGGCGGCCAGCATGGTGATGACGACGCCGACCGCGAGGGCGGCGGCCACCGTGCCGGGGCTGACGACCAGGGGGCCGCCCGGGACGGTCGCGCCGAACGAGCCCAGCAGCGAGCGCAGTCCGGCGCCGATGCCGATACCGGCGACCAGACCGGTGACGCCGGCCACCGCGCCGACCACGAACGCCTCGATCAGCACCGAACGGGTGACCTGGCGGCGGGAGGCGCCCACCGCGCGCAGCAGCGCCAGCTCCTTGGTGCGCTGGGCGACCAGCATGGTGAAGGTGTTGGCGATGATGAACGTGCCGACGAACAGGGCGATGCCGGCGAAGACCAGCAGGCCCGAGCGCAGGCCGCTCATGCTGCTGGAGATCTGCTCCGCCTGGTCGTCGGCGAGCTTCTTGCCGGTGGTGGTCTCCACGAGCTTCTTCGGCAGCGCCTGGTCCAGCTGGGACTTGAGGGCGGCCTGCCCGGTGCCCGCCTTCGCCGTCACGTCGATCTCGTCGTACGCGCCCTTCTTGCCGAACAGCTGCTGCGCGGTCGCCGTGTCGAACAGGGCGAGGCTGCCGCCGGCCGCGACGTTGCCGTCGTCGGTGGTGAAGATGCCGGCGACGGTGGGGGTGAGGACCGGGCCGTTCACCGAGATGCGCACGGTGTCGCCGACCTTGTAGCCGGCCCGCCCGGCGGTCCTGGAGTCGATCAGGACCTCGTTCTTCCCGCGGGGCGCGTGGCCGCTCACGAGCGGGTAGCGGGCGTCCCTGGTGCCCCAGTAGTTGCCGCCCTCGGACTGCCAGCCGCCGCCGATCAGCTTGCCGTCCTTGTCGGCGATCGCGGTGAAGCCGGAGACGACCCCGGTGGCGGAGGCGGCCCCGGGGACCTTCGCCGCCTTGTCGAGCAGGGCCTGGGTGAGGTCGGGCGTGCTGCCGACCTTGTCGCCCTTGGAGTCCTGGTACTTGGCCTGGACGGCCACGTCGACGCCGTCGAAGCCCTTGGCGGAGCTGTTCTGGTAGGCGTCCGAGATGGTGTTGGTGAAGACCAGGGTGCCGGAGACGAACGCGACGCCGAGCATGACGGCGAGCACGGTCATCAGCAGCCGGGCCTTGTGCGCGAGGACGTTGCGCAGGGCGGTGCGGAACATCAGCTGGTCCGGCCCTTCGCGTCGAACTGCTTCATGAAGTCGAGGACGCCCTCGGCCGTCGGCCGGTACATCTCGTCGACGATCCGGCCGTCGGCCAGGAAGACCACGCGGTCGGCGTAGGCGGCCGCCACCGGGTCGTGGGTGACCATGACGACGGTCTGGCCCAGCTCCCGCACCGAGTTGCGCAGGAAGCCCAGCACCTCCGCGCCGGAGCGGGAGTCGAGGTTTCCGGTCGGCTCGTCACCGAAGATGATCTCCGGCCGGGAGGCGAGGGCGCGGGCCACGGCGACGCGCTGCTGCTGGCCGCCGGAGAGCTGCGAGGGGCGGTGGCCGAGCCGGTCCCGGAGACCGACCATCTCGATCACGCTGTCGAGCCACTGCTTGTCCGGTTTCCGACCCGCGATGTCCATCGGGAGGGTGATGTTCTCCAGCGCGGTCAGCGTCGGCAGCAGGTTGAACGCCTGGAAGATGAACCCGATCTTGTCCCGGCGCAGCTTGGTCAGCTGCTTGTCCTTCAGGGAGCCCAGCTCGGTGTCGCCGATCCGCACGGAACCGGAGGAGAAGGTGTCGAGGCCGGCCACGCAGTGCATCAGCGTGGACTTGCCGGAGCCGGACGGCCCCATGATCGCGGTGAACTCGGCCTGCCGGAACTCGACGGTGACCCGGTCCAGGGCGACCACCTGGGTCTCGCCCTGGCCGTAGATCTTCGAGAGGTCCGTGGCACGTGCGGCCACGGAAGTGGTCCGCCGCTCGGCGATAGGTGTGGTGGACACGGAAGGGCGCTCCTGTCGGGACGACGGCGTTTCATGGGGACCGCACCATCGTCTCGGCCGAACCGGCCCGTGTAGTCAGCCGCAGTTCCGGTTCCGGGGGGCGACCAGGGGGGGACCGGCGGGGCTCCGGGTCATACCTGGGGATGACCCGGACCCCGAGACCAGGATCCGGAACCGGGCGCTCCCAATCGTCGAGAACAGGTGGAGCCACCTTGTTCGGACGGTGAAATTCCGTCATTCCGTGTACGCGTGCACCCACCGCGCGTAACGCTATTGGCAAGTGCGGATGGCTCGTTCCGGGTGCTGATGCTCCCTCAGACGTCAATAAAATAAGACAACATCGGGTCGTCCGTCCGCTGTTCGGGGGACGCCTCCCGATAGGGTCGGAGCCTCGTAGCGGAGCCCATGGCCTGCCCGGATGGTGGAATGCAGACACGGCGAGCTTAAACCTCGCTGCCCCTCGCGGGCGTACCGGTTCAAGTCCGGTTCCGGGCACTTTCGCTGCCATTGCGCCGTGCCTGCCGATTCGGCAGGGCGGCGCCGTCGCTCCGGTGCCTCGTAATAGCACCGGTTCGAGGACCTGGAAACGGCACGCCTGCCGCGGGGCCGGTGCCCCGCGACCACGGTGCGGCGCCGAGACCGGGCCGAAGCCACCGAGGACCATCAGAACCCGCACGGCCCGCCGCCGGTCATCCCGCAGGAATGCGCCGCCGCCGAAGGCCGCCCCCCGGACCGCCCCACCGTGCACTGGCGGGGGGCGGGTCGTCACGGCCGGGGAGTTCGCCGGGGCCGTGGCCGGCGCGACCCGCGCCCTGCACGAACTCGGCGCGGGCCCCGGCAGCTCGCACAGGCGCTGTCCGAGCGGATGAACCGCCGTCCGCCGGTCACCGGATTCGGTGTCGGGACGCCCGGAGCCGTACCCCTCGGCCCCGGGGACCGCCGGGACCTCCAGGTCTGGGGGTCGGCCCGGGCGGCCGGGTGGCGCTGCTGCTCGGCAACTCGCCCGAGTTCCCCATGGTCTACTTCGGCGTGCAGGCGCTCGGCGCGGCGGTGGTGCCCGTGCATGCGCTGCTCAAGGCGTCCGAGGTCGCGTACGTCCTGCGCGACAGCGGCGCCACGGCCCTGGTCTGCGCCGGACCGCTGCTGGCGGAGGGGGAGCGGGGCGCCGAGGATGCCGGGGTGCCACTGGTGACGGTCCTGGCCGACGACGACCGTGCCGGCGTACCGCGCCTCGACGCGCTCGCCCGGCAGGCGGTCCCGGTCGACGGTTACGCGCTCCGCGAGCCGGGCGACCTCGCGGTGGTCCTCTACACGTCCGGGACCACCGGGCGCCCCAAGGGGGCGATGCTGACGCACCGCAACATCACGATGAACGTCGACGTCGGCATGGTCTCCCCGTTCGACTTCCGCGCCGACGACGTGCTGCTCGGCTGCCTGACGCTGTTCCACACCTTCGGGCAGATCTGCGGGATGAGCACCTGCTTCCGGGCCGGCGGCACCATGGTGCTGGTGGAGCGGTTCGACGCCGGAGGTGCTCTCGATCTCATGGTCGAGCACCGGTGCTCGGTGTTCATGGGAGTCCCCACCATGTACATCGCGCTCCTCGAAGCCGCCGCGCGGGATCCCCGCCGGCCGCCGCTCGACCGCGCCTTCTCCGGCGGCTCGGCGCTACCGGTCAAGGTGCTCGACGAGCTCCAGCAGGTGTTCGACTGCCCCATCTACGAGGGGTACGGCCTCACCGAGACGTCCCCGGTGGTCGCGTACAACCAGAAGGCCTGGCCGCGCAGGCCGGGCACGGTGGGGCGGCCGATCCGGGGCGTCGACGTCGAGATCGCCAGGCCAGACCTGGAGGGCCGGATCGAGCTGGTGCCGGCGGGCACGGTGGGCGAGATCGTCGTCCGCGGCCACAACGTGATGGCCGGGTATCTCAACCGGCCCGAGGCGACCGCCGAGAGCCGTCCTGGTCCTTCACGCCCAGATCGCCCGACCGGAACCAGCCGTCCACCAGCACCTTGTACGCGGCGAGCCGCTCCTTGCTCCAGGCCACGATCTCCGCACCGAGCCCCGGCTCCGGCCGGACGCCGGGCCGCACCACCACCACGGCGCAGACCTCCTCGCCGTGGACGTCGTGCGGCAGGCCGACGACGGCGACCTGCGCGACGCCGGGGTGGCGCACGAGCACTTCCTGGACCTCGCGCGGGTACACGTTGTACCCGCCCCGCACGACCATGTCCTTCTTCCGGTCCACCACGGACAGATGAGCTGACGGCCCTGCTCGGCGCCCGGTCCTGATCTTCCGACCGCCGGCTCCCACCTTTCGCGACACATGTTGTAAAGACAACACGTGTCGTGGAAGGATCTGGAGCTGGAATCCTCGGAAGGGAAGAGACACCCATGAGCATGGACAATGCGGCGCCGCCGACGGCCGCGGCCGACGCCGAGCGCATCGGCCCGGATCTCTGGTGGCTCACCGGAATCCTGGTGCTCGGCGGCTTCGCCACCCTGCTGGACAGCACGATCGTCAACGTCGCCGTCGGCACGCTCGCCAAGGAGTTCGACGCCGGGCTGTCCGCCGTCCAGTGGTCCGTGACCGGCTATCTGCTGGCCCTCTGCATGACCATCCCGCTCAGCGGATGGGCGGTCGAGCGCTTCGGCGCCAAGCAGGTCTGGCTGTTCTCACAAGTGGTGTTCCTTGCCGGATCGTTGCTCGCCGGGCTGTCGTGGTCGGTCCAGAGCCTGATCGTCTTCCGCGTGCTCCAGGGCGTAGGCGGCGGTCTGGTGATGCCGGTCGGCCAGTCACTGCTGGCCCAGGCGGCGGGTACCAAGCGGCTCGGCCGGCTGATGGGCGTCGTCTCGATCCCCGCGATGTTCGCCCCGGTCGTCGGACCGACGCTCGGCGGAGTCGTCATCGACCACATCGGCTGGCGGTGGATCTTCTACCTCAACCTGCCGCTCGGCCTCGTGACCATCGTGCTGTCCCTCATGAAGATCAGCAACGTGGTCGCCCCGGGCCGGTCCCGGCTCGACCTCCTGGGCCTCGTGCTGCTCGCGCCCGGCCTGGGCGCCTTCCTGTACGGCCTGTCCGAGGTGGGCGGCGAGGGCGGCTTCGACAACGACGGGACGATCGCCGGACTCGTCGCCGGGGCGGTACTGATCCTCGCCTTCTGCGTTCACGCGCTGCGTACCCGCTTCGCGCCCCTGATGGACCTGCGGCTGTTCAAGGAGCGCAACTTCAGGAGCGGTACGTCGGCGACCTTCTTCCTGAGCATGGCGATGTTCGGGGCGATGATCCCGCTTCCCCTGTACTTCCAGCTCGTGCGCGGAGCGGACGTCATGGAGTCCGGCCTGCTGCTGATGCCGCAGAGCATCGGCTACTTCCTCGCCATCGTGGTGGTCGGGAAGCTCACGGCCGCGCTCGGCGCCCGCTCGGTCAGCATCGCGGGTGTCTTCCTGGCCGTGCTCGGCACCGTTCCGTTCGGGCTGATCACGGCCGACAGCAGCAAGGTCCTGCTCTGCTCGGCCATGGTCGTACGCGGCTTCGGATTCGGCGCCGCCATGCTTCCGTGCATGACCACGGCCTATTCGGGCCTGCAATCCGCCTCAGTGCCGCACGCGACCAGCGCCTTCAACATCTTCCAGCGGATCGGCGCGTCCCTGGGCACGGCCGCCCTCGCCGTGGTGCTCCAGCAGCGGGCGACGGACGAACTGGACGGCCGGGCCGCGGGGCTGACCCAGGTCCTGCCGGGCAGCGGCATCGCCCACTCGCTGGCGGGCGCCTTCTCGGTCACCTTCTGGTGGGCCCTCGGACTGACCGTGCTCGCGCTCCTGCCGTGCGTCACGCTGCCGGGCCGGATGCCGCGCAACGACTCGTCGCCCGCCCCGCAGACCGCGCAGCTCACCGAACCCGCGGTCTGACCCGGAACGGACCCGGGCCGGCGGGCGGATCCCTGGCCGCCGCCCGCTCGCAGGCCCGGTCCGGCCCGAGGAGCAGCAGCGCCGGCGAGGCGCCGGACCGGCCGAGCGCCGAGTGGTAGAGCCGCAGCACGGCTCTCTCCCGGGAGAGAGCGGCGCCGGTGCACCGAGTTCCCGGACCAGGGAGGCGAGTTCGGCCGCCACCTCGGTCCGCTGGAGGATCAGAACGCGGTGCGGGCGGTGGAGGAGGGCATGCGGGCCGCGCATGCGCTGGCCGACGAGGCGGAACGGGTCGGCGCCTTCAGGAGGCGTGCCGCAGCCCCTCCCACGCCGCGGCCGCCACGGCCTCGGCGGACAGCCGGTCCGGCCTCGTCAGCCATCGGATGATCAGGCCGACGAAGGCGCCGGCGACGTAGTGCGCGCGCAGGTCGTTCGGCGGCGCGTCGCCGGACCGGGCACCCGCTGCGTCCAACTGGGCCGTGACCTCGTCGGCGAGCAGGTCCCGGAGGTGGTTGACGAACCTGGCCGTGCCGTTCGGCCCCAGCATCTGCCGGTAGAGCCTGTCGTTCGACTCCACGTGCCGGAAGAGCTCGACGAGTTCGGTGGGCATCCGGTCCGGCGGGTAGGCGAGCGGGCAGCACGCGGCCGCCCGGGCGAGAGCGGTGATCTCGCTCTCCATGGCGGCGAGCAGCAGTTCGTCCCGGTCCTTGTAGTGCTGATAGACAGTGGCCCGGTTCACCGTGGCCCGTTCGGCGATGTCGGCCATCGTGATGGTGTCGGCATCGCGCTCGGACGCCAGTTCCAACGCGGCTGTCCGTAGCAGTGCACGCGTCCTGAGCACCCGAGGGTCGACGCGGCCGCCCGAGGTCTCTGCAGTGGGTTCCAGCACCGCTCCAGACTACCGCCTGAACGACACCGAATGGATAAGCGACACATGTTGCACAGTGGGCCGGTGGTCCGCTGCCGTACTACCCGGAGGCCGACGGTGCACATCAACGCCTGAGCCGACTTGACCTGTCCCTGGTGCTACCTGGGCAGGCACCGGCTGGGACGGGCCCTGGAGCTCTGGGAGGCCGACGGCCGGGAGCGGCCCGAGGTGATCTGGCATCCCTACCAGGTCGACCCGATGGCTCCGCGCGTCGCCGTACCGCGCGACGAGGAGGCGGCCCGGCGCCGCGAGGAACTGCACAGTGCCGAGGCGCGCGAGACCTTTCTGGCGGAACTGGCGCAGGCGGAGGGCCCCGGATTCGCCTGGCGGCCGCGGTGGCGGGTCAACACCTTCGACGCCACCGGCTGGAGGTCCTGGCACGCCGGCACGGCGGGGCCGCCCTGCAGGACGCCGTGAAGTCCGAGCTGCTGAGGGCGCACTTCGCGCGCGGGGAGAACCTGGGGGACCACACCGTCCTGGTTGCCGCGGCGGAGGTCGCCGGCTTCCGCGAGGCCGGCGAGGCCCTGGCGACGGGGGAGGGCGGGGCGCAGGTGCGCGCGGAGTCCGCGCGGGCAACGGCCGTCGGGGTCACCGCGGTACCCACGTTCGTGGTCGGGCGGCGGGCACTCGCCGGGGCGCAGGACCCGGACGCGATCCTCGACTTCCTCCGCGAGGCCGCCGAGGTACGGCCCGCGGACGTGCCCGTGGCCGTGGCGCCGCCGCTCGGGACCGGGCCGGCACCGGACCCGATGGCCGCGTACCGGGAGGCGGACCGGCTGCTGGAGGCGCGCGAGCCGCTGGAGGCGCTGCGGGTGCTGCAGCCGCTGTCCGGCGAGTTCGCCGAGGACTCCGCCGTACTCCTGCTGACCGCACGGTGCTATTTCGCTTCGGCGCAGCTGCGGAAGGCCGAGGAAGTGCTGCGCCGGATCGTCGAGGCCGACCCGGCCGACGACTACGCCAGGTTCATGCTCGGCCGGTGCCTGCAGCGCCAGAGCCGCCCGGACGATGCCAGGGTGCACCTGCGGATCGCCGTCTCCCTGAACCCGAGCCCCGACTACGCCGACGCACTCGCCCGGGTGGGCGGGTGACCGCGGCCGACCGGGCCGTGCGGGCCCGGCCGGCGGACGCCGGGTGGCGGACGGTCACACCGCCAGCAGGCCGTCCTCCATGGCCCGGACGACGGCGAGCGTGCGATTCGGGCAGTTCAGCTTCGCCAGTACGTTGCCGACGAGCTGCTTCACACCGTGCTCCGAAATCTGCAGCTGGCGCGAGACCTGCTTGTTGCTCAGCCCCTGCGCCACCAGCCGGAGAACCTGGAGCTCACGTGGTGTCAGGGTGGCGCCGGCCGGGCCCCAGGGCTGCACGCTGTCCAGCGAGTTCTCACTTCGGCGCCGCGACTCAACCGTGTGCGGACCGGTTCACGGCGGCCGGCGTGAGAACCGGTGGTGTTCCGTCGGGTGGTGCGGCCTTTCGAATTCCCGCGGCCCGCGTGACCCGTCGGTCGCGCGTCATGTGACTCATCCCTCGTAGACGGTCAGGACCGCCCCGTCGACCTGGACGCGGCGGCCCGCGCGCATGCCGTTGCGGCGCAGGGTGCGCAGGCACTCCTCGAAGAGGGCGAGTTCGGCCGGGTCCAGGATGGCCGCGGCCAGGTCCAGCAGCTCGGTGACCGAGGTGTCGGTCAGGACCTCGGGCAGTTCCCCGGAGAGCAGGACGACGGACTCGCCGTCGGGTTTGCGGACCACGGCCGTCGCCGGTCCGCCGTGCACGAACAACACATGTCCCCCTGAGAGCCCGTGGTCGTGCGGCTCTCGCGTTTCCCGGGCAGTGAGGCAGAGACTAGCGCCGGATCTTGACGCATTCGTGCGGAGTTGGATTCTTTTTCCGACTTGACGGAAGAGCGTCCGGGAAAGGCCCGGCGGCGCTCACTTCTCGCGGGGTGCGCGGTCCAGCAGCGACTCGACGAGCGCGGTGACGTGCCGGCGGTCGTCGGCCGACAGTTTCTGGACGCTGGCGATGAGCAGCGCGACCTCGGGGTCGGCGGGGCCGGCGTCCGCGGGGCCGTTCGGGCCGGCGGCCGGCGAGGTGTCGTACACGTGGATCCCGCAGGCCTCGGCGGCCGCGCGGCGCACCGCCTCCAGCGGGACCTCCAGACCCTTGGCCAGGCCCTCCAGGGTGGTCGCCTGGGGCATGCGGACCACGCGTTCGGTGGTGGCCAGGTGGTGGACGGTGGAGCGGGGGATGCCGCCGCGCCGTGCCACGTCGCCGTAGGACCAGCCCTTGCGGTCGAGGTGCTCACGGATCAACTGCTGCAGTGCGTTGGCCACTGACCGTCACTTCCTGCTCGCCGCCTGCGGGGTTCTGCCATGTCACGGCCGATTCTACGGGCGGGTAGGCGATCGGCCGAGTGGGTGATTTTCCGAAGGGGTTGCGCGGCGGGTTCCCGAGCCCGTAGTGTCCAATCTCGTTGGACAGCACGTCCGACCAGATTGGACAGAGTCCGGGGGGAACCTGACTCGTTCCGATCGGAAATGTCTATCCCTGAGGGGGAAATGATCATGATGGACGCCCATGAGCTCGAGGCCGAGTCCGCGGAGCTGCTGCCGGGTCGTGAGGCCCTGGGCAAGCTGAAGTTCGGCTTCGGCAAGACGGTCAACGTCACCAAGCACGTCGCCAACATCAGCGCCGCCAACGAGTCCGCCGCGCTGAACGACCACTCGTCGTGGTCGGTGGCCGACTCCGGCGCCGCCCAGACCATCAGCGTCCACCAGTAGTACCGCCCTGGCGCACGGCGCCGGCACCGAGATCGACCTCAACCTCACCGCACACGAAACGAAGGGACATCCGTCATGAGCATGGACATGAACGAGCTGGAGAACGAGTCCGCCGAGCTGCTCCCGGGTCGTGAGGCCCTGGGCAAGCTGAAGTTCAGCTTCGGCAAGACGGTCAACGTCACCAAGCACGTCGCCAACATCGAGGCGTCCAACCAGTCCGCCGCGCTGAACGACCACAGCGCCTGGTCGTCCGCCGAGTCGTCGGCCGCCCAGACGATCAGCGTCACCCAGTAGTCCCCAGGAGCGCCACCGCCGTCGCCCCGGCGGTGGCGCTCCCGGCAGTTCGGGGGGAACACATCGGGGATCCGGGGGGAGACCACACATGACGGTGCTCGGGGACGGAGCCGCCGCACTCTACGACACGGGCCCGGTGCCCGGACCCGGCGGCTGGCCGGTGACCTACGAGCAGGTGGCGACGGGCAACCTGCCGGTGGTCGACCCGCCCTCGCCGGTGCCGAGGCTCAGCGCGGGGCTGCGGCTGCATGGCGAGTACCAGGGGTCGGGATTCACAGAGCCCAAGTACATCGCCCGTCGGGGGGACGGGCAGGTCGTGCAGCTGTCCAGGCTGCTGTACCTGGTGGCGTCGTCGGTCGACGGCGTCCGCGATGCCGAGGCCATCGCCCACCGGGTCAGCGCCCGCTTCGGACGCGAGGTCAGCGGGGAGAACATCCGCTACCTCGTCGAGAAGAAGCTGGAACCGCTGGGCGTGACGGTCCCGGAGGGCCAGGAGGACGACGAGGTCGACGCCCCGCGCTCCGACCTGCTGCTCGCCCTCAAGGGCCACCGGGTGGTCTTCAACGAGAAGCGGACCACGAAGATCGCGCGTTCGCTGGCGTGGCTGCACCGGCCGGCCGTGGTCGCGCTGGTGCTGGGCTCGGCCGTCGCCATGGACGTCTGGCTGTTCGGGTACTTCGGGGCGATCGAGCCCGTCCTGGAGGTGCTCGACCAGCCGGTCCTGATCCTCGTCGTCTTCGTGCTCACCGTGGCCTCCCTCGTCTTCCACGAGTTCGGACACGCCTCCGCGTGCAGATACGGAGGGGCCCGGCCCGGCTGCATCGGGTGCGGGCTCTTCCTCATCTGGCCCTCGATGTACACCGACGTCACCGACGTCTACCGGATCGGACGGGGCGGCCGGCTCCGCACCGACCTGGGCGGCGTCTACTTCAACGTCGTCTTCATGCTGGCGATGGCCGGCGCCTACTTCGCCACCGGGGCCCAGTTCTTCCTGGCCACGGTGTATCTCGGGCACTTCGAGATCATGGAACAGCTGATGCCGGCCGTACGGCTGGACGGCTACTACATCCTCGGCGACCTGGCCGGGGTCCCGGACCTGTACGGCAAGATCAAGCCGATCCTGCTGGGCCTGGTGCCGGGGCCGAGGGGGGACCGGGCACGTCAGGAGGTCGCCGGGCTGAAGAAGTCGGCGCGGGCCATCGTCGCCACCTGGGTGCTGACGATGGTCCCGCTGATCATCGGCGAACTCGGGTACGCGCTGTGGAACCTGCCGCGCATCCTCACCACGATGACCCGCTCGCTGACCGAGCAACTCCTCGGCACCGGCGGCGCGTTCATGCACGGCCAGGTGGTCGAGGGGCTGGTCGGGACGATCGGCTGCGTGATGCTGCTGTGCCCGATGGCCGGTGTCGTCTACCTGTCCGTGAAGATCGGCGGCCGGATCTTCCGGGCCGCGCAGCGCTCCACGGCGGGTCGCCCGAGGCTCCGGCTGGCGATCTGCGCCCTCGTCCTCGCCGGGCTCACCGGGCTCAGCTACGCCTGGATGTCCGGGGTGACCCCGAAGCCGCTGCCCAAGCAGCCGCCGATCGCGCCGATCCTCCAGCCGGGGGTGCCGACCACGGAACCGCCGCCGGCGCGGCAGGCCTCGACCCCGGACCGGCCGGCGGACTCCGGTGCCCCCTCGGACACCGTGTCCGGCGAGCCGTCCGGCCAGGCCGGAGCGAGCGCCGGGCCCTCGGCCGGGGAGCCGTCGCGCGGGGCGTCGGCCTCGGCGTCGCCCTCCGCCTCGGTGCCCGGCAGCCCCGGGCAGGTCGGCCCCACCAAGTCGCAGGCGCCGGCCAGCGGGGGACCGGTCAGCGAACCGGTGTCCTCGCCGCCGGAGAGCGTCCCGGCGACCCCGACGCCCACTCCGTCGGAGAGCGTCCCGGTCTCCCCGACCCCCAGCCCGTCCCCGCCGCCGGCCACCGACTCGCCGAGCCCGGCCCCGGCCACGTCCTGACACCCGGCCGCCGGACTGCTGGGCCACGTCCCGACGGGGGCGGCCCCAGAACCATCTTCCGCAGCAGCACAGGAGCACAGGAGCACTCCATGAGCAGTCACCGAAAAACCCGTACCACCCCAGGTCCGCTCACCCGGCGGGCCGTCCGGATCGGCCTGTTCGCCGCCGGGGTCGCAGGGGCGGCCACCGCCGTACCCGCGCAGGCGGCCACCGCGGCCCCGCACGCCGCGGTCGTCTCCGACCACGTCTTCAGCCACGCCGACCGCGGGCACCACACCCAGGTCCGGGACTCCTTCACGGTCCGCCAGTTCGGCACGGTGAACGCCGCCGGCGTCCGCAACCAGGCCAACGCCGTCTCGGCCGGCTGCTCGGCGGACGACCACTGCCGCTCGGTGGCCCTCTCCTTCCAGATCGTCACGATCGCCGGGGAGCACACCCACCTGAACGCCGTGAACCTCAGCGACGCCGCGAACAAGGAGTGCACGGGCTGTCAGACCCTCGCCGGGGCCTACCAGTTCGTGGTCTCCACGCCGACCGAGCTGCGCTTCGACAAGACCACCCAGAACAAGCTCGCCGACATCCACCACCGGCTCGACGCGCTGACCCGCTCCACGCTGCCCGCCGACGAACTGCGGACGAAGGCCGACGGGCTCGCCGCCGAGGTCACCGCAGTCCTGCACGACGCGGTCGCGAACGCCCCGAAGGGCGACCCGCAGAAGGACGTCACCCTCCACCGTCACCTGGACGGCTGGCCGGGTCACTGACCCGTCCCACACGTCCCGCACACCGGCCGCCGGGCCCACGACCGCCTTCCGCGGGCCCGGCGGCCGGCCGCGTGCGCCGCGTCCACATCGGGTGTCTCCATTGACACGGGGTATGGCCGGACGGAAACTCGGAGGAACAAGGTGAAGTAATTTTCACCAGACGAACAACAGGCGAACATCCTGGCAAGCGTCCGGACGAACACCGGGACGAACACCGGGACGACCATCGAAGGGAACGACCGATGCGCACCACCGTCGGCATCATCGGAGCCGGACCCGCCGGGCTCCTCCTCGCCCGGCTGCTGCACAACGCGGGCATCGACTCGGTCGTCCTGGAGAGCCGCGACCGCTCCTACGTCGAGCACCGCCAGCGCGCCGGGATCCTCGAACAGGGCACGGTGGACGTGCTGCGCGCGGCCGGCGCCGGGGAGCGCATGGACCGCGAGGGGCTGCGCCACGACGGCATCGAGCTGCGGTTCGCGAAACAGCGCCACCGCGTCGACTTCCCCGGCCTCACCGGCGGCCGGTCCGTGACGGTCTACGCCCAGACCGAGGTCTGCAAGGACCTCATCGCCCTCCAGCTCAAGGAGGGCGGTCCGCTGCTCTTCGAGGCGGAGGCGCTGGCGGTGGAGGGCGCCGAGAGCGGGCGGCCGCGGATCCGGTTCCGGCACGAGGGCCGCGAGGACGTCCTGGAGTGCGACTACGTGGCCGGCTGCGACGGCTTCTGGGGCGTCGCCCGCGCCGCCTTCCCCGCGCCGCTCTCCCGGGTGTTCGAACGCACCTACCCCTACGCCTGGCTGGGCATCCTCGCCGACGTCGCCCCCTCCCACGACGAACTCGTCTACGCCCGCCACGAGCGGGGCTTCGCCCTCCTGTCGATGCGCTCCCCGTCCGTCTCCCGCCTCTACCTCCAGGTCCCCGCCGACACGGATGCCGAGGACTGGACCGACGAGGCGATCTGGGACGAGCTGGACCGGCGCTTCGAGACCGACGACGACTGGCGCCTGGAGCGCGGCCCGATCACCCAGAAGTCGGTCACGCCCATGCGGTCGTACGTCCACGAGCCCATGCGGCACGGCCGGCTCCTCCTCGCCGGGGACGCCGCCCACATCGTGCCGCCGACCGGCGCCAAGGGGCTGAACCTGGCGGTGGGCGACGTCGTGACCCTCGCCCGCGCCCTGGTCCACGAGAAGGAGACGGGCTCCCCGGAACTGCTCGACGCCTACTCGGCGACCTGCCTGCGCCGCGTCTGGCAGGCCGAGCGGTTCTCGTACGACATGACGAGCATGCTTCACCCGGGCCCCGGCGACACCCCCTTCGACGCCCGGCTCCAGCTGGCCCGGCTCGGCCGGATCGCCTCCTCCCGGGCCGCCGGGACCGACCTGGCGGAGGCCTACACCGGCTTCCCCCTGGACGCCTGAGGGATCTCCGGCCGGTTCCGGTCGTGTTCCGGCTTCGTCATGGAACGAAGCCCTCCATGGCCGGGAATCAGGGCTCCGCGTAGCGTGTTGCGCAGCACGGTGAGGGAAAGATCCTCCGCAGGTAGTAGGGTCAGTCTTTTGCCAATCCATTACTCTTGATGCCAAGGCCGCTCAGGGTGGCCATGGAGGAGTGAAATGAGGAGCAGCAACCCGGTCTTCTCGCGACGGGGGTTCAGCCGCGACAACGGCTACGCGGGCTTCAACACCGCGCCGCAGGCCGGGTACGCCCAGGGCAACCCGTACGCGCAGAACCCCTACGCGAACAACCCGTACGCCCAGCAGGACCTCCAGCAGGGCGCCCCGCCGCAGGCCCCGGCCACCACCGGCCGGATGACGATGGACGACGTCGTCATGCGCTCGGGCATGACGCTCGGCACGGTCGCCGTCGGCGCGATCCTCGCCTGGGCGCTGCTGCCGATCTCGACCACCAGCTACGGCCTGGCCGTCGGCTCCGCGATCGTCGCCTTCGTCCTGGCGATGATCCAGAGCTTCAAGCGCACCCCGGTGCCCGCGCTGATCCTGGGATACGCCGCCTTCGAGGGCGTCTTCCTCGGCGTCATCAGCGAGATGTACAACAGCCAGTGGAGCGGTGCCCCGTTCCAGGCGGTGCTCGGCACCCTGGCGGTCTCGGCCGCGACGCTGCTGGTCTACAAGGCCGGCTGGATCCGCGTCACCGCCCGCTACGCCCGCATCGGCATGGCCATCGCCATCGCCTTCGTGCTGGTCATGGCGGTCAACCTGCTGCTGGTCGCGTTCGGCGTCGCCGAGAACGGCGGACTGCGCAGCTTCGGCCCGCTCGGCGCGATCGTCGGCATCATCGCGATCCTGCTCGGTGCGTTCTTCCTGACCCTCGACTTCAAGCAGATCGAGGACGGCATCGCCTACGGCGCCCCGAAGAACGAGGCCTGGCTGGCCGCGTTCGGCCTCACCATGACGCTGGTGTGGATCTACGTCGAGATGCTGCGCCTGGTGGCGATCTTCAGCAGGGACTAGCCGCGCCAGAAGAAGTGAGACTTCAGAAGTGAGAAGGGCCCCGGGGCATCCCCGGGGCCCTTCGCCGTCTGTGTGCGTGCGCGCCTAGAGAAGTTTGCGCGCGGCCCTCCTCAGGTCGTACTCGTGGATCAACGCCTTCGCGTGGCCGTACGCGAGGTTGTGCTCGTGGCGGAGCCAGCTGACCTTTTCCTCGAAGCGGAAGAGGGCCGGGCCTTCGTCGACGGTGCGCAGCCAGTCGGACACTTCACGACCGGTGCAGTGGGGGATGCGGGCGAGCATGTTGCGATGGGTCTCCTCGGAGAAGACTTGGGACATCGGCGCCTCCGGTGCGCAAAGGGGGTTGTAGCCGGTCCTTCACGTCACCGTGCCTGAGTGTTGGCGTGTTGGCAACAGTCGTGACAGGACAGCCGGGTCCTGCCGGGAGAGCCCACGGGAGGCGTTACGCTCGCGGCGTGGTTGATACGACGCCTCTTACCCGTGCAGTGGAGCATTTCGCCGACAAGCTGAGGGCGGCACCGCAGAGCCGGCTGCAGCGGGGGGCCGCCGCGGAGGCGCTGGGGCTGGCACGGGAGTTGGCCCGGTGGGCGCAGGCGGTGGAGGAGCCGGGCGCCGAGAGCCGGGAGATGCCGGACGCGGGGATGTTCGCGGTGGCCGACCAGATCACCGTGGCCGGGAACGACTTGGCGGTGGTGCTGAAGAGCGACGCCGAGGTCGGGGACGCGGTGCGGCTGGTGGAGGAGGCGCAGAAGAGGGCGGGTGTGTGAGGGCCGGGGATGGTCGGGTGCGGCGCCGTCGTGGTTGCCCGCGCAGTTCCCCGCGCCCCTAGAAGAAAGGGCGCTGCGGTGCGCCCCGTCAGGGGCGCGGGGAACTGCGCGACCGGCCCCCACGCACCCGCACCCGACGACGCACCCCGAAAGGTCAGAGCGACGCTATGACCCGGTCCGCCAGGATGTAGACGTTCTCCTCGCCGCACGCGAACGTCAGCGTGTACGCGCCGGAGATCCCGGAACCGCCCAGCAGATACGGCGTCTCACCGGCGCTCAGGGCGGCAGCCAGCCGCTCCGCCGTCTCCCGGTGACCCGGCGTCATGCACAGCGTCGTGCCGTCGGCGAACACGTACACGTCCAGCGTGCCCAGCGGCCCCGGACGGACGTCGGAGAGTTCGACCTGCGACTCGGCCAGCTGCTCCAGCGTCGCGACCGTACGCTCGTGGTCGTTCACCACCGGCGACTGCACGGGTACGAAGTCCGGGTGGGACGGGTGACGGCGGCGGGCCGCCGCCAGTTCCGCGGACTCCCCGGCGAACTCGTCGCTCTCCGCCGTCGGCTCGGCGACCGGTTCCAGGCCCACGAAGTCCGTCTGCCGGGGCAGGAACGGCTCGCCGTCCGCCAGACCCAGCAGCGACGGCGCGTCGGAGGCGTCACGCGACTCCTGCGCGGCCCAGAAGGCACGTGCCTCGGCCAGCTCCCGCTCCCGCTCCTCGGCCAGCGCCTCCGCCACGGCGGCGCGTATCTCCTCGGCGTCGGCATGGCTGCGGGCCGCCGGCATGAGGGCGCGCAGGGTCGCGGCCTGGTTCTGGGCAAGCTGGGTGTGCAGCTCGGCGACCTGGCGGCGCAGCTTCAGTACGGTGCGCAGGACAGCGACGCCCACGGCGCCCGTGGCGGCCGTGGTGAGCAGCAAGGCGATCGGCATGGCGCTCACTGACGTACTCCCGGTTCAAAGTCGACCCCCGACTTCCTACATCAGCTTGAAGGGTGGACTATCAAGCTGTCAGTGCGTAACGTCACGAAGTGGACAGGACTTTGGTCCTGGGGTTTACCGGGACAGCGGCGTTGACCTGCGGCGATATCCCCCCGGAGGGAGATAGGTCACATCCTGGGGGAGATTGGATCACAAATCGGCCCGGTGTTCGGAGATTTCTCGAACACCGGGCCGGGTCGTCACGTTGGGTCCCGTGACGGTCACTCAGGGGCTCAGGAACTCAGCTGAGACGCTCGATGACCATGGCCATGCCCTGGCCGCCACCGACGCACATCGTCTCCAGGCCGAACTGCTTGTCGTGGAACTGGAGGGAATTGATGAGCGTGCCGGTGATGCGGGCGCCGGTCATGCCGAAGGGGTGGCCGACGGCGATGGCGCCGCCGTTCACGTTCAGCTTCTCCAGCGGGATGTTCAGGTCGCGGTAGGAGGGGATCACCTGGGCGGCGAACGCCTCGTTGATCTCGACCAGGTCGATGTCGTCGATGGTCAGACCGGCGCGCTGCAGCGCCTGCTTGCTCGCCTCCACCGGGCCCAGGCCCATGATCTCGGGGGAGAGGCCGGTGACACCGGTGGACACGATCCGGGCGAGCGGGGTCAGGCCCAGCTCGCGGGCCTTGGTGTCGCTCATGATGACGACCGCGGCGGCGCCGTCGTTCAGCGGGCAGCAGTTGCCGGCGGTGACCAGGCCGTCGGGGCGGAAGACCGGCTTCAGGCCCGCGACGCCCTCCAGGGTGACGCCGGCCCGCGGACCGTCGTCCTTGCTGACGACCGTGCCGTCGGGGAGGGTGACCGGGGTGATCTCGCGCTCCCAGAAGCCGTTCTTGATGGCTTCCTCGGCGAGGTTCTGGGAGCGGACGCCGAACTCGTCCATGTCCTGGCGGGTGACGCCCTTGATCCGGGCCAGGTTCTCGGCGGTCTGGCCCATCGCGATGTACGGGTCGGGGAGCAGGCCGTCCTCGCGCGGGTCGTGCCAGCTGGAGCCGGTCGACGCGGCGGTGGCGGCGGTACGGGCCTGGGCCTCGGCGAAGATCGGGTTCGTGGTGTCCGGGAGGCCGTCGGAGCTGCCCTTGGCGTAGCGGGAGACCATCTCGACACCGGCCGAGATGAAGACGTCGCCCTCGCCGGCCTTGATGGCGTGCAGGGCCATGCGGCTGGTCTGCAGGGACGAGGAGCAGTAGCGGGTGATCGTGGTGCCGGGCAGGAAGTCCATGCCCATCTGCACGGCGACGATCCGGCCGAGGTTGTAGCCCTGCTCGCCGCCGGGGAGACCGCAGCCGAGCATCAGGTCGTCGATGTCCCGCGGGTCCAGCTCGGGGACCTTGGCGAGGGCGGCCTGGATGATCGTCGCGGTGAGGTCGTCGGGGCGCAGGTCCTTCAGGGAGCCCTTGACGGCACGGCCGATCGGGGAACGGGCGGTCGAGACGATGACGGCTTCGGGCATCACGGCTCCAATGAGGGGGTTGGCAGGGCCGCTTCGGAAGTTACCCGTACGTATGTCATCGGTCACCGGTGTCGGAGTGTGACACTGGCCGCACTTTCTAAGCGCTTGCTTGGCTGGTGTGGGGGTGCGTCGTCGGGTGCGGGCCGGTGGGGGCTGGTCGCGCAGTTCCTCCCCCTGCCTTCGGCCGGGGGGACCCCCAGCGCCCTTTACGGGGAGCTTCGCCCGCCGCTTCTTCGTAGCCGCGGCAGGCGTCGCAGCTCTTCAGCCGCGGGGCGGCACGGGTGGGCGCGGGCGGGTGCCTCGGCAAGCGCCGGTGGGCGTTCCGGCCCTCGCCCGACCCCGCCCGCCGTCGCCCTACTCGGTCGTACCCGCTCTCGACCTCGCCTCTTCGGAGGCGGAGTCGGACGGGAGGGGCTCCATCGGCTGGCGCCGGCGGCGTTTCAGGAGGGCCCACGGTCCACGCGGGCCCGTCGGCATCGCCGCCGTGACCTCCGTGCCGGCCTCGGCCGCCGCCTCCGCCGCGGCCCGTGCGACCGGCAGGAAGCCCTCGCGGCGGGTGACGTCGGGGCGCTCCTCCTCCGCCGGCCACAGGCCGAGGGCCGCGCAGACCGTCGGCAGCACCGCCATCGCCGCCGTGGCGTAGCCCTCCGCCGAGGGGTGGAAGTTGTCGGGGCCGAACAGCTCGCGCGGGTTGGCCGCGAACTCGGGGCCGAGCAGGTCGCCCAGCGACACCGTGCGGCCGCCCTGCTCCACCGTCCCGATGGTCTGGGCCGCCGCCAGCTGCCGGGACGCCCGCCGGGCCAGCCAGCGCAGCGGCTGCCGTACCGGCTCGATCGTGCCCAGGTCGGGGCAGGTGCCGACCACCACCTCGGCGCCCGCCGTGCGCAGCCGGCGGACGGCCGCCGAGAGGTGGCGGACCGAGCGGGTCGGCGGCATGCGGCGGGTGACGTCGTTGGCGCCGATCATGATCACGCAGACGTCGGGGACCGGCGAGGCCGTGCCCAGGACCAGCGCCACCTGGCGGTCCAGGTCGTCGGACTGGGCGCCGGGGAGGGCCACGTTGCTGAGCTCCACCGGGCGTTCCGCGACCGCGGCGAGGCCGGACGCCAGCAGCGCGCCCGGCGTCTGGGCGGCCCGGTGCACGCCCTGCCCGGCCGCCGTGGAGTCGCCGAGCATGGTCAGGCGGATGGGCGGCTCACCACAGGCGTCGTATCCGGCGCCGTAACGGCCGTCCGCCACCGGCACCCGGCCGCCGCTGTTGCCGTTGTGCACCGCCGTCCTGGCCATCCGCACCTCGGCCAGCACCACGCCCACCGCGGCCGCGCCGACCAGCCCGACCCCGCCGCCGCCGTACGCCGCCCCGGCCGCGATCCGCCGGGCCACCCGCGCCCTCGACATGTTCGTCATGCGTCGCCGCCACCTCCTCGTTGCCGCTCATCCACTCCTTGCCCCGTACAGCCCGTGCGTCAATCTCAACGGGGAGTGAACCTCCGGAACGGGGCCTTAGGCTGGCGGCACAAACAGGACCACACCTTTTGCAAGCAACCGGAGACAACGGTGCGATTCCACGACTCGATGATCAGCCTCGTCGGCAACACCCCGCTGGTGAGACTCAACAGCGTCACCCAGGGCATCCAGGCCACCGTGCTCGCCAAGGTCGAGTACTTCAACCCGGGCGGTTCCGTGAAGGACCGCATCGCGCTGCGGATGATCGAGGCCGCGGAGAAGAGCGGGGAACTGCAGCCCGGCGGCACGATCGTCGAGCCGACCAGCGGGAACACCGGCGTGGGGCTCGCGATCGTGGCCCAGCAGAAGGGGTACAAGTGCATCTTCGTGTGCCCCGACAAGGTGAGCACCGACAAGATCAACGTGCTGCGGGCGTACGGCGCCGAGGTCGTGGTCTGCCCCACCGCCGTCGACCCGGAGCACCCGGACTCGTACTACAACGTCTCCGACCGGCTGGTCCGTGAGACGCCCGGCGCGTGGAAGCCGGACCAGTACTCCAACCCGAACAACCCGCTTTCGCACTATCACTCGACCGGCCCCGAGCTGTGGGAGCAGACGGAGGGTCGGATCACCCATTTCGTGGCGGGCGTCGGGACCGGGGGGACCATCTCCGGTACCGGGCGGTACCTGAAGGACGCCAGCGACGGCCGGGTGCAGGTCGTCGGCGCCGACCCCGAGGGGTCCGTGTACTCGGGCGGCTCCGGGCGGCCGTACCTCGTCGAGGGCGTGGGTGAGGACTTCTGGCCGACCGCCTACGACCGGACCGTCGCCGACGAGATCGTCGCGGTGTCGGACAAGGACTCTTTCCAGATGACGCGGCGCCTCGCGAAGGAGGAGGGCCTGCTGGTCGGCGGCTCCTGTGGGATGGCCGTCGTGGCCGCGCTGCGGGTGGCCGAGCGGCTCGGCCCGGACGACGTGGTCGTCGTGCTGCTGCCGGACAGCGGCCGCGGCTACCTCAGCAAGATCTTCAACGACGAGTGGATGGCCGACTACGGGTTCCTGGAGGACGAGGGCCCCAGCGCCCGCGTCGGCGACGTGCTCAGCGACAAGGCCGGCGGCTCCATCCCCTCCCTCGTCCACATGCACCCGGACGAGACGGTCGGGCAGGCCATCGAGGTGCTGCGCGAGTACGGCGTCTCGCAGATGCCCGTCGTCAAGCCGGGCGCCGGCCACCCGGACGTGATGGCCGCCGAGGTCGTCGGCTCGGTCGTCGAACGCGAGCTGCTCGACGCGCTGTTCAGCAAGCGTGCCTCCCTGGAGGACCCGCTGGAGAAGCACATGTGCGCCCCGCTGCCCCAGGTCGGCTCCGGCGAACCGGTCGGGGACCTGATGACGGTGCTGGGCGCGGCCGACGCCGCGATCGTCCTCGTCGAGGGCAAGCCCACCGGTGTGGTCAGCCGGCAGGACCTGCTGGCCTTCCTGGCCAAGGGCGGCAAGCAGTAGCGAACGTCCGGTGAACGGCCCGTGACCCCGGGGAACTTGCTGTTTCCTGTCCAAGTGGTGGACTTCGCGGAAGTGGTACGAGCGTGTCACGTGCGCGCAGCACCCGCTTAACACGGGTCCGGCACATTAGTGGATGTCGGCAGGGCGGGAGCGGCTCCCCGCCCCGGCCGGCACCGAACGTCCAAGGACCTCCGGAGCGGCTCCCGGACCTCCATGGACGCCCGGACGTGAGACCCGGCCCTGACCCGGTCCATGTCCCTCGCGGGGACCGCCGTCGTCCCGCCCCCCTTTTAGGGGGTGCGGCGGTCCCCGCGCACCTCTTTGCGGCTGAACCGCCGCCGCTCTCGCGGAGGTGGTTGCTCGCCGTCGTGGTTCCTCAGTTATTGGTTGCGGTCGTCGTCGCTTTCCAACTACCCAGCAGTGCCAGCCGCTCCGCCGTCTCCGAGTCCGGTTCCGGCGTGTACGCCACGATCGTCTGGTCCGGGTCGGTCGGGACCGTGAGGGTCTCGTAGGGGAGGGTCAGCAGGCCCGCCACCGGATGCTGGATGCGCTTGGTGCCGTACGCGCACTCCTTGACCTCGTGGTCCGCCCACAGCCGACGGAAGTCCGCGCTCTTCAGGGAGAGTTCGCCGACCAGCGCGGCCATGCGGGGGTCGTCGGGGTGGCGGCCCGCGTCGATGCGCAGGTTGGCGACGGCCTGGGCGGCGACGGCGGCCCAGTCCGGGTAGAAGCCCGCGGCCGCGGGGTCGAGGAAGACCTGGCGCGGGATGTTCCGCTCGGCCGGGGCCAGTGCGCTGAACCCGTTCACCGCGTCGCCGAGCGCGTTCCAGGCCAGCACGTCCATCCGGCGGCCCAGCACGAACGCGGGTGTCCGCTCCATGCCGTCCAGCAGCAGCTGTACGCCGGGGCGGATGCGGGGGCCGGCCGGGGGGCGTGCGGTGCTCTTCCGGTGCGGGCGGGCCACCGTCAGCAGGTACGCGTGCTCGGTCTCGTCCAGGCGCAGGACGCGGGCGATCGCGTCGAGCACCGCGTCCGAGACTCCCCCGGGACCTCTGCCCTGTTCCAGGCGGATGTAGTAGTCGACGCTCACTCCCGCCAGCTGCGCAACCTCCTCGCGGCGCAGCCCCGGTACGCGGCGCCGCCCGTGCGAGGGCAGCCCCACCTCCTCGGGCTGGATGCGGGCGCGGCGCGAGCGCAGGAAGTCTCCGAGTTCCCCGTCCATGGGTTCGATCGTAGGGGAGCCGCGTCCCGCCAACCTGGTTCTGCCAGACCCAGGAAAAGCTCAGCCCTGGGTAGGCCGCCCGGCCCCGGCGAGGGTGGAGACACGCCACCGGGGCGGTCCCGGCGGCACTTCACCAGGGAGTACCCCATGTCGTACGACAACCTGTCCGGCCGTACCGCCGTCGTCACCGGCGCCGCCAGCGGGATCGGGGCGGCCGTCGCCCTGCGGCTCGCCGGGTCGGGCGCCCGGGTGGCGCTGCTCGCCCGGCGGGCGGACCGGCTGGAGACGGTCGTGGCGAAGATCCGGGCGAACGGCGGCGAGGCCCTCGCCGTGGTCGCCGACGTCACCGACGACGCCTCCGTGCAGGCGGCGGCCGACGCCGTGCACACGGCCTACGGGCGCGTCGACCTCGTCGTCAACAACGCCGGCGTCATGCTGCCCAACCCGGTCGACGACGGCCGGATCGACGAGTGGCAGCGCATGCTCGACACCAACGTGACCGGTGTGCTGCGGGTGCTGCGGGCCTTCACCGGGGACCTGGTGGCGGCCGCGGCCGAGGGCCGTACCGCCGACCTCGTCAACGTGTCGTCCATCGGCGCGCACGTCGTCTTCCCCACCTTCGCGGTGTACGGCGCCACCAAGGCCGCCATCACCTTCCTCTCGCAGTCCCTGCGCGCCGAGTTCGGGCCGCGTGACGTGCGGGTCACCAATGTCGAACCCGGTCTGACGGACACCGAGCTCGGCAGCCACATCGACGGCGAGGAGCTGCGCGAGCAGGTGGCGGGCATGTTCGACGGGATGGGCGCGCTGGCCGCCGAGGACCTCGCCGACCTGGTCGGCTACGTGGTGAGCCGCCCTCGCAACGTCAACCTGCGGCAGGTCGTCGTCCAGCCGACCCGGCAGGTGTGAGGCGGGCGCGGTGCGACGCCGGTCAGTCCCCCTGGCCGCGGTCGGCCGGGTGGAACAGGCCGGGGTTGAGGCGGACGGCCTGGGTCACGTTGACCCCGACGATGCCGATCCAGGTGACGATCACGCCCGTCACGCCGCCGAACGCGCCGCTGATCGCCGAGAGCGGGATCGCCAGCACCAGCGACACGATCCCGAAGCCGAAGCGCTCGCCCCAGGAGTCGGTGCCCTTGCTCCTGCCCGCCCCCCGGGCGGCCTGCATCTGCTGCTCGGCCAGGCCCCGGCGCAGCCCGCGCTCCACCGCGGTGTCGATGCGCTGGTCGATCTTCTCCAGGAAGGAGTCGACCAGTTCCGACTCGTACTCCGGCCCCAGGTCCCTGCGGGCGTGCAGGGTGGCGGCGAGGTCCTTCTTCAGCTCGGTGTCGTGAACATCCGTCATGGCGTCCACGGTAGGGGCCGGGACGGCCCGTCGCACTGGGGAAATCCCCCGCATCCGGCGGGGGGACCGCCCTCAGGGCAGCAGCGACACCAGCCCGCTGGCGGCGTCGAGCCGGGCCGCGACCACCGACGCCGCTGCGAACCCGGGGTCCGCCCGGATCGCGTCCCGCGCCCACATCGTCTGGGCCCGCATGGTGTGCTCGGCCCAGTCACCGGGCAGCGCCCTGGTGCGGCGGGCGGCCGGTGCGATCTCGTCGACGAGGAGTTCCAGGTGACCGGGGACGGGTGTGCCGGTGCGCAGCCGGGCGAGGGTGGCGGCGACGGCCCCGCAGCCCTCGTGGCCGAGGACCACCACCAGCGGGACGCGCAGATGCTGCACGCCGTACTGGAGGGAGCCGAGCACCGCCTCGTCCAGCACCTGCCCGGCCGTCCTCATGGTCAGCAGGTCGCCGAGGCCCTGGTCGAAGACCAGTTCCGGGGCGGCCGCGCAGTCCACGCAGCCGAGCACCACCGCGAACGGGTGCGGTGCGGCGGTCCGGCCGCGGCGGGCACGGCCGGTGGCGTACCGCCGGTTGCCCTGGAGCAGTTCGTCGAGGGCCGCGCTCGCCGAGTCGGGGACGACGGCCGCCGGTACGAGGGCGACGGCCGGCGCGCCGACGGCGGTGGCCGTCGGAAGGGCCGTGGGGTTCGGGGCCATGACGCTTCCTCAGGTGCTGGCGCTGATGGTTCTCATCACTGTACGCGGCGGAAACGTCACCCTCGGTGTTCGTTTAACGGCTCTTGGCCGGATCATCGCCCGCGCGATACCGAGCGCCGGGGGCCGGGGGCCGACAGCGGGCGGTCAGGCCAGCCCGTGCTGCTTCGCGTACGCGGCCGCCACGTCCTCCGGGTCCTTCTTGTCGTTGTCGACCTGGCTGTTGAGCTGGGTGAGCTGCTCGGTGGTGAGGACGTTGCCGAGCTGGGCGAGGGCCTTGCGGACGGTGTCGTCGGCCTTGCGGTCGGCGATCAGCGGGACGATGTGCTGACTGGGGATGAGGTTCTTCGGGTCGGCCAGCACCACCCAGTCGTTGGCGGCGATGTCGGTGTCGGTGGTGAACAGGTTCGCCACGTCCACGTCGCCCTTCTTCAGCGCGCCCTTGACCAGCGGCCCGTCCGAGTCCAGCGACTTGAACTCCTTGAACTCGACGCCGTACACCTCCTGCAGCCCGATCGCGCCCACCCGGCGCTTCTTCACCTCGGGTGCGGCCCCGATGACCAGCCTGCCGTTCTGTTTGGCGAGGTCGGCGAGGGAGGTGAGGCCGTACTTCTGCGCGGTGGCCCGGGTGACGACGAAGCAGTCGGAGTCGGCGGCCTGTCCGTACGGCAGCACCTGGAGGCCGGCGGGCAGCGCCAGGGTGAGGGCGTTCTGCATGGTGCCCGGCTCGGCGGAGGCGTCCTTGGGGGCGAGGTAGTTGAGGAGGGCGCCCTGGTACTCGGGCAGCAGGTCGATGTCGCCGGCCTTGAGGGCGGGGATCACGATCTCGCGGGTGCCGAGGTTCGGGCGGACCTTGACCTTCACGCCGGCCTTCTCCAGCACGGCCGCGTAGAGGTAGCCGAGCACCTGGTTCTCGGTGAAGTTGGCGGTGCCGATGGTGATGCCGCCCTTGCTGGAGCCGCCGCCGGCGGTCGAGCCGCTGCTCTCGTCCAGGGAGGTGATGCCGCTGGAGCAGGCGGCGAGGGCGGGGACGGAACCGGCGGCGAGCAGGCCACCGAGGAGGGTACGACGGTTCATGGGCGGGTTCCCTAGGCGGTGCGGTGGCGGAAGAGGAAGCGCTGCAGGCTGCTCAGCAGCAGGTCGAGGACGACGGCGACGAGCGCGACCAGCACCGCGCCGCCGAGCACCTGGACGAGGTCGCGCTGGGCGAGTCCGTCGAAGACGTAGCGGCCGAGGCCGCCGAAGGAGACGTACGCGGCGATGGTGGCGGTGGCCACGACCTGGATGAGCGCGAGGCGCAGGCCCGTCATGATCAGGGGGAGCGCGAGCGGCAGTTCGACCTGGAACAGGACCTGGTGGCCGCGCATGCCCTGGCCGCGGGCCGCGTCCTTCACGTCCGGGTCGACGGCGGTCATGCCGGCGTAGGTGTTGGTGACGATCGCGGGGACCGCGAGGGCGACCAGCGCCACGTACACCGGCAGCATCGACAGGCCGCCCGCGAGGAAGACCAGCACCACCAGGCCGACGGTCGGCAGGGCGCGGCCGAAGGACGCCAGGTTGATGGCGACGAACGCGCCCTTGCCGGTGTGGCCGATCAGCAGGCCGAGCGGGAGTCCGATCGCGGCCGCGATGAGGGTGGCGAGCAGCGAGTACTGGAGGTGCTCGGCGAGCCGGTGGGCGATGCCGTCCTGCCCGGCCCACTGGGACCCGCTGGTCAGCCAGGTGCCGAGGTTCTTGAAGAGTTCGAACATGTCAGGCTCGCCTCCGCCGCCACGGGGTCAGTACGTACTGGAGCGCCACCAGCAGGGCGTCGGCGACCACCGCGAGCAGGATCGTGAGGACCACGCCCACGATCACCGGGGTCGGGAAGTCGCGCTGGAAGCCGTCGGTGAAGAGCTGGCCGAGGCCGCCGTCGCCGATGTAGGTGGCGACGCTCACCAGCGAGATGGACATGACCGTGGCGATCCGGACGCCCGCCATGATCACGGGGAGGGCCAGCGGGAGTTCGACGGTGAGGAGGGTGCGCAGCGGGCGGGTGCCCATCGCCTTCGCCGCCTCCTTGGTCTTCGCGGGGACCGAGTCCAGGCCCTCGACCGTGTTCCGGAGCAGCACGACCAGGGTGTAGACGGTCAGGCCGATGACCGTGGTGGTGCGGGTCAGGCCGCTGATCGGGAGCAGCAGCACGAAGATCGCGATCGAGGGGATCGTGAAGAGCACGTTGGACAGGCCGAGCAGGAAGCCGCGCAGCGGGCGGACCCGGTGGGCGACCACCGCGAGCGGCAGCGAGATCACCAGGCCGAAGAAGACGGCGGTCATCGCCGCCTGGAGATGGGAGAGGGTGAGGCTGGTGAGGTCGTCGGTGTGGTCGCCGATCCACGACCAGTCGACGGTCATGCCGTCACCACCCGGGCCGCGCTGTGCGCCTGGCCGGCGTGCACGTGGATGTCGTCGCGGGACGAGACGCCGGTGAGCCTGCCCTCGGCGTCGACGCGGGCGACGAGTCCGGTCGGGGAGGCGATCGACTCGTCGAGCGCCGCGAGCAGGGAGTCGCCGTCGGCCAGCGGCCGGACGGGCAGTTCGGCGTCCTTCGAGGCCCAGTGCAGGGGCTTGCCCGCCGCGTCCAGGACGAGGGTCCAGGCGCCGCCCTGGGGTGCCGGGCCCTGCGGGACGTCGGCGAGGGTCTTCAGGGAGAGCAGTTTCAGGCCGCGCTCGGCGCCGAGGAAGTCGGCCACGAAGTCGTCGGCCGGACGGGCCAGGAGCTCCTCGGGCGGGGCGCACTGGACCAGGTGGCCGCCGGTGCGGAAGATCGCGATCCGGTCGCCGAGCCGGACCGCCTCGTCGACGTCGTGCGTGACGAAGACGATGGTCTTGTTCAACTCCTTCTGCAGCCGCAGCAGTTCGTCCTGGAGCTGGGTGCGCACCACCGGGTCGACGGCGCCGAACGGCTCGTCCATCAGCAGGACGGGCGGGTCGGCGGCGAGCGCGCGGGCCACGCCGACGCGCTGTTGCTGGCCGCCGGAGAGCTGGTGCGGGTAGCGCTTGCCGGCGTCGGCGGCGAGGCCGACGGTCTCCAGGAGTTCGGCGGCGCGGGCGCGGGCCTTCTTCCGGTTCCAGCCGAGCAGCAGCGGGACGGTGGCGACGTTGTCCAGCACCGTGCGGTGCGGGAAGAGGCCGGCCTGCTGGATGACGTACCCGATGGACCGGCGCAGTTCGGCGGCGTCCTGCTCGGTGACGTCCTTGCCGTTCACCTTGATCGTGCCGGAGGTCGGCTCGACCATCCGGTTGATCATCCGCAGGGTGGTGGTCTTGCCGCAACCGGAGGAGCCGACCAGGACGGTGACCCCGCCCTCCGGCATCTCCAGGGAGAGATCGTGAACTGCTGTGGTGCCGTTGGGGAAGCGCTTGTGGACCGCGTCGAACTGGATCATGAGATGTCCCTTGCCCGGCTGTATAACGTCATGCAGAGTTCTCGGTAGGTGAATAGGTTGTCAACGGTCTCGCGTTAATCCGAGGTAACGGATGGCCGGTGCGCAAGATCGAGTGTCCGGATTGAGGGAGGTTTGGGCGTAATGTCGTCTCATATCTTGGACGCTCCCGGAATTGCGCATTCCGGCCTGGTGGTACTCGACGGCATCGGGATGGGCGTCGAGGACGTCGTGCGCCTCGCCGACGGCACCGCCCGCCCGGTCCCGGGCACCGAGGCGATGCGCCGCGCGGAGGAGTCCTGGAACGCCGCCCGGCAGATCGCCGCGACCGGCCGCGTCTACGGCCGTTCCACCGGCGTCGGCGCCAACCGGAACGAGGACGTCCCCACCGAGGCCGCCGCCGGACACGGGCTGCGGCTGCTGCGCAGCCACGCCGGGGCGATCGGCGACGAACTCCCCGCCCGGCAGGTCCGCGCGATGCTCGCGGTGCGCGCCAACCAGCTGCTGGCGGGCGGCGCGGGCCTCAGGCCGACCGTGGTCACGGCCCTGTGCGAGGCGCTGGAGTCCGGCGCGTATCCGGTTGTCAACGAGTTCGGGTCGGTCGGCACCGGGGACATCGCGGCCCTCGCCCAGGTGGGCCTCGCGCTGGTGGGGGAGCACCCCTGGCGGGGCACCGGAGCGCCGGCGGCCCAGCCGCTGGACAACAACGACGCCCTCGCCCTGATCAGCAGCAACGCCCTCACCCTCGGCCAGTCGGCGCTCGCCCTGCACGAACTGCGCGGGCTGATCGAGGCCACCCAGGTGGTGGCCGCCCTGTCGCTGCTCGCCGTCGACGGCTCCCACGAGGCCTTCGCGGCGCCCGTGCACGCGGCCCGCCCGCACCGGGGCAGCGTCGAGGTCGCCCGCCGGATGCGGGAGCTGATCGGCGCCGCCGACCGGCCGACCCCGCCGCTCGGCCGGATCCAGGACCCCTACGGCTTCCGCTGCCTGCCCCAGATCCACGGCCCGGCCCACGACGCGGCCGACGCCCTGGAGGGTGTGCTGGCGATCGAGATCAACGCGGCCGCCGAGAACCCCCTGATCTCACCCGAGGACCTGGCCGCCTACCACCACGGCGGCTTCTACCAGGCCCAACTGGCCCTCGCCCTCGACCACTTCCGGCTCGCCGTCACCCAGGTCGCGCGCCTGTCCACCTCCCGCCTCTCCTCCCTCAACGAGCCCGCCTTCACCCGCCTGCGCCCCTTCCTCGCCGACCAGGAGCCCGCCTCCTCCGGCGTGATGATCCTGGAGTACGCCGCCGGCGCCGCCCTCGGCGACCTGCGCGCCTTCTCCGCGCCCGCCTCCCTCGGGCACGCTGTACTCTCCCGAGGCGTCGAGGAGCAGGCCAGTTTCGCCTCGCTCGCCGCCCGTCAAACGCTGCGCGCCTGCCGTGCGTACCGTCTGGTGGTCGGCTGCGAACTCGTCGCCGCCGTACGGGCGCTGCGCCAGCGTGAGCTGCGTCCCGACCCCGGGCTCGGGGCGGGGCGGGCGCTGGAGCTCGCCGAGGCGGCGCTGGAGGCGGACCCGGCCGACCGGCCGCTCACGGACGACGTCACCGCGGCGGCCGGGCTGCTCGACCGGTTCACGGACATCTGGAGGGGGAGCACGTCATGAACGTGACCGACAGCCCTGCGACTCGCTTGCAGGCGCTCTTCGAGGGGCACCGGCTCACGCCGACCCAGCGGCGCATCGCGCACAGCATGGTGCGGCGCGCCGCCGACGTGCCCTTCCTGTCCAGCGTGGAGCTGGCCGAACTGGCCGGGGTCAGCCAGCCCTCGGTCACCCGGTTCGCGGTCGCCCTCGGCTTCGACGGCTACCCGGCGCTGCGCAGGCACCTGCGCGAGGTCGTGCCCCCCGAGCAGGCGGCGGGCAACGGGTCGTACAACGAGTACCAGCAGGCCGTCGAGGCCGAGATCGAGAACCTGAGGCACCTCGCCGAGGTGCTCGCCGACCCGCGCCCGGTGCAGCAGGCGGGCCGGCTGCTTGCCGCCTCCCGGCCGCTGCCGGTGCTCGGCCTGCGCGCCGCCGCCTCGCAGGCGTACGGCTTCGCCTACTTCGCCGCCAAGGTGCATCCCGACGTACGGCTGCTCGACGAGGGCGGCACCATGATCCACGACCGCATCGACGCGGCCGTCCTCGCCGGCGCCTCGGCGCTGCTGTGCTTCGCGCTGCCCCGGCACCCGCGCGAGGTCGTCGACACCCTGGGCTATGCCAAGGAGTCCGGGCTGACCGTGGTGACCGTCGCCGACTCGGCCTTCGCGCCCGTCGCCAAGGTCTCCGACCTGCTGCTGCCGGCCGCCGTCGGCACCGGGCTCGCCTTCGACACGGCGTGCGCGCCGATGCTGCTCGGCCGGGTGCTCCTGGAGGCCATGTGCGACGACCTGCCGGACGCACAGGCCCGCCTGGAGGAGTTCGACACCCGGGCGGCGGCGCGGGGCCTGTTCGTGGAGTGAACCCGCGCCGAAGGCTTCTTTAAGACTCGTCTCACGTTCGCTGGTTAGCGTCCCGCCATACGGACTGGCCCGACACCGGCGAGGAGGCTGCGGACATGGCGCGTGCGGGACGAGAGGGGCGCGGCGGACAGGGCCTGGCCCGGGTGGCCGTGGTCGTGCGGGCCGGGGCCGCGCCGCTGTGGTGGTGCGGAGTGTTCGCCGCGGGTGTCGGGGTGCTGCCGCCGGGGTTCACCGGACGCCGCATCGGCGTCATGGCCGGGGCAGCACTGTTCATCGTCGGCGCCGCCGTCGTGGCACTCACCCGCCGCAAGCGGTACACCGCCCTGCTGCACGGGGCCGCCCGGGCCGGTAAGCACGACGTGCTCCAGGACCGGGCGGTGACCGTGCGGAACTGGCGCCGGGGGCACCGCTGGTTGCTGCTGCTGGCCTTCGCCGTCGCCCTCGGCTCGGCCTTCGTGGTGCCCGCGGCCGGCGGCATGCTGCTGGCCGGGACCGGCACCGGGCTGCGCCTGAAGGCGGCCTGGCTGGGCCGCCGGGAGCGGGCCGGCGAACAGCTGGTGTGGCTGCGCGTCGACTGGCTCGACAGGCGCGGCGGCCGCCCGGCCGGCAAGGCCGTCAAGGCGTACCGCGGTACCGGCATCGCGGCGGGCGACGCGGCCCCGGGCGGGGCCCGCCGCCGCACCGCGGCGCTGGTGTGAGGTCCGGTCAGACCTCCAGGTCCTCCTCGATCTTCTTCAGCTGGTGCCGGGCCATCGCCAGGTTGGCCCGGGACTGGTCGAGCACCAGGTAGAGGAAGAGGCCGTTGCCGCCCCGGCCCTTGAGCAGCCGGATCAGGTGGTACTGGTTGGAGAGCGTGATCAGGATGTCCTCGATCTCGCCCTTGAGGCCGAGGTGCTCCATGGTGCGCATCTTCGCGCGGATCACGTCGGTGTTGCCGGCCGCGGCCACGTTCAGGTCGAAGGTCTTGCTGCCGCCCATCGTGCCCAGCGCCATCCCGCTGGTGTAGTCGACGAGCGCGACGCCGGTCGTGCCCTCGATGGAGGTGAGGCACTCTTTCAGGGCGGTTTCGGTGTTGGCCATGACTTTCTGGTTCCTTTCAACTGTCGGTTGCGGTGCGCGCGTCGGTGGTGGTGCTGGTCCGTGGCGTGCGCGTGGTTCTGGTCCGTGTGGCTGGGGCGCGGGCCGGGCGCAGGGCCTTGGCGGCGGCCTCGGCGGCGGCCTCGGCGGCGTCGACCACCTCGCCGATCCGGGCGGCGGCCCGGCGGCCCTCCAGGTGGAGGCGGCCGACGTTCACCCGGTCCTCGGCGAGCAGGGTGAGCACGGCGCTGCGGCCGGCGGCGTAGGTGGCGACATAGCCGTCGTCGCCGCGCACCAGCAGCTCCCTGAGCTCGCCCTTGCCGGTGGCGTCGGAGACCCGGACGGCGACGCCGAGTTCGGCCGCGGTGAGGGCGGCGAGGCCCTCGGGATCGACGCCCGGACAGTCGTGGGCGACGACCAGGCCGTCGACACCGGCCGCGAGGGCGCCGGTGAGCTGGGGCATCCGGGTGCGTAACCGGCGCAGTTCGTCGAGGACGGCCTCTCTGTCGGAGCTGCCGGGTTCTGCCGCCATCAGCTGTCTCCTCTCGGCGGGGCGGTGCCGTTCAAAGGGCCTCCAGCGCATCCCTGAGCCTCTTCAGCAGCGCGATGTCGGGGTCGGTGACGGGGGGCAGCGGAGGCGGGACGGGCGCGGTGTTCCTCGGGGCGAGGAGTCCGGCCGCCGCCAGCCGCCGTACGTCCACCAGCGTGTGGAAGGCCGGTCTGCCCAGCTCCCGGGCGATCTGCGGGGCCGTGCGGACGCCGTCCACCCGGTCCAGGACCGCCCGCTGCCGGGGGGTGACCGGTGGTGGTGCGAGGGGGTCGGCGCGGATCAGCGGGGCGCCGTCCGCCGACGGGTCGGGCCAGATGCGGTGCAGCAGCTCGCGACGGCGCAGGGTCTCGCGCTCCAGCGCGGTGACGGGGACCGCGGACAGCGGTCCTGCGGCGGCCGTGGTGCCGTACCGGAACCGGCCCGGGGTGCTGCTGGGGGCCAGCGCGAAGTAACCGGCGTCGTACAGGGCGCCGAGCCGGCACACCTCCAGCGCGCCGCGCGGGAGCAGTCCGGCGGCGAGCACCCGGTGGGCGGCGGCGGGTATGTCGTCGGTCCAGGGCCAGACCGCCGCGTCGAGCGTGCCGCGGGCCGTGAGGAGCACGTCGAGACCGGGTGCAAGGGGGCTCTCGGCGTGCACCACGCGGCCCTCGGCCAGGTGCAGGGCGCCGTGCTCGCGGACCAGGACACCGGTGGCCCGCTCCTCGGCGAGGCGTATCAGCATCGGGGAGAGCGCGCCGGGCGCTCTCTCGTGCAGGGCCGTCCGGTCGCGGACCGGCAACGGCGGGGGTGTCTCGACCACGGTCATCCCAGCACCAGCCGCTCGGCCATCTCGCCGAGCCGGATCCGGGCGAGGGCGAGATTGCCGTCCTCGCGGGTCAGCCACAGGTGCAGGAACACGGTGGCGTCGAAGGACGTGACCACGAACCGCAGCAGGTGGTAGCTGTCCCGGTTGCTGACGATCAGGTCCTCCACCGGGGGGCTCACCTCGGTGTCGTCCTCCGTGCTGAACGCCCCGTGCTCGGCGGCCAGCCGGGCCAGCTCGGCGGCCTCCGCGGCGGTGGTCTCGTGGTCACCGCCGGGCGCCTCCCCGACCGTGCCCAGGGCCAGCCCGCTGGTCCAGTCGACCAGCGCGGCGCCCCGGGCACCGGGCAGTCGCATGGCTTCCAGTAAGCACTCGTCGATTCCGGGCACCGAGGCTCCCCTCCCGCCGCGTGGCTCTCCGGTTGAGTGACGCAGACACTACGCAACGTGTGCGTGAGGGGTGAGGCGTTTGGCATTTTCCAGTGGAACATGCATCCGGCAGACTAGTGTTGGTCAACTGAGCTGCTTTTCACACCAGTTGATCCCTGCTGTCCGAGGTGTCTCAACGGCTTCCGGTTGCGCGCAGGGTGGTGAGGGCGTCGGCGTGCGCCCCTCCGGATTCGGCCACGACCTCGGCGACCGTCTGCGGCTCCCGTGCCACGGCGAACGCCACGCTCCCGTCGCCGTCCGGAGCGAAGCCGTAAACCCCCGGCCGTGCAAGGGAGTTGTAGGAGTAGTGGCTGCCGAAGTAGTACGCCCCGGTGTCCAGCGCCGCGGCGAAGTCCCCTTGCTCCAGCGGCGGCAGCAGGCGCCCCTCGGCGAGCAGGTCGCCCGCGAAACAGGCCGGCCCCGCCACGTCCTGCTCCACCGGCGCCCCCTCCTTGGGCCGCCCCTTCGCGTCGTACGCGGCGATCCTCAGCGGCCACGCCCCCGGCACGTACACCGTCCGCGGCGCCACCTGCACCCCCGCGTGCGTCACCGCGATGCGCCGCCCGCCGGAGCTCTTCGCGTACTCCACCCGCGCCACCACCGTGCCGTGCCGGGCCAGCAGCGACCGCCCGAACTCCGTCACCAGCCCGTACCGCCCGTCGAACAGCCCCGGCACCGCCTCCGCCAGCAGCCGCGCGTACTGCGCGAACGTCGGCTCCGTCGCCTCGGAGGCGAAGTTGACCGAGAGCCCGCCCCCGATGTCCAGGGTGTCGACCTGCCGCCGCCCGACCCGCGCGTTGATCTCCTCGGCCAGCGCGTACGTCTCCGCCACGCCCCGCGCCAGCAGCGACAGCGAGATCCCCTGCGACCCGGTGTGCGCGTGCAGCCGCGTCAGCCAGGGCCGCTCCGCGAACGCCTGGACGATCCACTCCCGGGCCCCCTCGTCCCGCAGCCCCACCCCGAACTTCGAGGTCGCGGTCGCGGTGGAGGTGGCCCCGATGGTGCCCGCGCCGATCTGCGGGTTCACCCGGATCCCGAGCGGCGGGGAGGCGGTGCCGCCCGTGCTCACCAGGGCGTCCAGGCGCCGCAGCTCCTGCGGGTTGTCCGCGTTCACGGCGACGCCCAGCGCCAGCGCCTCGCGCAGCTCCGCCGCCGTCTTCGCGGGCGCGTCGAACACGGTCCGCTCCGCCGGCACCCCGGCCGCCCGCGCCAGCGCCAGCTCGCCCGCGCTGGCCACCTCGGCGCCCAGGCCGGTCCCGGCCAGCAGCCGCACCAGCGGGACCAGCGGGTTCGCCTTCACCGCGAAGGCGTGCAGGATCGCGGTGCCGGGCGCCGCGACCGCCTCGAACGCCCGGCGCAGCTCCGCGGCGGACGCGCGGATGCCCGCTACGTCCAGCAGGCCTACGATCGGCGCGTCCGGCCCCAGCAGTCCCTGCTCCACCGCCGCCCGCACGGCGTCGTCCCGCCGCCCGGCCCGCTCGCCGTCGTCCCCCGACATGTCATTGTCCACACCCTTAAGACCCATAAGTCCAGCCAAACATCCGGAACGCGGCCGTGCTGGCGGACCGGACGTATTGACTAGCTCTATTCAGAGAGCCAGGATGTGAATAACAACAGGAACACCACACTGGCCGGCATTCGCTAGGAGGCAGACCATGTCAGGACCCCGCCCCGTACGAGCTCCGCGCGGTACGGAACTGAGCGCCCTGGGATGGCAGCAGGAAGCCGCCCTGCGCATGCTGCAGAACAACCTGGACCCCGAGGTCGCCGAGCACCCCGACAAGCTCGTCGTCTACGGCGGCACCGGCAAGGCCGCCCGCGACTGGCGCTCCTTCGACGCCATGGTCCGCACCCTGCGCACCCTCAAGCAGGACGAGACCATGCTGGTCCAGTCCGGCCGCCCGGTCGGCGTCATGCAGACCCACGAGTGGGCCCCGCGCGTCCTCATCGCCAACTCCAACCTCGTCGGCGACTGGGCCAACTGGGAGGAGTTCCGCCGCCTGGAGGCCCTCGGCCTGACCATGTACGGCCAGATGACCGCCGGCTCCTGGATCTACATCGGCACCCAGGGCATCCTCCAGGGCACCTACGAGACCTTCGCCGCCGTCGCCGCCAAGAAGTTCAACGGCACCCTCGCCGGGACCATCACCCTCACCGCCGGCCTCGGCGGCATGGGCGGCGCCCAGCCCCTCGCGGTCACCATGAACGACGGCGTCGCGATCTGCATCGACGTCGACCCGCGCGCCATCGAGCGCCGGATCGAGCACCGGTACCTGGACGTGAAGGCAGACTCGCTCGACCACGCGCTCCAGCTGGCCACCGAGGCCCGCGACGCCCGCCGCCCGCTCTCCATCGGCGTCCTCGGCAACGCGGCCGAACTGGTCCCGCAGCTGCTCGCGATGGACGCGCCGATCGACATCGTCACCGACCAGACCTCCGCCCACGACCCGCTGGCCTACCTGCCGGTGGGGGTCCCCTTCGAGGACATGGCGGACGCGGCGGCCAAGGACCCGGCGGGCTTCACCACCCGCGCCCGCGAGTCCATGGCCCGCCACGTCGAGGCCATGGTCGGCTTCATGGACGCCGGCGCCGAGGTCTTCGACTACGGCAACTCCATCCGCGGCGAGGCCCAGCTCGCGGGCTACGAGCGGGCGTTCGCCTTCCCCGGCTTCGTCCCGGCCTACATCCGCCCGCTGTTCAGCGAGGGCAAGGGCCCCTTCCGCTGGGCGGCCCTGTCCGGCGAGGCCTCCGACATCGCCAAGACCGACAAGGCGATCCTGGAGCTGTTCCCGGAGAACGAGTCCCTCGCCCGCTGGATCAAGCTGGCCGGCGAGCGGGTCCACTTCCAGGGCCTTCCGGCGCGCATCTGCTGGCTCGGCTACGGCGAGCGGGACAAGGCCGGCGAGCGGTTCAACGACATGGTCGCGAGCGGCGAGCTGGCCGCGCCGCTGGCGATCGGCCGCGACCACCTCGACTGCGGCTCCGTCGCCTCCCCCTACCGCGAGACCGAGGCCATGCTGGACGGCTCGGACGCGATCGCCGACTGGCCGCTGCTGAACGCGATGGTCAACGTGGCGTCGGGCGCGTCCTGGGTCTCCATCCACCACGGCGGCGGGGTCGGCATGGGGCGCTCCATCCACGCCGGGCAGGTGACCGTCGCCGACGGTACGAAGCTCGCCGGCGAGAAGATCCGCCGGGTGCTGACCAACGACCCCGGCATGGGTGTCATCCGGCACGTGGACGCCGGGTACGACATCGCGGAGTCGGTCGCCGAGGAGCGGGGCGTCCGCGTCCCGATGCGTGAAGGTGAGTCCGCGTGACGAAGAGCGGGGACTCTTCGGCGGGCGCTGAGCTCTCGTCGCCGTCCGCCGGTGCTGCTGTGCCCGCCCTCCCCCACTCTCAGCTTCGTTCGAGCGGGGGGACCCCCATCGCCCCGCGGAACGACTGCCCACAGCCTGGTGGTCACCCACAACCTGTGCCCGGCGGCAGCTCGTTCCACGAGATGTGGCGGGAGCTGCTTCCCGTCGGGCGGCACGCCGGCTCCCGGGGCTACCGGCGCTTCGCCTGGACCGCGGCCGACGCCGAGTGCCGGGCCTGGTTCCGGGAGCAGGCCGAGGCGCGCGGGCTGGCGTACGAGGTCGACCGGAACGGGAACCAGTGGGCCTGGCTCGGTGATCCGGCGGCCGGGAACGCGGTCGTCACCGGGTCGCACCTGGACTCCGTGCCGGACGGCGGCGCCTTCGACGGCCCCCTCGGCGTCGTGTCCTCCTTCGCCGCGTTCGACGAGCTCCGGGGGAGGGGAGCCCGGTTCACCCGGCCCCTCGCCCTCGTCAACTTCGGCGACGAGGAGGGCGCCCGGTTCGGGCTCGCCTGCGTCGGGTCCCGGCTGACCGCGGGGCACCTGACCGTCGAGCAGGCCCACCGGCTCACCGACGGAGACGGCGTCACGCTGCCGCAGGCGATGGAGGCCGCCGGCCACGACCCCGACGCCATCGGCCCCGACCCGGAGCGGCTCGCCCGCATCGGCGCCTTCGTCGAGCTGCACGTCGAACAGGGCCGGGCCCTTGACCTGTCCGGTGACCGGGTCGGCATCGCCAGCGCCATCTGGCCGCACGGACGCTGGCGGTTCGACTTCCGCGGCGAGGCCAACCACGCCGGCACCACCCGGCTGGTGGACCGGCGCGACCCCATGCTGTCGTACGCCGAGACCGTGCTCGCCGCCCGCCGCGAGGCCGAACTCGCCGGTGCCGTCGCCACCTTCGGCAAGATCGCCGTCGAGCCGAACGGCGTCAACGCCATCCCCTCCCTGGTGCGCGGCTGGCTCGACTCCCGCGCCGCCGACCAGGCCACCCTCGACACCGTCGTCGGCGGCATCGAGAAGGCGGCCCGGGAGTACGCGGAGGCGCACGGCATCGACCTGGACGTGGTCCGCGAGTCGTTCACGCCGGTCGTGGAGTTCGACCACGCCCTGCGCGACGAGCTGGGCCGCATCCTCGGCCGTGACACCGGCCTCACCGTGCCCGTCCTCGGCACCGGCGCCGGACACGACGCCGGGATCCTCTCCGGGAGCATCCCGACCGCCATGCTGTTCGTGCGCAACCCCACCGGCGTCTCGCACTCCCCGGCCGAGTTCGCGGCCGAGGACGACTGCGTGGCCGGGGTGAGCGCACTCGCCGACGTACTGGAAGGGCTGGCCTGCGCGTGACGACACGGACGACGTACTGGTTGGAGCACGCCTGGCTGGACACGCACGTCGAGCCGGGCGTCGCCGTGGAGGTGGCCGACGGCCGGATCACGGCGGTGCGCACCGAGGTGCCCGCGCCGCCGCCCGGTGCCGAGGTGCTGCGCGGCCTCACCCTCCCCGGCCTGGCCAACGCCCACTCGCACGCCTTCCACCGCGCCCTGCGCGGCACCGTCCAGGTCGGCTCCGGGACCTTCTGGACCTGGCGCGAGCTGATGTACGGCTTCGCCGACCAGCTGACCCCGGAGACCTACCACGCGCTCGCCCGCGCGGTGTACGCCGAGATGGCGCTGGCGGGCGTCTCCTGCGTCGGCGAGTTCCACTACGTCCACCACGCCCCCGGCGGCACCCGGTACGCCGACCCCAACGCCATGGGCGAGGCGCTGATCGCGGCGGCCGCCGACGCCGGCATCCGGATCACCCTCCTCGACACCGCCTACCTGTCCAGCGGCTTCGGCGAGCCGCCCAACGCCCACCAGCTGCGCTTCTCCGACGGCAGCGCGGAGGCCTGGGCCGAACGCTGTTCAGTTCTCAAGGAACGGGATCACGCACGGATCGGGGCGGCGATCCACTCGGTGCGGGCCGTGCCCGCCGGGCAGCTGGCGACCGTGGCCGGCTGGGCCGAGGCGCGCCGGGCCCCGCTGCACGTCCACCTGTCCGAGCAGACGGCGGAGAACGACGCCTGCCTGGCCGCCCACGGCCGCACCCCCACCCGGCTGCTCGCCGACCACGGCGTCCTCGGCCCGCGCACCACGGGCGTCCACAACACCCACCTCACGGACGAGGACATCGCCCTGCTCGGCGGCTCCGGCACCGGCACCTGCATGTGCCCGACCACCGAGCGCGACCTGGCCGACGGCATCGGACCGGCCGTCGCCCTGCAGCGCGCGGGCTCGCCGCTCTCCCTCGGCTCCGACAGCCACGCCGTCATCGACCTGCTCGAAGAGGCGCGCGCGATGGAGCTGAACGAACGGCTGCGCACCCGCACCCGGGGCCACTGGACGGCCGCCGCCCTGCTGCGCGCCGCCTCCGCCGACGGGCACGCCGCCCTCGGCTGGGACGACGCGGGCGCCATCGAGACCGGCATGCTCGCCGACCTCACGACGATCGCGCTCGACTCCGTCAGAACCGCGGGGCCGCTGCCGCGACTGGGCGCCGAGACGGCCGTATTCGCGGCGACCGCGGCGGACGTACGGCACACGGTCGTCGCCGGCCGGCACGTCGTACGGGACGGCGTGCACACCCTCGTGCCCGATGTGCCGCAGGCCCTCGCGCGGGCCGTCGAAGCCCTTCGCGCCTGACGACCAGCCCCCACCGGGAATCCAAGGACTCCGACGAGGACACCATGAGCAGCAGCACCGCCATCACCAACATCGCCACGCTGGTCACCAACGACCCCTCCCTCGGATGGGGGTCCCCCCGCTCGAGCAAATTCGAGAGTGGGGGAAACTCCCCTCTCGGTCTGATCCAGGACGCGGCCGTCGTCATCGACGGCGACCGTGTCGTGTGGACCGGTGAATCCAGCAAAGCACCCGCCACTGACAATCGGGTCGACGCGGGCGGCCGGGCGGTGCTGCCGGGCTTCGTGGACTCGCACTCCCACCTGGTCTTCGCGGGCGACCGCACCCAGGAGTTCAACGCCCGCATGTCCGGCCGCTCCTACACGGCGGGCGGCATCCGCACGACCGTCGCGGCCACCCGCGCCGCCACGGACGAGGAGCTGGAGCGGAACCTCACGCACTACCTCGCCGAGGCCCTCCGCCAGGGCACCACTACCTTCGAGACGAAGTCCGGCTACGGCCTGACGGTCGCCGACGAGTCCCGCGCCCTGCGCGTCGCCGCCCGGCACACCGACGAGGTGACCTACCTCGGCGCCCACATCGTCCCGCCCGACCACGCCGACGACCCGGCCGCCTACGTCGACCTCGTCACCGGCGAGATGCTCGACGCCTGCGCCCCCCACGCCCGCTGGATCGACGTCTTCTGCGAGAAGGGCGCCTTCGACGGCGACCAGGCCCGGACCATCCTCACCGCGGGCAAGGCCAAGGGGCTGACCCCGCGCATCCACGCCAACCAGCTCTCCTACGGCCCCGGCGTCCAGCTCGCCGTGGAACTCGACGCGGCCAGCGCCGACCACTGCACCCACCTCACGGCGGCGGACGTGGACGCCCTCGCCAACAGCCGGACCGTCGCCACCCTGCTGCCCGGCGCCGAGTTCTCCACCCGCGCCGACTGGCCCGACGCCCGCCGCCTGCTCGACGCCGGCGTGACGGTCGCCCTCTCCACCGACTGCAACCCCGGCTCGTCCTTCACCTCCTCCGTCCCCTTCTGCATCGCCCTGGCCGTACGGGACATGCGGATGACCCCCGACGAGGCGGTCTGGTCGGCCACGGCCGGCGGCGCGGCGGCCCTGCGCCGGACCGACATCGGCCGCCTGACCCCGGGCGCCCACGCCGACCTGCTCCTGCTCGACGCCCCGAGCCACGTCCACCTGGCGTACCGGCCGGGGGTGCCGCTGGTCAGCGGGGTGTGGCGGAAGGGCGTACGGGTCGTCGGCTGAGTCAGCCCGCCCCCGCCCGCCAGTGCTGGGACGTTTCGTCGTTCACCCGGTCCAGGGCGAGGCCGTCGTCGCCGGTCGGGGTGAGGGCCGTTTCGAGGGCTATTTCCGGGCGGATCTCGCCGTCGGGGGTGACGGTGAAGCGGAGGTTGTCGCCGTGGTCGCCGTCCACCGAGTCGCAGTTCCAGATGCCGACGCCCTTGTCGACCGAACCCCGGCTGTCCAGGCAGAAGTCGGGGTCCGCGGCGGACTGCAGGACGTCCCGGTCCGGGTCGACCCGCCAGCGCTGGGTGGCGGAGCCGGAGCAGGGGGCCGTGATCACGTCGGTGCCGTTGCCGAAGTCGCCGTCGCGGACGTCCAGGCAGCGGGCGGTGGCGAGGTTCACGACCTGGGCGTAGGCCGTTCCCGGGGGTTCGGGGGTGGGGCTGGGGGAGGAGGGGGTCGGGGTGGGGCGCCGGGACGGGGTCGGGGTGGAGGTATGTGACATACCACTGGTACTCGCCGTCGGGGAGGCACCCGACGGCACCGGGGACACCGTCGCCGTCGCCGTCACGGTCACCTGCGGACTCGGTGCCGGCGGGGTGGCCGCGGCCGGGTCGGGGGTGTGGGTGTCCCGGTGCGCCAGGAGGACGAGGAGCAGCGGGACGAGGGCCACGCCCAGTGCCGTGGAGGTCAGGAGCAGGCGCCGGGACGGCTGGCGGCGCTGCCGGGGTGGGGCGGGGTCGGGGCCGGCGGGCGGGGCCGGCGGGGTCTCGTGGCGTGCGTACGCCGTTCCGGCCCACGGCAGCAGGCCCTCCGCCAGGGTCTCGCGCGGGGTGTCGCGGAGCGCGCCGAGGTCCTCGAACGCGGCCGTGCAGTGCGGGCAGTGGGTCATGTGCGCGTGCAGGTCGGGGCTGTGCCGGGGGTTCTCCGGGCGCACCGACTCCTCGATCAGGCGGCGGAAGTCCGCGCAGCGCGGGTCGTCCGAGGCGGCCAGGCGGGCGCGCAGGCAGGCCTGGGCCAGGGACTGGAGGGCGGGCGGGATGCCGTACCGGACGTCCTCGGGGGTCAGGCCGAGGTACGTCGCGGTGTGCTCGTCGGGTTCCCGGTCCAGCACGCCGTACCAGAGCAGGCCCTGGGTGCGGGACGGCAGGGACTGGAACGCCGGGAGCAGGGGCGGGGTCGGGCCGCCGGAGGCGCCGGAGGAGTTCAGGACGAGCAGGAAGGTGGGGTCCAGGGCGGCGGAGTGTTCGCCGCCGGACCAGTCGGCCGCCAGCCGGGCGGTGAGCAGGAGCAGGTGGTGGCGCAGGGGTACGACCGGCTCGGCGCCGCGCGCGATGTCGCGGGCGGCGGTGGTGAAGGTCTGCGCGGCGAGCCGGCGGGCCGCCGCGTCGCCGGCCGTGCAGAGGCGGGCGTAGGCGAGGACCGCGGGGTGATGGCGGGCGCGGAGTTCCTGGAGGGCCGGGTAGGCGGTGGCCGTGGAGGTGCGCAGGAGTTCGGTCAGGCGTGCGTCCGAGGGCGGGTCGCCCTGGATGTCCTGGACCATCGTGCACCCCTTCTCGCGGGCCGTCCTTCCTGACGTACCGGCCAGTTTGGGGTGTGACTCGCGGTAGCGGGGCAGCTTTGGCCAAAGACGCAGCGGGCCGGGGCGGGGGCCGGCGGGGGGATCCCCGTCGCCCCAGCGGCGCGGCGGTCGGGCCGGGGCCTATTCCTCCAGGGTCAGCGCCCTGCGCAGCTGCACGAGCGTGCGGGACAGCAGGCGGGAGACGTGCATCTGGGAGATCCCGAGTTCGTCGCCGATCTCCGACTGGGTCATGCCCGCGACGAAGCGGAGGGAGAGGATGGTGCGGTCCCTGGCCGGGAGTCCGGCGATGAGGGGCTTCAGGGACTCGATGTACTCGATGCCCTCCAGGCCGTGGTCCTCGTAGCCGATGCGGTCCGCGAGGGCGCCCTCGGACTCGTCCTCGTCGGGCTGGGCGTCCAGGGAGGAGGCGGTGTAGGCGTTGGACGCCGCCATGCCCTCGACGACCTCCTCGTTGGAGAGGCCGAGGCGTTCCGCGAGTTCGGCGACGGTGGGGGCGCGGTCCAGCTTCTGGGCCAGTTCGTCGCCCGCCTTGGCGAGGTCGAGGCGGAGTTCCTGGAGGCGGCGCGGGACGCGTACCGACCACGACGTGTCGCGGAAGAAACGCTTGATCTCACCGATGATGGTGGGCATCGCGAAGGTGGGGAACTCGACGCCGCGGGAGAGTTCGAAGCGGTCGATCGCCTTGATCAGGCCGATGGTGCCGACCTGGATGATGTCCTCCATCGGCTCGCTGCGGGAGCGGAAGCGGGAGGCGGCGAACTTGACCAGCGCGAGGTTCAGTTCCACCAGGGTGTTGCGGACGTACGAGTATGCGTGGGTGCCTTCCTCCAGCGACTCCAGCCGCTCGAAGAGGGTCTTGGACATGGCTCGCGCGTCGACCGCGTCGACCTCGTCGTACGGGGGGATCTCCGGGAGTCCGAGGTCGGCGAAGAATCCCTCGATGGCATCCAGTGGTTCCGGTGGGGGAGTCGACGTCGCCGTGTGGGCGTGCGAGGCGTCGAGCCGGGGTGACATGGTGTCCTCCATCGTTCTCGGCAATGAGGCTGCCGGAGCCGTGCGTGCACTGCGGTGTGCGGCGCCTCCAAAGCCGGCCGTGTCGGTTACGTGTCCCTACTAGCCCTACCCGCTCCGCCGAGTCACTCGCAAGTCCGTTCTATTGTGGTTTGTCCGGTTCTGAGAGGTAGTTCGGGTGTCGGGTTGCGTGCAGAAGGCGTAATGTTCGAGGGCGTCGACACGGCGTTCGGCGGACATCGGTGGGCATCGTCGGACAACGGTCAGACGGTGACAGAAGCGGTCACGACCTCGGGAGAGAGACGGCAATGGACCACGGGACGGTCGGCAGCGCACAGTCGGGCCGGCTTCTGGTGGAAGTGCGGGAAGCGGGCTCCAGCGCCGTCGTGACTCCGGCGGGTGAGCTCGATCACCACACGGCCGACCTGTTGCGCGAGCCGCTCGACGATCTCCTCGACAAGGGGTTCTCACGCCTTGTCGTCGACTGCTCACGCCTTGAGTTCTGCGACTCCACCGGGCTGAACGTGCTGCTCGGCGCCCGGCTGCGGGCCGAGGCCGCCGGGGGTGGGGTGCACCTCGCCGGGATGCTGCCCGTCGTCGCCCGGGTCTTCGAGATCACCGGCGCCGAGGCGGTCTTCACCGTCCACGACTCCGTCGAGGCGGCGCTGGCCGACGAGAACGGCAGGGGCGGGACCGGCAGCACCGGCGGCGAGGGCTGAGCCCCGGCCGGCCCGGCGTCCGGAACCGGGGGGTGTTCCCGTGGATCGCTCGGGCAGGAGAGATTCTGGATCTGTCACCGCCCGGCCCGGCCCCGTTCGAGTCGATCGCACCGGCAGGCCCGTACCAACTGCAGCAACCTGAAATTTTCCATGTGAACCGGTGAATCGGTGAGGTGAAGCGCTGATGAGCACGACCCGGCCTTACCCGCCGGGCGACCGCGGCCCGGAGCCCAGCGGCGCTTCGGGAGTGTCCGAGGGGGCGGCGTCCGACGAGCTGCCGGCCTCGGCGGGGGGTCGTCAGGTCCGCAGGCTGCGCCTCCACGGCGAGAGCGGGGTGGTACCGCTCGCCCGCGATTTCACCCGCCAGGCGCTGCACGCGTGGGGGTGGCTGCCGGCCGCGACGGCCGACCGCAGGGCCGCCGCCGAGGACGTACTGCTCGTCGTCTCCGAGCTCGTCACCAACGCGTGCCTGCATGCGGAGGGGCCGGACGAGCTGTTCCTGGCCTGCGACCGGAAGGTGATCCGGGTGGAGGTGTCCGACCGGGGGGCCGGACAGCCGGCGCCGCGGACGCCGCACCGGGCGGGGCGGCCGGGGGGACACGGGATGTTCATCGTGCAACGGCTGTGTCTGGACTGGGGGGTTGTAAGGACGCAGGGGGCGGCCGGGAAGACGGTGTGGGCGGAGTTGGGGGCGCCGGCGTAAGAGGCGCCGCGCTCTCGTTTTCGGCTGACGGCCGGTTGGGGCTGGTCGCGCAGTTTCCTCCCCCAGCCTTCGGCCGGGGGACCCCCAGCGCCCCTTGAGGGGCGCTGAAGCGCACGGGGCGCTTCGGCATCCCCACACTTCCGCCACGCCCTTTCTCTTCCCTCCTCATGGGCCCCGGCGTACCTTGACGGCCGAATCTGATACCTCGTCAGTAACGAATGGGGTGGACCGACCGTGTCGTCGTACCCGAAACGTACCGCCGTGCTCGCGTCCGCCGCCGCCCTGGCCGGATCGGCGGTGCTGCTCGCCGCCCCCGCGGCGCACGCCACCGTCGTCAACGTCAACTACCAGTGCAAGACGCCGATCGGCGACAAGAGCGCCGTCTCCCCGATCGACATCAAGGGCGTCAAGAGCGGCAGCGGATACAAGATCACGATGTCCTGGCAGAAGGGCGTCTCCTCCAGCCCCGTCGAACTCGGCAAGGGCGCGATGAACCCGAGCGCCACCATCAGGCTCGGCGGCGCCGACAGCGGCACCCTGAGCGTCACCGGCGCCGCCAACCAGGCCGCGATCCCCGCCAACACCCCCATCAAGATCAACGACTTGAGCGGCACCTACACCCCGGAGAAGTCCGGCAAGGTGACGTTCACGGCGGGCACGCTCACCATCAAGGCGCTCGGTACGACGACCACCTGCAACCCCACCAACAACCCCGGCCCGTCCCTGACCCTGGACGTGACCGCGGCGGGCGGCGGGTCGAGCAGTTCCGGCGGGTCCGGCTCGTCGTCCGGCGGCACCGGCACCGACTCCGGAGGCACCCTCCCGAAGACCGGCCCCGAGGACTCGTTCGTCGCCCTCGGCACCCTCGGCGGCACCGTGCTGCTCGCCGGCGCGGCCGGCACCCTCTGGCTGACCCGGCGGAACCAGACCGCACGCCGCTGACCTCCGGGTCCGACCGCTGGAGCCGCCCATGCCGTCCGCCCCGTCCGCAGCCCGGTCCGCAGCCCGGTCCGCCGTCCGCGTCCTCGGCCTCGCCGCGCTGACCCTGCTCGCCCCGGCCCCGCACGCCTCGGCCGCCGCGGGCTGGTCCTTCGCGCCCGCGGGCGGCGGCCGCCCCGCCTTCTACGCCGAGGGCACCCCCGGATCGGTCCTCCAGGACACCGTGTCGGTGACCAACTCCGGCGGCCACCCCGTCACGGTACGGCTGACCGGCACCGGCACCGGCGCCCCCGTGACCTTCGCCGAGCCGACCGTCCGGGTCCCCGCCCGGACCCGCGCCGACGTCCCCTTCACGGTGACCGTCCCGGCGGGCGCGGCCCCCGGCGACCGCACCGGCACGCTCGTGGCGAAGGACGCCGACGGCCGCACCGCAACCGCCCGCATCCGCCTGCGCGTCGGCGGCCCCGCGCTCTGCGCCCTGACCGTCGAACACGTCGCCGTCCACGCTGACCGCATCACGTACGAGCTGGTCAACCGGGGTACGACCGTGCTCGCACCGAAGCTGGCGGTGCGCGCCCACGGCCTGTTCGGCCGGGTCCTCCTGGACCGGGCCGCGCGCACCCTCCCGGTCCGCCTCGCCCCCGGCACCCGCACCGAACTCAGCGAGCCCTGGCCCGGCCACCCTGCCCTGGACGCGGTCGACGTCCGGCTGACGGCGACGGCGGCGGACGGCGCGCACGACACGGCGGACACCGAGGCACGGTTCGTGCCCTGGGGCGCGGTCGCGGGCGTCGCGGCCGCGCTCGTGGCGGGGGCGGCGGTGACGGTCGTACGACTGCGCGGGCGGCGAGTCGCCCGCACGGCCGAACCCGTGTCCATGGACGTCGAGTTGACGGGAGCAGCGAGGTGAGGGTGCGTGCGGTCCCGAGACCGGTCCCGGTACTGGCGGCACTGACGGCGCTGGCGGCGGTGTTCTCGCTGCTCCTCGTGCCCATGGCGGCAGCCGCCGCCGGGCCGGCCGTCAAGGTCTCCGAGTCCCAGGCCGGCACCGGTGGTTCGGTCACCGTCAGCGGCACCGGGTGGCGGCCGCACACCCTGCTGATGATGCTGGTCTGCGGCCAGTCCAGCCCGTCCCGGGGCGTACTCGGCGGCACCAACTCCTGCGCCAACGCCGACGGCCGGGCCGTCACCACCGACGCGAACGGCTCCTTCAGCAAGCAGCTCCCGGTCGCCGAACCGCCGGTCCCCTGCCCCTGCGTGGTGCACGTGGCCACCGTGACCGGTGCCAGTGCCGACGCGGACGTCGCCTTCCAGGTCGCCGGACACCCCGTCAAGGCGCTGCCCGCCGAGTCCACCGGCGGCCGCCTGTCGATGCTCACCGACACCCGCCTCGACGGCTCCTCGGGCCTGCTGACCTGGTTCGGCGCACCCCCCTCCCGCACCCTCGTCTTCACCATCGGCAACGCGGGCACCTCCACCCTGAAGGACCCCGTCTTCCAGGTCGGCACCGCGCACGGCGTGTTCGCCCCCCAGTGGGACGAGCAGCAGTGGCGCGGCACCCTCGCACCCGGCAGGAAGGCGCAGGTCAAACTGCCCGTCGAACTCTCCGCCGGGGCACACGGCGACTACAACGTCTCCCTGAGGTACGACGGCAAGGTCCTCGCCGAACAGCCCTGGGGCGTCGGCCGCCCCTGGGGCGTGACCCTCTTCTGGCTCCTGCTCTGCGTGGTCGTACCGGCGGCCGTCTTCCGCATCGGCATGGCGGTGGTGGACCGGGTACGGCCGCCCCGCGCCGGCGGCATCCGGCACCGGGGAGTGCCCCGCCCGGTCCTCCGCGTGCCGCGCCTGCGCGCCGCCCCGGAGCCCGCGCCCTCGGCGGCCTCCACCACCTCGACCCTGCCGTGGTTCACCCCGGACTCCGGTCCGGGCACGACGGCCGGCCGGCTCTCCGCACCGCACGACGACAGTTCCACGAGTCCGACGACTCCCACGACTCCGACGACTCCGACGACGAAAGGACCGACGTGATCATGCGAAGGAGAGTGACACCGGTACCGGCCAGAGCGGGCGCGGCGGCGGCCGCCCTGGTCCTCGCCGGGGCGGGCGCCCTGCTCGGCACGGCCGCGGGGACCGCCCAGGCGGCCGAGGTGTCGTACGCCACCCACTGCGTACCGCCCGCCGGGGTCGCCGACCCGATCGACGGGACCACCAAGGTCGAGGTCACCGCGCCCGCCACGGCGAAGGTCGGTGACACCGTGGACGTCACCTGGAAGTTCGTGCAGGCCGCGTCCAAGAACCCGGACATCATCGACCTGCCCGCGAACACGGTCCAGCCGTCCGGCACGGTCAAGGCGGCCGGTGCGCAGAGCGCCGACATCGCCATGCAGGGGCCGCGCGAGAACCCGGCGATCCCCAAGGGCGGCGACATGGTGCTGTCCGACATGACGGGCTCGCTGAAACTGACGTCGCCCGGCGAGGTGACGCTCACGCCGGACGCGTACACCGTCAACGCGTACGGGACGAACACCGTGTGCACCCCGACGGGCACGGTGGAGAAGGCGGCGACGATCGAGGTGACGGCCGGCGACGGTTCGTCGAGCGGATCGGCGTCGCCCTCGGACACCGGATCGGCTTCCCCGTCGGGCTCGGCGAGCCCCTCCGACTCGGCATCCCCTTCCGATTCGGCGTCGGCCTCCGCGTCCGCCTCCGACGGCACGGGCAGCGGCCAGACCGACTTCACCGGCAAGGAGGTCGACATCCCCTACGCCTGCAAGACACCGATCGGCGACAAGAGCGCGACCTCGCCGGTGCAGATCAACGCCAAGAAGAACGGCGGCAGTTTCGACCTGACCGTGCAGTTCAACGGTTCGGTGATGGACAGCCCCGCCGACATCCCGGCGGACTCGGTGAAGCCGTCGATGGAGGTGGTCCTGGGCGGCGCCGACAAGGGCACGGTCCATGTGGAGGGCCCCACCAACTCCTCCGCCATCAAGTCCGGCGACCCGATCGAGATCCCGGACCTGACGGGCACGTACAAGCCGGGGGCGAGCGGGTCGTCGACGCTGTCACCGGGCGTCCTGACGGTCGAGGCACTGGGCACGACCACGACCTGCACCCCGACGAAGACCGAGGTCTCCCTGACCCTGGACACCACGGAACAGGCGAGCGGCGCGTCGGGCAGCACGACGACCTCCGGCGGCTCCTCGACATCGAGCAGCGGCGGCCTCGCGGAGACCGGCGACAGCAGCAACGGCGCACTGAAGGCGCTGGGCCTGGTAGCAGGAACGGCGATCCTGCTGGGCGGCGCTGTGTTCACCTTCATGCCCCGAAAGAGGACGAGGTGAGCAACCTGCTTTAAAGGGGCGCGGGGCTGTATCTGATGTGCGGCTCCGCCGCGTGGGCGCGAGCAACCCCCACCGACCGTCAGCCGAAACACGACGAGGGCCACCCGGATCCCAAGATCCCGGTGGCCCTCCGTCAGAGGACGATCAGTGAACGTCGCCCATGAGCTCACGTACCTTCTTCCGGTACATCCACACGGCCACACCGGCCAGCACCGCCAGCGCCGCCTGCAACGCCACGATCCCCGTCTTGTTCAGGTCGACACCCGCGATGGACAGCAGACCGGTCGTCGCGTCACCCGCGGTGACCGCGAGGAACCACACGCCCATCATCTGGGACGCGTACTTCGCCGGCGCCATCTTGGTCGTCACGGACAGACCCACCGGAGAGAGCATCAGCTCACCCACGGTCTGCACGAAGTAGATCCCGACCAGCCACATCGCCGCGGCCTTGTGACCGCCGTCGGCGATCGACAGCGGCGCGAGGAACAGGAAGAACGACGCACCGATCAGCACCAGACCGCCGGCGAACTTCACGGCGGTGCTCGGCTCCTTGCCGCGTCGCGCCATCGCCAGCCACGCCCAGGCGAAGACCGGCGCGAACGCCATGATCATGACCGGGTTGACGGACTGGTACCAGGAGACCGGGAAGTTCCAGCCGAAGATCGTGTTCTTGGCGGACGCGTCGGCGAACAGCGAGACGGTCGAGCCGCCCTGGTCGTAGATCATCCAGAAGACGGCGGCGGCCACGAAGAACCAGATGTACGCGCTCATCTTGGACTGCTCGGCGCGGTCCAGGTCCTTGTCGCGCTTGATGCGGGCGATGACGACGACCGGGATCAGCAGACCGGCGATCGTGATCGGGACCAGCAGCCAGTTCAGCGTGTAGACGCCGGAGACACCCACGACGACGTAGAAGACGGCGGCGACGGCGGCCCAGAACGCGGCCTTCGTCAGCGTCGACTTCTTCTCCGCGGCGGACAGCGGGGTCGGCACGATGTCCGAGCGCGAGCTCAGGTGGCGGGTGCCGAGCAGGAACTGGGCGAGACCCAGCGCCATGCCGACCGCGGCCAGGGCGAAGCCCAGGTGCCAGTTGTAGTTCTCGCCGACCGTGCCGATGACCAGCGGCGCGGCGAACGCGCCCACGTTGATGCCGATGTAGAAGAGCGTGAAGCCACCGTCACGGCGCGGGTCGTCCGGGCCCTCGTACAGGTGGCCGACCATCGTGGAGATGTTGGCCTTCAGCAGGCCGGAACCTATGGCGACCAGGCCGAGGCCGGCGAAGAAGGTGCCGGAACTGGGCAGCGCCAGCGTCAGGTGGCCGATCATGATGATCGTGCCCGCGACGGCGACCGTCTTGCGGGGGCCGAGGACACGGTCGGCGAACCAGCCGCCCGGCAGGGCGAGCAGGTACACGAGCGACAGGTACACGGAGTAGATCGCCGTCGCCGTGGCCGCACTCATGTGCAGGCCGCCGGGAGCGACCAGGTACAGCGGGAGCAGGGCCTTCATGCCGTAGTAGGAGAACCGCTCCCACATCTCGGTCATGAAGAGAGTGGCCAGTCCGCGGGGGTGGCCGAAGAAGGTCTTCTCGGAACCGGGGGTGCCCGGTCGGACCGAGTCCTTCGTCAGGCTGGACGCCATGGTCGTTCCTTGCTGGTCGGAGCGCGCGGTGGGGCTGTGCGCGCCCGTGGGGGGAGCGGCCGGCACCGGCGGGTCGTACCGTCCACCCCACGCCCAGGGGGAGTCCGCCCCGGATCACGGAGCGGCGGACGGCGACCACCGGGATCCACGCCCCGTGACGCTGTGTCGCATCCGGAGCCCGGCCAGAGGTCATTCCTTTCGAGGCTGGCAGGCCAGCCCGCACACAAAAGAGACCTTCAGCGTCAAGATGCCCACCAAAGGTCACCGGGTGTACTACAGGCGTTCACGTCACTTTACGTCAGGACACTGCCGGATATGGAAGGACTTGAGACGCGGATCACAGGTGTCGAGGGAACCTCGCACCCGGTTTCGAAGGTCCCTCCTACGATCGCACCTTTCGCCCACAGGTTCGTACCACTGTGCCCCAAGGTAAGAATCCCTGGCGCCGATCACACTCCAGTACTGCGCGTAATCGGACTACCATCACCCCATGACCCGTGTACTGCTCGCCGAGGACGACGCGTCCATCTCGGAGCCGCTGGCCCGCGCACTGCGCCGGGAAGGTTACGAGGTGGAGGTGCGCGAGGACGGACCCGCCGCGCTCGACGCCGGAATGCAGGGCGGCGTCGACCTGGTCGTGCTGGACCTCGGGCTGCCCGGCATGGACGGCCTGGAGGTGGCGCGCCGGCTGCGTGCCGAGGGCCACGCCGTGCCGATCCTCATCCTGACCGCGCGGGCCGACGAGGTGGACACCGTCGTCGGCCTGGACGCGGGCGCCGACGACTACGTCACCAAGCCGTTCCGGCTCGCCGAACTGCTCGCCCGGGTCCGGGCGCTGCTCCGGCGCGGCGCCGCGGAGCCCGCGCAGCCGCCGGCCACGCACGGGGTGCGGATCGACGTCGAGTCGCACCGGGCGTGGATGGGCGACGAGGAACTCCAGCTCACCGCGAAGGAGTTCGACCTGCTGCGGGTGCTGGTGCGGGACGCGGGGCGAGTCGTCACACGGGACCAGCTGATGCGGGAGGTCTGGGACACCACGTGGTGGTCGTCGACCAAGACGCTCGACATGCACATCTCGTGGCTGCGCAAGAAGCTCGGCGACGATGCGGCGAACCCCCGGTACATCGCTACCGTGCGTGGTGTCGGGTTCCGTTTCGAAAAGAGCTAGGTCGGCTACGCGCGTCGCGCCGTGGGTGGCTGGTGTGATGTGCGCGACCGGCCGTCGCCGTGGGCTGGTCGCGCAGTTCCCCGCGCCCCTGAAGGGGCGCTGAAGTCGCCGTTCCTCGGAGAGTGCTGTGCGTCGTCGTCTGATCCAGTCCACCCTCGCCGTCGTGCTCGTCGTCATCGCCGTGTTCGGTGTCTCTCTGGTCATCGTCGAGTCGCGGACCATCAGCAACAGCGCGCAGGAACGCGTCGACTCCGAGGCGCTGCGCCTCGCCAGCATCGTCGACAGCCGGATCCTCGGGGACGAGGACGTCACCGCCGAGATACTGCGCAGCCAGGTCGGCAAGGAGCAGTACGCCGTCATCCGGATCCCGGGCAAGCCGCCGATCGAGCTGGGTGTGAAGCCCGAGGGCGACGTCATCCACTACACGGCCGACGGTGAGGAAGGCGAGACCGTCACCGTCCAGGAGCCGCGGTCGACGGTGACCCGGGAGGTCGGCCGGACGCTGCTGATCATCGGGGCCGTCGCGCTGCTCGCCGTGATCGCCGCCGTGCTGCTCGCGATCCGCCAGGCCAACCGGCTGGCGTCCCCGCTCACCGACCTCGCGGAGACCGCGGAGCGGCTCGGGTCCGGTGATCCGCGCCCGCGGCACAAGCGGTACGGCGTACCCGAGCTGGACCGGGTCGCCGACGTGCTGGACTCCTCCGCCGAGCGGATCGGGCGGATGCTCACCGCCGAGCGGCGGCTCGCCGCCGACGCCTCCCACCAGCTGCGCACGCCGCTGACCGCGCTGTCCATGCGTCTTGAGGAGATCACCCTCACCGACGACCCGGACATCGTGAAGGAGGAGGCGAACGTGGCGCTCACGCAGGTGGAGCGGCTCACCGACGTCGTGGAGCGGCTGCTGACGAACTCCCGGGACCCGCGCACCGGCTCCGCCGTCTCCTTCGACCTGGACGAGGTCATCCAGCAGCAGCTCGCCGAGTGGCGGCCCGCCTACCGCAGCGTGGGCCGGGCGATCGTCAGCTCCGGCAAGCGCCACCTGCGCGCGGTCGGCACGCCGGGCGCGGTGGCACAGGTGCTGGCCGCGCTGATCGAGAACTCGCTGATGCACGGCGGCGGCACCGTGGCCCTGCGGACCAGGGTGACCGGCAACCAGGCGGTGGTCGAGGTGACCGACGAGGGCTCCGGCGTCCCCGCCGACCTGGGCAACCGCATCTTCGAGCGGACCATCAGCGGCCGCAACTCCACCGGGATCGGGCTGGCCGTCGCACGCGACCTCGCGGAGGCCGACGGCGGCCGCCTGGAACTGCTCCAGGCCCAGCCGCCGGTGTTCGGCCTGTTCCTGTCCCGCACCCCGCCGCAGCACAAGCTGGACGACGACCTGCCGATGGTCCGCTAGGACCTGCCCGGGACGGCCTACCGGACCCGCTGCGCGGGCTGCTCGGTGTCCGCGGCCCGCTCCAGCATGGCCTCCGCGTCGGCGACCGCCTCACGCGCCGGCAGCGTCTTGAACACCCACGTGCGGTACGACCAGAAACGGAACAGCGTCGCCACGCCGATGCCGACGAACTTGAAGACGTTGCTCTGCAGCGGGCTGTCCCAGCCGAAGCCGTAGGTGGCCAGGTACAGCAGACCGTTCTCGATCACCAGGCCGACGGCGCTGAACAGCAGGAACAGGGTGAGTTCCTTGGTGCGGCCGCTCTTCTCGCGGTCCCGGTACGTCCAGTAGCGGAAGCCGAGGTAGTTGAAGGCGATCGCGACCACCGTCGCTATGACACTCGCCCGCACCACCGGCAGGTCGGTGATGTGCCGGACCAGGTTGAAGACGCCGAGATTGACGAGAATGCCGGCCCCGCCGACCGCGCCGAATTTGGCGACTTCGCGTACGAGCCGTTGCAGCCCCGAGGAACCACGTTCCATGGTTGTGCGGGCTCCCGTCCGTAGGTATTGCGACCCAGCCACTCTAACGACCCAGTATCTCCGATGGCTGTGGATGGCGACACAGGTCGGGAAAGGCTTGGGAAGAGCTCCGGAAAGGCGCGGGAAAAGCGGGGCAAGAGACGCCGAAGCGGCGGGTAAGAGCCCAGGTCGCGGCGGCGGAAACCGGCCACCCCGGCGCGGCCGATACCCTAGGGGCGTGACGTTCCCGGTAGTCGGCATGGTCGGCGGGGGTCAGCTCGCGCGTATGACGCACGAGGCGGGCATCCCGCTGGGCATCAGGTTCAAGCTCCTCAGTGACACCCCCCAGGATTCCGCGGCCCAGGTGGTGAGCGATGTCGTCGTCGGCGACTACCGCGACCTGGAGACGCTGCGCGCGTTCGCGCGCGGCTGCGACGTGATCACCTTCGACCACGAGCACGTGCCCACCGAGCACCTGCGGGCCCTGGAGGCGGACGGCATCCCCGTGCGCCCCGGCCCGGACGCGCTGGTGCACGCCCAGGACAAGGGTGTGATGCGCGCGAGGCTCACGGAGATCGGCGTGCCGTGCCCGCGGCACCGGATCGTGACCGACCAGGAGGACGTGGTCCGGTTCGCGGCCGAGGGCGACGGCTTCCCCGTCGTCCTGAAGACCGTGCGCGGCGGCTACGACGGCAAGGGCGTGTGGGTCGTCGAGACCGCCGAGGAGGCCACCGACCCCTTCCGGGCCGGCGTGCCCGTCCTCGCCGAGGAGAAGGTCGACTACGTCCGCGAGCTCGCCGCCAACGTCGTGCGTTCCCCGCACGGCCAGGCCGTCGCCTACCCGGTGGTCGAGTCGCAGCAGGTCAACGGCGTCTGCGACACCGTGATCGCACCCGCCCCCGACCTGGACGAGTCCCTGGCGCTGCAGGCCGAGGAGATGGCCCTGCGGATCGCCAAGGAGCTGGGCGTGGTCGGCCACCTGGCCGTCGAGCTGTTCCAGACCCGCGACGGCCGCATCCTCGTCAACGAACTGGCGATGCGCCCGCACAACTCCGGTCACTGGAGCCAGGACGGCGCGATCACCAGCCAGTTCGCCAACCACGTGCGGGCCGTCCTCGACCTGCCGCTCGGCGACCCGCGCCCGCGCGCCAGGTGGACGGTCATGGTCAACGTCCTGGGCGGCGACTACCCGGACATGTACTCCGCGTACCTGCACTGCATGGCCCGGGACCCCAAACTGAAGATCCACATGTACGGCAAGGACGTGAAGCCCGGCCGCAAGGTCGGTCACGTCAACACCTACGGCGACGACCTGGACGACGTTCTCGACCGCGCACGTCACGCTGCCGGCTACCTGAGAGGCACGATCACAGAATGAGCCCCCTTGTTGGCATCGTCATGGGTTCGGACTCCGACTGGCCCGTCATGGAGGCCGCCGCCAAGGCCCTCGACGAGTTCGAGATCGCGTACGAGGTGGACGTCGTCTCCGCGCACCGCATGCCGCGCGAGATGGTGACGTACGGCGAGCACGCCGCCGAGCGCGGTCTGAAGGTGATCATCGCGGGTGCGGGCGGCGCCGCCCACCTGCCCGGCATGCTCGCCTCCGTCACCCCGCTCCCGGTCATCGGCGTGCCGGTCCCGCTGAAGTACCTCGACGGCATGGACAGCCTCCTGTCCATCGTGCAGATGCCGGCCGGCGTCCCGGTCGCCACCGTCTCCGTCGCCGGTGCCCGCAACGCGGGCCTGCTGGCCGCCCGGATCCTCGCCGCCCACGACGAGGATCTGCTGCAGAAGATGCGCGACTTCCAGCAGGACCTGAACGACCAGGCCACCGAGAAGGGCAAGCGGCTGCGGGCCAAGGTCGAGGGGCCGAGCGGCTTCGGCTTCGGCAAGTAGGACTCCGGGAAGTAACACGCAATGACGTCCCTCGATGAAGCCCGGTCCCTGCTGCGCGAGTTCCCGGTCGTCGACGGCCACAACGACCTGCCGTACGCACTGCGCGAGCAGGTCCGCTACGACCTCGACGCCCTCGACATCGCCGCCCACCAGAACGCCCACCTGCACACCGACATCCCGCGGCTGCGGGAGGGCGGGGTCGGTGCCCAGTACTGGTCGGTGTACGTCCGCTCGGACCTGCCGGGCGCGGTCCCGGCGACCCTCGAACAGATCGACTGCGTACGGCAGCTGATCGCCCGTTACCCGGCCGACCTGCGGGCCGCGCTGACCGCCGCCGACATGGAGGCCGCGCGCGCCGAGGGCCGTATCGCCTCCCTGATGGGCGCGGAGGGCGGCCACTCCATCGACAACTCGCTGGGCACCCTGCGCGGTCTGTACGAGCTGGGCGTGCGCTACATGACGCTCACCCACAACGACAACAACGACTGGGCGGACTCGGCGACCGACAAGCCGAACGTCGGCGGCCTGTCGGCCTTCGGCCGCGAGGTCGTGCGGGAGATGAACCGGCTGGGCATGCTGGTCGACCTCTCCCACGTGGCGGCCACGACCATGCGGGCCGCCCTCGACACCACCACCGCCCCGGTGATCTTCTCCCACTCCTCCGCACGGGCCGTCTGCGACCACCCCCGCAACATCCCGGACGACGTCCTCGAACGCCTGCCCGGCAACGGCGGCATGGCGATGGTGACGTTCGTACCGAAGTTCGTGCTCCAGGCGGCGGTCGACTGGACGGCGGCGGCCGACGACAACATGCGCGCCCACGGCTTCCACCACCTCGACACCACCGAGGACGCGATGAAGGTCCACCGGGCCTTCGAGGAGACCACCCCGCGTCCGGTCGCCACCACCGCCACGGTCGCCGACCACCTCGACCACATGCGCGAGGTCGCCGGCATCGACCACCTCGGCATCGGCGGCGACTACGACGGCACCGCCTTCACCCCCGACGGCCTGAACGACGTCTCCGGCTACCCCAACCTCGTCGCCGAGCTGCTGGACCGCGGCTGGTCCAGGTCCGACCTGGCCAAGCTGACCTGGCAGAACGCGGTCCGGGTGCTGGGCGCGGCGGAGGACGTGGCGCGGGACCTCCAGGAGACACGGGGACCGTCCCACGCGACCATCTCCGACCTGGACGGCTGAGGCCGTCCGGCAGGGCCGGGCGTTCGGGGCGTACCCCCGAACGCCCCGTCCACCAGGAACCCTCCCGGCCGGGCGTGCGACGGTGAGCTACAGCCCCTTCACGACGTAGCTCAGGACGACGTACGGAGCCCTTCATGGCCGACCTCCAGCACGACATCCACACCACGACCGAGGTCGGCAGGGAGGACTACCTCCCGGACGACCCGTTCCCGCTGCAATCCGGCGCCGCCCTCCTGGAGCGGGCCCACGCGCTGCTGGAGGCGCATCCGGTCGCGGACGGCTACTGCGGGCTGCCCCGGGCGCTCGGGGCGCTGCCCTGGTACGACCTGGAGCTGGGCGAGACGGCCGTGGCCACGGACGTGCCCCGGCTGCGCGAGGGGCACGTGGGTGCGCTGTTCTGGTCGCTGGACCTGCCGGCGCGGGAGTGGGGCGACCGGGCCGTGGGGGCCACCCTGGAGCAGCTGGACCTGGTGCGCCGGGTGGTCGAGATGCATCCGGAGGGGCTCCGGCTGGTGCGGACCGCCGGGCAGGTCATCGACGCCCGCAACTGCGGCCGGGTCGCCGTCGTCCTCGGCCCCGCCTCCGCCGCCGCCGTCGGCGACTCCCTCGGCATCCTGCGGGTCCTGCAGTCCCTGGGCCTGCGGGTGCTCTCCCTGGCCGGTGCCGTCTGGGCGGGCGAGGCGGGGCTGACCCGGTTCGGCGAGGAGGTGGTCCGGGAGATGAACCGGCTCGGGGTGCTCGCCGACCTCTCCGGTGCCCCGGAGGCCGCCCTCGCCCGGGTGCTGGCGCTCTCCAAGACACCGGTCCTGTGCACCCGCTCCGCCGCCGCGGCCGTACGCCCGCACCCCGCCAACCTCTCCGACGAGCTGCTCGGGCAGCTGGGGGAGCACAAGGGCGTGTGCATGGTGCCGCTGAGCGCCGAGCAGACCGGGCCGACCGTCCCGGACGTCGCCGACCACCTCGACCACGTCCGGGTGGTCGCGGGCCCCGAGTGCGTCGCCCTGTCCGGCACCTTCGACTCCGGCGCCGCCCACCCCCGCGACCTCGACGACACCTCCCGCTACCCCCACCTGATCGCCGAACTGCTCCGCCGCGGCTGGTCGGAGACCGAACTGTCCCTGCTGACCTGGGGCAACGTCCAGCGGGCCCTGCGCAGCGCCGACTTCACCGCCCGCGCGACCCAGCGCCGCAGGGACCCGAGCCCGCCCCGCCCGGCCGACACCGAGACCTGATCAGCCGATCCGGCCGACCGGTCGGGTCAGCGGGTCGGGTCACCCGGTCGGGTCACCCGGTCGGGTCAGCCAGCCGGGTCATCCGATCCGGTCACCCGGTCCGTTCAGCCGGTCCGTTCAGTCGATCCGGCACAGACAGAACGGATGGCCGGCCGGGTCGGCGAACACCCGGAAGTCCTCCGCCACGGGGTCCTCCTCGCGCCGCAGCAGCCGCGCCCCGAGCTCCAGCACCTTCTTCTCCGCCGCGTCGACGTCCTCCCACGTCGGCCCCGCGTCGAAGTCGAGGTGGAACTGCTGCGAGTTGTGGTCGGCCTGCGGCCACTCCGGCGGGACGTACCCCTCCGCCTGCTGGAATCCCAGCCGCAGCCCGTCCGGCAGCTGCAGCACGACCCAGTCGTCCTCCTCGGCCACCAGCGTGCCCCCGACGACGGCCGCATAGAAGGCGGCCAGCGCGTGCGGGTCGGGACAGTCGAGCACCACGTTGCGCAGACGGGCGATTGATGCCATGGATCCTCCTCGGTCAGCAGGCACGCTCGGTCAGCAGGCACAGAGGCAGAACGGGTGCCCGGCCGGGTCGGCGTACACCCGGAAGGTACGTTCCCGGTCCGCCGCGTCCAGCGGCTTCGCGCCCAGCTCCAGCACCCCCTTCTCGGCCACGTCCAGGTCGTCCACCACCAGGTCCAGGTGGAACTGCTGCGAGCCGTCGGGCGCGGGCCACCGCGGCGCCACGAATCCGGGCGCCCGCTGGAACGCCAGCGCCTGCCCGCCGGGCACCGCCAGGTCCACCCAGTCCCCGTCCTCCTCGACAGTGCCGCCCAGCACCCCGGCGTAGAAACCGGCCAGCGCGGACGGGTCGGGACAGTCCAGGACGACGACACCGAGCTTGGCGAGAGCCATGACTTCCTCCTTGAAGCGGGAGTTGCCTCAAGGACTTCCTAACCAAGTTCAGCACGTCCAATCCGAAGGGCCTCGTTCTGTGGGGAGTCGGCTCCCGGTGACACCGGAACGGACCGGCCGCGCTGACCCGGCGGCGTGTTGGCTTCGATGGCCCGGCGGCGCGTGTGGTTATATCCAATTCACCGCCAACCCCTCCGATGCGTGTCGTGGCAGGGAAATAGATCACGGCCATCCGGGCGGATTGGTAATTCGATGCCGGAGATGGCGGACATTTATTCCACAGCGAGGGGACCATGACAGACGGGAACGGAAACGAGCATGCGGACGGCCCGCGAGGAGCCTTGAACAGGCGACGCCTTCTCCAGGGGACGGCGGGCACTTTCGGTGCCGCTCTGGCATCTGCCGGTATCTACAAGATGATCGACGCGATCGCGGAACCGCCGGACCGCCAGGCCGCTTCTGACGCTCCGCCGGTCCAGGAGCAGTACATCCTGCAGAACGAGCAGGTGGTCATGGTCGACGACTCGGCCGTGCAGAGCAGCAAGGGAACGATCGCGGTCCGGGTTCCGGCACTGCACGATCACGTCGTCACCGCGAAGCTGAACGTTCCGGCGAATTCCAAGGCCTTGCAGGAGGCGCAGCACCACCTCGAATCCGTCCTCGTGGCTCTGGAACGCGAATTTCCGTCCACCCCCACGGGCGTGGGCGTCACATTGGCCTGGGGACTTCCCTATTTCCACCACTACATCCCGACCCTGGGCAAGGGGTCGGACTTCTTCAAGGCGGGAACGCGCTACCCGGCCTATCTGCCGGTCGACCTGATGACCTCCAAGACGGAGGGGCGTACCGTCTACGCGCTGCAGGACGCCAGGACGTTCCCCAGCGACCAGCCTCCGTCCGGTTTCGGGCCGGTCCGCCTGGAACAGAATGACGTGGCCGTACTGCTCCGCAGTGACACGCTCGCCAATATCACGGCGGCCGCCGACGCCGTCTTCGGATCCGGAAGCAATCAGGCGGGCAGCCTGTTCAAGGTGACCAGCATCCGCCAGGGCTTCTCCGGGGGCGGGTTCTACGGGCAACAGGGCCTGCCGAGCAAGCTGGCGCTGGCGGCGAACATCCCCGGCGCCCAGTCGATTCCCCGGCAGTCGCAGGGCTTCCTCGGCTTCGCCACCACCCTGGTGTCGAACATGGGACCCGACAACATCGCGAATTTCGAGACCCTGCCCGGTTTCACCGACCAATGGCCCGATGGCTACTTCAAACAAGGCACGACCATGCATCTCTCGCACCTGTTCCAGGACCTGGAGACCTGGTACGAGAAGAGCTATCCCCAGTACGCGGACCGCGTCCAGGCGATGCTCCAGCCGGGCCTGAAGCCCGCCCCCGCGCCGGGTACGTTCGCCCTGCAACCGCCAGGGCCGACCGAGGCCCAGGTGGCGGAAGGGGTCAAGCGCTACCACTCCTTCGGCCATACCGGGAGCATGTCGCAGGTGGACAGCACCACCAAGCAGGAAACCACCAACTACGGGAAGTCATATCCCTCCGGGACCACGATCCCGGTGCGCGGCGACTTCGATACGCTGGACAATCCGTTCCACTACACGTCCGATCCCGCGGGAGACCACTACAGCACGAAGCCGGCGGCCGGGCTGCACTTCATTCAGTTCCAGCCGACGATCGGAATCTTCAATATCGTCCGGCTCGCCATGGACGGCCACTATCCCGACCGGACGCTCCCCGTCTCACCGCGCAGTACCCACGCCGGCATCAACTCGGTCCTGAACACGACCCACCGGCAGAACTACCTGGTTCCACCGCGTCGCCATCGCGCCTTCCCGCTGGCCGAGTTCCTCGCCCCCTAGGGGTGCGTGTATTCGACCGTCGCCCGTTCCGCGAAGGCGTCCAGTTCCGGCAGGTTCACCACGACGGGATCGACGCCGGAGCGCACGACGACCCAGACCGTCTCCGCGTCCGCGGAGGCGTTGATCTCCTGATGGCTGACGTGCCCGGGGATGAACACGAAGTCCCCGGGGCGCGCCTCGGCCACGTTCTCCAGCTTGTCGCCCCACCGGAAGCGGGACGTGCCGCTGATGATGTAGAGAATCGTCTCCTGGCCGCCGTGATGGTGGGGTCCGGTGGCTGCGCCGGGTTTCACGGTGCTGCGGAATGCCGACAGGTGCAGCGCGCCGGGGTTCCGGCTGTCGAAGGCGGCCTCGCGGACGAGGCCGGGAGTCTGGGGCGTATCACCGTCGAGCTGGTCCCCGTGCACGACCCTGACCTGGGCACCGGAATGCGTTTCGGTCACGAGTCCTCGCCTCCAATATCTACCGTTATCTGCCGACTTTGGAGATCCAGCGATCCTTACGCGATATACCCTATTTTGTACATCAGAATAACAGTGGATATTAAAAGCGGCGAATGCGCCGGTTTGACTGGATCAGGGATCTTGAGATGGTTCGCCAGGGCTCGGGCCTTCCCCGGCCCGCCCCCGCGCCGACCCGGACGCGCCGGTACCGGGCCAAGGGCCGGTAAGCCACAGCCGGTTCACCGGAAAAGCGTGTGCCGGGTGGTGCAGAATGCAACAAGACACCGGTTCGGCCGACTGAGCCTCGGCCGAACCGGTGTCGTCCGGTTCCATCGATCGCCCTGGGCATGAGCGCCCCGTAAGGGGCGCTGGGGGTACCCCCCGGCCGAAGGCTGGGGGAGGAACTGCGCGATCACCCCCCACCCACCCGCAGTCCTACGCGGTGGGTCGCCCCATGGCGCGATAAGTCCACCCGGCCCGCCGCCAGTGCTCCGGCTCCAGTGCGTTCCGCCCGTCGAGGATGACCTTCTCCGCGGCCACCCCTCCCAGCACCGCCGGATCCAGCTCCCGGAACTCCCGCCACTCCGTCAGGTGCAGCACGACATGCGCCCCCCGCACGGCCTCCAGCGCAGTCTCCGCGTAGCCGAGCGTCGGGAACAGCTTCCGCGCGTTGGCCATGCCCTTCGGGTCGTACACCGTCACCTGGCCGCCCTGCAGATGGATCTGCCCGGCCACGTTCAGCGCGGGCGAGTCCCGGACGTCGTCCGAGTCCGGCTTGAACGTCGCGCCGAGCACCGCGACCCGCTTCCCGAGGAAGGACCCGCCGCCGAGGGCGTCCCGGGCCATCTCGACCATCTGGCCGCGGCGCCGCATGTTGATGGAGTCGATCTCGCGCAGGAAGGTCAGCGCCTGGTCCGCGCCCAGCTCACCCGCACGGGCCATGAAGGCGCGGATGTCCTTCGGCAGGCAGCCGCCGCCGAACCCGATCCCGGCCCGCAGGAACTTCTTCCCGATCCGGTCGTCGTACCCGATCGCCTCCGCCAGCCTGGCGACATCGCCGCCCGCGGCCTCGCACACCTCCGCCATCGCGTTGATGAAGGAGATCTTCGTGGCCAGGAAGGAGTTCGCGGAGGTCTTCACCAGCTCGGCCGTCGGGAAGTCGGTCACCACGAACGGCGTACCCTCGCCGACCGGCGTCGCGTACACCTCGCGCAGCAGCTTCTCGGCGCGTTCGCTGTGCACGCCGACCACGATCCGGTCCGGGTGCAGGGTGTCCTGGACGGCGAAGCCCTCGCGCAGGAACTCCGGGTTCCAGGCCAGCTCGGCATCTGCCCCGGCCGGCGCGTTCTCGGCGAGGTAGGCGGCCAGCCGCTCCGCCGAGCCGACCGGCACGGTCGACTTGCCGACGACGAGCGCGGGCCCGGTCAGATGCGGGGCCAGCGACGCGATCGCGGAGTCGACGTACGACATGTCGCAGGCGTACTCACCGTGCTTCTGCGGGGTGTTCACACAGACGAAGTGGACGTCACCGAAGGCGCCCGCCTCGGCCCAGTCGGTGGTGAAGCGCAGCCGCCCGGAGGAGCCCTCGAAGCCCGCCACGTGCCGGCGCAGCAGCTCGTCGAGCCCCGGCTCGTACATCGGGGTCTCGCCGCGCTCCAGCATCGCGATCTTCTCGGGTACGACGTCGAGCCCGAGCACCTCGAAGCCGAGCTCCGCCATGGCCGCGGCATGCGTGGCGCCGAGATAGCCGGTGCCGATCACAGTGATCTTGAGGCTCATGGAATGCTCCAGCTCGGGGACATTGGTGCTGCTGCGGGGCCGAGCATAACCGGGCCCCCTTGCGGGCAACTTTCCCGCTGTCGCGTACCTCACGTCACCGTTCCGTGGGCCGCGTTCTAAACTTTGAGTTACTTAACAGTAATTAGCGTCGGCACCATCTCGTCTGGAGTGAGAGACCTTGGCCGGATCGGCTGACTTCGACCTGTACCGCACGTCCGAGGAGCACGACATGCTCCGGGACGTCGTCCGCGCGCTGGTCGAGGCGAAGATCGCCCCGTACGCCGCCGCGGTCGACGAGGAGGCCCGCTTCCCGCAGGAGGCGCTCGACGCCCTGGTCGCGGGCGACCTCCAGGCCGTGCACGTCCCCGAGGAGTACGGCGGGGCCGGTGCCGACGCGCTCGCCACGGTCATCGTGATCGAGGAGGTCGCCCGCGCCTGCGTCTCCTCCTCCCTCATCCCGGCCGTGAACAAGCTGGGCTCGCTCCCGGTGATCCTCTCCGGCTCCGAGGACCTGAAGAAGAAGTACCTGACCCCGCTCGCCAAGGGCGACGCGATGTTCTCGTACTGCCTCTCCGAGCCGGAGGCGGGCTCCGACGCGGCCGGCATGAAGACGAAGGCGGTCCGCGACGGCGACCATTACGTCCTCAACGGCGTGAAGCGCTGGATCACCAACGCGGGCGTCTCCGAGTACTACACGGTGATGGCCGTGACCGACCCCGAGAAGCGCTCGAAGGGCATCTCCGCCTTCGTGGTCGAGAAGTCCGACGAGGGCGTCTCCTTCGGTGCCCCGGAGAAGAAGCTCGGCATCAAGGGCTCGCCGACCCGCGAGGTCTACTTCGACAACGTCCGCATCCCCGCCGACCGCATGATCGGCGCCGAGGGCACCGGCTTCGCCACCGCGATGAAGACCCTCGACCACACCCGCATCACCATCGCCGCCCAGGCTCTCGGCGTCGCCCAGGGCGCCCTCGACTACGCCAAGGGCTACGTCCAGGAGCGCAAGCAGTTCGGCAAGCCGATCGGCGACTTCCAGGGCATCCAGTTCATGCTCGCCGACATGGCCATGAAGATCGCCGCCGCCCGCGCCCTCACCTACCAGGCCGCGGCCGCCTCCGAGCGCGGCGACGCCGACCTCACCTTCCAGGGCGCGGCGGCCAAGTGCTTCGCCTCCGACGTCGCCATGGAGGTCACCACGGACGCCGTCCAGCTCCTCGGCGGCTACGGCTACACCCGCGACTACCCGGTCGAGCGCATGATGCGCGACGCGAAGATCACCCAGATCTACGAGGGCACGAATCAGGTCCAGCGGATCGTGATGGCCCGCAACCTGCCGTAACCGCCGCGGCATTCGGCGAGAAGGCGCCCTTCGGGGCGCCTTTTCCGTCCGTGTCCTCGAATGGCACTACCGGACGGTCGGGCTTAGGACGGGAACCACACGGGGACCGTCCCGGACCCCGCCCCCCACCCTGGAGGAGCCATGACCCAGACCGGACCCATGACGGCCATGTCCAAGCAGATGCAGGACTGCGTCAACATGTGCATGACCACGCACACGATGTGCGAGGAGACCCTGAGCTCCTGCATGTCCATGGAGGGCGGCCAGGCCCACATGCGCATCATGCGCGCGCTCATGGACTGCTCCGAGGCGACCCGGATGTGCGCCGACATGATGATGCGGCGTTCGCCGCTCTCGCCCGAGATGTGTGCGATGTGTGCCAAAGCGTGTGACATGTGTGCCGAGGCGTGTATGTCCATGCCCGAGGACCCGCAGATGAAGCGCTGCGCGGAGGCGTGTCGCCGCTGCGCCGAGATGTGCCGCTCGATGGCGACCATGCCCATGTGACGCTCGTCGCGACGTGCGACGTCGCGGCCGAGTACGGCGATGGGGAAGGGCGCCGGGCCCTTCCCCATGTGGTGCCGGTCGCCGCCGCCACGGCCTAGTTGCCGCTGACGGTGACCTTCTCGTCGTTCTTCAGTTCGTCCACCAGGGTCTTGACCTTGGCCTTGTCCCAGACCAGGTTGCCGCCGGTGGAGCCGGAGACCGGCATGTTCATCGAGGTGCCGTCGCCGCCGTTGACGTCCTTCATCGCGAAGAACATCGACGCCAGGTCCCACAGGCTCATGTCCTTGTCGACGGTGAGGGAGTCCAGGCCCGCGCCGAGGGTGGGGTAGAGCTTGAAGGGGTTCAGGATCGTCGACGGGGTGGCCACCTGGTGGGCCAGGGCGGCCAGGAACTTCTGCTGGTTCTTGGTGCGCTGCAGGTCGGACGCGGCGAAGGCGTGCCGGGTGCGGACGAAGGCCAGGGCCTCCTCGCCGTTCAGGGTCTGCTTGCCCGCCTTGAAGTTCGCGCCCGAGTAACTGTCCTTGAAGGCCTTGTCGATGGTGATGGTGACACCGCCGACCGCGTCCACGATGTCCGCGAAGCCGGCGAAGCCGATCTCCACGTAGTGGTCGATGTGCAGGCCGGTGTTGTACTCGACCGTGCGGACGAGGAGGGTCGGGCCGTCCTCGGCGTAGGCCGCGTTCAGCTTCGTCTGGCGGCCGGTGTTCGGGTAGACCTTGCCGGACGTGGACCCCTTGTAGGAGGGGATCACCACGTTGGAGTCGCGCGGGAGTGAGACCAGGGTGTCGCCGTTGTCGCCGACGTGCAGGATCATCATCGAGTCCGTGCGCTGGCCCTCGGCCGACCCGGTGTGCAGCTTCTTCTTCTCCTCGGACGACATGCCCTTGCGGCTGTCGGAGCCGACGATCAGGTAGTTGGTGCCCTTGCCCGCCGCGGGCCGGTCGATCACCTTGGACAGGTCGACGTCCCGGTGCAGCTTGGAGTCGGCCCAGAAGTAGGTCGCGACGGATGTGACGACCAGCACGCTCACCACGACGATCGCGGTCCACTTGATCCGCTTGCGCCAGTTGGGAGCCGGCCGCGGCTCGCGCTCACGCGTGCCGGAGGGACCGTCGCCCCCCGGACCACCGCCGTAGACCTGGCCGGTGTTGTAGCCGCTGTCGTAGCCGTCGTACCCGCCACCGCCGTCGTACCCGCCGTTGTTGTACGACGGCTGCTGCGGGACCCCCGCGTAGCCGCCGCCCTGCTGCGGGGCGCCGTACGGCGGCGCCGACGGCTCTCCGCGCCGCACCTGGCGCATCACGCGGGCGCCCTCAGGCTGCGCGCCCGCACTACCGCGGCCGTACTGGTTGCCGCGGTTGCCGTCCGACCATCCCTCGGGCCATTCGTTCATGGGCCCCAGTGTGCAGGCAGCCACTGTGCCTCTTACAAGGGTCGTAGGAAAATCAGGGCACCGCTGTTGCGAACCCGACACAAATTCCGCGATTGTCGCCTCGGCATAAGGTGGGGGCCATGACAGACCAGGCCCCCGAGGCGGAATCCGATATACCCGGCAAGCCGACGTCCGCGTCCCGGACCACGCTGAGCCACATCATGACCCACAGCGACACCAACCTCCTCGGGACGGTGCACGGCGGTGTGATCATGAAGCTCGTGGACGACGCGGCGGGCGCGGTCGCCGGCCGCCACTCGGGCGGTCCCGCCGTCACCGCGTCCATGGACGAGATGGCGTTCCTGGAGCCGGTCCGCGTCGGCGACCTCGTCCACGTCAAGGCCCAGGTCAACTGGACCGGCCGGACGTCGATGGAGGTGGGGGTCCGGGTCCTCGCCGAGCGCTGGAACGAGTCGACCCCCGCCACCCAGGTCGGCTCGGCCTACCTCGTCTTCGCGGCGGTCGACGCGGACGGCAAGCCGCGGCGGGTGCCGCCGGTCCTGCCGGAGACGGACCGGGACCGCCGGCGCTACCAGGAGGCCCAGATCCGCAGGACCCACCGGCTGGCGCGGCGCCGGGAGATCCGTGAGCTGCGCGAGCGCAGGGTGGCGCAGGGGTACGTGGACTAGGTGCGTCGTCGACCGCGGCGCCGTCGTGGCCGGTCGCGCAGTCCCTCCCCCGGCCTTCGGCCGGGGGTACCCCCAGCGCCCGTGAGGGGCGCACCGCAGCGCCCCTTCCTTCACGGGCCACCGGCCCGCGGCCGGAACACGACCCTCAGCAGACCTTCTCGTCGCCCTTGATGACGGCGGCCTCTCCCTGCGGCGCCGGCTCGTCCACCCGCACCTTCCGCACGGCACCCTTGAAGTCCGCCCCCACCGTCACCCGCAGCACCGGCCCGAGACCCGGCACGGCCCGCAGCTCGCTGCCCGGGAGGGCCGCCGCGAGGGAGCGGGCCGAGCGGTCCCAGCGCGGGTCGAAGGAGACCACCGTCCGCTTCACGTCACGGTGCGCGGCCGTCACCGGCCGGTGGTTCGTCGCGAAGCCGGTCGCCGCGAGCGCCGCGTCCATCCGCCGCGCCACCCCGGCCGTGGCCGTGCCGTTCTCCACCTGGACCCGGATCGTGGCCGGTGCCACCTCCACCGTCGCCGGCGGCGGCCCCTGCGGCTTGGGTGCGGCCGCGGGCGCGTGTGCCGGCGCGGGCGGTGCGAGCGGCTGGTCGTCGCGCAGCGACCGGAACAGCCGGTCGGACCCGGCCGGGTCCCACTTCAGCGTCGAGCCGATGCCCTTCACGGGGTACGCCAGCTGCCCGATGGGGACGGTCGTGAACTCGGACGAGGACGGGGAGAAGTTGCGCATCGCCCGCCCGAGGTCCAGCAGTTCGTCCGTGCCGAAGCCCGTGTCGGCCCGCACCGACCCCAGCACCGCCCGCGTCACGTCCCGGAACCGGATCGGGTTGAGCAGCACCCCGCTCGACGTCGCCCGCTCGATCAGCGACGCCAGGAACCGCTGCTGCCGCTTCATCCGGCCCAGGTCGCTCGCCGCGTCGAGGTGCCGGGCGCGGACGTACTGCAGGGCCTGGCCGCCGCCCAGGGTGTGCGTGCCGGGGGACAGGTTCAGGCCGGTGTAGGAGTCCTTCAACGGCAGGGCGGTGCAGACCTGGACCCCGCCGAGCACGTCGACGGTCCGCATGAACGTGATGAAGTCGACCTCCAGGTAGTGGTCGATCTTCAGGTGGGTCATGTCCTCGACCGTGCGGACGGTCAGCTGCGGGCCGCCCTCCGCGTAGGCCGCGTTCAGCTTGATGGGGTGGGCCGGGAAGGTGCGGTGCGTCGTCTCGTCCACACGGGCCGGGACCTCGGCGTACGAGTCGCGCGGCAGGCTGACCACGGTGGCCCGCTCCCGGTCCGCCGAGATGTGCACGATCATGATCGTGTCGGTGCAGTGGCAGGGCGCCCCGCCCAGCCGGTACTTCCGCCGCTCCCGCTCGGTGATCTTGTCGCGGCCGTCGGTGCCGACCAGCAGGACGTTCATGCCGTGGCCGGCGGCGGGCCGGTTCTTCATGTCCTTGAAGGGGTCGACCCGGGCGATGTCCGCGTCCAGGCCGGCCATCACCGAGTGTCCGATCCCGGCCGACGCCAGCACCACCACCGAGAGTGTGGTGACCGCCCGCATGGCCCAGCGCGGCCGCCGGGGCCTTGCGGGTCGTACCGGCGGCCGCGGGGCCTGACGGGTGGGCTGCGGTCGGCGCTGCGGCGGGGCGGGCCGGGCGGGGGACCGGGGCGGGCTGGCGGACAAAGGACACCTCCGGACGAGGCCGTACGTGGGATCCGTGAGCACGGTAGGCCGATACGACCTTCAGCCCGCGGCAGCGCCGATGCGGCGCGCACCGGTGTCCCCCGTTCGCGGTAACGTGAGCCCCCTATGAACGCCAAGCCCGACGAGCGGCACCCCGCAGTCTCTGTGATCATGCCCGTCCTCGACGAGGAGCGGCATCTGCGCGGGGCCGTCCAAGCGATCCTCGCGCAGGAGTACGCCGGCGAGCTGGAGGTCGTCATCGCCCTCGGTCCGTCCACGGACCGCACGGACGAGATCGCCGCCGCGCTCGTGGCCGAGGACCCCCGCGTGCACACCGTCCCGAACCCGACCGGGCGCACCCCGGCCGCGCTGAACGCCGCGATCAAGGCCTCCCGGCACCCGATCGTGGTCCGCGTCGACGGCCACGGCATGCTCTCGCCGGACTACATCTCCACCGCGGTGCGGCTCCTGGCGGAGACCGGCGCGATGAACGTCGGCGGCATCATGCACGCCGAGGGCGAGAACGACTGGGAGCACGCGGTCGCGGCGGCCATGACCTCGAAGATCGGCGTCGGGAACGCGGCCTTCCACACGGGTGGGGAGGCCGGTCCCGCCGAGACGGTCTACCTCGGTGTCTTCCGGCGCGAGGCGCTGGAGCAACAGGGCGGCTACAACGAGGAGTTCATCCGCGCCCAGGACTGGGAGCTGAACTTCCGGATCCGTGAGGCCGGCGGGCTGATCTGGTTCTCGCCGGAGCTGAGGGTGTCGTACCGGCCGCGGCCCAGCGTGAAGGCGCTCGCCAAGCAGTACAAGGACTACGGCCGTTGGCGGCACGTGGTCGCCCGCTACCACGAGGGCTCCATCAACCTGCGCTACCTCGCCCCGCCGACGGCGCTGTGCGCGATAGTCGCGGGGGTCGTCGTCGGGGCGCTGGTCACCCCGTTCGGCTTCGTGGTCCCGGGCGGCTATCTCGCGGCGATCGTCGCCGGGTCCCTCCCGGCCGGCAAGGGGCTGCCGCTGAAGGCCCGGCTGCAGATCCCCGTCGCCCTCGCCACCATGCACATGTCGTGGGGGTACGGCTTCCTGACCAGCCCCAGGTCGCTGGCGAAGCGGGTCATCGCGTCCCGCCGGCCCGCGGTGCTCAGCCCCTCCGCCACGAGCTGAGCACCGACACCCCGGGCGTCACCAGGTGTAGTCCGGGTCGACGTGCATGCACGCCTTGGTGTCCGAGGCGTTGAGCGCGTTCGCCGACGCCGGGGTGGTGTCGTCGTCCGCGGTGCACTTGGTACCCGAGCGCCAGTCGGCGCCGACGACCAGCGTGACGCCGTCGACGTCGGTGGACTTCTTCACCTGGCCGGCGGGGATGCCCAGGACCTTCGCGACCCGCTGGGCGTCGCCCGCCAGGTCCGCGCTCGGATAGCGCACCAGCGTCTCGTCCTCGCTCAGCAGCGCAGAGGTGTCGGCCGCCGCCTTCGTGAAGCCCTTGCCGACGAGGAGTTCCGTGACGGCCGCGGCCCGGCCGGTGACGGCGGTCTCGGTGCTGCTCTTCGTGCCGTTCTGCACCTGGACGGCGATCCTGTCGTCGGCCGCCGCCCTGTCGGTGACCTTCGTCGTGGTGGTCGTCGTCTTCTTCTTGTCCTTGCCGTCCAGCGCGACGTCCTCGCGGACCAGCCGCCACAGCTTGGCCGCGTCGGTGGGCCTGGGCAGGACGCGGTTGCCGTCGGAGGAGTACACGAACGGCATCGTCGTCATGGTGATGCGGTCGGTGGGGACCTTCTTCAGCTCCTTGCTCAGGTCGTAGAGCTTGGTGACCGAGCCGAGACCGGTGTCGACGGTGAGCGCCTTGGTGGCCGTCTCGGCGAGCCCCAGGAGCTTGTCGGGGTTGCTGAGGGTGGCGTTGGAACGCAGCTGGCGGACCATCGAGTTCATGTACATGTGCTGGGCCTTGGTCCGGGCTATGTCGCTGCCGTCCTCGAAGCCGTACCGGGTGCGCAGCCACTGCAGGGCCTGCTTGCCCTTGACGGAGGTGGTGCCCTTCTCCAGCTTCAGGCCGGAGCCGTGGCCACTGGAGGTGTGCGAGTAGATGTTGGCGTCCACGCACACCGGCACCCCGCCGATCGCGTCCGCCATGGACACCACGCCCGAGAAGTCGACCATCATGAAGTGGTCGATGTGGATGTCGGTGAGCTTCTCCCAGGTGGCCACCGTGCAGCCGGGCCCGCCGCGTTCCAGGGAGGCGTTGGTCATCGTGTCGGCGGTGGCCGCGTACACCTTGCCGGTCTTGGCGTCGGTGCACCTGGGGATGTCCACCAGGGTGTCGCGGGGCATGGACACCACGGACATGTTGGTGCGGTCGGCCGACACATGCAGCAGCATCTGGACGTCGGCGCGGGCGGCGGTGCCGATGTCGGCGGCGCCGCCCAGCTTCACGTTCTCGGCGGAGTCCCGGGCGTCGGAGCCGATCAGCAGGATGTTCAGCGGGGTCTGACCGGCCGCGTTCGCCTTGGCCTTCGTGGCGCGGTCCTTGGAGTCCCCGATGTTCAGGGACTCCTTCCTGATGTTGCCGTTGAGGTGCTCGTAGTACAGGTACCCGGCGGTTGCGGTGCCGGCCATGGCCAGCGCCAGGACCGAGGCCGACCAGCGCACGACCCGGCGTCTGCGGCGCCGGCGGTCACCGTCCTGCGCCCCGCGTCCGCTCTGCCGGCCCCCGCCGTCCTGGGACGTGAGAGACATGGTGTCCTCGACCGACACCACGTCGGACACCTCCCCCCGCACACTGCTGCGCACCACCTTGCCCGCCCTCCCGCTCGCACCTGCCACCACACCCGGAACTCCCGGGCACCTGGGCACCTGGGCACGGCGGCAGTGTCATGCAGTGGCTTAGGAGTTACCTGTGCCTGGCTGTGCGGACCTGTGTGTGAAGAGACCGTGCCGCCTGTAGCGATCCTGTACGGGACCGGCGGCACGGCCCGCTACCAGCGGTAGGGCGCGTACACGTCCATGCACTGCTTGGTGTCCGAACCGTTGATCGCGTCGGCGTTCTCCGGCAGGTCACCGGCCTTCGGCGCGGACTGCTTCGGGTACGCCGTCCCGTCCCGCCAGTCGCCGCCGACGACGAGGGTGACGCCCGACACATCGGTGGTCTGCTGCACCTGGCTGGTGGGGATGCCCAGCGCCTTGGCGACCGCCTGGGCGTCGCCCTGCAGGTCCGCGCTCGGGTACTGGACCACCGTCTTCTCCACCGACTCCGCGGCCCCCGAGGTGTCCGCGTCGGCCCTGGTGTAGCCCTTGGCGGCCAGCTCCTGGGCGAGTGTCCGGGCCCGGCCGGGAACCGCGGCCTCGGTGGCGGTACCGGTGGCGTTGCGCACCAGCACGCCGAGGCTGCCCGCGGCGACGGACGGCTCCTTGGTGGGCCGGGTGCTCGCCGTGGTCTTCTTCTTGCCCTCCTCGGCACCGCCGTTCTTGTCGAACGCCACGTCGTCGCGGAGCATCTGCCACATCCTGTCGGCGTTGGTGCCGTCCGGCAGGAGGTGGTCCTTGTTCTGCGGGTCCTGGATGTTCGGCATCGTGAGCGAGGTGATGCGGTCCGTCGGCACCGACTTGAGCTGCATGCCCAGGTCGTAGAGCTTCTTCGGGGTGCCGATCTCCTCGGAGACCGTCAGCGACTTGGTGGCCGCCTCCGCCAGGTTCATCAGCCTGCCGGTGTCGGTGAAGACGTTCTGCCCCTTCAGCGTCCGGATCATCGAGTTGAGGTACATGTGCTGGGCCTTGGCCCGCAGCGGGTCACTGCCCCAGGCGTGCCGGGTGCGCAGCCACTGCAGGGCCTGCTCGCCCTGCACCTTGTGCGTGCCGGCCGTCATCTTCAGCCCGGAGCCGCCGGACACCGCGGCCGTCGGCCGGTCCCACACGTTCTGCTTCACACAGACGTCGACGCCGCCGATGGCGTCCGCCATGTTCACCACGCCCGCGAAGTCGATCGTGATCCAGTGGTCGATGTAGACCCCGGTGAGGTTCTCCCAGGTGGCCAGCGTGCAGCCGGCGCCGCCGCGGGCCAGCGACTCGTTGATGATGGTGTTGGTCGCCGGGTACACCTTGCCGGTCTTCGGGTCCGTGCACTTGGGGATGTCGACGCGGGTGTCCCGGGGGATGCTCACCATCGCCGCGCTCTTCCGGTCCGCCGACAGGTGGATCAGCATCTGCACGTCGCCGAGCGGCGGGCTGCCCCGGTCGTACTTGGCGCCGCCGAGCTTCACGTTCTCGTCGGAGTTACGGCTGTCGGAGCCGATCAGCAGGATGTTCAGCGGCGTCTGACCGGCCGCGTTGGCCGCGGACTTCCGTGCCTTGGCGTCGCCGATGTCGCGCTCGCCCTTCTGGATGTTGCCGTTCAGGTGCTGGTAGTAGAGGTAACCGGCACCGGCCGTACCGAGGATCACCACCGACAGCACGGTCGCCGACCAGCGCAGTACGCGACGTCCGCGTCCGGCCGGGCCGCCGTTCGGGCCGCCCTTGCGGGACCCGCCGCCGGTGCCGCCCGGCGCGCCGGGGGCCTCCGGCGCCTCCGGTGCTCTGCGTGCCTTCGGTGTTCTGTGTGCCTTCGGTGCGAGGGACATCGTGTCCTCGACCGCAGGCACCTCCCCCCGCACATCGCTCTGTGTCAACGCCCTGCCCTCCCCACCCTGCGCCCTGCGCGCACAGGCCCGCCGCCACGCCCCCCGTCGGACGCCACACGGACCACACGGGTCCGCCCCGCGCCCGGTTAGACGCGTGACGGACCCATAGGGTTACCTCTTTATTCGCTGTTACTTGGCGGTCATGCCGGGTAACTCTTCGTCGCGCCGCCCTACTTGGCGCAGGTCACCTTGTCCGCCGTCGTCTTGCTGTCCACGTCCGGCGCCTTTGTCGGAGTGGTGAGGGAGACCCCCGCCCCCTGGAAGTCCTTGCCCAGTGTCAGGGTGATCGCGGGCAGGCCCTGGGAGTTGACCACGCTCTTGCCGGGCTTCATCGCGGAGCCGGACAGCCCCATGAGACTGGCCAGTTCACGCGCCTGGTCGGCCTGGTCGGGGGCGTACTCCAGGGTGGTCTTGCCGAGTTCGGCGTCCGCGTTGCCGGCGTTCTCCGACTTGAGGACGCCCTCCTGGTTCTGCAGCCAGCTGAGGGTCTCCTGGGCACTGCCGGGCGGGGCCCCGCCGTTGAGGATCCGCACCCGCACCGCGGAGGCCGCGGACTTGCTGCCCTCCAGGCGGGCCGCGGCCGCGTCCTTGCTGGCCTGCGCCTGCTTCTTCTTGACGGCCGTGAAGGAGACGTCGTCCTTGATGGCCTGGAAGACGGCGGGCGCCTTCGTGTCGTTGAGCACGACGGTCGCCTTCACCTTCTCCGCGGGATTGTCCAGCACCGGGATGGTGGTGAAGGTCAGGTTCTTCGGGTTGAGCTTGCCGAGCTCCAGACCGAGGTCCTTCAGCTTGCCGATGCTGTCCAGCTGGGAGTCGACGGTGAGTGCCTTGGTGCCGACCTCGGCCAGCTTCAGCAGCTTGGTCGGGCTGGTGAGCGTCGAGTTGGAGCTGAGCTTGCGCATCAGGGCGCTCAGGAACTGCTGCTGGAGCTGGATCCGGCTCAGGTCGCCGCCGAAGCCGACCGAGTGCCGGGTGCGCACGAACGCCAGCGCGGTCTCGCCGGAGATGTTGTGGGTGCCCTTGGACAGCTTCAGGTGCGAGTCCGAGTCGTCGATGTCCTTGGCGAGACACACCTCGACCCCGCCGACCGCGTCGGTCAGCGTCTTGACCGCGTTGAAGTCGGCCACCATGAAGTTGTCGGCCTGGACCCCGGTCAGCTCGGTCACCGTGCGCACGGTGCAGCTGGCGGTACGGCCGTCCTGGCCGAGGCTGGTGTTGAAGCGGACGTTCTCGGTGCCCGCGATGACCTTCTCGCTCCCGTCCGACTGCTGCGTCTGGCAGTCGGGCACATCGACGATGAGGTCGCGCGGGATGCTCAACGCGGTGGCGTTCGAGCGGTCCTTGGAGATGTGCAGCAGGATCGTGGTGTCGGCGTGCCCGACGCTGCCGGCGTCCCCGTAGCCCTCGTTGCCCGAGCCCGTCCGCTTGTCGGTACCGATGATCAGCAGGTTGATGGCCTTGTCCTTGCTGAAGCCACCGGTGCTCGCGCCGTCGTCGGAGACGGACGTGATGTTGTCGTTGAGGTGCTTGATGTAGAGGTAGCCGGCGGCCGACGCGGCGACCAGCACGAAGGCCATGGTCCCGCCGGTCCACAGCAGGACCTTCTTGGCCTTCGACTTCTTCTTCACCGGCTGCCGCCGCGAGCGCCGTCCCGCCGGCGGCTCGGGCTCGGCACGCCGTCTGCGCTGCCCCGGAATCTCCGGGGCAGAGGTCTCCCGGGTGCCGCCCGCGCCCGGCGGGGCCGGCTTGCGCGGTCCGGGTACCGGCGACTGCGGTGCGGAAGGTGTCAGTCGCAGTTCGTATTCACCGGTGTTCGGATTGAGCACCCACTGGTCTGCGGGATCGATGTTGTCCGCCCGCCCACGGCCTTGCGCGTCCACGGTTGTCCGAATCCTCCGTCGGGGCCACGCGGCGCCTTCCCCCCACCAAGGCGCTCGGTCACGTTTCGCGGTGCGCGACCCCAGGACGGACCTCGCGGCCGGATGCACCGGAGCGCTCACACTATCCGCCCAGTTCAGCGTCGAGTGACGCCAGTGACAAATTCATCGTCCCTACAACCGGGCAATCCATCTCATTTAACTGACAATGAACGGCACGGAAGTTCGCCGCCTTGGCGCGTGCTTTACTCGCACCTGTCCTCGGCGGCGGTGTTACCGCGAAACGCGGACGCCGAGGAGTCCTCGGCGGCGGAAGCGCTCTTCCTGGCGACCTTCACCGGCCGGTCGGCCCGCAGCAGCCCGAACAGCGCGTCGGCCTTGCCCGCCACCAGCTGGTCCCGGTTGGAGTCGTACACATACGGCTCCCGCGGCACGGTGAGGAACTGCACCTGGTCGGTCGGGACGTCCCGCAGCCCGCGGACCAGCTGGTACAGCCCGCGCAGACTGGCCAGCTCCGGATCGGTGGTGAGCGCGGAGGTCGCCGCGTCCAGCAGCGGGTAGAGCTTCGCCGGATTCAGCAGTACGTCGCTGCTCTGCACCTTGTTGACGAGTGCCCCGAGAAACTGCTGCTGGCGGTCCATCCGCCCGGTGTCACTGCCGTCCCCGAGCGACTTGCGCACCCGCACGTACCCGAGCGCCTGCTCTCCGTCGAGGGTGACCCGTCCGGCGGGCAGCCGCAGCTTCGCCGCCTTGTCGTCGATCGGTTTCTTCAGGCACACCTGCACCCCGTCGATCGCGTCGACCATGTCCTTGAACCCGTTGAAGTCGACGACGACGTAGTGGTCGACGCGGATGTCCGTGAGCTTCTCCACGGTACGCACGGTGCAGGCCGAACCTCCCACCTCGAAGGCCGAGTTGAACAGCGTGAACGAGGGCTCGGTGCGTCGCCCGTCCGCGCGCAGGCAGCCGGGCACGTGCACCATCAGGTCCCGGGGCAGCGAGACCGCGGTGGCGCTGCGCCGGTCGCGGGCGAGGTGCAGCAGGATGGTCGTGTCGGAGCGTTCGGTGCCCGAGTCCTTGCCGTAGCGGCCGTTGCCGTCCCCGGCGCGGGTGTCCGACCCGATGAGCAGGATGTTCTGCGCGCCCCGCACCAGCGCGGTGGGCCGCTCGCGCTCGTACCGGGCGAGCTCGGCCTCGGCCGCCTCGTCGGCGGTGATGTTGTGACTCAGCTTGGCGTACAGCGCCCAGCCGCCGCCGACAGCCCCGACGAGCACCACACCGACCCCGAGCGCCACCCCTCTCGCCCAACGCCGGCGCCGCCGCCGGGCAAGCCCGGACCCGGTGGCGGATGCCCCTACGACGTCGGTCACTCCTCAACAGTGCCCTGGGACGAGAGCCGAAGCCGGGGTAACTGGTCCACGCGGGTGAGCAGCCCCACCAAGGGGCGTCCGGCTGCTCATGCCGGTGCCTGGTCCCACGTTCTCGGGGGCGCGGGGAACTGCGCGAACGGCCCCCACCGGCCCGCAGCCGAGGAACGGCCCCCGCCGGCTCGCAGCCGAGGAACGGCCCCCGCCGGCTCGCAGCCGAGGAACGGCCCCCGCCGGCTCGCAGCCGAGGAACGGCCCCCGCCGGCTCGCAGCCGAGGACC
>NZ_JBIVXP010000011.1:307850-334087 GCF_044769305.1 Streptomyces sp. NPDC090499
GGAACGGCCCCCGCCGGCTCGCAGCCGACGAACGACCTCACCGTGCCGAAGCAGTAACCCGCTCACTCTCGATCCGCTTCGCGACCCCTTCCTCCCCCAACTCGTCCAGATGCCGGCACAACACCACCGACCCCCCGACCGCCAGCGGCGCGTACAACCCCGCGCTCAGCCCCTCCCACGTGCCGTACCCCAGCCCCGACAGCAGTCTCGATCCCGGCCCGGTCAGATCCAGCCCCGCCGCGTCCCCGAGCGCCCGCTCCACGACCTCGGCGCCACTCATCTCCGCCCCCGCGACGATCAGCGCGGGCTCCTCCGGATCCACCGGAGAGAACGGCACGAACCGGTCCCCCTGACTCGGCACCTCGACGGCATAGTCGACGAACCCCTCCGGCACCTGCGGGAACCGCCCGCCCAGCGGCCGCAGCGCGAGAGCGACCCGCTCGCCCCGGCACGCCCGCGCCGCCTCCAGCGAGTCCGGCCCGCTGACGACCACGTCGGCCGCGGCCGGCTCCCCGGCCACGTCGGCGATCGCGCCCACCGACGAACAGGCCAGCAGCCACACCGCCGTCTGCCAGTGCGCGGGCAGCAGCAGAGCGACCCGGTCGCCCGGCCCCGCCGCGAGATCGGTCTGCAACAGATTCGCCGTCTTCGCCACCCAATTGGCGAAGGTGGCCACGGACAATTCGACGCGCTCGCCCGTCGCGTCGTCGTAGAAGGTCACCAGGGGGCGTCCGGGATCCGCGGCGAGCGCGGAACGCAGCAGGTCGGCAGGGGTGCGATCGGTGGCGTTCACCCGCGCAAGCGTACGCCGCGCCCGGCGCCCGCACCGGCCGGCGGGGCCACCGGTTCGGCGTAGCGACTCCCGACGGACCGTCAGTTCCCCAATGGGCACGTCTGTCTGACTGTGTTCAATATCAGGGGCATGCGTGGATTCCTGACTTGCCCGATCGGCGTCACCTGCGCGGCGGCCCTCACCCTCCCGCCGGCCGTGCTGAACGTGCCGTCCGCGGTCGCCGCACCCGCGGACCGGGCCACGACGACCGCCGCCCGCCCCGCCACCACGGTCCTCCCCGGCAGCACCCAGTCGCTGCCCCTCACCCCCCGCACCCGCGAGCGCGTCCTCGGCCAGGCCTCCGAACAGGGCGCGTACCGCACCGGCGTACGGCACTTCTCGCTCGTCGGCGTCAGCTGGGACGACCCGGGAACCGAACTGCTCGGCCGGGTCCAGGTACGCACCCGGTCCGTGGCCACCGGCCGTTGGTCGGGCTGGCAGGACGTCGACACGCACGACGCCGACCACGGCGCCGACCCGGACACGGCGGAGGCCTCCTCCGGCCGGGTGCACGGCGCCACCGCACCGCTGTGGGTGGGCGCCTCGGACGGGGTCGACGTACGCGTACGCGCCAAGTCCGGCCCCGGCCCCGGCGTCGGACGCGACCTGCTCCCGGCCGGCCTCCGTCTCGAACTCGTCGACCCCGGCGACGAGGCCCCGTCCGAGGGCCTGCCCGGCGACAGCGCCCGCACCGACACCACGGCCGACGCGGCGGCCGCGGTCAACGCCGACCTCGTGTCCTTCGCCGCCACCGAGATCCCCGCGCTCAGCCGGGCGGACACCGAACGCGAACTCCGCGAACTCAGCGGCGGCACCGCCCCGCTCGCGAAGCCGCACATCGGACCGCGCCCGAGGATCGTCACCCGCCGTGGTTGGGGCGCCGACGAGTCGCTGCGCGAGAAGGGGTTCGTCTACACGGGGAAGGTCAAGGTGGCCTTCGTCCACCACACCGACTCCGGCAACGGATACCGCTGCTCCGACGCCCCGTCCGTCATCCGCGGTATCTACCGCTACCACGTCGTGAGCATGGGCTGGCGGGACATCGGCTACAACTTCCTCGTCGACAAGTGCGGAACCGTCTACGAGGGTCGCGCCGGGGGAGTGGCGAAGGCCGTCAGGGGCGCCCACACCCTCGGGTTCAACAACAACAGCATGGGTATCGCGGTGATCGGCACCTTCGGTTCGCACAAGCCGCCCGCGGCCGCCGTGACCGGCATCGCCAGGCTCACCGCCTGGAAACTCGGGCTCTTCGGGGCCAATCCGAAGGGAAAGACATATCTGAAGTCCGGGGGTGGCAATCTGTACCCAAAGGGGAAGAACGTACGACTGAACGTGATCTCCGGCCACAGGGACGGGTACGCCACCGACTGCCCAGGCGCCAAGCTCTACGCCAAGCTCGGTTCGGCCCGGACCAGCTCCGCGCACCTTCAGGGGCGCTGAGTACGTGGCCGGCGGTCGACGCCGTCGGGGGCAGTCGGGGGAAAACCGCACACCCATGCCGCGTGGCACCGCGCGGCCGTCGAGGGCGCCGTCGCACGGTCTGCATACACTGGCCGGCCGACACAGAGTTCGGCCGGTCCCGGCAGGAAGCAGAGACGACAGGTGACAGAAGCGATCCTCCTGGTCGGCGGCAAAGGCACCCGGCTGCGCCCGCTCACGGTCCACACGCCCAAGCCGATGGTCCCGGCGGCCGGCGTGCCGTTCCTGACGCACCAGCTGGCCAGAGCCAGAGCGGCGGGCGTGGAGCACATCGTCCTCGCGACGAGCTACCTGGCGGAGGTCTTCGAACCGTACTTCGGGGACGGCGCGGCACTCGGCCTGCACATCGAGTACGTCACCGAGGAGGAGCCCCTCGGCACCGGCGGCGCGATCCGCAACGTGGCCGCCCGCCTCCACTCCGGCCCCGACGACCCGGTCCTCATCTTCAACGGCGACATCCTGACGGGCCTGGACATCCGTGCCCTGGTGGACACGCACGAGTCGACGTCCGCCGACGTCTCCCTGCACCTCACGAAAGTGACGGACCCGCGGGCGTACGGCCTCGTCCCCACCGACGGGACCGGCCGCGTCCTCGCCTTCCTGGAGAAGCCGCAGACACCCGAGGAGATCGTCACCGACCAGATCAACGCGGGGGCGTACGTCTTCCGCCGGTCGGTCATCGACACGATCCCGGCGGGCCGCCCGGTGTCGGTGGAGCGGGAGACCTTCCCGGAGCTCCTGGCGGCCGGCGCCCACCTCCAGGGCATGGTCGACTCCACGTACTGGCTCGACCTGGGCACGCCCGCGGCCTTCGTCCGCGGCTCGGCCGACCTCGTCCTCGGCCGCGCCCCGTCCCCGGCGGTCCCCGGACGCTGCGGCGACCGCCTCGTCCTTCCCACGGCCCGGGTCGCGGCGGACGCGAAGCTGACGGGCGGCACGGTGGTGGGCGAGGGTGCGTTCGTGGCGGAGGGCGCGCGGGTCTTCGGCTCGACGATCCTCCCGGGCGCCGTGATCGAACCCGGCGCCGTCATCACCGACTCCCTGATCGGCAAACGCGCCCGCGTCGGCGAACGCTCGATCCTCACCGGCACGGTCATCGGCGACGGCGCGGTCATCGGCGCCGACAACGAACTGCGCGACGGCGCAAGGGTGTGGTGCGACGCGATGATCCCGGCGGGCGCGGTGCGGTTCTCTTCCGACCAGTAGTCGTGCGGCGGGATCGGGGGCGCCGTCCGCGGGGGCTGCGCCCCCGGACGCCGCAGGGGGCAGGCGCTCCACCACGGGCCGGTGGGGGTTGCTCGCGCAGTTCCTCCCCCAGCCTTCGGCCGGGGGGACCCCCAGCGCCCCTTACGGGGCGCCTCCGTCGCGGGCGCCTTGTCAGCTGACCCAGCCTGCAAGCGCCGGTAAGCGTCCCCGCCCCAGCCCACCCGCACCGCTCACAGCCGGCCGATATCCCCCTTCGGCATCCGCGGCGCCCGCCGCGCCGGCGTCTGCCCGCTCAGCAGAATCAACCGAGCCGCCCGATGCCGTTGCCCCGCATAGGGCTCGAGCAGCCGCAGCATCACCTCGTCGTCGGCATGCCGGTCCCCGGCCAGCGCGTACCCGACGATCCCCGGCAGGTGCAGGTCCCCGACCGTCACCGCGTCCGCCGCGCCATGACTGCGCTGCACGGTCTCCGCCGACGTCCACGGCCCCACCCCGGGCACCACTTCCAGCCGCGTCTGCGCCGCCTCCGGCGCCATCCCCACGGCCTGCTCCAGCCGCGCGGCGACCCGCACCGCCCGCAGGATCGTCGAGGCCCGTTTGTCGTCGACCCCGGCCTTGTGCCACTCCCAGGAGGGAATCAGCGCCCAGGTACGCGGCGCCGGCATCACCCACATCGGCCGCTCGCCCACCCCCGCGGGGCCCGGCGCGCGCTCCCCGAACCTGCGTACGAGCAACCGCCAGGCGCGGTACGCCTCGTCGGTGGTGACCTTCTGCTCCAGGACCGACGGGATCAGCGACTCCAGCACCAGCCCGGTCCGCGTCAGCCGTAGCCCCGGCCGACGGTGCCGGGCCGCCGCCACGACGCGGTGCCGGGGCACGAACACGGACGGGTCGTCGGCGGCACCGAGCATCTCCGGCAACTGGTCCAGCAGCCACCCGGCTCCCGGCCCCCAGGCCTCCCCGCGCACCTCACCGCCGTACCCGGCGACCCGCAGCGTGCCCGGCCCGGCAGGCGTCAGGCTGGCCCGCCACACGGACCCGTCCCGGGTGGCCCTGAACGTCGGATCCCCGGGCCCCCGCCGCAGCGGCCCCAGCACGAGTCCCAGATCAAGAACCCCGTCCGGCTTCCAGGCCCGCACCCGCCCCGCCGCGACAGCCTGCCTCGGAACACCACCGGCGGGCACGACGACCTGCCCACCCCGCACCGTCGTACGCGTGGGCCGAGGACCAAACCGACCAGCCATTCAAGGAATCCTAGGCCCAGAGCGCCCCTTCAGGGGCGCGGGGAACTGCGCGTCCATCCCCCACCAACCCGCCCCCGCCCGCGAAACCGAACGTCCCCGAACCGAAGGCCGTACCGCAACTCACCGCACCTCGATGAAGTCCCCGACCTCCCTCGGCGCCCTCTCCCGCGGCTCCTCCGCGGCCTTTCCCACGGCGACCGCCCCCATCGGATCCCACTCGGCCGGAAGCGCGAGCGCATCCCGCACCACATCCCGGCAGAACATCGTCGACGACACCCACGCCGATCCCAGCTGCTCCCCGGCCAGCGCGACCAGGAAGTTCTGTACCGCGGCCCCCGCCGCCACCACGAACATCTCCCGCTCGGCCGCGTCCCGCCGCGCGTCCCCGTACGTGTGCGACCCGTCCATCACTAGGCAGGGCACGACCAGGTACGGCGCGTTCCGCAGCACGTCCCCGCGCCGTACCCGCTTCGCGACGGACTCCTCCGACCTGCCGTCCTTCCTCAGGTCGGCGATCCACGCATCGCGCATCGCGTCCAGCAGCCGGACGCGTGCCTCGGCCGACTCCAGCAGCACGAACCGCCACGGCGTCGTGTGGTGCGGCGCCGGCGCGGTCACGGCCGCGGCGACCGCCCGCCGTACCGCCCCGGGGTCGACGGGCTCGTCGGTGAAGGCCCGCACCGTCCGCCGCAGCGCCACCGCCTCCCGGACCGCCTCGGACGTGCCGAGCCGGAACATGTCGCTGCCGGCGTCCCGGACCAGCGCCCGCGCGCCGTCCCCGTCGTCGCCTGCGTCGGCCACGACATGGGCGAGGCCCCGCACCACGGCGACCGGCATCCCGGTCGCCTTGCCCTTCACCAGGTCGCCGGCGGCGGCCAGTTCGTCGGCGGTGGCGACGACCGTCGCGACCAGCGGGTTGCCGTACGCGTCCACGCCCCCGCGCAGATCGTCCAGCACCTCCACGCCGGCGGCGCCGACGGTGACGTCCGTGAGCCCCGAGCGCCAGGGTCGCCCGAAGGTGTCCGTGACGACGACGCCGACGTTGACGCCCAGCGCGTCCCGCAGGCCCGCGCGGACGGCGCGGGCCGAGGCGTCGGGATCCTCGGGCAGCAACAGCACGGTCCCGGCGGGGGTGTTGGACGCGTCCACGCCCGCCGCGGCCATGACCAGGCCCTGCCGGTTCTCCACGATCCGCAGGGTCCCGCGCCGGGCCACCACCCGCACCGTCTCGGCGTCGATCGCCGCCTCCCGGTCGGCCGCCTCGACGAGCCGTCCCTCGGCCTTGGAGACGATCTTGGAGGTGACGATCACCACGTCCCCGTCGGCCAGCCCCGGCTCGGCCGCGGCGATCAGCTTCGCCAGGTCGTCGCCCTGCTGGACCTCGGGGATCCCGGGCAGCGCCCACACCCGGTACGCGGGCACCGCGTCGGCCGTGCCGGTCGTGTCGGCGGTGCCGGTCGTATCGGCCGTGCCGGCCGTGTCGATCGCGTCGGTCATGCCCCGCGCACCTCCTCGGCCAGTGCCAGCGCCTCGCGGGCCATCTGCGCGGCCGCGTCCAGGTCGGTCATCATGAGCGGTACGGCCCGGCAGCGGATGCCGGCCGCCTCCACGCGCGCGACGCTGCCCGCGTCCACGGAGTCGACGAGCCAGCCGTCCAGCAACCCGGAGCCGTAGTGCTCGGCGACCGCCGCCGCCGTCGACTCCACGCCGACCGCCGCGAGCACCTTGTCGGCCATCCCGCGCACCGGCGCGTCCCCGACGATGGGGGAGAGGCCCACCACCGGCACCCCGGCGTTCGCGATGGCCTCCCGGATGCCGGGCACCGCGAGGATCGTGCCGACGGAGACCACCGGGTTGGACGGCGGGAAGAGGATCACGTCCGCCTCGGCCAGCGCCTCCAGGACGCCGGGCGCGGGCTTGGACTGCTCGGCGCCGACCGGGACGACCGCCTCGGCGGGGACGCCCGCCCGCAGCCGTACCCAGTACTCCTGGAAGTGCACGGCCCTGCGCTCGCCGTCGACCTCGACCGCGACGTGGGTCTCGACCCGGTCGTCGGTCATGGGGATCAGCTTCACGCCCGGCTTCCAGCGGTCGCACAGCGCCTCGGTGACCGCGCTCAGCGGGTATCCGGCGCCCAGCATCTGGGTGCGCACGATGTGCGTCGCGAAGTCCCGGTCGCCGAGCCCGAACCAGTCCGGCCCCACCCCGTAGGCGGCGAGCTCCTCCTTGAGGTGGAAGGTCTCGTCGGCCCGCCCCCAGCCCTGCTCCTCGTTGATACCGCCACCGAGGGTGTACATCACCGTGTCGAGGTCCGGGCAGACCTTCAGCCCGAAGAGGTGGATGTCGTCCCCGGTGTTGCCGATGACGGTCACGTCGGCGTCCGGCACGGCCTGCTTCAGACCGCGCAGGAACCGGGCACCGCCGATGCCGCCTGCCAGAACCACAATGCGCATGCGCCAAGTCTTGCAGGCGGGTCCGACAACGCGTCACGCAGTCACGGGACGGGCCTCGCAGGCGGCGGCCGCGGCCGTGTGCATCGGCATCTCGGTCAGCCCCGGGTAGTAGACGTGCAGGCTCACCGCGGGCTCCAGCGTGTCGTTGACCACCTCGTGCGCGTACCCCGGCGCGAACACCCGTTGCGCGCCGGCGCCCAGCGCGCGCGTGCCGCGCCCGGTGCGTTCGGTGAGCGCGCCCTCCAGGACGGTCAGCACACCGGAGGAGCGGCCGTGGTCGTGCAGCCCGCTGCCCTGGCCGGGCACCCAGGACAGCAGCCACACCTCGTAGCCGGGGCCGGTGCGCAGCCGGTGGTACCAGCGGCTCGTCGCGTCGTACCGGACGAGGTGCTCCCACTGGGCGCGGTCGGCGGCGATCGCGCGGGCCAGGCCGACGAACTCGGCCACGGTGACCGGGTGCTCGCGCGGAGGCTGCAGCAGGTGCGTGACTTCGAGGATGTCGCCGGCGATCTGGAGGTCGTTGTCGCTGTTCATGGGGGTGCGGTGGTTCCTCAGTGAAGAAGGTCAGCGGGGAACGAAAAGCGAAGACCGAGTCCGGGGACTCGGTCTGCAGCTGGAGCGGGAGCGGCCGGATTCGGCTACGACCACGGCTCAACAGCTGGAACAGCAACAGCTACAGCGAGCACGGGCAGCACCGTGGGACCCGGCGGTGCGGGTCGAGGTGAGTGCCAAGTTCGCGAGCATGCCCACAAGGACATCGGTTCACACTTCCCGTGTCAACTCGACGCCCGGTATGTGGGACACGGTTCACCTCATCCGGTTCACCTCGCTGCCGAAAGGTTTGTTCAGTCGGCACCCGGGACACATGGCGCACAACCGGGCGCGCGAGCCACCTCGGAACGCGATCGAACATCTGGGCGTCCTTCTCCGTACAAGCTCTGTATGGGGTCGGAGGCCCCGGCCGGGGCCTCGTCTGCATGTCAAGGTTTATGCCGATTTGAACACTTTCCGCACGGCCTTGGTTCCGCAGAGTGAATAACGGGCCCAATAGCAGATCTCGGCTTGACTCGCCCGGAGCAGCACACTTGTAATTTCACTCGTGTCGTTCAGCCGAAATCGGTAACGGCCACGCACGGGGACGTGAAAGACAGACGAGGGGCGCACATGACCGAGCTGGTGCAGCAACTGCTGGTCGACGACGCGGACGAGGAACTCGGCTGGCAGGAGCGCGCGCTGTGCGCCCAGACCGACCCCGAGTCCTTCTTCCCCGAGAAGGGCGGCTCCACCAGAGAGGCCAAGAAGGTCTGCCTCGCCTGCGAGGTGCGCTCCGAGTGCCTCGAGTACGCCCTCGCCAACGACGAGCGGTTCGGTATCTGGGGCGGACTCTCCGAGCGGGAGCGCCGCCGCCTCAAGAAGGCCGCCGTCTGACCCGCAGGGGCTGCCGGCCGAGGCGGACGTCCACACAACGTACACATCTGAGCTGCGCGAACGGCCCGTCGCCCATGGGTTATCCACAGGCGGCGGGCCGTCGACATGCCCAGCCGATAGTGTGGGCGCTCGTCCGAGACGCCTCGCCGCCACCAGCGGGCGCAGGAGTCCACCGCAGTCCATCGAACCGGGGCCCGTACCTCGATGTCCGTGCACAGCCACACGGCAGCCGAAGCAGGCGCTGCCACACCAGAGTTCCCGCGTCACGTGGTGACCGCGGTGCTCGTCTCCCACGACGGCGCCCGCTGGCTGCCCGACGCGCTCGCCGGGCTGCTCGGCCAGGAGCGCCCGGTCCAGTACGCCGTCGCGGCCGACACCGGCAGCGCGGACGACTCCGCCCAGCAGCTCACCGCCTCCCTCGGCGACGCCAACGTCCTGCACCTCGCCCGCCGCACCGGCTTCGGCCAGGCCGTCGAGGAGGCGAGCCGCACCGCGCCCGTCCTCACCCCGGACGACCTGCCGTACCTGAAGCGGCCCAGCGGCTGGGACCCGGTCACCCGCCAGTGGCGCGACGACGCCTACGACATGCCCGAGCTGCCGCACGGCGAGCCGGTCCAGTGGCTCTGGCTGCTGCACGACGACTGCGCCCCGGAACCCGACGCCCTGGCCCAGCTGCTCCGGGTCGTGGACAACGAGATGGAGCTGGGCCGCGACGACGTGGCGGTCGTCGGCCCCAAGCTGCGCGGCTGGTACGACCGCCGACAGCTCCTGGAGGTCGGCGTCACCATCGCCAACTCAGGCCGCCGCTGGACCGGCCTGGACCGCCGTGAGCAGGACCAGGGCCAGCACGACCACGTGCGGCCCGTGCTCTCCGTCTCCACCGCCGGCATGCTGATCCGCCGCGACGTCTTCGAGGAGCTCGGCGGCTTCGACCGCCGGCTGCCCCTGATGCGCGACGACGTCGACCTGTGCTGGCGCGCGCACAACGCCGGCCACCGCGTCCTGGTCGCCCCCGAGGCCGTCGTCCGGCACGCCGAGGCAGCCTCCCGCGAGCGCCGCACCGTCGACTGCGCAGGCCGCACCGCCACCTCCCCGCACAAGGTCGACAAGGCCGGCGCGATCTACACCCTGCTGGTCAACGCCCGCACGGCCGTGCTGCCCTGGATCCTGTTCCGCCTGGTCGTCGGCACCCTGCTGCGCACCGTCGCCTACCTCGTCGGCAAGGTCCCCGGACAGGCCCTCGACGAGATCCGCGGCCTGCTCGGCACCCTGCTGCGGCCCGAGCGGATCATCGCCGGGCGGCGCAGGCGCGGCCGCTCCCAGCTCGACAAGGGCGAGCTGCGCCCCCTGTTCCCGCCGCCCGGCGCCACCGTCCGGGCCACCGTCGAACAGGTCGCGGGCAACCTCTTCGGCGCCGACGACGAGATCTCCGCGGCCGGCCGGCACGGCGGCGCCGTCGAGTCCGGGCCCGGCGGCGACGACGCCGACTTCCTGGAGATCGAGCAGTTCGCCCGCCTCAAGCGCATCGCCCGCAAACCGGGCCCGGTGCTCTTCCTGGTGCTGCTGCTGATCTCGCTGGCCGCCTGCCGTGCCCTGCTCGGCTCCGGCGCCCTCGCGGGCGGCGCCCTGCTGCCCGCCCCGGGCAGCGCGGGCGAGCTGTGGTCGCGCTACCTGGACGCCTGGCACGCCGTCGGCGCCGGCGGCACCCCGTCCGCGCCGCCGTACCTCGCGATCGTCGCCTCGTTCGCCTCCCTGCTGTTCGGCTCCACCGGGCTCGCGGTCACCGTGCTGCTGGTCGCCTCGGTGCCGCTGGCCGGGTTCACCGCCTACTTCGCCTCCCGCCCGCTGGTCACCTCCCGGCTGCTGCGCGCCTGGGCGGCCATCGCCTACGCCTTCCTGCCCGCCGCCACCGGCGCCCTCGCGGGCGGCCGCATCGGCACCGCCGTCCTCGCGATCCTGCTGCCGCTGATCGCCCGCGCGGGCATCGCGGCCAGCGGGCTCACCCACGCCTCCGGGGCACGCGGCAGCTGGCGCGCCACCTGGGCCTACGCGCTGCTGCTGACCGTCACCATCGCGTTCACGCCGATCGTCTGGCCGATCGCCCTGGTCCTCGGCCTCGCCGTGGTCGCCGTGCGCCGCTCCGACCTGGTCGCCTCCGGCCTGCGGCTGCTGGTCCAGCTCGGCACCCCGCTGCTGGTCCTCGCCCCCTGGTCGCTGACCCTGCTGCCGTCCGGCTTCTTCAAGGAGGCAGGCCTGGAGTACGGCTCCTCGGCCGCCTCCGCCCTCGACCTGCTCGGCGCCAGCCCGGGTGGCCCCGGCACCGTCGACGGGCTGCTGCTCATCGGCGTCGTCCTGGCCGCGCTCGCCGCCCTGCTGCGCTCCGAGCGCCAGTCGGCGGTCCGCACCGCCTGGGCGGTCGCCCTGGTCGGCCTGGTCTTCGCGGTCCTGTCCAACAAGTCCGCCTGGGCCGGTCCCGCGACCCTCGTCTACGGCATCGCGATCCTGTCCGCCGCCGCACTCGGCGCCGACGGGGCACGCTCGCGGGTCGCCGAGCAGAGCTTCGGCTGGCGCCAGCCGGTCGCCGCCCTGATCGCCTTCGCCGCCGCCGCGGGCCCGCTGCTGCTCGCCGCCGGCTGGATGATCGCGGGCGCCGACGGCCCGGTCGAGCGTCGCGACCCCACCCAGGTGCCCGCCTTCGTCGCCGAGGACAGCTCCACCACCGACCAGGTCCGCACCCTCGTCCTCGACAGCGACAGCACCGCGCGCGTGACCTACATGCTGGTGCGCGGCTCCGGCGCCCGCATGGGCGACGCCGAGGTGGCCGCCGCCGACGGCGAGAACGCCAAGCTCGACAAGGTCGTCGCCAACCTGGTGGCCGGCTCCGGCGCCGACCAGGCCGACCAGCTCGGCGGGTTCGCGGTGCGCTACGTCCTGGTCCACAAGGGCGCGCCGCGCGACATCACGCGCGTGCTCGACGCCACGCCCGGCCTGTCCCGGCTCAGCCAGCAGAACGGCAGCGCCCTGTGGCGCGTCGACCAGCAGGTCTCCCGCGCGGCCATCGTGCCGGCGAACGGCTCCGGTACCGCCGTCTCCGTGGCCGCCGGACCCGTCGACATCCACACCACCGTCCCGGCCGGCGCCGACGGCCGCGTCCTGCGCCTGGCCGACTCGGCCTCCCCGGGCTGGACGGCCACCCTGGACGGCAAGCCGCTGACCCGCACCACCGTCGACGGCTGGGCCCAGGGCTTCGAACTCCCCTCCGGCGGCGGGAAGCTGGACGTCACCTACGACACCCCGTTCACCCACACCCTCTGGCTGTGGGTCCAGGGCGCGCTCGCCGTCATCCTGGTCGTGCTCGCCCTGCCCGGCCGCCGCCGCGACGTCGACGACGACCTCCCCGAGGAGCGGCCGGTCCCCGCCCAGGCCACCGACGGCGAGGGCCGCCGCGCCCGCCGCCTGCGCGCCCAGGCGGAGGCCGAGGAGGAGTTCCAGGAGACCCCGGAGACCCAGGAGTTCCAGGAGACCGCGGAGGGCACCGACTTCCCGACGGCCCCGGCGGAGGAGACCCAGGCCGCCGTTCCGCACCAGCAGTCCTACGACGAGTGGGACCCGGCGTCCTACCCGCAGGCCGACGGCTACGACACCGGCTACGCCGACCAGTACCAGGGCACCGGCACCGGCCAGTACCAGACCGGCGGGTACGACCAGCAGACCTACGACCCCTACCAGACCGGCCAGTACGACCCGTACGCCTACGGCGGCCAGCAGGGGCAGGCGGCGTACGACCCGACGTACCAGCAGGGCTACGACCCGGCCTACGACCCCGCCTACGACCCGGCCGCCCAGCACCACCACGGCACCGGCGGCGAGCACCACGACGGGAGCCAGCAGTGAACCGCACCACCCTGTCCCTGCTCGCCGGTACGGCCGCCCTCGCGGCGGTCACCGGGTTCGCCGAGCTCAGCGCGCCGGCCACGGCCCCCGCGCACACCGCAGAGGCGGCCGCCCAGCTGCCTGTGGAGCGCTCCACGCTGCTGTGCCCGGCGCCCAGCCTGTCCGACATCGCGGAGACCTCGTACACGTCGTTCACGCCCGTCACCGAGGGCACCACCAGCGACGGCAAGGCCGGACTCCAGGCCGCCACCGAGCAGTCGGCGGACGGGACGGGGAGCGGCGGCGGCAAGAAGAAGGCCGCCAAGCCCGTCCTCACCCCCAAGACGCCCGGCACGCCGGCCACCGGCGACACCTCCGGCGCCGACGGGCCCGCCTACGTCGGCACCGCCGAGGGCAAGTACGCCCCCGGCTGGACGGTCCAGGAGACCACCGAGGTCGCCGCGGGCACCGGGCGCGGCCTCCAGGGGGTCAACTGCACGGCGGCCGACACCGACTTCTGGTTCCCCGGCGCCAGCACCGCCGCGAGCCGCACCGACTACGTGCACCTCACCAACCCCGACGACAGCGCCGCCGTGGTCGACATCGAGCTGTACGGCAAGGACGGCCAGCTCAAGTCCCCGGTGGGGGAGGGCATCACGGTCCAACCGCACGCCAGCGAGCCGGTCCTGCTGTCCACGCTCACCGACGAGCGCCAGACCGACCTGACCGTGCACGTGAGCGTGCGCAGCGGCCGGGTCGGCGCGAGCGTGCAGGCCCTGGACGACAAGACCGGCGGCGACTGGCTGGCCGCCTCCGCCGACCCGTCCGGCAGCCTGGTGCTGCCCGGCATCCCCAAGGACGCCACCGACGTCCGGCTGATCGCCTTCACCACCGGCGACAACGACGCGGACCTGAAGGTGCGCCTCGCCTCCCCGGACGGCACGATCACCCCGGCCGGCAACGAGACACTGCACGTCAAGGCGGGCATGACCACCGCGACCGACCTCGGCGACGTCACGCGCGGCGAGGCGGGCTCGCTGCTCCTCACCCCCTCCGACCAGTCCGTCCCGGTGGTGGCCGCGCTGCGCGTCACCCGCGGCAAGGGAAGCAACCAGGAGACCGCGTACATCCCGGCGACCGCCCCGGTCGGCACGCGCGCGACGTCCGCCGACAACAGCGGCAAGGGCACCACCCTCTCCCTGACCGCGCCCACCGCGACCGCCCAGGTCAAGGTCACGGCGTCGGCGGGCAGCGGTGGCGGCACGGCGGTGTCCAAGACGTTCACGATCAAGTCCGGCACCACCCAGAACGTCGACGCCCCGGTCCCGTCCGGACTGAAGGGCACCTACGCCCTGACCGTGGAGACGGTCTCCGGCGGCCCGGTCTACGGCGCCCGCGCCCTGGCGGCCACCGAGGGCGGCGTCCCGGGCTTCACGATCCAGACCCTCCCCGACGACCGCGGCACGGTGGCCGTACCGGAGGCGGACCAGGACGTGTCCGTGCTGCAGAAGTAGGCGGGCGGCGCGAGGCAGGCCACCGGAGGCTCAGGTCGCCGGGGGCTCAGTCCTCGCCGTACCGGGGATCTACCGTCTCCGGAGTGAGACCGAGCAGCTCGGCGACCTGCTCCACGACGACCTCGTGCACCAGCGCGGCCCGCTCGTCGCGCCCCTTGGTGCGGATCTCGACCGGCCGCCGGTAGACGACCACCCGCGCCCGGCGTCCCTCGCGCGCGGGAATGATGCCGCCCAGCGGCACCGCCTCGTCGTCCCAGCTCTCGCCGTGCCGGTCCTGCAGCCGCGGTACTTCGAGCACCAGGAAATCGATGTCGGCGAGCTGCGGCCAGCGCCGCTCCAGGCGCTCCACCGAGTCCTGCACCAGATCCGCGAACACGTCTGCGCGGCTCGCGGCCAGCGGCACCTGAGGCGGCGCGATCGGCCCGCGCATGCCCCGGCCGTGGCGGTCGCGTCGACGAGGCCCGGGGCCGGCGGCACGGGGCGGTACACGGTTGTCCATCACTGGTGAAGCGTAGTCCTCGCAGGCTCCGGCCGCGCCGCTCCGCGCACCGACAACGCCCGGGACGGCATGTCACAGGATGACCATTCCGGCCAAGGTTGGGCTCGTTTCCGTATCTCCACGAGACCGGCGAACTCAAGGCAATTGACGGTGTTTGTGCCGACTCGTGACCGGATGGGGTGCGGGCCGTGACCCCGGACGATCCGTTCCGCGCAGGTCAACAGGGCGTGTCGGGAGGGGTGTGTGGGACGTTTCACAGTACGACACGGTGGAGTGACCTGGGGGAGAGTCGTCGCGGCCCGCTCAAGAGTGCGGTACCGTCCAACGTCGTGAGCCCTGTACGTCGCTGTTCGCGAACCGCCTGCGGCCGACCCGCCGTCGCGACGCTGACGTACGTCTACGCCGACTCGACCGCGGTCCTCGGCCCGCTCGCCACCTACGCCGAACCCCACTGCTACGACCTGTGCGCCGAGCACTCCGAGCGCCTCACCGCGCCGCGCGGCTGGGAGGTCGTCCGGCTCCTCGACGGCTCCGCTCCCGCCCGTCCCAGCGGGGACGACCTGGAAGCGCTGGCGAACGCGGTGCGCGAGGCGGCCCGCCCCCAGGAGCGGGCGGCCGAGGCGGGCGGCGGCCGCGGCGCGGACCCGATGGAGGTCGCCCGGCGCGGCCATCTGCGGGTGCTGCGGTCACCGGACAACTGACGCGCACGGTCACGCCACCGGTCGCCGTACGGCTGCAGTCGTCAACCCGACGGGTGAACCGGCCGGAGGAAATCTCCGCACCCGGCCGGTCGTCTCCACGGGCGGCACGCCGGTCCTGTTCGCCGGCATCGCCACGGCTGCCGTCCTGCGCGTGCACGCGCGCGTGGCGGTCGTGGAAGGGGCGGCGACCGTACGCGGGTTGCGGTTCGCGGTCCTCACCGTGACGTCCGCGCTCGCCCTCGCCCACGTCATGAACCTCTCCGGACCGGCGGCGACGAGCGGCCACTTCGCGGCGGCGACGGGCGCGGGTCTGGCCTTCCTCACCCCGGTCCTCGGGCGATCCGCGCCGGATCACCGCAGATCACAGCCTGGTGTCCGCGACGGAACCGCGGGGGGAGCCGATGCCGGACCCGCACCCGGGACAGGTAGTTTGGGGCGACCAAAAGTATTCCAGGAGGGTTGGCCTGTGGCCGCTGCAGCTGATCTGTCACAGATCGTGAAGGCGTACGACGTACGCGGAGTGGTTCCGGACCAGTGGGACGAGGCGCTCGCCGAACTCTTCGGTGCCGCGTTCGTCCAGGTGACCGGTGCCGACGCGATCGTCGTCGGCCACGACATGCGGCCCTCCTCGCCCGGTCTGTCCCGCGCCTTCGCGCGCGGTGCGGCGGCCCGGGGCGTCGACGTCACCGAGATCGGCCTGTGCTCGACCGACCAGCTCTACTACGCCTCGGGCGCCCTCGGCCTGCCCGGCGCGATGTTCACGGCCTCGCACAACCCCGCGCAGTACAACGGCATCAAGATGTGCCGCGCGGGAGCCGCGCCGGTCGGCCAGGACACGGGCCTGACGGAGATCCGGGAGCTGGCGGAGCGCTGGTCGCAGGAGGGCGCCCCCGAGCCGGCCGCCACACCGGGAACCATCACCTCCCGCGAGACGTTGCCCGACTACGCGGCCCACCTGCTCTCACTCGTGGACCTGACCTCCGTCCGCCCGCTGAAGGTCGTGGTCGACGCGGGCAACGGCATGGGCGGCCACACGGTCCCGACGGTCTTCGAGGGCCTGCCGCTGACCCTGGTCCCGATGTACTTCGAGCTGGACGGCACCTTCCCGAACCACGAGGCCAACCCGCTCGACCCCGCCAACATCGTGGATCTCCAGCAGCGGGTGCGTGCCGAGTCGGCCGACCTCGGCCTGGCCTTCGACGGCGACGCGGACCGCTGCTTCGTCGTGGACGAGCGCGGCGAACCGGTCTCCCCGTCGGCGATCACGGCCCTGGTGGCCGCCAGGGAGCTGGCGAGGAACGGCGGCAAGGGCATGGTCATCCACAACCTGATCACGTCCTGGACCGTCCCCGAGGTGGTCCGGGAGAACGGCGGCACCCCCGTCCGCACGCGCGTCGGCCACTCCTTCATCAAGGCCGAGATGGCGCGGTCCGGCGCGATCTTCGGCGGCGAGCACTCGGCCCACTACTACTTCAAGGACTTCTGGAACGCCGACACGGGCATGCTGGCGGCGCTGCACGTCCTCGCCGCCCTCGGCGGCCAGCCCGGCCCCCTCTCCGACCTCGTCGCCCAGTACGACCGCTACACCGGCTCCGGCGAGATCAACTCCACGGTCGCCGACCAGCAGGCCAGCCTCGCCGCGATCCGCGCGGCCTACGGCGACCGCGACGACCTCACCCTCGACGACCTCGACGGCCTCACCGTCACCGCCGCCGACTGGTGGTTCAACGTCCGCCCCTCCAACACCGAACCGCTGCTCCGCCTGAACGCGGAGGCAAGGGACGAGGCGACGATGACGAAGGTGCGCGACGAAGTACTGGCGATCATCAGGGCCTGACCCCGGCTCCCCGCCACGGCGCTGAGCGGGTCCGACGAAGTGAGCCGGCAGCGCCCCGTTACGGGGCGCTGCCGGCAGTCGGCATATCTTCCCCCGTCGGCCTTCCAGCCCCCCGGCACCTCAGGCCCTCTCAACCGGCCGAGTCCCTTCCCCCTGCCCCAACTTCTCGACGGCCGCCCGGCACCCGTGGCCAGCCCAACCCACCCCACCGGCGGTAACCTGACCGCACGCGAACATCCACCCCGAAGGGAACCCGCATGCCGCTCGAAGTCGGCCTCCTGGAGATCCTCGCCTGCCCGGCCTGCCACGCCACCCTCAAGGAGCAGGACTCCGAGCTGGTCTGCACCGGCCAGGAGTGCGGCCTGGCGTACCCGGTCCGTGACGGCATCCCCGTCCTCCTCGTCGACGAGGCCCGCCGCCCGGCGTAAGCAGTAGGCAAGGCACGACAACCGCAGAACGTCAGGACCCCGGCGACCGGAGGCCGCTCCATGCTCGACGAAACGCTGCTCGACACCCCGGAGGCCCTCGCGGAGGCCGACCGCCGAGGTCTGCTGCGCGGCGCAGCCGAGGCCGGTGCCCGCGTGCGTACCGCCGCCCGGCACGCCACCGAGGCCGGTGTCCAGGAGCTGAAGCCGGACGGCCGCCCCCGCGCAGTCCTGATCGCGGGCCCCGGCGTCGCCGCCACCCACGCCGCCGACCTCCTCGGCACGCTGGCCGGCCCCGGCAGCCCCGTCACCCGCCTCGCCCCCACCGGCGTCGCCCCGGCCGCCGGCGCCCTGCGCTGGGAGCTCCCCGGCTGGGCCGGCTCCGTCGACCTGCTGCTGATCGCCACCCCGGACGGCACCGAACCCAGCCTCTCCCTCCTTGCCGACCAGGCCTACCGGCGCGGCTGCTCGGTCGCCGCCGTCGCCCCCGCCGACACCCCGCTCGCCGAGGCGGTGGCCGGCGCCCACGGCCTGTTCGTGCCGATGGCGACGGCTCCGTACGACCACGGCGAGCCGCTCGCCGGCTCCTCCCCGGGCGTCCTGTGGGCGCTGCTCACTCCGCTGCTGGTGCTCCTCGACCGCATCGGCCTGCTCGACGCCCCGCCGGACGCCCTGGAGAAGGTCGCCGACCGCCTCGACCACGTCGCCGAGCGCTGCGGCCCGGCCATCGTGACCTACAGCAACCCGGCCAAGACCCTCGCCGCGGAACTCGCCGACGCCCTCCCGGTCGTCTGGACGGAAGGCGACTCGGCAGGCCCGGCCGGCCGCCGCTTCGCCGCCGCCCTCGCCGAACTGGCCGGCCGCCCCGCCCTGGTCGCCGAACTCCCCGAAGCCCTGGCCGCCCACACCGCCGTGCTCGCCGGCCCGCTCGCCGCCAGCGCCGACCCCGACGACTTCTTCCGCGACCGCGTGGACGAGGCGCCCGCGCTGCACGCGCGCGTGGTGCTGCTCCGCGACCGCCCCCTCGGCGGTCTCACCGCCGCCCCCGCCGCCCGCGACCTCGCCCTCAGCCACGACACCCCGATCAGCGAGCTGGAGCCCGAGGCGGGCGACGAGCTGGAGACCCTGGCGGAACTGATCGCCGTCACGGATTTCGCCGCCGTTTACCTGACGCTCGCTTCCGGGGCCTGAAGTGGACACCGGCACCGGACCCACCGCACGAAGGACGACCTGAGGGCCGTACCGAAGGCCGACCGGTGGGGGAACGCACGGTGAACAGGTGAGCCGTGCCGCCCCGTTGCCCACGCTCGCCCCCGCCCGCAGAGAGAACCCGCAGAGAGAAGTCATGGATCTCCTCGACAACACCGTCCGCCCCTACGCCTGGGGTTCCCCGACCGCCATCCCGCAGCTGCTCGGGGTCGAGCCGAGCGGCGAGCCGCAGGCGGAGATGTGGATGGGCGCGCACCCGGGCGCCCCCTCGCGCACCGCGCGCGGCACGCTCGTCGAGGTCATCGACGCGGACCCGAAGGCCGAACTGGGCGAGGAGGCGGTGGCCAGGTTCGGCCCGCGGCTGCCCTTCCTGCTCAAGATCCTCGCCGCCGGCGCCCCGCTCTCCCTCCAGGTGCACCCCAATCTGGAGCAGGCCAGGCAGGGCTACGAGGACGAGGAGCGGCGCGGCATCCCGGTCGACGCCCCGGACCGCAACTACAAGGACGCCAACCACAAGCCCGAACTGATCTGCGCGCTCACCGAGTTCGACGGCCTGTGCGGCTTCCGCGCCCCCGAGCAGACCGCCGAACTCCTCGACGGCCTCGGCGTCGACTCCCTCAAGCCGTACGTCGACCTGCTGCGCGCCCACCCCGAGGAAGCGGCCCTGCGCGAGGTCCTCACCGCGATCCTGACCGCCGACCGGGAGGAGATGGCCCGCACGGTCGCCGAGACCACGGCCGCCTGCACCCGCCTCGGCGGCGACTACCTGCCCTACGCCGACATCGCCCACCACTACCCGGGCGACCCCGGCGTGATCGCCGCGATGCTCCTCAACCACGTCCGCCTGCAGCCCGGCGAGGCCCTCTTCCTCGGCGCCGGCATCCCGCACGCCTACCTCAACGGCCTCGGCGTCGAGATCATGGCCAACTCCGACAACGTCCTGCGCTGCGGCCTGACCCCCAAGCACGTCGACGTCCCCGAACTCCTGCGCATCGTCCGCTTCGAGGCGGGCGACGCCGGCGTGCTGCGCCCCGAGGCGGCCCCGGACGGCGAGGAGGTCTACGAGACGCCGATCGACGAGTTCCGGCTCTCCCGGTACGTCCTGCCCGAGGGCACCGCCGCCCACGACCTGACCCTGCCCACCCCGCAGATCCTGCTCTGCACGGCCGGCGCGGTACGCGTCGGCGAGTACGACCTGGCCCCCGGCCGTTCGGTGTTCGTCCCGGCGGCCGAGAAGGCGGAGGTGTCCGGAGCGGGCACGGTGTTCCGCGCCACGGTGATCGTCTGAGGGGCCCGCGTCCCGCCCGGGACCGGGCTGCAAGAATGGCCCACCGGCAAAGCACGGGCAAAGACGAGCACCGGCCGGGACGGCTGCACGCCCGGACGGCGTAGACGGACGACGGCGAGAACCAGAAGGGACACCGCGAACACATGAGCGCGTCAGGCGGCACCAGGGCGATCGTGGCGGCACTCGGCGCCAACCTCGCGATCGCGGCATCGAAGTTCGTGGCGTTCGCGTTCAGCGGCTCCTCGTCGATGCTCGCCGAGGGTGTCCACTCGCTCGCCGACTCCGGCAACCAGTTCCTGCTGCTCATCGGCGGCAAGAAGGCCCAGCGCGAGGCGACCCCGCAACACCCCTTCGGCTACGGCCGCGAGCGGTACATCTACGCCTTCCTCGTCTCCATCGTGCTCTTCTCCGTCGGCGGCATGTTCGCCATCTACGAGGGCTACGAGAAGATCAGCCACCCGCACGAGGTCGAACACTGGTACTGGCCGGTGGGCGTCCTCGTCTTCGCGGTCATCGCCGAGGGCTTCTCCTTCCGGACGGCCATCAAGGAGTCCAACGAACTGCGCGGCAAGCTGTCCTGGTCGCAGTTCATCCGCCGCGCCAAGGCCCCCGAGCTGCCCGTCGTCCTCCTGGAGGACTTCGGCGCGCTCATCGGCCTGGTCCTCGCCCTCGGCGGCGTCGGCCTCGCCGTCATCACCGGCGACGGCGTCTGGGACGGCATCGGCACCGTCTGCATCGGTGTCCTGCTCGTCCTGATCGCCCTCGTCCTGGCCGCCGAGACCAAGTCCCTCCTGCTCGGCGAGGCCGCCGGCGTCGAGGAGGTCAGGAAGATCGAGGCCGCGATCGTCGACGGCGACACCGTCACCGGCATCATCCACATGCGCACCCTCCACCTCGGCCCCGAGGAACTCCTCGTCGCCGCCAAGATCGCCGTCCAGCACGACGACACGGCCGCCGAGGTCGCCAAGGCCATCAACGCCGCCGAGGCCCGCATCCGCACCGCGGTCCCCATCGCCCGCGTGATCTACCTGGAACCCGACATCTACAGCGAGGCCGAGGCCGCCAAGGGCCCCGACCCCGAGGCCACCCCGGGCGGCCCGACCCCCCACCCCGCCGGCCACTGACCCCCTCGAACGGCGTGATCTGTTCGGAGGCGGACTGGGGACGGCCCGCTCCTGCGGTGTAGCTTGGGACGGAGCCAGACGTCGCTGCTGATGGCGGTCGGGCGGTCCCAGACGGACCGTCCGAGGGAGAGAGGGCCTCCGACGGACTGCGCTGCGCGCACGCGGGCATGCCTGTGTCCTCTTCTCGGGCACCCTGTGTCCGCCGCCGCGCAGACCAGCCGTACCCACCCTCGACCCAACCCGAGGAGCAGCTCGCAATGACGACTGTCGACAACCGACAGGACTTCAAGGTCGCCGACCTCTCCCTGGCCGACTTCGGCCGCAAGGAGATCACCCTCGCCGAGCACGAGATGCCCGGCCTGATGGCGATCCGCAAGGAGTACGCCGAGACCCAGCCGCTGGCCGGCGCCCGCGTCACCGGCTCCCTGCACATGACCGTGCAGACCGCCGTCCTGATCGAGACCCTGGTCGCCCTGGGCGCACAGGTCCGCTGGGCGTCCTGCAACATCTTCTCCACCCAGGACCACGCGGCCGCCGCCATCGCCGTCGGCCCGAACGGCACGCCCGAGAACCCGCAGGGCATCCCGGTCTTCGCCTGGAAGGGCGAGACCCTGGAGGAGTACTGGTGGTGCACCGAGCAGGCGCTGACCTGGCCGGACAGCCCCACCGGCGGCCCCAACATGATCCTCGACGACGGCGGTGACGCCACCCTCCTCGTCCACAAGGGCGTCGAGTACGAGAAGGACGGCAAGGTCCCCTCGGTCGACACCGCCGAGTCCGACGAGCACCGCGTCATCCTCGAACTCCTGCACCGCACCATCACGGACGGCTCGCAGAAGTGGACCCAGCTCGCCTCCGAGATCCGCGGCGTGACCGAGGAGACCACGACCGGCGTCCACCGTCTGTACGAGATGCAGCGCGACGGCGACCTCCTCTTCCCGGCGATCAACGTCAACGACGCCGTCACCAAGTCGAAGTTCGACAACAAGTACGGCTGCCGCCACTCGCTGATCGATGGCATCAACCGCGCCACCGACGTCCTGATCGGCGGCAAGACCGCTGTCGTCTGCGGCTACGGCGACGTGGGCAAGGGCTGCGCGGAGTCCCTGCGCGGACAGGGCGCCCGCGTGATCATCACCGAGATCGACCCGATCTGCGCCCTCCAGGCCGCGATGGACGGTTTCCAGGTCACGACCCTCGACGAGGTCATCGACAAGGCCGACATCTTCGTCACCACGACCGGCAACAAGGACATCATCATGGCCTCGGACATGGCCAAGATGAAGCACCAGGCCATCGTCGGCAACATCGGCCACTTCGACAACGAGATCGACATGGCCGGCCTCGCCAAGATCCCCGGCATCGTCAAGGACGAGGTCAAGCCGCAGGTTCACACCTGGAAGTTCCCCGACGGCAAGGTGATCATCGTCCTCTCCGAGGGCCGCCTGCTGAACCTGGGCAACGCCACCGGCCACCCCTCGTTCGTGATGTCCAACTCCTTCGCGGACCAGACCCTGGCCCAGATCGAGCTGTTCACCAAGCCCGACGAGTACCCGGTCGGCGTCTACACGCTGCCCAAGCACCTCGACGAGAAGGTCGCCCGCCTGCACCTGGACTCGCTCGGCGTGAAGCTCACGACGCTGCGCCCCGAGCAGGCCGCGTACATCGGCGTGGAGGTCGAGGGTCCGTACAAGTCGGACCACTACCGCTACTGAGTCCGAGTCCCGCCCACCGGGAGCACGCGCCCGTGCACTGACGCGCTCTCCCGGCAGGAGGTCCTCCGTTCCGCCGAGGCAGGCCCCCGCACCCCCGTGCCGGGGGCCTGCCCCTTTGGCCCGTTCCGGCCCGACGATCCCCCGCGCGGCCGTACCGCGGTTCCGAACGCCGGACCCACGCCCCCGTCAAGCCCCAGGACCCCCATGCCCCGCGGCCGCTATTCGCTGCACGATCCGCACGATCACACCCCCCTCGGCGAAGAACACTTCCAGTGCGCCCCCGGGCCCTCCGGCTGGCGTTATGTCTCCCAAGTGACCACCCCCTCCGGTGACCACGGCGGCTCCGTCGATCTCGCCCTCGACGACCTCGGCCGCCCCATCCGCCTGGAACTCCACGCCGGGGGCTGGCAGGTCCGCGGCGCCGCCCTCGACGGCGTCACCTGGGTCCGTACGGATCCCACCGGCACCCATGCCACCGAAGGCAATGTGCGCGCCCACGCCTTCACCGGCACGTCCCCGGCGTTCCTCGTCGCCACCGCCCGTCTCCTGCGCCTCACCCCCTCCGCTGCCGCGACCCGCGTACGCCTCGTGGCCTTCACGGACCCGGTCCTCGCCCCGCGCACCGTGGACCAGTCCTGGGCCCTGCTGAAAAGAGAAGCACACGCCACTGACAACGGCCCGCTGCTCGTGGACGAATACCAGGTCACAGCCCTGGACACCGGCGAACAGCACCCCGTGCACCTCGCCGGCGACGTGGTTCTGGCAGCCCCCGGAATCGAGTTGGAGGACCTGCGGTCACCGCCGACGTTCTTCACCGACCCCACGGACTGAGCTGCGCAGCAGGCCCCACCGGCCGGACCGCGCCTAGGCCGGCGGCACGAACCCGGTGACCGGCCGCTCGGCCGCCGCCGCGGGAGGAGCCACGGGCGCGGCCGGAGGCCCAGGGACAGACGCAGGAGGCACAGCAGGCATGGGTGCGGGTGTGGGTGTGTGGGCGGACGCAGCGGCCGGGAGCACAACGGATGCCCGAGGCTCGTACGCGTTCGGGATACCGGCGGAAGGAGCAGCCCCGTCGGCGAAGGCCCGTCGGGTCTCTCGGGCCTGCCGCTCCTGCACCACCGCCGCCAGATACGCGGCCGGCGGAATCTCCGTCGGCGCCGGAGTACCCGTCCGCGCCGCGAGATCCCCCGCGAGCCGCGCGGCCATCGCCCACGAGACCTGCGGATCGAGCTGCTGCATCCGCGTCAGGTACTGCCGGACGGCGAGCCACAGCGCGTCCGGAACGGCCGACAGGTCCAGCTCGGCGAAACGTCCCGCCAGCCAGGGCGGAGGCGGCGGAACGAAACGGGTCTGCCCGACGGGCACCCGCTCCCGCACGACCAGGGTCCCCGCGAACACGTCCCCGAGCCGCCGCCCACGGGCCGACACCAACGAGGCGATACAGGCCACGACCCCGAACGTCACCAGGATCTCGACGACACCGAGCGCACCCCGCACCAGCGCATGCCGGAACCGGATGGGCCCGCCGTCATCCCGCACGACCCGCAGCCCGCACGCCAGCTTCCCGAGCGAGCGCCCATGGCTCAGCGTCTCCACCGCGATCGGCGCACCGACCAGCACCAGCAGGAAGGCCGTGATCGCCAGGGCGATCTGCGCGGCGTCGTCCAGCGACGCCGTGGCCGCCGCGAGACCGATCGACACACCGATGTACACGGTGAAGGCCACGATCAGGTCGAGCAGCACGGCGAGTGCCCTGCTGGGCAGCCTCGCGGGGCGCAGTTCGAGCGCCACCGCCTCGCCCGTCACCAGCTCACTCACGCCTGCCGCCTTCCCCTGGTCTGCTCTGTACAGCACAAGTCTGCCAAGCTGAGGGCGCATCGCGCCGCAGTACGACAAGCTGACAGCTGCGACATCGTTGCAACAGGCAGTCGACGATCAGCCGAGGAGCAGGCAGACCCGATGGACCTCGACGTCTTCGTCTCCGCACACCGAGCCGAGTGGGACCGCCTCGACGCGCTCCTGCGCCGCCAGCGGCGTCTCAACGGAGCAGAGGCCGACGAACTCGTCGCGCTCTACCAGCGCACCGCCACCCACCTCTCCCTGATCCAGTCCAGCGCTCCCGATCCACAGCTCACCGGACGACTCAGCCAGCTCGTGGCACGCGCGCGCAGTGCCGTGACAGGCACCCGCCGCGCCTCCTGGCGCGACGCCGCCCGCTTCCTCGGACAGGGATTCCCGGCCGCCGTCTACCGCTCCCGACACTGGTGGGTGCCCACAGCGCTCATATCCACCGCCATCGCGATCGTCCTGGGCTGGTGGATCGGCACCCACCCGGACGTGCAGTCGACCATCGCGGCCCCCAGCCAGCTCCGCGAGCTGACCCGCCCCGGCGGCGAGTACGAGACCTACTACTCCAGCCATCCCGCGACCTCCTTCGCGGCGCAGGTGTGGACCAACAACGCCAGGGCCGCCGCGATGTGCCTGGTCCTGGGCGTCTTTCTCGGTCTCCCGGTCCTCTGGATCCTCTTCGAGAACATGCTGAACCTGGCCGTCGGCTTCGGCCTGATGTCCTCGGCCGGCCGCCTCGACACCTTCCTGGGTCTGGTCCTCCCGCACGGGCTGCTGGAACTCACCGCGGTCTTCGTGGCCGCGGGAACCGGACTCCGCCTCGGCTGGACCCTCATAGACCCGGGCCCGCGCAGCCGCCGTACGGCCCTGGCCGAAGAGGGCCGCGCCGCCGTGGCCATGGCGATCGGGCTGGCTCTCGTCCTGTTCGTCTCCGGCGCCATCGAAGGCTTCGTCACCCCGTCCGGCCTGCCTACGTGGGCGCGCATAAGCATCGGAGTGGTGGCTGAGCTGGCCTTCCTGGCCTACGTCTTCGTCGTCGGCGGACGAGCCGCCCGCGCCGGTGAGACAGGCGACCTCGAGGAGGCCGAGCGCAGCGCGCTCGTGCCTACGGCCGCCTGATGTGCGGAGACGTGCTGTGAGCTGCTAGTCTCCTCTTCGCCCCGGAAGACCCGTTGACACGGGTGGGAAGGGGAGGTAGATTCAAACAGTTGCCTAGAACTGGACAGGTTCAGGGCTGATCGTTAGAATCGATCCTGCTTCACAACGGAGAGTTCTCTCCGAGACATTGAAGCCACCCCCGATTTACTCAGAAATGAGTGGCCGGTCAGACCGGCCAAGAACTTCTGATAAAGTCGGACTCGCCGAAAGAGAGCCGGAAGGCAATCGAAAAGGCAAAGGCTCTCCAACGGCCACTGGAAATGAATTCCGACCGGAAACGGAACGGAAAACGGATCTGGTAAGGTTGGAAACACCGAAGGGAAGCCCGGAGGAAAGCCCGAGAGGGTGAGTACAAAGGAAGCGACCGTTCCTTGAGAACTCAACAGCGTGCCAAAAGTCAACGC